>CAVSWV010000006.1:0-659683 GCA_963731775.1 uncultured archaeon | reverse complement strand
TATCTGGCTGCTTCGTTCAGTTGCATTGCTTCTCCTCTGAGGATAGAACGGTATCTCTACGTATGTCATGACGAGGAACAGCGTGCTTACGAGCGTGGCGAGAATGCCCTCAAAGACGATGTCCTTTTGCAAACCTACCCACCGATTCAATCACCGACCCGAAAGGTTCCTTATTAGTGTGTTTTTCGGCTGAGCAACCGATAGATCAGTAAAGCGCCCGCGACCGATAGCGAGCCAGCAGCGGCACCCTCTAAGTAAGGAAGTGATTGAGACGGTCCCGCCGGCGTCTTGACCAAAGTAAGCGCATCGACAAATCCTGAAAAGACTGGTCCCCACCTAGACGAACCCGTGTCGGTAAGAAAGATTGCGGTGTTACCCGAGACATCTTGAGCGATCGAGGGCTGAATCAGCAGCTCACCGCCTATGTTCTTTGAACTGATGTACCGGCCGCTGTTCTGATTGAGCATCAGTAGAGTTCCATTAAGAAGAGAGACATAAACGACACCGGCGCTAACCGTCAGCCCACCGCGGTACGGCTCGTTTAGAATTGAGTACGTCCACTTCACCCCGCCAGTCGCGGCGCTGACAGCCATCACGGTCGAGTTGATTGGCCCATCATTGACGATGGTCTGAATTACGGTGCCCCAGTCGAATTCCCAGGTTGCATAGTCGAAGCCCCCGACTGAGGACGATCCTACATCTTCGATGTTGAACAGTTTCGGCTCATTGTAAGTAACAAGGTAGAGCGAGTTCGAGACGGGATCATACGCGATGTCGGACTCGAGACTTCCTGTGTCGCTGGGGTTCTGTAGGATAGGTCGTGTGGAAGGGTAACCATACCAGTTCAAATCGGCCATCTCTGTCCGGTTCAGTGGGTTGGCCACAAAGACGTTGTCAAATTTCACACTCTGGGGTTTCAAATACCAAATCATCGACCCTGTCAGTCCGTTAAGAGCAAAAACGTAGCCGTCCTTGCATCCTTTGTAGACCACCGGTTGGGTCTCACCGCCAATCGTCTCGTTTGCGAGAACTACGTTCCAAGAACAGTCCAGGTCACCAAGCGAGTGCGGCATCGCTTGGAAACCCCAGATCAACCTGCCATCGGTCAAATTCACCGCAAGCACCGAATCGGACCACAAATCCGGACCGGGCCTATCAGTTCCGTTCCAGTCGGGCGTTGCCGTGTCCGTTCCAACATACGCAACACCGCTTTGGTCGTCGATTGCCCATGGCCCGCCCCAGGCAGTGCTTGCGCCAGCATAGCTCCTGACTCCATCATATCCGAAATTCCCCCAGTCGGAACCAAGGATGCCCATTAGGGCATCTGGCGGGAGAGCCTTCAGGTCGACGGCGGCCGTCCCGTTGAAAATGTAAGCATGTGTCATATTCGCAACAGAGTCGAGCGACCAGCTTGGGTCGGTTCCGTCTTGGGGAGGAATTATGTATGTGGTCCAGAGAAGATTAGGACTGGTGGAATTCACGTTCCACCCCTGGAGATATCCCCTTCCGGAACTTTCCCCTTCACTGTCCGAAGGTCCAAAGAGGAGAAGGCCCCGTTTCTCATCTAACAGTATCGACGGAGTGTCTTGGTCATAGACTCCGAAGTTCCCCCTAATCGACTTCATCCCCTGGAGGAGAGGGTTAAAGTTCAGAACGACTTCGCCCGTGAATGCGTTAAGCGCAAAGACTTGGTACGTGTTCGCAATGACCCAAACGAGTGGCTGGTCGAGGATATGCGTCGAATAGAGGATCTGATGAAAGTGGCCCAGTGGAATGCCCAGAGACGGGGGCACAGAGGGCTGCAGGTAGCTGGAGTAGTTCTGCGCTAGAGGCAGGTTCGTGAACCAAATATTGACCCCGTCCGCTGCGTTCAAGGCAAGCACGGCTCCCCAATTTGCGACTGTGTATACGATTCCATTGACCACGAGAGGCGTTACCATCGCACCTTGGGCACTGCTCAGGAGCGACGGGGCATCGGGAACCGGGTAAGACCACTTGACTTCAAGAGATGCCACGTTCGACGCGGTGATCGCCGTTTGGGGAGAGAAGTTCCAGTTCAGGTGATATTCGTTGTCCGGCCCGGTCCAGCTTTGGGGATTGATCGCTTGAGCAAGGGCGCCCTCAGTCGCTGAAAGGAGAATCAGCAACAGGATGACAAGAACCAGCGCAAGGTGGCTAGCCGGGCGCATGCTCGCTTATCGCACCCAACCGGCATAGGCTCCTGTTAGGGCTTTCGTATTGGGTCCCACTTCACGCCGATCAGTTTTCGTTTCTTCCTGTTATCGTGAAGAGCACGTTAGCAACGCCGATCACCGTTCCTAGGAGATAGAGATAGATGAACACCCCGATCGGCACTACCATCCACCCAATCACGCCCTGAGTAATTGTCGTCCTGCCGAACCCGAGCAGGGCATCGTACCCTCCGAGGTATCCCACAGAGAACATTAGGCTAGTCTGTCCGTAGATTCCGAGCATCGTCAGGGTGAGGTGAGCCTCCGCCATGTACCGGTTGACATACTCTCTCTTGAAGTGCTTCTTGGTCAAATCGAGAAGGACCGCCCAGCCTAGAGTCCCCATGACCGCAACGATCAAGAAGAGGAAGTAGGCTATGAAGATCCACGTTCCAGGCCATACGGTCAGTACGAGTGGAAACGTGAATTCTGGAACAATCACTGGGATAGTTATCACAACCGCTGCGATGAGATTGAGAATCGCAGCATAAATGAAGTAACGAGACAGCTTGTCGATGCTAAGAAGCGGCATCGAAAAGCGAGTCTAACGATTTAATCTTAAAGCTTTCCACCCTAGACAGACATTCATCTTTCACTCCGTCCTTCGTCCTAGGCGCTCTGTGCGACAACTGTCGATGTCATGTTCGTGGATTGGCCATTTGAGAACAGGGCCACGACAGTCACCGTGTAGGAATCTCCCACTGTAGCCGACCCTGGTCCTGCCCCACTCGCATAGGCGCTAAGTCTCGTGCCTGGAGCGATAGGGTCTACTTGAGTTGCCGGACAGTTCTTGAAGGAGACACCTCCGAGGATTCCCGTGCAGACCTCGGTTTGTGTCGGAGTGGCAAGAACAGCCATAATCTTCGTTACTCCTACGTTCCCTGAGTTCACTAACGTCATGTTCCAGAGGCCCGATTCAAATCCGACCGTGAGTTCGTCCCCCACAATGCTTAGACTTGCTCCTGTTGCGGTCACACTCGTCCCGCCAACCTTACTCGGGGTTCCGGGAACAAGAACTACAAGTCCAAGCACAGCGATTGCCACTATGATCGAAACAGCCATGGTCAGGACAGACCGCTGGTTCATCGTTGTTTTGACGCTCGCCGACATTGGAAAATAAGTCTTCTGCAACCTTTGTTTCTTCTGTTTGGAGATGGGTTGCCTATTTGAATGCCCTCTCTTGCGCACGCCGCGTACGACGCGACTAGGAAGTAGCCCGACGTCCCCGATTCTTCAACACGAAGATATCGGAGTCAGGACGTATGAATTTGAGGAGGTCGGCGTTTGTCACTATTCCCGTCACTCGACCTCGTCTTGCGACGAGGACTGCCTGGGTCTGCTGAAGCAAGGGAATTATTGTCGTAATCGGGGTCTCCTCGGCGACTGTAGGTAGAGCGTTATCCATTACGCTCCCAACCTTGATCCGAAGAATCTCTCTTGGATCCGCAGTTTCTGTTATGAGGCGAGCAATAGTCCTTTCGTACACGCACCCCGTCCAATACTCTTCATCTCTGACTGGTATCTGCTTGAACCCTGTGGTCTGCAGAATCTTGATTGCCTGCAACACGGAGTCGCTCCTCTGAATACTGACAACGGGCTTGGAAGCCAATTCGGACACATGGCCCAAGCTCACTGCACTCTCCGTGTCCAACACAGCGAAAATGTGCATGGCCAAAGAGTAACTGGGGTTGAGCTTGCCCCCCTCAATCTTGGCTACGTTCGACTGGCTTATTCCTACCCTCTTCGCAAGTTGCCTCTGGCTGATTCCCAGGGCGTCTCTCCTCTCTCGAATCTCCTTGAGCTCAGGGAACATCGGCCCAGAGCGCGGGAGAATTCCGAAATAAAGATGACGGAGTTCGCGTGTTGTTGGTAACCCGAGTCGCCACCCGACTCACAAGATTCATGGGCAAAGCGATAAATAGGCCATCCAGCTCCTTCGCGGATGAAAATATGAACGGTATTTTTCGAAAAACTAGCATCATTGCAATTCTAATAGCGATCGTATTCGCACTCTCTTCGGTAACACCAGCTTTCATCCTGGCGACTGACGCCCAATCAACCAGCGCAGCCGGCCAACAATGGGTCTACGAGGACGGAAACCAGTTGAATCAGAATTACAACCCGCAGACTCAGATTTCACCCTCGACCGTAAGCGACCTCCAGGTCGCTTGGTTATTCCCCACTCCAGGAGTTCCATCCCAGTGGTCAAACTTCGCTTCAGGATTCCCAGGTTTCGCCGCTCCAGGAATCGCCGTGACTCCCATAGTCTATCAAGGAATAGTCTATGTGATCACTGACTACAACGGGATCTACGCTCTCAACGCCCAGAACGGCAAGCTGATATGGTCGTACGAACTTCCATACGGACCCAACGCGACAACGTTTCTGTCGCCCGTCGGGTCTAGCGGATTCGTGCACTTCCACAACAGCGCAATCGCCCTGACGACAAACAACCTACTCGGCGGCCCGACTCTTTGGATGGCCGCAAACGACGAGAAGGTCTATGCCATGGACGCGCTCCTGGGCACGTTGAAGGAGAGCTTCGCCATCCTGAACGGTACCTATGCCACGCACTTCGGGATTGCTGGCAATCTTGGGTATTACAGCAACATCTCTCCCGCACTTCTAATAGATCAGCAGCGGGGAATACTCGTCTCGTCAGCTAGCGGAACGTCCGCAAGCGATTCGGGAAGAGGATTTTTCCGAGGCTGGGACATCAACGTCAATCCTCCAAAGCTTCTATGGACCACATTCGATAGCGCTCCGCAAGACGGCTCTAATCCCAGTTGGGACATCCAGAATGTTAACAGCCTGACTGGCGCATGGGCGTTCAACGGCACCGGCGCGGTGAACCTCAAGACGCTCTCACCGAGCGTCCAAAACTCGACCCTGTACAACGACTGGGGTTACAAAGAGACGCCTACCTGCAGTAGGGATCTCGGCGGACAATCTCCAGGCGGCGTCGGGCAGAGCTGGGGAGGCCCATGGGTGCTCGACGAACACTCTGGAGTAGCATATGTGGCCACCAACAACCGGAACCCATACGACTCTCCATGCACCCCAGGTCCTGACTTGTGGTCAGCGAGCATCCTTGCCCTAAACGATACGTCCGGGCAGATGATTTGGGCATTCGCAACGAACCCACATGACTCGTGGGACTGGGACTGCTCTTGGAACCAGATCCTCGCCAATGAGACCATCAACGGAGTGCAGCAAGAGGTCGTCATGAAGAGCTGCAAGGACGCGTACATCTACCAGCTGAGCGCAAAGACAGGCCAACTTATCTGGTACTGGACGCCGCCAGCTACCGACCTTCCACGTTGCCAATACTGCCAAATCCAGAACATACTCAACAAGGCCCAAATGGACTCCGTTTGGCCTGCTCCGAATAACGCAACATTCGTTTCGCTTCCAGGGGAAGGAGGAGGCTTCGAGAACGACATGGCTTATGATCCAGTCAACAACTTGATCGTAGCCGTGCAGCACAACCTTCCGGGCGTGTTGGCCTACCAGGAAATGAATACCACCAACTACCAAACAGCATCGGGAACCGGCACGGGAACAATCGCAGGATTCACTCCCACCGACAACGCCACAGCGTACGGAATAAACGCGCAGACGGGTAAGGAGATGTGGCACTACTTCATCCCAGACATCGGATACAGAGGAGGTGTGACAATCAGCGACGGGGTTGCATACCTGACGCTCTCTACGGGGTATCTCGTTTCGGTCAATGACCAAACCGGTGCCGTAGTGGGGAACAAGCTCATCGGCGGCCCGCTCACCATCCTACCATCCATCGGCGCCACTACCAACGGGACTGAAGAGATGTTCTTGCCAATCGCAGAACCTGGGCTTTACTTCTCGGGATCTGCACCTCTAGGCGACTTGGTGGTTTTGTCACTACCAAAGAGCGTAGGAGTTAGCACGGTCACCCAGACCGGCACAACCACAGTGACATCACCAGGTCCAACGGTAACATCGACATCAGTATCAACTACATCCACAGGAGGCATTTCGTCATCTGTCTTCTATGGCGTAGCAGCAATTGCAGCAGTGTTCATAATAGCGACGGGCTTCCTAGCCGCAAGGCGTAGGAAACCCGCCTCCTAATTTTTCTGTAAGAAAATACCGCCATCCCTCTGCCTCGCGTCGAATTGCGCGCAAGCTACGTGACGAGCAAGACCCCCTCGTTGACAGCGCTTTTTGTTTTCAGATATGGTTTATTAATGACCTGAACCTAAAATGAAACAAATGCGGAATCAGATTCTTTTGGTGACCGTGATTGCGTTGCTCGTCGTGGGAGGCGGGATAGGGCTCTATTTCCTCACAATCCCGGGTTCGTCCGCTTCATCTCTGTCGAGGACCCAGGCGCTTGGAGGTGCGGGGGGATATCAGATTGGATACGCACCCGAGGGAGTTTGGGCCAGTTATCTCGGCTATGTTCCGCAAAGTTACAATCTGGCGCCGCACGCAGCCAACGCCCCGACCTGGCCTTGTCCAGCAGGTATGAGCTCTTCGGCGTGCGCTCAATTCAAGCAGTCTTGCGGAAACGGAGTCTGCGATCCGAATGAATCCTGCAGCACCTGCCCACTGGACTGCGCTCCTAGCGGCGACGCCACATGCGATCCGTACACGGGCAGAATTGGAGCGCCCGTCAACGTCTGTTTCCTGGGCGGGCATGCTTAATAGACGGACTCAAAGTGCGACTTGGCGCTGTGCCGTCTGAAAGGACACGCCTCCGGGGAGGTTAGAGGCGATTGCCGAGGGTCAGCCGAAGGCAGTTCATCCGTTACGGGCTCACGGCTGCTGGGGTCGGCATCGCAGCCCTCGGACTCGGCGAATTGCTCCTGCCCAAGGGCTCCCAAGGCGGTCCATCTTCGCAGAGTTCGACAACAAAAACCTCGTCGGTTTCCTCCTACAGTGACCTTCCTGATTACCAAGACTTTCTGACCTGGCTGTCCTCCGTCTCGGGGCCGTATGCGGGAAAGACTCTCAACCTGACCTTGGAAGAGGAATTTACGCCGCTGACTCTGCAACTCATAGATGGTGACTTTGCTTCAGCAACAGGAATCAACGATTTGTACTCAATCAAGCCATACTCCCTGCAGCTGTCGGATGTCTCGCTCATGTTTAACACGAAGAGCCCCACCTACGATGCGTTTGGAGTTGACAACCAGAATCTTGGCGCTTTCCCGAAGGATTCGCTGTCGCCAATAGAACTCGCGGAGACATATCCAAACCTCACCTATCCTAATTTCGACTTTTCGGACTTCAACCAGTACATCTGGGACTATGTGGGCACGTACCCGCCTGCGCTGTCCCTCGGGCCGGGAGGAACAACTTCTAGCCAAGTTCCGGTGCTCCCATTGGACACCCCGACAATGATCCATTACTACAGAACCGACATCTATGACAAGCTCGAACTTTCTCCGCCGCAGACTTGGGATGAGCTCTTTGAGAACGTCCAAGTACTTCAGAAAGCTGGAATCACCCCGTTCGCAGCTGCGAGCCAAGCAGCACCTGACATAGACATCGTTTACGAGTTCCTGAACCACGTAGCGAGCTTTGGCGGAGAGCTGTGGAACGTCGACGGCAACGTGATAACACCTAACCTCAATGACGACGCGGTGGTTGCTGCACTAGAGAACTTCGTTAGGTTCCATGACTACTCGGACTCCGGATCGACAACCTACAGTTGGGAAGATGTCTTCAATTCACTCGCCCACGGAGTGTCCGCTTCAGCGGTTCTTTGGAACGACTTCTCAACTTGGCTCGATGACCCAAGCAGGTCCGTCGCGGCTGGAAACTTCGGCTTTCAACGGGTCCCAGCGGGGCCCCAGGGATCTTTCTCGACATTCGGTGGTGCAGGAGTGGGAGTCTCAAAGTACTCAAACAATCCCGAAGCTGCTTGGCTCTGGCTCCAATGGGCGACGGCAAAGGGGACGCAAGAGGCGATGGCGTTGGACACTTACCACGTGTACCCGACCCGAGACTCCGTAACCAGCGCTCCTGCCGTCGCGTCGGCCCTGGAGACCCTCCCTCTTGGGGTGACCAATCTTACGAAGGAAATCGTTCAGTCAGGCGGACTGGTAGCCCTTATAGGATTCCCAGATTGGTTCGACGCGCTTCAAGCGCTCGCTTCTAACCTGAACAAAGCCTGGAACGGAGGTCTCTCTCCTGCGGGGGCTTTGAGCGCCGCGCAATCACAAATAGAGTCGCTGGGGACGCTTACTTTTTAGGTGTCTCAGGGGCCAAGGTCAGGATGCCTCGGTCCCATTCGTCTCTTGAGAAAGTGCTGCTAGTCTTGATCGCTTCATCCATGGTGCTCTCGGGAGTTTCAGTCCAGGCGCTTGGCCCGAATGAATCAGGCACTACCCATCTCTCGTCCTCCGGCGCTTACGGCTCGAGTTATTTTACCGTGAACTATCAGTACCAGTCCACAGTGTCCACCGGCTCGAACCTCGTAGTCAGTCTCACGCTTCACGTGGACAGCATCACAGGCCAGGAGGCCTACATTCTTAACTACGAATTCGTCGTGACGGTCTATGTGGACCTATCCCATGTCCTGAAAGCCGCTGTGGGGGAAGTGAACTTAGCGAACAACACAGGCCAAGGAAGGGTTCTCTACCCAGGAGCGCACTGGGGGCCGGTGAACGTAACCCTACCAGTTTCCTCCTCCAATACAGGAATCCCTACAGGCCAGCTCAAGAATGCTAACGTCAGCATCACCCTCAACTTCGAAGCCTGGATTGGAACCCCATATGACTACGATCTGCCTGAGGGGGCTCAGGCGTCGGCCGGTGCGGTGCAAATCAATGGGGGTACTAACTCAGGATCGAATCTCCCTGCTTATGCCCTTGTGGCTGGAGGGGTTGGCATCGCGATCGCCGTCCTTGTCCTATCCAGAAATCGAAAACTTCCGTCTGAGAATCCAACCGCAACATAGCATACCTAGGACGCCGGGCATCAAAAATCGTTATAAGATTCAATTAGAGGCCACCGTGTGTTTGTCGGTCGGGTCGCCAACGGACTCGTCGTATATACTTCGGGCAGAGAACGTGTCGAAGAGATATGGGAAGTTCCACGCATTGGAAGACGTTTCGGTTGATCTGGGGCGCGGGAAGCACCTGTTGGTCCTTGGTCCGAACGGAGCAGGGAAGACGACGCTTATTCGCTGCATAATGGACTTGGTTTCGTTCGACGGTAGGATAACAGTCGACGGACTAAACGTGAAGAAGGACTCGAGCGCAGCAAAGGCCAACATTGGGTACGTTCCGCAAAACTACGCATTCTACGAGGGAATCTCTGTGAAAGACCACGCAATCCTAAGCACAAGACTGAAGAAGACAAAGCAAAGCGAAGCAGAAGAGAAGCTAAAGTATGTCGACCTGTGGCGAGTGAAGGACAAGAAGGTAAGGGCGCTCTCTGACGGGATGAAACAGAGACTGGGGATTGCCCTTGCCATGATCGGGAATCCTCCTCTCCTCTTGTTGGATGAGCCCACAAGCAACATTGACTTAAGAGGCCAGCTCGAGTTCCAAACGCTCCTCAAGAATCTCATGGCAGCCGGCAAGTCCCTCCTGACGACCACGCACTTGACCGGTTTGGGTGAACTCGCTACACAGGTCGTGATACTGGATCGCGGAAGGATGATCGGGAAGGGGGTCCCGGAGGAGCTCTTGAAGAACATGGGCGTGAATGACACGCTCTATATGAGAGTGAAGGACAAGAAGGGGCAGGAGTCTGTCATACGGCTCCTCGAGTCTGGGGGAGCTATCGAGATTAGTTTTGAAGGGGAATGGATTACCGCGTCGATGCCGAGCGTCATCAAGTTGAAGCTGATAAAGGACCTGCTGAGTTCGGGGGAACAGATTGACGACTTGCTCGTGGAACGAAGCAAGATTGAATCTGAATACGTAAAGCTGATACAACGGAGCAGAGAAACTTGAACTTCTCGGGAATTTGGGGAGTATTCTCTCTGACTTTCAAGGAGTCAATCAGGGCGAAGTGGCTGATACTCTTTACGGTGATATTCTTCCTCCTCGCAATAGACATACCAAGTCTCGTCGAATTACAGGGCAACATCCTACCAGCGGACTACCTGGCGTCATATCTGGCCGTCCTGATAGGTTTCTCTCTCCCTATTATTCCCCTCCTCGCTCTCCCAATGGCCTCAACGTCGATAGTTGATGAGAGGGAGTCAGGAACCTTACAATATATCCTCTCAAATCCCATCTCGAAGACAGAATTCTTCTTCGGGCGGACAGTAGGACTCTTGGTGACGACGACACTATCTGTGATAATCGGCTTCGGTTCCGCAGCGGTGTTCTCTTACAGAACCAATTACTCCCAATACTCAGGAATAGGATACCTAATCCTGTTCGCCGCATTACTCAACATGGCCATGCTCGCACTCGGTTTCGTCATTTCCACTCTGTCAAGGAGAAAAGTCACGGCGCTCGTGATTGGCATCTTTACCTGGTTACTCTTCACGGCCCTTTCAGACGTAACCCAACTTGCGATCGTGTTGAATCTCGAATACGGCTTATTTGCAGCAGTGATCCTGGTCCTAATCGATCCAATCCAACTGGCCATCATTCTAACCACCGTGTCTCTCGGCTACCCTGATTCAAATTGGGGTGCCATGGGGCTCCTCGCCTATGACTACTTCAAAGGGAACATGGTCCTCGCACTATCCATAGCGCTTGTTGCATGGATTGCGATCGCGTTTGCGATTGGCTTCCTGCTATTCAGGCACCAAGATATAAGCTAAATGACGTTAGGGCAAATGGATATACATGTCTGAAGTCCATCAGAGCGTTCGGGCAGACTGAATTGAAAAATGTGAGGCATGTCGCATTTGTCATGGCGCTGCTCTTGGCAGCAGGCTTCCTCGGGCCCCAACTGGTCAATTCCAGTAGGGCGCAGTCATCAGTTCAGTACGCAAACTGGCCCAGCTCGGCCTACAATTGGTTCAACACAAACAACGATCCGCAGGACGTAATCAACGTCAACAATGCGCAGAATCTTCAAGTTAAATGGATCTACCAAGTCCCTGTGAATCCCTTTACGATTCCCGGGGCCGCCCCGAGTCTGGGGATAGAGACAACCCCGCTCGTCGTGAATGGAATAGTCTACTTCGCCACCCCCTACAACAGAGTGATTGCGCTTAATGCTGGTACTGGGGGAACGATCTGGTCATATCAGGTCAACATGACCGCCTTCTTGAAAGACTCGTGGTGGTCCTATGCTTACACCATAAGCAGCATAGCATACTACAACGGCGCGATCTACTTCACGGCTTCAGACACCTCGGTATATGCCCTGAATGCCATCAACGGGTCCGTCGAGCTCGTGATACCAAACACCGGAGCAAACATCCCTGGGAACACAGGGACCTACTTCGGCGAGAAAGCGCCCTTGCTCTATGGCAACATACTGATTGTGAGGGCGTCGACGAGTGACTACGGCGGTCGGGGGTACGTACGCGCGTACAACGTCCAGACTAAGCAGCTCGTGTGGCAGTGGTTCTCTGTGCCTCCAGCAGGAGGCCAGGCTAGCTGGGACCAGAGCGCAAGTCTCGGCAACATCCAAGCCTATTCGGGAGACTGGGGTAACTCCAACCTGACGGGAGGCGGATCTGCATGGGGACTCATGACCCTGGATAATCGGACCGGGCTGCTCTACTTCTCGACGGGGCATCCTGCCGATGTCTACGACGCTTCACTGAGGCCTGGTCCAAATCTCTACACCGACTCTGTAGTCGCACTCAATGCCACTGACGGGCAGCTTGTCTGGTATTACCAAATCAACCCTCACGACCTGACTGAGCACGAAGGCGGCTGGAGCATCACGTTGGCGAACATCACAGTGAACGGCCAGCAGCGAGAGGTGTTGATTCAGGCTGCCAAGAACAATTACGTCTACGTACTGGACGCAGCATCCGGCAAGCCTGTAGTCCCACCAATCTACATAGGTTCTCCTCAGTCAAATGTCCCGAATGACAACGCTGGGAGCCAAGCCAATCTAACAGCCTCTCAGCAGGAAATGGTCGGTTCTAGCATATGTCCAGGCACGGACGGAGGCATCGAGATGGCTCCGGCTCTCGATGGGAACAACCTCTTCGTAGCCAGTCAGAACGCTTGCGGAGAGATGTCGAAGGGACCGCTCTCGTACAAAGGCCAGACAATAAATGGATACATCTACCAAGGAGACCCTACCGCCAGCCAAAACTCGACTCTGTATTCAATAGATCTGTCGACCGGGACGGTGAACTGGCAGTTCCTGATGCAGGATAGGTACCAAGGTTCTTCTGCGGTCGTAAGTGGCGGCGTCGTCTACGCGGTCGACAGGGAGGGAGTGCTCTACGCGTTGAACGAGGAGACCGGCAATCTGCTCAGAAGCATCAACCTGGGCGGGTTGGGTGCCTCCGGAGTTTCGATCGGGAGAGACATCCAAGGAGACATGATGGTCTTCGTGCCAGCCGGCGGCGGTGACCTGCCCAGTTCGACGCCAGGGTTGGTCCTAGGCCTTGACGTCCCAGCGTCCACCTCCGCCCCATCGACTTCGCCGTACCTCCAGGAAGCCCCTGCTGTCATCTTGGGAGTTGTAGTAGTTGCATTGGGAGCTTACATCCTGTTGTCGAGAAGCAAGCAGAGACGCATGAAACCGACGGCTCAGGCCACAGCCTCACCCTGAATGCTCCCCTCTCGACCCCGGTAGGCGAAGTACATCCCAATGAGGGCCAGCACGAACCCGACCGCAAAGTAGAGGTCGAGGGCGCCAGCGGCCTGATTGGGAGTATACGTGCAACCCTGACCAAAGCACTGGCCCAAGACAAGGCTCCCCGCGATGAATGATCCGATGGCGATGCTGAGGCTCTGCCCTGTGAACCTCATCATGCCAAGAACTCCGTTCGCCATCGCCCTTTCGCCTGGTTCGACTGAACCGAGGTTCGCATTCGTATTTCCAGGTGCGAAGATTCCCACTCCTGTACCCAGAATAGCTAGTAGGAAAGCGATGTAGAAGACGGTAGAAGTGGTGCTGAGAGTGGCCAGTAGGGCGAGCGCAGCGGCAGCGATTCCCATCCCTACGATCGTCGGATCTCTGCTTCCCGTCCGCGATGTGATGATACCTCCTATCACCGCCGAAATGGTCACCGCGACAGGCTCAACGAGAAGAAGGAGGCCGCTCGTCAGAATGGAGAGATGTTGAATCTCCTCAAGATAAAACGAAAGCGTGATCAGCGTACCCCAATGAGCCGTGTACAGGAAGAGGGCTGAAATGTTCGTCGAAAGGAACATCGTGTTTCTGCGAAACATTGAGAAGTCTATCAAGGGCTCCTTAGCTCTTGTTTCCCAGAAGACGAAAAGGGCGGTGGCACTCGCGGCGACGATTGCGACCGGCAAGAGCGGAATCGTGATCTCGAGGTTGAGGTAGTAGTAGATGTTCAGCGCGGGGATCCGAAAGTCTTGCACATAGATGCCGAAGTTCCCCCATCCATACTCGGGAACCTGGGTTATCACGAAGAGAGCCGCGCCTAGAGCGATTACGAACAGCAGCGACCCGACCCAGTCCATCTTGCGCCTCATGTTTCTGGGGCTTTCATGGATGAAGACCACTGAGAGAGGAATGGCCAACGCCGCGAGCGTCCCGCTGATATAGAAGACATACCTCCATCCGACTATGGAAGTGATGTTAACTATCGAAGCTGTGAGGAAGACTCCAATAGCCGTGGCGACGTAGAGAGTCGAGACGTGAAGTCCCAGGGCAAGCCCTCTCTCACCGGGTTTGAACACGTCCGCTATCAGGGCCCTTCCGTTCGCGAGAATGAAGGCGGCACCAAGCGCTTGAAGTGCTCGGAATACGAGCAGTTCGACGATCGTCAACGACTGGCCAGACAAGAGGGCGCCAACGGAAAAGAGGGCCAGTCCAAAGATGAACCATCTCTTCCTACCATGCTTGTCAGAAAAGCGCCCGAAGATCGGCATGAAGGCGGCCTCGAGAAGCAGAGACTCTAGTGGAATGAGCAGGACCAGCCTGGCATACTGAAGTCCTCCCAAGTCCGCGGTTATCGTCGGGAGAATGACCGTCATTATGCCCGTATCGAGAGGGGTGACGAAATTACCAAGGTTGACCGCGGCCAAGGCCAGCCACTTGTGAACAGACCGCGGTTCGGCCATTCGTCGCTTGGGCGAGCTTCTCCTACTTATCTAGATTTGCCGCAGCTGACTCGAAGTCCGCTCCCGCTCCTGTCACGTAAGCTTTTCAAGGAGGGTCAGCTCGAACGTCTGAATCCGTTGTCCTCGGGCTCAATTCCTCTATTCGGGCGATTGGGAGGAGTGAGCGCGGTTGGCTTCCTGAGTTACTTCGCAGAGTATGCCGCGTTTATCGTCGTTCTCGCATGGATTTCAGACATGCTCACGGTGACGCTCGGAACGGGTGCGGCCGGCTACGCGCTCGTAGGCACTATCTCAGGAGCTTACCTCGTCCTTTCAGGCGCAATTGCCATTCCGATGGGACATCTCGCCGACAAGTTCGGGAGGAGACGCATGGCCATCGTGGGATGCCTGTTGGGCAGCTCTGGGCTGTTCTCTCTTTTGTTCATTGGGCGAATAAGCAGCGTATTCGCCTTCCTCCTCGCTATCTCCGCAGCGCTGACCGCCATGGGGTTAGGGCACGCCACCTACACCGCGAGCACTCTTGCCTACGTCGGTGACGTCTCAAGCGAGGAGGACCTTGGGAAATCCTACGGCCTAATCGAGGATGTGGAGTTCGCAGCCTACGCTTTCGGACCAGGAGCCGGAGGCGTGATAGCAGTGATAATCGGGCGGGAACCGACATTCCTTCTCTCCGCCACTCTGCTGCTGAGCGCCGCAATAACCGCCGCAGTCTTCATGCGCGAGAAAGGAGTTCGACTTCCGGGCGGCTTGATCTCCCCTCCTCGGCTCATAGACGCGGTCGAACCCCCCCTTGTGGCCTGGACAGACCCAGAACTGCAGCGGAGGGGAGTCAGCTGGCGGGGCTTCCTTGAGGTCCTAAAGGACCCAACCATTGCGGTCACGATCGCGACCACTGTCGTGATTTCGCTCGCTTTCACGGCATTCTTCATCTACGTTTCGCTCTATGCTCAGAACCTCAGCGCCGTACCGCTTGTCAGGGCGGTCGGCGCCGCGTCGGGTAGCTTGATGGCCGCCACGTGTATCCTGGTCATGATCCCAGTCGGGCATTACGAGGACGTGAGCAGAAGAAGGATGCCGATCCTCGTTGGAGGCATGTTGATGGGTTCCCTTGCTCTTGCGGTGGTCTTCTCGAGTCCCTCCGTCGCGACATTTCTTTTCTGTTCTCTCCTCTTCGGGGTCGCCCTCGCCATGGTCCGAGTGAGCCAGTACGTGATTCTCAGCGAAAGGTCAGGCACAGCAAATCGCGCGACCGTGATGGGCACGAACCATGCTTTCGAACACTCGGGATACGGCATGGGCGCGTTGGCGGGAGGCGTCATGACTGCAGCATTCGGTTCTGCCACAACCTTCAGATACCTCGCGGCAATCTTGCTCATCTCAGGGTTGGTATTCTTTCTGTTTGCGATGAGGCGCAAGATCAGATGAAGACCAAAGAGACTGGAAATCTGAGGCTCCTGGTCTACGTGGCGCTCGTGCTTTCAATGCTCGGCAACGTCATAGCAATCTCGGCTCTACTTCATGTCGAGAACCTCAATTCAGAGCTAAACCTCAGTTCCGGCCAACTCACCTATTCAGTAACTGGCCCACTGTATATTCCCCCCACATCCCTTGCTGACGCGCCCGTGATTACGACGTCGGAGCCGTTCGGAAGCAGGCTCACCGACATAAACTCAGCTTTCTCCTCCGAAGAGCTAGCGATCATTGATAGGGCGACTAACAATTATTTTGAAGTTGCGGGGGAGATGCTCTTGAATGGTACGCTCAAAAACATAGTGTCACCGTCCGTAACAGCGTCATATTCTTTGAAGGTAGACGGGAAATACAGCGTAATCTACCTGGGTGCCATCTCGTGCATCTTTTGTGGCGAAAACAGGTGGGCGATGGCGCTTGCCCTCAGTCGGTTCGGCAATTTCAGCCAGCTATTCAAAGGATACAGCTCTCTTGGCGACGGGGACGTTCCGACCATCTACTGGCGGCCGGACGAATACGCTGCAAATTCGAGCGTAGACATAGGGAATTTTTACAACAGCAGCCTCATCAATTTCCTCTCGATAGAGTATGCTTCACCAATCACGGCCAACTTTCAGATGCAAACCGTCACCTACATCTCCCAGTATCTCGAGGGGGCTGGTAGCCAGGCCTACTACACTGCAATGGAGGCTATAACGGCAAACAACAACTTTGCGGGCACGCCGTACACGATATGGGGGAAGTTCTCAGTCTCCGGTGCGGATGCGACGGTCCTGGGGAACGCAACAGGTTCGTTGAGCATAGAGAACATGACGCATGACCAAGTTCTTAACCAGCTCGCCTCTCCGAGAGACCAGTTCGCGTGGAGTGACTACGCGGCGGCGGACATCTACGTTGCTCTAACATGCGCGAGTCTCAAGAGTTCTCTTTCGGTTTGCGCTCTCCCGGCAATTGTGAAAATCCAATCTGACGGTGGTTATTGAGATGCCGTTCGCCGGGACAGGATAACATTCGCGACCCCCAGGAGAGCCGACAAGATGACAATGAAGATGCAAACAGCTGATGGTATGACCGAAAACTCCATGTCGATACCAACCACAGAAGGTCCAAAACCGATGTAATTCTGGTAGCTTCCGACGTATCCGCCCAAAAACATCGAAATTGACATTCCATAGATTCCCACCTCTGAAGCTAGGAGCTGGACCAGCACCGGATTCTTGAAGACGGTCGTCGACTTCGCCAAAAGTGGAAGACTCCTGAAAAGGAGCGACCAGCAAAACATGCCAATGACGCCGATAGTGATGAACGCGAAGTAAGCGATAGTCATGTAAATGCCCGGCCATTGCGTAATTAGGATAGGAAATTTCAGCGTCGGAACGATTAGCGGGCTTGCGAAGATTCCAGCAGCCACCACGTTTGCAAGAGCAGCATATGCGAACAGATTCGCCGCAATGTCCGCGCCAATCCGAGTAGAGGCGACAGGTCTTGACAAAGTTCCGCCAATGGCGAGCACGGTGCCGACCAAGACAAGGACGTAAGACGCATAAACCCACGGAGGAAGATAAGCTCTAAAGAAAGCAGACCGCAGGTCCGACAATAGGAGGTTCATGAGAACGCCAATAATGAGGGTCGCCGACCCAGCCGCTAGGAGCTGAATCCTCACAGAACCTCGCCTCGGTCCGTCGCTATAAATGCGTAATCGAGCAGATTAACACCTGACCCGCCGTCTCACGGGCCGTCCCAAAGAATCATTAACTAGTGGTGGAGATCACTTGCATCGAGTGAAGTGGGAGCGCTGTGACAGCCGAGTCAAAGAAGACAGGAAGAACGAATCTCATAGTTGCAATTCTCGTTATCCTCGTGATCGGCGGGGCCGCCATCGCGATAGTCGTAATTGAAAGGTCTCCCGGACCTACAACCCAGTCAACGGTTTGCACGCCAACTCCTGGAATCGTCCAGACGATTTCGTTAAGCAATTCGACTGCTCCGGTCACATTGAGACCGGGGACCGATCTGGTTTTTCCGCTGCCGGTTGCAGCGGGAAGACTTGATCCACACGTGGACAATAGCTTCTCCCTAAGCACAGGTGGCCCGGTTCTCGTCAACGTGTACAACTCCACCGCCTACACGGCCTTCCAAAAGGCCTTCGATGCCGACCTCAACTCGACCTCACCTACAGACGTTGGAGGTGAGAACATAGGATACCTCTACAGCTCCGGAACGGTCAATTCAGGTTCCTTTACATTCAATCTGCCGAAAGCGAATGGTACCACCTTCTACATGGTTTACATAAATCGCTCGTTGACAAGTTCGCTTGAAATCGCCAGCGACTCCAGTCTGATATGGGCACTGCCGTCGTGTGGCTAGAACTGCAGCCAATCGCTTAAATTTGGCCGATGGCGCACACGGAGTGTGCGGAAGACCGGGTACTTGCTTCTGATACCGGTATTCGCGGCTCTGGGCCTCGTGGAGATTTACCCGTTAGTCTACACAACCTACCTAAGCTTAACGAACTATTCGACCGGGCAATTCGTCGGCGCCTCGAACTTCGCGCAAATGTTCTCTACGTCGCCGTTCTTCGGTACGAACAGCACTTATCTGGGGGTGACTGTGAACGCGGTGTCGGTCTCCCTATTCTATGCGGTCGGGAGCACAGCAATCAGTCTCGTACTCGGAATACTGCTTGCTCTACAGCTTTCGCAGCTTAACAGGAGGAAGTGGTTGTTCGAATGCATCTTCCTCGCACCCTTGGCAGCCGCTCCACTGGTGGTAGGTGTGGCCTGGGCACCGTCCGGGATGTGGGACGATTTCAACGCCTTCTGGCACTTCGTCCTGGGGCAACCATTCTTCAATCCAGCCGCCGGCTACTTCTACTATCCCGTGATGATCTTCTCGGATGCCTGGGAGTGGGCGCCACTAATCATGCTCGTCGCTCTCGGCATCATGGCAGGGCTCCCGAGGGACATCTATGAGGCTGCGACTCTCCACGGAGCTTCGACCCTACAAGTCTTCCGGAGGATCTACCTCCCGGCGATACTGAAGTCACCAGTAATGGCATTCATCGTGACGATTAGGTTTATCGATGCGATGCGCGCTTTCGAGATACCCTTTGCTTGGTCGGCCTGGGTCTCCTACCCCTACGCGGGCTCCCCGGTTGACACGCTCTCGCTACTGCTCTTCAAACTCCTGACGACATTCGGCTACGGCTTCCCAATCGGCTACGTCTCGGCGGTCTCAATCCTGTTGCTCGTGGCTACGCTCGCTTTTGCAGCTCTCATGTTCAAGATAATGACCAGGACGGTCAAACTCTAGATGCAAAAGCACAGGCCGTTCGCGCGAACTAAGAAGGTGCTCTTCAACCTGTCACTTGTCGGGTCGACCCTTTTGCTGACCTATCCCATAATCAACATGGCATTGCAGGGCCTAGACATTGAACTGTCATCGGTTTTCGCGGGCAGGGGTACGATCCTTATCGGTAACATTCCGCTCAATGGAGGAATCTTCAGGCCCAGCCTTGCGAATCTAAAGGACGCTTTCGCTCTTTACGCATTTCCCAGGTTGGCAGAAAACAGCACCATAATCGCGCTCTCAAGCATAGGGCTCGCTTTGGGCGCCGGCCTTCCTGCGGCCTACTTCCTGGCGCGAAGCAACCTCAGGGGAAAGACATTCGTTGGCTACCTCATACTCGCCTTACGGACGGCCTCCCCCTTCGCGGTGATTGTTCCGCTCTACCTCCTCTACACCAGGAACGGCCTCTGGAACACTTACTACGGGTTGGCGTTGGCCTACTTGATCATCGACCTGCCCGTGGTTGTCTGGATGCTCAGGTCATTCTTTTCGGACGTGCCAAAGGAGGTCTACGACGCCGCCGAAATTTCGGGCGCGAACGAGAGGCAGGTCTTCTGGAAAGTGGCTTTGCCCATGATACTGGTTGGCGTCGTGGCCACAGCGATCTTCGCCTTCGTCTTGCTATGGAATGAATTCCTTATCGCAGACCTGCTTACAGGTGGGGCAACCAAGACCGTCAGCGTAGGTGTGTGGACAGGCGCAGGGGAGAACATCTTGGTATTCAGGTCAGTAGACCCTGACGTCGTCAATATACTGGGTGCCTGTGCATTCGTACCGGCATTCATTATAATACTGACCATACGGAGGTACCTCGCCAGAGGTTTCAGTCTGGCCACGGCGCGATGATGCCTATGGAACAGTGGAGAAGATAGAAAGAAGTGGCTGACATCAGAATCGAGGGCATTCAGAAGAAATACGGGAGGCAGCAGGCATTGAAGGGGGTGAGTCTCTCGGTCAAGTCGGGAGAGTTCGTTGTTTTATTGGGCCCGTCTGGGAGCGGGAAGACGACTCTATTGAGGTGCATAGCAGGACTCGAGAAGCCAGACGCGGGGAGTGTCTTCATTGGGGGAGAGCTGGCGGACGGTCTTCTTCCACGGGAACGCGACATCGGGATGGTCTTCCAGAGCTATGCGCTCTTCCCTCTGATGACGGTTAAAGACAACATCGCCTTCCCGCTGAAAGTGAGGGGAATGAAGCAGGAGGAAATCGACGCAAAGGTGAAGCAGGTCGCAGATCGCCTCGGAATACCCAACTTGCTTGGGAAGTTCCCCAAGCAGCTGAGCGGAGGCGAACAGCAGCGGGTCGCCATCGGGAGGGCGATCGTGAGGGACGTAAGCGTGCTCTTGATGGATGAGCCGCTCAGCAGTCTGGACGCTCCTTTGCGGGCTCAGCTGCGTACGGAGCTCAAGACCCTCCAGAGGGAGCTGGGAACGACCGTGATATACGTCACGCACGACCAGGTCGAGGCAATGACTCTGGCGGACCAGATGGGTGTGGTCGACTCGGGCGTGCTCCTCCAATATGGCTCTCCGAAAGAGCTCTACAGTCACCCCTTGAGCTCGTTCGTCGCAAGGTTCGTCGGAACACCAGGGTCTAATCTCGTTCATGTTGTCGCTTCGCGGCGCGGAGGCGCTCTGTTCCTGCAGGCCGAGGGGACCCAGTTCGTGTTGCCTCCTACCCAGGCTCTCGCAACCGCGATTCCCGACGGAGGAAAGTACATTCTCGCCATCCGACCCGAGGGCATCAGCCTCAGCAGGTCGAAGGGCAAAGATTCTTTCCAGGCTACCGTCAGGCTTATCGAGCCTCTCGGTTCTAGCACGGTCCTGGACGTTGTAACCGGAAAGGTCCAACTGAAGGTCCTCGTAGCTCCCAGCTTCAACACGTCCGTAGGCGAAGCGCTCTGGGGGAGTTTCGACCCCGAAACCGCCCACCTGTTTGACGAGGCCGAGGACAGTCCCGTGTGAACCCAAGATCCAGCAGAGGGACTTCATGACCTTCTTTCGAACTCGTAGCGCCATCGCCAAGCTCTTGCCCTTGGGTCTCTTGGTCATCATCCTCATCGCTGGCATTGCGGTGTATTCGCTCTCGAGCAGGCCCGCGACGAGTAAGCAGACATCTACCTCGACCTCCACGAGTGAATCAACTACCTCGCCCGGGTCCAACTCCGTGATCGTGATAGGGACGGTGGGTCAGATAGGGAATTCCATTGACCCTGCTGGTGACGATCAGACGCTTGCTGTGAACCTCATCAGAAACATAAACGACGGTCTAGTTGATTACAGACCGGGAACGGATCAGGTTGTGCCGGGGTTGGCCCTCAACTGGACATCGAGCCAGGGAGGAACTGTCTGGACTTTCGATCTGAGGCAAGGTGTCACCTTCCCAGACGGATCGGAGTTCAATGCTAGCGTGGAGGCAGGTTCCGCCAGCAGGGCTTCAAACTTCGGCGTCGGCTCCTACTCTGCATCCGGTCTCAACTCTCTGATTAGCAACGTGACCGCGACGGGAACCTACCAGGTCCAGTTCACTCTTAACCATCCGGCGCCGGTCACCTTCGTCACCGACATCTCACTCTATCCGGTCGATCCTATCGTGACAGCGAGCGGCGAATTGGTGAACTACACCGGTGTCCCGGCGACGGAGAATCCAAACGGCCTTGGAGCCTACCTGCTCGCCAATTGGACGAGGTCCGGCGGAACCGACGTGTCTGTCGTCCTGACCGCCAATCCCAACTATTGGAACGCCTCCTCGGGCCTTCCCAAGACGAAGACCATTGAGATCTTCTTCTACGATAGCACGAGCGCCATGCTCACCGACCTATCATCTGGGAAGCTCGACGTTGCCTACGTTGACGCCGCATTCGGAGGGATTTCGAGCAGCGACCTCCAAGGGTTCAGAAACAACGCGGCCTTTGAAGTTTGGTCAGGGCCGCCTGCCCTCGAGGGTTCGACAACGGCCGTGAGCACCACCAGGATCGGAGGTGTCGTTCTCGACTCCACCGACGTCTTCCGATACTACACTCTGACAAAGCAGTAGCATTCAAGAAACGATTTAACCAAGAGGAGGACGGGTCGACTTGTGTGGCTTAGGCAGTCGCTTTGGGCCCTCATCACGTTGGTCCTCCTAGTCTCAGCTCAAGCTTTCGGCGCGCCAGTTAGAGCATCTTCGCAGGCAGTCAACTGGTACGACCCTGCGGCCAATCCAAGCGGGACGGCTTTCGTCTCACAAAACCAGATCAATCCTGGCAATGTGGGAGATCTTCAGCTCGAGTGGGAGCTGCCGTTCCCGGCTTCTTCGCCAGTTCCTGGTCTCAACTTCACAGGCCAGGGATCGATAACTCCTCCGCTCATCGTGAATGGACTAGTCTACTTGATGATGAATGATCTCCTGGTCGTGGCCCTCGATGCGGCCACCGGCTCGTCGATTTGGAGTTACCGACCAGTTCTAAACACGACGGGACTTCCCCTCTCGGAACTTGCGGGCCACGTCCACGGCATTACCTACTACGAAGGCAACATCTGGGTGAGCCTGCCCGACTGTTCGGCCCTCGCGCTTGCTGCCTTGACGGGGGCAGTAGTTGCAAAGATCTCTGACATCTGCGCGGGCATACCTGGGAACGCCGGAAAGTACAACTATTCGGGTACCCCTCTCGCGTTCTATAGGGACGTACTCATCTGGTCAGCTAGCGACGTATCAGGAGGGACCGATGCTGGCAGGGGGTTCGTCGCCGGCTACAACATCACGAACGGGGAGTTGCTCTGGCGCTGGTATGTGGTCCCTCCAGCTGGCGGCCAAGGAAACTGGGACACATATGAATGCCCCCCGACTTCCTGCCGAGGAAACGTTGTCTCAGTATCCTATGACTGGGGAGACATGGGTTACGTCAATGGGACAACGCGAGCGGGTGGCGGGCCAGATTGGGATCAGATGGCCATCGACAATCAGGACGGCCTCGTCTTCCTGGGGACTTCCGAACCTGCTCCACAAGGGAATGCAACCTACAGGCCTGGTCCGAATCTGTTTTCGGACTCTATCGTGGCTCTGAATGCCACAAGCGGCGCAATGGCGTGGTACTTTCAGGCAACTCCCCATGACCTGTACGATTTCGACTGCGGATGGAACGTCGCGTTTGCAAGTATCACGACAGGAGGGCAGAACGAGTCAGTGGTATTCAAGCAGTGCAAGAACGGTTACGTTTATGCTCTTGACGCAAAGACGGGCGGTTTGCTCTGGTACTTCAATCCGCCATCAGAAGTACGGCTCAACACTGCGAATGGGAACTTCGTCGTTACTGGGAAGTATGCCGCCAACCAGACCTGGATCAATGCTCCTTCGAATTCCACCGCCGAACAGTGTCCAGGAATTGAGGGCGGGATTGAGTCAGACATTGCGGTAGCCTACGGAAAGGTCTTCGTAGCGACTCATAATTTCTGCACCTTCGTCACCGTGGGTCCTGTGAACCAAGTGGCAGCCAATGAGTCGGGACTGATTTCGCAGGTACCCGCGATAGAAGACGCCAACACGACTATCTATGCCCTCAATGATGCGACAGGCTCTCCGGTCTGGTCATACTTCATTCCGTCGGTCCCGTATCGAGGTTGGCTCGCTGCGACGGGTGGGATGGTGTTCGCCAGCAGCCTGAATGGCGACATAATAGCATTGGACGCTGATACAGGGAGGGTTGATGGTGCAGTTCACATAGGTGCCAGCCTCTACGAGGGAGTGACTGTAGGCTCTACGATATCTGGCCAAGTGATGGTCTTCCAGCTTCTCAGCTCTCCGACATATTCCGCGACTGGCTCAGGCATACCTGGTGCGCTCTTGGCCTACGGGCTTGGACCAGCACCCGAAAGCGCAATTTGGGTCTACTTCCCGTGGGTTCTATCGGCTGTTCTTGCGGCAACAGTAACCATCTTGCTTGTTGAAAATCGGGCCTTAGACAAGAAACAAGTATCGCGCGGAGGTTGAGAAAAGCTCTCGACTCCAAGACGCATTAAGAAACGATTAAGCACAATCAAGAAGTCGCAAACAAGAAGAATCTTGCGTCGAGGAATCCACACCGAGACAATCGTTTCCTTCCTAAAGCGAGTCCGAAAGCGGCCGGTCCCTTATCACGTAATTCATGTACACCGAGTCGTTCATGCTCCAGGTCACTTCGCTGGCGAAGGCTGCGGCCGCCAAGGCGTCCTCCTGAGCCTTCCTGCCCTGGCA
This sequence comes from uncultured archaeon, assembly GCA_963731775.1. GTDB lineage: Archaea > Thermoproteota > Nitrososphaeria > Nitrososphaerales > Gagatemarchaeaceae > DATJAJ01. The sequence continues at coordinate 635,238 of CAVSWV010000006.1, read as the reverse complement.
GTACCTGAGCACTATGCTCAGCTGCATCTCGTTTGACTCGTCGACCTGGGCGAGCCGGGACATGAAGAACCGCAGCCCGTGCTCACCGACCCACTTGTAGTGCTTCCTGAAGGCTGAGATCCTCCCCATGAGCTCCTCCTTGGCGAAGAGCTCGTTGAGGGAGGCGGCCATACCTATCACCCATTCAGAGTTCCTCGCAAAGTTAACGTACGAATCTACTGCGAACCTCACTCCGGGAAGGAACTTTGCGGAGAGCAGCTTGTCTTTGTCTACCCCTGCTGCAGCCGCGAGCGCTATCCATCCGTCGACGTCCCCCACGTCCCTCTGCAGGCCCTCCCTCTTCAGCAACCGCGTGATCCACATCCTTCTCACGTCCATCTCCGGACACTTCGACAGGATTATCGCATCCTTGATCGGCACGCTCTTCTGAAAGTAGAACCGGTTGACCACCCAAGCCTGCAACTGCTTCCTGGAGAGCCTGCCTTGGTGTAGGAGTTCCATCAGAGGGTGTCTTCCCTGGCTGGAATAGGCGAGCCTCTCGCGGAGCTCATCGACGAACTGGGCCTTGTCCAGGTTCCTGGCCATTCCCGCTACGCCTCGCCCGAGCTCCTTAATCTGTTCCGCTTGAGCTGGAAGTGGCAGCCCGTCGCGCCCTCGTCCACTCTCTCCAGCGTGTATCGGTCTCCGCGCCTCTTCTCGATCGCGCCAGAAATCAAGCCTTGGGTGAAGCTGCAGACCGGCCCACCGTAATCTCGACTGTCGAAGCAGGTAAGGCACTGGAGGCCCATCGTCGAACCAGGCTCGAGCTCCTCGAGTGAGCAGTTGGCCATGTTGTTCGCGCTGAGCCACCGGGCAGTCCTTGCGAGCGTCTGGGAGAGAGACGACCTGCCCACTTCTTCAGCCACCAGCTCCATGCCGACCCTCCTTCCGTACTTCTCGAATTCATCGAGCTTCGCGTGCAATGAAAGGGCGTGGGCCGAGATGAAGATCTGGTAGAGCAATAGCTTGAGCTCTAGCGACTTGCCCGAGGAAGCCAGTCCGGGCCACTTCATCTTCAGCTCCCCAAGCTTCTCGAAGGGGCGGCCTAGTTCATGGGCCTTCTGGCTGGGACTGGCGACGAGTACGCCTCCCCTCGTGATTCCGTATGTCTTCGTGTGGACGCTCCCCTTCAGGGTGCGCACGTCGGTCATCTCGACCACGCCCCTCTTCGCCAGCTCCTTCAGGTGGTACGAGACCGTCGCTCTGGACACGCCGAGTCGATCAGCAATCTCCGAAGGGTGGAGAGGGGACGCCGAGAGCAAGAGAAGTATCGCCCCCCTTACCCAACCCTTCTCCTGCTTCGGAGCCTGGCCTTCTAGCATCTTGGTTTCGAATTATTCGAGGTGCTACCCCGTATAAAAGTCCCGAGCGGTCCGAAGCTCTAACACGCTCAGGCCCCGGAATCCGCGACCCTCATCCTCTCAGTTTCTCGTAGGCAACCCTCGAGAGGAAGTCTGCCTCTTCGTTCTCCTCCCGGGGAACCCACTCGAATGTCACAGATTCGAACCTCTCCAAGAGGGACCTCGCCTCCCTGAGCTTCTCCATGTACCCCCCGCCCTTCACCTTCCACTTGCCGGTCATCTGCCCTACCACGAGCTTAGAGTCAGAGCGGACTGTCACGCGCCTCTCGCCCATCTCGTAGAGAGTCTTCAGTGCGGTCGCGAGGGCGCAGTACTCCGCGAAGTTGTTCGTTACTCCCTTCCCCGCAAGGCCGAACTCCTCGCGTACCTTCTTGTTGCCGATGTAAATGGCTACGCCGTAGGTCCCAAGACCCGGGTTTGGCTCTGCAAGCCCGTCTATGTATGCTATCGCGCCCATTGGAAGGCCACCGGGACTAGAACCAGGGTGCCTGCAATCTGCTGATCTGAGAGGAGACGTTATCGACGTAGTCCTCCAGCCTGGCCAGGACCGTCTTCGCGGTGATGAACCCGATCACCTCTCCCTTCTGTGTCACAAGAAGCCTCCTCACGCCCTTCTCGCTCATCAGCTTTGCGACTTCGGAGATGCCGACGTCGGCCTCCGTCCCCAGGAGTTCCGTGGACATTATCTCCTCGAGCTTAACCGTGGACGGCTCCCTACCCGCGGCGACTACCTTCTCCAATATGTCCCATTCCGTCACCATCCCTTCGGGTTTGGAGGCGGAGCCAGTTACCGCAAACCCGTGCCGCTTGTCACGCATCAGCTTGGCCGCTTCGAGAACCGTAGTCTCCTTGGGGAGCACGAGAAAGTCCGTCTCGACTATGTCCTTGGCGAATAGGACCATTGGGTCCCTTCGGCGGGCTCGGACTAGATAATCGTTTGCAGTTTCTGGTCGATCGGTCCTTCTTCAGCCCCGCTTCCAGATTACGACGACAAGCGACGCGAGGACCACCAGGAAGCTCGCCGACTCAGGGCCCCCCACGTGCCAGTGATGGCCCCGCTTCCGCCTCGTTTCTTCTGTCCAACCCTGTTCTGCAAGCTAGACCTAAAAGCTGCTGGTTGGCCCAGTAAGGTGGAATGAAGGGCAAGGTCACCTTCGAGTGGCTGGTCGTCGTTGCAGTCGCTCTCTACGCGGTGGGGATATGGTTTCACGTCCCGTACGGAGGCGGGCACGTCTACAGCGACCTAATCTCAGTCTTTCAGCTGCGCGAGTGCCTGACGACCTGCAGCTCGATTCCCATTCCGTACGTCCAGAGCTTCATCGAGTACCCGATCGGCACCGCCTTCTTCATGTACGCCATGGGGGCGATGGCAGCGGCTTCCCCCGGCCCGGTCCTCGCGAACTATTACCTCTTCACTTCCTTCTTCCTGCTGATCCCGACCATCCTGCTCATCCGCGACCTTAGGACGATTGCCCTCATGAGGGGCGTCCCTGACACGAAGATACTCTGGTACTTCATCATCACCCCGACCTTCATTTTCATGCTTCTGGTGAACTGGTACATCATCGGCACCTACTTCTCCTTCGCGGGGATCCGCTATTTCCTGCAAGGGAGGAAGAAGGTAGGGGGGCTCCTGCTAGGGCTCTCGGCTGTCACGGGCCTCGTGACGGCGGCTCCCGCGCTCGGCCTCTTCCTCTCGGAGAGCCGTCCAAAGAGCGCCTTGGGCTTTCTGGGAGTGGCAGGCGCCACATACGCCCTGCCCAACCTCGCCATCTATCTCATCAACCCCACAAACTGGCTTGCCTTCTGGCAGTACCAGTATTCGTGGTACATCGAGGGCTCCTGGATGCTCGCTCTCCTCAACAACGTTTCTCCGCTCCGTCACGTGATTCCCTTGGCCCTCTTCTCGTTTTTGACGCTAGGAATCCTCGTCGTTCGATTCAAGTTCAAGAGAGACGACCCCCTGACGCTAGCCTTCCTGAGCACCTTCGCCTTCGTCTTCAGCACGTACGTCTACACGCCTCAGATGAACGTCCTCCTGCTGCCGTTCTTCGTCCTGCTCCCCGTCTCCTCCTTCTACCTCGAGTTCCTCACCTTCGACATCCTGAACTCCGCGATAATCGTGGTTGGCTTCTCGCAGGTTCTCCAGCCAATCGGCATCACGTATCAGGTAGCCGCGTTCGGGCCTTACTCAATCGTCCAATGGTTCGGGATCGTCAGGTCATTCTGGGTAGGTAAGTTCCTAATCTACAACGGCCTCTACAAGAATTGGAAGGAGAAGGAAAAACAGTCAGGAACGGTCGTCCTTTCGGAACGACCGCCTGCTCCGTGAAGAAGGCCCTCTGCCTTACTCAGGTGTATCTTCCACTGTTGTGGGTTCTGCAGCCGCTTCAGCCATCGGTGCAGCGGTTTCACCCATTGGCGCAGCAGACCCGTCTACCACTTGACCGGTAGCGAACCTGTTTGCGACCTGGGTAACCTTGACCTTGCCCGCCCAGCCCTGCTTTGCTCCGGCAACGAAGATGACGAAACCGTCAATCTTCGCAATACCATCGCCGCGCCTGCTGATTTCGGAAATAGTAACGTCATACTCCTTTCCGACCTCAACCGGCTTGGGCTTGAAGGACCTGAATCCACCAGAGCCACCGCGGTTGTAGTTCCCTCGTCCGAAACTCGTCTCATTCACATCCTAGCGTCTCTCGGTACCGCTGAATTTCGCCTTCCGCCCTCGGTTATTAAACGTGATGGATTCTGGTTCTGTCCAATCTACGGGACATCTCCCTTTTTCTCCTCTCTGTCCACTCGCGGGACATGACTCGCGTTCTGGATTATCGTTAGCCACTTGTTTTCCCCTTCGATTCTGATGCCGACTCTATCGGCTGGCGTTTCGCCGTCACTGGCCGGGACAATCTTATCAGACACGGTTTGCGATGCTATGTGGATGGCCAACAAGACGAAGGCTCTTGCGGTACTGGCAGGCTCGTTGCTGTGTCTCTCAGCCATCGGGCTCGCATTCTGGTCCAAGGGTGTCGGCGCATTCCTGGGTCGCGAAACGTCTGGAGCGGCTCCGTATCTGGGGGCCTTCGGAGTCATCGGCTTCGTCTGCGGGTTCGTCATGCTCCTGGGCTTCTCGACCAACGAGGCCTAGTAGGAGACGCTATCTCGTTTCGTAGACCGTCAGCAACTGTGCCATCTACTTGGCCAATCCCTCCGCCTCATCCGCTTATCGCGGAATCTCCTAGAATTGAACCGCGCGACGGCCAAGGATTAAATCAGGGCATGGGGGAGGTCGTACAATGCCCCACGAAGTCTCCACCAAACAGGATTTTCAGAAACTGATACCGAGTGCAACAGAAGTCAGAGTGGTGCGGGACGGGGACAACGCCAAGTTGAAGCTCAGAACCAAGCACGGCTTGATCACGTTCAAGACCAGCGGAGAAGAAGCGGACACGCTGATCAAGGGTCTGAAGATTCCGGTCATAGAGATTTAGCAAGAAACAACGAGATCGTCAGCACGATCAGGCCGAGCAGCATGGGGATGGGCAGTCCTGGGAGAAGCCTCTTCCTTGTGAGTAAGTAGAGCGTAACCACCACGCCAAGGTCGACCGCGGCTAGGGTCTCCAGCGCCGGGATGGCGCCGATGTAGAAGAAAGCCATCGAGGGCAACATTGAGTAGAAGACGATGTCGCCGAGGCCGATGGTGAACTCGCCAGCCTTCACGGCCATTCCGACGAGCGACCCGGACGGCGCGGCGCTCACCAGCGTCTTCAGCGGGCCCTTGAAGACCGCGTAGATGTCGTAGCCCGCAAAGAAGAGGGCGAGGAATAGCGCGAGCTCCTTGATTAGCGACGACGCGAAGAAGCTGGCGACCTCCGCCGCGATGACGACCAGGACCGCTGAAGAGAGGATTTCGTTGTTCTTCACGAAGATCGAGTAGCCCATCGCTACTACCGGGAGAAGAGCGATGAGCGCCTCTACCTCAAGGACATATGGGAATGTCGAATACCAGGTGAACCTCGAGAAGAAGCCGTCGACGGTCAGCAATGTGAGGATGAAGGCCGAGAAGGACACGGACGCGAAGATCAAGGCCTTGAAGGAGCGGAAGAGGCGTTTCCTGATGAGCCAGACGAAACCGAACGTCACCAGCGCCACCAGGCCCACGAGCAGGAACGCGTTGATCGCCGACCCCGCCGGGGTGCCCGATACCGATGGCGGGAGAGGGATGGTCCCGTTCGTCTGCCCTATGGCAAGTTCTTCGGGCTTGTTCTCGTACGTTATCCCGATGGCGAGGAACTGCACGACCAGGACGAGCAGGAGTGCGATCAGGATGTTGAGCGGGGTTACCTTCTTCTTGGTTAGGCCCGCCTGGTCGCTCATACCTGGAATTCTTGTCCGGGCGAGGCGGCTATGGCCTCTACGCCCATGACGCGCTTCAACTCCTCGGCCAGGGCCACGCACGACTCTTCCTCTCCGTGGACTGTCAGGAACTTGGGAGAGCCCTTGATCCCCGTCAGGTCGGCCATTAGTTCCTTCTTGCCGCTGTGCGATGAAAAGTCGAACCGCCGAACCTCGGCCTTCACCTGGGTCGGCTTGCCCCGGTAGATCGTGAGCCCCTTGTCTATGAGCGTCCTCCCGGGCGTCCCCGGCACCTGGAAGCTGACTATCGCGATTCCGTTCCTTTCGTCCATGGCCAAGTGCTCGTTGTAGAATATTGACGCTCCCCCGACCAACATGCCCGCCGGCGAGATTATCACTCCCGGCCGCTTCACTAGGCTCCTTCTCTGGCCCCAGCCGACGACCTCCTCCAGCCCTTCTAGGGTCCTACGGAGGGCGACAGGGTCCCTCACGTACTCCTGGTACCTCACCAGTATGGCGTTGACCTTGAGGGCCATGCCGTCCATCGCGACCGGGTGATTGAATCCGTGCCTCTTGAGCGCCATCGCAACTTCTTGCGCCCTACCCACCGAGAAGGCCGGGATCAAGAGCACTCCTCCCCTCTCCACCACCAGTCTCGCGTAGTCCGTGAGCTCCTCCTCCACTTTCATCCTCGCGGGATGGTCCGCAGTCGCGTAGGTGCTTTCTGTGATCACCATGTTCGCTTCCCCGAGGTCCTTGGACGACCCGCCGAGAAGTTCGGTCACCTCCCCGTTGATGTCACCAGTGTAGATCAACCGCTTTGAGCCCGCCTCAATGGAGAGTATGGCGGAGCCGGGAATGTGGCCGGCGTCATGGAAAGTCACCGTGAAGTCTCCTATCTCGAAAGGCTCGTTGTAGCCGTGGTTCACTGTCGCCGAGTTCATGGCCATGAGGTCGATGAACTCGAAGGGCAGGTACTGGCCTGAGATCTTGATGAAGTCCTGGATCAGGATGTTGGAGAGCTCCGAAGTCACGGGTGTGGCGTGGAGCTTCATGCTCCCCCCGAGGAACTGCAGGGGCGCGGCCCCCGAGTGGTCCAGATGGGCGTGACTGAGGACGACGGCTTTGATGTCTTTCGGCGGCACGTGCATCGGGAAGCCTGGGACCTTCGTGGTCATAGCGCCGTAGTCTAACAGGATCTTTGTGTCCTTGTGGGACAGGAGAAACGCGGAGCGGCCGACCTGTCTGGCGGCTCCCAGAACCTTCACTTCCATGAATCTAAACGACTAAGAACTGCGGTTTTTTCTCCGTCTATAAGCCTTTCCGTGGGATGATTCTGTTAACTCTCCTGCACGGTCTTCTCGCTCGTGCAGCTTGTCCCATACTTGAGACAGGGTGGTAGGCATTTCCTTCCACTGCAGGATCGACGGCATGGGTATGTGCATCGACCCCTTAGAGTCTCTTGCCCGATTCGACCCGTTGATAATGAACCAAGACCGCTCCGCCTCTCAGCGCCTTGGTCTCGATTAACTTGAAGTCATGACGGCCGGATGCCCCAATCGGCACGACGTCCTCGTTGTGGTCCGGGTCGCCGACGACACGAAAGAGAGGCTTGCCTCTTCCTACAATGCTGGGAGAGATCTCGATCAAAATCTCATCAACAAGGTCTCGTTCCAGGAAGGACTGAGCCAGCCTGGGACCTGCCAAGGCCATGTCGGCGCCGGGGAGTGACTTGAGCCGAGAGATCTCCTCCCCGATATCGCCTCGCGCTATCCTCGAAGTTGGCCAGTCCGCTGACTTGAGCGTCTTCGAAAAAACGACCTTTTCAGCGTTATCGGCAAACCGCGAAAATTGCTTCTCGAATCGGGTGCTGGTTGGCTCATCCCTCCTTCCGGGCCAGAACCCCGCCCATTTCTCGTAGGTATGGCGGCCCAGCAGCAACGTATCGATTGTCTCCATGCGTGAACTCCATATCTGCGGGCCCTCCGCCTCGGGCGTCCCCTCCCCGTCCGGCTCGGATTCGGGAACTTCGGCGACTCCGTCGAGCGTCATGAACATCAGCATCAGGACCTTTCTCATGGTCATGTCGGAGACTTGGAATTGAATGTCTCCGAGATACATAAGGGTTGTAGGGTCAGCTCGCTACGCCAAAGAAGCGCTCGCGCCTCTGGGGAACTCCGAAGTGGTGCGGAGAGATCAGCCCATCCCCTCCTGTCGCCTTGTGGCAGTGCAGAAGAGTTAACAGAATGCCGTGGGATTAATGGTCCTGACGAGTCGGGAAAGTGTCCAGAATCTTGCAAGCAAATTCTTATACTCCACCGGCCGCTTCAAGGAATCGTCGTTTGAAGCTCAACTCGAGAATCACGGCCTCGGCAGCCCTGGGATTCATCCTCGCTCTCTCCTTCCTCGGCGGGCTCCCGTTTCACGTCATGACCGCCGTCTCGTCCTCAGCTCCTGCACAGGCACCTATACCCGGTTTCAAATCGGAGGGCGTAGCCCCAGGAAACACTCCCGTCACAGCCACGATCGCAGTTCCCCTCCGAAACACCGGCCTCCTCAGTTCCCTCGTGGAGGAAGTCTCCAACCCCGCGTCGCCGCTCTTCCTCCATTACCTCACCCGATCACAGATCGCCAACGAATTCCTTCCGACAGCGCAGTTTTCATCGACCCTCGCGGATTTGGAGTCGACTGGTCTGCACGTCGAGCTGACTGCGATGAGTTCCATGATAGTGGTCCAGGGCACGGCCGAACAATTGCGGCAGGACTTGGGCGCGGCGGTCAACCTCTACACTAACGGGACGGAATCGTATTACATGGGCGGTGCAGCCTCCTTCGAGGGGTCCCCAGTCTACGCCTCGAACGCGAGCGCGATCTTGGCGAGGCCGCAAACGGAGAGCATACCGAGGGCAGTGGCACAGGGCAACCTCACCTACACCGAAGCCACGATTACTCCCACTCAGCTCCAGCAGGTCTACAACGCGACGGGCCTCTACGCCAAAGGTGACGAGGGACAGGGCCAGACGGTCGGCCTGCTTGACTTCTACGGTTCGCCTACGATATCGACAGATCTGAGCGCGTACGACCGGGCGTTCGGCCTTCCGCAATCGCCGTTCCAAGTCGTCCCGATAGGTGCCTACGACCCCAACTTAGGGGTAGTGACAGGTTGGAGCCTCGAGGCTACTCTCGACGTCGAGATGGCTCACGCCGCTGCCCCGCGCGCCGGAATCGACATGTACGCTGCGACCAACTCGCTCCCGCTCTCCGCCATCATCGCGACAATAGTTGGCGACGACAGCGTGACGAGCCTCTCGCAGAGCTTCGGCTACGGCGAGTGGCAGTTCTCAGTCTTCGGCTCCGGCACATACAACTTCTACGTCACCCTAACAGACCAGTACTACATGCTTGGTAACCTCGAAGGGATCTCCTTCACGTCATCCTCGGGCGACGGGGGCGGAGACGGTTTCAGCGCCGGACCAGCGGGAAGCCTCGCCTATCCCTCCTCCTCCCCATACGTGACCTCAGTCGGGGGGACGCAGACCTACATCTACACATATCCGAACGGGACCGAACGCTATGCTCAGACGGCCTGGTCACCCACGGTTGGTGTTCCCGACTTCGTCAACACTGGAGGCAGCGCGGGAGGAGTAAGCATCCTCGAACCCAAGCCATGGTACCAGGCTGGATTGGAATCGCCATCGTCGTACGTCAACGGAAGGATCGAACCCGACCTATCTCTGCAGGCAGGAATCAACCCCGCGACTTTGATGATATACGAGGGGGCAGAATTCGGCGAGGGAGGCACTTCGGAGTCGTCGCCCCTCCTTGCCGGGATGATCGCTCTCATCGCGCAGTCGTCCGGCAGGGAGCTGGGCAACATCAATCCGTTCCTCTACAGTCTGGGGGATAATTCCGCCCTCTACAAGCGCGCCTTTACTCCAATAACTGTTGGATACAACATACCCTGGACCGCTTCGTACGGATACAACCTGGTGACGGGGTGGGGAGCCCCGAACGTCGGCGAGATGGCCCACCTCTATCAGCCGACCACCTCGGGGGGCACAGACGTCTCAGTGAACATCCTGAACGTCACAGGACTTGTCGCCCCCGGAGAGTTCGTAAGTGGGCAGAGCGTCGAATTCTCCGCATGGATTTCGGACTCCGCCGGCAACGTGACGACTGGGTTCTACGCCGCCCATATCGAATCCCTCCAAGGATCGTCCCAGACCGTGCCCTTATACTACAACACCACCACTGAAGTATGGGACGGCATCATACGAATGGGGATTGAAGCGGGCACCGCCTACCTCGTTGTGAACGGCACTGTCGCGGGACGGACCTTCGGGGGGTTCGCGCAGTTCTTCGCCGGTTACATCGGCGCATTCTTGACGCCCAGCTTCGCGGAGCCCTGGAGCAATCTCAACGGCGGCATCTCTGTCGACGTCAACTCCTCGACGCTCTCAGGCCAGTACGCGCCGGCCAAGAATCTGGCGCTTCAGGTCAACTCCTACTCAATCCTCGGCAACAGATACACACAAGTCGGCAACTTGAGCCTTCCGACCTCCTTCCAGGGCAACGTGGGCTACCTCACCGCGGACTATCCGACTGGACCCATGTTCCTAGCCGTTCAGAGCGGCGTCTACGGCTATCTTGCAATCACGGACGGAGTTAACATGCAAGAAACGACGATCTGGCCCCCGGTTCTGGCCGCCCCAGCTGCCGTGGCCCCCGGCCAGTCCATAGCGATCTTTGTCGGGCTCGAGGCGCCAATCAACCTGGCATACTTGCCTTCGACTGAATCGGGGTCGCTCGGCGAGGACATTGCGTTCGGTTCGAACGTCTCCGCCTATCTCCTCGACCCGTCAGGCTCCATAGTCTCCTCGGCCAGCCTAAAGCTCCAGGGTTGTTCCGAATCCATCTGCTTAGCCGGCGACTTGTATGTCGACGGCTATCTGGACGTCCCGTCCGCAGCCACTCCCGGGCTCTACACAATCCTGCTGAACTCTACCTACAGCTCCGAGGCCACTCCGGCACCAGTCAACGGGAGCTTCTACGAGCAGATCCTGGTCGCCTCCGGAACCTCCACTCCAAAGGTCTCATTCGCCACCTCGACGCTCTATGAAGGTCAGAATGTCTCCCTTTCGGCCGACATAAGGTATCCGAACGGAAGCGAGGTGACGCAGGGCGAATATAGTGTGTCCATCTACCCGGAGGAGTTGCACTCCAGCTATAACTCGCTCCAGTATGACCAGTACGTCGCAGGCACGCTCTCCCAACTGACCTACGACCCCACCACAGGAAGGTGGGAGGCCAACATCACCCTTCCATCCGCCTACGATTCGGGAGCCCTGTCCTCGGTCAACGACAACTCGCTGTATTACGCGGGCCCCTACGACGCCTACGTCTCCGGCGTCTCCTGGGACGGAGTCCCGACAGTGACTGTCCAGTCGGCCCAGCAGAGTTTCTTCGTCCAGCCGTTCGTCCTCTCGTCTGGCCAGACCCTTGCTCGGGTCCAGCAGACCTTCGGCATGGCCTTCAGCGGCGACAAGATAACTGGTTCAGCCAACCTGACTGGCGACGTGTTTCTGGGCTTGAACACGCTATCCGATGGAACCTATAGGGTCTCAGACTCCCAGGTACAGGGTACGCTCAACTTGGTCAACTCCACGGTCATCTTGGAAGGCGACTCGGGCGGAGCCGTCTCAGCCACCGGCACCAACCTCACCCTGTCAGCTTCTAACATCGGCGAGCTTACCCTCACCGGCTCGCACGTCAGACTGGTCGGATCCTCCTTCCAGGGCGTCTCGCCCGCGCCTCCCACTATAGGGGTCGGATCTCCAGTCGAGGGCGGGACTTACTCCGGAATGGTCCCTGTGACGATCCAGGTCGGGGGAGCCACCTCGACTGCTGTCTACCTTGACGGCCAACTCCTCGGCGAGACGGGGAACACCCCAACAAGCCTAAACGCCTCCGCGCTGCAGGACGGAGAGCACGCCCTGACGGTGGTCGCGACTCAATCTGACGGCCTCTCCTGGAATAAGACGGTCGTCTTCAGCACCGACGCCCAATTGTCGTCTGCCCGCCAGACCATAACCACCCAGGGAGAGAAGATCAACGGCCTGAACAGCAGCCTCTCCACTGCGAACAGCGAGCTGAGCTCACAATCCAGCCGTCTGAGCGCGGCCGACAGTTCGATAGGAACGCTGACCTTCGGGCTCTACTTCGTCGCCGCTGTGGCGCTGGTGGGAGTAGCGATCGCCGTTCTGGCCGTCCGCAGGAGGGGCGGTCCCGTCCCGAGCCCCCCAATGACGTCGGCCTGATTGGCTAGGCACATTTAAGACGAGTTGATGTCTGGCTCGTTCCTGCCATGTTGAAGGTCCTACCTGAAGGGGTTCGTCTCGATTCGGATGCCTTGGTGGCGGGCTTCCACGGAATAGGCGCCACTGGGTATTGGACGGTGAAGTTCCTGGTCAACGAGCTGAAGGCCACGAGGACCTGTTTCATCGATTACGAGCACGCTCCGGCCGTGGCGTCAGCTGTAGACGGGAGGATACTCACCCCGTACGAGGTCTACACCGCGGGAAATCTTTCCTTCCTGAAGGCCGAGGTCTCTCCACTTAGAGAGCGCGAGGGAGAGTTCTATCACGGGCTCGCGGACTGGATAATGGGGTCGGGCGTCAAGGAGGTCGCCCTGGTCGGCGGCCTGGACGAGTCGCTGAAAACCGACGAGTCTCCCTACCGTATAGCCATGACCTCCGCGTTTCTCGCGAAGGGAGGGCTCCCCGACGAGAAGCCCCTGGAGGAAGATAGGATGATCGTCGGCCCGGTCGCCTCGCTCCTCAACCTGTTCGAGATGAATTCGTTCCCCGCCTACGCCCTTCTCGCCTATTCTAACACGGAGAGGGTCGACCCCAGGGCTGCCGCCAGCGCGGCGGGCTTCCTCTCCAAGAGGTACGGGTTCGAAGCCGACACCGCGCCCCTCATCAAAGGCGCGGAGATCATAGAAGGGGAGATGAAGATTATCGAGGAGAAGGAGAAGCACCCTTCGGCCTCAGTCTACTCTTAGGGCTCAAGAGCCTGACCCCTCCTTTTCCATCGATGAGGGCAATTTTGACCTGGGAGTAACCTCGCTTCCTCAACGCGAGAACCGCGGACGGGACGGCCGACTCCGAATCACGAGTTTTGGCGTGGACTGTCTGAGTGAACGGATAGACGAAGTCCAGCTCCGCCGGGTAGACCCCAAGCGTGGGATGGATCCGGTAAATGTCCAGGCCCACGAGGTTCTTCGGTGGCTCGAGATGCAGCCGGCTTATCGGAAGGGACTCTCCCGATATCAGGAGTAGGGCCTTTCTACTGTCCCTCCGGGAAGCGGCCTTCAGCCTCGATCTTGCGGCCGTGACCTCTGGTCTCAACAGGTCTACCTCCCCTCTCACAAAGAGGCCTTTATCCTTCAGCTGCGCCGTACCCGCCATTAGCCTCGGGGCTTCCCGCACAAGTTCCTTGAGGGCCTCCAGTAGCCTTGGGTGCGACGCCGCCTTCTCCTCTACGAGATCCCAGAGCCTTCCCTCCCAGATGGCCTCCTTGCAGGAATCCATCTCCATCTTGAGAAGATGCAGATTGTGGAGCGCCAATCTCCTTGACATCTCCCAACGGCTCATCCCAGAGAGTTCCGAGACCGAGGTGCTGTTGCAGACGTGGCAGCTGCACGGAAGGTATCTCATCTCCTCAAGCCTCATCACGCCGCGCTCGGTCATGTACCTACCCTGCCTGGCGAAGAGGATGTAGCTCGCGGAGTCGAACGTGTCGCAGCCCAGGGCGACTGACAGCGCCATGGTGAGGGGGTGCCCAGCGCCGAACAGGTGCAGGGGGGTGGAATACGGAATGGACCCCTTCGCAGCGACTACCATTCCGACCAAGTCCGTGAACCGGTAGTTCTGCATGACCTGGACCGGGCTTCCCAGGGCTAGGAACTTGTATCCCGCGTCCGTCAGCCCCTCGGCCGAGCGCTTCACGAGCCTCGGAAAGAGGCCCCCTTGGACGGGGCCCACCCAGACGGTCTTGGAACCTCCGAACTCCCTCATTGTTTTGACCGAGTTCTCCAGGGAGTACCTCACGGTCTCCTCGGCGTAACCCTTCGATGCTGAGAACCCGGTGGGCCTATCCAGGGTCACTGCGAGGTTTGACCCGATCTTGGATTGGAAATCTGCGATCTGACTGTAATCGACGTCAACCTCCCCGTACTCCAGCACCTGATAGCCGCCGGAATCGGTCATGAAGACCCCCTCGAAACCAAGCAGAGAGTGGATTCCTTTCTCGAGGACCTCAGCCCGTCTTCGTGAGTACAGGATCAGGGAGTTGGTCATCAGGCCCCCGAACCCCATCTCCGCTAGCTCCTTGGTGCTGACCGATTGGTTGACAGGATGGATCACCGGAAACATGTAAGGAGTCTCAAGTCTCTTTCCCGCCACAGAGAGGCTGCCGATCCTCCCCATCAGGTCTGACTCCTTCACCTCAAAGCCGAAACTCTCCCCGCTCATTCCCTTCTCCTCCCTCGAATCGAGTACGCGACCGCGCCTTCCATCGACAAGCCTACTGCCGCCCCCGCGACGACTTCGAGAAGGTTAAAGGTCTCTGTCGCTGACAGCGACTCGGGACCGTCGAGCTGAATCGTGACTCTGGCAACCCCTGGCCGGAACCAATCCAGCATATCAGTTTGGGCCCGAATCGGCAGTTTTACATTTAAGAGCGCTCGCCCGACCCGAACAGCGTGCTCGTCTCAGAGGCGACGGAAGCCCGAGTACTCCCGACGAGATGGAAGCGGTTCGCCAAGTACTTCGCCGCAGTATCGATTCTTGCACTGCTCGCCTTCGCCTGCGTCGCGGCCGTCAACGCCGCCTATCCAAGCGGAGCCCTCTTTACGGCGGCTCAGGTCCTTTCGGTCACTTGGCTCGTCTTTGGTTTCTTCGCTTTGGTGGCGGGGACAAGACACTTGCTCCTCGCGAAGCCGAAGCTCCTGCTCCCAATCTTATTCACGTTCTTCATAACGGGTTCGGTCCTCGCCGCCCATTTCTACACCGTGAACTCGCCTGCCTCGACGACATCCGGGTCACTCTCCGGGAGCGTTGGCGCTAACCTGAGCAACCAGGACATTTCGGTGACGAGCTCGGCAACCGGGAGCCGTCTCACGGTCACGATCGACGACACCGGGAGCAATCCCATCTCCCTCCTCCAGGTCTCAATTTACGGCACTCCGCTTCCGAACAGTAACCTTTCACTCGATCCGTCCCTCAGCTCCTGGCTCGACACGGGGCAGCAGACTTCCGGGAGCTGGAACGTCCAGGTTACGAACGGCTCCCAGCTGAGCGTTGGGTACCAGTACCTCTCGTGCTTCAGCGGTTCCAGCAAGACCTTGGGGTGCATAATGGACGAGGTGTACTACGTCCCAGCGGCCCTCAACATCTTGAAGGGACAGCAGTGCTCCGCGGGTGCCGACAACTGTAACCTGGAACACCCGTTCCTCTCCAAGGCTCTGATCGCAGCCGGGATGGCCGCCTTCGGGATTGACACCTTCGGTTGGAGGATGGCGAACATCATACTCGGGACCTTCTGCATCCCGCTCGTCTTCATTTTGGTGAGGCATGTCTCGGGGAACAACCGGTTCGCTTACTTCTCCGCTATCTTGCTCGCGACGGACACCATGTTCTTCGTGCATTCCTCCGCGGCCCTGATCGACATCCCCGCGATTTTCTTCACGATTCTGGCCTTCGTCTTCTACTTCTGGAAGTCCTCATATTGGAAGGTGGACAACCTGATGGCCTCGGGGATCTTCCTGGGCTTCGCCCTCCTTGCCAAGGAGACCTCCATCTTCCTCATCTTCGGACTCGTGACCTATCACTTCTACGCGTCCCGCGACAGTGTCCGAAGGCTCCTTCTAGACTCGATGAAGATCATGGTGCCAGCGGCGCTGGTCTTCGCGGGAGGGCTGCAGGTCTACGCGACCCTCTTCACCTCTTCCTCGACCCCTACTTTCGTTAGCGAGATCGAATACATCCTGAAGTACGGTGGTGGGCTGACCGGACCGGGCTGGTACGATGCGGTGCTGAAGTCGTACATAACGCCCCTCAACTGGCTCACCTACTACACCCCGGTATCTTACCTGGTCACCCACGTCACCACGACGGTCAACTCCGCAAGCGGCAGCACCGTCACTACCTTCGTGGGAGTCGGATACTACGGGATAACCAACCCGATAGTCACCTGGGTCGTCTTCGCGTGGGTCCCCATAGTCATCTATCGCGCCATCAAGAAGCGTCCCGAGGGCGAGCCCGTTACTGGAGACGACACGATGGGCAGGTTCATTCTCTTCTGGTTCCTTTGGGGGTACCTCCCGTACATCCCGCTTTGGATCTACGGCAGGGTGACCTATCCCTTCTACGTCCTCCCCATCGTGCCCGCGCTCGCGATCGGCGCCGCCTACTTCATCACCCGACCTTGGTTCCCGTCAAAGGTCGCGATAATCTACGTCTTGGCCGCATTCGGGTGGTTCTTCCTCTACTTCCCGCTGAAGGACTTCTTGCCCGATTGGATAAGGGCGCTGCTCGGCCGATGAACGTTACTCTCCAGGGACCCTGCGCCCCTGGTCGGGGCATCAGGAGACAAGGCCTGACCCGGCCAGATTCACCTCCAGTCCCCCTGTCGTGGGGTTGTCTACATCCAGCGCCAATTCTTCGATTTCTTGACACAATGAGACAATGCAGTATGTACAAACGTATGCAAAGCCCTTATATGCGATGAATTACGACACTGCCATAACGCTCTAGTTTGTTATTGACAGAACCACTTCGTCTGAGGTGTGGGGAAACTTGAGGGGTTACAACTTGCATTCGTTGACCTTGGCGCTCCTTGTCGCCACCTTGCTTACTTCGGTCGCCGCATGTATTCCTGCCGCATCCGCTCAGACGCAATACGTCGTGGCCTCACCCGGATACATCAACCTGGGCATGACGACGTCCATCAACGCCACAGGACCCGCGCCGGGAACGTACACGGTAGTGGTCGAAAATCCGGGCGGTTCGAAGGCAAGCCTTGACTATACCTTCAGTTCCGCCGGGGCGGTCTTGAGTGCGACCTATGGAAACTCGAGCCTCGGTTTCGACAGCTTGGTGAACCAAGTTGGAATCTACAACGTGTTCCTCGAACAAGGAAGCACGCTGGTTTCGTCCACGTCGTTTTACGCTACCAACCACCTTGTTGTCACCATGGACATGGTCGTGGCCGGTACTTGCGTCTTCGTTCAGGGAATCACGAGGGGCCAACAGCTAATCCCGAGATTCTACGCCCATTACGCCTCGAACGGTGCCCCACTGACAAATTCCATCAAGGGAGCATCGATCAACTTTACCACACCTAGCGGACAGGTGGAGACCACCTCGTGGGACTCCTTCGCGTCGCTATTTGACAACGCTGTAAGTCCAAACTGGAACTACACGTTCCTAGGAGCTTGGAGCCCAGATGTCAATGCCAGCGACGCCTACGGCAATGTCGGGACTTTCAAGTACAGTGGGAGTCCGTTTAACATCCTTCCTGCTCAACTAGCCACGAACATCATCTTGGTGGACACTTCTACGGGTCACAACCTGACGAGTCTCACTAACGGCGAGGGAATGACCATCATGGCAACCATCACCTACCCGACGAATGCCGAGCCAACGTCAGGATTCGTCGGCCCTCTGAGTCCAGCGCGAGGCGGGTCGGTCACAGCCCAGGTCGGATGGGGTTACTACAACATGACCTCAGGGACATTCGGCGGAGGGAAGACCCAGGGAGGCCTGATAGGAACAGTATTGATGAGCTACTCAGGACACAATGGTACTTGGACAGGCCAATTCGAATCAGCCTCCCTCCAGACCCTGCCTGCAGGAGCCACGTACGAGGTGGCGATCAGCTCCAAGGACAGTGCTTCCCCGGTCAACACGGGCTTCGCGATCGCCCAGCTCGCCCCGAAAGCCACAGTACCGCCCGTGACTCAAACCCAGACGGTCACGCAGGTGTCGTCCAGCACCAGCACAGTCATCAGCACCGCGACAACCTTCAGCACGCTCATTAGTTCAACCACACAGACAGTCGTCTCGACCGTTCAATCCATCCCGACGGTTGTCTATGCTGCCCTCGCCATCCTCCTGATACTCGGCCTGCTTATCGGTTACGTGATAAGGGCCCCGAGACCAAGCCGATGAAGCGCCTCGCGCTAGTCTTAGCGGCACTGCTTGCTCTGACTTTCTTCTTCCAGGTAGCGGGCACTGTTGAAGCCGCAAGCACATCCACAATCTCCGTCTCGCCGTCGGCTGCCAACGTGGGGAGCAAGATTACGGTCAGTGGGCAAGGTTACCCTCCGAACACAAACCTGGTAATCAAGTGGGACACCGTGAACGCAAGCTACACTGTCTCCGGGAACCCAACACAGGTCTCGGGCTTTGAGGCGATTCCCTGGGAGAGGCCGCTTGCCTCTGTCGCAACAGACGGTCAGGGATCCTTCTCGGTCAGCCTAACTCTCCCGCAAGACTACGGCAATTACTACAAGATACAAGCGTTCGCCACCAACGGCACCTTGCTCCCGGGTAAAGCATTCTTCACGCTCAACACGTCCTTCTCCTTCTCTCCCTCCAGCGGTCCCGCCGGCACCCCGATTGTGGTGACCTCGTACGGGTTGGGCACCGGATTGTATACCTTCTGCTACTTTGTCTATTGGGATAACCACATGACCGGATACTATACCGGCATCTCGTCCAGGGGGACCGCGAATTTCACGATCTACGCCACCGGAGTTCCCGGTACTCATTACATCGAAGCCTACGGAGCGTATCCCGGTCCAGGCTACCTCAATCCGCAACAGAGTCCCTATCCCACTCCAGTCTTCACTTCGGAGTTCAATGTCACTTTTGCAGGGTCGGGAGGAGGCACCAACCTCTCGGGTTCCACGGTAATCGGATTGCTCGCGGTCGTTGCGGCCGTGCTTGCGGCAGGAGGGCTCTATGTCTCCGTCGGCAAGATAGACCCTGAGAGGCGTAGGACACTTGCGAAGAGCCTGGCGGCGGTAATGATCATCATCGCAATTGCTGTGGCAGGAATTGCGGGGTATCTTGCCTTCGCGCCGACGTCCTCAACCACGAATGTCAGCTTCACCCCGCAAGCCACGGTCGTTAGGCCAGTCATTTCAGTACCCCAAAACAACGCAGCAACCGGACCAAGGATCTCCGTGTCTCCCGACATTGTGAGCGTTGGTCAGAATATCACTGTGACTGGCGCTGGTTTCGCCGCCAACCAGCAGCAGGCGCTCTCGTGGACCACGAGGAAGGGGAACAACCTAAACGGGTTCAAATTGGTCGCCGAACCGCTGAAGAATGTGACTGCGAACTCTTCGGGGTCATTCTCCTTCAGCATGAAGGCACCAGCAGATCTCGGCGGGATTCACTTCATTTCTGCCGGCAACCTAACGGAGAACTCCAACGCAACTCTCTTCCTGCAGAGAACCGCGTCGATTAATGCTACGCAAGGCCCCGCGGGGACGGTTGTGCAGATAACGCTGCTGGGAGTGGGATGGACCTTCAACACCAACATCGCCACCCTCGACTACGATAACTCGTACATTGGCTTCGGGTGCGGGTTCAACAGCGGGGGCAACGTTACCTTCTACCTGACCGTCACGGGAGCACCCGGGGTACACACCATTGACGTTTACCCAGCGTTGTGGTGGGGCAACAGCACCCCCGACAACAAGCTCCCTGTCGAGTACGACTTCCCTCTGCTGACGCCACAGGACCATCCAGCCCTGATGCCTTCGTTCCACTTTTCATTCTTGATAACGAGTTCCGGACAGAAAGCCCAATCGAGCAGCGATATCTTCCCTAGCCCCACCTTCCCCGTGGCTGGGATCGTAGCCCTCGGTGGCTTATTCCCGACGCTCGCCGCTTCCTCAGCCATAGGACCCTCATGGGAGGATCGAAAGAGATAATGGGGTCCTCTTCTGAAAACTCGGAAGAGAACCGGGAGAACGACCCGCCTCCAGGCGAGCCGCAGAAAGGCGAGAGCAGCGACTCCAATAACAGAAGGAGATTTCTCCAGCTTTCGTTGACGATAGGGCTCGTTCTGGCTTTAGGTGGAGTTGCGTCCGTCGCTCGCTCGCTCTTCAACCCGTCCGCGGCTCCTCCCAATCCTCCGCCGCCAGCCACGGAAACGGCTACGCAGACCGTAACTTCAACCGCGGTTGAGACGATTACGGTCGGATCGAGGAGTTCGAGTGAGTCTTCCTCGGAGACGTCCTCTTCCTCGGAGTCTTCTTCCGAGAGTTCGGAGTCAACGAGTTCGACGAGCACCAGCTCTACCACCTCTTCTCCATTCCCGAAGATCCTGGTCGGAAACATCAGCGACCTCTCAGCAGGGCAGACGGTCACATTCGCCTATCCGCTCGAGGAGACGCCGAACATACTCGTCAAGCTTGGAGTGCAGGCCCTGGGCGGAGTCGGCCCCGACGGCGACATCGTCGCGTTCAGCCAGGTCTGCCAGCACCTTGGCTGTATCTACGGGTATGTTCCGTCAGGCTCCTCCCCCAAGTGCGACAGCTCTTACAAGGCGAGCGGACCGGTGGGATACTGCTGCTGCCACGGTAGCGTTTACGATCTCTCCAACGGCGCCAAGGTGGTCGCGGGACCGGCACCCAGGCCCCAACCACAGGTCACTCTGGAGTTCGACAGCGCGACTGGTAACATCTACGCGATAGGGATGGGACCGCCGACGATTTACGGGCACGACACGGGAAGCAACAACGTCCTGGAAGACCTCCAGGGTGGAACACCGGTGGGTTAGGGATTGTCAGAGACTGCCCAAGAAGAGGGTCCGAGTCAAGCACAGGCCAAAGAACAAGCAAGCGGTGCTGTGCCGAGACTCGCGGGTTGGTTCGACTCGAGGCTAGGCCTCTCTCACGAGATGCTCCGACCCGCGCCGCAATACTCCATCAACCCGTTCTACTGGCTGGGTGCCCTAGCCACGGTGGCCTTCGTGATCCAAGGGGTGAGCGGCTCGATAATGATGCTCTACTATAACCCCAATCCAACCCTCGCATACGCCACGACGCAGTACATCTTCCAGAGCGTCAGCTTCGGCACGTTTCTCGAAACCGTCCACCTGTACACGGCCTACGCCATGATCATGCTGGCGTTCATGCACATGATGCGCGGCTACTTCGTTTCTGTGCACAAGAAGCCTCGCGAGCTCATGTGGGTGGTTGGAATGGCGATGGGGTTCGTCACATTAGGGTTCGGTTTCACCGGATACCTCCTACCTTGGACGATAATATCGAAGTCGGCCACCGACGTGGGAATCGGAATGATGGGGGCCCTTCCCGCGCCCTTGGCGTCCTTCATGACCTTCCTAATCGTTGGTTCGGGGAGCGACGCCGGTGAGCTGCTCAGGTTCTACGACCTGCACGTTGTCATCCTTCCGGCGGTGCTCCTCGTCCTCCTTGTGGTCAAGATGTTCATGCTTGAGACGCACGGGGTCTCGGAGCCGACCACAGGCCTCGCCTCGCTTACCCCGGAGAAGAAGAAGCTCCTCCCGATCTTCCCGGACGTGACCTTCTACCTTTTCGAGCTGGCCGCGCTCTTCGGCTCCGCGGTGATCCTGATATCCGTGATCTTCCCCCTCACGCTCCCGCCTGAATACTCGGCGGCGCTCGCCGGGCAATCTGTCGCCCAGCCCGACTGGTACTTCCTCTGGATCTACCAGATCCTGAAGATATCGGCCTTCGAGACCGCCGGTCTCCCGGTGGCCCTTTCGGCTGTCACCTTGATTTTCGTCGCCTTGATCGTCCTCCCCTTCATCGACAGGGCCAGGACGAGGGACATCAGGCGGAGAATCAAATACATGACACTGGGCGCGATCTTCGTCTCCGAGGTGGTCGTATTGGCGGTATGGGGCTATCTGACGCCTGGCCAGGTCATTCCGGACGAAGAAGCCGTGTTGGTTCTTGGCGGAACAGCACTCCTGGTTGCGCTGGGTTCGGTCGTCGCCTACAAGCTCGTGTTCGGAAGCTTGAGGGGTCTGGCTAACATGAGGGGCGGAGGGTCGACTACATCCGGCCCGACCCAGGCGGTTCCCAGGATCTCGCCCAAGTCGCTTTCTACGAGATCCGCGGCGATGTGGACCGCCGGGAGCTTCGTCTTCCTGCTGTCGGCAGGCGCCTTCTTCATTGGTTACTCACTGAACAGCGTAGTGGGTATCGCCCTCGTGGGGGCTTCGGCTTCCACGCTGGCTGCGTTGGCCGTCTCTCTTGGAGGACTCTCGCTTGCAGTCGTCGGGAGCGTCTTCTTGCTCTACAGACTTGACCTTGGGAACGGTACCATTCGGAAGAGAGTGCGGGCATTCGAAGTGGGATGGAAAGAGTGAGCGGCGCAGAGCCTTCGTCGAGGTCTGACGATGTGGCCTCCGAGATGATGGCTACCCGGATAGTTGCGCTTCTTCTGGTGGTGGCGGCCCTCTCGGTCTTTGTGCTTTGGACTGTGAATCCCATCGGTTCGGGGAGTGAATCTACGTACGCACTCTTCTTGGGAGTGGACCTGCTGTCGGTCGCCATGATTTCGTACGTTGAAAGAAGCATCGCTGGCAGTGGAAGGATCGGCAAGCTCCCAATGATCGCAGGGTGCTGCTTCATCCTCTTCCTTGTCTCTGCTGCCTTTTACTTGATTTCGTAAGAAAACGACAGAAGCAATTATCCGTTTCCAGCCATACACTAATTAACTGCTCTCTAGCAATCGGCTTTCGTATCCGATTTGAGCCGCGTCGCAGAAGTAAAAACGCGAATTTCATCCGTAGAGCTCTTGGCTACCCTAAAGAAAAGCTACAGCTACAAAGAACTCTCGGCTTCGCTCGGGCTCTCCGCTCCGATTCTGAGCAGGTACGTCAGGGGGCACGTGCTCCCCAGCGCCGCTCGCTCCGAGAAGTTCATCGCGACTTTCAGGGAGAAGCTGCTGAGGAAGATGGTGGTAGACCAGGTGAGGGTGACCAGCGACGGATCCTATGACATCAGCGCGGTCGTGTCAAACGTGGGGCTGCTGAGGCAGATCGCCAAGGTCGTCTACAGCGAATTCAACCTTGTGACGGTCGACAGGGTGGTCACGGTCGGGGTGGATGGGGTGCCTCTGGCCGTCGAGGTGGCCGGGGAGTTCAACGCGAACATCGCCGTGGCGAGGTCCGAGAAAGAGCTCGGTGTGGAAGAGTTCCTCGAGCAGAAAGTAGTATACTCCCCCTCCTCAGTGAAGTACCTCTACCTCCCCCGTTCGTCGATAAAGAAAGGCGAGCACGTCCTCGTCGTCGACGACATGGTGAGGTCGGGGACCACCATCGAGGCTCTCACGAGGCTGACCGAGAAGGCGAGGGCCAAGATCGTCGGGGTCTTCGCAATCGCTTCCGTGGACCAGTCGATGCAGAAGCTGAAGGGCAGGGTCGGGTTAACGTGCCCCATCGAGTCCCTGGTAGTCCTCGAGAAGAAGCAGCGGCACTACAATTTCTAGCCAGGTGGAGACCATAGAGACCATAACGATCGACGAAGCATTCGTATCCGGGGCCGTACCGCCGCGTAGCTCGACCGCCCACAAGCGCATGAACGGCACCGTCTGCGTGGTCGGCGGAAGCCGTCTCTACCACGGTGCGCCCTTCCTCTGTGCCTCGGGAGCGATTCGGGCGGGGGTCGACCTCGTCTTCATCGCTACGCCCCGCTCCATAGCCGCCCCTATCAGGTCACTCTCCCCCGATTTCATAGTAGTTCCTCTTCCGGATGAGAAACTGACGAGGGGGAACGTCTCCAAGCTGAAGTCCTGGGTGAGGAAGGTGGACTGTTATGCCGTTGGGCCCGGACTGGGACCACAGAATCCGAACGAGCTCGCGAACTGCGTCAACCAACTCAAGGGAGAATCCAGGCTCGTCCTCGACGCCGACATGCTCCGACCGTCTATCCTCGAAGCCGTGAAAGGGACGAACTCCGTTGTGACCCCGCACCTCGGAGAATTCGATAGGCTCTTCTCGGAGAAGCTTCCTCCGGACCTCGAAGGGAGGTGCGAGTCTGCGAAGACGAAAGCCAAGGAGTGGGGAATCACCGTCTTGTTGAAGGGCCCGGTTGACGTCATCACGGACGGGGAAAGGGTGGGATTGAACTCCACCCACACCCCGGCTATGACGGTGGGTGGGACGGGGGACGTGCTCACCGGGGTCACGGCGGGGCTCGTCGCCAAGGGCGTAAAGTCATTCGAGGCTGCTTGCGCTGCAGCCTTCATCAACGGATCCGCGGGACTGGCGGCCGCGAAGGATTTCGGGATGCACATTACCGCCTCAGATGTTGCAAACAGGATTGCAAACGCGATGAAAAGGTTCGACCGGATCGAATGAAAGGCCGGCGCCCGGGCCTACAGTCCAAGTGGACGTACGTTGTGGATTCGCTCGAGGGGATTGTGCCCTCTTACGAGAAGGCCTCAAGCAGAATCTCGTTGTTCTCTGATGTCAGGATGCGCGACGAGAGCGTCGCCTACGCGGTCACAAAGGGGGCTCTCGTCCTGGACTTGGGTGCGGGACCGGGGACGATGTCCAAGGCTGTGACCAGGGAAGGCGGAGACCCGATCCTCCTCGACGTCTCGAGGGCAATGCTTTCTGCTTCGAAGTTCGCCGATAGGGTTCAGGCCACATTCGAGGAACTGCCCTTCAGAGACTCGACCTTTGACGCGATAGTCTGCGGGTTCGCCCTCAGAGACGCGAGGGACCTCGTCACCGCAGTCTCGGAGACCTCTCGAGTCCTAAAGTCTGGCGGGCGCTTCTCGTTCTGCGACCTCGGCAAGTCGGACTCGACTCTGAAGATGCTGATGATGTCGTGCTACCTGCTAACTGTTCCGAGCATGATCGGATTGGCCTCCACCGGAAGGGCCGGCCTCCGATACGGGAGCCTCTACCAGACGTACTTGCTCACGCTTCGGAACACCCAGCTCTGTTCGCTGCTCTCGCGATTCTTCCCGAGCGTCTCCCTCAGCAAGACGAGAATGGACGGCGCCATAGTGGTGAAGTGCTCGAAGTGACGCTCATACCTTCTTGCTGAGCGCTTCGAGCAAGAAGGGGGCCTTGTCCACCGGGATGCGGCAACCCGCAGCCAGGCGATGCCCCCCGCCGCTCCCTCCCAGTCTCAGGGCAAGCCTCCCTGCTACCTTTCCCAGGTGGACCTTGCACTGAGAGGTGCCTCTCAGGCTCACCTCGAACCATCCGTCTGTCTTCTGCCTCATTGAGACGCCGACGGGCACGTCGAACGCCTCAATCAGGAGCTTCGCCACGTTTCCTGTGGCGTGCTCGGTGGTGTCCATGTAGGCCAGCCTTCCCATCTTCCTCCCGAATGCCCTTGCCTTCGCGGCCAGCTTGACGACCTCTCCGAGCTGGGCGACGGCTAGCCTGGGTACGTCGTCTATCTCATGCGGGTTCTTCATCGCGGCGAGCTCCCTCGCGATAAGTTCTGGGAAGCCTTCGGCCTCGCCCTTGTGTGCAAGCGCCTCCGCCAGAAGGGTCGCCTCCGAGAGTATGAACTGCCTGTCGGTCCTCTCCATGAGCTCCTTGCCCTTAGGTGAAGAGTCCATGTAGTCTGTCACCGCCCCGTACAGTGCTATCTTCGCTGCGGCTGAGGGCAGCAGCTCCTTGAACTCAAGGTAAGTCAGCATGCTCGAACACTCGTCCACGTCGTGGACGAGCCTGACTCCCGCAGCCCTTATCTGCCTCTTGGCTGCGTCTGGGAGATAGTGGTGGTCGATGTACGTGACCCTCGCCTTGCGGGAGAGGCTCTGTAGCTTGGCCAGGAAGACCTCCCGCGTCGAGTCGTCGCTTCCAATGTCGCAGATGACCAGCTCGTCCGTGTCTGGAGGGACCGCGTCCAGGTCCTCAATCATCCTGTCGTAGTCGGTCAGGAGTATTCGCGCCCCCTTTGCGGCGATCACGAGCGCGGCCGCCCCCAACCCGTCGACGTCTTTGACGTGGGAGATGCAGAACGCTTTCATCTGCATGCCCGTTTTGTGAACCGACTTTTAAGCTCAGACTAGGCGGAATCGCTGGCGGCCTGTCCAGCTTCGCTCTGCTCTAGCAAGTATGTCAGAGGCGTCCTTATGGCGCTGAAGAGCGAAGGCAGTATCAGCAGGAACAGAAGTGGCTGGAAGCTTAGCACAAACTGGTAGCCGCTGGCTGCGAAGGAGAGCCTCCCCCCTCCCGTGCCTAGCCAGATGTAAAGGGCGGACGCGAGATAGGACCCTGAATTGAAGGGGACGGAGAGGACATGCCCTTCTGTGAGTGCCCCCAGGACCTGGAGGGCCGTTATCAGCGCGCCGAAGGTGTAGATGAGGGTACCAGTCAGGGGGAGTGACGAGCCTGGGCTGGTGAGGGATGAGAGAATGATGGACGGCACCACGAACCATATCGCGACGTTTACCGCCAGAATCAGGGACGCATGGAGGATCCTGTGTCTCCTTCCGATGATTCCCTCGGTTATCAGTCCAGACTCACCCCCACGCTTATCGGAAGATTTCTGCCGCTCACCACGATGTGAAGGATCAGGGTGTACGTCCCAGCCGGAACCGCCTGGGCCGTCTCCGCAGTAAGCACGAACGAGCTCCTTATCGATGGTAGGTCGATTCCAGAGACCGCGGAGGTATTCGCGACGAGGACGCCCGCCCTATAGAACTCCGCGTACAAGGAATAGGGGAGGGGTATGATGTTCTCGTTCTGGAAGGAGACGGTCGCGGAGAAGCTCGTCCCGGCGGCTGTGACGAGCCGCGTTTCGCGCGAAAGGGTGAGGTGGCCCATCGGGGCGGCGAACTGGATCGTTGTCAGGTTAGAGCTCACGAAGAGCCCGGCGAAAGGTCCAACCGTGGCGTTCACCTCCTGAAACACCGTCAGGGTAGAGCTGTTCAGCAGGATCGTCCTGAGCCCGCCGAGCGTCGCGGCCTGCAGCACGTTGACGTTAGCGCTCGCGTCGAAGGTGTGGTTCTCCCCGACGGGGAGCGTCACGGTGGGGAGGTTCGCTTCAGCGACAAGAGATCCGTTGTCAGTGGCCGCGTACCCCAGCTCGAACTGGACGGGGTAGAAGCCGTTGTTCGGGATGGTCCCGTTGACTCGGAACGAGATGTCGGCCCCCGTCACTGCGTAGTTTGCAGAGATTCTGACTCCGGAGTTTCGGTTCGCGAAGACCTCGTACTCTTGGAAGCCGGAGTAGGCTACCGTAGAGACCGTGATTATGGCCACCAGCGCGATCGCGAGAGCCACCACGCGGAAGGACCTCGCGGCCGTGGATTGTTCTCGCTTCAAGACGCCTTACTTGCTTCGGGCTCTGCCTGCTCTTGCGCCGTGACGATCCCGACTCCCTTGTCGACCTTGAACGTGACCACGCCAATCCCCCTCTCAACCTTGACGAAGTCCAGTCCCCTGAGCATGAGGATGGAGCCCACCCAGCCCATCAGGCCGAGAAAGAGGGACTGTATCGCCGCGTAGAGGAGCGTGCCCATGGAGGTGGTTAGATCCCCTGGGGGGGTGGCGTTCCGATACGTCGTGAACACCTCGTAGCCTAACGCGAAGGTGAAGAGCAGCAGGACTGCACCGACGATCGCCCAGCCGATTCCGAACGACCCCGAGAGTTTCACCTACCCGACTCGATGCCCTTGCCTTTTAAACTGAACGGGGTCACATCTCCATCGACCTTCGGTAGAAGAGGTAGCCCGCTCCCAGAAGGGCCGACGAGAGGCCCGCCAGGGGGGCGATCAGGCCCACCTCCACGGACCCGACCTGGAGCGCCCTGAACGACCCCACGGCCCAAGTCATCGGGTTGAAGTTCGAGAGCAGAAGCACAGGAGCCGGCAGGATGCTCGCGGGGTAGAACTGGGTGCTGAAGAACGACAGGTACACCTGGATGGTGCTGCGGGCCGTGGTGAAGAGTTCCAGTCCGTTGGAGAGCGCGGCGGTCACCACCGAGAGCCCGATGACCGACCCCGAGAAGATCAACATGACCAGTAGGCCCACGAAGAAGAGGGGGAGTGAGAGCCCGTAGAGGAGGGAGACCACGATGGTGCCCGGGAGCGTGGTGAAGGTCGTCCGAAGCATCCCCGCGGCCAGCCTCGAGACGGCGAACCTCGTCCTTGAGACCGGCAGGGACAGGAGGTAGGTGTGGATGTCGATCAGGACCCTCTCGCGCCAGACGTCCCTCCCGGACTGGAACGCCGCCACGGTCGCGGTGACCAGGTTTGCGCCTGGTGCGATGTAGATGAAGTAATTGAAACCCTTGACCATCGCCGAAAGGGAGAGACCTGACACGCCGAGGTCGATGATGAAGTTGACGAACATCACCACCAGCAGAAACCTGTCGGAGAAGAAGAGCCGGAAGTCCCTCTCGAGCACGGTGACCGCTCTATTCGAACTTCCCACCCTCTATGCGCCGGAAAAGGAACGCGCTTCCGAGCCCGAAGAAGATCGCGACGAAGAGCAGCAGGATGATCGGCTGGGAGACCGAGGCCGGGTTCCCGAGGATGATCGCCCGCATCATGTCGGAGGCTGATGTGATCGGCGAGTACGCAGCGACTGGCTGTATGACTCCAGGCATGTACGAGAGCGGGTATATCGCTGCGCTGACCCTGACGGTGGCGAGCTCCGCAAGGGCGATGGTGATGTCGAAGCGGTTCTCGTTCCTTATCACCATGGCAAGCGTAATGGAAAGGCCCGAGATCCCAGTAGCGAGCACGAACATCACCCCCCAGGCCGCCATTATCCCGAGGGGAGAGTAGTACCCGTCGAGGATCGCGACCAGCAGCAGCATCGGGGCTGTGTAGATGAGGCTCCTGACCGCCCCGCCGAGAGACCTGCCCAGAACGAAGAGGGAGTGACCGAACGGTAGGCTGAGGAGGTAGTCGAGCAGTCCCAGCTCCTCCTCCTCGAAGAGGTCCGCCCCTATAATGAACGATATCGAGGTTATCGTAGAGACGACAGCTCCGACCGAATAGAAGGTGTAGTAGTCGAAGCCGGCTATCACGATGAGTTTGCTGATTATGGAGGCGAAGACGAAGAGCTGGATCAGGAAGAAGATCGACCTCGAGATGATGATCCAGGGCGACTTGATCAGGACCCTCAGGTCCCGCTCGATTATCGACCTCAGCACCGAGAGCCTAGTCGGGGGCCCGCTCATTCCAACTTCGACCCCGTGTAGTGGAGGAAGACGTCCTCGAGGCTGGGCTCTTTCAGGCTGACGCTCTCGATCTTGCCCCCTCCCGCCGTCACCATTGCGATCAGGTGGGGCAGGAGGGTCCTACCGTTGCTTACCAGTATGACCATGGACGGATCCGTGGCTTTGACCTTCTCAACCCCTTCCACACCTCGCATCTCTGCAGCGAGCGAATTCAGGTCTCCGACCACCCTCATCTCGATGATGTCATGACCGCGCAGGCTGGCCTTCAACTCGCCGGGCGTCCCCACCGCCGCCATCCTCCCGTTGCTGACGATGCCCACCCTGTCGGACATCCGGTCCGCCTCGTCCATCATGTTGGTGGCCAGGAGGATGGTCGAGCCTTCATCCCTCAGCTCCTCGATCATCTCCCAGACCAGCAACCTCGACTGGACGTCCAGGAACGCGGTCGGCTCGTCGAAGACCGCGATCTTGGGTCGCTGGACGAAGATCTTGGCGTTCTCTATCTTCTTCTTGGTGCCGCCGCTAAGCATCCAGGTCCTCTTCTTCGCTTCCTCCCTGAGGCCGAACTTCCCGATGATCTCCTCTATCCTCGAGTCGCGCTCGGCCTTCGGGACGCCCGTGATCTTTCCGTGCCAGTCCAGGATCTCCCGGGCCGAGAGTATTCGGTCGTACTTCGGGTCCTGGAAGCTTATGCCTATGAGCTCCTTCACCTTCTGAGGCTCGTCGGAAACTCTGTGCCCGTCGACGGTGATCTCGCCCTTCGTGGTCCGGTACACGGTCGCCATCGCCATTATCAGGGTGGTCTTGCCCGCGCCGTTGGGACCGAGCAAGCCGAAGATCTCCTTGTCTCTTATGGTGAAGGTGACGCCCTTGACCGCGTCCGTTGTCTTGAACCTCTTCCAGACGTCTCTGAACTCGATCATCGGGGCCTCATCAGGATTTGACTATCGTCCGGCCGCGATCGAAGTCATGCCAGGCCGTTCCCATCGCCGAAGTGTTGAAGGACGAACCCACCCTAGCCTTCAGGTCCACTGTGATTATCCCCGCCGTCCCGGAGCCGCTCCGGGCCGAGATAAGCCGAATGGCCATCTCGGCGGATTTCGCCGCCCCGAACCTACTCAGGTACGAACAAGCGTTCCAGCACAGCGCACACCTGATTATCTCCTCTCCCGTTCCAGTGGCGCAGGCCGCCCCGGTCGCCGAGTCGGCGTAGACCCCCGACCCGATGACCGCCGAGTCCCCCACCCTGCCAGGGAGTTTCAGCCACATCCCTCCAGTGCTTACTGCTGCGGCGGGGATGCCGTCTCCGTCGAGCGCAACCGCGCCGACGGTGTTCCCTCTCTGAATCCTCTGTATGAATTCGTGGTTGGTCTTGTGGCTGTTGCGCATCTCGGCCTTCAGTTCGAGGTACCTCTTCCTTGAGGTGGAGGAGGGGGTCAGCGTCTCAAGTTCTATCCCCGCCACCTTTGCGTAGGCCCTGCAGTACTCGCCCACCACGAGGATGTGCTCCGTCCCCTCCATCACAGCGCGTGCGAGCGAGACCGGATTGTGCGTGCACGTGCAGGCGCCCACCCCTGCGCCTCTGTTCCCCAGCCCCGTCATCACCGCCGCGTCAAGTTGGACCTCGCCGAAGGCCGTCAGGCAGGCGCCCCTTCCGCAGTTGAAGGCCCCAGAATCCTCCATCTCCCGCACAGCAGCCTCCGCAGCGTCGAGAGAGGACCCCCGCTTCAGCGCCTCCCTCCCTGCATCGACCGCTTTCTTGAGCTCCCTTAATCTCCTGTCTCCTTCTGGATACCTGCCGCCGCCAGCTCCGCCGTGCACGATGATTGCTGTTCGCTTTGCCAACCCGAAGTAGGGAAAAGGCCGCGTGGCTCAGCTATTTAGACGGTTTCATCCGATACGGTGGTGCGATGATAAGCGCGCCAAAGGGGATACTCAGGCTCGCAGCTCTCAAGCTCCTCTCAGAGTCTTCGATGTCAGGGACCGACCTGGCCAGGCAGATGGAGAGGGTCAGCTCGGGTGAGTGGAAGCCCGGTCCGGGATCTCTGTATCTGCTGCTCTCCGAGCTCCTTAGGAAGGGCCTGGTCACGGAGCTCCCCAAGCGAGAAGGGAACACGAGGCGCTACATCGTCTCCTCCAAGGGGAAGGAGGAGTTGTCGAGGCTCTCGAAGGAGACCGAGAAGGACGTGACCCGGCAGCTCAAGCTGCTGGCGGTCTACTCTAAGCTCGCGGGGAGGGGAGAAATGAGCCGCAGGATCTTCTTGGTGGCTGACGAGCTGCGTTCCTGACAGCTCTCCAAAAGCCTTAGAACGACACCGCGGGGCCCGAATTCCGTGTCCGTCCCCTCCAAGGACAAGCCCGCAGAGATCGAGAAGTTCGGGATCGAGCACATCCCCGAGGGCGAGCGCCACGGTTCCCCAAACAGGCAGTTCACCCTCTGGTTCGCCGCTAACCTCACCGTCGCAGACTATGTGATAGGCGTCCTCTGCGTCCTCGTCTTCGGCCTGAGCGTCTCCCAGGCCATCCCGGTGCTCATCCTGGGCAACGTGCTCGGAGGGGCCTATCTCGGCCTCTCGGCTGCGATGGGTCCGACCCTGGGCTTTCCTCAGATGTTCTCATCCCGGAGCTCGTTCGGCCGCAGAGGGAACTACGTCCTGGGGTCCCTGAACTGGGTGAGCACCGTGGGATGGTTCGCCGTGAACACGATCTTGGCCGTTGAGGCGGCGCTGGTGCTTGTGCCAGGGCTCGACTTCATCGCTGTCGCTATCGCGCTGGTCGCCGTCCAGGCCGCAATAGCGGTGTACGGCCACGACTTCATCCAGTTGTTCGAGAAGGTGATGTCCGTTGTCCTGGGAGTCCTCTTCCTGTGGCTCTTCATCCTGACAATCCCCCACCTCGGCCAGGCCTTCGCGTACTCCCCCGGAACCGAGACAGGAGCCGCGCTGCTGGGATCGGCCGGGACAGTCCTCGCGGTCTCCTTCTCTTACATAATGAGCTGGTCCCCCTACGCGTCGGACTACTCCAGGTATCTTCCGTCGACGTCTTCGAAACGTCGGATCGTCTTCCTGACGATGGCGGGCGGCGCGGCCGCATCGTTCGCGATCGAGTTGCTCGGCGCGATAATCGGAGCGATCACGCGAAACAGCTCCGACTACTTCGGGGCCCTCTACAAGTTTGCGGGAAGCTCCGGCGGACTCGCGATGCTCGCGATCGTGTTGGGCGCAATGGCCGCGAACGCCTTGAACATCTACACGAACTCGCTGTCAGCCCTGGTCCTCGACGTCAAGGCGGAAAGGTGGACGACGGTCTTAGTCGGTGCCGTGGTCGGATTGCTGATTGCGGAGGCCGCCGGCACCAATTTTGTATCCTTCTTCCAGAACTTCCTGCTGGCGCTTGACTACTGGATCACGCCTTGGCTGGCGATCATCCTGGTCGACTTCTATCTCATGAAGAGGACGTCGGTCGCGAGCAGCACGTACGCCCGGCCGTGGAATCACGGCACCCTCGCGATCTACGGACTCTCGATACTCGTCTCCGTCCCTTTCATGGTGCCGGCGATCCAGCTCGGCTTCCCCGTCGGTTCGTTGTCCTCGGTCTTCGGTGGGGCCGACTTCAGCTACTTCATCTCGTTCGGCGTGGCCGGCGTCCTGGAGTATCTCTATCTCAGAAGAATCAACCGATGGACTGAGATAATCTCCCGCTAGTCGAGAAATCATGAGGAATGGCTTAATCCGCCGTTCACCTCAAGTTTTTAACCAGACGTCGCGCTTCCATAAGTGTTGTCGACAGAAACGAAGTTCAAGGTCCAGATTGTTCAGATAGAGAAAGCAAGGAAGGTGCCGAAGGCGGTGGGCGAGTCCCTGAAGGGAGTAGCCAGCGGCAAGATGATGTCGAAGATGAAGAAGGAGGAGATCGCCTGCCCGGTCGTCAAGAAGGACCTCGCGTTTCTCGTCTGCTTCGCCTGTCCATCTTTCATCCGACGCGTAAGCGGGGTAGTCGACTGCGCGGGCGGAAGCGGCCCCCCGAAGGAATGGATCCTAGGTTAGAACTCTAGCCCGCTATGAACCCGATGGCGAGTCCGATCAGGAAGGTCACCGACGAGTAGGGAAGGTACCCGGCGACCTCGTTAACCTTCTGCTCGATTGTGCCAGTAGAGCTGAAGAGGCTCATGACCGGCTTGATCACCTGATCGGGGGTGATTATCCCCAGAGCGATCAGGATGACCACGAGGATGGCCAGCGCGACTCCGATGAAGATTGCACTCTTGATGATGAAACCGACAATCACGCCCAACGCGAAGGGCACGAGCACGGCCAACGCGAACGTAAGGTCGGCGGCCGGAGCAAGGACCATGTATACCAAAGCCGTTGAAATTGGCTTAAGAACCTTTGCGGGAGGATAGATAATGGGAAAATGCATAGGATTATTGCTTAGATACTATGTTTATTACCAACCTCTTCCAAGGGTGGCCGTCGAAACAACATGTGGATGGAAGACAACGGAAAGGCCTGCAAGGTTGCGAGCGCGACCATCAGAGTCCACGGTAGCATGCGCAGACTCCAAGATGGCCTGTTCGAGCTCAACGGCCTCAGGAGAGTCATTTTCGATGCGAACACGCACACAATCCGCATCGACTACGACCCGTCCATAATGAGCCAGAACCAGATCAAGCGCCTCTGCCGCCGGTAGCGCGCAGGTCCCGACCCGATGGGGCGGTTCGTCCAGGGTGGATTCTGCCGTGCGGCAAGTTAATCAACCTAGAGATTACAGCTTTGCGACAGGACATTGACCGAAGACCCCATAATCGATGTGACCAAAGTGTCTGACAAGGGGCAGGTCGTAATACCCAAGGAGATAAGGGACAAGCTAGGTTTCGTCGTGGGCACAAAGCTGATCGTAGTCGCGACAGAGGACGCGGTCATCCTCCAACGTGTCGAGACAATCGCGGGCAAGGTCAGGATGAGGGACCTCCTCGACCGGGTGAAGTCGGTGACCGACCGGCTGGGGTTCGGAAAGTCTTGATTCTGGGGAAGATTTTATAACGAGATTACAAGACGCGTGAATCAATTTCTTGCAGGCTGAATTCCCGGTTTGAAATGCGAATATTGCGGCGTCGACGAGTCCCTGCCGTTCGTCTGCAACTACTGCGGGGGGGTCTTCTGTCCCGACCACAGGCTCCCCGAAACTCACCACTGCAAGGGTGACATAAGCCAGAAGAGGACGATGTACGCGCCGCCGCCCAGGCAAGAGGCTGCGCCCCCTCCCGGGTATTGGGGGTCGGGCTCTCAAGGAAACTTCACGACTCTGCCCAAGCACGCGCCCGGCAAGCTCTTCTCACGGATAGAGATCAGGGACATTGCCATCGCTTGGCTCACCCTGGGGATAGCTTTCGGGGTGGTCTTCTTCCCAGGTGGAATCTCGGGCTTGCAGAGTTTCAAGTCCCCTGCGAACTATCCGAATTTCGTATCAACGTACTTCTTGATCATGCTCGTCACGGTCGGATCGGGGTTCGTGCTCCACGAGTTGAGCCATAAGTTCGCAGCCGAGCGATACGGCTACTGGGCCGAATTCAGAGTCTGGCCTCTCGGACTCGTGCTGATAGTGGTGACTGCCATCATTGGGTTTCTCTTCGCGGCGCCCGGAGCCACCTACATCGCCGGCGCGAACATCAAGGAGAAAGAAAACGCGATCATCTCTCTGGCGGGGCCGGGGCTAAATGTCATTGTAGCGCTACTGTTCCTACCTTTCTTACTTACGGGTATATCCACCGTATCAATAGGCGGTGTCGCCCAACCCCAGTACTCTTTTCCATGGGGGTTTCTCGGATTGGTGGGCGTCTACGTGAACACTTGGCTGGGCACGTTCAACATGCTCCCCATCTGGATTCTGGATGGCTCGAAGGTCTTCAGGTGGAACAAGAAGGTATGGGCAGCATTCTTCTTTCCGTTGCTCTTTGCCTCGATCTTCCTTATCTTCTTCCTCTTTCCTTATGCCTATAATTTGACTACGGGTTAGCATCCGCTTGCGTCGGGATCAGAAAAAAGGGGAGAGTATGGAGCGCCTAGGCCGCGGTTACGACTAGGACTACTCCGTACTCTACGCCGTTCACTTGGACGTCGAACTTCAACGTGTTGAAGGTCGCGCCGAAGAAGTCAGCGTGTGCCGCAGCCTTCATGATGAAGGACCCCGCCGTGCTGTCTCCCAAGCTACCTTGGCCCACGAGACGTGCCTGGAACGGGCCCATCTCCGCGGAACCTGCGGCCAGGTCGTACGAGGTGTTGTTGAAGTTGAGCGTGCCTGAAGTGAGTAAAAGGGCGAAGCCGTACTTGTACGCGCCGGTCACGGTCAAGGTTACACTTCCGGAGGCGACTCCGTGTTCGCTTCCGTCTCCGTTAACCTTGTACGAACCGCTGGTGCTAGTGAAGGTTATCGTTTGTCCCACGGATAGCGCCGCGGGAGGCCCGACTATGGGAGTGGTTGTGGTCGTGCTCGTGGCGATGGCACTGGATGCTGCTGGCGCAGCCGCAGACGCTGCGAATATTGGGTAGGCAAAGACGAGCGCAACCATCGCAATGATGGTCGCGACGCCGATTGCCTTTGTTCGTGTTTGCATTTTTCGTCCTAGCGCTAATGGGGGTGCCGAGTATTTAGCGCGGTGGAAGGCCGGGTCTGGACCCAGGGTCCAGAAGCCCTAAATATTTCTGACGAAGATTGCGATTTTCGTGGCTCTCAGCGTCGAACTCAACGCATTATTGAATTTGCTGAGCGCCTCTGTGGCGTTCCTGGTCAGCTACTACGCCTTCAAGACGAACCGCATCGTCGCGAGCAGCCTCCTCAGGTACATCTCCATCGGCTTCATGCTCCTAGGCGTCGGCCTCGTCACCCAGGGCCTGGCCCAGATCGTCACGGGGTCGACTCCGGTCGACGCGGCTAGGGTCGCCGACTTCGACCGACTGGACTTCCTCTTCTCCATCAGCATCCAGCTCATCGCCTACCTGACCTTCGCGTGGGGATACGCCAAGAGCGCGTTCGGGCAGCAGGCTGCCGGCTCAGCGTCGTCCGTTCTAGCGGTAGCGACCTCCAAGAGGTTGCTCCAGCTCTACATCTTCTCACTCGCGATCTTCCTGGTCGCGCAGCTGGGAATCATCATACTGATGCTCTTCGTGGTCGTTCAGGGGGTCTTCGTCTACTCTCGGACCGGGAGCAAGTTCGCCCTCACCGTCCTGACGGGTTGGGTCCTGATCTTCGTCGCCCACGTCATGCTCTTCTCATCCGTCGTCTACCTCTCCGCCGAACTCTACCTCGTGGGCAACTTCGTGCAGTGCGTCGGGTTCCTCTCCCTTCTCTACTTCCTCTACAGGAGTGGTCGCGTTGGTTCAGGCTGAGCGTCCGCGGAGCGCGCTGAGGATCTACCT
This sequence comes from uncultured archaeon, assembly GCA_963731775.1. Lineage (GTDB taxonomy): Archaea > Thermoproteota > Nitrososphaeria > Nitrososphaerales > Gagatemarchaeaceae > DATJAJ01. The sequence goes on along the minus strand of CAVSWV010000006.1, from coordinate 598,834 downwards.
CGACATCCTCGAGACCGTGCACCAAGAGGGGGAGACCAAGCCGACCAGAATCCTCTACAAGGCGAACCTCTCGCACGATAGGCTCGTGAAATACATCGGGGAGCTCGTGTCGAAGGGACTCCTCGAGGAGAGACAGGACGGCGAGAACCGCTACTACGTGCTCACACCTTCCGGAATGGGTTTCATCAACGAGCTCCGAAAGGCCGAGGCTTTCGTCACTGGTTTCGGCATCAGCTTCTAGTCCGACCGGCCAGTATCAACGACGATATCGACGTTGACTATGGCTCTTCCTGAAAACCGTTCGAAAAAGGGGCGTTTTCCGTCGACGGCTTGAGCTGATTTCGCATAGCGTTAGATAGGATTAAAATATGACAATTCTAGGCGGTCCTCTGTGATAAAGGAGCGGATTCAGTTCCCCCGGCGGTTGGCGATTGTCGCCCCCCGAGGGGAGAAGGTGTACCAGTTCGTGATGGTCTCCGACGACGTGCAGGGATGCTACGTAAAGATACTCGATATACTCTCGAAGCACTACGTGAACCTCAGCAGCACCTTCTCGTACAGCGACATTCCCTCGGGCACCTTCGTGACCGGCGCCTTCGGTGATTTCAAGGGGGCCGACAGGACCCCTGAGCAGGTCAAGGCCGAGATCAGCCGACTGCCCTTCGTGAAGTCTATTGAGGTGGAAGCGGTCGGCGAGAGCCTCTTCGACAAGTCGCTCTTCCCGATATTGATCGCAGGCGACATCAGGGCCGCGGTGCTCCCCGTCGACGCGCTATTGGAGCGAGAGCGCTACATGCTTGAGAAGGAGGGGAACGGAAAGAACGCCATCCTCGAGACGCAGGTGCCGGTCGGTGCAAACCTCTCCGGGACGCTGAGGCGCTTTCTCCCTTGGACCGACTCAAACAGGCTGCTCACGGCGACAGCAGACTCACTGCGATCGCTCGGGTGGGGCATCTTCGAGTTCGATACCGCGCACCTGAAGGACGGGAAGGTGAAGGTCAGCGTCCGGTATCCCATCTTCTCGGAGGTCCCGGGCATGACGAACAGCTACTCGATAGTTGGCATATCTGCAGGAGTGCTGGAGGGCGTCTTCGGTACGCCCTTCGAGATGCGGGGCGAGTCGACCTACTCCGCAGAGACGAAGGAGTTCAAGTTCGAGCTAGCCTCGTTGCCTCCGGCAGCGGCGAAGAGGAAGCCGACGATAAGAGGGTAATCGCCGAAGTCCGCGAATCCTTCCGAGGAATGCTTGCTTACTCTTCCCTACTTCTCCTCGGCATCGGCACGTTGCTCCTTCGCTGGCGCGTCCTTCCTTGCGGACACCTTCTTGGTGCCTTTTTCGTCCTTCTTTCGTGGCGGGGGAAGATAGTCGTACTTTTCCCTTCTACCTTTCCGCCTCCGTCCGTTCGTTACCAGTATGAAGGTCGCGACCACCAGAGCACCGACGGCCAGAATCGACAGCAACAGGACGTCTGACTGGGTCGAGCTCCCCGGCGTCACGAGCTCGAAGGCCGAGGCCCTCAGACCGGCGCCGTCGGTGACCACCACCGTCACGGTGTAAGTCCCGCTCTTCGCGTAGGTGTGAGACTGCGGGAATGGACCCGTCGTGCTCTCCCCGTCGCCCCAGATCCACTGCACCGAGAGTATCGAGGACGCGGCCGCGGATGTCCTTGCCGATCCGCCTATGGTAACCGTGAGACCGCTTATCACGGGGGTTGAGAGACTGACGGTGGGGAAGGCCGAGGGAGGGTTCTCCGAAGTCGTAGAATCAGCGAGGCCCGGCGCGAGGAGGCTTGAGATGAAAAGCACAAGCACCATTGCCGAGACCGCAGCCGCTGCAATTGCACGTCTTCTGCCAACGGGTCCGAGTCCTGACAAATGGCGATATTCTACCCCTTGCTGATTTAACCGTTAGCCGAAGGCCGATGTGACGGAAAGTAACACGCTCAAGGACGCGCCAGCAAGGTAACAGAACCGTATGGCGGGCGGCTTGTTCTGAGGCTGTTAACCGACTGGTGCCGACCCGAGCGGGTCGGGTTAAGTTAACAGTTCCTCAGGTCATCCGAAAAGACTGAAAAGAGGGTCCCAAGGAGTTGCCGCCGTGCAGGTCGGTAAGGTCGCGGTCGCGTTGCTCGTGGCTCTACTGCTGGTCGGCGCGGGCTTCGCGTATTACTATTCCACCTCGCAGTCCGAGCTCTCTTCCCAGTCGTCCTCGATCTCCAGCCAGGGCAGCGTGATATCGAGCCAGTCAAGCGTCATCTCCTCCCAATCGGGCGTGGTCTCCACTCAGAGCGTCACCCTCGGACTCGACAGCGCCCAGATAGCCAACCTGACCGGTCAACTCAACACGGCGTTGGGGAAGGTCAGCGCGGACACGACCCAGATAGCCTCCCTCGACTCGACGGTCGCGGCCGACCAGACCCAGATCGGCAACTTCACGAGCCAGATCAAGCTGGACGAGTCGAAGATATCCACGCTTACGGTCGGTTACAACGCCGCAAACGCGACGCTCGCGGCCGACTCCAAGCAGATTGCCAACCTCTCGGCGAGCGTGATGACCCTCACAGGAGAGGTCAGCAACCTGCAGGCGAGCCAGACCGCGCTCAAGGAGGAGATCACGACACTCAACGGCCAGATAACGGCGCTGAACGGCCAGATCACCTCGCTGACCGAGGAAGTGGGTCTGAAGGACAGCGCCGTCGAGGCGGCGTCGGCCCTTTACAACGTGGCCCAAAACAAGTTCACTTGGATGGTAAACTTCACAGCTTCAGCGAGCGGGTACGTCTTCTTGGACGTAGCCAGCAGCAGCAACATCTCGGCGGTAGGCATCGGGGTCCTCGACAACTATTCACCAAGTGTCAATGCAGGGAGCTTCTCCGGGGTGTTCATCGGTCCGTACCTCCTCCCAGCGACGCCGGTTGAGCTAGCGTTGGCAGTGACTCCCGGGACCAATGACGTCTTCCTCTTTGGCCTCGGAAGCGCGACTGCAACAGTCACCGTGACGTACTACTACTGACACCACCTGGTCGAGGAATGCAGCAAAGTATTCATCCAGAAGTTCTAAGCGTGGCTTAATGCCACGAATAGGCAAGATGTGGGCCTGGAGGGGTGGTGTCTGAGGCCTCAAAGTGGCCTTCGAGGGGTAGACCTGGGAGAAGACAGTCTTAGGACGCGGTGTTCCTTATTTGTGGAAAGCGATTTGGTGGTTGTGGGCAACTCGAAGAAAGAGAGGATTGGGATTACCATAAAGATAGATTCTGATCTTCGGGTGAAAATGATACAGTTGGGGATTCGTCCTTCCCTCTTGGCCGAAGCTGCCATAAAGCGGGAAGTGAAGCTGCGCGACAAGAAGCTGAAGCTGGTCGAGGTCCAGAAGATTGACCCTAGAATCCAATTGGGCGACCTCTATTCGACATCAAGCCGAGTCAGACGGCTGCGAGCGAGAACCAATACCCTCTGAGGGAACAAGCTGCCTCCGAAAGGTACCCCCCTCTGGGTATGCCGATGCTTTAGTCCCACGTGCTGCTGGGTAACCCCGTAGGGTACACTATACACTTTGACTTTTGAACATCTCGCGTGTCCCTCCAGGGGAACAAGGCGACGGGCGCTCGTCCGGCAATCCGAGGGCGGGAATCGGGTCGGACTTCGCCTTCGCATAGAAGTTGTCAAGTCGCGAGAAACACTTCAACGTTAAAATACGAACTCCGCAGGCGCAGTGCGACCGATGTCTTCCACGCAGTATCTAGACAGGTTGGAGCGTACAATAAAGCAACACGAGGACTGGCGGCTGAAGGAGTGCCTCAACTTAATCCCGTCGGAGAACCAGTCGAGCCCCTACGCCCGGTCGATGTTCATGTCCGACTTCGGGAACAGGTACTCCGCCCCGGACAAGTTCTACCGCGGGACCAAGTACGTCGACGAGGCAACCTCCCTCACGGAGGAGATAGCAAGGAAGGTCTTCAACGCCAGATACGCCGACGTCCGTCCGCTCTCGGGCCACACTGCAAACATGGCGGTCCTGATGTCGCTCGCGGAGCCGGGGGACAAGGTGCTCTCGGTCTCGTCGAGGAACGGGGGTTACCCGGGCATAGGCCCTGATGGGCTGGGCCGCCTCCTTGGGCTCAAGAACCTCTCGTTCCCGTTCAACGACCAGACGGTCAACATCGACGTCAAAGAGTCAAGGTCCTTGATGAAGGCCGAGAAGCCGGGTCTGGTCTTCTTCGGGGCGAGCTTCATCACCTTTCCGCACCCGACGAGGGAGCTGTCGGACGTCCAGGACGGAGGCACCTGCATCTACGACGGTTCACACGTGCTAGGCCTGATAGCCGGCGGGGAGTTCCAGGACCCGCTGCGGGAGGGCTGCTCTCTGCTCATCGGCTCGACGCACAAGAGCCTGCCGGGTCCGCAGGGGGGCATCATCCTCTCCAACAGGGAGGAGGTCTTCAGCAGGGTCGCTTCGAACATCCACCCGGGGATAGTCGACAACGTCCACCTCAACAGGGTCGCCTCGCTCGCGGTCACTCTGCTTGAGATGATGCAGTTCGGGAAGGTCTACGCGCAGGCGATGATAAAGAACGCGCAGGCAGTAGCGAAGAACCTCGACCAGAGGGAGGTGAGCGTCCGGGGCGCCTCGCTCGGGTACACGAAGTCCCATCAGGTGCTCCTCGACTACGATTCGAAGAAGCTGCAGTTCCTCGCGGACCGGCTGGAGCAGGCCAACATTATCGTCGACACCGGCGGCAGGATCGGGGTCGCGGAGCTGACCCGAATGGGGTTCGGGGTCAACGACATGGAGGAGGTCGCCGAGCTGGTGAGCATGATAGTCCTGGGGAAGAAGCCCGCGGACTTCGTCAAGAAGCGGGTCCACACCCTCGTGAAGCAGTTCGACCAGCCGAAGTACGTCCTGAAGAACCTGCCCGCCGTGCTCGCGAAGTGAGCGGCCGCTAGTTGTGGCGGATGCCCAGGGACTCGTCAGTCATCTTCATGGACTGCTCCCTCGTGTAACCGCCCGCTACCGCGCGTATGGCATCGATGTTCTCGGGAACCACGATGGCCTCCTGGTGGACCGCCATGAACATGTAAGCGTCGCCGTCGACCACGGCGACCGAGTCCCTCCAGACCACCGCCTCGTAGGTGTCGTTCCGCGGACGCCCGGCCTCGCGCGCCCAGTCCATCACGTGCGCCGTGGACCTGATGCCCGACTTGGAGTCGACCAGCATCACCCTCGGCGCCTTCTCGAGTTCTGAGATTATCACCTCCTTCGTCGAGCCCCGCTTCAGGGTCAGCAGGAGGCTGTGGAGGTGCATGTGGGTGGTGGGCACCTTGAAGGCCATGGTCGTGATGTTCAGGTTGTGGAGGACCGACTGGACGTCGGATCCGTGGTGCGAGGGGACGGTCACAGGGTCGAGCACGATCGCGTCGATCGGGCCCTTGCTAACCTCGTCGGGGTCCGCGGCCCGCCTCGCGAGGACGGCGCGCGCCTTCGAGATGCCGACGCCCCTGTCTATCGCGTTCAGAGTCCTACAGAGACCCGTTGTGTTACAGCTGACGCAGCGCACCATGCTCTTCCCCTGGGCCTCCTCGAAGTTGCACTGCGCGACGAACGACGTGCCCGTCAGAGAGTGCTCCTCGCCTCCCTGGAAGATCGCCTTGATTCCTGCCTGTTCGTAGATCTTCTTGTTGACGGCACCAACGTCCTCGGGCGAGGCGTCGACGACCACGTCGACCCTTTGGAGCAGGTCGTTCAGGGTCCCCTTGACGCCGACCCCGGCCAGTTTGAAGCCCTCGAGACCCTTCATCTCCACCGAATAGATGCTGATCCCCTTCTTGACCGCGGCGGAGGACTTGTAATCGGCCTTGGTCTTGGTGACGCCCACGAGCTCCATGTCAGGCTGCTTGAGGACGGCGTCTGCTACCCTGCGGCCTATGGTTCCGTACCCATTTACCCCTACCCTAATCATTCCGAATCATGTCGGCGCGGACGGTTCTTAAACAGTTTCTAGGCGGGCTTTCCCCATTTTTCCGCAGCCCTCTCGAGCGCGTCGATGAGGGGGAGCCTCTTCCCCGCGAGGTACTGGACCAGCGCGCCGCCGGCCGTGCTGATGAGGTCGATCTGATTGGAGACCCCGTAGCGCTGAAGGGCCGAGGAGAGGTGTCCGCCGCTGATTATCGTGGTCCCGAGCGAGCCGGCCATCGCGGCGAGCAGCTCCCTCGTCCCGAAGCTGAACTCCTCCCACTCAAAGGCGCCCGGCGGCCCGCTCATGAAGACGGTGCCCGCGCCGAGAATCCGTCGCGAGAAGCGCTCGACCGTCCTGTGCCCGATGTCAAGGACCTGCGCCTGGCTCGGGAGGTTCGTCGCGTCCACCTCCTTGCGGGCGCCATCGACCTTGATAGCGACGTCGATGGGGAGCTCGAACCTGGCAGGGTCCTCGTCGATCAGCTGCCGCGCCCTAACGACGAGCTTCTGCTCGCCGTCGATTCCTAGCTCCCCCCTGTACTTCCCCATCGCCTTGAGGAAGAGCAGGCCGACGAGCCCGCTCAGGAGGACCTTGTCCGCCCTGCCGTTGGCTATCAGCGCGTCAATCGCCTCGAGCCGGTCGTTGACCTTCGCGCCCCCTAGAACTGTGACGTAGGGTCCCTTCTCGACCGAGGATATCCTGTCGAGCGCCCTGAGCTCCTTCGCGACCACCACGCCGGCGCACGTGGGGACGAGGCCGGCGAAGCCCACTATCGTGGGAGAGGAGCGGTGCGCTGTCGAGAAGGCGTCAAGCACGCACGCGTCGACGTGTTCTCGTAACCGGGTGACCAGAATCGTCTTCTCAGCATCAGCGGGCTTGTACTCCTGGTTCTCCTCAGCGGTGAACCTCAGGTTGTCCAGGACCAGGACGTCGCCCTTCTTGAGCGAGTCCATGGTCTCGAGGGCGGTCGGGCCGAAGACGTCCTTCACGAAGAGCACCCCCCTCCCGAGGATCTCGCTGAGGGCCGCGGCGTGCTTCTCCAAGCTCACATAGTCGGGCCTCCCTACGCGCCCCTGATGCGACGCGACTATCACCCTTGACTCGGAGAGGTCCCGGATCGTGATCGCGGCTTCCTCGAGGCGCGACCGCTCGATGAGCGCACCGGTCTCGGGATGGACGGGAGTGTTGATGTCGACGCGCAGGAAGACGCGCTTGTCCTTCAGGTCGAGGTCGTCGATCGTCAGCATTTTGATGGGCAACGGCGTCCGAAGTTGCGTGTTTATGCGACTCATTATATGCGTTGCTGGCTCTCTTGAAAACTCCGCTCGATGGACTCAGTGATATACATCCCGTCTTACATGTAGGATTTGCTACCTATCACGATGTCTTCGATCCCTCCTGATGGCGAAGAATTCTAAGCAGACTTCCGAAAGCGCTTATGTATCCTCGGACGCTGGCCTTCTCGATTGGTCACCAGCGTTCTGAACTCTCTGGTCCTCGGAATAGTCCAGGGGATCTCGGAATGGCTTCCGATAAGCAGCAAAACGCAGGTGACCTTCGTTGGGACCTACCTCTTCGGCCTGCAGGCGGCTGTGGCTTTCGCCTTCGGCCTCTTCATGGAGATAGGCTCCCTCGGCTCGGCCCTGATCTACTTCCGGAAGTCGGTCTATTCGCTGCTTCACGACAGGCAGCTGTTGGTCTACCTCGTGGTCGTGACCGCCGTCACCGCGGTCGTCGGCGTACCGCTCTACATCATCAGCGACAGGCTGCTGGAGAACGCCTACAACCTGGCGGTGCCGCTCCTGATCCTCGGGACCTTCCTGATCTGCGACGGCCTGTACATCAGGTACTCTAGGAAGTCTCCGAACATCGGTGGCCTAGACGACATGACCATGAAGCACTACGTGATCCTTGGACTCGCCCAAGGGTTGGCCGCCCTCCCGGGCGTCAGCCGCTCGGGGATGACGGTCTCGACGATGCTCTTCATGGGAGTGGACACGAAGAACGCCTTCAGACTGTCCTACCTGGCATACATACCGTCCGCCTTCGGTGCCTTCCTGGTGACGATAATCTTCAGCCGCGCTGAGGTGAACACCGCCATAAGTGCGATGGACCCCACGGGGGTCGCCATCTCCATCGCCACGGCCCTAGTCGTGGGCCTCGTGACCATCACGGGTCTCCTGAAGATTGCGAAGCAGAACAACGTCTACGTCATCACGCTCGCGCTCGGGGTGCTCACTCTCGGCACAGGGGTCGTCAACCTCCTGGCCTAGCCGAGTGTGGACATCGAATCAGTTTAAAGCGGGTCTGCGGGCAGACTCATTCGGATCCAAATTGCACGGAGAGACCTTGACGAACGTCTTCTGGGGGCTCTTCCTTATCTGGTTCGGCCTCTCTGCGGCCATTCAGGGGGGAAACTTCGGGGTGACGATCGAAAGCCCCCTCTTCGCTCTCGGGACCGGCGGGCTCCTGATTCTGCTGAACCTGGTGCGGGCCAGCCTACGCCTTAGGGTCAGCCCCATCACGGCTGGTCTTGGTGTGCTGCTGGCGATTATCTACTCGCCGCTCTACTTCCTGAACCTGAGCATACCGTTCCTCCCGGCCCTTCTCATCATCGCGGGAGTCGCGCTCGTCGTTGGCGCGGCGAGGGCAGGGCGGTACTACGTCTCCTAGCCGGACCTGACGTAGTCGTTCCATCCCTTCGCGATCTGCCACGCCTGCTTGATGAACCCACCCTGAGGGGCGCGCTCGGGGATGGCCTGCAATCTCAGCTGGTACACCGCTTCGGTCTTCTTCCTCTTGTCGTCCCATATGAGAACGTTCTTCTCGATGAAGCCGAGGTCGAGGAGCTTTCTGAGGAGCTTCACGTAGAAGTTGTGGTAGCTGTACTTCACCTTCCCGTTGCCCTTCTCGAGCTCCTTCGCGAACATCCTCATCTCCCTCCTGGTCATCGCGAGGTGCGGGTTGCTCTTCATTCGCCGTATGAGGAGCCTCGCGGCGTCCAGGGTCGCCTCTCTGTCCCCGAAGAGGAAGACCAGGACGTCGCCCCGGTTGACGACCTTGTCCTCCCAGTACAGCTTTACGCTCTTCAACTGGACGTCTGTGTACTCCCCGCCCTATTCAGTGCTGCGATAAGAAGCATGGACACGTTAGGAAAAATGATTACACCCGCGAGGGGCAAGGCCCGCGGCCTTCAGTGCAGTGGCTTCAGTTCTGCGAGTTCCTTCAGGTTCTTCAGGAAGGCGGCGGCGTTCGCCCTGACGGCGCTCTCTAGTACGACTATGTTCATCCCCCCGAAGTAGCTTTGGGAGACGACGTAGTCGAAGCTCGCACGAACCTGTGTGCCGCCTCCGCTCGGCGAGAGCTCCACCGACTCCTTCAGGGTGTCGAACGCCCCGCCCTTCGGCGCGACCAGGACGAGCTTCTTTCCGGGAACCAGCTCCGCGACCTCGGTCCTGATCTCGAAGACCTTGCTCCCAGCTCGCGCCGTGCTAATCCGCAGCTGCCCCAGGCTGGCCCTTCCCTCGGGCACCGTCTTCGTCGAGATGAAGTCGGGGTAGAGCTTCGGCACGAAGCTCGGGTTCTCAAGAACCTCCCACACTGCATCCGGGCTCGCTCCGATGAGGAAGGCGTGCTTGAATTGAGGCACACAGGATTTGTGCTCTTCCTTCTTTTAAACCAACGCGAGAAAAGGGCCCCCGGACGACCGACGCTGCAGATTGGACGCGTGTTGGCTGGAGCCGAGTGGAATGGGGCTTGATATCAACGTTGATTCAGAATGCCAGACTTATCTCGACGCCTCACTCCGGGTAGGGTCAGAGCTATGGCGGACCACGAGAAGGCCCGGACGACGCGCCTCACTGCAGTACTCTCGCTCCTTGTGGTCAACGGCGTCCTGAGCATGTCCCAGACCGACATCGCGTCACTCTACTACCCGATCTCGACGGAGTTCCACCAATCCGTCTACGGGCTCGGGGTGTTGGCATCGACCTTCTTCGTGGGATAAGGGATTTTCGAAATCTCGGGCGGCGGGCGGAATTCTCGCCGCAAAGGTCGGTCCCAAGAGATTGGTCGTATTGGGCGCTGCCATCTGTGCGGGCTCTACAGTCGCAACCGTGGCGTCCGGGAGTTTCCTGTCTGTCCTGCTGCTGAGGGCGGCATGTGGGGCGGGAATGGGCTTTTCTTCCCGCCCGCGCTCGTGCTGAGCGTCAAGAACTCGAACCCAGCCAGGGCTGGGCTCGCCGTCGCGTTTGCCCTGGCCCTGCTGACCCTGAAGAGCAGTCCGAAAGGCGGGATGGATCCGGCGGATCGCGGGGCGCCCGGGTGAACTTGTCAGAGGAAGTGCAGCGTGGAGTGGGTCCGGTATAGGCCCTCGCTCGTGGTGACGTAAGGGCAAAATGGACACTGGAAGACGTTCGGCGGAAGCAGCTTCTCTCGCTGGTTCCGCTTCGCCGCGATTGGGTCAGGGGATCGGACCGTGATGAGGTCCCGTTCGACCTCCACGGCGTACTCGGAGTGGTCCTCCCTCTTCTGCACGAAACGTTCGACCAAGCCACGGACCTCGTCCACGCCGACGGCCTGCTCGGTCAGATTGTCCAGGACGATGTCCTCGCCCTTGGAGAGCAGGATGGCGCGTCCCTCTAGGCTGTCAGAGACCATAGAGGCGAGAGCGAGCTTCTCGTCGGCTGAGAGTTCCGAGCAGTCTATCTTAATCAATTTCCGTAGTCCAGAGTCACTTCGCCTCTCCGAGAGGCTTTAGCTCGGAGATCTCCTTCAGGTTCCTCAGGTAGGCCTGTATGTTGTCTCCCACGAAGTTCTCCAACACTACAAGGTTGAGCCTGCCAGCGATGTACTCTTTTGACGGCTTGAACTTGAAGTTGGCGACGAGCTTGGTCGACTGGCCCGTTGCCTCCAGCGCGATCGATTGGTCATACTGGCTGAAGAGCCCGCCGTCGACGCTGCTGAAGAAGATCCTCTTCTTCGGGACCACCTCTGAGACCCGAATCAAGACCTTGACTATCCTCCTCCCCGCCTTGGCCATTATCAGCAGTCTCTGTCCCTCGAAGGCGTGCCCCGGGGGGTCGGCGACGACGGTGATCATGTCCGGGTAGAGCTTTGGTAGGTAGACGGTGTTAGCGAGAAGTTCCCACACCCGCCCCACGGGCGCAGCAATCAAGAGTGATTGCTTGATCTCAGGCAAGTGTTTTTTCTCGCCTCCCTTGGTATATAAGGAGCTTCGAATTAGCACGACTATACGACTTTTTCTCTATGGAAGAGCGCAACGCCTGCCAGGGTGACGCGACGTATTCGGCTAGCCATACTTGTATCTGACGCCGTGGCCGTCGCGCTCGTTGTCGAACGAGACCATCTCCTTGGGGCCGATGGCGCCACAGGTCCCGCACTCGACGCAGGCCACGTGGTCGAACTTGAGCCTCCCATCGGCTATGGCCTCGATCGTCAGCTTGCGGGCCTTGCCCGAGAGGTCCGCGTCCGATGTCCTGGCGGCCTCGAGCTTTGACAGCTGGTGCTCGTAGAGGTCCTTGAAGGACGCATAGACTCCTTCAGAGGTGACGATCGTGTAGCAGTTGACGGGGCAGGATGGGACCCAAGGCTTCGTGATGGACTTCGAGGCAAGGTCGAAGTCGACCGCTATGTGTGAGTAGGAGGCGTCTTCGTCGTAGTCGAGCAGGCTTGTGCCCGCCTGGATTCGCTGTATCGCGTCGCTGCTGACCTCCTCCGGCCTAGGGACGTTGATCTGGCGGAGCTTGGACATGAAGCGCGTCCCGAAGACCAGCGCGGGGAAGGTGTGGTAGGTCACCGAGCTCTCCGAGATGAAGCTGTCCCTTCCCGACCGGGCGACGTCCTCGTAGATGGGGGTGAGGAGGTCCTTGTAGCGGGCGAGGTTCCTGCCGCGGTAGGACCCGGAGGAGCTCGCGTCAACGAAGGCTCGCGCGGCCATCATTCCCGAAGCGATCGCCCTCCGCATCCCGTCTATCATCGGCCCTATCTTGACGAAGGCTCCGAGCGCGTCTCCGGCGACCAGGAAGCCGTCGGCATAGGGCTTCTTCAGTATGCACTTGTACCCCTTGGGCACGTTGTGCGCCGCGTACTCCACGAGCTCTGCTCCCTCGAGGAGCTCCGCGACCATCGGGTGCCTCTCGAACGCGTCCTGGACGTCGACGAGCTTCCCGACCGTCTCGAAGTGTTCAGTCGTCATCCGGATCAGCGAGTCCAGCGAGGCGACAATGCCAACCGAGAGGGTGTCCTTGTTCGTGTAGACGAAGGCGCCACCCGAGACTCCCTTCATGAAGTTTCCGAAGAAAGTCACGGACCTGCCGTCGCCCGGCTTGAGCTTGAAGCGCTTCTCGATCGTCGGCTGGTCGAGCTTGTACGTCCTCTTGAGACCTTGGTAGAGCTGTCTCGGTACCAGGTTGCTCCGCAGCCCGGCCTTCTCGACCAGGGTCGAGGTGACGCCGGAGCAGTCGACGACCATCTTGGCGCGGATCTCCTCTCTCGAAGTCCTCACGCCGACGACTGCACTCCCATCCATCAGGAGGTCCTCCGCCGAGGTCTCGGTGGAGAGCATGGCCCCCGCCTCCACGGCAAGGTTCGCCATCCACCGGTCGAAGGACCTCCGAAGGACGCTGTAGTCGTGGCCCGTCTCGAACTCCATGGTCAGGAAGCCCGTCTTCGCCGCGAGAGAGTCCTTGGTTATCCTGTAGGTGCGGTACTGCCCCCTCTTCCAGTCGGGGTCCGACAACAGTATGACCTCGTGCGAGACGATCTTTCGCTGGAGCGGTGCCGTGGTCTCGAACTCCGGGACCAAGTTGAGCATGCCGTAGTGTCCCTCGAAGTCGCCGTAGATGATGCCGCCGGTCATGTTGCGTTCCCCGGGGATCTTCGCCTTCTCCAGCATCAGCACGTTGACGCCCTTCCGCGCGAGGCTCAGCGCGCACGCCGAGCCCGCCGGCCCGGCCCCCACCACTACTACGTCGAACTCAGGTCTGGATTCCATTTCCCCTGATCAGCTCCGTCAGCCTCGGCACCTCTTCGAAGAGGTCCCCCACTATCGGGTAGTGCGATACCTGGAAGATCGGCGCCTTGGGGTCAAGATTTATCGCCATTATCTTGCGGGACTTCAATATTCCCACCCGGTGCTGCAGCGCCCCGCTGATCCCTATGGCGACGTAGAGCTTCGGTGACACCGTGGCCCCCGTCTGGCCCACCTGGTTGTCCTTGCCGATTAGCCCCTCCAGGTCCTTGAACTCTGCGTACACGAGCGCTCTCGAGGCCCCAATCTCCACCTTTAGGCCCTCCTTCTTCTCGATCGCATTCTTGAGCTTGAGCACCTGGTCGTAAGCCTCCCTGGGGCTCCTGCTCTTCCCGCTCCCGTCCTTGAGTATGCCGAGCCCCAGGCTTATCACTACGTCCGCTCCTGCGAGGTCTATGGCCGGCCTCGGCAGCTCCGAGAAGGACTTCACGCTGGCCGGATACTCCCGGGGCTCGAACTTCATTTCCTCGACATCTCCGTGCCTCGCGGGGTCGGGTCGCAACGGCTCGAAGTTCCCGGGCCTGACGGTGGCCATCTGGGGCCTCGTCCTCGGCGTGTAAATCCGCGCAAGCCTCGTGCCGAAGTCGGGGCGGATCTGTATGAGCAGGTTTTTGAAGGTCTCTTTCATCTGGGGGTTGAAGTAGTCTTCCACCTCGAGCTGGACGTTGTCCGTCGCCAGGCCCGTCTTGACGCGGTAGGCGATCCTCGCGGCGAGGTCCTTCCCGAGCTCGTTAGCTGTGAAGAGTAGGATGTACGGTTTCTTGGCGACGATCATGGCGTGCACCGCGTCTATGTACCTGAGGTTGAAGTAGGTCTCGAAGTCCTGGGAGTCCACGTAGAGGACTCGGTCGGCCCCGAAGCGGATGGCCTGGCTCGCGATGCCAGTGACCTTGAAACCGAGCAAGACTCCTACGAGGGTTTGGCCTAGCTTGTCAGCGACCTTCCTCCCCGCGGCGAGCAGCTCGAGCGATTCTTTCGATAGGCTCGTCCTGTCGTGCTGTAGGTACACCCAGACCCCGGCGGACCCCTCGGTCACTTGAAGAGCTCCTCCGCGAGCAGCGCGTGGTCGAAGACGACGACGGTCCCGGCCGCCTTGAGCGAGTCCAGCAATGCGGGGGGAAGGCCGTCCGCGAGGTCTCCGCGCGAGTAGGGGCCGAACTTCTGGCCGTCGCTCTCCGTCTGGGCCGTCTCCACCGCGAAGACCCAGCTCTTCCCGACGAATTTCTGCACGGGCGGCTTCCCGATGTCGATGCCCGGCCCTACGATCGTGGGCGAGCCTCCGAGCCCGAGCCGCGTCGGGTCCGCGCCAAGGTCATCGGCGGTCCACTTGAAGGCCTGCAGTATCTTTCCGCGAAAGTTGTTGCCCCTGGCCGCCAGCTGGCCCGACGCGCCCGGCTCCCGAGGCCTGTACCCCGTGTCAATCGTCAGGAGGGCAGGTAGCCTCATGACCAGCCTCTGGGACAGAAAACCGATCTTCCTCTCGGATTCGACCGTCATCGCCAGCGGGTCCACGTCGAAGTCCTCCACGTAAGTGGCGTGCGGGAGCAGGGTCCCCAGGCGCTCCGAGACCGCCTCAGCCACCTGCGGGCCGACGCTCCCCGTCTCTCCGTCCGTCGTCTTGATGCCTGAGACAATGATGAACCTCGAAAGCTCGCGCTTCGCGGAGTCGATCTCTGCGACCGCCTCCTCGGGAGTCAAGGCGCCGGCCATGAACCGCTGTATCGTGCTGTCGCCGACCGAAGGCAGCTCGGAGTAGATCTTGTTCGGAAGGAGGTTGGCGCGATACTGCTCCGCCGCCTTGTTCTTCAACGGCTCCGAGTAGCCGAGCTTCTTGACTGCTTCCGCGAGCTCGTCGAAGGGCCGTACGTGCCTCTCTAGGATCTTCTGCACGCCCAGCGAGACAGCGTACGAGGTGGCCAGGGTGTCGGAGCCCGCCATCTTGCGGTCGCTCAGTATGCATACCTCGTCCACGCCGTATACCTCGGCGTCGTAGAGCGGTTTCATAATCGGGATCAGTTTGGTGTCGGGGCCCATGCTGAGCGCGACTATCTTTCCCCCGACTCGCCTCTTGACGAAGTCCGCGGCCTCGATCGATTTCGAGTCATGCGGGTTGAGAACGATGTCCATTGCCTCCCGGTTGAGGACTCCTCCGACCTGGACGACCGCGGTCGTCCTAGCAGGCACGCCCTTGAGGAGAGCTATGATGAGCATCCAATCGACCGCCGCGGCTGACGGTTTTTTAGGGTTGTGATTGGAAAAGTCGAATCAGAATGGCGGAATCGATGCGACGGCCTCCCTCAGAGTCTCCGCCCCCTTGTTGAACCACTCCCTTTCGCGAACCGAGAGGTCCAGTTGGTAGATCTGCTCCACCCCTCCCGCTCCGAGCTTCACGGGGACACCGATGCAGATCCCGCTGACGCCGTACTCGCCCTCGAGATAGGTCGAGGCACCTAGGACCTCCTTCCTGTCCCAGGCTATCGACCTCGCCATCCGCGCTATCGCGTTCCCCGGGGCGAAGATCGTGGCGCCCTTCTTGGCGATCACGTCCGCCGCCACCTTTCTCGTGTCCTCGATGGCCTGGAGTACCTCCTCCTCGCTGAGGATCGTCGAGAGGGGGACCCCGCTGACGCTCGTGTGGCTCGCGATGGGTATCATGCTCTCGCCGTGCTCCCCCAGGACGATTGAGGCGATCGAGCCCCTGGAGACGCCGAGCTTTCGCGCGAGCACGTACTTGAAGCGCGAGTTGTCTAGGACCCCGCCCTGGCCCACGATCCTCTGCTTGGGAAAGCCCGAGGCTTTCATGGCGACGAAGGTCATGGCGTCCATGGGGTTCGTGACCATCAAGATCACGGCGCCTGGAGCGTGCTTTGCGATCTCCCTCGAGACTGACGCGATGATGCCGGAGTTCTTCCCAAGCAGGTCCATGCGGGTCATCCCCGGTTTGCGGGCGAGGCCGGCGGTCACTATGACGAGGTCGCAACCCCCCAGCGTGGAGTAGTCCGAAGAACCTGAGACGTCGATGTCGACCCCGGCGTCCGAGAGCCTGTGACCGATGTCCAGCGCCTCCCCCTCGGCGAGTCCGGGGACGATGTCGACAAGCCTGATGTCGTCCACTCCGCCCGAGGCGATCTCGAGGGCGGCCTGCGCGCCAACCTTGCCCGCGCCGACCATGCCAATCAAACGCTATCGAAGGACGCAGAAATGCCCTGGTATAAACCGATTTCGCAGATGAGCTGGACCGAATCCGACTCTACAGGCGAAGGCCGAACGACTGCGCGAAGTCCTCGAAGTTCCCGTAGACTGACAGGAACTGCATCCCCTTCTCCGAGATCATGTACTTCGAGACCTTCTCTCCGTTGAGCTCGACAAGCAGTCCCGACCCGACCAGCTCCCCTAGGAGCTTGGTCATTCTGGAGTAGGACATGTTCCCTTTCCTGAGCAGCATGGTTATGCCCACTCCGACGCCCTCCGTATTCATGTCTCGGGCGGTGCTCAGAACGTCGGCGATTATCCGTACCTGCGTCCTATATTGTGCCAATCTTTCTCTCTCTCCCCAGTGCGAACCCTATCACGGGCACGAAGAGCAGCATCAGACCCATCTCTTTGACTATAATCTCGATAAGTGGAAGAATGTTAACAGAAACGTACAATACCGATAACCACTGGAAGAAGGTCCCCACGGCTATCATCGCCAGTCCGCTCGCGATTAGGAGGGTGTCCGGCTTCCTGCTCGCCTTGTACGAGTACAGGGTCTCTACGAAGCCGTACAGGACGAAGTAGAAGGACATCAGGCCGAGAATCTCCGCCAGCTCCGTCGACCCCATGTTTATCGCCGGAAAGATCAGTAGTATCGGGCCCAGCTTTTTGCTCAGCATGACGTCGACCGCGTGGGAGAACGCCAGGAAGAAGTAGCCCATGGTCTCGAGCAACAGGCCTGCGACCACGGCCGTGGTTGTTATCGCTGCAGTGGAGGGAACGATGTTGCCCAGGCCGACCACGCCCTCGACCGCGAAGCCGACCCCGAGGAAGGCAAACGCCGTCGTCAGCCTGAGAAGAGTTGGGCTGTCGGTCTTCCTTAGGCCGACGAACGACACCGCGGCTATCGAGAAAGACACGAAGACGCCGATGAATTGGAGAACCGTCGTTATGACGTTTATTGGGTCAGGTACGGCCAACTGCTTCCAATTTTCCTCCTCGTTTCTCGTATAAAAGTTTTCGCGTGGTCATCGGCAACGACGAGGGTCTCGGGAGACCCCTCCAGCCCGGGGGCTACCGCGTGACCAACGTGAGCACGTCCTCGTCCATAAGGGTGTGGTTTATCCCCACTCGCTGCCCCGCAAACTTGACGCTCTTTCCCCAGATCAGGGCATATCGGAACTCGTCCTTCATGTTGCGGTGGACCTTGTTGCAGATCTCGAGCACGGTCGAGCCGTTGCGGACAATCATCGGTTCCTTGAAGTCCGTCTCCCCGGTCCTCCTACGCATGTAGATCCTGACGAAGTCTAGCCGCTTGTAGATCTCCTCCTTGAGGGCGGCGATGTTGACGCCTCCTTCGGCAGAGATCGGCACAAAACTGTATTTCAACTTCGCGCTGACCTCGTTGGTGAATCCGGCGTTGACCAGGTCGATTTTGTTCATCACCGTTAGGGAGGGAATGTATGCTCTGCTCCCCAGGATCACGTCTATGAGCTGCTCGTCGTTGATGTCCTCTCTGATGACGACCCTGGCCCCGTTCACGTTGTAGACCCGCAGGATGTCCTTGACCAGCTGCTCTGACATCCTAGTCATCTTAACCTGGGAGGTGACCCCGATTCCCCCGCTGCTGGACTTCTCTATCACGACGTTTGGGGGCCTCTGGTCGACCCTGATGCCCACGTGTGCGAGCTCCCGCGTGAGTACCGCCTTGGCGTCCGGCTGGAAGACGTCGATGACGAAGATGATCAGGTCGGCGCTCCTTGCGACCGCGAGCACCCTCTTCCCCAGCCCCTTTCCGGACGAGGCGCCCTCGATGATCCCGGGGAGGTCGAGGATCTGGACCCTCGCGCCCTTGTACTCCATCAGGCCGGGCACCACTTCGAGGGTCGTGAACTGGTACGCCGCGACCTTCGACTTCGCGTTCGTGAGCCTGTTCAGGAGTGTCGACTTGCCGACGCTCGGGAGCCCGATGAGCACGACCGTTCCGTCGCCGGACTTCTTGATGTCGAAACCCACGGCGGTCCCTGAGTGGCGTGCCTGCTGCTCTTCCTGCTCCTTCTTGAGCTTGGAGAGCTTGGCCCTGAGAAGTCCGACGTGGTGTTCGGTCTTCTTGTTGACCTGTGTCTTGTGGAGGTCTTCCTCGATCTTCTTGATCTTCTCGGGAACGCCCATGTCTGGCCGCTCGGGGGGCGCCCTCGTTATAATCTATCCTGACCGCCTATGGGGACTCGACCTTCGGACGCGGAACACAGTCTAGTCAGATGGGGATGGTCCGTCTCCGGCGCTGTCCCGTTTATATCGAGCCTGGGAAGGCAGACCCGAACGTCAGGCATGAAGTCAGTAGTTCTGAAGAGCCCTGAGGGCACCGGCGCCGCGGCCGCCGCGGTCATGGACCTTCCGCTGCCGGTTCCTGGTCCCGGAGAGATTCTGGTGGAGATGATGGCGTGCGGTCTGTGCGGCACCGACGTCGAGAAGATTCGTGGGCACTACACGGCCAGCATGCCGGTGCTTGGCCACGAGGCGGCCGGAGTCGTGGCTGCGGTCGGCCGGGGGACCGATGACTTCCATGAGGGGGATCGGGTCTTCCCGCACCACCACGTCCCGTGCTACGGCTGCTACTTCTGCAGGCACGGCAGCGAGACCATGTGCGAGCGCTACAGGACGAGCAACCTCGTCCCCGGCGGCTTCTCGGAGTTCTTCGTGGTTCCAGAGTGGAACCTCAGCAAGGGGGGCGTGCTGAAGCTTCCAGACTCCGTGGGCTTCGAGCAGGCTAGCATGATAGAGCCGGCAGCCTGCTGCATCAGAGCGCTTCGGAGGTGCCCAGTCGCGAAGGATGACACCGTCTTGGTGGTCGGCGCCGGCCCAGTGGGGATGATGCACTCACTGATACTTTCCGCTAGGGAGGAGAGGGTGATTGTGAGCGATGTGTCTGAATGGCGTCTTGATTTCGCGGAGAGGATCGGGATGAAGACCTTAGTGAACGCGCGAAAGGAGGACACCGCCGAGGCCGTGAGGCGCGAGACCGGGGGAAGGGGGGCCGACCTGGTCGTGGTCGCCACCGGAGACCTGAAGGCGATTGCCCAGGGTCTCGGCTCGGTCAGGAAGGGAGGGACGGTCCTACTCTTCGGCGTGCCAGCCGCTGGTTCAAGCTTAGACTACGACATCAGCAAGGTCTACAATTCGGAGGTCTCCGTGCTGACGAGCTACGGCGCAGTCGAGGCGGACACCTCGGAGGCTCTCCGGCTCATCGCCGGAGGGGGGGTCGACTTCAGTCCGCTTGTGACCAACCGCTTCCCCGTGAGCAGATTCCCTGAGGCCCTGGAGGCGGCGACCGGCGGCCGGGCCATGAAGGTCCTGCTGACGAGATAGCCTGGCGAACGCGGACCAAGCATGCTTAAGAAACCAGCCTGAAGCTCGTGGGACCTGGGGAATCAGATGTCGGACTGGGGGATGGAGGACAGGCTCAAGAGGGTACTGAAGTCGGGCCGAACCGTGATGCTCGCGGTAGACCACGGTTACTTCCAGGGGCCGACGACGGGCCTCGAGAATCCCGGAAGTACCATCGCGCCCTTGCTTCCCTTCGCAGACTCGATAATGCTTACCAGGGGGGTACTTCGGACCTCCGTCGCGCCAGGGAACGGGGTCCCAGTGGTGCTCAGGGTCTCGGGTGGGACGAGCGTCCTGAAGGAGCTCTCCAACGAGGCGCTCACCACGTCTATGGAGGAGGCCGTCCGCCTGAACGCCTCGGCGGTCGCCGTCTCGGTCTTCGTGGGGTCGGAGTTCGAGAGGCAGTCGCTCCAGAACCTGGCGGAGATGGTCAACGCCGGAGAGAGGGTCGGAATGCCGGTCCTGGCCGTGACCGCCGTCGGAAGGGAGATGAGCAGGGACGCCAGGTATCTCGGACTAGCGTGCAGGATAGCGGCGGAGCTGGGTGCCCGCATAGTGAAGACGTACTACTGCGAGGAGTTCAGGAAGGTGGTGGACGGTTGTCCAGTCCCAGTCGTGGTCGCGGGCGGCAAAAAGCTCCCCGAAAGGGATGCCCTCGAACTCGCTTCGAAGGCGATGAACGAGGGCTCCGCGGGCGTCGACATGGGGCGTAACATCTTCCAATCCTCGAATCCGATCGGGATGATTAGGGCGGTGAGAGACGTGGTCCATGGGGGGGCAAGCGCGGATGAAGCTTACGAGAAGTTCACGACTTCTCACCGCGGCCGCGCAAAAGGCGCGACAAGAAACTCGCCCACAGTCAAGACCAGCGGGACCTAGAACCCGGGCGGCCGCTGACCTTACATGGGGAGTCCAGACACGTCCTCGCAGTCTAGGATCGCCCCGCAGTTGCGACACTGATACTTGCAGATTTGTATCTCGGTCATCTTGGTCCCGCAATAGCAGTACTCGGTCGGCACGGCCAAGCTAGGGTGGCCCCACTAGATTATTCTTCCGAGACGGGATCCCGTCAAGAATCGTTTTAAGCTGGACGCGGACCGGAGGAAGTCGCGCGTCATGTCGGACATCGAAGTGGGAAAACCCAAGGTGGTCAGGAGGAACCCGCTCCTTCCGAGGGAGAAGCTCTGCCCCAGGTGCCTCCAACCACTGCAGAGGGGCTCAGAGCTCGGCAACTGGCTGATCACCCAGGACTACTACTGCACCAAGTGCGGTTACAGGGGCGTGATGTTCCTCGAGGCCGACACGGACAAGACCGAAGCTGGAGATGTAAGCGGATCGAGACCGTAGGATCGGGGCAGGAAGCCAAGGCCAGCGCCCTGACGAAGCTGATCGTGGTCGCCTTCGCTGCTATACTCGTATTCACGCTCGCGCTGATAATCTTCTCCTTCCCAGTCGGGCTCTACACGGTCTTCGACACGAGGCTCTCGACCAACTACACAGCGGCAACCCAGTTCACCGGTATCTACGTCTTCCTCGGCCCGGCGCTTGTTGTCGCGCCCATAGCTTCAAACCTCGGAATTCTCTTCATCGCTCTGACCGCGATATACGCTGGAATGTTCGCCCTCGCCGCGACGCAGGGAAGGAGCCTCCTCTCCGCTCTCAAGGAGGCCTACAACAGGGGTCTCGCAGGATTCTTCTCGAACAATCTCTGGGTCGTCTTGATCGCGATAGGGTTCCTGGACTTCACCATAGTCGAGTTCGACAACGTGGAGTCGACGGCCGGGATTCCCGTCGGCGGCCTTT
This sequence comes from uncultured archaeon, assembly GCA_963731775.1. GTDB lineage: Archaea > Thermoproteota > Nitrososphaeria > Nitrososphaerales > Gagatemarchaeaceae > DATJAJ01. The sequence goes on along the minus strand of CAVSWV010000006.1, from coordinate 577,444 downwards.
CCGGAGACGCGTTCCAGCTCTTCATGAGCGTTGTGATCGCACCACTCAGGGAGGAGATCGGTTTCAGGGTCCTCATAATCGGGCTCTTCGCCCTCGTGGCGTGCGTCGGCATGCCGTGGAGAAAGGCGCTGAAGGCCCTCTGGAGGCCGTCGGTGGCCTACGAAGGGAGGACGAATACCTCCGCGACGACCTTCTTCATCGGAGTGGGCCTAGCGCTCAGCTCTTTGGCCTTCGGGGTGGTTCACGTGACCAGCAACTCCGGATGGGAAATCGGGAAGCTACCGGAGGCCGCCTTCGCCGGCGTCATCCTCGGTTACGTCTACATCAAGTACGGGATCCATGTGGCCGTTCTCGTCCATTGGGGGGACGACTACCTGGGGTCGGTCTACGGTTTCTACGGCCAGGGAGCCTTCGGGATACCGTGGACTTCAAACAACCCCTACCTCTGGGAAAGCGTGACGATATTCGACCTCTTCTACCTGATAGGTCTTGGCAGCTTCCTGTTGGTGGTCTACCTCGGCCTGCAGAAGCTGCTTAGAGACCGGGCGGCCAAACGGCTTCAGCCAAGTTTGATAAGCGAGCAGGCGCCGGCGGAGCCGCGATAGCAATTGACCGTCCTAGGCGCCTCAATACTGAAGGAGATGGTGAAGGAATACAGGGTCGTATACCCGACGGTCGACAGCGCGTACGACGGCGACGGCTACGTGCTGACGGTGAGGGAGGACAGGACACTCAACTACCTCGAGCACCAGAACATGATATCCCGGGAGATCGTCTTCGCCCCCCCGGACTGCGTCGCGCATCTGACGTCTAAGAGCAAGTTCGGGCGGTTGGGACTCTCGTTCCTGAACTCCGTGAAGGTTCACAGCGGCTTCGTCGGGAGGCTCGCTCTGGAGCTCGTGAACCTGAGCAACGAGCGGACCCCGATAACGGTCAGGATGGGCGACCCCCTGATCCACATCGAGTTCCTGCGCAGGGAGGGTGCACCAGCCCCCTACTCGGGCCAGTACATGTTCCAGTTCATGGATGACCAGGAGACCGAGATGTACGTCAAGATCCTCAGCGAGAAATTCCCCACCATCTTCCCGTTGGAAAAGGTCGAAGAACTGGGGAAGGTGCGGCTGCGAAGAGAAGGCTGATGTGGCTATATTCCGAGCGCAGATCTGAGGCCCTTGTACCGGTTCCTTATCGTGACCTCAGTCACTCCCGCAGCTTCGGCCACGTCCTTCTGGGTCTTGTCCTCGCCCTCCAGGGTGCAGGCGACATAGAGCGCGGCGGCCGCGAGCCCCATGGGGTCCTTGCCTGCGGAGATACGAGTCTCCTCGGCCCTCTTCAATATCTCTAGCGCGCGCCTCTTGGTCTTCTCTGAGAGCCCTGCCCTCGACGCGATCCTTGAAATGCACTTCGTCGGGTCCACCACCGGCATCTTGATGTCCATCTCCTTCAACAGGAGCCTGTAACATCTGGCGATGTCCTTCTTCTTGACGTTGCTGACGGCCGCAAGGTCCTTGAGGGTCCTCGGGGTCTGGGTGTCCCTGCAAGCCGCGTAGAGCGACGCAGCGATGATCGCGCTGATCGACCTCCCTCTGACGAGCCCGCGCTCGAGCGCCTTCCTGTAGATGTAAGCGGCCTTTTCGACTACGGCGTCCGAGACTGAGAGCTTGTCAGAGAGGCGGTCTAGCTCGCTGAAGGCCTGTCTGAGGTTCCTGTCCACTGGCTCGTGCACCTGGCTTCTGCTGTCCCAAGTCCTGAGCCTCTCCACTGTCGCCTTCATCGAGGCCGAGAGAGACTTCCCTGAAGCGTCCTTGTTGACCCCGCCGATGACCGTTGCGAGCCCCATGTCGTGCATGGCTATGGAGGTCGGAATGCCTCCCCTGCTCCTGTCATCTTTCTCTTCCTTTGAGAAGGCCCTCCACTCAGGGCCCACTTCCTCTATCTTCTCCTTTACCACGAATCCGCAACTCCCGCAGAAGAGCTCGCCTCCAGCCGTGTCGACGATCATGGGGCCCTTCCCGCATCTAGGGCACTTGTCGAGCGCCTTCTGGAACTTCATCAGCCGTGAGAAATCTTTGTCTGAAAACATGTTATTCACTACCGAAACTCTTTTATTTACAAAACAAAGTCTTTGTAACCCGTATATTAACATTATGGACGAAAGTTACATTTTGTCGCCCTCTTTGAAAATATTGCAGGTTACCCTGAGACAATTGCTTTATCTTCCTTCTTGCACGGGCGTGAAGCCATGACCCTAGAAGGCCATGAGCCCATCCAGGTCCTCCGCCCGGTCTTGGACACCTTCCTGAACAACGCCGTGGGGATAACGGGCTGCCGGTCGTACGGCATCGAGCGGCACTGCTGCGAGTACGACCTTCTGGTGGTCAGCAACGAGCAGAGGTCACCCACCTCGGTGAAGATGGGTGCACAGTTCATCGACCTGTTGTTCACCACTGAGAAGGATATCATGAAGCCCAGCGACCCGGAGATAGCGGTCTCGGTAGCCTCCCTCCAGCAGGTGCGGGACGTGTCTCTTATCCTGTCCACGGGGACGGCCTCCAACAAGGCGGTGCTCCACGAGAACTCGATGAAGAGCGCCCAGGGGAGGCTGGCATCATCGCTGAAGGCTCTGGGGAGGGCGGAGGAGGCGATCACGAAGAAATCGGTGGCCGACGCAGACTTCTGGCTACTCTCGGCCTCTTTCGACTACGCGAAGGCCTGGCTTTATTCCCTGGAGACCGCGCCTGCGCCGAGCCATGTACTCGAGCAGCTCAAGGCCCGCTCGAAGGGCAACGCAAGCCGTTTCGAGGCGTTCTCGAAGGCGGCGGGGCTGGAGAGGGCGTCACGGAGCACATGCGAGGCGCGCCTGGAGTCTCTCTCGATCCTCTACGACTCGATTACGGCTGCCTCCGTGAGTGGGGCGGAGGAGCTGAGGTCCATGTCCACGAAGGTAGCCTTCGACATAGTCAAGGGAAAGGCCGACTACCTCACTACCTCAACGATGCTAGTGGACTGTTACAGTTTCCTGGGACTGCAGACATCATCCGTCATCCCCGCTATATCGAACATCAACGCCGCGAACCAGAAATTAGAGGTCGACCCGGCGCTGATCGTGGCTACTCTCTCCAAGGGCGACAAGAAGATGATCGGGGAACAGGTTGTGAAGGGGCTCGGCCTGGGGAGGACCCAGAAGGCCGTCGAAAGGGGGATGACCCTCCTCCAAGACGCTGTATCCAGCCTTGCCAAGAAGATCTAGGATCTCGCGTCAGGCTTAAATCTCGTCTTCGGGCCTTTGCATCGGATAGCGATGGAGATTCATGAGATCGAGCTGGTCCCCCCGGAAGGATTCCAACTAATACTCGGACAGAGCCACTTCATCAAGACCGTCGAAGACCTCTACGAGACGCTCTCATCCTCGATGCCAGGGGCGAAGTTCGGGGTCGCATTCTGCGAGTCCTCGGGACCCGCGCTGTTGAGATATGACGGCTCGGATGCTGAAGCGACGGAACTCGCGAAGGGGTTCGGCCTGAAGCTCTCAGCGGGCCACTCGTTCGTCGTGGTCCTGAAGGGTGCGTACCCCATAAACGTCCTCGGAAGGATAAAGGCCGTCGAGGAAGTGGTGGGGATCTACTGCGCCACGGCGAACAACGTGGTAGTGCTGGTGGCCGATACCAAGGAGGGCCGAGCGATACTGGGCGTGGCGGATGGGTCGAGGACCAAGGGAATAGAGAGCGAGTCCGACAAGGAGGAGCGGCATCGCCTCCTCCGGAAGATAGGATACAAGCGCTGACGTCCGAACGCATAAATACGGTAGAAGGGTCGGAAATGTGCAGTTGGACAACAGAAAGATAATGATCGGCGTGGTGTTGATTGTAATAGCCGGAGTCCTCCTCAACTTGGTTCTTGCCCTCTTCATCGTTATGATCGCCGCTGGCACATTCATCGCCTTCGATGGGCTGGGGATGATGCAACCATCGACCGGACAACAAGTACGGATCTCCAAACTCACCGCCCTAGACAAGTCGATACTCCAGATGACTTCGGAAGGGAAGGTACAGGATGAGATCGCGAAGTCGACGGGAGTGGCTCCGGCGCTTATCGTTTCGAAGACCGCGGCTCTCGCGGCCGCTGGGTTCATCAATGGAACCTTCCTCTCCGAGAAGGGCTACGAGGCCCTCCGAGTTTCCTAGGTAGGGCGTCTCCGATGGGTTCGAAACAGCGTGTCATGTCGTGGCTCCTCGAGGCAGATCAGCCGGCCGTCAGGCTTCGGGCGCTGATCGACCTGGAGGGGAGAAGCGAACGGGACTCTGACGTCAGGGAAGCACGCGCCACGCTCGCATCGCGCGGCTGGGCGGATGAGATCCTCTCGAAACAGAAGACGGGGGGCTACTGGGAGTCGGTCAAGGATCTCTACATGCCAAAGTACGTGGCGAGCAATTGGATGGCGATAGTGCTCTCCGATATGGGTCTGACCAAGAGCGAGCCGCGGATAGAATCAGCCGCCCAGCAGCTCTTCACCCAGTGGCTGGACGAGTTCAAGGACAAGCCAGAGGAGCTGGAGCTCTGCATAGTGGGAAACCTCGCCAGGTACATGACGAGATTCGGCTACTCGAAGGACAGGAGGGTACGGATGCTATTCGACTGGCTTGTCGAGACCCAAAAGGAAGACGGAGGGTGGCACTGTTTCCCTTCCAAGATTGGGACGTTGGACTGTTGGGAGGGGCTGGCGGCGTACGCGGCCCTTCCGAAGAGGAGGTGGACCCGCGGCATAAAGCGCTCCGCGGAGCGCGGAGCTGAATTCTACCTTCAGAGGCGGCTCACCGAGGAGGGGCAGAGGTATGCCCCTTGGCTGAGGATACACTATCCGGTCCACTACTACTACGATTTCCTCGTCGGGTTGGACACGCTTGTCGCTCTGGGCTACGGCGACGACCGGAGGCTGGGGCCTGCATTGCACCTGATGAAGAAGAAGAGGCGCCCCGACGGGACCTGGGCTCTCGACGCGAGCCATCCTGACCTCGGGCGGGGGGCGAACTACGCGCTCCGTCGGAAGGTGCAGCCGCTCGTCCTGGAGCAGCCGGGTTTGCCGAGCAAGATTGCCACACTCACCTGCATGCGCATTCTGGCGGGCACGGGCAGCTGGTAGCTCGCTCGTATCTTTATACGGGCGCGAGGGTCGACGCCCCTCGATTGGCGACCGTAGCGGAAGTCTTGAAGGTCCTCTCCAGCGTTACAGACCCTGAGCTGGGCAGAGACGTGGTCTCCCTCCACATGGTGGAGGACATCAAGGTCGAGGGCGGAGAGGTCTCGTTCACGCTGAATCTGACAACCCCGGCCTGTCCATTGAGGACCAGGATAGAGGAGGGGGCGAAGGGAGCGGTGCTCAGCCTTCCGGGCGTCAACTCCGTGAAGATGAAGACTTCTTCCAAGGTCGCGGCCACGAGGGCATACAGCGACGTAGACCTTCTCAGAGGTGTGAAGAACGTCGTCGCAGTCGCGAGCGGGAAGGGAGGGGTGGGAAAGTCTACGATAGCGACTAACCTGGCGGTCGCGCTGGCTTCTTCCGGGGCCAAGGTCGGAATTCTCGACGCGGACGTCTACGGCCCCAACATCCCCCACATGATGGGGGTGACAGCAGAGGCCGAGGTGAGAGACGGGAAGATCATTCCCCCGTTGTCAGAGGGCGTCAAGGTTGCTTCCTTGGGCTTCTTCTACAAGGACGAGACCCCGCTCATCTGGAGGGGTCCGCTCGTCGCGGGCGCGGTCAGACAGCTCCTCACCCAGGTCGACTGGGGAGAACTGGACTACTTGGTCGTTGATCTTCCTCCGGGCACGGGCGACGCCAGCCTGACGCTCGCGCAGACGGTCCCGCTGGGAGGGGTCGTCATCGTGACCACCCCTCAGGAGGCTGCGAGGAACATCGCGGCCAAGGCCCTGGCGATGTTCAGAAGGCTGAACGTCCCGATACTCGGGGTAGTCGAGAACATGAGCTACTTCACCTGCCCACACTGCGGCGAAAAGACGAACATCTTCTCCTCCGGGGGCGGCCGCCAGATCGCGACAGAGCAGAACGTGGACTTCCTCGGCGAGATCCCACTGGACATCGGGATAAGGGAGCAGTCGGACCTTGGGAGGCCCGTGGTGTCCGCGAGACCCGATTCGACCCAGGCGGCGGCGTTCAAGGAGTTCGCCTTCAGGCTCGCCGGGATGGTCAGCATCGTGGCCTATTCCAAGCCGGGGCAGGGCACTCGGCCTAATCGAACGTGACCGTGCTTCCCACGACGATCCCGTTGGCCGCCGCGAAGCCTCCAGTCGCCTCGATCACCATGTTGGCCTCGGAAGAGGGGCTGTACGTCGCGCAGGTGTACTGATTGTTGCATCCTGGCGCGCTGCTGACCAGGTAGACCACATGTCCCACGCTCCCAGTCGCGTTGACCCAGATCATGTCGAGAGACGAGTTGACCCCGAACATCCAGAACGCCCAGTAGTTCGACGAAGGGAACACAAAGAGCTCTGTGGTGGTCTTGGTTATCTTCACGTCCATCAGGCCCTTCGTCCACTCGGTCTGGTTCGTGGCCAGGTAAGTCAACTTGAACTCCTTCCCGTTCACGGCGAAGCTGGAGATGTCGGAGCTGACGCTGCCCCTCGGGGTCGGGTATGTGGGGAGAAGGAGAACAACGATGAGGAGAATCACGGCCACGGCGAGAATCATGGTCCCGACGCGGAGCTTGTTCAAGGCGTCTCATCCAGAGGCCGTAGATTATTAATCTGGACCCCGAAAGGACTGTATATGACGGACCGACAGGATTCCATCCTGCACAAGTCAGAGAAGAAGAAAAAGGCGAGGAGAAGGACCAGGGGACCGTACAGGAAGGCCTGGCGGCCCAAGCCCTGACGCGACGGCCCACCGAGCTTTGAACGTGGTTAGACGGCACGGGGACGGGACAAGATGACGTATCCTAGCAGTCCCAGGGCGGCGACTCCCGCAACTCCTGCCACTGCCCAGGGGACTGTCGAGTTTCCACCGCCTCCGCCCCCGGCCCCAGCGCTAGTCTCTGTCTTCGTGGTCGTGAAAGTGACGGTGCCTGACCCTGAGGCTTGAACTGTGGAGGTCTGCACGGAGGTCTCTGTGGCCGTGACCGTCGTCGAGCCTTCTTGGACGGTGGAGGTTTGCGTCACCCTCTGAGTAGAGACTGCCGTCGTCGTTGAAGTGACCGCCGGCGCGGTCGTCACGCTCGTAACGGTGGACGTCGCCGTCCGTGTCGAGACCTGGGTCGTGGTGGAGGTGGCGGTCGCGGTTGTGGTGGTGGTGACGAGCACGAAGACCGAGCTCGTGGCCGTGATCGTCGAGGTCGTGGTCACGGTCGAGGGTATCACGTTGGTGTAAACAGTCAGCGGCGCCAGGAGGTCGCCTCCCTCGCAATAGATGGAGTTGTAGTCTGAGCTTGAGGCGCATTGGAGCGAGGAGTCCGTTGCCGGGAGGGGGACCGTAGACTGCCACGACGCCACCCCGCTGGTCGTGACCTGCCCCAGAAAGACGGCATTGAGGTCGCCCCCGCCGTTCGCTCCGCCCATGCAGTAGATGTAGGAAGCGACCGAGTTGCATGACAATTCCTCCACCTCCGTCGGATAGTCCGCGGACGAGCTCCAACTAAGCGACGAGGTCGAAAGTACCGTCGAGTAGACCGACGCGGTCGCCGAACCGAAGCCGCCGGGGACCCCGCCCGCGCAGGTCAAAACCGACACGGGCTGCGCTATCGCGCAAGCGAGGCCGCCCGAGTTTATCGGATAAGAGGTGGTGCTCAGCCAAGACTCTACGCCGAGCGATGAAATCGGAGCATAGTAGACCGCGCTCACGGCGCCGAAGGCCGATTGGAGTCCGCCCACGCAGAAGAGGTAGGTGGCCCAGGCGTTGCAGGATTCGGCCGCTATGATGATCGGGTATGAATTGGTCTTCGTCCAACCCCCAACTCCGGACGACGAGAGCGCAGCATAGTAGACGTTGGTCATCGGGAAGGACGAGGACCCGTTGAAGCCCCCGACACAGTAGATGTACCCGGAAGCTGCCGCACAGGACTGGTACTCCATTGGCACCGGCAGCGCGATCGTCCCCGTCCAAGGGCCGACCCCAGAGGCTGATATTGGCGCGTAGAAGACCAGGTCGGACGGGTTGCTAGTGAGGATGTTTTCGCCGCCCACGCAGTACATGTACCCCTGGTACGTGACGCAGGACCCGTTCTCCATGTCAAAAGGATAGTAGTTGCTCGAGATGCTCCACGTCGACAAGTATTCCGCATTTGCGGCCTCGGGTAGGTAAAGAGCCGATAGAGCCAACAGCAGCAGGATGAGAATCAAGCTGGTTGACAGCTTTGGTTTGGCTCCCTTCAAATCGGAAACCGGGCGCCCTGGTCTGGATATTAACCTCACGGTCTCGATTACAGCAAGTCGGGAGGGCGGTCAGGGACCCGGAAGAGAGGCGATGACCTCGATCTCAACCTTGGCTCCCCGCGGAAGTGAGGAGACCTGCACCGTGCTCCTCGCGGGATACGGGGGAGAGAAGTGCTTGGAGTATTCCTCGTTCATGGCGGAGAAGTCGGTCATGTCCGTGAGGAAGACCGTGGTCTTCACGACGTTGTTGAGGCTTAGCCCGGCGGCGACGAGGACCTCGTCGAGGTTACGCAGAGCCAAAAATGTCTGAGGCCCAACCCCCTGGGCGAGCTCAGTCGTCTTGATGTCAAGCCCTACCTGTCCGGAGCAGAAGACGAGTCTCCCCTCCGAGATTCCTTGGGAATAGGGGCCTATGGGGGGTGGCGCCGTCGGGCTCCTAATCTCTCGCTTCATGGCTCGCTCGGGTGCGGTCGTCTATTTATCCTTCAGCGCCTTCGTCAAAACAGTCCGCAGGGATTCGTCGTCCGTGAACGTCAAAAATTCTTTCCGATCCATGTGCTGGAGCATCCTCGAGGTCACGCTTCCGTCTTTCGAGACCAGGATTATCCTCTTCCCCGCGCTGTGTGCTGCCATTATCTCCATCCCTACCCCTATGCTAGGCTGGGAGACGTCCGCGAGTAGGATGTCGCAGCCTTCAGCGCCGGCCTTGTCCCTCTCGAAGACGTTGATTGGATTGGCGGTCAACGCTTCGATCGATCCAAGCACCCATGGAGACGTGAGCACGTGCCCGCTGGCAACTACTGCTGCGGCCATCAGCTTCGCCCGGTCCAAGGACCGATTCGCTATCATGGGCACTGAGAGGTATACTTTCACACCCGAACGCCTTCGCAGTTAGGTAAATCCTTTTCGCAGGCTAGGCTGTTACGCGAGTGAGGCTCTGGAGCCTCCTATGGGTGCACTTGGCCGGCATGTGGGCATAGCAGTAGGTCGCTCCACAGATGTGACATGTGAAGTTGTAGCCCTTACCCAAAGCGCGGCCGCAAAGGCCGCAGGTCATCTGGACCTTCTCCTGGGCGCCTGTCGCGAGCCTGTTGCTCATATGGACTTAGTAAGGAAAGGGAACTATTAAGCGTAGATGTGAGAACACTATATAATATGCCTGCGAATAGCAATTATTGGAACGAGCATTCACGCTTCACCTTATGAGAAGTGATAGCTCCCTGCTACGGAGGTGAAAGGGCAGTCGCCTTGGCCCAGAGATTCCCAGCCCTGGGTTTGACCTAGTAGGTGCCACAGTCAGCCGGAGTCTCCCATTTCTTGCGGAGATACCCGTCCTCTGTTTGGATAGCCTCGACCCCCAGCCTGGCGACCCCCTCCCGTCGAGGAGCAACTCGCCCGTAAGCCGGCGAATATCCTGGAGTGGAGAGTGTCCCGCTCCCGGTCGATGACGACCTTTACACCATAAGGCGCAATGCTCTCGATCAGTGCCAGGCTTGGCTCGTCCCGGAAGACCACGAAGATGTCAACGGGCACGGTCCAGACCGAGTCGAGGACGTAGTCGAGCATCACGGACTTGGGCTTGTCGCCGAACCTGCTCGGCAGAGCGTACTTCTCCGTGTCATCCGCGACGACAATCGCGCCTTTGCTCTGGGCCGTGCGGCGTGGCGCGTCGCCCTCCGCCGCTGCAAGATTCTTCACAGGGCGAAGGCGGCAGTGCGGGAACGGAGACTATCTTGGGCCCCTCCCCCGGTCAGAATTGGTTAAAACTCGGCCTCATCTGGCCCTGTCCGATTTGGAAAGGGTCGAGGTCTTCTCCATCCCTGGAATGCCCGAAGTCGAACCTGGAGCTGACCTAGCCCGATTCATCTCGGTCGCCGCCCGGAAGGCGAGAGTCAGATTTCGGAACGGAGACGTGGTGGTCGTCAAGCAGAAAGTCGTGTCCAAGGCGGAGGGAAGGATGGTGAAGCTCTCCAGGGTCAGACCGGGGGCCAGAGCCCTCAAGCTCGCCGCCGAGCAGAGCAAGGATCCCAGGCTGGTCGAGCTGATCCTGAGGGAGTCACGTAGAATCGTCAGGGTGGGGCACGGAGTCATCATCACGGAGACCAGGCACGGTTTCATCTGCGCCAATTCGGGTATCGACAAGTCCAACGTAAGGGAGGGTTTCGTCACCCTGTTGCCCGTCGACCCAGACCTTAGCGCGAGGCGAATCCGGCGCGGGCTCGCGAAGCTAGATGGGGTCGAGGTGGCGGTGGTCGTGACCGACACCTTCGGAAGGCCCTGGAGGCGGGGTCAGACCGATGTGGCGATTGGGTGCTCCGGCATCGAGCCCCTCCTATCGTACGTCGGGAAGAAGGACCATTTTGGTTACAATCTGAGGGTGACGGAACCCGCTGTCGTCGACGAGATCGCCGGGGCCGCCGAGCTGGTGGCTGGAAAGCTCGACCGCGCTCCCGTCGCCGTGGTCAGGGGGGCAAGGTATGGTCGAGGAGAACGGAGTGCGACAGAACTGGTGCTCGACAAGGAAAAGGACCTGTTCAGGTGAGCTTTTGAAGACGGTCGCTCTTGCCGGGGGGACCGGGTCTGCGAAGCTGCTGCGAGGCATCTCCATGGTCGTCGGCGAGTTCGACGTCGTGGCTAACGTCGGCGACAACTTCTGGATGAGCGGACTCTACATCTGCCCTGACGTGGACACTGCGATGTACACCCTTGCGGGCGTGTCGGACACGGTACGAGGATGGGGAGTCAGGAGAGACACCTTCAGGACGCTCGACCAGCTCGGGAGGTTAGGCGGCGAGACCTGGTTCCAGCTCGGGGACAGGGACCTTGCCACGCATCTCTACAGGACGCAGATGCTCAAACAGGGTTCTAACTTGACCAAGATAACGGCGACCCTCTGCAAGAGCCTCGGCGTCAGACAACGAATCCTTCCTTCTACAGACTCGGACGTTGAAACTAGGATTCGGACGACCTCGGGGGAGATGCATCTACAGGAGTTCTGGGTGAAACATGGGGGGAGGCCCAGAGTCACGGGAGTGAAGTATGCCAAGGCCGGGAGGGCGGTGCTGAGTTCCGAGGTGCGCGCCGCAATCTCCGAGGCCGACAGGGTGGTCTTCTGCCCGGGGAACCCCATCACGAGCATCGGACCCATCCTCGCCATACCCGGGATGAGAGAGCTGCTCTCCGGGTCTGGAGCTAGGACCGTGGCCGTCTCCCCGATGGTGGGGAAGAAGCCCCTGAGCGGCCCAGCCGGGAAGCTGATGACGGCCGTCGGAGCGCGCCACGACTCGGTAGGGGTAGCCGAGCTCTATTCCGGGTTGGTCGACGTGCTGGTGATAAGCGATGAGGACTTGGGGCTCAAGCGGAGGGTGGAAAGGGAGGGGATGGAGTGCGTGGTGTCTGAGACGGTCATGCGAGACAAACGGGACGAGGTCCGGTTGGCGGAGTTAGCGGTGTCATGTTGAGGCCCGCCGTCGTGATCCCGGTCAAGGGAGAGAACCACAAGTCCAGGCTCGCCGGGGTGATGGACGGACAAACGAGGGAGGAGCTTGCGAGGCTGCTTCTGGTCGACCTGCTGTCTGTCATCCGCAGGGCCGGTCTCCTCTCGAGCACGTTCATCGTCTCTTCGAGCGAGGGGATGTTGGCCACAGCGAGGTATGAGGGCGCCAATGCCCTGAAGGAGGACCGAGACCGTGGCTTCAACTCGGCGGTGGAGCTTGCCATGCGGACCCGGGAGGACTCCAACGAGTTCCTGGTCCTTCCGTCCGACCTCCCCCTCCTCAAGGTCGAGGATCTGAAGAGACCCCTCGCGACGAAGCGGGAGGGCATTGACGCGGTGATATCCCCTTCGCGCGCCTTTGACGGGACCAACTTGCTCCTTTACTCAAGGGCCAGAATCCCTGGGCTCAGCTACGACAACGACAGCTTTTGGAATCACGTCTCGAGCGCTGCAAGGAGCAATATATCGCTGGCCGTTTACGGCAGCGTAGGGATAATGATGGACCTCGACTCGGTCGCCGACGCACGTTCCCTGCTCCGGTCGAAGAAGAACTGTGCGTCGCTCGAATTCCTAAGGAGAGAGATCTCTTGACGACGCTGGTCATACGCAATTGCAGCCTCCCGTCAGGGAGGGCTGGCTCGGTCCGAATAGCGGACGGCCTCGTGGCGGGGGTGACGGAGGGAGACTCGCAAGAGGGCCAGAGGGATGCGACGATCATTGACGCAAGAGGATGCACAGCGTTGCCGGGGTTCGTCGACAGCCACTGCCATCCCTTCGAGTTCGGATGGCTGAAGAGGTCGGTAGACCTCAGGGGGACTGCCAATCTCACCGCGTTAAGGATGAGGGTGCAGGCCAAGGTTCAGAGGGCGGCGCCAAGCGAGTGGATCCTCGGGATGGGGTGGGACCAGGAGACCTTCCCCGACCGCAGGATGCCCCGCAGGGAGGACCTGGACGACCTCTCCCCCGTGAATCCGATAATGCTCAACCGGGTCTGCGGCCACATAGGCTTGGCGAACACGCGGGCGATCGAGGCGCTCGGGCTAGAAGGGAAGCAAGGATACGGATACGCCAGGGATTCGGCGGGACGGTTGACGGGGATAATCAGGGAAGACGCTCTCGTGGAAGCTTACTCGCGGCTTCCGAGGGAAGCGGTCGAAGTGACGGCGGGGGACCTGATCACGGCCGAATATGAGGCCTCAAGAAGCGGGCTCACCACCCTGCACTGCGTCATCTCCAAAGACAATTTCAAGAACGAGCTCGACTCCCTCGTTCAGCTCCAGTCATCGGGCAAGCTCTCGCTAAGGATGCGGCTCTACGTGCCGATCGAGGCGCTTCCGTACATCGAGGAGAAGGAGCTCAGGACGCGCTTCTCGTACGGACTCTTGAGAATCAGCGGCGTCAAGGTCTTCTGCGACGGCTCGCTCGGCGCGAGGACGGCGGCGCTGCGTGAGCCCTACGCCGACGAACCGGGCAACCAAGGGCAGCTCCGCCACAAGGACGAGGAGCTGGCCGAGATCGTCGCCAAAGCCGACGAGAGCGGATACCCCGTCGCGATCCATGCAATAGGGGACAGGGCCCTCGAGCAGGCGATTGACGCGATCGCGAATGTCGGGAAAACCGACGGGGGCAGAAGGCACAGAATAGAACACGCCAGCCTGGCCCCCAAGGACCTGAGGGCGAAGATGAGGAGGCACGGCATCGGGGCGGCGGTGCAGCCGCAGTTCATCGTCTCGGACACGTGGGCGAGAAGGCGGTTGGGTGAAGATAGGGTCGGAGACCTCTACCCGTTCAAGTCGATGATTGCCGAGGGAATCACGATCTCCGGCAGCTCAGACGCGCCGGTGGAGACCTTCAGCCCAGTGATAGGCATCTGGGCGGCTGCCGTCAGAGGGGACTACGGGTTGGAAGAGCGCCTGACCATAGAGGAGGGGATAAAGCTCTACACCCTCAACGGGGCGGTCAACGGTTCGGACGAAGAAAACCTCGGGAGGCTGGAGGAGGGAATGAAGGCAGACATCGTGATTCTCGACTCGGACATCAGCAACACGCACTCCGCCCTGTTACGCAAGGTAGGGATAGCTCGCACCTTCGTCGACGGCTTGCCCGTCTACTCGTTCGAGGGATCTTGACGCTCTAGATCTTCTGGAACTTTCCGCTCTTCCCGTTGTAGCTCAGCAGACCTGCCATGATCACCCAGTGGATCAGGAGCAGTCGGACCAGCGATTCGTTTATGTCAGGCTTGTAGTGCCACTTTATCCCGCGCCTTGAAAGTGCGTCTGCGACTTCTTGCGCGGTGACACCGCCCCTCTTAGAGGCGAGCTCGATCGCCGTCCGGAACGGTTCGATGAGGTTGAGCTTCTCCTTGAGCATTTTCACCTTGGCCTTCGAAGTCTCTTGGAAGCGCAAGCCCTGCTCGGTGAGGAAGAGGTCTCCCTTCTCGCTTCTGACCAGGCCCAGCATCTCCGCAGCGTCGAGGATCGGCAGCAGTACTGCAATGTCCGCGGCCATCTCATCGGCCAGCTTCGGGATGTCTATCCGTGTGCCCAGGCCTCCTGTCACCTCGACGAGGCTGATCACCTGTCCGGCGCGGACGTTGCCGGGCATGACCATGACCGACGGTGGCGGCTTCGGGGGCGTCCTACTCATCCGAGGCAGCCACCTCACTCCGAGATTTTAAGCGAATCGGGCGGGTCATGAGAGGAGCTGGTAGACCTTGTCGACCCAGGCGAAGAACTTCGAGGACTTCTTGTCTCTCGGCCTCGGAAGGTCGACCATGAGTTCGCCCACCACGTGTCCCGGCCTCGCCGATAGGACGACGACCTTGTCGGCGAGCTCGATTATCTCCTCGACGTTGTGGCTGACCATGATTACTGTCTGGATGGGGGATGACGGGTTGATCAGCAGGCTGTATATGTCTCGCCGGAGTCGCTCCGCGGTAAGATCGTCCAGAGAGCTGAAAGGCTCGTCCATGAGCAGCACGGTCGGCTCGAGGGCTAGAGCCCTGGCGACACCCACCCTCTGCTTCATTCCGCCTGACAGCTCGCCAGGGTAGACAGACTCGAAACCTTGGAGGCCCGCTTCCGCCAGAGCCTTGAGGGACTTCTCTTTCTTCTGCTCTTCGGAGAGGTCCCTTCGGGCTGAAAGGCCGAACTCCACGTTCTCGAGCGATGTCTTCCAGGGCAAAAGCACGAAGTTCTGGAAGACCATGGCGATCTCTCGCCTCGGAGCGGTGACGGGAACCCCGTCGAATTTCACCACGCCCGACGTCGCCGGATTGAGACCCGCCACTATCCTGAGGAGTGTCGACTTCCCGCACCCGGACGGTCCGGTGATCATGACGAACTGGTTTTTCGCGGCCTCCATCGAGACGTCCACGAGGACCGGGAGCTGTTCTTTCTCTTTTCGGAAGTCGAGGTTGACGTGCTCTATGGAGACGATGGTGTCGGGTCCCGTCTTCTGGTCTTCGCCCACTTGCAAGGTTCGCGCACTTCCGCTTATCTCAACGGTTATACGCGTAACGCTTCGTGACGTAATGGTAGGCGCGCCTCCAGACTATCAGGTTGAAGGCCACGACGAGCGTGGTCATGGAAATGATCGAAAGGGTCAACAGCGTCCAATCGGTCTGACCCGCGACGCAGGAGGTCTGGGCGAAGACGTTGGCGCACGTCTGGATGTCTGCCAGGTTTATGACCTTGCCAATGCCAAGTCCGACTTGGGTGAGGGGCGTTCCCCGAGCTTGGAAGAATTCTGCGACAATCAGAGTGTTCCAGGCGGCCCCGATCGCTGTGATCGATCCTGTGACGAAGGCGGTGGCGCTTGCGGGGAGGTAAATCTTAATCCAAGCATCTCTTGATGAGATTTGGAACATCTTACGTAGCTCCAGTATCTCGGCGGGCATGCTACGGATACCCGCAATCACGTTGAAGAGGATGTACCAGATCATCCCCAGGAAGATGACGAAAGCCGCGACTCCCTCGCCCTGGCCGGCGGCGAGTACGTAGAGGACCGGTAGGAGGAGCGGCGCGGGCACGGACGCGATCAGCTCGATGACCGGCGACAACGCTTGGTACGCCCTATCACTCAGGCCGACGCTTATCGCGATCGGGACCGCGACCGCGACGCAGATGAAGTAGACGTACCAGATCCTTCCGAAGGAGAGGGCCAGAGAGAGAGCAACGAAGCTCTCGTCAGTCGAGAGGCGGGCGAGGCTCGGAAGGGCCGTGACAGCGTGCGATGTGGAGACCCAGACGGCCGGGACCTCGAAGGCCGCGAGGACGGCGACCGACAGGAGGATCGCATACTTGAGTCCCCTCCTGAACCTCGAAAGCGTGGAGGTGAATCGGGTCACTCCACTCCCGTGGGTCATGAGGAAGAGCTTCGAGATGCTCCTGTCGTTCACCCAAGAGTAGAAACGCATCAGAGGGTCCCGCCTGGATGGCTGGGGCTCAGCGACGAACTTGTACCTGTCTGCCCAGAGCGAGAACTCCCGTAGGAAGACGAACTGCCAGACCAACACGGCCAACATGAGGAGGACGAACGAGTACGTGTACGCGCTCCAATCGTGGGCCGCGCCGAAGTTGAGGATATCGACAGCTATGCCGTGGCTCACCGATTGCGTTTTCGCGCCCAGGGTCAGGATCTCGCTTGCGG
Source organism: uncultured archaeon (assembly GCA_963731775.1). Taxonomy (GTDB): domain Archaea; phylum Thermoproteota; class Nitrososphaeria; order Nitrososphaerales; family Gagatemarchaeaceae; genus DATJAJ01. The sequence continues at coordinate 560,916 of CAVSWV010000006.1, read as the reverse complement.
AGAGGTAGAAGAGGCCAACCGCCCAGGATATCTGGGTGTTGTAGGCTATTCTGCTGAGCGAGGCCGGGATGTAGAGCGTCGCGATCTTGCTGAGGCTGCTCGCGCCGGACATCTCCGCGAGCTCCACGTACTCCTGCGGTATCGACTTGACCGCTTCGTACACCCCGAAGGAGATGTTCCAGCTCATGCTGGTGAAGATGAGGAAGATCACTGCCAGGTTGGTTCCCGCTTCGCCCGGGATCAACGCCTCCACTCCGAGTAGGACGATGGGAAAGAATCCCAGGATTGGAATCGACTGGAAGACATCCAGGAGCGGGATTGCGATGGCCTCCGCCCTCTTGTTCCTCGCTGCTAGGATTCCGACGGCGAGGCTGAAGAGTATGCTGAAGACGAGGGCGACAATCATCCTTCCCCAGGAGTAGCAGATGTCGATAATGACCTGGAGTACGCTAAACGCTACCGTGTGCGCTCAAACGCCGCGCGAGCCAATCGCGTATTTAGGAATTCCTAATTCAGGCGGAGTCCCGAACCCTTGGCTATGCTATGTAGGACGTGCTCGAGGAGTCGAACCTCCTCACGGTCTCGAATGTCCCCTTGTCTCTGAAGCTGTAGTACTTGGGGAGGTCCGGAAAGAAGCTGTCGAGCGGCTTGACGGCCATCTCCGCCGCCATGTGCTTCTCACCAAGGAACTTGTCCGAGATGCGTTTGCTCAGGTTCCTCACCTGCCGGTCATCCTCGAAGCCTAGGCTGTGCAGATACTCGTGAAGCAGGATCATGAACACGTATGAGTTCTTGCGGACCCGGCTCGTGGAGAGCTTCTCGACGATCCTCAAGAGGTTCCTGTTCATCACTATCGCGTTCGACCCCATCTCATGGTACGCCCCGACGTTGTTCGGTATGTCTCCCAGGACCAGTGTCAGCCCGGCCCTGTGCATCCCCAGGTCTCCCTCCGTTGCCGACTTCACCATCTCGAAGATCTGGTCAAAGCCTTGCGCCGAAGCGAGGGTCCGTCTGTTTTGGCCGTGGTCCGATTGCGTCAAGTCTGAACCACCATAGTGCGGCGGTAGTTAAGCCCAACCCTCCGCCTCGATGCCCCTGCGGGAGAAGGCCTGGGCAGGATCGGGACGGGGTTCCTCTCCGGCGGACGCACGATAGGCGGCCTCAAGTCCGGTTTCGGCCCGGCGATCACCACTTCTTCACCCTGACGCTCAGCACACCATTGCGGTACTCCTTCCTCAGAGTCCGAGGGTCGACTCTTGCGTCGAGACGTAGTGTCTTCGAGAAGCTCGGCGTCTCAACCCTGATCTCCGAATTGCCGGCCGTGACGCGTACTTCCTCCTCGGCAAGTCCGGGCTTCTCTAGGATGTACCTGAACTCGTCCTCGCCCTCGACCAGCTCATCGAGCTCTGCCTTGGCTTCGAGCCCTTGCGTCTGAGCACGCACAGGAATCGGGGACTCGTTCAGGAGACGGATGCTGATCTTCATGATCTCGTCGAACAGGGCGTCGAATTCGTCTGGCTCACTCAAGCTCGACGTCCTCCGATTGATCTAGTGCGAGGTTCTGCAGCTCCTCGAGAAACCTCTTCACTGCTGGTATCGCAACAAGCAGGTAGGTTGAAATTGCATCTCCCTTGGCGGTCATTCTATATCTGTGACCATCGTCGTGAGACAGCATTCCCTTCTGGATCAGCGAGTCGACGCAGTCCTTCACAAGCTTAGGATTGCCCGTAATCTCTAGGATTTCGGAAAATCTCATGCTCTTTCTCTTCAGGAATTCCTGCAAGACTCTAACCCTTCTCTCGTTGCTCACCAAGGAGAAGTAGGCTGCTGAGTTTTCAAAGTCATCCTCCCCGAGGTCGACATCGGCGGATGATGCTGACGAAAAGAAGCACTCCCCATTTCTTACCAATTGTACTTCCAGCCCTTCGAAACGACTCTTTAGCAACTCTTCCCTTCTCTGCTTTACCGCCTCCTTGTTCTCTGACCACGCTTGGAAATCCAGTCTGTCTATCTTGATAATCCTTGGAGGCAGAAGAGATCTCATCACTCCCCGAGGAACGCCCTGGCCCAGGACGACTAGTGCACCTACGCGGCTGAAACGGGGGTCCTCGTGGTGGCCGTGTAGGAGGTAGTTCTTGCTTTCTCTCTCGACTTCAACCAAGGTATCCTCTCCGTCAAGTATTCCTCGAAAGTCAGGCCCACGAGCGAAAGGACCGTCAATACTAGCGAAACCCAGCTTCTCTGAATTCTCCTTGACGTACTCCTGAATTCTGTACTCAGAAGTCACTAGTTTCCATCCTCGGTATTACTCAATGGTAAGCTCTATTTAAATTATTCTCTTACTTACAGATGGGTAAGTCGCATGAAAACAATGCAAGAGTGAGGCTGATAGGTTGTTGTTGCGCCGGAGGAGTAGAGTCTTACTGTCAGGTGTTTGCGAGCCCGCAGTTCGGGCAGAAGGGCCGCCCCTTAGTAAGCTTCCCTCCGCAGTATCTGCACTTGCTCCCTGGGGGTGGGAGCTTGGCCGGATCGTTCCGTGTAGAACGCCTTCCTAGCCACACTGCTATCTCGATCATGCTGACGATGGGCACGAATATGACCACGTCAAGGAGCGGCCCGCCGTCCGGCGTTAGGAAGAGGCCCGTGACGACCCAGACCACGAACCAGATCACCAGCCTGTTGCGGGAGAAGAAGTCGGCCTCGAGTATCCGGAGCTTGATCAGAGAGTAGACGAAGACGGGCGCAGTGAAGGCAGCGCCGGTGCTCACGATCAGGAGGAAGACGACATAGTAGAAGGCCGCCCCGTCTATCTGGGGGGATATCCCCGTCGCCGTCAGGAACGGGCCGAGGGCGATAACCAGGAACTTCGCAATGACGAAGTACCCAAAGAGCAGGCCGGTCGCGAATAGGACCGAAGAGGTAATTATGAAGGGATAGATCAGCTTCCTCTCCTTCTCGTTGAGAGCCGGGTCGATGAACTTGTACGCCTCGTACGCGATTATCGGAGACCCTATCCCCAAGGTGAGCAGAAGCGCGGCGATGAAGAAGACCTCCATGCCTTCGCCGATCCCCGTCCCGGCGATCAGGACCCAGTTCGGGGGGACGAGGTAGTTGTGGATGTCCCTGACGAATGTTGCCGTGATGGTGTTCTCGACGAACTGAAGGTTCAGGTACTGACCCAGATGTTGGACCTGGTAGACGGGGTTGACGGGGAAGAAGACGACGAATAGGAGGATAACGAGCAGGCATAGCGCGACGACCCTGAGGCGTGCCCGCAGCTCGTTGATGTGGTCAACGAACGAGAAGCCTTCTGATATCATTGGCTGACTGGGCTCGGCCGATCGAGGGGGCTTATTATGATTGGGCTTGCTTCGAGATTATCTCTTGCGAGATCTGCTCCCTTGTCTTTCCCTCTGTTGGGAGACCCAAAGCCTTGGCCGTATCGATCAGCATCTGGTCGCCCGTCTTCTCCGGTGCCGGCCTCGCTGCAGGCGCTGCCGTTCCGGTGGCGGAGTCGTAGACTCCCTTCGAGGCGTCATCGAACTCCCTCCTGGCCCTGCCTAGGGCGCGGGCGAGGTCGGGGATCTTCTGCGGCCCCCACAGGAATACAGCTATGATTATGACTCCAATTACGATCAGCTGGACGGGGTCTGTGAAAGCCATCTGACTTCGTTCACTCTTCCTCATCCCCTTTATTTAAGAATAACTTCGGCCGAGTCAAGATTCGGAGCGTTTCTCGGCGCCTCTAGGCCCGCTCCTCCTCGCACGGCGGAGGCAGCTCGAGGCCATAGACGCTCGTCCGAATGGCACATGCATAAATGCTGAGGGAACCCTACCACGGGGGTAGTGCCGTCGTGTCCTAACTGCAAGGCGACTGTGGAGACCGCCGAGCGCGTCTATTCGGTGACGGTCGAGCCGGAGCAGGGCGAGAGGGGGCTCACGAAGAGGGACGTCGGCATGTTCAGGTGCCCCAGATGCGACACTTCCTTCCCTAGGATCCTGGGCAAGAAGAGGTACCTCTTCGTAGCCGATGGCGAGTATGCTAGGATGGTGAAGGAGGCCGCGGACCTGAAGAAGTCCGTGGAGAGCCTCGAGTCTAACATGGAACGGGCGCGAAAGCAGGGCGAGGAGAGGGAGGAGGGCATGAAAAAGGAGATCAGGAAGGGAAAAATCGATGGTCTAGAGTCTGTTCTGACTCAGGTCGAAAAACACGTGAAGTACCTGAGGACAGAGAGAGACCGGCTCGCCAAAGAAGTGGGGAAAGCCTAGGAGTTCTGCGACTCGCCGCCCTCGAGGGAGTTGAATTGGCCCTCAAGGTCTTCCTTCTCCTTTCTCAGCATGCCTACCGTCTCCTCAAGAGAGTCCGCCTTGTTCTGAAGGTCCAGGAGCGTCCGTCTCCTTCTGAGCGACTCGACCTCGGCGGCAAGGAATTCCCTCTCTTTTTGCAGGCCGTCTATTCTCTCCTCTAGTTCCTCTTTCTTCCGCATGAATGCTTCTTCGTCTGATACCATGCCGACGGCATTGCGTAGGGCAGGCTGCCTTATTCAACCTTTGGTGCTCAGACGGAGAGTCCCACCCAAGCTGCGATACCGTTTTATCGGCGCGGAATGCGGCCCAGCTAGTTGCCCCTTAGGGAGACGCTCGACAACTACTGGACACTCACAAAGCCCAAGATATGGGGTCTCTTGGTCTTCACGGGAGTGGCTGCGATGCTGGTCGCCTACCGCGAATCGCACATCACCCCCTCTCTGCTGCAGCTGGCCATTGGCACCGCAGCGATAACCCTGGGCTCGGCGGCCGCAAACACCCTGACGAACTATCACGATAGGGACATCGACGGCGTCATGGAGCGGACGAAGGAGCGGCCCCTCCCGAGCGGCAGGATAAGCCCGCCCTGGAAGGCGCTGGCCTTCGGCCTCACTATGGCCGTGCTCTCCGTGCTCCTCTCCTACTCCTTCAACCTCCTCGCTGCGGTCTTCATGACGATAGGCCTCCTCGACAACATCGTGGTCTACTCTCTGCTTCTCAAGCGGAGGAGCTGGCTCAACATCATCCTGGGTGGGATCTCCGGAGGGATGCCCGTGCTCGTGGGCTATTCGGCCATCGCGGATGGCGTCACCCCAATTGCGCTCTACATGGCAGCGCTCGTGATAGTCTGGATACCCACCCACATCTGGAGCCTCGCGATAACCGTGAAGGAGGACTACGAGGCGGCGAAGGTCCCCATGCTGCCGGTGGTCTTTGGACAAAACGTGGCGGCCGTCTGCATCGCGCTGACCAGCGCGCTTCTCGCCGTCTTTTCGATAGCGATCTTCCTCTTCACCCCCGTGACCCTCTTCTACACTATCTCCGCTCTGGTTCTGGGCGCGGTCGTCCTGGCCTACTCGGCGAAGCTCGCGGTGGACAAGAAGTCGGACACCGCGTGGACGCTCTTCAAGATAACGAGCCCCTACCTCACCCTGATCTTCCTCGTCGTGGTCCTAGACGTCTGGTTCTTCTGACCCGCGCCGGCGCTTGTTAACACTATAACATCACTTCGTAAACCAAGATTGAGCTTTCCTCTTCTAAGTCCCGCGGGCTGCTTGTAACAGAGTAGCAGGATGGAGACTGCGCCACAGCTACGGAAGACTCTAGACGTACAGCCCCACGGCAAGGACTACACCCTCATCGCCAACCTCCCGAAGAACAGCACCTCTCTGGCGGTCCAGGCGGAGGAGGCCGGCGCGGACGCGATTATGCTCAACGTCGACGGCGAGGAGGGCTCATATCCGAGCCACTTCGGCAGCTACGATCTTCACGACGTCTACATTAACGACGTGCTCTCCACGGTCTCCGTTCCCTGCGGCATATGCATAGGGGGCGCGAAGTCCCTCACCGAGGAGTACTGGGAGAGAATCATGTCGAGTTCCTTCAGTTTCGTCGAGATGTACGCGCATCACATGCCCCTCTACCTTCTTTCTGACACCAGGTTGAAGAAGATCCTCGCGATATCGACCGGCTACCTTCTCGAGCAGGTGAAGGAGCTCTCGGAGATGGAGGGCGTGGAGGCCCTCGACATTGCGATGGTGCCGCCGCAGGCCAGGGGCAACCCGTTCAGCATACTAGACTACGCCACCACGGGGCTCATCGTTGAGCTCTCGTCGCGGCCGGTCCTGCTCCGCACTCAGAAGATGCTAACTCGGTCGGACATCGCGAAAGTTGTCCGGCTCGGCGTGAAGGGGCTCGTCGCTGACCCGTCCATCCTGTCGGGCACCGATGAAGCATATAGGGACGAACTGGCGAGCCTGAGCCCCAGGCGACCAGGCTCTGACAACTAAGAAGGTACAGGCCGTCATCCTCGCGGGGGGGCTCGGAACAAGGCTGAGACCCTACACGATCTTCGTCCCGAAGCCGATGTTGACGGTCGGGCCGAAGCCGATCCTGCAGCACATCATAGACTGGCTGGCCAAGAACGGCATACAGGACGTGGTGGTCTCGATCGGGTACCTGGGGAAGATGATACAGGACTACTTCGGGGACGGCTCGCAGTTCGGTGTCGACATCGACTACGCGATATCTCCGCACCCGCTAGGGACAGCGGGGCAGCTAAAGGCCGCCGAGTCGAAGATAAGGGGAACGTTCGTATGCGTCTACGGGGACTCGATCCTCGACTTCGACCTGAAAAGGCTGATCAACTACCACTACAAGCAGAAGTCGACCTTCACGATGGCCCTGATGAAGTACACGACCGAACTCAAGTACGGCTTCATGGAGACCGACCGTGCAGGAAGGCTCACCGAGTGGAAGGAAAAGCCCAAGATCTCCGGATACATCAACGTCGGATGCTACGTCATGGAGAAGAGGTTCCTCGGCTACATGCCCAAGCAGAAGAGCTTCGGCATGGACGAGGCCTTCGAGCGCGCAAGGAGGGCCGGGGAGAAGCTCTGCGGGATGAGGATGGAGGGGGAGTTCCTTGACATCGGAGACAGGAAGTCGTACAAGGAAGCGAACGAGCTCTACACGCAAAGACTCGGAAAAGTGCCCTGAGCAATGACGGTAGTCATCTTCGAGGACGAGTATTGGACGCGGTTCCGCCCGCTGGCAGACCTGAGGCACGTCAGCCAGTTATTCTGGGGGACCAAGACGCTACAATCCGGGCTCGAGGACATTCTGCCCGCCGAGGAACTACACCTGTGGGGGCGCGAATCCGTTGGGGCGCTCACCGCGACGCGCACGGGCGCCGAGTACAATTCCAACCTGAAAGGGGAGGCGCTCTTCGTGAACGCAAGGGCCCAGCCGGGTGGCGCCCTCGGGAAGGCATTGGCCAGGAAGGGCAGGTTCTCGTTGTCAGCCGGCGGCGAGCTCTTGGCTGCGAGGGTCGATGCCGGCGGCGTAGAGCCTGGGCTCATCGGCCCCAAGCTGGGTAGAAGGCTCGCGAAATCCGTCCAAGGCCTCGAATCCGACCACCCGATGCTGCGAGGGACGTGGGACCTCGTGTCAAGCAACGGACTAGGGATCGCGCAGCAGGCGGCGAGGCTTCGCCCGGGGCAGGGGACCGACGGTACGGTGGTCGTGAAGGGATCGTCTACGAACCTTCACGTGCACGAATCCGCAGAGATAGAACCGCACGTGGCGATGGAGACCCAGGCCGGGCCGATCGTGATTGAAGAGGGGGCTGTCGTCGAGAGCTTCTCTCGGCTCTCCGGCCCCTGCTACGTCGGAAGGAACGCTAGGGTGAAGAGCGCTCTCGTGAGGAGCGGCACCTCGGTCTTCGAGGGCTCGAGGGTGGGAGGAGAGCTGGAGAACTCCATCATCATGCCCTATAGCAACAAGTCCCACTTGGGCTACGTCGGCGACTCGATCGTCGGCGAATGGGTAAACCTCGGAGCAGGAAGCACCTTCAGCAATCTCAAGAGCACCTATGGCAACGTGAGGGTCGAGATTGGGGAGGGCCGCTTCGACACGGGATTGACGAAGCTCGGGCCCGTGATCGGGGACATGGCGAAGGTCTCCATCGGCTGCCTTATCCTATCGGGCAAGACAGTAGGGACGGGAAGCCAGGTCTCGGGCCAGGTGAAGGCAAACGTCCCGAGCTTCACCTACCACGACGGCGCGGAAGGCAGAGATGTCGAGCTGCTGCTCGAATCGGTCCTCGAGACACAGAGAAGGATGATGGAGCGGAGGGGGAAGACCCTATCGAAGTCCGAGGACGCGTCAATCCGAAGGCTCTTCTCCGAGACCAGGGGGGAGAGGAAGGCTGCCGGCGTCAAGAAGGGAAGGATAAGCTGAGCCGTCGAAAGTCTCCGCCCGGACAGCTCCCGACCAACCGAGGGCTAGGGTCGAGCTTAAAAGCCGACGACTGGTAGCTCGACCAATCATTTTTTCCTGGCGACACACTTGCCCGAACCATTCTCAAGCGCTCAACTCAGCACGGTCGACCGCAGCCACGTCTACAGGGCATACCGCGATTGGCCGAAGCTCGCGAAGCAAGGCTCTGAGGTCGAGCCCGAACTCCCGCAGGGGAAGTTCAAGAGGGTCGTCATGCTCGGCATGGGGGGGTCGGCCGCGGGAGGCGACATTGTGGCCGGGTGGCTTCGGAGCACCGGTATCGGGGAGATGGCAGTCTGCAAGGGATACATACCGTTCCTAGACATGAGCGGTTCGCTCGCGATAGCGTGCAGCGCCTCAGGCCAGACCGCGGAGACGATAATGATGATGAAGAAAGCCATGGAGCGGGGCGCAAAGCTCGTCTCGGTCTCGACGGGCGGGACAGTGAAGGAGGCGGCCCTGGCGGCCGGCGTCTCTCACATCGAGATGCCCCAGGCGCTCGCGCCCCGTTACGCGCTCCCGTTTACCATCTTCGCCACGCTCGCCATAACGAACAAGGTGCTCGGGCTCGGCTGCGAGGAGGAGGCGGCTGATGCGCTTAGCGAGATGACGGCCGTATCGACGAGGATAGACATCGACTCGCCTCTGACGGCCAACCCCTCCAAGGGACTGGCCTCAAGACTGCTGAGCAAGACGCCGGCGATCTACGCGTCCACGGTCACCCGAGGGGCGGCCGTCAGGTTCAAGAACGTACTTAACGAGAACGCGAAGAAACACGCGGTAGTCGACGTAATACCGGAGCTCTTCCACAACGAAGTGGAGACGTGGGAGCACGAAGCGGGTTTCGTGCCCGTCTTCCTCAGGCATCAGCTCGAGGAGGTCGCGGACGGTCGCAGGACCGACACGATGGCGCAGATGCTCTCCGACCTGGGGCGCGACCCAATCTCGTTCAAGGGGAGCGGAAGGACCGGACTCGCGCAGCTGGTCTCGATGGTCTACGAGCTGGACATGGCCTCCTACTACGTGGCCGTGGAGCTCGGGCGAGACCCTCTCCCCACGAAACTTCTGGACAAGTTGAAGCAGGCCGGCTAGGCTACTTGATCCCCACGAGCTGGGCCAGCTCCCTCCGCGCGTTCGAGCCGAGGACCTGGGCTGTAGCCTCTGGGGAGACCTCGTTTACGTAGATCCCTCCTCCAAGCTCGAGCCCGGTCCACTTCGCGGTCGCTGGGTAGACCTCAATGTGCCAGTGAATCTGCTTGGTCGTCTTCTTCTCCGAGGAGCTGTGGAAGACCATCACGAAGCTCGGGGTGTCGAGAGCCTTGGACATTCCGCCGAGCGTGGACCTGAGCATCAGTGCCAGATCCATCATCTCCCTCTGCGAGAGCTTGAGTATGCTCGTCTGGTGGTGTTTGGGGTAGATCCAGTATTCGTAAGGATGAGTCGAGACCCACGGAGTGAAGGCGATGAAGGAGTCCGTTGCGAGGATCTGCCGCGGGCCTCCGGCCTCCGTGCTTACCACCTGGCACATGGGGCAGACCCCGAGCTCGTTGAGGGAGTTCTGGACCGTCTCTGCCTCCAGCTCCACAGTGGGGGGCACGCGCGGGGTGGTCACAATCTGGATGTTCGGGTGCGCCGCCGTCCCGGTCGATCCCTTCACGCTGCTGACGTAGAGCAGCACGTAGCTGACGCTCTTCTGGGCGTAGAGCCACCTCACCTTGTCCTGAAGAGACGCGAGGATGTTCGTCCACTGCTCCTTGTCAATCTTCCAGAAGGGCTGGTCATGCTTGGGGCTGGCCACCAAGACGTAGTGATAGCCTGCGGCCGGCTCGCTGTAATGCGGCGCCTCGCCGTAGAGCGGTGAGGCGTTTGGCGTCACTACCGGGTTCTTGCTCGGGAAGACCCTGACCACCCAGTTCTTTATGATGTCGCCCTCAGAGTCGGTCTGCTTCAGTAGCGTATCTCCGCGCTTCACAAGGACCAGGTCGGCGGGGAGGGTCATCTCTTCGTTCCCCGGGCAGTAGTTGCACTTCTCTGTGCGCGCGGGTATGACCTGCCCCGGCTTCAACCCGTGGTCGGGCATTACTATTGAGAGCTTCTCTGTGAAATAATCCTTCCTGATCTCGACCATGCGCGTTCTCGTCGCGCCGCGGCGTTAATAGGATTTTCAGGAGGCCGCGCGTGGGGCCGCGGCGTCCGCCCCCCGCGAAAGAGTGATAATCCGACGCCTCGAACCACCCGCAGCGCAATGGAACTCGGCTACGTGTTGCTAGACGGCTGCGCCGATCGGCCCAACCCAAGGCTGAACTACACAACACCGCTCGAAGCGGCATCTACGCCCAACCTCGACAGCATTGCCGCACATTCCAGGCTGGGAGAGGTCGTGACCGTCGGGAGGGGAATAGCGCCGGAGTCGGACATCGCTGTCTTCAACATGCTCGGATACTCCTTCACCTCGGGATACCCTGGAAGGGGAGTGATAGAGGCCGTAGGTGCGGGCCTTCGCTTCAGGATGGGCGACCTAGCACTGCGCGCGAATCTTGCCACCGCCGACGGGAGGAGGATCGTGGACAGGAGGGCTGGGCGGGATCTGACCGATGAGGAGGGAAGGTCTCTCGAAAAGGTGCTCAACGAGATAAAGCTCGACGGGGCGGAGCTGGAGTTCCGAACCACCGTCGGGTACAGAGGCGTGCTCGTGATCCGCGGGAACAAGCCGCTGTCGGGGGAGGTATCGAACACGGATCCCGCCTACGCGAAGATCGGAGGATTCGGCGCGGCCAAGGACACAACGGCTCTGGACAGAGTAGAGCGGTGCAGACCTCTGGTCCATGACGATGGAGCCACCAAGGCCGCGGACCTGATCAACGAATTCTCCGATAAGGCTTTGATCGCCCTCGGGAGGAGCGACGTCAACCGTGAGAGGGCGAAGTCCGGGAGGATGCCGGCCAACTGCGTCCTCCTGAGGGACGCGGGCGACCACCTGCCGGCCGTCCAGTCCTTCGAGGAGTCGTACAACATGAAGGGGACGGCCCTCGTCGAGATGCCCGCAGAGGTGGGCATCGCGAAGATACTCAAGATGAGGATGGTCAGGGTAGGAGACCGGAACGACCTCGAGCGAAAGGCGCGCCTGTTCCGGAAGGAGATGAGTTCCGAGACGGTTGTCTATGCCCACCTCAAGGGACCGGACGAATTCGGGCACGACGGCGACGCCGTCGGCAAGAAGAAGAGCATAGAGAAGATCGACTCGGACTTCTTCTCAGTCGCCGTGGGCTTGCTGGAAGGCGCCACTATCGCGGTCTCATGCGATCATGCGACGCCTTGCACCTTGAAGAAGCATTCAAGCGACCCAGTCCCCCTGCTCGTGTCGACGAAGAAGAAGTCTGACGGTTTCCGCTTCACGGAGCCTAACGCGAAGAGGGGGTCCCTTGGAAGACTCAACGGCAGGGACGTGCTGAGAAGGGCATTGGGTCGGGTCTGAAAGGGCCGCCACATCAGATTCCGTACTTCCGGAAGTTCGCGACGCTCGCGAGGGCCACGTTGATCGCGTCGCTTACGCCTGCCCCTATCCGTATGTCGTTGGTCACCCTGTTGCCGGCGACGGCGAAGAGCGCCCCGGTCTTCAGACCGAAGAGCCTGCCGAGGGTGAAGAGAGTGGACGACTCCATCTCGAAGCATAGGACCCTGGCTTGCTGGAGGTCCTTCATCAGCGTGATCGCGTGAGACGGCAGGTACCCTCCGAAGCCCGGCCGCACCTGCCCGACGTAGAACGAGTCGGTCGATGCCGCTACTCCGATGAGGGCCCTCTTGCGCAGGGTCGCTGCGGAGTCCTTGAGCGCCATCACGACCTCCGGAGTGGCCGCGGCGGGATACCCCTTCATCACGTACTGGTCTGTCGTCCCGTCAAGCCTCACCGCCGAGTCTGCAATCACAATCGAGCCCACCTTCGCGGCCGCCTGGATGCCCCCACAGGTGCCGATCCTTATCATCACCTCCACTCCCAGCCTCGCGAGCTCCTCGATGGCGATCGCCGCGGATGGCCCGCCTATGCCCGTGCTCGTCACAATGACCTTCTGCGACCCAAGGTAGCCGGAGTAAGTCACGTACTCGCGGTGCGAAGCCACCAACCTCGGCTTCCGGAGCCGCTCGGCGATCCATGGCACCCGTCCTGGGTCTCCCGGGAGGAACGCGATTCTGGCTGCGTCCTGCCTTCGGAGCGCGACGTGGTAGAGCGCGCCCTTCGAATTCCTAGGTTCGAGAGTCAATCGCTGGGCGCCCCGTCATGCGCCGGCCCGCCGCCTGCTATCAAGCCTTCGCGGTCACATCGCGGGTTCGTAGCACGCCCTGCAGCGTGGCTCGTAGAGCTCTTTGCCGCCGACCACGATCACGGGCGAGTTCTTGGGCGCTGGCCTCCCTCCTATCAGCCTCTGGGTCCTCGTGGCATCCTGGCCGCAGACGACGCAGACCGCGCTGAGGTAGCGGACCCTGTCAGCCTTGGCGGCCAGCTCCATCGTGCTCGCGAAGGGCTCCGCTTTGAAGTTGAGGTTGAGGCCGCAGGCTATCACTCGGATCCTGTCGGCGAGGGAGTCCAACACTCCCACGACCTCGGGCGGAAAGAAGTTGACCTCGTCTACACCTATGACCGCGAGCGAGTTCTTGGAGACGATTGAGGGTATTCGGTCGATTCCAGCTTTCGTCGCCGCCACCAGGTAGGCGTCGTACCTCAACCCGTTGTGTGACACGACGTCCTTCGCGCTGTACCGCTTGTCGAAGGACGGCTTGAAGATGGCTCCCTTCTTTTTGGCGTAGACCTCCCTCTCGACCAGCCTGATCAGCTCGGATGTCTTTCCTGAGAACATTGGACCGATGATAACTTCGAGTGTCATCCGTCGCAGCGCGTCCCACGACAGCTATATCAGTTCTTTCAGGACTGCCTGTACATCTTCACTTCGTCGATGTATCGCTCGCCACGATGGATCTTCATCGGAACCACGCCAATCCTTCGGAATCCGAGCTTCTCGTAGATGTGGATTGCCCTTTCGTTGTTAGCGAACACCTCTAGCTCCACCAGAGACATGCCCGCCATCTCGGCCCTGTCTAGGAGCACCTCGAGCATCCTGGTCCCGACCCCGCTGCCGCGAAAGCCATCCACGATCGCAATTCCAAGGTGGCCTACGTGCTTGATATCGCCCATCTTGTAGCCGTGGACGTCGGAGTTTCCGACAACCTCCCGGTCGACAATCGCGGCCACGCTGATCGCCCTGCCCGCCCGAACATCCTTCAGCAGCTTGAATAGCCACTCTCCCTCGTCCTTCTTCGAGTTCGTCCTGTCCAGAAGTATCCCCAGGTTCGGGCTGCGGTCCCTCTCGCCGACGAGGCTCTTCACGAACCTCCTGAGGGAATCTAGGTCCGAGGCCTTCAGGCAACGTAGGGTGACCACCCTGCCGTCTCGCATTCGGAACCTCTCGTAGACTTCGCCAGTTCTCATCTGGACCACGGAGAAGCTGCAGGTGATAAAAGCGCTTCAGTTCTGAAGGCAGTCGCCGCCCTCGTCGAGGAAGAGGCCTTCGACGGAACCCCCCTTCCTCGCGACGGAGTAGCCGCCCTGAACGTTCCTCATCAGGATGAAGGGGCGAGGCTGGCTGTGGAACGGCATGTCCATCACGAGCGAGTAGGCTCCCACCTCCCTGAATAGTACGAGCTTCCCGACCTCGGCGTCGCCCAGCCGGGACCTGCTCGACGTGGGGAAGATGTCGAGAGGGTCGCAGAGCCGTCCCACGAGGACGGTCCTCTGGTACGAGGGCTTGCCCCCCGGGACCACCTCCACGGGGTACTCGTGTTTGAGGAGCGCCGAATCGATGAGGTTGTGGTACCCCGCGTCGACGTAGACATACCTGTTCTCCCCGAACTTCTTGACGTTGACGATCCTCGCAACCAAGGCGGTCGACTCAGCGCTCAGGAACCTGCCACTCTCCTGGATGAGCAGGAACCTGCTTCCGATGCTCTCCATTAGGCTGTTCAGCTGTCCCACAATCTTGCCCGCCAGGTCCTTCGGAGTGGGGACGGTTTTCCCGTAGGAGACGGGAAGGCCGCCGCCTATGTCCAAGGTCTTGACGTCGAACTCCCCGAGCTGCTTCTTGGCATCCAGTATGAAACCTTCGAGCTTCTCTATCGCCTCGGCGAAGCACTGCGGGTCCTCGATCTGGCTTCCGAGGTGGAAGTGGAAGCCCTCGAACCTCAGTCCCGGGGTCGAGAGAATCTTCTTCAGCATCCAGATCGCGCTGTCCTGGCCTGGCCCGTCGAACTGCACGCCGAACTTGCCGTGCTTCAGCGACCCCCTCAGCTCTGCATGGACATGCACCTCGGGGTTCACCCTGATCATCACCTTCACTTCGCGTCCCGCCTTTGCGGCGGCCTCGGTCAGGTTGGAGAGCCCGTTCGAGCTTGCGACCACTATCTTCTCCACGCCTCCCGCGATCACAGACTCGTACTCGGCTTCCGTCTCGGTGATGCTCGTGTAGATCACGTTCTCAGGCAAACCGCCGCACTTCGTCAGGAAGTACAGCTCCGCTGCAGCGGTCAGATCAAACATTATGCCTTCGCCCACGAACGCCCTGATCACTGACGGATTGAAGTTGGCCTTGATCGAATACGCTACTCTGAAGGCGCCCTTGAACTCGGTGAACGCCTGCTCTACCTCGTCTACTTTCTTCCTCAGGGTAGCCTCGTCAATCAGGTAGTATGGAGTGCCAAATTCCTCTGCAAGACGATAAAGGTCCTTTTCAGAGAACTTAGGCGTCACGACCCCGAGCTTCGTCACGGGTTGTGCACGAGATTCAGCCAACTTTGTTGATGACAATCGCCCCCGGTTTTTCACTTAAAAACATTATCCCACTTTTTTGATTTTCAAATCACATTCGCATCAATGATGCCGACGCCGAAAAACTCCGTCCCCTTCTCCGAATCACCATTCATATCGGCGCGAGTTGGAGGAGGCTGCGTTGAAGATCAGAGGTTTCTCGCTTTCGGACTATCGGAGAGTCGTTGGGGTCTGGGCGTCGGCGGGCCTCGAGTTCCGACCTGGAGATCCGCTCGAAGAGCTCAAAGTGAAGCTGAGGCGGGATCGCGAGTTCTTCCTGGTCGCCGAGGAGGCCGGCGTAGTCATCGGGAGCGTCATGGGCGCCTGGGACGGGAGACGGGGGTGGATCTACCACCTTGGCGTTGCCCCAGAGGTACAGAGGAGGGGAGTGGCTAGTGCCCTGATCAAGGAGCTGGAGAGGAGGATGAGGAGGAAGGGAGTGCTGAAGGTCAACGCTCTGATTGGCACCCGGAACAGAGCGTCGGTCGCGTTCTTCAAGAGCGCCGGATTCGAGGTGATTGACACGAAGGAGGCTGAGAAGACTCTAGCGAAAGAGAAGGGACTCACCACTAGAACGGGCTTGAAGGCCCGAGTCGAGCGTTAGAGTCCGGGGTCAGCTCCTCCCTAGGTGTAGCGACATCAAGAAGATCCAGAGTACCGAGATACCCAGGAAGATGCGTTCCGTCAGACCGGCGACATTCGAAGCGAAGTGGGGGGCCGCGAACGGAAGGGCTAGCATCAAGAGAAGGGCGATGAAGCCGAGGACGGCAATGGGGAGGGCGAAGGACCTCGCCTTCATCAGCGCCGGGTCATCTCCCATCCCCGCCGATATCCAGAGCTCCCCGATCGAGACCGCGAAGAAGGCGAGTATCGCCACCAGCAAATGGATCGCGCCGTGCCCGGAGACGGGCGTTGAAGGGACGTCGGTGGGGAAGACTGCGAGTAGGAAGGCCCCGACTCCCCAAAATCCAATGAGGGCGGCTCCATTCCTATAGCGTCTCCTGGTGCCGTCAGCCAGATTGGCGGGCCTCATGAACGCATAGAGGAAGACCAGGGAGAAGGCTCCGCGGTTTACGAAGTTCAGGGTCATGACGTAACCGTACCGACCGACGGCGAGGTCGCTCTCAGCCTGAGAGATGGGGCTATAGTGCGGGGGGAGCAGCTGGGCGACCAGGTCCAGGGCGACGTAGAGGAGGACGGCCGCGTCCACGACCCAAGAGAGCGTCCTCACGTTCCTTCGCGTGACGCCCCCTCCGGAGGTTGCCACTCCCGATCGCACGGCAGGAAGCTCGCCTATGTTTAATACGTTGGTGGCCCGAAAACGTATCGAGATGGCGACCGACATGAACGGGAAGGTGGTTCTGATCACTGGCGCGAACTCGGGAATCGGCAGAGAGACCTCGCTCGGTCTCGCAAAGATGGGGGCCAGCGTCGTGATGGCCTGCAGGGACCCGGTCAAGGCGGCACGGGCGAAAGAGTACGTGGTTGGACGGAGCGGAAGCGGCTCCGTCGAGATCACGATCGCCGACCTCTTGAAGCAAGGTGAGGTGAGGAGGTTGGCGGCTGACTTCCTGGAATCTCACGAGAGGCTCGACGTCCTTGTCAATAACGCCGGCCTTGTCTTCACCCGCTACTCTGAGACGGGGGATGGGATTGAAAGCACGATGGCGGTCAACTACTTCGCTCCGTTCCTTCTCACCAACCTGCTCGCCGATAGGCTAAAGCTGAGCGCCCCGTCGAGGGTCGTGAACGTCGCCTCGACCGCCCACTTCGACAGCGAGCTCGACCTACAGGACCTCAACGGAAAGGGAAAGCTGGGCCTTGGCGGCTTCGGAGCGTATGGCCGTTCTAAGCTCGCGCTCGTGATGTTCACCTACGAGCTCGCGAGGAGGCTCCAAGGGAGCGGCGTCACTGCGAACTGCCTTCACCCTGGAGTTGTCAGAAGCCACTTCTGGGCCCACACCGGATACGTCAGCCCCATCGTCGGGGCCTTCTCCGTCTTCATGATCAGCGCGAAGAAGGGGGCCCGGACTTCCATCTATCTCGCATCCTCTCCTGAGGTCGAAGGCGTCACCGGGAAATACTTCGACAAAAGAAAATCCGTGAGCTCAGACCCGAAGTCCTACGACGAGGCGGCCGCAAGCAGGCTCTGGGAGTTGAGCCTGAAGACGACCGGCCTCATGGCGGAGAGTGAGCCCCCCGACGTGGCGCTCCCCGGGTGACGACCCGACTGACGAAACACTTCGTGTACATCGTCGAATGCGTCGACGGGACCCTCTACACGGGCTACACGACCCGGCCAAAGGCGAGGGTCGGCGCCCACAACCGAGGGAAGGGCGCTAAGTACACCGCGACTCGTAGGCCGGTGCGCCTGGTCTACCTCGAGGAGCAGAAAGACGAGGGAGCGGGGTTGAGGAGGGAGCTCCAAGTCAAGAGGCTGGACAGAAGTGGGAAGCTTCTCCTCTGCCTGAAATATGCCGGCTCGAAGAAGCCCAGCTTGCGCTAGCGAGACGGAACCCGTAACAGCTCCTTTGTCCTCAAAGTGTCGCGGTCTACTTGCCGACGACTATTTCGATTGAAGAGATGTTTCTGGTTTCCGTGCCTTCGCCAACGACTTCAGTGCTGATGTGGATGTCCTTCACCTTGAAGGCGCCCGCGCCGAGTCGTTTCGTTACGATCTCAGCGACGTCGACGGCCCTGCTTATCGCGAGGCCTCGTGCCTTCACGACCACCTCTCCGGCTTGAGTAAGCTGGATGAGTGCGCTCATGGCGTAGCTCATGACCGGCTTCTTGCCGACGTAGATGTGGTTTGGTGGGGACGACCTCATCTGCTGAGATGGGGCGCGTTCCTGTGGCGCTGGTTGTGTGTTGGCTTGTTCGCTCTTTTGCTCTTGCTCTTCTGAGCCTTCTGTTTCTGATTTCTTTTTGGGCATGTGGATGTCCTAGTTCGCCACGGCCGCGGCGCCTCTTATATATACGTGAGCCCCTCCGGCGGTGAAAAGTCGTCCTGCTCTGTTCTAGGCAGATACCGCGTAGTCCTCTCGATTGACCATGTTCCGAGCCGATCCGCTGGTGAGGAATCGCCTGACGTTCTCCGCGGCGCTTACTTGGGCCACCGAAAGAGATTCGGTAAACCCGTCCCCTCCGGTGTGGAGCGTGCCCCCAAAGTTGGGAAGCTCCCAGAGCGGCGAGTCGAAGTTCTCGCGCCCTTCCCTGCGCCAGAAGACGTCCGTGCCGTAGCGTACGTCCGGGCGCTCGCGCAGCAGCCTATTCATTGCCTCCTCGACTATGGTCTCACCCCGACCGGCGTTCACTATGATCGAATCCCGCTTCAGAAGCTTGAGGGTCTCATAGTCGAGAACACCTCGCGTCAGATTCGTGAGAGGCAGAAGGTCGGCGACCACATCTGCGTGACCGATGACGCCTTTCAGATCATCCAGCGTATGGGTCTCGTCGTATAGCTCAGGCGACTTTACCGATCTGGAGATGCCGATGGTCCTCATTGAGAAGCCGGCCCTGCCTATGCGGGCGACCTCAGCCCCTATAGAGCCTGCGCCTAGAACCAGCAACGTCCTACCCCTTATCGGCCTCGTTCGGGTCTCTTGTTTGCGAACATTCACGCCTTTGGCCATGCCAATGATCAATCCCCAGACGTGCTCCGAGACGGGCCAGTCGTAGCCTCCGACGTTCGAGAAGACCTTGACTTCAGCAGGTATGACGGAGAAATTGAGCCAGTCCACGCCCGCGGACAGGGTCTGTATCGCACGGAGGCGCGGCATCCTTCGGAAGAGATCAGCGTCAAATCGGTGGGGCCAAGTTATGAGGACCTCGCATTCGGCGAGGGAGGAATCGTCCGCGGGAGGCTCGACTACCCTGAACCCTGACAGTACAGCCTTGGACTCGGCGCTCAGCCGATCGTTCGCATAAATCATACGTGGGAGACGTGCGGACGGGTAAAAAGGATTAGCGGCGTACTTACTTGGCGAGGGCCCTTATGGGGATGTCCTGCGTAATCCCGTTCGGCAGAGCCCGCCTTATCGATAGGGGCAGCGCGTCCTCCTCCAGTTCGGCGGTCGCGATGTCAATTGGTCCCCTATATTCTCCCTCGAGGGGTATGAAGGCCGGGGCGCCCATGGCGATCTGGAGAGACCTGGCTCCCACGATTCGCGCCTTCTCGAATCTCGTGAGCTTCGGCGGGCCGATCTTTACGACGAAATTCGATATGGAGGGCAGCCTACCCTTCTTCGCGGCTCTAGGAGGTGACAAGAAGGTACCTGAGGAAGAGGAAGCCTCTTTGGATGCTCTCATAAGTCTTTCCGGCGGCGCACAAAGGCATAAGACGGCAACCGTCGGGGGTGTTCAGGTTGTCCGATACCAACGCCGCCGGCTCAGTCTCGCGAATCGCCTACAAAGCCCAGGTTCGGGGGAAAGGGGAGGCGGTTGTCTCGATCTACCGCCACCTCGCGCCGCTGACGGTGAACGCGCTGGCGCGAGAGATGCCGCTCGACAGCAGGGTGAACGTGCAGCCTGCGATGGTCTGCATCTTCACGCCCATCAGAATTGGGGTAGAGAAGGCCAGGAGCAGGTTTGAGCGGGGAGACGTCGCGTTCATGGCGTCGAGCGGTCTGCTCTGCTTCTTCCTGACAAGCGTGGTGAGCGACCGGCCGTTGAATCCGGTTGGAAAGGTCGACTCTGGTGTTGAGGTCTTCGATGCTGTGAAACCCGGAGACGTCGTGAAGATGTCGGCCGAGACGGTCTAGACCTTCGGAGCTACGGTCCAGACGTAGTGACCGCTGAAGCCCCCGACCCGCATTATCATCTGCTTGCCCTCTAATCCCTTCAAGACGCTGTTCGCGATGGAGGAGTTTACGCCCAGCGCCCTGGACGCCGTGTAGATCGTTATCGCCTTCAGCGGGGTGAGAGTCTTCATCATATCTGATTCGCTCATCTTCGGTGCCAGGAATGGGAGGATCTTCTTCTGCTGAGGCGCGGCCGCCTTTGCTTCTTTCGCCTTCTTGCTTCCCTTGGAAGGCTGCGAACCCTGCGGCGTAGTATCGGCAGAATCCTGCGACTTCTCCATCGCGGCCATCGACTTGCGTTTTACCCCGCCCATTCTCTCGTCCTCAGATTTCAGGTTTCGGGAGGCCAATTAAGGCTTTCCATGTTGACCCCGACTCCATGACGCGCTTCACCGAGTCTCTTGGGAGGAGAAACAGGTAACCTAAAAAACGGAACGGGAGTCCAAAATGCGCTTGAAGTACTCCGATGTCGTCGACAGCTATGAACTGCTAGAGTCCACGAGCGGGCGCATCGCCATCACAGATATCCTCGCGTCTCTCCTGAAGGCGACTCCCGTCGAAGAGCTTCCCATGCTCGCGTACCTCACGCAGGGAAAGCTCAGGCCGGACTACGACGGGGTCGAAATCGGGTTGGCCGAGAAGATGGCGCTCAGAGCGCTCGCGGCGGCGTCGGGAATCCCCCCGTCCGAAGTCTACAAGGTCTATGTCAGGCTCGGGGACATCGGGAGCGCGGCGCTTGAGCTCTTGAAGGAGAAGCCGCAGCGGACCCTCTTTTCGGAGCCGCTGACCCTGAGAAGAGTTTACGAGACGATGCTCAGAATCGCTAGGCAATCGGGCGGCGGCTCAGTTGGCACGAAGCAGAGGGAGCTGGTCAGCCTCCTCAACGACGCCCCGCCGCGAGAGGCGAAATACATCATGCGCGCCGTGACAGGGCAGCTGAGGCTGGGAGTCGCTGACTACACCCTACTGGACGCGTGCTCTATCGCCTTCCTGGGAGACAAGAGCGCCCGGAAGGAGATTGAACGGGCCTACAACGTACATCCGGACATCGGTTTTGTCATACAGGAGATCGCGAGGGAGGGCCTCGCCGGCCTCGAGGAGGTCAAGGTCGAGGTGGGCGTACCCATCAGGCCCATGCTCGCGGAGAGGCTGAACTCGGCGAAGGCGATAATCGACAAGATGGGCGACAGGGTGGTGGCCGCGGAGTACAAGCTCGACGGCGAGAGGCTCCAGATTCACAAGCGAGGGAAGGACGTCAAGCTCTTCTCGAGGAGGCTGGAGGTGATAACGGACAACTACCCTGACGCAAGGGAACTGGTGAGCAAGAACGTCTCCGCGAAGACCGCGATATTGGAGGCTGAGGTTGTGGCGATCAGTGAAGGGAGCGGCGAATACCTGCCCTTCCAGGAACTGATGCATCGGAGGCGCAAGTACGGGATAGCCGAGGCAATCAGACAATACCCAGTGGCGCTGAATTTCTTCGATCTCCTCTACGCGGGGTCCAAGGACTACACCGGGTCGGCCTACACGGTGCGGAGGCGGAAGTTGGAGGTGATCGTCAGGGTGACGGAGCGGACCCGGCCCGTGCCCGCGATGAGGACCTCGGACCCCTCCGAGGTCGAGGAGTTCATGGAAGAGGCGATAACAAACGGTTGCGAAGGGTTGGTCGTGAAGGACCTCTCCTCCAACTACAGGGCTGGGGCGAGGGAGTTCGCCTGGATCAAGCTCAAGCGAGAGTATCGGAGCGAGCTGACCGACACGATCGACCTCCCTATCATCGGCGCCTTCCATGGAAGGGGTAGACGGGCAGGGACCTTCGGCACATACCTGCTCGGGGCCTACGACGAGGATCGCGAGCTCTTCACCAGCATCGCCAAGATAGGGACCGGTTTCTCGGACGAGGACCTGGAGAGGATCCCGAAGCTCCTCGGGCCGTTCGAGACGCGCGTGAAGCCCCCCAACGTGGAGTCCAAGATGGTCCCGGACGTCTGGTTCAAGCCTGGCCTGGTCATCGAGACCATCGCCGCCGAGCTGACCCTCTCCCCCATCCACACGGCGGCGATGAACAAGGTCCGGCCGGGGGCAGGCATCTCGTTGCGGTTCCCAAAGTTTACCGGCAAGATAAGGGACGACAAGAGGCCGGAGGACGCGACCACGGTGAAGGAGATCCTCGAGATGTACAACCTGCAACGAAAGAAGATCGCGACGACCACAGGCAGCTAGACAGACCTCGCAGGCGAGACGATGAAAACTGTGACGTTTTCACGTTCCTTGGGTCGTTTCCTGAATCCCAAAGCGGCAGGAGGTCCCGAACTCACCCAGTCGAGGGGGTTCCGAAGGCCCTGTCGCCCGCATCCCCGAGGCCCGGGACGATGTAGCCGAGGGAGTCGAGCTCGGGGTCAATCGCGCAGGTGTAGAACTCGGCCCCCGGGTATGACGCGCTCGCGTGCCTGATCCCCGCCCCTGTCGCCAGGACCGAGAAGAAGACGAGGCGCTTGGGCTTGCCCTGCCGCATGACCTTCTTCGCAACCTGAACCAGCGTGTGTCCCGTCGCGAGCATGGGGTCTGCGATTATCACGATGTCGTCGTGCTGAATCTTCGGTATCTTGGCGTAGCTCACCTCGATCTTGAAGTCCGGCGCCCTGCCCCGCCACGCGCTGATTATGCCAGTCCGCGCCATCGGCAGCTCCTTGTACATCCCCTCGACGAAGGGAATAGACGCCCTGAGCACCATTACGATTACTATCTTGTCGTTCCCCTTGACCCTGTAGCCCCGCGCTGGTCCGAGGGGGGTCTCGAGGTCGTACTCCTGGGTCTCGAGGGTCATGAGGAACTCGTGTGCCAGTAGCCTCCCGAGCCTGAAGATCGCCTTCCTGAACGCGACCTGGTTCGTCTTCCTGTCCCGCGCGAGGGAGAGCTGCTCGAGGACCATGGGATGGTTGACGACCGTGACTCTTGGCTTCGGCACGATTGTCCTCGGTCACCAACGCTCCAACAGTATTTATGTTGCTCCAAAAAGAGACACCCAGAAATTGAAGGCTCTGAGACTCGCGTTGCTCTTCATCCTCCTCGCAGGGTTCGCGCTCCAGGTGGGGGCGGCCAGGGCCCAGGCGCAGTTGGCCTGCCCCTCGTCGGCCGGCTACTACGTCGCCTCGCTGAACGCGGACATTGACCCCGGGACTGCGGCCTTCATGACAACTACGGTCAGCAACGCCGAGGCTGCCTGCGCCGGTCACCTGGTCTTCATACTAACCACGGACGGGGGCGACGGCGCCAGCATGCAGTCGATGGTGAGCTCGATTGGGAGCTACCAATCCTGGGGCGGGAACTTCACTACGCTGATCGCCCCGTCGACGGCCTACTCTTTCTCGGCGGGAGCCTACATCGCCGAGGCGTCCACCAGCATATACATGACCCCTGGGACGACGATCGGGTCAGCGACGCCCATCGTGTCGGGGATCCCCACCGGCGAGGAGAACTCCACGATGACGAAGGACATCAACGCGTTCGCCTCCTACATGGAAACGCTGACCTCCAGCAACGGCAGGAACGCGACCGCGGCCGGCCTCATGGTAACCGGAGGAGTGTCGTACATCGACTCGCTCGCGCTGAAGGAGCACGTCATCAACGGAGTCCTCAGCGCGGACACCGTCCAGCAGGCGCTCACGGAGCTCGGCGTCCCGGCATCCGCCACAGTCAACAGTGAGGGGATCAGCCCTCAGCTGATCTCCATACTCAGCGACCCCAACGTGTCAAGCCTTCTCTTCCTGGTCGGGATCCTTGCGGTAATGATTGACATCTTCCATCCGACCATCGTTCTCTCGGTGGTCGGCATCGCGGTGATGGCGCTAGCGCTCTTCGGTCTGGGAGTCTTCGGGGCGTCGCTCGTCGCCATAGCCCTAATGCTTGTGGGCGCCGCGTTCGTCTTCCTGGAGGTCAAGACGCAGCACGGAATCAGCGCCACCATCGGCGTGGCGGTCTTCGCGGTCGGCTTCTTCCTCGTCTTCGATTTGCCGCCGGCGGCCGGCAACTCTCAGCTGCCCGGCGCGACCTTTTCAGGAATCTCCGACGTGTCCTACGTTCTCCTCGCGGTGATAGGCGCGGCGATCATACTTGGTAGTCTCTACCTCGTTAGAGTCAGGCACACCCTGCTCTCGATACCCAAGCACTTCGACCCCAAGCTCATGATCGGCAAGGTCGGGAAGCTGGAGTCCGAGCTGAGGGCAGGAGGCACCGGAGTCGCGGTGATTGACTCCGAGGAGTGGTCCGTGACCGCGTCGGAGGCAATCCCGAAGGGTTCCATAGTAAAGGTTAAAGAAATAAGCGGAGTGCACCTGACTGTGGAGAGGTCAGAGCCGTGAGCCCGCCGGCGCCGTCGCCCCTGCAGAACCTGAACGGCATCTCAGGGTCCCTGGTCATCATCATAATCGTCCTGATCATTATCCTGCTGCTCATCGCCACGTCGATAAAGATAGTCAAAGAATACGAAAGGCTCGTGGTCTTCAAGCTGGGAAGGCTCATCGGCGCGAGAGGACCAGGGATCATAATCGTACTCCCGTTCATCAACAAGGTCAACAAGATTGACCTAAGGGAGCGTTACCTAGAGGTGCCTCATCAGACCTGCATAACGAAGGACAACGCGCCGACAGACATCGACTTTCTAATCTACTACAAGGTTACGGAGGCGACGCAGAGCGTCGTCCAGGTTCAGAACTTCGAGGGCGCGTCGATCGGCATCGCGACCACGACCTTGAGGGCCGTTGTCGGCGACATTCCACTGGATGAGCTCCTAGCCAAGAGAGAGCAGATCAACCAGGTCCTGCGGACGAAGCTCGACGAAGTGACAGAAAGATGGGGAATCAAGGTCACGAACGTAGAGATTAGAGAGATCAGGCCGCCGCAAGACGTCCAAGAGGCGATGGTCAAGCAGATGTCGGCCGAGAGGACGAGAAGGGCCATGGTGACCGAGGCAGACGGGCGGAGGGAGTCCACCATCCTCGTGGCAGAAGGAGACAAGAAATCGACCGTACTGAGAGCCGAGGGAGACAAGCAGGCGGCAATCCTAAGGGCCCAAGGGTACTCCGAAGCGCTCACCCAGATCTTCTCGGCTGCGAAGGGGATCGACTCGAAGACGATGGTGCTCCAGTACCTCGACACGCTGAAGGCTCTCGGGGCCAGCCCGTCGACGAAGTACATCTTCCCGATGGAGTTCACGAGCCTCCTGTCGCCGCTCCGCGAATACGCGAAGGATTCCTCCAGCAAGTAGCGATGGAGTCGGCCGACTGCGAAGGCCCAGTCTTATATCCTAAATCCATCAAGCCCTGAGGCGAGCGTATTTTTTGTCTGGTTCTGAAGGTGAAATGCAAGCAAGAAGGCGGACCGTTGTTGTCCTGCAGGACGAGATGAGAAGGGTCCTGGACGCGGCGAGGGTCCTGTTGGAGGAGTACTCCGCAATCGCCAAGGGCGACAAGATGCAGGTGGGCTCGTCCCTCGAGAAGGTGAAGAAGGCGGAGGAGGACGTCGTCATGCTCAGGAGCGCGCTGATAAGGGAGTTGTCGCAGGTCGGCACCCTGCTGGTGAACCGGGAGGACGTGCTGAGGGCCTCATTCACGGTCGAAGACATCTTCGGCCACGTCAACGGGATAGCGTTCAAGATGTCGCAGCTGCCGAAGTCGACGGCGCGCAACAAGAGGTACAAGGATGCGATCACCAAGCTCCTCGGACTGCTGATCGACGGGATCTCGAAGCTGAACGAGAGCATCAGGGCGCTCTCGCTGAACTCCGACCAGGCGATTCAGATGGCCACGCAGGTTCAGCAGCTCGAGAGCTCCATCGATTCAGAGTACCGGGATTCCATCGTCATCGTGATGAAGCTGGCGAAGGGTTTCAAGGAGCTCATAGTCGTCAAGGAGGTCCTCGACGCGATGGAGGACTGCGCCGACGCAATGCTGAGCGCGGCCGAGGCCTCGACCGTCCTAGCCCTGGGAATCTAGCGATGGCGAAGGAGCGGCCCTCTGGGAGGCTCTTCCAGAACAGGATCGTCGTCTGGGACGTGGAGTCTTCGAGGAAGATCTTCAAGGAGGGATACTATGGCAAGCCGCTGGGCATACCGAAGCCTAAGGACTTTGAGTTCGACGCCCCCCTGATCCTGGACCTGATGGAGGCATACTACCTGATGAGGAAGAAGGCGCTCCGAGTGGCCGACGATGACGGGAAGGAGATAAGCCCGAGCCGAATGGAGGAGATCTGCGAGTCCTCTTACGCCGAGTTCGCCGAGAAGTTCACGGTCTACACGAACCTGAGGGAAGCGGGTTACGTGGTTACCCCAGGCATCAAGTTCGGCTCCGACTTCGCGGTCTACGAACACGGCCCGGGAATCGATCATGCGCCCTTCATCGTCCAGGTGATGGGGCCGGGGTCCACGATCTCGGCGACCTCCCTCGTGAAGTCCGGCAGACTGGCTACGACCGTGAGGAAGCAGTTCATCATCGCGATGCCGGACACCAAGAAGAAGACGGTCGAATTCCTCAGGTACGACTGGTGGCGCGCGTAACAGGCTCGTCCTCTCTCTTCGGCCGAAGACGGAGGAATCGCATATAAAGAATGGAGGGGAGGCGCGAAACCGATGGATACAATCGGGCCAGGCTCGTTCATCCTCGTCTACAGGGACAGGCGCAGGAGGTGGATCATCAGGCCGAGCGAGGTGCCTAAGCTGCACACGCACCTCGGGGTCCTCGACGTAGCAGCGCTGGTCGGCCAAAGCTATGGGCTGAGGGTCACCACGACACTCGGGGACGAGCTGGTCATCCTCAAGCCGACTATCGAGGACCTGATCATGAAACTCTCCAGGAGCACCCAGGTGATCTATCCCAAGGACCTGGGGATGATGATGGTGAAGCTGGGCGTCCACGCCGGGTCGCGCGTCGTCGAGACCGGGACCGGCACCGGAGCGACGACCGCCCTTCTCGCATATCTGGTCCAGCCGGGCGGGATGGTCTACACCTTCGACATCAACCCAGCCTTCCAGGAAGTCGCGAAGAAGAACATCGAAAGGATAGGGCTGAGCGACTACGTCTCGTTCACCCTCACCGACTCCAGGAAGGGTTTCGACGTGCGGGACATGGACGCCGGGGTCCTTGATGTGGGAGACCCCTGGGAGGTAGTCTCGAGCATGAAGAACGCGCTTAAGCCCTCCGCGTCGATGGCGGCCGTGACACCGACGACGAACCAGGCGGAGAGGCTCGTGCAGAAGATGAATGAGGAGGGGTTCGTGGCGATCGAGTCGATGGAGATCCTCATGAGGCACCTCGAGGCCAGGGTCGGGATGACGAGGCCGTCGGGGATGATGATAGGCCACACCGCCTACCTAACATTCGGGCGGACGACGGCCAAGGGCGACGGCCCTAGTCCCGGTGCGCCAGGCGTTCAGGCGGTCGCGCCAGGTTGACGAGCATCGGCCGGAAACCGCACTGAATAGGCCAACAGTTTTAAGCTCATTACGGAGGCGCACGACTCTTGATGGCCAGGACGGAACGAACAGAGGACATCTCCACCCTGCTATTCTTGGTACCATTCCTGGCGAGCGGCATCTACGCGATCGTCCTGTGGGCCCAGAGCGGAGTGTCGTTGGGATTACCGACGAGCGTCTACCTCTCGGTCACCAGAGACCCGTACATCTTCTTGATAGGTTTTCTCGCGGTCCTCGCAGGGCTGACCGTGGACGTGCTGAGCGAGGAGCAGTCCAAGCGGAAGAGCAGGCTCGTCGCCGACCAGTCGCTGCTGCAGAAGATAGCCGCTGCGAGCTTCATACTGGCGTTCATCTCCGCGGCCTACGCGAGCGGGTTCAATCCGTCGAACCTCGCGCTAAACTTCATCGTGGGGCGGTACTCGCTAATCTTCCCGGCGCTCCTCGTGCTCTTGAGTTACATGGTCGTGACGCCGTTCAAGGGCAGGGCCCTTGAGTCGAGGGACTTCATCGCGCTCGTGCTCTTCCTCGGGGTCCCTGCGGTCACCTACGAGGTGGGGAAGAGGAACACACCGGTCGGGCTCGGCCTGGCGTTCATCCTGCTTGTGGCCGCCATCGTGCTCGTCACCTTCCGACGGTCGAAGGCCGAAGAGAAGCCGAAGCCCAGCTAGCCCGCAGGCCGCACCCTAGGTTCCTGCCAGCGTGGTCACGAGTATCAGAGACCCGACTATCAAGAAGACGACGATAGAGAGATACCTTACCCTCTGCGCGGAGAGGATGCCCCCCAGCCGGTTTCCGAGGATGGCCTCCACCCCGCTAGCGGCCACCAGGGCGGTCACGACC
This sequence comes from uncultured archaeon, assembly GCA_963731775.1. Lineage (GTDB taxonomy): Archaea > Thermoproteota > Nitrososphaeria > Nitrososphaerales > Gagatemarchaeaceae > DATJAJ01. Next base: position 532,649 of record CAVSWV010000006.1, on the reverse strand, counting down.
GAGACGAAGACAAGGAGCGCGTTCCGATACTGGGCCACGAAGACCACGGTCAGGAGCTCGGTCGCGTCGCCGGCCAGGTCGAGCGCGATGAGCACCCCGACTATTGCCAGGAAAGCCAAAGCGCCCCCAAAGGCCCTCCCTTGAAGGCGCTCCACCCCCTGATGATCGGCCCGGCTCAGCCGGAGAGCGCCGATCATCAGCCAGAGGGAGTACGAGAGCATGATGATGCCCCCTGCGAGCTTGATCCAGAAGACGGGGACGAACTGGGTGACGGCGGACCCGAGCAGCACTATTATGGCCGAGGTAATCGAGAACGCAACCGAACCGGCGGCGAAGACGAGCCACGACCTGCCTCTGGTCGCCAAGGAGAGAAGGACCAACGCGTCCTTGTCGGTCAGCTCTGCCACGAAGACGGTGGCGGCCATCGTGCCGAAGGCAGTCAGGAGCCCTGCGGTTTCCACTGCTCCCGGCGCGGGAAGTTGCCCGATAAGCCCTTCGCACGAGCCACCTCCACGGACGGGTACTTGGGGCGTCGCAGATTATGTTCATTAACCTCGTTTCGGGAAAGGTGAACGGAATGTCCCAGGCAGGGAACGAAGGATTGACAGCCAAGAAGTCTGACAACTTCGACGAGTGGTACACTCAGGTGATGCTCAAAGCAGAACTGGCCGATTACAGCCCTGTGTCGGGCTGCATCGTCTTCCGACCCTCCGGCTATGCGGTCTGGGAGAACATCCAGCATGCGACGGACTCGAGATTCAAGAAGTCGGGCGTCCAGAACGTGTACTTCCCGCTGCTGATACCGGAGCGGCTACTGAAGAGGGAGGCTGAACACGTGGAAGGGTTTGCCCCGGAGGTCGCGTGGGTGACCCAGGCGGGGGGGTCGGACCTCGACGAGAGGCTCGCGATCAGACCCACCTCGGAGGCGATCATGTACGAGGTAGTCTCGAAATGGATCCGTTCCTGGAGGGACCTCCCAATGCGGATGAACCAGTGGAACAACGTCATCAGATGGGAGTTCAAGCACCCGACGCCCTTTCTGCGAACTAGGGAGTTCCTCTGGAACGAGGGCCATTCGATCTTCGCCAGCAAGGAGGAGGCGGAGGCCGAGAGGGACCAGATACTGGGCATTTACCTAGAGATCACCGAAGAATTCCTCGCGCTGCCAGGGTACGTCGGCAAGAAGACCGACAGCGAGAAGTTCGCGGGGGCCGAGGCGAGTTACAGCATCGAGCACCTTCTCCCGGACGGGAAGGCCATCCAAGGCCCGGACTTCCACTCCGACGGCCAGAGATTTGCGAAGGCGTTCGAGATAACATTCCTGGACAAGAACGAGGAGAAGCAGTTCGCCTGGCAGAACACGTGGGCAATAACGACCCGAGAAATCGGGGTCATGCTCGCCATGCACGGGGACGACAGGGGCGCCGTCATCCCACCGAGGGTGGCGGGCATACAAGCGGTCATCGTCCCGATTCTGAACGAGAAGACCAGGGGCTTCGTCCTTGGAGGAGCCTCCAAACTCCGAGAGGAACTCTCCAAGGAGTTTAGGGTCCACATTGACGACCGGGACAACCTCACCCCGGGGAGAAAATTCAACGAGTGGGAACTGAGGGGGATTCCCCTGAGGTTGGAGCTAGGTCCCAGAGACATCGAAGCGAACAACTTCGTCCTCGTGAGGCGAGACACGGGCGCCAAGCGGTCTGGGGACCTCTCCAAGGCGCGGGAGGAGGTAGGGGGCGAGCTGGACTCTATCCAAGAGAGCCTCCTCACCCGCGCGAGGGAGCACTTAGCCAGGAACACTCACATGACCTCCTCCTATGAGGAGATGAAACGGATAATCAAGGAGCAGGGTGGCATAGTCAGGGCCCCCTGGTGCGGCTCGGCGGAGTGCGAGACCAAGATCAAGGAGGAGACGGGCGCCAGAATCCTGAACATGCCGCTCGACCAGCATCCCACCGAGACTGAGTGCGTCGGCTGCGGCAAAAAGGCCAGAATGATAGCCAACATAGGCCGTTCCTACTGAGGCGAGCGCTGTTGAGACCCACCGGCCGGAAGCGGGGGCCTCGCGGGAAGGACGGTCGGCTCCTGACCGTCATCGGAGCCATAAACTGGGACATCAGCATCTTCGAGGAGCGGTTCGCCCGCCCGGGCGAAGAGATGACGGTCCAGAGGGTGGAGGAGTTGCCGGGAGGCAAAGGGGCCAACGTCGCCGTCGCGGCTGCGCGGATTCTGGGAAGGGGGCGGGTGGCGATGCTCGGGGGCCTGGGGACGGACGACATCGCCAAGAGGCAGCGCAAGGAGCTGCGCCAGGAGGGAGTCGACCCGAGCGGGGTGGTAACGATCGCCGGCAGCAGGTCCGGACGAGCCTACGTCTTGATCGACAGCGACGGTCGGAAGACGATCCACACGCACTTCGGCGCCAACGGCAGAGTGAGTCCCGGCCACCTGAGGACCCGCCTGGTCCAGGAGATCATCTCCAGGACATCTACCATGATAGTCATGGACCCCACCACCGAGACGGGTCTGGCGGCGGCCAAGGCCGCGAAGGCGAGGGGGGCGACCGTGGTCTACAGCCCGGGCGTTAGAAGCCAGGAGGGTCTTCGGGCGATCGAGGCCCTCGTGCGGCTCTCCGACTACCTTGTCCTGGACAGGCTCGAGGTCAGAAACCTCTCGTCTGCGGGTGACGAAGAGGGCGCGCTCGAGCGGCTGCGTGCGGACTTCCCCGAGGTCACTATCGTTGCCACGCTGGGGGCGAGGGGTTGCATTGTGGCAAGGGACGGCACGGTCACCCAAGTCGGCGGCGTGGACGCCGGGGCCCTCGGGAAGAAGGTCGTCAACACGACGGGGTGCGGGGACGCCTTCCTCGGGGTCTTCTCAAGCTACTTGATGTCGGGGCACGGAGTCCTGGAAGCGGCCAACTGGGCCAACCTGGCGGGCGCGATCAAGGCCACGAAGTTGGAGACACGGGGCAGCCCCCCGAGGGGGGAGCTAGCGGCCGAGATGAGGAAGCTCGAGCGGCTCAGGCTACAGCGGCTGGGCTTGCCATCGAGTAGAGCCGCCTAGCCTGCTCGTCGACGCTCTCGGGAAGGTCCACCTTCGAGAGCGCTATCAGATGAAGGGAGAGCGAGGACGCCGCGATTCCGAAGCAGGCGCTCCAGAGGAAGTCCCTGGAGCGGAGATACGTGGCGACCACCGTACCCGCCAGCACGTCGCCGGCACCCGTGCTGTCTACGACGGAGACTTTCGGGACTGGCACGGAGAAAATCCTGGTCCCGTCCATGACGAAGCAAGGCTCCGCTCCTCTTGTCACGACCGCCTTTCTGACTCCGAGAGACGCGAGCTTGGCGAGGGCGTCCTTCGGCTCGCTCCGCCCGGTGATCGCCTCGGCCTCCTCCCTGTCCATCTTGATCGCGTCCACCCGCTGAAGGATGCCCTCGTCTTTCAGCCGCCCGACCGAGACCACCCCCTTCCTGTCGAAGGATCGGACGAAGCCCTGAGGGTCGAGGAATGTGAAGTCGGAGCGCTTCGATATCTCCCCGAGGAGCGACGGCGAGATCTCGCCGGCCAGCGGGCTGACGAGCGAGGCGCTGTAGCGCGACTCGGGGAGCTGCGTCCTCGAAATGTCTTCGCAGCGCGCGGCGAGAACGAGGCTTCTTTCGGTGCCTTTCGTGACAATGAGGAACCTCGTGGTCGGCTTGGTCGCGCTCCTGTCCGACGGGTGGAGCTTGATGCCGTTGCGGGCAAGCCAGACGGTCTGGTCGTCAGGGAAGTCAGTACCGATCTTGGTGAGGGCAGAGACCTCCATCCCGAAGCGCGAGCAGATCAGGCCGGCGTAGCAGGGCGGGCCCCCGATCGATGTGATAGTCCTGAGCTGGAGCTGGATCGAGTCAATCGTCATGAAGCCCGCGACCAGAACCCTCAAGAGCCCACTGCGCCAACACGGGTCGACTTAAGAACCCTTTCGAGGGGTTTCGCTCATTCGTGAAAAACTATCCGACCACCGGCGATTGGCAGTTTAAATAACCAAACTCTACCACCGACGCTTGAGAAAATCTTTGCAGATACATTCTAGAACCGCATTAAGCACAGCAATCGCAGCAGTCGTCATCATAGTCATCTTGGTGGTAGCGGCAGGGGCTTACCTCCTCGTGACGTCGAGCTCCGCAACCTCCACAAGCACCACAACAACTAGCCACTCCTCAACCCTATCGACAACGACAACCGGTCCATTGCCGGGCAAGGGAATGTCAATCGGAGTCGTCTTTGACGTCGGAGGTCTCGGCGACCGCGGCTTCAACGACCTCGCCTACGCGGGCATGTTGCAGGCCAACAAGACCCTAGGTGTTGACTACAAGTACGAGGTAGCAACCTCGACGACAGGTATTCCGGGGCTTTTCGCACAGCTTATTGGCGACCATCTCAACCTAATCGTCGGAGTCGGCTTCGACGATGACGGAGCCATTCAGAACTTCTCATCCAAGTACCCGAACCAACTCTTTGCTCAGGTTGACGGGGACATCTACAACGTCTCCAACGTCATAGCAATCAAGTTCCAGGAGCACGTCGGCAGCGCCATCGTAGGCGCTCTGTCGGCCGCGATGGCAGGGAACGGCGGCAAGATCGGATTCCTGGGAGGCGTGACCACGGGCATCATCTACAAGTTCTGGAACGGCTACAAGTACGGAATCACATGGGCTGACCAGTATATCAGCAAGGTGACCGGAACGACCTACAACAACACAATCACAGAGAAGTATGACTCCACAGGATTCAACGGCTTCGCCGACCCAAGCGGGGGCTTCTCGAACGGGCAAGCCATGATAGCGGCAGGGGACAAGATCATCTTCACAGCGGCAGGTGGGACGGGGATCGGAACGTTCAACGCCATCGGCCAGTATGATGAATCGCACCCCGGAGTCTTACCTAACGGTACCCTCACAAAGGCCAACTGGGACTGGACAAACTCCTCGGCGCCTGCAGTCTGGGCGATAGGAGTGGACGCGAACCAGGACTACTACGGCACACAACAGTACTTCTCGGCGGCCCAGCAGAACAAGACTGCATCCAATCTAACCCCGCCTTCGTTCATCATCACGTCTGAGATCAAGAAGGTTGATCTCGGTGTCTTCGATGTCGCGAAGTGGGTGGTTGAAGGCAACTTCAGCAGCCTATGGTCCAACCCACAGAAATTCGCGCCCTCCTTCTTCAATGGACAGACCCAGCTCTGTGGTGCCAACGGCGATGCACCATGTTTCGTGAGGGGGGTCTTCCTCCTAGGGCTGGCACAAGGAGCGGTGGGTCCAACCAACTTCCAGTACACACAACAATTCCTGACACCACTTGCCAAGCAGGTAATGGCGCAGATTACCGAAGGCATCAACAACGGCTCAATACACGTACCTGAAGTCTACACCGACACCGGCACTTAGTGATAGGTGAGGGTTCCTCACCTACCCTTTCCTTTTTTTGAATCCATGACAGAACCTATGCTGAAGATGAGCGGAATCAGGAAGTCTTTCCCAGGGGTCGTTGCCCTCGATGGAGTAGATCTCACGGTCGGGCCGGGAGAAGTGATGGGGGTGCTGGGAGAGAACGGCGCAGGGAAGAGCACGTTGATGAACATACTCTATGGGCTCTACGTTATGGATGGTGGGTCCATCGAGATCCAGGGCAAGAAGGTCCGCATAAGGAACTCGGCCGATGCAATCTCACTGGGCCTGGGCATGGTACACCAAGCGTTCACACTGGTTCCGAACCTGACCGTTATGGAGAACATAATCCTCGGTTCCGAGCCGTCACGGGTGGGCTTCGTCGAGAGGGGCGAGTCGAGGCGTCAAGTTCAGGACCTGATAAGGCAGGTGGGCCTTGAAATGGATCTCGACACCCTGGCGGAGGACCTTCCAACAGGATTCAAGCAACGCGTCGAAATCCTGAAGGCACTTCACAGGGGCGCGAAGATACTCATACTGGACGAGCCGACCGCCGTACTGACCCCCCTGGAGGCGGAGGAGCTCTTTAGGTCGATAAGGCGCCTCACCGACGGCGGCTCGACGGTGATATTCATCACGCACAAGCTGAAGGAGGTAATGGCGGTCACTAACAGAATCACGATAATGAGAAAGGGAAAGGTCGTGACCACTCTCGACACCAAGGACGCCACCTACGACTTCCTGGCCAATGCGATGGTCGGAAGGCAGGTGGAGAGGAATTTCACTTTTGCTCCTTACCAGCCGGGGGAGTTGCTACTCAAGGTAGACGATATCACGGCCATGTCGAAGCACAAGACCAGGGCACTCAACGGGTGCTCGCTCGACGTGAGGGCGGGGGAGATCGTCGGTGTCGCAGGAGTGGAGGGAAACGGCCAGACCGAACTGGTTGAGTGCATAATGGGTCTAATGAAACCAACGACCGGCGCTATCCATTTGAGAGGAAAGCTAACCAGCGAGCTCTCCACCTCCGAGATCCTGAAGCTTTCCGTGGGCCACGTTCCCGAGGACCGAGCTCTGAACGGGCTCATCCTCGATTTCTCAATCGCCGAGAATGTGGTGCTTGGGGTCACCAAGAGCTCAGAGTTCTCCCGCCGGGGACTGATGGTCCCGAAGAAGGTCAGAGACTTCGCGCAGAGGATAGTCAAGGCGTTCAACGTCTCCACCGCGGGGATAGACGTCAAGGCGAGGACCCTCTCCGGAGGGAATCAGCAGAAGATCATCGTGGGCCGGGAGCTCGCCGGGCAGCCTCACCTGCTCATAGCCCATCAGCCCACGAGGGGCTTGGACGTCGCGAGTACAGAATACATCCAGTCGTTGTTGGTGGAGGCCCGAAATGGGGGCAGGGGGGTCTTGCTCGTGAGCGCCGACTTCGACGAAATCCTTGATCTGAGCGACAGGATAATGGTGCTCTACGAGGGGAAGATCATAGGACAGCTGAGCAGGGGAGCGGGGATTGGAGAACTCGGAAAGCTGTTGGGGGGCATAGCAGCGTCGTGAGAGGACGCACCGAAGCGGTCATCGTCGGCGCGCTCAAGTCGGCGGTGCCCTCTCTGGTCGCCCTGGGGCTTGGCCTCGTCGCCGCCTCAATCCTGATGCTTGTCTTCAAGCTAAACCCCATCACGGTCTTCTCCCAACTCTTCACGGGCGCCCTGGGTTCCCAGTTCGGACAGTCGACCGTCCTGACATACATGGGCTCTTACATTCTTCTGGCACTTGCTTTCCTTGTGCCCGGCAAGGCGGGCATCTGGAACGTGGGAGGGCAAGGGCAGGCCATACTCGGAGGCATCACGGCAGCCATCATGATCGAGTTCGTTCGGCTCCCAGTTGTCCTCTGGCCCCTGGCGGCAGTGTTAGCCGCCTGCGGGGTCGGGGCCCTTTGGGCTGCGATCTCAGGGCTGCTTGAAGCGTACAGGAACGCGTCGGCCATCGTCACCACCATCATGCTGAACTTCGTGGCAGCGGCCCTTGCTTCATTCCTGTTGCTGTACGTGATCGCCATCAAGGCCAGGACCGTTGCCATCTACAACTACGTCGTTTTCCCGCAGACCGCAACTCTGCCGACGGTCCCGTACTTCAACACGTCAATAATGTTCGCTGTCGCAATCCTCATAGCCATAGGAACGTTGTTCTTCCTCAGCAGGACGACCCTAGGGTACAGCATCAGGGCAACGGGGTTGGGGTCCAGGCCGGCCGAATCCAAGGGTATCAACCCCAGGACGATGAAGGTGATCGCCATGCTGATCGGGGGCGCGCTCGCCGGCCTCGCCGGCGCGGGCGATGTGCTCAGCGTGGGCCACGGTTGCCTCTTCGTCGCATGCTACCAGGAGGGTTTCGCCGGAGGCTGGTTCGGTGGTGAAGGGTTCGCCGGAATAGCCGTGGCCCTTGTGGCGGCCAACAACCCCCTCAGCTCTGTGTTCTCTGCCTTCTTCTTCGCTATTCTGGCGGCGGGGACCGCCGCCGTCTATCAGAACGTCTACGTGGTGTGGGCCATGCAGGGAATCATCATCCTGTTCATGGCAGCTCCCTACCTTAGCGGTAAGTTCCTGAACCTGAGGGGGAAGAAGAAATGGATCTGAGTTTCCTCATCCTCCTGATAGTCTTCGGATTGCAGAAAGCAATTCCCATCTCTATCGCGGCCGACGGAGAGCTCATCACCGAAAAGTCAGGAGTGCTCAACATAGGAATCTACGGGGTGATGGTGATAGCCGCCTTCGTCGCGGCCGCAGTGGACTACACCGCAGGTCCCGCTCTGGGGGCGTCTTCGGCCTACGCGGGGCTGCTAGGGGGGATGGCGGCCGGCGTAGGCATGAACTTCATCTTCGCATTCCTATCGACCAAGGTGCACGTCGATCAGGTCATCGCTGGAATCGGCATCAACATCTTCGCGGTGGGGATAACCTACGTCCTGCTCCAGCGCTTCTACACCATTGACGGGACGCCAATAGCCAACACCCTCACTCCCCTGTTCTCTGTGGGAGGCATCACACAGGGACTGACGCTCAAGATCAGCCCTCTCATGGCAATCATGTTCGTCCTCCCCGTCCTAGTCTTTGTCTTTCTTGGCAGGACAAAGCTGGGGCTCCACATTCGCGCGGTCGGTGAGAACCCAAAGGCAGCCGAGGCTGCTGGAATCGGCGTGGTCAGAACGAGACTGATCGCCACCGCCATCGGGGGCGCACTCCTTGGAATGGGCGGGGCATACTTCACGATTGACTTCAACTCCAGCTTCACCCCGGATCCCACGGGCACCATTATCCCCGGCTTCATCGCCCTGGCAGCGGTGATAGCGGGCGGATGGACCCCGAGCTACGTCTTCGGAACGAGCGTTCTGTTCGGAGTGACCGTCGCACTGCAGTACGTCCTCACGCTGCCTGGGGCCCTGATCTATCTGGTTACCATGCTCCCCTACATCGTGACCGTTGTAGTCCTCGGGATAGCCTCGAAGCGGCTCAGGCCCCCCGCGGCGCTAGCAAGTCCGTACAAGAAAGAGTAGGAAGTCCCCCGGAGTCCCTTTATGAAGCCAGACCTTGGTCTCGGCAAGTCTCACGAGGAGGTTGAATTCGTGGCAGAGGCATTCGTTCCCAAGATCACGATGTTATTGACAAAGACCGCGGGGAGGGGCTCGTTGGCTTGCCACGTGGACGGGCAGGTCGGCGGCTGGCACGTCGGCGAGTCTCCGAGGGCTACCACCACGCTCATGCCCGAGATGACTCTTCCGAACACCGTGTAGTATCCGTTGAGCCCGGCGTTGTCGGAGAGGCTTGCGACGTTAATGTAGAACTGAGAAGTGCCGCTGTCCTGACCCGTCGTCTGGTTGCCCTGCCTCGCCATCCCGATGTAACCGGCGTAGTTTCCTAGCGACTGGCAGGTCCCTGCCTCCAGCGGCACCGTCTGGTTGGAGCCTCCCATGCCCCAAGTGGGCCTCGTGCTGTTGAGCCCGCCCCTTGAGTTGGGGTCTCCCGTCTGGATAATCCAGAAGGTCGAGGTCTTCACGATGCGGTGCCAGGCTAGGTCGTTGTAGAAGCCCAATTCGGCCAGGTTCACGAAGTTCGCAACGGTCTTGGGCGCGCACGCCGGATATAGCTCAACCTCAATCGGGCCCTTGCTGGTGTCGATCCTGGCGTAGATTGGGGGGGCCTTGTAGATGTAGCTGGTGTAGATGTAGTAGCCTGCGGCGACGACCAGGAGGACCGCGAGAGTCCCGGCGAGTATCCACCGAGCAATCGGCCGCTTTCTCTTCGTCGTGGGTCTCTTGGCCATCGGCGCCTTCGCGGCCCTACGAGCAGGAATAGTGTTTTAAGCGAACCGCCGAGTCAGCGCGCGTGAACACGAAGGAGGTCGCCGCGGCGCTTCTAACGATAGGAGGAGGAGCCCTGTTGCTCTTCGGCCTCGGAGTGTTCTCCAACGCCATTGCCTTCTATTACGGGGTGGCCTCGAACTCCTCTCTGTCGGCCAACATCGACATGATCAACCTTTCTGAGGGGCTCAACCTCGTTGGTTCCGGCACAGCGGCCGTCGGAGGGCTGGTCGTGCTATCCTGCGCGAGGAAGGCTATGGCGGCTGAAGAGGGGGCCGGGAGGTTGGCCGTGATGGCGGGCATTGTCGGAGCTGGAGTGCCGGCGGTGTTGTACGCGGTCAGCTTTGGTGTGGCGCTTGCGACCCAGAACCAGGCCTTCTTCACGGGGGCCGACCAAGCCAGCTCTGCACTCAGTAGCTCGGGAACGACCCTCGGCATTCCGTTCGGCTTGGTAATCGCCGGAGCCGTGCTTCTGGGAACGAAGGCAAGAACTGCGGCTGGAGAAACGGCGGTAGGGTCTCAAAGCACCTAGGCAGGCTTTTAAACAGGCAACGGTCGGAGGATTTCAGAAATCATTGACCAAGAAGAGAAAGAGTCGCGGGCGGTCCAAGGGCGGAAAAGGCAGCAGCACAACGATTCATTGCAGCAACTGCGGTGCCTCCGTGCCACGCGACAAGGCAAAGAAAGTCACCACGCGCTTATCCCTGGTCGAGCCTACACTGGCGAGGGAGTTGAGGCAGCAGGGAGCCTACATCGCGGCCCCGATGACGGTACGGTACTACTGCGTCAGCTGCGCCGTCCACTATGGGATAGTCAAAGTTCGCGCGAAGAGCGAAAGGCACGATTCCTGGTAAGTCGGGCTGCGGCGCAAACTTATTGAGCCGTGGCCGACGCGCCACCCAAGATGGCGTTCGACCACCTCAGGACAAGCCTCACGAGGGGCAACCTCTGGCTCTACGTCCTCTCGGTTTTGGCCGAAAACCCCTCGTCGCCACAAGGAATCAAACGATTGGTCAAAGCGAGATACGGGTTCTCGCCGGCGACGATCACCTTCTATTCGGTCCTTTACAAGCTCAAGAACGAGGGCCTCGTCAGGAGGACCACCGATGAGTTCAGGTCTGACTACGAGCTGACCCCCAAGGGGGCGGCGGAGCTGGAGAGGGCCCGGCGTCTGCTCGAAGAGACGGGCAACAAGATAGGGACTAGCTGAGTGCCTTCGAAGCGCTGAAGACGCGCTGCACGAACGTGAATCCGGCTATCAGCGCGACTATCCACACTCCCCAGGACGTCAGCCCTAGTATGGACGAGGCGGAGAGGACCAGAAGCCTCTCGCTTCGTTCGCCTATCCCAACGCCCGAAAGGCTGGTCCCAAGCGATTCGGCCCTCGCCCTCGAGTAGCTTACCAGCAGGCTGAGGGAGAGAGCGAGCAGTACCGGGTAGGCTCCCGCCAGACCCCCCGCGAGGATCCCTAGGTAGATGGCGACCTCCGCCACCCTGTCGAAGTTCGAGTCCAGGAATGCCCCGCGTTTTGACACCTTTCCCGTCGCCCGAGCGACCGCGCCGTCCACGGTATCGAAGAACCCCGAGACGAGTATGAGGAGACCTCCGAGGAGCATGCCCCTGTACCCGGAGGTCCAGAAGGCGACCGCGGCAAGGAAGGAGACGCCTAGGCCGAAGAGCGTCCACGCCGTCGGGGAGAGCCCGGTCCTGGCGGCCCCGCGGCCAAGCGCCGCGAAGTAGCGGTTGAGCCTCTCCCTTAGCCGGTTGAGCATCTTTCCAACCGCTGCCCCCCAACATTATATATAGTGAGACGAGGAAAGCGGCCCAAGATTGGGCAGAGTAGACAAGGGCGTCAGATGCGACGCTAGCGGCTGTTCCAACCAGGCCGAGCGCTCCCTGAGCAGGCAGCAGGTTTCGGGAAGCGGGGTGAGCGTGTCCGGAGACGCGAGGCGCGTCTACCTCTGCCATGACCACTACAAGGCGTGGAAGAAGGCGACCAAGAAAGAGAAATCGGCGGAACGCGCGCGATGGTAGGAGGAGTCCGGGGCCTTTGAAGATACTTCAATTGCACGCCGACTTCATCGAGTACAAACCGATCAAGAAAGAGATCCAGTCGGCAGAGGAGTCGACGACGGATCCGGTAAGGAAGGAGGACGTCCTCGTGCTGTTCACTGCAGTGGAGAAGGGAGACGAACGGGAGACGGCGAAGAAGGCGATCGCCGAAGCGCGGGACTTTCTGAAGAAGCTGGGGTCGAACCGTTTGATGATCTACCCTTTCGCCCACCTGAGCCAGAACCTGGCGAGGCCGGACGACGCGCTGCCGGTGCTGGCCGAGATGGAGAAAGAGGCTCGGGACGGCGGGGTCGACGTCTCGAGGTCTCCCTTCGGCTGGAACAAGGCCCTGCAGATCAAGGTGAAGGGACACCCGCTCGCTGAGATGTCTAGGAGCTACGGGACCGAGACCCCGGCTGCCGTAGGCCCCCTGCCCGTCCAGGAGAAACAGCTGAGCGAGCATGAACTCCTGGCGAGGATCAAGAAGAGCGACTTCTCCGGGCTCCCGGAGACCGACCACAGGACTCTGGGGGAGAGGCTGGACCTGTTCTCGTTCCAGGAGCCTTCTCCCGGCATGGTCTATTGGCACCCCAAGGGGCTGAAGCTGAGGAACGCGCTGACAGACTTCCTCAGGGCGGAGCTGACCGCGGGCGGATACGTCGAGGTGAGCAGCCCAGCGCTCGCCAACACGACCCTCTGGAGGGTGAGCGGGCATTCGGAGCACTACAAGGAGAACATGTTCCTGACCCACCTCGGAGAGGAGGAGCTGGGAATGAAGCCGATGAATTGCCCGTCCACGTTCCTGATCTACAGGTCTCGCAAGTGGAGCTTCAGGGAGCTCCCGGTCCGCTACGCCATCTTCGACCCCCTGTACCGGAACGAGCTCAGCGGGGTGGCGAGCGGCCTCTTCAGGGTAAAGGTGCTCACGCAGGACGACGCCCACATCATCTCGACCGAGGAGCAGGCGGAGAAGGAGATCGCGGGAATGCTCGAGCTGATGAAGAGGATCTACGGCGTCTTCAAGCTCGAGTACAAGGTGAAGATCTCCACGAAGCCTGACGACCACATGGGGAGCGACGAGGAGTGGGAGAGGGCCACCGAGACCCTGATCCGGGTGGTGAAGTCGATGGGCTGGTCCTACGAGATCAAGGAGAAGGAGGGCAACTTCTACTCCCCGAAGATCGACGTGGACATCAAGGACTCGCTGGGGAGGGAGTGGCAGTGCGCGACGTTCCAGTATGACATTCAGATGCCGAAGCGTTTCAAGCTCTCCTACACGGGCCCGGACGGCAAGGAGCACACGCCCGTCGTCCTCCACCGCACGATCCTCGGGTCGATAGAGCGCTTCATCGGGATAATCCTCGAGCACTATCAGGGCAGGCTGCCCCTCTGGCTCTCCCCCGTCCAGGTGGAGGTGATTCCAGTGAGCGACGAGAACAGGCCGCACGCGCAGGCGACGCTGAGGGCGCTGGTCGAGGCCGGCCTTCGCGCCGAGGGCGACTTCGACTCCGGGACGATGAACGCCAAGATCAGGGACGCGCAGATGCAGAAGATCCCCGAGATGGTGATAATAGGCGCCAAGGAAGAGTCGGGCGGCACGATATCGGTCAGAGGGAGGGACGGCAAGGTCTCCTACGGGGTGAAGCTGCAGGACTTCATCCGCGACACTACGGCCCGGGCCAAGGCCTTCGAGTAGCGGTGCATCCGAGTTCCACGTGGCAATGCTTACATAGGCGAAGCATCCGAGAGGCCACATGGATCCCCTCCGGCTGAACAACGTGATGCTAGGCGTGAAGAGTCTGGAAGAAGCGGTCGCACTTCTACAGGGACGTGCTTGGTCTGACGGTGACGGGCCAGGTCGAGGGAGAGTTCGTCTTCCTCGATGCGGGCCAGGGCGTCCAACTGGTCTTGAGGCGGATGACCGCCCCCAATCCGGGGGCGACAGAATTCTCGTTCCAGGTCGGCGACGTCAGGTCGAAGTACGAGGAGCTGAAGCGGAGGGGGGTCGCCTTCGCTAGGCCGCCCCGGGCCGTCACCGGAGACCAGACCAGAGACTTGTTCGCGACCGACTTTCGGGACCCGGACGGCCACATCCTCTCGATAACCGGCTGGGTCCCCAAGGGACAGAGCACCTGAATCGATCAGGCCGACCAAAAGAAGTCGAGGGTGGTCGCCCCCATCAGCTCGTCGAAGCTGAAGTCGAGGGCGTCGAGGATCTGGTCGAACATCGACTGCGCGTACTCCAGGTACTTGTCGACGTCGACGTCGTCGGGCTTCGCGAGGTCCACCGGCTTCACGAAGGGCGGGCTCTTGGTCTTCACGTACGCGATTATGTCCCCCGCCTTGATCTCGTGTCCCCTCTCCGCGAGCTGCTGAGCGGCTCTCACGTGCTGCGGGGTGTTCCCCCGCGTGGAGTCGCCCCCGTTCGTTGTGTCGCCTGAGGGCTTCGTGCCGTACTGCGATATCTGCTTCCCCATCATCACGTTGAAGGCGAGGTCCGTCATCGGTATCTCCCTCGCCCGAAGCTTGCTGACCATGCCGCCCAGCAGCTCCTTGATGCTTGACCTGGCGCGCTCGAAGTCGTCCGCGGTCTGCACCCTGCTCAGGATCTCCAGCGCCTGATAGAAGGTCTGCTTGAGGAACTCGGGGGTCTGGCTCTTCTTCCCGGTCATCCCCTTTATGTCTGCGGTCCCGTCAGGCAGGACACCGAAGTAGTTCTTCTTCCGGCTGCTGAATGCGATGTACCTGTAGGTCTTGTCCAGGTCGAGCTCGACGCCCAGCTCGCCTTCGGCCCACCTGGCAACTGTCTGTATTTGCTCCTTCGAGGGGTTCTGCAAGAAGAGCGAGTCTGTATCTGAATATATCACACTGACTCCTAGCTCGGTGCACTTGTCTATCGTCTTCGTAATGGCGTACCTCCCGAGCGCAGCGGTCGCCTCGGCCACAGGGAGGCAGTAGAAGGCGAACGTCTCGAACCCCATGGCGCCGTAGGTTGCGTTGAGTATCACCTTGAGGCCCTGCGAGACGACGTTGTAGAGCTCCCGGTCCTGCTTGGTGAGGCTAGGGTCCTTCGTCAGCTGCTTGTAGTGGTTGACCCTAAGGTCTCTGAGGGAGCCGGTGACGAGGCTCATGATGCCCTTCCTCTTCTTGCAGACCCAGTGGGTCGTGTCCGGGACGGTGTTGGACCTGCACTCCTCGTGGGGGCAGTTGACCGTCTCGTAGGAGAGGTTGTAGACCTTGATTAGGCTCGGATACAGGCTGGCGAAGTCCAGCACGGAGACGTCGAAGTAGACCCCCGGCTTGGGCTCGATCACGAGTCCGCCTTTGTACTTCTTCCCCTTGATTATCGCCTGAGAAGAGGCCCCGCCCTTCTCGGAGAGCTCGTCCGTCCTCGGGATCAGAGCGTTAATCTTCCGGTGCTCGTAGAAGAGCATGCTCCGGATCCAGTTGGAGACGCCCAGCCGGGACGCGTCGTTCATCGGCATCTTCGCGATCCTGGCGACCACGACGAGCAGCTTCATCACGACCGAGCCGCTGAGGGTGGTCAGCTCGTAGGTCAGCTGGGAGTCGTTGAGGCAGTACTTCGCCAGCTCCGCGGTGGGCAGGGCCCCTATCTCCCCCTCGAACTCGATCTTCGACTTCCCTAGGAGCGCCTCCGAGATCCCGTTCAGGGTGTGCTCCGCATACTTGTTGGCGAAGGCGTAGACCTGGACCGACCTGTTGTTGAAGAACCGATAGAGGTCGATGTGCAGCCCGTGCTTGATGGAGGCTTCCTGCCTCTGGAGAAGGATGGGGTCCTCCTCTTCGGGGATGTTGAAGACCTTCTCCGCCCTGTGCTTCAAGTAGCGGAGGTCGAAGTCGTCCCCGTTGAAGGTTATCACCACGGGGTAGTCCATCATCTTGCCGAAGGACGCCCTGATCAGGTCGGCTTCGCTGTCGAAGAGGACGAGGGAGTACCCGAGGGCTTCCGCGCCCGGAGCCGCGCTGTCCCCCTCCCGTCGCAGGGCGTAGACGATCCTCTCTTGGTCGTTGAAGAACGATATGGCGATTATGCGCCGCTTGGGCTCCTCCGGGTCGGGCATTCTGTTCTCCTCGTTGTCGACCTCGATGTCCATCGATATTCTCTTGAAGTCCGCGAGCGGCTGGCCGAGAAGCTCGGCCCACTCCCTGAGGTACGGTGCGAACTCGGCCGGGTTCTTCTTGAAGACCTCGTCGAGCGAACTGGAGACCCGCTCCGGCACCTCGTGCGCTATCGGGATCACGACCCCGTTGGTCACCCGGTAGTACGTGCCCATCCTGAGGCCCCTGTCGTATGCGTAGTTCTCGTAGTACTTGATGTCGGCCTCCCACGCCCTGATCTGGTCCCTGATGCTCCCAATCGTTCCGCCTATGGCCAGCGGGTCCGTGGCGACGATCTTCCTCACCACCACCTTGCCGTCCGCCAAGAGGTCGAGCTTCTCCTCCTCGACTATGTCTACGACGTCCTTCCTGGACCTCACCTCGCGGAGTTCCTCAAAGGGTAGCTTGGTAAAGCAGTATGGCCTGTGCCCCGTGTTGTCCCTCCAGAGCCAGAAACGCCCGGCCTTCTCGTCGTAGAACTTCAGGACGGCGACCCGCAGGTCCCCGTCGTAGGTCGCGGACGCCAGGAGGCCTTCGTCCATGTCGTCGACCGGCCTTACGAGGTCGGCGAGCTTCTTTGATAGATCTTCTTTCTGGGCCAAGGTCTGCATAGGCACCGGTCGGTCCTAGACCCACCCCGACGGCAGATAAGGCTACCGCGGAATGACGCGAGATTGTCCGTTCTCGAATCAGCACAGCTTATAACGACATGACGCGGCGCCTGCGGAGATGCCGCTCCTGGAGACTCTGAAGAAGAACCTCCCGTACCTATTCGCGTTGGCCGGCGCGGCCTGGGCGGCGGTGCTCTACGACACCTCCTCCGTTCTGATCCTGTGGCCGGTCATAGCCAGCTTCGTGAGCGCTGGGCTCCTTCTCGTCTTCAAGGAGAAGACCCTGACGGAGGCTTGGACCTCAGCGTCCGCCCTGCTGGGGTTCCTGCTCGCCGCCTTTCAGGCGTACGCCGCCGTGGGCCTCCTCTCTGGGGCCTTCACAACGGTCGCCACAGAGTCGCTCGTGGCCTTCGTACTCTTCGCGGCCCTGCACCTGTTCATACTCTACGCCGTCTTGTCGAAATCGAAACCCGCAGAATGAGGCTCGGACGGGCGGCCGAGGACCCCGATAGATGAATTTCATATAGTCTGCCGCCTCGGGCTCTTCGCGAGCTATGGACTTCATACCGATCAACCGGCCGATCCTCGGCGACGAAGAGAAGAAGGCGGCGATGGCGGTGCTGGACAGCGGGAGGCTGACCGACGCCTCCTTCGAGGGAGGAAAGATGGTCAGGGAGTTCGAGGGAAAGATCCGCCGCACGCTCGGCTCGAAGCACGTGATCGCAGTCAACTCCGGCACGGCGGCCCTCCACTGCTCACTACTCGCGCTGGGCATCAAGGCGGGCGACGAGGTGGTCCTTCCCTCCTTCACATTCGTGGCCACGGCCAACGTGGTCCTGGCCTGCGGGGCGAAGCCCATCTTCGTCGACTGCAAGGACGACTACAACATGGACCCCCGGGGGTTCCGACAGGCCATATCGAAGAAGACGAGGGCCGTGATGCCCGTGCATCTTTACGGCTACCCGGCCGACATGGACGAGATCAGGGAGACGGCCTCAAAATATTCCGTCAGGGTGGTCGAGGACGCCGCGGAGTCGCTCGGCGCGACCTACAAGGGCAAGCAGACTGGCACGATGTCGGACGCCGGCTGCTTCAGCATGTACGCCACGAAGGTCGTGACCACGGGGGAGGGCGGGGCCGTATCCACCGACGACGACGAGCTCGCCGACCGGCTCAGGCTCGTCCGGAACCACGGCCAGCTTCACGGCTACGACTCGATGTACTTGGGCTTCAACTACCGACTTCCGGAGATCATGGCCGCAGTAGGTTCGGCCCAGATGGACAAGTTGGCTAAGTTCATCCGGGCGAGGAGAAAGAACGCGGCCTATCTCATGGAGCGCTTCGCTTCGGTGAAGGAGGCGCGGTTCACGCAGGACGCGCAGGACCGGACCCACGTCTTCTATCTCTACACCCTCTTCATCAAGAGGAACAGGGACGTCGTGCTGAGGAGGCTCGGAGAACGGGGAATTGGGTCCTCGGTCTACTTCAAGATGCCAGTCCACAAGACACCCCTCTACGTCGGGCTGGGATACGGAAAGAAGCGCCTCCCGAAGACGGAGGCGGCCTGCGAGCACGTCCTCTCCCTCCCCGTCCATCCAGGCCTTACCGAAGGGGATCTGCAGAGGATAGCCGACGAGTTCATCGACGCTTGCACCCTCGTGGGGTGAAGGAGCTGAGCCACTCGCCCTCCAAGATATGCGTCGTGATACCCACATACAATGAGAGGGAGAACCTCCCGAACCTCCTGCAGAAGCTGAGGGAGGGGCGCACGAAGGACGAGCAGATACTCTTCGTCGACGACTCGAGCCCCGACGGGACCGGTGCTCTCGTGCTCGAGTCGGCCGCAAAGGAGCCCTGGATCCACCTCCTCTCAAGAGAATCGAAGAAGGGGATAGGCTCGGCCTACCTCGACGGATTCAAGCACGCCCTTGCGACGTTCGACCCGGACGCGGTCGTGGAGATGGACGCCGACCTGCAGCATCCCCCCTCTCTGCTGCCGAAGCTCACCGATGCGCTTGGCGAGGGGGCGGACGTGGCGATCGCGTCGCGCTACGTGAAAGGGGGCAGCAGCCGGGGCTGGGACTTCGCCCGCAGGACCGTGAGCCGCGGCGCCAACGGGATGGCTCGGTGGCTCCTCGGGTTGAATGTCAGGGACTGCACCTCCGGCTACAGGGCCTATAGCAGGAGGGCCACTGAAATCCTGATCGCCGCGGATCTCCCAACGTCCGGCTTCGAGTTCCAGGTCGCGGCGCTGCACGCCCTTAAGAACGACGCGAAGATGGTCGAGGTCCCGTACACGTTCGAGGTCAGGACCGCGGGCAAATCGAAGCTGAAGGTGCGCGACATCCTCCGCTTCTTCGTCTATGTCTTGAGAACTGCGCTCTGACGCTCGGGATCCGGCCTCAAGGCCGGCCTCGGAGATCCGAGGTAATGGTCCGCATCAAATGACATTTTATACGACCAGCTGCCGCTTCTGCCTCGTGACTGTTACCGAGAGCATCCCCTGGTTGGCGGAATACCTTGAACCGGTGAACTCTCAGCTGGCACAGCTCTTTCCTCCCAGCCAGTCGACTTCCTTAGAGGCGGCGGCAGCTGGCGCCCTTTCAGGGGGCGGCAAACGGGTCAGGGCCGTCCTTGCTCTGTTGTGGTGTGAGATATTCTGCGGGGACTACAGGCCCGCCATACCGATCGCGGGGGCGTTCGAGCTGGCTCACGCCAGCGCCCTAGTGCAGGACGACATTATCGACAACTCGAACATGAGGCGGGGAAGGAGCTCGATCGTCGCGAAGTACGGGCTCCCCAATGCGATTCTCGCATCCAACTTGCTACTCTTCTATGTGCCCAAGATGGTGGCCAGTTACAGCGCCTTGGATAGCGGCCGACTGTCGAAGCTGTTCGACCTCGTCGGCGAGGCGTGCCGGGCGACGACCTGGGGCGAGTACCTCGACCTGGAGATGGCCGAGAGAGAGGAGTTCTCCGAGGCAGAATACGAAGAGATGATACGGCTGAAGACGTCCACTCTGCTCAGCGCGCCATCGGCGAGCGGCGCGCTCGTGGGGGGCGCCACCGACCATCAGGTCGCCCTGGCGAGCAGATTCGGCGAGCTCCTGGGGATGGCGTATCAGATTCAGGACGACACGCTCGACCTCATCGGGGACGAAAGGATTCTCGGAAAACCCATCTTCACCGACCTCAGGGGCGGGAAGAAGAGCTTCGTCCTAGTTCACTGCCTCAGGAGGTGCACGGAAAAGGAGAGGGACTTCGTCCAGGGGCTTGTCAACCGCGTCGGCCCGTATGACGACGGCGAGGTCACGAGGCTCCGCTCGCTCCTCGAAGAGCGCGGCTCGATAGCCTACGCGCACGAGAGGGCGCAGCATTTTGTTAACGAGTCCAAGGAAGTCCTCTCTGAGGTTCCGAGCTGCGGCGCGAGGACGTCGCTGATGGAGCTCTCGGACTACCTTGCCGTCCGCTACTCTTAGACTCGGCTTAACCACCCAGTTTATCGGGTCCGAGGATGGCTACGAGGGGCGTCTGCGTCTGAGAACTTCCATCGCTCGCGGGTCCGAAAACGCTTCGGTGGTGGGAGTGCACCCTCCCCCTTTATAGGGCGGGCGGTTGGGTTAGAGGTGTACCGCGGGCATTTCTATGTCGACGACGGGTCCCGCAGCGTAGGCGTCCTCGAGCTCGGCGTTGCTCTTGATCTGCGCGAACCCGACGTGCTCCTCGATGTCCCGCACCCTGAGGGATTCCCACATCGAACGCAGGCCAAGCCCGTCGGCCCCGTCATCGGTGATCTGCTTGGATTGGCTCACTTCGCCTTTACCCGCTCCAGTTCACGCAAGATCGCCCTTTCCATCAGCTCGGACACCTCGATGTCCTCCCGGATCGCTTGTATCTTGACCTCCTTCCAGAGCTCGGGGTCCACCTTTATTGAAGTTGCCTCGCGTTTTTTCTTCAGGGCTGTTCATTCCTTCACATAGCAACGAGTAGAAGCGCATATAACACTAGTGGTATGACTATACACGGATGTGATAATTATGGCATCCCATACTGCTCTGCATTACGGAAGACTGGTAGTAACTGGGCTCCAAGTCCTGAGGGTCCTCGAAACAACAGACCAGCCTTGGTTCGACTGGTTGGCCCTATTCCTTTGCCTGCCCGCTACAATGACCCCCAAGATTCCAAAAACAGCTAGGTCGAGAACAACGACCTCAAGGAAAACAGGCTGGACAGAGGAAGAGGCGGCCTTCGAGCTGCTTGTCGCAGAAGCGCTGGCGTCGGAGATCACTGTGACGGTGTCGGCGGGGCTCGGGTTAGACACGAAGAGCTCGCCCTTCGCGGAGTCGTAGGCGATGTCAAATGGGTCCGGACCTGCGGGCCTCGTCCCCACAATCGTGTTCGTGGCGTCGGAGATGATGGAGGTACCATTGGTCTTGGGAGTTACCACGAAGAGGTCGCCCATCACAGAGTCGTAGGCGATGGTGCCGGCGTCGGCCAGCGGCAGGGTCGTGATGATCGCGTTGGTCGAGTCAGATACGACGGCCACGCTCCCGGCGGTGGAGGTGCTCCCAGAGCTGGCCACGAACAGCTCGCCCTTCGCGGAGTCGTAGGCGATCCCATCCGGGAAGGGTCCTACGGTCAGTGTGGCGACCACTGAGTTGGTCGTGTCGGAGATGACGTTCACCGCGCCGGTGGCGGTGTTGGAGGCGCTGGTGTCGGACGGAGTCTTCCCGTCGTTGGCGACGAAGAGTTCTCCCTTGCCGGAGTCGTAGGCGATTGCGCTGGGAAAGTCTCCAAGGGGCACCGTCGCGACCACGGTATTCGTCGCGTCCGAGATCACCGAAAGGGTGCCGGCGCTAGCGTCGACACTCCCGACTACGGTCGTGGCCCCCTGATTTACCACGAATATCTCGCCCTTGCCGGAGTCGTAGGCTAGCTCGACTGGATAGTTACCTATTCCGTCGTTCACCGAGTTATTTCCCAGGTCGATGGTCGTCACCACCTTGTTGGTCGAGTCTGATATGACGGTGACGCAATTCCCGTAGAGATTCGACACGAATATCTCGCCTTTACCGGAGTCGTAGGCGATGTATTGGGGACTGGGAGACTCTTGGAATCCAGGATTGTTGAGCCCTGGAATGTCCACGGTCGCAACGATCGCGTTCGTAGAGTCTGATATGGCCGAGACTGCGGGTGCCGAGAATTCCGCCACGTAGATCTCGGACTTTGTCGAGTCGTATGCGAGGCCAATTGGGTCTAGTCCGACCCCGACGACACCTGGGCCGCCTTGTGCCGTGCCGGTACTGTACGAGAATGTCGTGCAGCTCAACGAGAGCTGGAAACCGATGGAGCTGGGGCTGAAGCATTGAGTGCTCGTTGCCGAATTCGTCGACGTCGTGGAGACCGAGGAGGTGGACGCGGATGTGCTCCTGGCGGCCGCTGAGTCGGAGATCACGGCCACGATGTTATCGCCGGAGCCTCCGACGAAGATCTCCCCCTTCCCAGGGTCGTAGGCGGCTACCGTCGCGCTGCCCCCGATGTTGACGTTCGTCGTGATCGCGTTGGTCGAGTCGCTGATGACAGAGACCGAAGTGCTTGCTGTGCTGATATTGCCTTGGTCTGTCACGAAGACCTCCCCGGTGGAGGAGTCGAAGGACATTCCTGCAGGACCGAGAAAGCCATGGATTGTGTCCACAATTTTGTTTGTGGCGTCGCTGATGACCATGACCGTGTTGTCGGCATAGTTTGAAACGAAGACCTCGCCCTTGGAGGCGTCATACACCACGTCCGAAGGACCGGAGCCCGCGTTTATCGTTGCTGCGACCGAGTTGTTGGAGTCCGAAATCACCGAAACGGTGTCTGACGCGTAGTTGGCTACGAAGACCTCGCCCTTCGCGGAGTCGTAGGCGATTCCGCGTGGGAAACTTCCGACGGACAGGGAAGCTACGACGGAATTGGAAGCGTCGGAGATTACCGTGACCGCACTGGGTGTCCTTTGGCCTCCGCTGGCAACGAAGAGCTCGCCCTTGCCGGAGTCGTAGGCGACCGCTTCTGGATACACGCCCACCGAAACGTTAGCGATCGCCTTGTTGCTTGCGTCGGAAATGACCGAGACCGTGTTGGCGCCATAGTTTGCCACAATTATCACACCTCTGGCGGAGTCGTAGGCCAGTCCCACAGGCTCATAGTTCTGAGACAGATGAACGGTTGCTACGACCGCGTTGTTCGAGTCTGAAAGGATGGTCAGAGAATCATTGAAGAAGTGGGTCACCAGCACCTCGCCCTTTCCCGAGTCATAGGCAATCCCGTAGGAGGTTCCACCCGAGTCCACGGTCGTGAGGACAGCCTGCGCGTGGGCGAAAGGCTGGATCGCCGATCCAAGTATCAACAGCGCGAGAAGAAGTAGGACAGCAATAGAGCGGCTTAGGTGATTCGACACAAGAACGCGTCAACCGCGGGTGATTACGGCATCTTAAGCGTTCTAGAACGGATAATGCGAGTCCATAGGGCGGGTAGTCCCCTCTGCTGCAGAATGAGGGCTATCCTGGCTCTGGGGGCGTTGAACCCTAAGCCGTGCGGCTTGTTAATATCACCGTTGGACGGCGGGCGTTATCCATGGTGAAGAGGTCCACTGACCTGTACAGGGCCGTGGAACTTGTTCTGGGTATTGTCTCCATAGCGGTCGCCTTGGTTGTGATTCTGAATCCAGGGTACGGCACAGCCACCCTGGTCTCGCTTCTGGCCTTCGCTCTGTTGTTCAATGCCGTTCGACTGACCGCGAGCGGAGGTTTGAGCCGGCTTCCAACCTTGTTGAGGGGGATAGAATTGATCGGCGGACTGGCGACCGCTGTCATAGCCCTGCTTGCGATATTGGACCCTTCCCTCGGGCTCTTGACCTTGATACTCCTGATAGCTTCCGGGCTGGTCATCCAAGGAGCGGGGAGGCTTGCCCTAGCCGCCCACAGAGGCAGTCCAAGGTGGCTGAGGGTGTCCGCGCTCACCGTAGGCGGGTTAACGGTGCTCTTGGCCCTGGTCGGACTTGTCGATTCCGCTTTGGCCATGCAGTCGCTTGTCGCGCTGCTGACGGTCACAATCGCCATCAACGGTCTCGAAAGCATAGTCTCGGGGGTCCGGCCGAGCGATGAGAGGCAAAAGACGCTCGTCAAGCTGATCGCGTTCTCACTTTTCTACGGCTTCGTCATCATCAATTGGATTGACCTTTTCGCGACGACCGCTCCGGCCTACCACATTTGGCTGATACTGACCGAATTGGCCCCGTTTGGAGTCCTCCTCGTCTTCCAGGGCCTCAAAGACTGGCAGCTCGCCCTTAGCCTCGCCGTGCTAGTCTCGCTGGTCAACGATCTCGGATTCTACTTCAGCGGCGACCTCTTCTTTGGATTCCACATCAATCTGGTCAACTGGATGGGCCATCAACTTGGCTTCTACGGTAGCCAGTTAGCCTTCACGTTCGAAGGCGGCTTCTTCTCGTTCCCGGTAAGCTCTCTGATGATGGGCATTTCGATTTACGTAAGAATCGCATTCGTGTCGGTCATACTCTACCATTGGTGGACCAGAGGCTCGCTGGCGAAGAACACTAAAGCCGCCCTGCCCTAGGGCGCGCCCTCACGAAGGCTATGGGGTTTCCTCTCGGACTGAAGCACCCTTTCCAGGCCTTTGACGTTCTCCCTAAGATAGACTAGGTCGGAATGGAACAAAGTAACACCCTTCCTCAATCGCGAAGACTCAAACGAGTGCTCTTCTGAATGCAGTAGTTGCTCGAGGGTGTCCAGATGTCTCAACAATGGATCGATCCTCAATTCAATCCAGTTTGTCTTAGTCGGGCCCAGATTTTCGAAGTCCTTTCGCAATCTTTCGAGATCTGCCCTAAACTTAGGTAGCGCCGACTTGTACACTCTGTCTACCATTTCTTATCTTGAACTTTCTCGCCTGGGACTCTTTCTAAATCTTGTCTTCGACTATCGGCCATCCTCACGTTCTACTGACTTAGCATCACTTCCGATCCCGGGCCAAGTGATTCTTGGCCTATTCATTCATCGCTCAGAATCCCCCCATTTGGACCACAACTCGAGCCAGAGAACAAGGCTTTAATCGACAAGCAGTTAGTTTGGTCGAGTGCGTGCGCTCGTTATGGGTGGAACGGGCTTCATGGGGAGAAGGCTCGTCAACGAGTTGCTGCGGTCGCATCATGACGTTACCGTCGCGACCTCAGGGAAGACTGCCAGTCCGTTCGGAGACAGAGTCTCCACCATCGTCTTCAATCGTTTTGACGCCAAGAGTGTGAAGAAATCAGCTGAATCCCTAGGGTTCTTCGATTTGCTCTTCGATCAGATTGGATTCGGCCCTCGCGACGTCTCTTCAATCTGTGACTCTTTCCACGGAAAGGTCGGACACTACATCTACGTTTCAACGATTGCCGTGTATCGCAGTTCTGTCGAGAATCTTACCGAGTCGGATTTCAATCCTGATTTCGTGCCTAAGCAGGGAGGAATCAGAGACCTCGGATACATTGAAGGTAAGAGGAATGCTGAGGCTTACCTTCTTCGTAACGCGCCGTTCCCATTTGCCGTGGCGCGATTTCCCATCGTCCTGGGGTTCGACGACTTCACTGGAAGATTTCAGTTCCACGTAAGAAGGGTCCTTGACGGAGAAAAGATTGTAGTCCCTCTCCCGCTCAAGCAGACAAAATTCATCTGGGTCGATGATGCAGGGCGGTTCTTGGCTTGGCTGGGCACAAACACGAAGGTAGGCCCGTATAACGGTGCTTCTTCCCCACTGCTCGACACGGACGAGGTCATCCTTTCCATCGGGAACATCCTGGGGCGCGCGCCCGTGGTTTCAAGGGCAGGGGAGAAGCGGGACACCACCCCCTATGACCTTGGCGACGACTACAACATGAGTACGGCGAAAGCTGAAACCGAGGGGTTTCGATTCACCGACTTTGGCGATTGGTTCCCACGTGAGGTAAAGATGACGGCGGAGAGAGGTCGAGAGATGACCAGCGGGAGGGATTACTCTTTGGAGGCACTAGGCTCTTGATCTCTGCCTCCGTTGCCGGCGGGGGTCTTGATGCCCCCACTCCGAAATTCTTGCTGCGAGGGTTAGCCTCAACGATGTTCAAGAAATGGCCGCAAGACAGCAAAGCTTAGAAAGTTGTCAGGCCCTGAAAACTTGACCTTCGACCACGGCCCCCAAGCTAAAGCCATCGCCATCCAAAGCAACGATCGTCGGTGCAGAGCCACAGCTGTTCGTCACCGATATCAAGAGATCTTGCGAATTTTTCCGTGAGAAGCTGGGTTTTTCGCTTGTGTTCAGTTACGGCAAACCACCCTCCTTTGCACAGGTGGGTCGCGACGCGGCGCGTCTCAATCTACTGAGCGTCGACCGACCAGTTATCGAGTCGACGGTCCGCGATCGGGAGGAACTGCTGTCGGCATCTATGACGGTCGCTACAGCGTACGAGATCAAGCTGCTGTTTCTTGAGTTTCGGTCAGCTGGCGTTGCCTTTCACCAGACGCTGAAAGAGCAGCCTTGGGGGGCCAAGAATTTCGTCGTCAAGGACCCGGATGGGAATTTGCTTCTGTTTGCTGGACCCGCAAACTAATGGCTACAAATCCCGAATCGATTTGATTGAGCATGTCTAGTCGGCAAACAGGGGCTTCATTCTAAGCTTGTTTGGTAGCCCGGCTAGGATTCGAACCTAGGTCCGAGGCTCCAGAGGCCTCTATCCTTGACCACTAGACGACCGGGCTGCGCGGCTTTGCGCATCCCCCACCGACGGGTTAAAAGCGTTCGCGGGTCAGGCGCGTCTTCGCTTGGGGAGAGGCGCCGCCTTGGTCTTCAACGCTCCCACCTCTGACAGAACGTCTCCGATTGCGTCGAGGGCGTCGGTTAGCTGCTTGACCTTGAGGATCCCGAAGTGCCCTATCCTGATCATCCTGTCCCTGTTCTCCGAGACCCCCCTGGCGACCACTATGCCCCTCTCTTGTTCCAACTTCCGCTGAATGTCGGCCGCGGTTCCGTCTCTGACCCAGAAGCTTGTCACGGTTTCGGCCCTGTGTCCCGCGTCGGCCACGAAGTCAGCGCCTAGCTGGGACAGCCTTGTCTCGCACGTCGTGCCCAGGGCGCTGTGGCGAGCCCACCGCGCGGGCAGACCCTCGGCTTCGAGCTCAATCAGGGCCACCCTCACCGCCCTGAGGACCTGAATCGTAGGCGTCGTGAGATAGATTTTGGGGTCCTCCATGACGGGCTTCCACCGCAAGAGGCTCATGTAATAGGACGAGATCGGCTCTTTGCGGTTCTCGATGTGGGCCATCATCTCGTTCGAGACGGCGAGCATCGTCACTCCAGGCGGGCCCGCTATCGCCTTCTGCGAGGCGGTGAAGGCGATGTCAGCTCCGAGCCTGTCGAAGTCGAACTCGACGCCGCCGATCGAGCAGACACAGTCGACGATTGAGAAAACACCGGCCCTCTTGCACTCTGCTACGAGCTCGGCCACGGGGTTTGAGATTGAAGTAGCGGTGTCGACGTGCGTGATGAAGACTGCCTTGTACTTGCCTTGCGCGAGCTTCTTTCGAAGATCTTCGGGGCGGGCGTGTTTTCCGTCTTGGTAGTCAATCTCGTCCACCTTGGCACCGTGGATCTGGTTGAGCAGCGCCATCCTCCTCCCGAAGTATCCAGTGTCAATCACGAGGACCCTGTCGCCCCTCGACACGGCGCTGACGATTGCCGACTCCATGCCGACGGTTCCCGAGCCTGAAAACGCGAACTGGAACCCCCTTTCGTTCCTGAAAACGCGCCTGCTCAGCTGCAGGAGGTCCTTGAATTCGCCATAGAACTCGGCGCCGGTGTGTGAGAGCTGGGGCTCTGCCATCACTTCTCTGACCCGCCTTGACAGGTTCGTGGGACCTGGAATAAGCAGAAGCTGATCCTGCAACGAATCCGAGTCTGCGGTTTGTGGACTCGGATTAAAAGTTTCGCTCGATGTGTTGAAAGACGTCCGTCAATCTGTCTATGTGGACGATCTCGGGGTCGCTCACCCTGGTGGTGTGGGCGAGCATGAACCCCAACCGCGCGGACTTCAGGAATGCCAGGTCGTAGATGGTGTCGCCGACCGCAATCGTCTCCTTGCTGTTGATTCCAATAGAGTCGAGGAATCTGAGATAGGCCGTGTCTTTCCGGGTCGGGTCGACCGACCCCCTGCCCTCGCCTGTTAGGATACCCTTGCGGTCGAAGACTAGCCCGTTCGCAATCCAGTGGTCGATCCCTAGGTCTACGGCTACCATCTGCGCGAGGATGTCGATTCCCGAAGTGACGAGCGCCACTTTGACGCCCATCCCTCTCAGCCTGGCCATCGTTTCGGGGGCCTCTTTCCTCACCCTGTAGTGCGAGAGGGCCTCCGTTATCTCGGACCTCGTCACCCCCTTGGGCCAGGCGGAGATGTCGCGGCGCATGAACTCCTTGTATCCTATCTTCCCTTCCGAGTAGAGCTTGAGCGACGCCGTCCCTACCTCAGATGTCCCGAAGTGCTTGTGTATTGCCACCCAGCTGCTGTCGTCTTCGAGCACCGTGCCGTCCATATCAAAGGCTGCGAGCCTGATTCCGCGGGTCATCAGATCTTCTCCTTGTAAGGGATTCCGAGGAGGGTCATCGATAATCTGAGCACTCTGCTGGTGGCCTCCACAAGCGCGAGCCTCGCCTCTTTCACGTCTTCGTCGCTCTCCATGTTGACCGGTACCTTCTCGTAGAACATGTTGAAGAGCTCCGCGAGTTCGTGCGCGTACCGGGAGACCTCCTTCGGGGACAGATACTCGATGGAGGTGATAAGCGACTTGTCGAACATGGAGAGCTTCTTGACCAGCTGCTTCTCCAGGCCCCTGGTCAGCTTCGACGCCCCGCTCACGCTCAGTTGCGGTTTGGACTGGGACTTGTCAAGTATGCGCCTCGCCCTGGCGTAGCTGTAGAGAAGGTAGGGGCCGGTGTCGCCCTCGAACCTCAAGGCTTCCTCCACGTCGAAGACGATCATCTTGTCGGGGTCCTGTTTGACGAGCTCGTACCTTAACGCTGCCACTGCAACCGCCTCCGCGACGGCTCCCACCCACTCCTCGGTCTCGCCGAGGTTGTGCCTCCTCGCCTCCACGAGGGCCTTCGACTTCAGAGCCTCCAACATGGTGTCCACGTTGACGTAAAGTCCCTTCCTCCCCGACATGTGCACGACCTGGTCTTCGAGCTGTATCCCCAATGATGCGGCAGTCTTCTTCGAGAGCGCGACGACTTCGTAACCCCGGTGCTGATACCGTGCGGCTGAGCCTTCTCCCAGCCCCTCCAACACCCTTGAAACTATCCGCTGAAGGTAAGACTGTTTGGTGTCTATCACGTTGATGGAGAGGTCCACCCCCGCGAACCTTGGGTGAGGGATCCCGCCGGACAGGCTCGTCGTCCACAGCTGCTTCCCATCCGGCTGTCCCTGTGAGAACACCTCGTACTTGAAAGGGTCGTCCGCCAGTCCAACCTTCCATGCGGCGTAGGGTATGTCTTTGGCTACGTACACCGCGGTCCCGTCGGACCTGACCAGCACCTTCTGCTCCCCCGTGTCGGGGTCGGCGATCACCCAGCAGCCCTTGTTGTCGCCGGTCTCCTCGTAGGTGGTCATTCCTTTTGACTTCATCCGCTCAAAGATGCCCGTCCACATACCCGAGTGCACTATCTGAGACTCCCAGTTCAACAGGTCGTAGCCGGCGCCCAGCCTCCAGCAGGTCTCCAGTTGGGCCGCGAGTATTTTCTTGACTATCGAAGCGGCGTACTCCGCGAGCTCGCCCGTCCCGCGCTCTATCTCCTGTAGCACTAGGGACTGCTTCTCCTTGAGGCTCGGGTCGAGACCGTACTGCTTCGTCACCTTGACGTAGACCTGGTCGCCGCAGTAGTCGTCGTACTTCGCGCCCGCCGGTGCCTGGTCGCTTATCCCGAGGTACCTGAACCCGACTATGACGTCGGCGACCTGACCGCCCGAATCGTCGATGTAGTTCAAGACTTCCACCTGGTAGCCGCAGTGCCGCATGATGCGGGCGAGGGAGTCGCCCAGGACCAAATTCCGTGCGTGCCCGATGTGCATGGCCTTGCTAGGGTTGACTCCCGTATGCTCGATGGCCACGCGCTTTCCCCTGCCCAGGTCGATGGCGCCCAGGCTGTCTGATGAGAGAATCTCCTCGATGGAGTCATGTGCGAAGGTCCCGTAGTCCATGGTGAAGTTCAGATACCCGCTTGGGTGCGCGCTGACGGACTTCACGTATCTCCGGGCCGTTCCGTCGGTCATAATCTGGCCCGCGAGCCTGAGCGCAACGTCACCAGGCCTCTCCTTCAGGGCCTTTGCCAGTCTGAGCGCGATCGTGCTCGAAAGATCGCCGAAGGACGGGTTCGGCGGCACTGAGACCTCTGGATCGGATTCCGGGAACCCGAGCGCTTTGACGGAAGACGAGACGAGCGACTTCGCCTCGTCCTCGAACTCTCGAAACTTCAAGGGTGGGTCTCACTGCCTGAGTGCAGATAAAGGCTACTCGCTGGCATCGAACCAACGCTTCTAAATATGCTCGGTCTCCGGTCGGGCTTGGGCCCGTAGCCTAGTACGGATCAGGGCATCAGCCTCCGAAGCTGAAGAGATTCGTCGAGTGAGGGTCGAGGGTTCAAATCCCTCCGGGCCCGCTGTCACCTATTTTGCAGTTCTTCTTGACTGGCGGGATGAACTCCAAGGGATTCGAGTGGAGCCTGAGGACGACTGGACAATGACCCATTCAAAAGGGTGGTGAGGCAAAGAATTTTCTCATGCCTCCGAGAGAACTTGGAGTTCTTGCCATCCTGGACAGCCTTATAGAGAAAGGGCGCGCAGAGGCCAGGGTTGATCAAGACCAAGTTTACCGATTTGTTTGGTTGTAGCGTTCCCTTGCAACAAGCGGCAATGGGAGGCCTCGATAATTCTAGGTTAGCAGCCGCCGTTGCAAATGCCGGGGCATTGGGCATGGTGCCAGTAGGGGGGCTATCTCCCGAGCGTGCGTCCAAGGTCCTGGACGATGTGAAGATGAACACTTCTGGGGCGTTTGGTGCCAACATAACCGGGCCTTTCGAAGAAGTCGAAAACATGAGAATGTTAGTCGACGCCGGGGCGAGAGGGGGAAAAGTCGTTGAATTCTTTTACGGATGGCCGGACCCTTCCCTGGTGAAAGCTGTACATTCCCAGGGAGCTCTGGCATCCTGGCAACTTGGGTCCAAAGAGGAGGCGATTGCTGCGGAGGAAGCGGGATGCGACTTGATTGTCGCCCAGGGGATTGAGGCTGGGGGACACATTCGTGGGAAGGTCGGACTTATGGCCTTGCTCGATGAGGTCATCGAATCCGTGAAAATTCCTATCGTAGCTGCTGGGGGAATCGGAAGCGGCCGTTCGATGGCAGCGGCGCTTGCCGCTGGGGCGAGCGCGGTTCGAGTAGGGACACGTTTCGTCGCGGCTGCTGAATCTGGGGCCCATCCGGAATACGTCAAAGCGTTGATTAGTGCGAGAGCGAGGGATACGGTTGTCACGGAGAGGTTCTCTCGCAATTGGCCAGACGCGCCCCACAGAGTGTTGCGATCGTCGCTCGAAGCCGCGGAAGCATTCCAGGGTGACATCGTCGCAGAGGGTACCCGCCGAGATACAGGGGAGAAGTTTCCAATATTTCGATTCAACAGCACGACCGCGAGCAACCTAATGTCGGGCAACATTCAGGCAATGCCGCTATGGGCTGGCGAATCAGTTGGTGGGGTGAGGAGAGTTCAGCCTGCTGCGGAGATCGTGCGCGAGCTCGCCTTCGAGGCCGAGGATTGTCTCAGACATCGAATTGATTGAATGCTGTGGAGCCCGGCTGGCCGCCAACGACTCGTAAACCGCGAATGGAGCAGAAGGGGCATCGCGCGACGAATCTTCTCCTCGATTAGTCGGTTAAAGCCTTAAAACCCAACCTAGGTCGAGTTTAGAACACGTCTCTAATCATAGCGATTCTTGCATGGTTTCATGTCGTTTCGGCAATAGGGTGGCTGGGCGGGGGGGTCATGTTCGCCTTCGTGATAGGACCGGCCCTCGGAAAGCTCTCGCCTGCCAGTTCGGGCGAGTTCCTTCTGAAGGTCGTGCCGAGAGTCGTCCGGTTCTTTCAAATATTCGCTGGCACGACCATTTTGTTCGGGGCTCTCCTTCTCTACAGCCTGCCCGGGGGCTTTTCGTTGCTCGATCCCACGACCGGCTACGGACTGGACCTGTTGATTGGACTGTCGATCGGATTCATCTCGTTCCTTCTCTCGGAGCTCGTGTCCGTTCCAATCCAGCTGAGAGCAATAAGAATGCTGCGGGAGATGCAGGCCAGCGGCCAACACCAGCCCCCCGCGGAATTCCCGAAAACCCTCAAGAGTGCCGCGGATTTCGCAACTCTGACCGTGCTCCTGCTGATTCTCGCATCGGTCTTCATGGTTGCGGCCGGGTTCTACTGAGTCCTTACTACGATCACCTGTCGGAAGCCCTTTCAGACCCGATTCTTGGAGTCCTGTTTGCATTCGCCCGCGTCGTGCAACCTGGCGAAGGCCGAGTATACGAATGCGACTCCTCTCTTCCCCCCCGGTGCTCCCGTGATCAATCTCGAGTAGATGCGTCCGCCAGGGAAGAGACGCAACACTTCGGGGAGCGCCTCTGCCCCGCTGAGAACCCTTCCGCCCGGGGTCGCCAGATGAAAGGACCTGCGCCTGAGGTCGGACGGCACGGTCTTCAACATGCCTGACAGGTCTGCCTCGTCTAGTGTGACAAAATCCGCTCTTCCGTGGATGTCCAGTGCCTCGACCGCCTTCTCAAATCTCGTGCAGGGACCGCAATCCGCGTCGTAGGCAACCACGTACTCAGCGCTCCTTCCGGGTAGCAGCGAGCTCACGACTGCTCGCCAATCCTACTTAGCCTCTCTACAGCCCAGTCGAACGTCTCTTTGAGGCCCGACGAGAGTGGGGTCGTCGGGCTCCAGCCGAGAACGGACCTTATCCGTTCCAAGTTCGGAGTTCTCGCGAGAGCGCCCCTGGGTTTGGACTCGTCGAACTTCATCGGGATGCTCTTCTTCGTGAGTCGGACCACGCGCTCGGCGAGCTCACGGACCGTGACTTCCTCGGTGGAACCGACGTTGACGGTCAGGTTCCCCCCGTTTCTGACGTGCTTCTCTATCCGCATTAGCGCGTCCACCACGTCGCCCACGTAGACGAAGCAGCGTTTTTGGGTCCCGTCTCCCCAGACGACGAAGTCTTCACCCGGATACCTCACGGCCTTCCTGATTAGGGAGGCCATCACCTGGCTCCTGTCTGGTTTCAGGTAGATGTTCCGACCGTAGGCGTGGAAGATCCGGGCGATGCCGTAGGAGGCATCCGACATGAGGGGAAGTTGTTTCTCTCCGACGTACTTCGCCCACCCGTATCCCCCCTCGGGGTTTACGCGCCTCTCGGAGTCTTCCTCCCTGAACTGGGCCGTTGGGCCGAGCTGCTCGTCGAATGGGTATACCGAGACGCTGGATGCGTAGATGACTGTCCGCGTCCCGTTCTCTCTGCAGGCCTTGAAGACGTTCGCGTCGATCACGAGGTTGGCCTGAAGCGTCTCCAGTTCCCGCGCGTCCGAGCCGTGGAGGTAGCTCACGCTCCCGACCTCTGCCGCGAAGTGATAGACGACCTCTGCCCTTCGGAGAGACTCGCTGGCGAAAGCGTAGTTGCGAAGATCTCCGACCATGCACTTCTCTTTGATCTCGAGATCGGCGAGGTTTTGGACCGAACCAGACGAGAAGTCGTCAACGAGCGAGACCTCGTGACCTTCGTCGATGAGCCTCCTCGCGATGTGGCTCCCGAGGAAGCCGGCGCCTCCAGTGACGGCGACCCGAGTCATCGGCCGAGACCACGCCTCGGGCTATGCTTCCGCGCATGACCGAGCTCACGCAGGGTCCACCTCGCAGTCAGTCGAATCGCGTCAGTCGGGGAGGTCCGAGGTCTCCAGCCGAGCCTCCGGGCCTTCTCGGTCGACAGGTAGACGACCGGGTTGTCGCCGACCCAGCCCCGCTCGCCGCCGGTGTACCTCTTCTCGACATTGGAGAGCCCCATCTCCTCAATCACAAGGTCCGCAAGCTCGTTTACAGTGGTCTGTTCCTGGAGTCCAAGATTGAAGATGTTGACCCTGGCGGAGCTCCTCTGATGGCAAAGCAGGACACCTTCTACGCAGTCCCCCACCGACATGTAGTCCTTGCTTTGCTTGCCGTCGCCTAGAATCTCCAGCCGAGTCGGGTCATCGCGAAGCTTGTGCACGAAGTCCCAGACCGCTCCCCTCCTGCACCTCTCCCCGAGGACGGTCCCGAACCGGAAGGCCCAGACCTTGATGGGGCTGAACTCCGCGAACGCCGAAGCGTAGCCCTCCCCCGCGAGTTTGGCTGCGCCGTAGAGAGAGGTCTGGATGCCGGAATAGTTCTCGGGAGTTGGAGTGACCTCGGCCTCGCCGTACAGCGCAGAAGTCGACGCGAAGATGAAGTCTGGGACGTTGTTCGAAACCATGGAGTCGAGGACGTTCAGGGTGCCTACGATGTTGTGCTCGAGATCTGCCCGATGATCGGTCAGGCTCACTCTCATGAGCGCATGCGCTGCGAAGTGGAAGACAGCGTCGACACCCCTGGTCGCCCTTGCGACGGTCTCCTTCTTCCTGACGTCCCCTTCCAACACCTTCAGGTTTCGGTTGCCCTTCTGGCGGGCTAGGTTCGAGGCGCGGCCGGTCAGAAGGTTGTCGAGCACCGTGACGTCCCAATCGTCCTCGAGCAACCTGTCGACCAAGTGGCTCCCGATGAAGCCCAGACCTCCGGTGACAACGGCCTTCTTCGTCACTTCAGGGCTTCACCCGACATCGGCGCGGGAAGGTCACCAGCCGGATAATGCAACGCCAAACACTACTCCGTCCTTCGCCGCACTAGACGCCGTCTTCGCGCGAGGAAACGGAGCTCACCTAGCGATCTCCCCCTTCTTCATCGCCAGGAAGTCCTGCCAAGCCTTGTCGAACTCTTCTATCGTCTCTTCGGTTCGTTTGTTGAACGGCATCTGCTTCAGAACCTTGGGGGTCACGGTCATGATGTGCGCGCCGGCGGCGACGGCCTCTGCGACGTCGTCCGGGGTCCGGATGCTCCCCACGATCAGCCTAGCGGCGAGATCTTGCTCCTTCGCCAGCGCGACGTAATCTCTGATTATTCGAACCGGGTCCTCACCGGCCTCCTTCGACCTGTTGAAGAAGAGCGAGACGTAGGTGGCGCCAGCCTTGGCGGCGAGCACGAGCTGGTTGAAGGTCATCATTACGGTCATGTTCGTCCTGATCTTCTCCTTCGCGAGCTGCCTCACGACGCCGAGGCCCCTGCCGTCCCCGAACATGGCGACCTTGGCCACGACGTTCTTGTCCCACGAAGCGTACTCCCTCGCCTCCGCCAGCAGCTCAGATACGGTGCTCTTCGTCGTTTCGACGCTTACGGGTCCGTTTACGATGGAACAGATTTCAAGAATGCGCTGCTTGAAATCCACCCCTCCCTCGGATAGGAATATCTTCTGGTTCGTAGTCACGCCGTCGGCGATCCCCCAGCGGGTGAACTCCTCGACCTCCTTGGCGGACGCGGTATCAATGAAGAATTGGACCATCAGGATGCACCTGTTCTCTCGCTTTCTTCCCACGGGAGTATAAAAATTTGACAACCGCGCCCGTCGGTCTGGCGTTTCGTTGGTCTCCCCGGCGAGAGTGTCTGCGGTCGCAAAGGAGATAAAGACCGTGAGGCGCTCAATTCGACGACGACTCGACCACGCGCAGGGCCAATTGACATAGGGAGGAACAGGGCCGTGTTCCTTGACCGTGACGGGGTGATCAACGACCTTGAGTTCAATCCGGAGGAGGGGCGAATCGGAAGTCCTTTGTCTGAGAAGCAGCTCAGGGTCTTCCCGTACGCCGGTGAGGCGGTCAGGGAGCTGAAGGAACTGGGGTTCAAGGTGATCCTGATCTCCAACCAGCCCGGGGTGGCGAAGCAGCAGCTCACGCAACCCGAATTCGAGCGGATGAACCGGAAGATCTGGAGGGAGCTCGCGAAGAACGGGGGCGGCTTGGACGCAGAGTACTACTGCCTCCACCATCCCGACGCGCGCGTGCGGAAGTACAGGGTGGTCTGCGATTGCAGGAAGCCATTGCCGGGACTGATCTTGAGGGCGGCCGACGCGCACGGCCTAGACTTAGGCGGCTCGTTCTTCGTGGGGGACGCCCTGGAGGACGTCAAGGCAGGTAGGGCTGCAGGATGCCGGACGGTTCTCTTGGGACACATCACGACGTTCCTGAGCAGGATGATCGAGCGGGAGGACGCTGAACCCGACTTCATGCTGCCGTCTCTAAAGCAGGTACCCGACCTGCTGCGCAGCCTGAAGGAGCGGCGCCCGGTCAAGACGAAAAGCAGAGCGTAATCTCTGCCTCAATCACGCACGAACGTGGACCATTCAGTAGCCCGTTGGTTTCGGCCCTTCTCCCAGGGTGGAGATCAGGCCCCTCAGCTGCTCGCAGATGAGGTGCGTCAGCACCAAGTGCATCCCCTCCACGTGGGGCGTGGAGTCGGCCGGGACCACAATGCATGCATCCGAGGCGGTCTTCAACGCCCCGCCGTCGAATCCGGAGAGCCCCACTACCTTACCACCGTTCTCTTTCGCGTACTTCACTGCCTTCAGGAGGTTCTGGGACCAGGGACCTGCCTTGTCGCTTCCCGAGCCGCCGTGGACGCTTATCGCCACGAGCACGTCGCCAGGCCTGAAGAAGTTCCGGAGCTGCTCGTAGTAGATGTCGCTCCATCCGTTGTCGTTGGTCAGGGCGCTGACCAAAGGAATGTTGTCCACCAGTGAGAATGCCCGGAACTTCCTCGTAGCCTCGTCCGAGACCCACTTGTTCAGGTCGCAGGCCAGATGCGTGGCTGTGGACGCCGATCCTCCGTTGCCTATGGCGAAGACCTGGTTGTCGCTCTTCCACGCGGCGTACAGGATTCCCACCGCCCTGTCTATTGAAGCCCTGTCGAGCTTTGAAGCAATTTGAGAGACCTCGTTTAGGTACTCATCCGTTCGGGACATGTAAACGGGGCCGAGTTTGCGTCGGGTCTAATTAAGTCTGCCAGTTCGGTCATCCTCCCGCAGGCTCACAGAGGAGGAAGCGACTGGATTCGTAAGGATTGGTTAAATAATTGAAGCGAAAGCGGAGCGTTCGCAAGCGTCATTGATCGTCTCTAGAACCCCCTTCAGGCTCTCTCTAGGAGGGGGCGGGACCGACCTCCCGGCTTACTTTACGAAATACGGCGGATTCTTCGTCTCCGGGGCGGTCGACAAGTACATGCACATAATCGTGAACGACAGGTTCGAGCCGGGGATCCGGCTGAGCTACAGCCAGACCGAGATCGTAGACTCTCCAGATGCGATACGCCACCCGTCCGTGAGGGAAGCCCTCAAGCTCCTGAACCTTAGGGACAAGATCGAGATAGTTTCATTGGCGGACGTGCCCGCGGCGACGGGCTTGGGGTCCTCGGGCAGCTTTACGGTCGGGCTCCTGAACGCCCTCTACGCCCACCAGCGGATAGTCAAGACGCCCGAAGAGATTGCGGAGATGGCCTGCGACATCGCCATGAACCGGCTGCACGAGCACTCCGGGAAGCAGGACGAGTACACAGCCAGCCTGGGGGGAATTCGGTCCTACGAGATCGATGCTCGGGGGAACGTCACCTCCAAGGAGCTGGACATCTCGGAGCACACGCTCTCCGAGCTGGAGTACGTCATAATGATGTTCTACACGGGGATCACCCGGAACGCGGGGGAGATCCTAGGGAAGGAGCAGGGTAGAGTCTCGGACGGGGATGGGGAGGCGGTCGAGAAGATGCACGAGATAAAGGCGATCGGCCTGGAGAGCAAGAAGGCACTCGAGGCGGGGGACTTGAGGCGGTTCGGGGAGCTGCTCCACGAGCACTGGACCGTGAAGCGCGGCATCATGGACAGCATGACCACGGACAGCATCGACTCGTGGTACGCGGTGGCGAGGGAGAACGGGGCTACGGGCGGGAAGCTGGTGGGTGCCGGCGGCGGGGGGTTCCTCATGCTCTACTGCGACCACGGTCGGGAGAAGGTGAGGGCAGCGCTCGCCAGCCGGGGACTCACGGAAATGAGGTTCAGGTTCGACTTCGAAGGAAGCAAGGTAATCTACAACGTCTAAGGGCTCCGGCGGGGCATCCTGACTTGCAGGCCGCCATACTTGCCGGGGGATTGGGGACGCGCCTCGGGCCACTCACGCGCAGCGTACCGAAGCCGATGGTCCTAGTGAACAGAAGACCGTTTCTCGAGTACGAGATCGGTCTGCTAAAGGGGAGCGGAATCGGCGACTTCGTGCTCTGCGTAGGGTACCTCGGCGAACAGATTGAAGACTACTTCGGCGACGGAAGCAGGTGGGGCGTGAGCGTCAGGTACAGCCGCGACGGACCGAAGCTCCTAGGGCCGGCGGGCGCATTGAAGAGGGCTGGGCCCCTGCTCGATGACGAGTTCTTCGTGACATACGGCGACGCCTACCTCCGGGCGGACTACCGAAGCATGATGGGGGCCCTCCTCGACTCGGATAGGCTCGGCCTGATGGCGGTCTACGAGAACAACAACAGGTATGGTAGGAGCGATGTTGCGACGAGCGGGGGGTACGTCGTGCGCTACGACAAGGGAGGGAAGGCCGGGCAGATGAGCTGGGTCAATTTCGGGGTCTCGGCGTTAAGGAGACGAGCCCTCGACCTCGTGCCGGCGGAGAGGGAATGCGGGGAAGAGGAGTTCTACGGGGGGCTCATCAGGCGGCGGGAGCTGCTCTCGTTCCCGGTGAAGGACAGGTTCTACGAGGTGGGGAACCCGGCGGCGCTGAAGGAGTTCGAGGATTTCATCTCCGGCCGTTCCTGAAGATGGACTCCGTCACTGGTAGGAGTTGATGATTCTCGCGCACTCGGCCACCCCGTTGTACTTGTTCGAGATGAGCCGCAGCGCCTCGACGTTCTTCTTGTACTTCGAGTCTCCCATGCAGGAGTCGATCGAATCTGTGAGTTTCTTCGCGTCCAGGCCGTCGGGGAGGAGCGAGACCCCGAGCCCCAGCCTCTGAAACTTGTCGGCGTTCCCGATCTGCTCCGACTGGTTGTGTATCGGGACGAGTACCGCGGGCTTACCCGCGTCGATGCATTGCCCAAGGGTCCTGTGGCCCGACCTCGCGACCACCACGTCGGAGAGCATGAAGAGCTCGTCCTTTATCGGGCACCAGTCGTAGACCAGCGTCCCGTCCGCCAGCCTCTTCGGGATCCCCGATCCGTTAAGGTACCCCATCGAGACCACCACGTTGCACCTCGCCGAGAGGGCGGTGGCCGACTGCAGCACCACCTCCATGAACTTCTTCTTCGTGGCGTCCGGGCCGCTTATCTGGAAGAAGACCAGCGGCCTCCCGGGAGACCCGACCGTCGTCCTCGCCTTCTCGAGCCTGTCCTCGGAGACTTCGGGTCTCGGGGAGGTGAATCCCACGTACCTGACGATGTTCGAAACGTCGGTACCGGCGACGTTGGCCTCCCCGATCGTGTAAGGGGGAGGCAGGTCCGTCAGCAGGACCTCGTCGCTGAGGGACCACATCAGGCCTAGGACGTCTCCGGCGATTCTTTCGTACAGCCGCCCGAAAACGTCCCCTCCATACCTCGGCGGCAGGGTCAGCTTGAACTGGTTCAGCATCGTGATGACCGGGACCGACCTGGCCCTGGAAGCGAGAACCGCTGAGAGTCTCGAGTCGGAGACCGTCAGCCTGGGGCGGAACTTCGCGATGCTCTCCGACTCGAACGCGACCTGGTTCGCGAAGGACCGGAGCATGTACGGGAAGTGGACCACGAAGTCCCTCGAGGAGAAGCTCCCTTCCTCCGTCCACTCGACATCGAAGGGTGGGCACTCGGCCACGTCCAAGTCTGGCCTGTGCGTCCTGATGTAGCCCAGGCTCTGGGCCGAGCAAGAATAACGGACCTGGGCCGGACCGTCCCCGAGCCTGTCGCTGATGTCCAGTATCCGGGTCACATGGCCTAGGCCCGAGCCGAAAACTGCGAAGTAGATCTTCCGCAAACCCTTCGTCTTCCTGGCTCGGTGCCATAGGCACCTATTTATCCACGGCAATGTGGGACGCCCGATATGGACGAGAGAGCACCGCGGAAGGCAGCGACCGCTATGCAAAGTCCTAAAACTTACATAGCACTTCTTGGATGTTCCTTCGCTCATCCGGAGATTGAGTGAATGGCTCTACAGTTCTGGTTCGCGGTCGAACTGGTCACACTAATCCTGAGCATTCCGGTCTTCGCGCTCGAGTACTACTGGGTCTTTCTCCTTGGGAACTCCTTCAGGTACCCGAGGAAGCTCGGCAGCGCGGACGTCCACCTGGAGAGGTTCCCGACCGTCTCAATTCTGATCGCGTCGTTCAACGAGAGGTATGTCATAGATCGGTCTCTGGAGGCGATGAAGAACCTTGACTATCCGAAGGACAGGCTACAGGTGGTGGTCGCGGACGACTCGACCGACCAGACCGTCGACGTGATAGACAACAAGGTGAGCGAGCTGAACCGCTCGGGGATCCGGGCGCTGGTCTCGAGGAGGTCCCAGAGAGAACACTTCAAGTGCGGGGCCCTGAACAAGGCGATGGAGAGCGTCGTCGGAGACTACGTCCTACTGCTCGACGCCGACTCGATCATTCCGCCGGACATAATCACGAAGGGGATCGACACGCTGGAGAAACACCCGCGCGCGTCGTTCGTCTCTTTCCGGTACGGACACTACAACAGGGATTACAACCTGGTGACCCAGCTCTTCGCTCTTACCCAGGACATAGGGGACACGCTGTCGAAGATGGGGGCCTACCAGATAGACGCCCCGTTCTCGCTCCAGGGCGGGTTCGCGCTTGTGAGGGCGAAGGACCTCAGGGACGTCGGGCAGTGGTCCAACGAGCGGATAGCAGACGACGCGGACATCTCGATCAAGATGTACCTCGCCGGCAAGCGAGGAATCTACCTCAGCAGCGTCAAGATCATGGGGGAAGACCCCTCTACGCTGGAGGCCTGGAAGAAGCAGGTCGCCCGGACGTCCCAGGGGTGGTGGCGGTGTATAGCGAAATACTGGCGCCCGATCCTGACTGCGCCGGACGTGAGCGTCCGAAAGAAGCTGGGCCTAATGCTTATGTTGATGGCCCCATTCACAAGCCTCAGCTGGATAATCGTCACGTTCCTTTCCGCCTTTGCCCTCGCCACCAACGTCATGCCCCCCGCCAACTCGCTCTTCAGCAACCCGCTTTACGTGGCAGCAATCTCGGTTCCTATCGCCCTCTCGATGGCCTCGGGCGTGTGGGCGCTATGGGTGCAGGGCCTGATGACGGCTAGAAACGTTATCCTGATCCCGGTGCTGGGGTACGCCTCCGGCTGCATGCTCACGCTGGGGTCGATGGGGTTCTTCTACGGGGTCTTCGACAGAGTGGGGTTCTTCCACTACCGAACTCCTCATTCCGGCTCGGGCGAGTTCGCCAAGACCGGGTACTTCCACGGCCTGAAGAACGACAGGAACTCGGTGGTAGAGATAGTCCTCGCGACCGCGGGGCTTGCTTTGGCAGCCCTGATGCTCTCCCGTGGTGTCTGGTTCCTCTCCCTCTCGCTGGCGGGCTTCGGGATCTTCACTCTGAAGTCGATGAACCTGACGCGTCAGGCGCAGGGCAAAACGGGGGTCAAGCGCAACGACGTGACGCCCCACTCGGTCACTCCTCCAGCTATGCTGTTGGGAAATCCGATGACGTTCGTCATCATTCGGTGAAGCGACCAGACAGACGCGGCGCCCTCTGCAGTCCTATGAGGTGATACGCTTAAAGAGGCAAAACCGCGGAATGTAGTCGAAACGACCCAGCCCGACTCAGAACATCAGCCGAACAGGCCCCGGCCGAGGATAGAGTCGCTCTCAGACCTGGTCTTCGGCCTCGCGCTCTCCGTCGGCGCAATCTCCCTCGTAAGCAACCCCCCTACCTCGGATTACCAGATCTACACCGCAGTAGCCACCTTCGCCTTCAGCTTCCTCATACTGATCCTACTCTGGATAAGATACACGAGAATAATGTCCGTGCTCCCCATAGAGTCGAGGAGGGTGTCAAATCTTAACGTCTTGCTTCTCTTCTTCGTCTCAATCGAACCTTTTCTCTTCAACCTCATGCGGAGCCCGCCCACCGTCGCGAACCCCCACGCGTATTTCGACGCTGCTTCCACCCTTTACGGCCTGGACCTGGGGGCGATGTTCCTGATTCTAGGCTTCTTCACTTTCAACCTGGCCGCGACGGAGAAGAAGCTGGTGCCGCCTGAACTTACCCGTAGATTCAAGTTGGAGACGATGTCATGGTTCACTTCCGGGGCCGTCTTCCTGATCTCGGCCCTGCCGGTGTTCTTCACCATGCCGTTCATCTACGGCCTGCCGATCAGAATCTACGTCTGGTTTGTGCCGCTGATTATCCCGAGAGTGACGAACACCTACCTGGGGTTGTCTCGCAAGGAGTCCATCGAAAGTACCGGAGGGAATCGGAAGAAGTTCGCCGCACCATCGTAGGATGCGGCATTATCTCCGAGCCGAGGCGGTTATATCGACCTCCCCGACGAGCAATGGCATGAGTGCGTCGAACGAGGTTCTCCTCGCCGAGGAGCAAGCAGTGCGGGCGCGGGACTCTGGGAGGAAGCAGGAGGTCGAGGCCGAATTCGGCTTTGGCACGGAAACCGAGGGGACGCTGGTGCTTACGAACGCGAGACTGATCTACGTGCACAGTTCGGAGGAGGAGGTCGCTGTCGCAGAGGGGATAGGGCCAGGGTCCATTCCAGGGAAGAGGTTGGCGTTCTCGGACGTGGAACAGGTGGCCAGGATCTCCCCCGACCCTGCCAACTTCTCGATAGCGCTTTCCAGGATTTCGAGCGTGAAGGGACACAAGGGCGTGATAGGCGCCCCCAGGCTGGAAGTGGTTTGGAACACCGGGAGCCGGGTGAAGACGACGGAATTCGTCCAGCAGGTGACGGGGGGGTCGAGGGTCAAGAACCTTGACGATTGGAAGCCGGTCATCGAGCGTCTGATGGCGGGCAAGCAGACCATCATCCAGCTGCCGCCCCTTCCGGCCGAGGAGACCGACCAGGGGAGGGTGATTAGGGTCATGGGCGACATGCAGGAGCAGGGGATACTCACCCTTACGGATCGTGTTAACAAGGAATTCATGTCAGAACTTGACTTCGACGGAATCCAGGCGGCCTGCGAGGAGCTCGTGAAGACAGGCCTGTTGGAGAGGACAAACTCCCTTGCTGACGATCCGTTCTACAGGAGGAAGTCGCCCCTCGGCGAGGACGACCTCTTCGGATAGTTGTTAGCGGGGAGACACGTACGAAGCTAGCCAACTATGACGCGGGCGCTGGCCCCACGGCGGGGGTGGTCGCCAGGGGTTCGGTGTATCCGATACGCCAGCTCCCTTCCTGCCAGGAGGTCGCCAAGGTGGAGGACCTCCTGACCGCAGCGAGGATAGAACAGATGATCAAGGCGTCGGGGGAACACCAGTGGCGGGAAGGAAGGAGCCTGGACTCCGTGAGGCTCCTCAGCCCGATCCTCTCCCCGAGCAAGGTGCTGATGGCCGCTGTGAACTACGGGGCGCACAGGGCCGAGGGGCGGAGCGAAGGACCGAAGGAACCGTTCTTCTTCTCAAAGCTGCCGAGCTGCATCATCGGGAACGGAGACCCCATCATCATTCCCCGCGTGTCGCAGAAGGCCGACTGGGAGGCGGAGCTGGCCGTCGTGATCGGGAAGAAGGGCAAGTACATAGAGCCGGAACAGGCCATCGACCACGTGGCGGGGTTCACGGTGGCCAACGATGTGAGCTTCAGGGACCTCCAGTTCCTCGAGGGGTGGCCCGAAGGGAAGAGCGGGCTGGGGCAGAACTTCGTGAAAGGCAAGTCCCTCGACAACGCGCTTCCGTTGGGCCCGTGGCTCGTGACCAAGGACGAGCTTCCGGACACGAGCCGGCTGAAGATCTCGCTGACCGTGAATGGCCAACTGCGTCAGGATTCGACAACCGCGGACATGATATTTCAGATACCGAGGCTCATCCAGGACGCTTCTGCCGGGATCACACTCCTCCCCGGCGACATAATCTCTACGGGCACGCCCGCCGGCGTCGCCGCTTTCAGCGGCGCCCCGTTCCTCAAAGATGGGGACATCGTGGAGGCCAGTGTAGAGGGGATCGGAAGCCTGAGGAACCCAGTCGTCCAGGAGCGGTAGAAGTTGGCCAAAACGTTAATCTCGCACGCGCGGGCGAAACATGCCGCAGAATGGTTGAGATTGTCAAGTCCGTCCATCAGGTAGACGGAGTCAACGCCAACAGCTACCTCGTCGAGGAGCCTGACGGCAGCTTGACGCTCATCGACTGCGGGACGAGCGCCAAAGGCAAGAAGATTCTCGAATACACGACTGCGAAGCTTGGAAAGAAACCGAACGACATCAGGACGATCGTACTCACCCACTGGCACGTCGACCACGTGAGGGGAGCGGCGGCGCTGAAGGCCGCCACTGGCGGGAGGGTCGCGGTGCACGAGGGAGATGCGGACATAGTGGCGGGCAAAGCGAAGAGTCCTCCGATCCCCGGGGCCACGGGCGTTCTCTTCGGATTCCTCTCGCTCTTCTTCAAATCGACGCCGGTCGAACCCGACTGGAGGCTGAAGGACGGAGACGCGGTTGGCAGCCTGACCGTCATCCACACGCCCGGGCACACTACCGGTAGCATCTCACTTCTTCATCCGGAGGGGAAGGTGCTTTTCGTCGGCGATGCAATCACCCTCAGCGACGGGAGGCCGCACAGCCCCCCGAAGCAGTTCACAACGGACATGCCCCTGGCGATGCGATCCGTGAAGAAGATTTCCGGGCTCGAGTTCGAGGTCATGTTGAGCGGGCACGGGATCCCGCTGAAGTCGGACAAAGCCCCGGAGAAGGTGTTGGAGTTCCTGGCAGAGTCGCAAGGGAAGCAATGAAGAAGCGGAGTGTCAACCCTGGCCCGGCCCCGA
Source organism: uncultured archaeon (assembly GCA_963731775.1). GTDB lineage: Archaea > Thermoproteota > Nitrososphaeria > Nitrososphaerales > Gagatemarchaeaceae > DATJAJ01. The sequence continues at coordinate 487,897 of CAVSWV010000006.1, read as the reverse complement.
CCGATGGCATGAAGGTTCTCGAGCCAGGTCTGGTGGTATCTCTCCATATTGCCGGGCCTGGACGCGTTGCTCAGGGGCGCCAGGATTCCGTTCTGGTTCTCATCCGTCACCACCTGACAGCCCTCCGGCGTCTCTTCGATTAGCCACGCGGGATAGACGTCGATTCCAACGCTCCTTGCACTCCAAGCCAGCCGCTCGGGAGGGACGAACTCCTGTACTGTCGAGGTCAGGCTGGCCCCGAAAGTCTTCCAGCGGAACCTAGTGCCGAGAGCCAGTGAGCTGGCCCCGCCCTCCAAGACGACGTCCTTTGAGTTGCTTTACCACGCCGGCCAAAGGTCGGCCCTGACCAGCCACGCCCAGACCTTGTCTGGAGCCACGGACATCTCGAGCTCGTTGTGGGCGTGAACGGCTGTCCTTTCAGGACTGTACCTCTCAGGCCACCTGATCAAGGAAGGCGATTTTACTTGCAGACCCTGTTAACGTATTCCGCAGCCTAGAGCCAAGTCCCCCAGAGCACCCCGATCACCTTGGCTTCGGTCGCGCCGCCACCTTCTTGGGGTCGATGAAGGGTCCCGCCCCCATTCGCAGGTGGCTTGACTCCACGAACTCTCGAAACCGTTCGGACCTCTCGGTTGTCAGCCCAGCGACAAACCACTGGTTCCTTGCCATCTCCTCCTTAGACGCGAACCCTATGGCAACGTCAAGATCGCAGATTTCCCCGAGAGAGTCTTGGATGCTGACGAGCAGTTCCACCAGTCTCGCGAGATCCTCCTGAGGGATCGAGTACCTGATTAGATAGCGGAGCTTGCGGCAATCGCCTCTAAGGTCGTGGAGTTCTTCTACGAGCTCAGCGTCATTGGCTACGACTGTAAATCCTTCGTTCACACGGACAACAAGTCTCTCTAACGTCCGATCCAACCTTCTCTGGAGCTTGATCTGATCGAGGTGTCCCGAGGATACGACGGGAGGGGAAACAGTCGATAGCCTCCGGGCCCGCGAACCCGTCCTTCTTGCCCCCGAGGCTCTCTCCTCCGTTGCCCTCTCGAGTAACCCAGGGGCCAAAGGTAGTGACGGCATCGACTTGAGAAGCCCCCGCACGACATCGCAGTCGCTCACGACAGCGCTAGCGTCCGAGAACTTCCTCGCGAGGTTGAGGTACCTCTCCATCTTGCGGCCCCTCCTCATCCTCCTCGGAAGGAGCTCCGCCGCAGCTTCAAACCTCCTCATCGACGCCCTCGCGGCGTGGACCGCGGTCTCTCCTTGATTCGCGCCGCAGGCATTTACGTCGCGCGTCACGCGGAGTACCGCCTCGCGGTAGAGCTTGACGAACCCTTCCCTCGTGATCCTCGGACTGCTCATCTTGAGCTCGCGGCGATGTAGCCGTCGATCCGGGTCTGGAGGTCCTTCTGGACAACCTCGACGGGCCTTTCGGCGTCGACCCTCCGCAACCCGTAGCGCGCCTCCATCCTCGTGAACTCTTTGGCTATCATCCTCTGGTACCTGATGAAGGATTCGTACATCTCCTCGGAGAGCCCCATGTCCATCCCGGACTCGTAGTAGTCGAGGGTGGAGCGGTTCTGAAAGACCCGGTGCACCAGCTCCTCCGGGCCCACGTCCAGGTAGAAGATCTGGTCTGGGACGACCGCGAAACCGAAGACGTCGTGGGACCACTTCCTGCTCATGCCGCGGACCGCGTCCCTCGCCATCAGGGTGTAGATGTAACGGTCAGCGATGACTAGGTAGCCCGAATGCAGGGCGGGGATTATCTTGTTCTCCAGCTGGTCTGCGAAGTCGGCGGCGTAGAAGAGGCTAAGGGTCCGCTTGCCGATGCCGAGATTCCTCTTCGCCTCGATTATCCCCTCGCTTATCAGCTCCGAACGCTTGAGCCCCGTGTTGAGGACGGCGTGACCCTCCGCCTCAAGGTGCTCCGTCAGCGTTGCAATCTGAGTCGTCCGTCCTGAGGAGTCGGGGCCTTCGATGACGATGAGCCGTCCTTTGGACTCGACCTTGTCGAGGTACGGGAGCCCGTGCCCGTAGAATCTCAGTTCCCGGATCGGCGCGTCAGCCTTCAATGGCTGCGGCCTCCAGAATGCTCTTGGCGACGTCGAGGGGAAGGAGCTTTGTTATGCGTTCACGGACGAGTTTCTGCTGCTCCTCGATGGACTTCGTCCCGTCAACGACAGTGAACCGGTCCGGTCCGATCATTGACTCGTACTTCTCGATGATACGGCCCTGGAAGATTCGGTAGCTCTCGTATGGGTCGTTGCTCAGGTTCAGGTCCATCCCCGCTTCATAGAACTTCAACTTCGGGCGCCCGGATAGAATCCTGTCGACCGCGACGTCGACGGGGACCCTGAAGTAGAACACCACCTCGGGCGCTTCTGCGAAGCTGTAGAGCCGCCTGACCCATGTCGGGTGGCATCCCCTGACCGTGTCCCTCGCGAAGGCGGTGAAGACGTACCGGTCGGCGAGGACCCAGTAACCCGCGTGCAAAAGCGGGGAGATGTTCCGTTCGTACCTGTCAGCGAAGTCGGTCGCGTGCAGGAGGGAGAAGGTGGTGGGCGTGAGGTTTCCCCTCTTCTTCCCCTTCGAGGTTATCTCCTTCACGACCGCCGACGAGTTCCATTCGGTCTTGAAGACCCGGAGCCGGCTGTGGCGCAGCCACTGTTCAAGCAGGTGGAGCTGCGTCGATTTCCCCGAGCCGTCGATTCCCTCAACCGCGATCAGCTTGCCGGGAGGCTGGCGCGTTCCTTTCGGAGCGGCCTTTTTCACGTGCGAACCCCCCGTAGGCCCAAGAGCTGAGAGTCAATCTTCGGCGACCTAGTCTTGAAAGACAGGACCAGGTTCATCTTCATCTCCCGGGAGAGCACCTCGGACTCCGCCAGGACGAAAGCCGAGGGATTGGACCCTGCGGGAAGGGAGACTTTGCCCTTGAGCTCGCTACCTCTCCTTTGCAGCCTTATGGTCGCGCCCGTCCTCCGGAGCGCCTGGGTCATCGTGAACAGAGCGGAGAGTCTCTTGAGCGACTTGCGCTCCTCCCTGCCCAACAGCCCGCGATAGTCATCCAGCAGGAACTCGGCCGCCCTTTCGTTCTGCGAGTAGATGACAGCGAGAGCCATCAGGAGCTGGTCGGAGTGGCCGAACTTTGAGTCTTCGCCCAGAATGGAGAAGAAGAGCATCTGCAGGTTGGTCGTCTGCTCCGCGGAGGCGACCAGTCTCTGGGCCTCCTCCAGCAGCATGGCCTCGTGCTCGTCCACCACGCCGACGGACTCGAACGCCCTGATGTTCGAATAAGACGCGGTCGCGTGTGCCCTGACCAGGGCCCTCACCAGCCGCTCGACCTCTGGCTGGGAGATCCTTCCGGAATGGAACCCCTTCTGGTTGTTCATGTAGATGCAAAGGGTCCCCTCCCTCAGTCCGTGGGTGCTGACCGTCAGGTCTCCGAACCCGAATATCTTCATGAGCGACCGCACGACGTGGGCTCCCGCGGCGATTGTCTGGGCCCGGTTGCCGACGGAATTGACGTCCGAAAGGGCCTCGCCTGACATCCCTAGGAGACCCCTGCTCATCGAGCTAACCGCGCCATAAGACATCCTGTAATTGTGAACCTTGTTGAAAGGATAGTCGGACTTGACCTGATCGTAGCGCGCCATGGCCCTGACCGTGCCTCCCACCCCTATCAGCTTCGTCGATCTGGCCACCCTCAGGTCCCTCCTGCTCGGCAGAAGATCCTGCACGCACTCTTTCAACCGCTCGAACCCGGCCTTGCTGAAGGTACCGTCTCCCCTCCCGTATGAGTAGCCCAGCCGTAGGGCCCCGAGCGGCAGGGACATCATCTTGGTCACGCGGAAGTCCACCGCCCGCACGATCTCGAGGCTCCCTCCGCCGAGGTCGAAGAACACGACGTCTCTGTGGCCGGCGAAGCCGACCGCGCCGGCGTACGAGTAGAGGGCCTCCTCCCTCTCGGAAAGGACCTTGAAGGAGTACCCGGTCCGCGCCCTCACCTGGTTGAGGAATTCGTCTCTGTTTGCTGCCTCGCGCACCGCGCTCGTCGCGACGGGGAGAACTTGCGTTATCGACTCCAACCGAGCGAGGTCCCTGAAGACCAGTAGCCTTTCGATGGTCCGCCGGATCGGCTCGTCCCCGAGGAAGCCGGTCTCGCTGAGCCCCTCCCCCAGCCTGACCTTGTACCCGAGCTGTTGGTAGGCCCTGTACTGGCCCGCAGGATCGACGTTGTAGCTCACCATCTTCACGGAATTGAAGCCAAGATCGATGACGGCGGCTTTCAACGGGTGCTTTGCCCCGGAGGGCGTATTATCCGTTGCGACAATAGAATATGTGCCCATCGGCTAGACAATACGCGAACTATGCTACTCGCCCAGCGACTTCAGTATCTTCGGACTGAGGAGCCAGCGGATTACTCCCCTTGGCTCCGGAGAGAACGAGCCGACCTGGATCCTGATGAGGCCGCCCTTCTTGAGCAGTATCCGCCCCGGCCTCGTTCCTGACATGTCGCACGCTACCGTCGTGAGGTAAGGCTCGTGCCCGACAAGGAGGACGGTGGAGTCCGGTCTCATCATCGAGAGCTTCGTATAGACCGCCTTCCGGCTCCCCTCCGGTTTGAGCTCGTCCCAGTAGTCGGCCCGTTTCTTCGGCTTCAAGTTCCTCGAGACTATCTCGGCGGTCTCGGCGGCCCGCGCGAGCGGGCTGGAGGCAATCATGTCGAACTTGATTCCTAAAGAGAGGATTCCCTTCGCCGCGTCCTGGACCTCCTCCTTGCCGCTGTCGGTCAGCTTGCGCTTGGCGTCGACGGTCGAGACAGCCATCGATCTTCCCGCCTCGCCGTGCCTCAGTAGGTAAAGGTCCATGCCGCTTCGCGTTCGGCAATTGGACTGGATTTAACCTTGACTAGCACATGGACTACTCGGCGGTTTCGAGCTCGACCTCGGGTACCTCGCCCTCCGTAGACCGCACGATGACGAAGTCCTGGGGCTCGGAGAGTTCGACCTCATTGTCAACTGAGGGCTCGAGAATCGGCGATTCCACGACGATCCCCTTCCTCTCGACGTAGTCAAGCACTGCCTTTTTCGTGAGGAAGACCCCTATCGGGCTGAACCAAGTCCACTCGTCCGAGGCTCCGATCTGGTAGAGGATGAACAGTTCCGTCTTCGCTGTGGCCATGTCTGCACGCAGCAGGGTCCTGTCCGTTTAAGCCTGTTCCCGAGGTTCGCGGCTCGCTAACCGAGAGATGCAATTTCTCGTGGAACGATTATTAACAAGTGAAAGCGTTTCAAGATGAAGATGAAGTTCCTCTTCGTTACGTTCGAGTCGCTGTCGGTGGACCTCGCGTGGCAGCTGACTAAGGAGGGACACGAAGTGAAGTTCTTCACGCAGAACCAGGCGGAGAAGGACGTCGGGAGCGGCTTCCTCGAGAAGGTCGACGACTGGGAGAGTCTGAAAGATTGGGCCGAGGTGATAGTCTTCGACGACATCGGGTTCGGAGCCAAGGCCGACCAGCTCCGGAAGGAGGGAAAGTTCGTAGTGGGAGGGTCATCCTATACGGACAAGCTGGAGCTGGACAGAGAGTTCGGTCAGGAGGAATTGAAGCTGGCAGGAGTGAACACGCTGCCGAGCTGGAACTTCACATCTTTCGACGAGGCCATGGAGATGGTGAAGGCCAACCCGAGCAGGTACGTGCTGAAGCCGAGCGGGAAGGCCCAGAACGAGAAGGAGCTTCTCTTCATAGGGCAGGAGGAGGACGGGAAGGACCTCGTCCAGGTCCTCGAGCACTACAAGAACAACTGGTCGAAGAAGATCAAGGAGTTCCTCGTCCAGCAGTACGCGGAGGGCGTCGAGGTCGCGGCGGGGGCTTTCTTCAACGGGAAGGAGTTCATCCTGCCCGTGAACATCAACTTCGAGCACAAGAGGCTCTTTCCGAACGAGCTGGGGCCGAGCACAGGCGAGATGGGATGTTACGACGACAAGACCGAGGTACTCACCTTGTCGGGATGGAAGCTCTTCAAGGAACTCGGCGGTGACGATGAGATCTGCACTCTCAATCCCGCCTCGCACACCATCGAGTACCAACGACCGATCGCGTTAGTCTCGTTCAAACACCACAAGAAGCTGATCTCGATCAGGAACAGGACCATCGACATAATGGTCACGCCCGACCATAACATGTATGTCGAGTCCCAGCAGGATGCGAGGAAGCACAGAAACAGGTTCCAGTTCGTAAGAGCCAAGGACCTGCAGACTCAGTCGAGGATGAAGAGGACGGGGACTTGGATAGGCGCTGAGCAGGAGATTTTCGTCTTGCCGGGAGTTCCCTCCGGGCATCAAGCAGGAAGGCAGGTGATCTTCCAGGAGTCCTCCCCACTCCAGATTCCGATGGACAGATGGCTGGAGTTTATGGGGATCTGGCTTTCACAAGGGTCGGTCTCTCAGAACAGGGGAAGCTTTCGGATCAGCGTCGCGCAGAAGAAGCCGGAGACCTCGGCGACGATTGAGAGGATGCTGTCTAAGCTCCCCTTCAAGTTCGGCGGGGGAGCGACCGATTTCTATTGCTACGACAAGCAGCTTGGGCAATACCTGATGCAATTCGGGAAGGCACCCGAGAAGCACGTCCCCCAGCTGGTCAAGGAGCTCACGCCGAGGCAGATCGAAATTTTCCTCGAATGGTTTGCAGCTGGCGACGGGACGCATATGCGAAATGGTTTCAGGATCTTTTACTCGAGTTCGAAATCCCTGGCCGACGGCATCCAAGAACTCCTCCTCAAAGTTGGCAGAATGGGAATCGTGAAGACGAGGAAGGGGCGAGGTGAGATTATGACCCAAGGTCACAGGGCCGACGCCTCCCGGCTGCAATACGAGGTGTTGGAAAGGGTCAGAAAGCTCGACTCCTGGCTCGACCGAAGGGACATGACCACCGTCGACTACGACGGCATCGTGTACTGCGCCATGGTAGAAAATCACGTCATGTACGTGCGGCGGAACGGCAAGCCATACTGGTGCGGCAACACCAGCATGTACTGGACGCGGAGCAACCCCGTCTTCGAACTGACCCTCTTGAGGATGAAGGAAAAGCTCGCGGCGAGGGGATTCGTCGGATACATCGACATAAACTGTATCGTCAACAACAAGGGAATCTGGCCACTCGAGTGGACGTCGAGATTTGGCTACCCTACGATAAGCATCCAGATGGAGGGGGTGACCAGCGATTGGGGGCCCTTCCTCTCCGACATCGCCCATGGTAAGGAGGCGCAGCTTAGGACAAAGAAGGGGTACCAGGTGGGCGTGGTGGTCGCCATCCCCCCCTGGCCTTTCGAGGACGAGAAGGCTTTCAAGAAGTACTCCGAGGGCGCGACGATACTCTTCCGGAGGCAGAACAAGGACGGCGTGCACATCGGCGAGGTGAAGCTTGAGGAGGGGGACTGGCACATCGCCGGCAGGTCGGGCTACGCTCTCGTGGTGACGGGCGGCGGGGCCACCATGAGCGACGCCGTCAGGCAGACCTACCAGAATGTCAAGAACGTCATGATACCGAACATGTTCTACCGCACGGACATCGGCCAGAGATGGACCCACGACAGCGACATGCTGCTCAGCTGGGGATACCTGTAGAAGGCACGGTGGACTTCGACCTACGCGAGGCCACGAAGTAGTAGGGCACCAACACCACGAGGAGGACCTGCGCCGCGGAGCCGAGGATGAAAGTGGCCGAGGGGAGGAGCTCCCCGCTCTCGATGAACGCGTAGTGCGCCGTCTGCGGGAGGGACGAGGCGAGCGCCAGGACAGCCAGGACGAACGCGAGGTAGTAGGATGCACGAGGTCGGATGAGGGACAGGCCCGCGTCGGCAACGAAGAGGACCCAGCCGACAGCGATGAAGGCGAAGACGTCGCGGGGAAGGATGTCGTAGACCTGCGCGAGGAAGACCACCCCTAGGGCGACTGAGAAGAAGATCAGCGTCTGGATTGTCTTGCCGAGAGATGGCACGGCAGGCTCCTCCGCCTTGGCTATTTGAGATTGGCGGGCCGCGAGCAACAATGCCGCCGATGCTTCCGGAGCGAGCCCGTCGCCCTAACGGAAGGTCTAAGTTCCCCCAACAAAGGACAGGCCTGCAAGGGGATTCGAGTGCGGACAAGGCAGAGGAGGCAAAAGCGCATCAGAAGGATAGAGATAATCACCCTGCTTGCCGTTGGGGTGGTAGTGATCATAGCGGCGGCGTACTTCTTCTCGGCCTACCTCAATCCAGGGTCTGGCCTGGACTTGACGCCCGTCAAGTCGTCGGTTTACCAGCCTCTGTACTCGATTGCGACCTCCTCTACCTCGTATTCGTATCAGAACGACTCCCTGGTCCAGAAGGGCGGCCTCGTACAGGGGGTATCAGTAATCAACGTCAACGGGAGCCTGTACACATCGGGAGGCAAGCCCATCATAATCTACATCGGTGGAGAGTACTGCCCCTACTGTGCATTCCAGAGGTGGCCTCTGACGATGGCGCTGATGCGGTTCGGCAACTTCACCAACCTCGAGTATATGCAATCGAGCGCTACCGACGTCTTCGGCAACACGGCGACATTCACCTACCGCGCGGCCTCTTACAAGAGCCAATACCTGGTCTTCCAGCCGATCGAGGCTGCGGACAGGTTGGGCAACGCGCTCCAAACCGTGCCATCCAACTACACCGGGGAGTGGCAGACGGCCAATGGAGAAGCTTTTCCCTACATCAATGTGGCGGACAAGTACGTCGTTCCCGAGGAGTTCTACGTCCCCACCCTGTTCGCGAACCTCAACTGGACCCAAATCGTGAAGCTGCTCGGGAGCAACACCGAGCTGACCGCTCAGGTTGATCAATCCGCGAACGCTTTGACCGCCATGTTCTGCAAGGTTGACGGGAACCAGCCCGCCAGCGTCTGCGGCAACGGGGTCGTCGGAAGCTTCGAGACGAGCATTGTGGACTATCGTTCTTCGCTCAGGACGACCTTTATCGCCGGTGCGCCGAGCAGCACGGCGATCACGTGGGCTACTGTGCAGTACGGGCAGATCGCGTGGACGACGAAGACCTCGATGAAAATCAGGTAGGCGGCGAAGGCCACGCCCGATGCCCACAGAGGCAGGAGAAGATAGTTGAGTGTCTCGTTGTTGAGCAGGAAGATCGCCAGCATTGAAGCGAAGAAGAGGGTCCCGAGAAGGGCGACGGGCACGCCCCCTATCTTGCTGTATGAGCTCGAGAGGAGCGGCCCGCAGTCTATCACCCCCTTTGACGGGCAATATATGGGGATCTTCGAGTCGAGTGACTCGGAGAGGAGGTACACCCCGTCGACGAGGCCTACGCCCGCGAGGCCTACACCGACCTTTCGCCAGAGCTCCAACGTGTTCGGTTCGGGAGGCTGCCTTATTGAATCCCTCTCCTCAAATCGCGCCTCGCAGCCTCTGCGGGAGCCAGTCATCTGCGGAGGGGCAGCTGGAGCTCGAGCAATCATCTTGGCTACTGAGGCTTAAATAACCCCCTTGAAGGTTTGGTCCAGGATTCAGAGGTCGAAAACGTCGTCCTCACTTGACCCGTCGACCAGGATGATCTTCAGGATTCTCGCGTACCTCTCGGTTGCGATCATACTCATCGTCGTCGGATACGCACTCTACTCCATTCTCACCCAGGGACTGGGCATCATCGGGCAGAACCTGGTCACCGTCGAGTTCCCTCCCCCCAGCGTCTCGCCCCTCTACATGAAGCCCATAACCTACCTCTACTTCGCATCCCTGGTCCTTCTCTATACGGGATTGGAGCTCAACAGAGAGAGGATCAAGAGGACCCCTTCGCACATCATAAGCCTCTCCAAGTTCTTCTGCTTCTTCGTCGCCGTGGTCTTCTTCTTCGAGCTGGCTTACAATCTCGTATTCTGGGGGGGAGAGATAGCGGCCGGCGCGGTGCTCGGGCACCTCGACCCCGATACCATCCTGAACCCCTTCCCCGAGCTGCAGCACCCCGTGAACGTGGTCTTCGCGGCAAAGCTCTTCACCGTCTTCCTCATCTCGGGGGTCTACGGGTTCTACTTCCTGACGGGCATAGAGAAGTCGAAGCTGCCGACGACCGCTCCCACGGTCGCGTAGGCCGAGAAAGTCTTTTCAAGCGTCCTGAGGCGCGCCAGTATCCATGCAAGAGGGACCTCACCGGTCATTCCACCTTCCGCAGTCGAAGCCGCACTACCCCCCGAGCATGGATTTCCGGACGGAACACGTCCTCGTGGACCTCACGGTGGACTTCCCTTCGAAGAGCATCGCGGGGAGCTGCACTCTCAGGATATCCCCCATAGCGAGCCCGATCGAGAGGATTCTCCTAGACGCGTGCGAGATGAGGGTCTCTTCAGTGACCCTGGACGGCGCAGAGGCACGATTCGAGTACGACAACGAGAGGATCTCGATTCCCCTGAAGGCGCCGATGACCGGCCCGCACGAGGTCAGGGTGACTTACAGCTCGACGCCGAACGAAGGGGTCTATTTCACGGGCCCGGATGAGGGCTATCCGGGGAAGGAGTTCCAGGTGTGGACGCACGGCGAAGCAGAGTTCTCGAGATACTGGTACCCCTGCCACGACCACCCAAACGGCAAGTGCTCGAGCGAGATGATAATCAGGGTGCCGAAAGACCGGGTCGTGATCTCCAACGGGCGTCTGATCTCGGTCAAGGAGGAGGGAGACTGGACCTCCTTCCACTGGAAGGAGAGCTTCCCCCACTCGACCTACCTCAACTCGTTCGTGGCAGGGAGCTTCGGGACGATCGCCCAGGAGTCCGAAGGAGTCCCGCTGCAGTACTATTTTCCAGAGTCAAGGCGGAAGGATGCGCTCCGGTACTTCGGGGAGACCCCGAAGATGATCGAGGTCTTCAACGAACTCACCGGGGTCAAGTACCCGTACGCCAAGTACGCGCAGACTACAGTGGAGGACTTCATCTACGGTGGGATGGAGAACGTCGGGGCGACCACGCTCGCGACAAACTACTTCTGCGACGAGAGGTCCGAGCCGGACTTCCAGACGTCGTACACGCGCCAGTCGACGAATGCCCAGAGCCTCGTCGCGCACGAGCTCGCGCACCAGTGGTTCGGCGACTTTGTGACTTGCTCCGACTGGTCCCACGCGTGGCTGAACGAGGGCTTCGCCACGTACTTCCAGGCGCTGTACTTCGAGAGGAGCAGGGGCATCGACGAAGCAAGGTGGGACATGTCCGTGAAGGCGAAGACCTTCTTCGAGGAGGACGACTCGGAGTACAGGCGACCCATAGTGGACAAGACATACGTCTTTCCCGACGACGTCTTCGACTCGGCCACCTACGAAAAGGGGGCGTGGATGATACACGAGCTGAGGTACGTCCTGGGCGACGCCCTCTTCTTCAGCGGGGTCAGGGAATACCTGAGCAGATTCGGAGGGTGGAACGCGGACACGGGCGACTTCAGGAAGTCGATGGAAGAGGCGAGCGGGCGCTCCCTCGAGCAGTTCTTCGAGCAGTCCTTCTTCAGGGGCGGTTATCCGGAGTTCGAGGTCACCTATGATTGGAACGGCGGTACGCGGACGGCCACCGTGGAGGTGAAGCAGGTCCAGAGGACCGACGCGACCACGCCCGTCTTCTGCCTGCCCTGCGACCTCGTCTTCTACACAGAAACGGGCCGCAAGGCGAAACGGATCGAGATCGACTCGGCCGACGGGTCGTTCTCCTTCGAGCTGGACTCGAGACCCCGAATCGTCGAGTTCGACCCCCAAGAGTGGCTGCTGAAGAAGGTGACTTTCAAGAGGGGTGTGGACTTGCTGATGAATCAGCTGGCGGAGAGCCAAGATGCCTCGAGCAGGGCCGCGGCCGCGACCGAGCTCGGCGCGACAAAGAACGACGGGGTGGTTGCAGCACTGACCGAGGCCGCCTCCAGGGAGCAGTTCTGGCTGGTGAGGGCGAACTCCTTCCGCGCGCTCGGCGAGCTCGGGACCTCGGCGGCGCTGACCGCGCTCCTCGGCGTGTCTATCCCGGAGCACAGGCGCGTCAGGAGGGCGTTCGTGGAGGCCCTGGGTCATTTCAAGGACGAGCGCGCGGTCGCCCTCGTGAGGAGGTTCCTAGCCGAGGACCAGAGCCCGTACGTTCAGTGCGAGGCGGCGCTCGCCTTGGGCAAGTCTGGATTTGAGGGCACTCTGGGCCTCCTGAAGGCCTCGATGTCAATGCCCTCCCCGAACGACACGCTCGCCGAAGCCTGCCTCGAGGCGATGGGCAAGCTGAAGGGAGACGGGGCGAGACCCATGATTCTCGAGAGCCTGCGATACGGCAAGCCGCCGCGCGTCCGGATCGGCGCCATGAGGGCCATGAAGGCGAGGGGCTTCATGCACGAGGACGAGGCGGCGGCCATCGACAACCTGATTCGGACGGACAAGGACTTCCGCGTGCGGCAGTTCGCCGTCTCGGACCTGGCCTCTGCCCTGGGCGACAGGCGGCTGGTCGACGCCATGCGCGCGGCCTCCGAGAGGGACAAGGACCCGAGGATCAGGCGGAAGTCGATGCAGTTCCTGGACCGGCTGCCTTCAACAGGCCAATAGCTCAGGAAGGAGTGATATCGAGGAGATGACCTCCTCCGCCCCTTCGGCCCTTAGCCTCTCCTCCGTGTAGTTCCCGGTGGCGACCGAGACCGACCGAACTCCCGCCCCCTTCGAGGCCCTGATGTCGAGGAGGCTGTCCCCCACGTACACGACCTGCGACGGCGGGAGGGAGAGCAGGGAGAGGGCCTTCGCGAGCCCGGCCGACCCGGGCTTCATCTCCTCAACGTCGTCCCGCGTGAGGACGAACTCGAAGTACTCCAGCAGGCCGTAGCGTCCCAGCACCGAGTCTGCCGCAGGTCTGCCACTGTTGGTGACAACGCCGAGCCTCGTCGACCTCCTCCTCAAGGCGTCGAGGGTCCCGATGGTGCCTTCGAAGATCGTGGCCTGCTTTGCGCTCTTGACCTCGAAGGCGTCGAGTATGGAATAGATCTCTCTACGGATCCGCGGATAATGCAACTTCACCACCCCCCTGTCGACCTGGCCCCGCGCGGCGTCCATCATCTGCTGGGTCGGCGAGGAGAGGGAGAGGCCCGTGACGTCGAAGCCCCGCTCCCGGAGCAATTCAAGTATGGCGCCGCGCGTCCCCTGGACGTCAAACTCGAAGGTGACGAGAGTCCCGTCTATGTCGAAGAGGACCGCTGGTGGCATCGGCCAGCTCAGATCTTCTTCTTCGCGAAGAGGTAGATTATCGCGACTCCGGCGATGCCTATGGCGAGGACCAGGACGCCGAAGGCTTCCAGGGTCTCGGTGCCCGACATCAACAGAGGAAGCAGCATCCAGCTTGGATGGCCGCTGGCAGGTTATATATTTTCGTCGCAGACTTGATGGCCGATGAGGACAGAGATAACATGCTTCGGAGGGGTCGGCGAGATAGGAGGGAACAAGATACTCCTCCGCGACGGGGACACCTCGGTCTTCCTGGACTTCGGCACAGGTTTCGCCGAGGGAGCCAGTTTCTTCGACGCGGGAATCGAGCCGAGGAGGGTGAACGGCGCGGGAGACCTATTCGAGTTCGGGCTCCTGCCCGAGGTGCCCGGGCTCTACTCCGAGGCGGCCCTGCAGAACACCGCGCTGAAGTACGTCAAGCCCGAGGTCGACGCGGTCATTCTCAGCCACTACCATTCGGACCACTTCGGCAGGATGACCTACGTAGACGAGGGGGTCCCGGTCTACTGCGGCGAGACGACGGCGCTCATACACGAGGCGGCGAAGAAGTCGACGGGCTCGCCCCTTGACGGACACGAGCTGAGGACTTTCAGGACGGGCAAGAGATTCAGGGTCGGCTCGATGGAGGTGATTCCCGTCCACGTCGACCACTCCATTCCCGGGGCGTACGGCTTCATCGTGCACACCTCTAAGGGAGCCGTCGTGTACAGCGGCGACTTCCGCTTCCACGGGCCCGCCGGGTCGATGACCGACGACCTCATAGAGGCGGGGCGCGATTCGAAGCCCGCCCTCCTGATCACAGAAGGAACCAGGGTCTCGCCCGAAGATAACAAGTCCAGCTTCAGCGAGAAGTCCGTCGCCGCGGAGACGGTCAGGGCGATAAAGGGGAACCGGAAGCTGGTCTTCTCATCGTTCAGGGGGAACGACGTCGACAGGGTCAACACCTTCTTCGAGGCGGCCGAGAAGTCGGGGAGACGGCTGGTAGTCTCGGTCAAGACCGCGGTGCTCCTGCAGGAACTTTCGCGCGACGAGGGGATCAAGGTCCCCTCGATCGGCAGGGACGTGCTCGTCTACATGAAGCGGAAGAGGTCCGGGCGGATGGACGACCGCGACTACTTCAAGTGGGAGCGCCCCTTCCTCGACGACAGCATGTCGGCCCAGGAGATCCGGAAGAACCAGCGGAGCGTCTTCCTCCACCTGGACATCTGGAACTTCCCGGAGGTCATCGACATAAAGCCTGAGATGGGAGGGGCGTACATCCACTCCTCCTCAGAGGCCTTCAACGAGGAAGGGGAGCGGGAGGAGGGCGTTGTCAAGAACTGGATCGACCACATGGGCTTCAGCTACCACCAGATCCACGCCTCTGGGCACGCTCCCATGGCGGGGGTGCGCAAGCTCGTCGTCGGGATCGGAGCGAAGAGGGTCGTGCCCGTCCACACTGAGTTTCCCGAGCTCTTCCGGGGATTCCAGCCCGGAGTAGTTCCACCGGTGAAGGGGGAACCCCTCTCCCTCTGAGATTCGCTCTCGCTCAGAACGCTACAGCTTATTAAATCGGGCTCGGGGCTGCGGCCAGATGCTCGAGGAGACTCGCTTCAAGCAGGAAAGGTGGGACCTCCGCGACGTTCTTCCGGCGCGAAGCGGCCCAGAGTTCGACGCAGTGCTCGCCGAGCTGGAGCAGGGGACGGCGCGCCTAGAATCGCTCAGGGAGAGGCTCCCGACCTACACCGGCGTCGATGCCGCAGAGGAGATGAAGTGGGCGGAGACCGTCGTGGGGGCGATACACAGGCTCAACGCCTACGCGAGCATGCTCCACAGCGCCGACACCCAGGACCAGGAGGCGAAGGGCCTCCTCGACAGGGTCGAGCAGCTGACGGCCGAGGTGGATAACCGCACCCTCTTCCTGAAGCTCTGGTGGATCGGCCTCGACAGCGAGTCCGCACTGGGGCTCCTCCCCGAGAACCCCGACCACAGGTACTATCTGACCTCACTGAGGAGGCTGAGGCTCTACACGCTAGGCGAGAAGGCGGAACAGGTCGTCAACATCAAGAACACCACGGGATTCTCCGGATGGGTCCACCACTACGACCTGGTCGTCTCCGACTTCTCTTTCGAAGTGAAGATGAACGCCGAGCCCGGAAAGGAGGGGGCGGGGATCCCGAAGAGGCTCTCGTACAGCGAGACGACCAGGCTCTTCGGATCGCACTCGCCGGCGGAACGGGAGGGCGCGTACAAGGCCCTGATGGGAAAGTTCGGCGATAACGGGCTCATGCTTGGGGAGGTCTACAGGACGCTGGTCCGCGACTGGGGGAACGAGTACGTGAAGCTGCGGGGATACAGCGCACCGATCTCTCCCAGGAACCTGGAGAACCACGTCTCCGACGAGTCCGTCGAGGCGCTGCTGGCGACCTGCCGGAAGAACGCGACGGTCTTCCAGGAGTTCTTTAAGCTGAAGGCCAAGATGCTGGAGATGGAGAAGATGGCGAGATATCACATCTACGCGCCCCTCTCCCACGAGGAGAAGAAGGTCGAGTATGGCGACGCGGTCCGCATGGTCCTGGGGGCGTTCTCCGAGTTCGACCCCCGCTTCGCGGCCCTGGCGACGAACGTCTTCAAGCAGGGGCACGTCGATTCGGAGCTGAGGAGGGGGAAGAGGAGCGGCGCCTACTGCATGAGCGTCATTCCCAAGACGGTTCCCTACGTCTTCCTCAACTATGCGGGCGGGACGAGAGACGTCTACACAGTCGCGCACGAGTGCGGCCACGCCGTCCACGGGCAGTTGACCTCCGACCACTCGGTGCTGACCTACTACCCGACCCTCGTCATGGCCGAGACCGCCTCGGTCTTCGGCGAGATGATACTCTTCGACCGCTTCATGAAGAGCGAGGCCGACGTCCAGGTGAAGAGGTCGGTGCTGCTGGACAAGATCGGCTCGATGTACGCGACGGTGGGGCGCCAAGCTTACTTCACGATCTTCGAGAACGACGCCCACGCCGGGGTCGCCGGGGGAGCGACCGTCTCGAGGCTCTGCGGCATCTACCTCGCCAACCTCAGGGAGCAGTTCGGCAACGCGGTCGAGGTCCCGGACGAGTTCAAGTGGGAGTGGGCCTCGATCCCCCACATCTTCCATACCCCGTTCTACTGCTACGCGTACTCGTTCGGCAACCTCCTCAGCCTCGCCCTCTACGACAGGTACACGCGGGAGGGGAAGGACTTCGTTCCCACCTACCTGAAGATACTCTCGTCCGGCTCCTCCCGGAGTCCCCAGGAAATCCTCGGGGAGATAGGGATCGACATCGCGTCGAATCAGTTCTTTCAGAGCGGTTTCGACGTCATCGCCAGAATGGTGAGTGAGCTTCAACGGCTATAGGCGGAGACATGGGCCGGTTGGGGCGAGCATAGAGGCTTGAAACTAGAAGAGAGGAAGGGCATCGCCGAGTTCGCGCTCTCCGAGGCCTCGAAGGCTGGCGCCTCCTACGCGGAGGTGAGGCTCCACGCCACAAGCGGGAGGGGACTCTTCCTGAAGAACGGGAGTCCGGAGCCGTCAGCGTACGGAGAGAGCCTCGGCCTCGGGATAAGGGTGCTCTGCAAGGGAGCCCTAGGATTCTCGGCCACGAACGCGCTCGATCGCACGACCGTGAGGGAGCTCTCGAAACAGACAATCAAGATGGCGAAGGCGTCGGCCGCGCAGATGGAGGAGCCGATAGTCTTCGACTCGTCGAGACCCGCGAAGAAGAGATGGGCGGCCAGCGAGAAGCGGCCCGTTGAGGATGCGAACTTCGAATGGCTCAGGGGAAACCTCTCCGAGGTCGACACGAGGATCTCGGGGAGCAAGTCGGGCGTCTCGATCCCGGGGAGGTTCATGGCCCTCTCCGTGGGGACCGAGGAGAAGTACTACCTGAACACCGACGGGGCGGCCGTCCAGAGCAGGGTCGCACGGGTCGGGTTCTTCGCATCCCTGACCGCTGTGGAGGCGGGCCAGTCTCTCCAGCGCACGGTCCAGCTGGGAGAGTCAGGCGGCCTCGAGGTCGCCGAACGGCTGAAGCTCGCCGAGACGGTCGAGGAGGAGGCGAGGGTGATGGCCAGGGTCATGAAGTCCTCGTCGAAGCCGCCGACAGACGTGGTGGACGTGGTACTCAGCTCGGAGCTCTCGGGCATAGCCGCTCACGAGTCCGTCGGGCACCCCCAGGAGGCGGACAGGGTACTCGGACGGGAGGGGGCCCAGGCGGGCGAATCCTACCTGAAGGCGGACAGCCTCGGAAGAAAGGTCGGCAGCCCTGAGGCGAACGTCAGCGACGACCCGACGCTGGCGCGCTCGTCGGGGTACTTCCTGGTCGACGACGAGGGGGTGGCGGCGAAGAAGAGGGAGTTGATCAAGAAGGGGGTGATCAACGAGTTCCTCCATAACAGGTACACGGCCAAGCAGTTCGGGCTCCTCAGCAACGGCGCCTCGAGGTCGGTCGGATTCGACAGGGAACCGATCGTGAGGATGTCGAACACATTCGTCGAGCCGGGGGACTACTCCTTCGACGAGCTGGTCAAGGAGGTGAAGCACGGGATCTACTTCAAGTCCTTCACCGAGTGGAACATAGACGACAAGAGGCTCAACCAGAGGTACGTCGCGCTCGAGGCCTACTCAGTGGAGAACGGAGAGGTGAGGGGGCTGATCAGGGCGCCGGTCCTGGAGATCACGACGCCGAAGCTCTGGGGGAGCGTGAAGGCGAGGAGCAAGAACCTCAGGTTCGAGAACGCGACCTGCGGGAAGGGAGACCCGATGCAGGGGGCTCCTGTCTGGACGGGCGGCCCAGAGACGCTCCTCTCAGGGATAAGACTGGGGTCGAGATGAGATGAGCGACCTCGAAGGTATGCTGGAGACCGCCATGTCGGCGGCCACGAGGCTGAAGGTCGACGACGCGGTGGTTCTGGCAGGCGAAGACTTCGAGAAGATGATGAGGTTCGCCAACGACTCGGCAACGGTCGTAAAGGAGATCCAGGAGACCCAACTGGTGGTGTACCTCGCCAAGGAGGGGAGGAGGACGATAGCCTCCACCTCGAATACCGAGCCTGCGAGCGTCAAGCGCTTCGTGGGGGAGGTCTTCGCTTCGATGAAGGGCAGCCGGCCGAGCGAGTACGGGAGGCTCTCGGGTCCGGCGAGGAACTTCGGCCACTCGTCGAGGGGATACGACAAGAAGATCAAAGAGCTGGGTAGAGAGTTACCCGAGCTCGCAGGGGAGGCCATCGAGTCGGCCAAGAAGTCTGGGAGCAAGAGGTCCGCGGGCGTGGTGACCGCCTCGGCCTCGGAGGTCTTCATACTGACATCGGCGGGAACCCGCGGCTCCTCGAAGGGGAGCAGCATCACGGTCAACATCAGGGCGTTCTCGGACGGGGACGCGAGCGGCCACGGGCTCTCGTGCTCCTCGGACCTGGCCGGGTTCGACCCCGCGCTAGCGGGCCGCAAGGCCGGGGCGGACGCCAAGAGGATGGTCGGCGCGAAGGAGCCCGAGGCTGGGAGCTACGACGTCCTCCTCAGCCCGACCGTCTCGTCCAATCTGATTGAGCGGGTGGTGGACGCGGCATCGGCTTTCTCGGTAGAGATAGGCCAGTCGTTCCTGGCCGAGAAACTGGGGAAGAGGGTGGGATCGGAGCTCGTCTCAATCTACGACCATGGTTCGATCCAAGGGGGACTTGGCGGGCGGCCATTCGATGACGAGGGGACGCCTACGAGCACGACGAAGATCATCGAGGGAGGGGTGCTCAAGGGATACCTGCACAACCTGACCACCGCCATGCGGTCGAAGGCCTCCTCGACCGGGAGCGCGGGACTGATAGACCCTCACCCCTGGAACGTCGAGGTGAAGGCGGGCTCCGCGGTGCGCGAGGAGATGGTCAAGGAGATGAAGAAGGGGATCGTCCTCACCAACAACTGGTACACCCGTTTCAAGAACCCGAGAACGGGAGAGTTCTCGACGGTGCCGAGGGACGGCGCCTTCCTGGTCGAGGACGGGAAGATCATCGGCCCGCTGAAGGGGATGAGGATGGGAGACGCCCTTGAGAGGATGCTCACGTCCGTGAAGATGCTCTCGAGGTCAAGGGAGTGGATACAGTGGTGGGAGGTGAACACCCCGACCCTGTGCCCGTGGATGCTCGTGGAAGGGGCGAAGATCACGCGCGCGTTCGAGTAGCGGGCGGCCCCACCGAGAGCGGAGTCTCCAGACGACTTGTTGGCTTACGGTTCCAAGCGGTGCGAAAAAAGACTGATGGGGGTTACTATGGCATCCTGTCTCTGATTAGGAAGCCAATACCCCCAAGAATCGCGCCGAGAGCTGCTAAGAGGACCAACGCCCCGATTGGGTCGACCAGCTGTCCGAGATACGTCACGTGTATGTATTCGCCAGTGCAGGCTGCGCCCGCGCTGGTGGTACACGCGCCGGCCTCGAAGCCACCCCAGATCATCAGGAGCATTGCGGCGGCTACACCCACATTCATGAAAATGTAGTGCCCCCAGGCGAGGTAGTTGGTCAGACCGGTGTACACCTTGCCTCTGACCGACTCGAAGTAGTAGTAGAAGATCGCAGTGACTGCGACCGCCACTACTCCGACGACCAGATACAGGATGTAGCCGGTGAACATCCAGACTCCTCCACCGCCGCCCGCGATGATCTTGGAGGGGTCGAAGTACGAGTTGATGTTGAAGTAGCTGAGCGGCTCCACGATGAAGACCGTCAGGATGGTCACTATCAGCCCTTGTACTACGGCTGCCCAGATCCATCTTCCAGCCCACTTTCCTTGAGGCTGTTGCATGTCACGGCGCCCTGTTTGACTGCTAATAAGGCGGGGACACGATTCTCAACATTGAGAAACCTCTCTGCGAAGTGGCTCTCGCTCATGGGTCGGAGACTCTCTACTCCAGGTCTCGCGCACGACTGAGAGATACGCGATACAGGGTGCCGGTGACGATTCCCAACGATGAGAACGGCTCGCATATCTTGCCTCAGACTCAGACTCCAGAGGTTCTTCCAAGTACGCTCGTCTGCACTTACCATCTCATCTTCGCCGAAGCAGGTTGATTCTTAGAATTCGCATAGAGATTCAGGCCCATAAGGCTTATAAAATCAAAGAACTGCTAGCCATGCTGGTTATCTAGGAGAACTAACAATGCCAAATGTGACCATAAACTACCTGATGTTCCTACCGGGGGGTCACCACAGACAGCCGCGAAACACTTCCGTCGACCTGAGCCTGGCGCCCGCCGCGGTGGAAAACATCTCCCCCATGGGGGTCTGCAACCCGCCTTTCTTCCCTGTGCTTCCGTACACGCTTGGCGGTGGAAGCGGCATGGCCAGCCTCGTTTTCTGGAGCGTCACAGACGGCACCACAGGTCAGGTGCTTCCGCCGGCGGCATTCTCGCAGACGGTCGGAGTCTTGCCGATGACAATCACGGCTTGGTACTTCCCCACTTCAGGCCCTGGCACAAGCGGCGGGGGACCTGAGATCATAGACGACGCCTTTTCAGCTGATCAGGGGCAGTTCATCGACGACACATTCGTCACGGTGACAAGCGACCCATCGCTCACCACTCAGGCGAACGTCGTTGGGATCGTGCCCACGAGCGTCGCCGAAACATTGGTGGCCGCAAACAACGTGGTCTCGACCCCGGAGCCGTTCTACAAGTGGGTCCTGAACGGAAGCTTCATGCCTGCCGGCAACACGACGCTTCACGTCGCCGCGGGAACGATCGGTATCGCCGTGGCGATTTACCAGTCTCAGTCTCACAGCGTAGTCAAGCTCCCACCGCCCAGCCTCTACAATCCTTGGTGGTGGATCTACTCGTGGTGGGGGCACGGGCCCGACCCAGGACCTGAGTGGGTCGGCGAGCTTGCGGTAACGCTCCAACTAGGCATCGTCGCCACACAGGTCGCCCCGGAGCTGCAAGTCGGCGCCCTGAAACTCGCCCAAGCGCAGCTCGCGGTCTCGGCCGCCTCGCTGAAGAGGCAGATCGAGTCGCCAGAGTCTCAGTAGACCGCAGCCGAGAAAGACTTCGTGTGCCCCCGGCGACCTGACCAGGGGCGTCGACTCAAGGAAGACTCAGAAACGCAAGGCGTGGAGAAAGCTTACCCCCGGATGGACCCTAGAACAGCGACGGGTTCTAGCCAGATTGACTTGATGAGCGGAATCCCGAAACTAAACGCAGATTAGACAGGACTCGATTCCTCCTAGAATCCTATGAGGCGGCCGCATCTCATGACGGGTCTGAAAAACTTGCAGAATTATCTGAACACGGAAGGGAGGATAAGAATTTGCGGTGGGGCCATCACATGGCCGGAGTTCGACTCCATTTTGAAGGGGACGCGGGAGCCGAATCTTGACAGGCTGAAAGATTACTCAGACGAGCCGACCTCTTGACAGAACCCTCTTTGTTCAGTCGGATTCCACGTTAAGGACAGGGTGTCCCGCAGAGCGATGCCCTGCAAGTTTGTCCTTATCCCACTATGGGTAATGACTCCATTGCGGTGCTCAGGATATTCAGTCGCGATTCTCGGAGGCGACGTAAGCGAGAAACTCTCGGTTGGAGCTCTCGATCTCCTTGACCGTCTTCTCCCACTTCCTGTGCCCTGGCTTACCTGATCGGCGGCCTGACTCCAACGCTTCTGCCATGAAAGACGCGGTTCTTATATATGCACATGCGCATACACATATCATGACGAAAGTGATTTCTCTCTCCGAGAAGGCATACGAGGAGCTGAAGCGACGGAAGGCAGAAGGCGAATCGTTCTCCGACGTGGTGCTAAAGATGGCGGGGGGAAAGCGTTCGGACGCGGTGATGGGCCTCTATGGCAAATGGCGGGGAGGCGACGCTGAGGAGGTGCTGGACCGTCTGATGCGGGAAAGGAGATCGACGAGGGGAAGGGAACCCTAGGTGGCATGTCTGGACACCGACCTTCTCATCTCCTTCCTCCGCGGCGACAAGGACGCGCTCGAAGCGATGGAGAGAACCAGGATGGAGGAAGCTCGGGTCAGGATCACGGCAGTCAACCAGTACGAGCTCCTCAAAGGGGCCCAGCACGGAGCGAACAGGGCCAACCTCGGGCTCGTCAGGCGACTGGTCTCGGAGCTTGAGACGCTACCCCTCGACGAAGGCGGATGCGAGGCGGGAGCGGGGGTCTACGCGAGGCTGAGGGAGAAGGGGCAGATGGTGAACGAGTTCGACGTGCTGATAGCCGGAATCGTCCTGCATAATGAAGAGACGCTGATTACCCGGGACTCCGATTTCAAGAGGATCGCCGGGCTAAGGGTCAAGACCTGGTGAGTCGACCTTTGATATCGTTTGCCGCCGTGAGAGCGCGCCCCGGCCTACCTGACCGGGGACACTGACTCGAGAATTTCCTTGGAGTTCTTCAGCCGTTGTGCGATTGTCTCATGCACCAGCTCACACGCCTCCACTATTCGCGTGTCGGTGATGCGGTAGTAGACGTTCATTCCGCGCCGGTGCGATCGAAGCAACCCCAGCCGCCTCATCAGCGCGAGATGCTGGGAGAGGTTCGCCTGAGGAATCCCGGTCAGGAGGGACAGGTCGTTTACAGATTTCTCTCCGCCCTTGAGCAGAGTTAGTATGTAGATCCTCTTCGGATGGGCCATTCCCTTGCAGAACTCGGCCTGCTGCCGATACAACTCGCCCTCCGATATGTCCGTCCAAGCCGGAGCGGTCATGCCCAGCTCGCCTCCGGCGCCGCGGCCAGCTCCTCCACAACCTGCGCTTCTACTGGGAACCTGGTGTTCCCGAAGAAGATGTCGAAGATGGGCTCGAGGCTTCCGTTCAGGGCGCGCCAGTATATCCTCGAGAACGACCGCTTCTCCATGTACTTGACGCGGGAAGGCGTCTGGTCCACGGGTGGAGACGTGTAGGTCGAGGATACAAATATCGCGCGACGGTCTCCCACCTCCATCGGGCAGTTGATCCTGCCGTTGTATTCGAGCCGTTCAGATGATCCGTTCATGTCGGAGAGGATGTTGTCGGCTACCACTATCGATTGGAGGTGCGCGACGACACCGGACTTCGAGATTGGAATGGCCGTGGCGTCCCCGATGGCGAACGCGTCGTCTTGTCCGTTGACGACCATGGTCGCGCGGTTTGCGGGAATCCACCCTTCGGAATCTCCGATTCCGGACTTAACCATCACGTTTGCGCCTCGATGCGGAGGCACCGCGATGAGGAGGTCGTACTCGAACTCGTCTCCTTCAAGCGAGTATATCTTGTGAAGGTTCGGGTCGACGGAGTCGAAATTGAAGAATGTGCTCACCTCGATCTCCCTCTCATCGAAGAGCGGAGCGACCACCTGCGAGATCTTCTCCGCAGGATAGGCCCGGGGGTAGGGGGTGACGAACCGGATTTCCACCTTTTCGCGCATCTTCTTGGCACGGAAGAACTCGTCCAGCATGAAAGCGGCCTCGTTGGGCGATGGCGGACACTTGTGGGGCGTCCCTGCGATCGCAACAACCACCTTTCCACCCTTGAAGGTCCGGAGCGTCTCCCAGATCTTCTGGGAGTCTTGGGGACCGGTGTGGAAGTTGAGGGCTCCTTCCTTGAGGCCCGGGATGAGGCTCGGGTCGGCGACGGCTCCGGTAGCCAGGACGAGGTAGTCGTAATTGAGAACCTTGCCCGACTCCCTCGTGACCTCGCGCTCGTTCATGTTTACGAGGGAGACCCTGTCATGGATGAACCTGACTTCGTCCCGGAGCAGCTCCTCCTCCGGCTTCACGAACCTCGTAGGCGACGCGCCCTTGAAGGCGATGTCCAGGTTCGCGGGCTGGAAGGGATGATCCGGGCTCTCGCCGAGGAGTTCGACCGACGCCTCTCCGTGCCGTATCTCCTTCTTGAGCGCATGGGCCAGGAGGTTGGCGGTTAGCGTTCCACCTGAGCCTGACCCAACCACTACGACTCTCTTCATGCTGGGCTTACCTGCCTTTCTTCGTGATCTTCACGATGATGCGGATGTAGTCCTTCTCGTCTACTATGTCGAGCACCTCGTTCCCGCTCTTCCGGGCCCAAGCAGTGACGTCGGACTTTGCCGCCGGGTCAGTTGCGAGGAGCTCGATGGTGTCGCCCAGCTGCGAGTTCCTGTAGGCCTTGAAGAGGTCCGTGATAGGGCCTGGGCAGAAGCTCCCGCGGGAGTCGACCACCTTGCGTTGTTCGATGATTGACATCTCAACCACCTATACGAAGATGATCTGGCCGCCCTCGCCCAGCTCCAGCATCGTCGCTGCGCCCACTATGTCGTCGACTTCGGGTATCAGCTTGTCTTTGCTGATTCCCATCACCTCGAGAGTGGTGGAGCAGGCGTGCAGCTTGACCCCCAGGTCCTTGGCCAAGGTGATCATGTCCGGGATGGATGGTACCTTCGCGTGCTCGATCTTGCCCCTCATCATCCTTGTCGCCATCGCGGTCATGCCTGGGATCATGCCGATTATGTTCGGCATGGGCATGCCTGGGTTGCCGACCGGGGCCACCTTCATCGAGGCTACGGTCTTCTTGTTGATCGCGTTCATGCCCCAGAATGTGAAGAACATGTGGACCTCCTTGCCCATCGTCGCCCCCGTAGTAGCCATCATGAATGCGGGATATACCATGTCCAGCGTCCCTTTGGACAAAATAATGAGAAGCCTGGACTGCTGCTCAGTCTTTTCTGCTGTTTTCAGCGCTTGCATTTGTGGCATTTCGTTTCGCGAATATTCGAATTCTCTAATATGCTAATAAGACGAGGATACGATTCTCAACCTTGAGAAACCTACCGCGGAGGTTTCGGAGTCGCCCAATTCAAGCGCCAGGAAAGAGGCGGGACCCGACTGTCGCCGTGCTTCAGACTTCAGTGACAGAGGTAATCTGGGCTGTGAAGCTGTAGGTCGTAGTCGATAACGTCCCCGACGGCCCGACGTTGACGTCCGATCCCGCAACGTCGATGTATGCAATGAGAGGATATCCCGACCCGCTCGGGGTTCCCAGGGAGAAGTTACCTGTGGTCAGGTTGACGCTCCCGCCGTTGCATTCCATTATGGTCTCGGGGAGCGAGTTTGCGGCGTAGTTAGTCACCGTGAATTGGCTCGGCCCGACCGTCGCCGTGGATGACCCTGTGGAATGGAAGTAGGAGAGCGACGTGGGCGAGTCTATCAGCATGCCGAAGTCTATGTCAGTTTCCCACGAGACGAAGTACGTCTGGAAGTGGGTGCCGGCCGAAGCGCCCGTGAAGTTGTGCCCGGCGAGGTTGAGCCCCACCACGGTCCCGTCCTTCAGGAGCCACACGGTCGTCGAATACGTCTGACTTGGCAGCTTGTCGATGATGTTGACCTTGAACGTCGTCTGGCTCACATAGACCAGAGTGTAGCTCGCCGTGAAGTTGGAAACCGTTCCGTTGATGGTGCCCTCGAAGGTCTGGGTCATGGCCGAATATGCGTTGAGCAGCGGGATGATCACGCTCGCGGGCTGAGCCGTAGACGTGGAGATGGAGGTCGACGCACATGAGGTCGATAGACTGCTGGAAGAGGTGC
This sequence comes from uncultured archaeon, assembly GCA_963731775.1. Classification (GTDB taxonomy): domain Archaea; phylum Thermoproteota; class Nitrososphaeria; order Nitrososphaerales; family Gagatemarchaeaceae; genus DATJAJ01. The sequence goes on along the minus strand of CAVSWV010000006.1, from coordinate 462,122 downwards.
TGGAGGATGTGCTCGAAGAAAGCGAGGCCGTTTGGGTCGTGCTCGAGGAGCTGGTGGTGGTCTGCGTCGAGCTGGTCGCCGAGTTCGAACTCGAGCTTGATAATGGAGAGCTGGTGGAGGAGGTCGAACGCGTGACTGTCAAGGTCGAGCTGCTTGAGGTCGATGATGTTGCGATCGGAGTCGACGAAGCCGAACTTGTCCCACCCGAAGTCGAGCTCGAAGAACTGGGTGATGTCGAGTTGTGAGACCCGAGGAAGGAGTATGCCGCCACCCCGGCGACAACAACGATGATGACGACCACGATTGACACGACCGTAGTCGAAACGCCGATCCTTCTCACTAGCAAGGTAGAATCCCCTGCTCGTGCGCAGCCAGGTTGGGACTACTTAAGCCGCGAAGACGATTTCCAACTGTGAGAACGGCCCTTAGCCGTCACTCCGGGGATTAGGAGGGTTTCACTTCCACTTCGTGAGAATCTCTTCTCTTCTGAAAGTCGATTTGCTCACGAAGAAGAGAGCTACGTCGACCACCAGCACGATTCCAGAGATGACGAGGAGAGTACCGACATCGAACGAGATATCTCCTTGGACAGCCGCTATGAAGACGGCCAGGAAAGGAATGAACATGAGGCCAGCGATCTGGTTCGCTCCGCGGACATCGCTCACGCGAGATGACGCGATCACGGCTGACTCGACGCTGAACACGGCGGCGAGCGGGGCCAAGAGGAAGAGCATTATGCCGGTCGTCCAGTTGGGAAAGTAATAGAAGGAGAGGCCGTTGTAGGTCAGGTAATCCGTGGTGGCCATGAAGATTGCCCCACCCAACCATATCGCCAGAATTGGTGGCAGAAACGACGCGATGCTCTTGCCGAGCAGGATCTCCCCGTCGGACGTGGGGGTCGCGAGCAAGGGCTCCAGACTCTTCTCGACCTTCTCGCCTGCTATGCTGTAGGCGGCGAGCGAGGCGGGCAGAACAGCGGCCAAGATCACGAACACGTAGACGAGCGATTCGAGCCCGAGCGAATAGGTCGAAGGGATACCTGATGCTACCTCGCTTTGGACAACGAGGGAGAACACTATCGAAATGAACAGCGGGAGCAGGAGTATGTAGTAGATGATGCTCTTCATTCTGCGAATTGTCTTCAGTTCCTTGGCTGCTACGGTCAACGCGGAATCCAGATTCATTCGCTCTGATCCCTCACGAGCTTGAGGTAGGCTTCCTCCAAAGTGGAACCAACGGTGGAGACGGACTGAACGTCGCCTCCAGCTTCCACGACCGCTCGGACGATAGCTGGATTCTCTTCGCTTGGATTCGCCACCTCGACAGAAAGCTGGGAACCGTCCTGGGTCACCTTCGCCGAGGAAACTCTGCGCATCGCATCTAGAATCTTCGTGTTCACCTCAACAAGTTGGACGACGGTCTTCCTTGCGCTGACGGCGGACTCCAGCTCCTGCGGGGTGCCGAGCGCCCTCAATCTGGTGTTCAGGACGCCTATCCTGTCACAGATTCTCTGAGCCTCGTCGAGGTTGTGGGTGTTCAGGAAGATGGTTTTCCTCTGTTTCTTCAACTCCAGGATGAAGTCTCTCACAGTCTTTGACGACTCGGGGTCCAGGTTCGCCGTTGGCTCGTCCATGAAGAGGACCTCGGGGTCGTGGATGAGTGCCCTGGCTATCGCGAGCTTCTGCTTCATCCCTTTGCTGAAGGTGCCGGCCGCGAAGTCCTTCTTCTCCCAAAGTCCCAGCATCCTCAGGAATTGCTCGATGTTCTCCTTTCTCTTGGCTCCGGGAACCTTGTACAGCTTTCCGTAGTAGTCGAGGTTCTCGTACGCTGTAAGGCTGTCGTAGAGTCCGACGTTGTCGGGAACGAGCCCGATGATCTTCCGTATCTTCGCCGAGTCGGCATTCTTCCCGACATCGTAGTCTGCGATCCTCGCCTCTCCACTGGTCTTTGATATCAGGCAGCAGAGCATCCTGACGGTGGTGGTCTTTCCAGCGCCGTTCGGCCCGAGGAAGCCGAAGACCTCGCCGTCTTTGACCTGGAGCGTGAGTCCGTCGACCGCCGTGACATCGCCGAACTTCCTCGTTAGGCCCTCTGTCTCAATCAGCTCGAATCACCGTGACGATCCGCCCATTCCGACCATCTGAACACCCGCGAGATTTAAGCGACTGTTGACGCCTCTCGTGCGGGCTAGTACCGACTGGCGCGAACGCCTGAAGACCTGAGGTGAGGACCGTTGTCTCCGCCTCCTACTCTAGCAGAGAACCCTCTTACCAAAGGACGCGGAAGTTCGTCATCGTTGTACTTCCGTACACGAAAGTAACCGATTTTGAAGCTAGTTTGGCCGAGGCAGAGACGCCTTGGTAGTCTTCTCCCCACCTCCACAGGGCCTTCCAATAGGACTGGCTCCCCTGGAGGGTCGCCGCGTGGGGGACGCACGCCCATTCTGATGAGTTGAGGTAGGCGGGGCAGACGAAGGTCGCGCTCCACCCGGGGTGGCCTATCGGGTATCTGCTCATCACCCCGAACTGGAAGAAGTAGCTTCCCGACTGGGCGAAGCCGAAAGGCCCTCCTCCGAAGGTTCCTAGGTCGAAGACGGGGTTCTCCTGGCTCGTCCCGCTAAGGTTTGCGACTACCAAAGTTGCGCCACCATAGGAGTAGTCCCACACAACAAATCGACCTTCCCATTGGATTACGAGGCGCAGATTTGCGGTGACGGGAAAGGTGACCGGCACGACCTTCGAGAGCATCAGGTTCCTCCACGGGTGCCCCCCGCATGCCGAGACGTGGTCGCAGATTTGCCATGCACTCGCCACCAGCTCCTCACCCCCGTCATGGAAGAGGTAAACGTCAAGTCTGTACCCGTAATCGATCCCGTCGACGCAACAGCCCGCGGCGTGGACTCCCATTCCGGCCGACAGGTAGTTGTCGGATTGGATGGCGGACGCGTTCGTTCCCGCGAAGGTGACGTTGACGGCCACCGCCTGTGAGCGTATCAGCCCGCCAGACATGAAACCGCCCGCGTACACCGGCGAGGCGAATCCGAGTTGCGACGTCTGACCCGTCGGCGGCGTCGGCGAGACGCCTGCAACCGCGTCGGGGGTAGATGGCAACATCAAGAGGATTGCTAGAAGAACGACGACCAGGAACACCTTGGTTGAAGGTGCGAGTGCGCGTAGAAAGTCATGAGAGCTCATATTCGCGGCGTAGGTTCCAGCCAAACCCCCTGCCAAGGCTACGGGCAGAAGCAGAGCTGTGAGCTGGACAACATATGCGGGATACTGATTGGCGATTCCGCTCGAGAGTCCTATTACAATGGCGAGTGCAACGACCGGAGTCGCAACCCCGTATGCCCGTCCAGCGCGCGAGGAGACAATCGCTCCCACGGAGAACGACAAGAGCAGTAAGAGCGCCACTAGCGGCCAGGGGTGAAACGGGTAGAGCAGGTTCGTCCCCCCGACGGTGTAGATTACGGGGAGGTAGGAGACCGCGGTGAAGACCGCAATGCCGAGTGCCACGGCCAGAGGGCCGACTATCTGACCGCGAGGACCCCTCATTACCCCGACTGTCGAGCCGGCTACGGCGATGCACCCGAAGAAGTAGGCCATGCGCAGCGGCTCTAGGCCGTCCAACCCGGTGCTGTAGCAGACCTTCGGGTCACAAAAAATGTAGAAGAGCGAAATCAAGGCGCAGACTCCGGCGAGATAGGAGACCGTCACAAGCCGGAACTCCTTGAGGAAGAGGCCTGCCAGAAGGGCGCCAGTGAGGATCAGCGTTATGAAGAGCCCCCAGCGGTTTCCCGACCAGTTGCCGAAGGCGGGGCTGCTCGTCAGGAAGTAGTACTCCGTGATCCTTTCGACGAGGTAGCTTGGAGTGATTGCAAGCGCGACAGCGGCTACTGCCCTGGCAGCGCGGGAAGGCTTCATCCTCTCGCCTTGGGAGAATAGCCAGCCGTCGCCTTAAGTGCGTTGTGCGCCTTGAGAGTGCGCCCCGGCCTAACTGACCTTGAACACCGACTCAAGCACTAAGCTAGTGCCTTGCGTAGTAGTCTGCCACAGCCCAGAAGGACTCCTTGGGCTCCCAGGGCATGTCCGGATATGTCACTCCGTGCTCGCCCGTCGGACCTGAAAAACCATCCAGAACGTGGGGGTCGAGGTCCACCCCCATCATCTCCCTGGCCGCCCGAACGGCCTGTCTCGTGAACTCTTCGGCCGTTTCTGCCTCGGGGAAGCTCTTCACCAGGCTAAAGTTCGCCATGTCGGTATCGTACCTGGGGTCCGAGCGGTATGGGGAGTTAGGAACCACGAAGGTCTGCACGAAGGCGCCTTCAACCCCCGCTGCGTCAAGAACCCCCAACTGATCGACCAGCTCGCGTGCCTGGAGCTCCTCGTCACGAATGTAGTGCCCGTCGGCTCGGGGCGGGACATGCGCCATATCCAAGAACATCTTGGGAAACTTCTGGTCTGGCCCGAGGAGGCCTTCCATCATCCCGAAGGTTATCATGAAGCCGTTGGCTCCGAGCAGGTCCGCACCCCGGAAAGTGCAGCACCCGAACTCCCCTATGACGACAGGCTTGCCAGATGCGTTGTACTCGCTTATCATCCGACCATAGGAGTCCTTGTTCTGCGCGTCCCTGTAGTGGTCTACCCCGAAGAAATCGAACGGTATCCAGTCGACGGTCTCGAACGGTAGGGAGAAGTAGGTCAGCGGGCCACGGAACGACTTCCCCGCTGCCTCGCTCAGATTCGACAGGTACGCATTGAGCGCGCGGTTGTGCTTCCCAGCCATTATGTCGCCCCAGAACGAGGGACGGGAGATCCGGTCAAAGACGTTCTTGCCCTCGATCATCCCCTGGGAGAAGAGGGTCAGCTCAGAGCCCACACTGAAGACCAGCTTTCCGGGCCACCGTTGACGGAGCCCCTCTGCCTGCTCCGCCGCTCTCGCGATGTATTCGAGAGTCTCATCCTGGCCCCTGTCCCACATCTCGGGAGATAGCCACACCTCAAGGCCCTGAGCCAGGGCGTCCTCGCCGGCGACAGCCAGTCGGCGCAGGTCTAGTCCGCAGATTCTAACGGCGTTGCATTGCAGGTCGTTCTTGATGATCTCGAGCTCGCGGTGTGCGAGTCGTGGATTGAAGTTAGGTCGCCAATCGGCTCCCATCATCACGCGCCCGACATCGTAGCAGACCCCTTTTCGATTCAACGATGGAGTGGCCTCGCCGTCTCGGCAGGATAAACCATTGTCTGTGCCCGGCCACGCGGCTTCAGATGGGACGGATATCAGTGCTCACAGCAAGACGGCGGCAGAACTCCGCTATCTTACTATTGGCACTGATTCAAGGGCGCTCCTGAGCGTCGCCCCGTCGGGTTCGTAGTCTTGTAGCGAGCCCGCCAGTTTGTCCTCGTACGCCTGCAGGTCTAGCAGTCCGTGCCCGCTGAAGTTGAAGACGATGGTCTTGGCCTCGTTCCTCTCCTTGCACTTCAGGGCGATGTCGATAGCCGCCTTGATGGCGTGGTTCGTCTCGGGCGCAGGGACGACCCCCTCCGTCTTCGCGAAGAGGAGCCCCGCGTCCATTATCTCGTTCTGGCCGTAGGCGACCGGCTTGATGTAGCCCTGGTTGACGAGCAGGCACATGGATGGCGCCTTACCGTGGTAGCGGAGACCGCCCGCGTGTATCGGCGGGCACTGATACCTGTGACCGACCGTGTACATCTTGACCATGGGGGTCATCTCGCCCGTGTCCGCGAAGTCGTATCTGTATTCGCCCTTGGTCGTGGAGGGGACAGCCTTCGGCTCTGCGGCCACGAACTCGGCATGGGACTTCCCCTTGAGCCTGTCTCTCATGAACGGGTAGGCCAGGCCTGCGTAGTTGCTGCCGCCGCCGATGCAGCCGACGACGTAGTCCGGTGTGGCGTCGAACTCCTCCATCTGCACCTTCGCCTCCAGGCCGATGACCGACTGGTGCATGAGGACGTGGTTGAGGACGCTGCCGAGCGAGTACTTCGTGTTGTCATGTGTGACGCAGTCCTCGAGCGCCTCGCTGATGGCTATGCCGAGGCTACCGGGGTGCTCCCTGTCCTTGGCGAGGAAGGACTTGCCGATGTTCGTGTTGCCGCTCGGGGAGGCGTGGACGTTCGCGCCGTAGACCTCCATCAGGGTCTTTCGGTACGGCTTCTGCTTGTAGCTGCTCCTCGTCATGTAGACTGTGAGGTCGATGTCGAAGAGCGATGTCGCCAGTGCCAGCGCGCTGCCCCACTGCCCCGCGCCCGTCTCCGTTGTGAGCCGCTCGGTGCCCTCCTTCTTGTGGTAGTATGCCTGCGCTATCGCGGTGTTCGGCTTGTGGCTGCCGGCAGGGTTGAGGTCCTCCCGCTTGTAGAAGATCTTCGCGGGGGTCTTGAGGTACTGTTCTAGCCTCAACGCCCTGTAGAGAGGGGTGGGCCGGCCCAGACGGATGTAAGCTTCCCGGACCTCGTCGGGTATGGGAATGAACTCTTCTCGGGATACTTCTTGCATGATGCACTCCTTGGCGAAGAGCCTGAGGAGCTGTTCGGGGCCGACCGGCTGACCCGTCTTGGGGTCAAGCGGCGGGGGCACGGGTTCGGTCAGGTCGTGCTGGATATTGTAAAACGACTTCGGGACGTCTTCGGGCGTGAGCGTGGATTTGATTTGCATCTTGGGCATGCCGCCGAGACTACCATAACGTCCCTTATATCGATTTCTCGCCACTATCGTTTTTCCGATATTTCGGTCGCGACAGAAGGTTGGAACCTACTCCCGAAGCTAGCGCCTCCTCCAAACGCGGGCCCAAACGACATTGTCTTCATCTGTTCCGATGCGCAGAACCTCTTCGCCTTCCTCCCACCGCCAATCCCTTGAGCGAATCTTCCTGCCGCTTCCTACTTTTCCAAGCCTAAGAGGCTCGAGGCCGACCGTCACCTCACCCCGCTTTGAATCCTCACTTTCGATATTGCGAAAGAAATCGTCGTGTTGTGCCTAATGTGAACGGCTAAAGATAAGGAGACGATCTGGGGGCGAGATTTGAGCATCGGAGAAGCTCTTTTCAGCTCTCAAAGCTCGCATGTCGAGGCGACGAAGCAAATTGCAGATTCTTTAAGTCGTGCTTAGCGCCTGTCAGCAGGAGGCCTGACCGCGATTGGATACGTACTCGGTTCATTTCAGGTTCAGACAGCACTTCGAATTCCCGCCGGAAGCGGCCTTCGCGTGGTGCACGGACTACTCTCCGGGCGACATCGAACTGATGGGAAACGAGGGAAGCAGGAAGATAAGGCGCGTCAACGATGACACTTTCATACTTACAGACGAATTCAAACCCGCGGACGAGAAGGTCATCCGGAACTCCCGGTCCAGGAAGGTAGTTCGCATCTATCCGGAGCTTCTGAGTTGGACCAACACAAGAGTCAGCTCCGACGGGAGATACACGCAGTTCCTGTACCAGATAGTGTCCGAGGATGGAGGCTCGCGCTTGGAGTACACTGGCTCGCAGATTTTCCCTGGAAGAAAACCCGGGCCGAAGAAACTAGCCTCTATCGCCAAGAGGCTCACCGACGAAGATTCGGCGAGCTGGCGGAGCCTCGCCAGAGCCATGGAAAAGGACCTTGGCGGTCGGCCATCCACAAGAGCTCAGTGACCCTCTCACAGCCCTAAGCCCTTCCCACTTCATGTCTCACCAAAGCCTCGACTCCCGTAAGGGACCGCCAATGGATCCGAGCTTCCCTCCCGGCCGAATTCCAGTGATGAGCGGGAGGATCAGAGCAGTGAAGACCAGGACCCCGGAATCGCCACTCAGGTCCCCTATCATGACGAGGGGGACGAAGATGAGGGTTATCCCCAGCACGAAGTCGACATTTAGAGAGCAGAAACGCTCATGAATCTTGCGTCTGACCCAGACCGATTCCGCCTACCCCGAATGGTCGCCGCCTCATCCTGTTGGCCCAGAACATAATGATGGGCACGAAGCACACCAACATCCTGACGGGGACCTGAAGGAGAACCCAATCCCACGGCACTCCGAGGCCGACAAGCACTACCAGAGCCACGAAGAATAGCAGATTCCTTGAGCTTCGGAATCCGGCCACGACCCCTGGTTCTAAAGCGAGCCTTCGCTCTTCCGAGACGACGATGTGAGCAAATGCAGAGGCAATCAGAATCTGACCACTTAGATCCAATACAAACAATGAAGAAGCATAGTTCTGGACGTCATAGGTGTTGGACTGGAATATGGCTTGTTCAAACAAGTATGGCATGACTGCCACCAAGACAAGAAGAACGACGTTTAGAGATGTGACAGCACGTGCTTCTATGGGAAGGACGGACGTGGTCTCCGTGTATACTATCCAACTCGTCACGAGAATCAGGAAGACGAAAACGAAATCGATGATGTTTCTGTTGATGTCGCCGGTTCCTGAGCTCTGAACACCGTTTACCACTATGACAATCGCCCCTATTGAGAGGGATAGGCCATAGATCAGGTCGGAAAGGGACTCTAACCTGGGTCTCGGCCGACGGACCGCGTCGGCCTTCTCGGATTTACTCAGGTGGAATCTCTCCTTACTGCTGCCTCTGACAGGAGTTTCAGTTGGTCGCCGCTGGAAATCTTGAACAGCAACCCAGGCATTCCCGCTTTCAGGTCGTGCCTTTCCGTCGCCACCTACTCTATATGGAGTTGGAAGAGACTTAAGGAATTCGGGTGTTCGCCTCTGGTTCCCTCGGGTTGAGTTTCGAGTGTCCTCATCCTCGGCTTATTCTTGAGTGATTCAAATCCAACTAACGAGGCTCGCGGCCGACCGGCGCCACAACGCACTGTCAGTTCTCCTTCTCAACTTTGCGAAAGAAGTCGTCGACCCCCTCTTCCTTCGCCCTCATGATGGCGTATTCCAGGTCGATACGTTTCCTGAAACCGTTGAAGAGGACCAAAGCCTGCTCGAGGTCCCTCTCGCTCTTCCAAAACTTCGCAGCCCTCAGCCTGTCAATGATCAGTTCCTCGACGCCTATGACTCTCACCCTATAGGGCGGGATCTCTATGGTCCTAGCCCTCTCGGTCCTCGACGGGTACGATGCTACGATGTGGAAGGCGATCGCCAGCTTCTCGTTCAACCAGATCATCCCTTCCTTCTTGAAACCCAATTTGCTCAGCACCCTCTCGGTCTCGGCCCGGTCGGTGGTGGTGATGTCGATGTCCCCGGTCGTCAGCTGACCGGCAGTGTAGGTCTCGACTGCTTGCCCTCCAACGAGGTAGACGAGGGCCCCCTTCTTGGACAGCCTGTCTGAGAGATACCCGACGAGGAGCATCTTCCTTTTCAGCTCGTTTGGCTCCCTTCTCACTTCGGAGAGCAGCGCACTGGGGGAGGTTCTTGGACGACGCCCTGCGGTCTTTGCAGGACTTTCTCTGACCGGGGTCAACCTTCTCACTTCATTCGGTAGGCGAGCGGCCCGCTCTCCTCGAACAGCTCCGCAAACCGATTGGCCGACATCTTCGACAACGCGGAAAGCTCGCCGTCCGTTCTCGGCAGGGCGCCTTGGGCAGGACGGCCCCGCCGGGTTCTCGTCTTGACGGAAGCGGAGAATTGTGCCCTCCTCGCCTCGGAAAGTTCTTCGAATGACAGTGGGATCCGACCAATCTCGTCGCCTACTTTCTTCCAGTCTACCCGAAGACGTCCATCGACGCGCTCCTTGACTGGCCCGGGTACGCCGGCGATTAGCTTCGAAAGGGGCCCGAGGTAAGACAGCGTCTTCTGCCTGACGTCTAGCCCTGACCTCTCCCCTTCGACCAGGTAGAGGTATCTCCTCGACCTGACCCTTTTGGCCCTCACGAACATGAGCAGGATGGGCCGCAGGCGCTATAATAATGTTGTGCACAACAATTCGTCATGTTGTGCCTAAGTTTACGCCGGTGACCTCGGCCGAGACCGGCCTGCGTGCGCCACCAGGTACCTGCCGGTGAGGCCTGCTAGCGGGACCAACAGCGCGGCGGTGCCGGGCCACCCGAGAAGGTGCACAACGGGGCCCCCCTTCCTGCGCGAGGTTTCCTGAAATCAGGAAGAACCCGCCCGTGAAACCGAGTCCCAAGAGACGGAAGCTGCACTCGCGGCGTCGGGAGGCGAAGGAACATTCGGCTTAACGAGGACGACCGAGATTCATCAGGAATCCGTCCTCCTATTCTTGCTGCAGATGGGGAATGGTGATGCCGACTGATTCGAAGATGCGCTCCAGCCGGGGGTCCTTCCTGACTTCGGCGAAGAGCGGAGAAAACATGAGCTCCTCCGCGGGGAGGTAGTGACCCCTTGCGGCGCTGGCCATGTACTCGAAGAACTTGTCCGCGTCGCCGAGCGCGAGGTAGATGTAGCCTGCGAAATTGGAGTCGACATACCCCTGGTGGAGGGCTGCGTCCAGTTTCGCGATCATCTCCAACGCCGTCGCCCTGTCGCCCTTGAGGGCCGCGAGGTAACCGCGGGCCAGGCGGGTGAGCCGGTTGTTCGGGGCGATCCTTTCCAGCTCCTTCACGGACGCTTCGGCCTTGTCCAGTTCGCCTCTAGAGAGGTAATAGTCCGTCATCCCACGGTTTGAGGCGAGGGGGTCGAGGTGGACGGTCCTCTTCCAATGCTCCATGGCGTCTTGATCCCGTCCCGCGAAGAAATAGGCTCTCCCGAGCCTCCTTATCGCCACCGGTGAAAGCGGATCAAGTTGGTAGGCTGTTTCGGTGTCCCTGACCGCCCCCCCAAGGTTAGCCCTGGTACCTTCGACAGAGCTTAGCATCAGGTATGCGTCCGGGAGGTTCGGGTTCAGCTCTAGAGCCCTTCTCGCCTCCTTCTCCTGCATCGCTACTGGTTCGTCTGCCATAGAAGAAAGGTCGGCGAGCAGCGCGTGCGCCTCGGCCAGGTCGGGTCCGACCGAGAGGGCCTTCTGCGCCGCGGCCTTTCCGCGTTCGATCCCTTCGGCCCATGGGATGAATCCCCCGACGGCCAATTGCAGGTGGCATCTGGCGATACCGGCATAGACCCGCGAGAAGGACGGGTCTCTCCCTATGGCCTGCTCGAAGAATCCCAATGACTGTCGGAGCGGCGCCTCTTCCCGCTCATACATCAAAGCCCTCCCCTGGAGGAAGAACATGTACGCCTTGAGGTCTTGCGTCTCTTTCATGGCGGGGACCTGGGCCCTCGCCGCGGGGAGGCTGCTGGGGAGCGAGCCCGCCACCTTGGTCGCGATGTCCCTCTGCACGGCGAAGATGTCGTCGAGGTTGTTTTCGTAGCTCGAAGCCCATAGGTGCTCCTCAGTGTTCACGTCGATGACCTGAACAGTGACCCTTATCCTGTTACCCGCCTTCCTCACGCTCCCCTCAACGACGGTGCCGACCCCAAGCTCCTTCCCAATCTCGGAGACGTTCTTCTCTTTCTTCTTGTAGTTCATGACCGAAGTTCTCGCGATTATCTTGAGACCCTTGACCAGTGCCAGGCTGGCGATCAGCTCCTCGGTGAGCCCGTCGGCGAAGAACTCGTCGTTTGGGTCGGGGCTCATGTTGACGAAGGGAAGGACCGCGATCCTGTCTGGCGGGAGCTGGGCCGGTTTGGAGCTCATCAGTGGGCCCTCCCAGGGCAGCTCGACCCTGTAAACGTCTATCGGTACGGTCACGTTCTTCAACTCGCGGGGATCTAGCTTGACGAGCTTGAACGGAACCTTGTTCCGAACCTGATCGAAGACCTGCTCGGAGATGCATATCTCGCCCCCCTTGGCCAGCGGCTCGATCCTCGAGGCTATGTTGACTGCGTCCCCGTAGACGTCTTGGCCGCTGTAGACCACGTCCCCGACGTGGATCCCCACCTTCATCTCCAGCTTTTCTGAGGACCTTTCAGACTGATTGTGGATGACTTCCTGCATCTCCACCGCGCACTCCACAGCTTCCAACGCGCTGTCGAACTGGATCAAGAAGGAGTCGCCGATTGTCTTAACTTCGCGCCCCTTGTTCCTAGCAAAGATCGGGCGCATCAATGAGCGGTGCTGGTCGAGGAGCCTGAGGGCGAGAGCCTCGTCCCTCTGGGAGAGGGCTGTAAAGCCAACTAGGTCGGTGAACATTATCGCTGCGAGTCTGCGCTCACCTTGGGACAATTGATGTAATCTCCATCATACCCATAGGAGATAAATCCATTGCGAGGGTGTTGAACGGACTCGATGCGACCTCTGATGCTTCGGCATCCTTCAATCCCCGAGCCAAAAAAGCAGAAATACCATGGCCAGTCCAAAGGGGGGCCTGAATTCCGTGACACCAGCACAGAAGGGGACGCAGAAATCCGCCAAGAGCGCCACGGGAAGTAGCAAGAAGTCCAGGGGATTCACGGACGAGGAACGAGCCGCGATGAAGGAGCGCATACAAGAGCTGAAGGCGGACAAGGCGGATGGGGAAAGCGCCGTGCTCGCGAAGATAGCCGGGATGTCGGAACCAGATCGCAACATGGGCAGGCGGCTCCATGCTATCATCAAAGCCAGCGCGCCAGCCCTCTCGACGAGACTCTGGTACGGGATGCCTGCGTATACCAAGGACGGCAAGGTCGTCTGCTTCTTCCAAGGAGCGGCGAAGTTCAAAACCAGGTACGCGACGTTAGGCTTCAGCGACGAGGCGAACCTCGACGAAGGCGCCATGTGGCCCTCCGCTTTCGCGTTGAAGGGGTTGACTGCCGCCGAAGAGGCAAGGATCGCCGCGCTCGTGAAGAGAGCGGTGGGCTAAGAGTCCAGCTGTCGTAGAAGAAGACCATGTTTCACTTCCGGCCACGCCCGTATGATAGGGCGGAGGAAAGTTGGCATGAAGCTGGGGTTTTTCCGTTCAGCTGCTCGGGTGGAAGTAGCTCCAGATTGTCTCAAGGAGCAGGTCGGGGGTCTCTATCTGGGGAAGATGCCCGGTGCCAGATAGCAACTCGAACTTGGCGCCGGGGATGGCTGCGGCGTATCCTCGGCCGTAGCCGGGGTCGACGATCCGGTCGCTCTCGCCAGAGATGACGAGCACATGCACAGTAATCCCTGAGAGTCGTCCGACCAGAGTCGGGTCCGCCGTCTGCGGGGCGTATGCCTGAAGGGCCATTCGGTTTCCGGCCATGATTGCACGCTGTTCGTCTGACATGTTAGCAGGGTCGATGCGGAAGGGCTTCGGGTCGTGGTAGGAGAGGCTCATCAGCTCGTCGACCGTGAGTTTCGAGACGTCTGGTATGGGGTGGCCTGCGACCTCTATGCCGAGGGCCCCTGCAAGGACTATTCCGCCGACCCGAGGCGTCTTGAGCAAGGCAAGCTCGGCGGCGACCCAACCGCCCACGGAGTTGCCGATCACGGTCACATCGCTGACGCCGAGTCGGTCGAGAAGCGCAGCGTAGACCTGCGCCAATCCCTTGACGCCTCTCAGCTCGTCTGGCCGCTTCGTGCCAGAAAAACCGGGATGCGTAGGGGTGATGACTCTGGCCTTATGGCGCTCGGCCAAAAGGGCGGCGAAGCGAGCCATCGAAGCGGGCCCGGCGCCGCCGTGCAGCAACAAGAACGCTTGTCCCACGCCGCGATCGTCGACGACCAAGTCGAGCGTGGCAGAGCCCGCATATGGAAGCTGGTAGGTGGTCGAGGTCAAGCCCTTTCCACTCCTTTTTTCTCGATTCCCTTTACTGTTTCTTCAGCCAACCCTCACATCGCCAGATTCTGGCAGGGATTGCGACTCGATATAGCATGTCCGAACGATAGACTTCAAGAAGTGGCCATCATGGGTTCGGCCCCTGTGACTTCACGCCAGTCCCTTCGCCTTCCTCTGACGAAGAATCTCCTCGTCTAACCAAGTGGTCAGCCTCGAAGAAGAAAGGATGGCGCGCGTGTGGAATTTTACGATGACGCTGCTTACGCCCGGTTCGCTCCTCAGGCTCCTCTCGGTCTCAAACACCTCGGCGATGGAATCGGCCCAGCAGGAGAGTATGACTGCAGTGTGCTCCCACTGATTGATGAACATGGACCTGGGAAGGGTCTGCTTCACGCGCAGAAGGACAGAATCGTCGTCGGAGTACACGTGGGCTTCATACATGATGATTCGGCTGGACCGGGCGGACTGGAGGATAGGCTGCACTTGAATGAGGCCACTTTCCAGCAGCTTTCTTCTGGTCTTCCGCGCGACTTTCTGGGACAATCCAGTGGTCTGCGAAATCTCCTTGAGCGGGGCGCGCAAGTCCGCGGCGAGCACTCGCAGCACTTTCAGCTCGGCCAGAGTAACAGGCTTCGAGAGCTCCCCCCGCGGGTAGGGGAACAGAGGGGTGACCTCCATCTCGGTGGGTCCGAGAAGGGCCGTGAGAGCCTTCGGTGCTCTTGCCGAAGGGGAGGAAGCGTAGACTAGGACAGCGGCTTTGTGGTTAGCGTCCAGAGTCGCGAAGACTGCGGGGTCGACCTCCAAAGCGGTGTTAAGTTTCTCTGGTGATACGTCGGGGCTCTTGAAGAAGAAGAGTCGGGGAGACCTCCGAAAGACCTGAGCCGCAGGCATCGCCTGAAGCGAGGTCAGGATCCTCGCTCCTTCCAGTGCCCCGATCCTCGTCTTCACGGCCTTGCCGGACAACCCAATCGTCCTCCCCAGAGCCTCGTAGGAGAGGAATGGGTCCTCTCGAAGCTGGGAGAGTATCCGGAAGTCGCGCTCATCTACCAAGGGATTCTCCAGCGCTGGAGGCGATAGGGCGCACCTCAAAATCTCGAGCGTCCAGACTATATTAGAAGCATCGAAGCGCACCCTCGAGAGGATTTGTGGCGATTGGACGAATGAAAGCCATCGTCTGCACCAGATACGGGCCTCCAGACGTCCTGAGGCTCGAAGAGCTTGAGAAGCCCATTCCGAGGAGAAATGAAGTCCTTGTGAGGGTCTGCGCCACAACCGTAACGGCTGGCGACTGCGAACTTCGAGGGTTCAGGTTGCCCACCTGGTTATGGCTCCTCGCCCGAATAGGATTTGGCTTCAGGGGACCGAGGAAGAGAGTGATGGGTCAGGAGCTGGCAGGGGAGATTGAAGCGACCGGAAGCGAAGTGAGACTCTTCAAGAAGGGAGACCAAGTCTTCGCGACCACAGGCCTTCGCCTTGGCGCCTACGCCGAGTATGCCGTCCTGGCAGAAGACGGGGTCATGGCTGCGAAACCCTCGAACATGACCTACGAGGAGGCGGCCGTCGTGCCCCTCGGAGGACTCGAAGCGCTTCATCTTCTCAGAAGAGGAAGCATCCAGAGAGGAGAGAAGGTGTTGGTAGTTGGTGCGGGCGGGAGCATAGGCACCTTCGCGGTCCAACTCGCGAAGTACTTCGGGGCCGAGGTGACAGTGGTGGACAGCGCCAGAAAGCTGGACATGCTGCGCTCCATCGGGGCGGACCATGTGATTGACTACGCGAAAGAGGATTTTACCAGGAACGGCGTGGCCTATGACGTCATCTTCGACGTCGTGGGGAGGACCTCCTTCTCAAGGAGCATGAACTCGCTGAACCAGAAGGGGCGCTACATCCTGGGCAACCCCATGGCGTCATCGATGCTTCGGGGGAGGTGGGCTTCGAGGGGCGGCAAGAAGGTCATATTCGGGTCGGGAGGGCAAAGGGCTGAAGACTTGGTCTTCCTCCGTGAACTCATAGAAGCTGGGAAGGTCAGATCGGTCATAGACAGACGGTATCCACTTGAAGAGACCGCTGAGGCTCACCGGTACGTCGAGTCAGGGGAGAAGAAAGGGAACGTGGTCATAGATGTGTCAGCTGATAGAAGATAATCGATATTGAACGTCTCCATACTCATCTAGAGCGAAGCTGAACGCCCAGTTTTGCTCCGGGTTGGTCAAGTCGCCTCTGACTTGGAGAGAAGCGCTACCGCCCTGTCGTACGAGCGAACGATGTCGGTCCTCGTGATTATCCCTATCAGACGCCTCGATTCCCTGGAGACGACGGGCAGGCGACCGACGCCATTGCCGATCATTTTGTCCAGTGCGTCCTTCAGCGACTCGTCAGGGTACGCCACCGATAGGGTCTGCGTCATGACCGACTTCAGTGGAGTGGATGCCATCTGTTCCCTCGGGACCCTGAGGACGTCGCTCATAGTCACCATCCCGACCGCCCTTTCCGATTCGAGGATGGGTATTCCCCTGAAGCCGCGGTCGAGCATCAGCTGGTGCGCCTTCTCGACCGTGTCGTCCGAAGAGAGGGTGGAGACCTCGTTGTTCATGGCATCGGAGACGAAAATCTTTGTGAGCAGCGGGACGTCATACTCCCCCCTGTGGGCGGGAGAGTCTGATCTGAGAGGAACTTGGTTCTTGTATATCGTGTTCCTAGGACCGACCACAAAGTAGGATACGACCACCGCCACCATAGAAGGCACGAGAAGCTCCAGCGTGCCAGTCATCTCGCTTACCATGAGGATCACAGCTATCGGGACTCTGCCGACTCCCCCGAACAGGGCCACCATGCCTACTATCACGAATGGAGCAGCCGTAGGCGCCATCCCCGGAACTATCGAGTTCAGCACGACCCAGAGCGCGGCACCGACGAACCCGCCTATGACGAGAGAAGGCGCGAAGACCCCCGCGCTCCCGCCCGACCCAACGGTCAACGAGGTGGCGACGATCTTGAGGACGACTACCAGACAGAGGACCGCGAGTGTGGGAAGTGCAAGGTAATTGGTGGTGACGAGTTTCAGGTTCCCGTCTATGAGGTACTGGATGAACCCGTAGCCGAGACCGAGCACCTCGGGGAAGAAGACCCCTATCATTCCGGTCAGCGCCAGCCCAATCGCAGGCTTGGCGTACTTCGGGAGATTCAGCGAGGAGAAAATCTCCTTCATCTTGTAGAAGGTGAATGTGTGAGCACGGCCCACCAGGCCGCAGAGCAGCCCGAGGATGAGATAGAAGATAAGGTCGGCCGGCTGGGTGAACGTGTACGCTATGGAGCTGCCGAAGATGGGAGTGTACCCGGCGTAGGACGCGAAGATCACGTAACCGACAGGGGATGCGATGAAGCCGGGCAGAAGCGCCTCCACTTCGAAGTCCCCGCCGCTGTAGAGTATCTCCGCGGCCAGGATGGCACCTCCGAAAGGGGACTTGAAGATGGAGCCTATCCCGGCGCCGATGCCGACAGCGACAGCGATCCTCCGGTCCTTAACCGGGAGCTTGAGCACGTCGCCTACGAACGACCCAAAGCCGGCCGAAATCTGGGCGGTGGGTCCCTCCCTGCCTCCGCTGCCCCCCGACCCGATAGTGAATGCCGACGCTATCGCTTTCACGATCGGGACCCTCCTCCTTATGACGCCGTCCTTCCGGTGAAAGGCCGCAATCGCCTCGTCGGTTCCGTGGCCCTGGGCCTCGGGCGCCAGGGTGAAGATCAGGACTCCCGCGATCATGCCTCCGATGGCGGCAACGAGCGGGATCAGAAGGAAGTTTGGGTGCGCCCCGGCGATTGCAGCCGCGTCTCCCGCAGGGTTAGGGGGATAGAAGCCGGTGATCCCGCCGAGGACGAAGTTGGTCGCTGCCTGTATCATGGCATAGAATACAATCGAGCCGATGCCGGCTATGGTTCCGATTAGGATTCCGACGACGGTCCACCTAGCCAGGTAGTTCCGCTTGGCGGCACCGTCAATGGCCGAGAGTATACGCGACGAAGCTGCTTCGCCGTCCGCTCACCTTTCTTGAGTGCGTAAATGTCTTCCCGATTGAGGCAGCGACGGTTTCGCAGGGAGACCTCCGACCCGCGGCCGCTGCCGCCACAATGACGCGAGAATTGCAACACATCTTGAAAAACCGCTAAATATGCGACTGTGTCCTTCACAAGACGATATCATTGGCCAAGTACGAGTGTTGCAGCGAGAAGTTCGAGACGGGGCATGCGCTGACCGAGCACGTCAGATCAAAGCACCAGATTGGCCCGTTCGGCGTGGAGTACACCTGCTGCGGGTCCAACTTCGCTGAGTCGAAGCAGCTCAAAGAGCACATGAAGACGGTGCACAAGCTCGACCTAAAAGCCGAAGTCTAGAAGGCGCCCCCGATGATTGGGAAGGCCGCTCCCGAGTTCGAGGGCATCAAGGGCTGGATCAACTCCGATCCTCTCGAGCTCCGAAACCTGAAAGGACGTGTCGTCTTCCTGGACTTCTGGACGTACTGCTGCATCAATTGCACCCGAACCCTGCCCCACGTCAGGGAATTGCACGATCAGCACGCGCTCGAAGGACTGGTCGTCATCGGAGTCCACACTCCAGAATTCCCATTCGAGAGGGACCCGAAGAGAGTCGCCAACGCGGTGCAGCTGGCCGGTTTGCGTTACCCAATCGCGCTCGACAACGACAACGTCACCTGGAAGCTGTACGGCAACCAATACTGGCCGCGCCAGACCATCGTCGACATGGAGGGTGTAGTTAGGTACGAACACGTCGGAGAGGGCGACTACGGCGAGATGGAGAGGAAGGTCGTTGAGCTGCTGAGCGGATTGCTCAACAGCCCAAAGCAATCCGAGGCAAGGAGCAAGTAGCCGAGCGACCGGAAGCGTGGTTGGGCCCTTTGGCGGATTCCCGCCAAGCCGAAGTGCGCTCGGTGGAGTCTTTTCGGCTTCGAGAATCGTGTTCTACCATTAGACCCGTGGAGCCTCGCAGCCATGAGGCGGTCCGCGAAGAATGAACAAACCCAGAGTCTCCCTGGCCATCTGCATCGCAGCAATCATCATAATCAGCGTCTATTCCGCAGTCACAATCGAGGGGGTCGTAGCGTCGAACGCGCCGCCCACCGTCCTGTTCTCACTTTGGAGTTCAGTCCGTGACGTGACCTACTGCAACTCGCAATCGATGGACATCTACCTCCCCAACTCGACGGTCGCGCGACCACTCCCAATCGCAATCTTTGTCCTCGGAGGCGGGCTGACCTCGGGAGACAAGGCCGACATCAACACGACTTTCCTGAACGCGCTCGCCTCCGCGGGATACGCGGTCGTCAGCGTGAACTATCGCCTCGCCCCGCAGTACAAGTTCCCAGCGCAAATCGTGGACTTGAAGTGCGCAATCAGGTTCCTCCGCGCCAACGCGCACACCTACGGTCTGAACGGAAACGCGATGTTCGCGTTCGGCACGAGTTCCGGCGGAGAGCTCGTCGCGCTGGCGGCTCTCACGGGTTCTCAATCCCAATTCGACGTCGGCTCCTACCTCAACCAGTCGAGCGGCTTGACCGCGGCGGTCGACATGTTCGGCCCCGCCAACCTGACCAGCTTTGCCTCCTACTCAGACACTCTGAGAGTCTTCGGCAACAACCAGAACCTCTTGGTGCTGGCTAGCCCCACGCATTTCGTCTCTGCGAACTCGCCTCCAATCCTGATCGTCCAGGGCGTGAACGACACGAACGTGCCTGAGTCGCAGTCCATCCAGCTGTATCACGAGCTCGTCGCGGCCGGGGACCAGAGCCAACTCATCCTTGTCCAGGACATGGGGCACATGTTCGCGCAGGTGGGCAACGAGCCGATCTCTCCGAGCCTCACGCAAATCGCGAAGGACATGGTCAACTTCTTCGGAAGGTACAGAGGGGACAGCTGAATGGAACCGCTTTCGGAGACTCCCCAAGCGGTTGCCAAGAGCGGTTCGAGAGGCAAGAGTCTGGTGGTCGCTGGCTATTCTACTGCGACGGTGGCGCTTGTCTCGTTTCTCACAATCAACGGCGCATCGGGCGTTCCCGGGGCGGTCACAGCCGTCACCGCCGTCTTGATCATCGTCGGCTTCGTGCTCCCCATCCTGGGAATGCTACGGCTGAGATGGCACCTTGCCTCGACTGACGGTTCGGCAAGACGCGGCTTCGTCCTGCAGGCGCTTGGATTGCTGGGGCCTCTGGTGGGAGTAGTGCTCGTCGTCGGATTGCCCACGCTCTCGAGCTACATCGTCAGCGCCGGGATCTTTGCAGCCGCGGGCGCTTCGGCGATCTACGGGGCAGTTCTTCTGCGGGACCACTTCTCCCCGCAAGGGTCGACAGCTAGAGATACCGTCTATCTGATTCTCGGAACGGCCCTGCTATTCACGGGGGTAGGGATAATCATCGCATCGAACATAACCTTCGAGTACCTGATCTCCCAGGTGCAGAACACTATCTACGTAGACATTGGCGCGACCGTCTCAGCCTGGGGGTGCGTCGTCGCGGCGTACTCATTCTTCGCTCTCCAGAATCAGGGGGAAAGGCGATCAACTCCGGTCGAGCCAATGGCTAGCGCGTCAGGCGAACACTCCCCAAGATTGAAGATATGATGCCCTACTTGATGAGGAGGTCCAATCCGACAATCCCCACGCCCCCGGAGATGGTCTGGTTTTTCGCGAAGAGGTAGTCGATGGTCCCGTCAGAGTACTGCCAGAAGACCTTGACCTGGTAGTCCATCATTATCGGAAGCCTGGCGGAAAAGGTGCCGTTCTGGACGGCGGCCGCGAACGATTCGCCATGCGAGGCGATGTAGACGACCTTGATTGGGTGCCCGGCGGGGATGGACCAAGTGATCATGCCATGCACGCCGACCACGGTGGGTGGCGTCTCGAGCTGGACGTTGTAGGATTGGGCGGCCATCGAGCCAGCTGACATGTTCACCGTGAGGTCCCCTCTATCGACAACCCCGACCTGCCAGGAATATTTTCCCGCCCAGGTGACTGACACGTGGTACACGAACCCGTTGGGGAGGTTGACAGAGAAGCCTCCGTTTGTGATCGGCGCGGTGAAGTTCTGGCCTGATTTTACATTCGTGAACGTCAGCTCCTCAACGTGGGTATCGTTCGCTGCCGTGGACGCTAGGCCGAAGACGTTGACCGTGGTAGGAGCAGGAAAGCTGGAACTCGATTGCGACCCGGAGGACTGCGTTCCCACCCTACTTGGCATCTCGAAGTACAGGGCGGCCACCGACGAGGCTACGATGATCGCTGCCAACACGAAAGCCAGGACCTTGCCATTTCCAGAGGCGTTCTTCGAGTCCATTTGCGGTCTTGGATTAGATCGGGCTCCTGCTAATTAGTCAGAATGACGATTCCCAATCCTGAGAATCTTGGAACTGTCGCGGTGTTGGCCTTGACCTCCTCAGACTCGGAGAATGCGAAAAATGTGCCCTCAGTGGTTTGAAGATTATTACCCAGTGCTTCCGAGTTTACGGAAGGTCTCCCTTGCGGGCGTCTCTGTTCTGGTTGAGACCACTCCTGGGTAACCTGGTGTGGCTCTCGCCCCAGATATAAACCCTGTGGGCTCCTCCGGGAATGTGGAGCGGGAGTAAGGGAAAGTGAATCAGCCCGAGACTACTCTTAAAACGCCTCCCGAACCTGGCGTGTTCTAGTGACTGAGACCCAGATCCTCTACTACTGTCGCGCGAAGTCGTGTGACTTCCACCTCGTCGTCTCTAAACGGGACAGGGACAAGGGGACAGATATCTGGAAGAAGGACGTGCTCGAACTCGAAAACCACGCCAAGAAGAGGCACCCGAATCTGCTTCGGGACAATCCGGAGTGGGCCTCCATAGTCGGGGTCTTCGTCTCTCACGGCCACGACTTGGACGAACGGGCGATCCAGGGCGTCCTTGCAGGAAAGAGGGTCGCCGAGGTCTGGTAGATTCATTTCGCTTTTCCGTGAAAGAGCCCTGTTAGGAATAAATATCGCCCAGCAGCCCTTCCCTCGATTTCTATGCCCAAGAGCAATGTCAACCCCATTCCCCCCGGGATTCCGCACTGTGACGCCCTACCTGTCTGCGGAGGGCGGCATGAAGGCGCTGGACTTCTACAAGCAGGCGTTCGGAGCGAAGGAGCTCACCAAATGGCGCTAGGTGACACTCGACGGGAAGATCATCCACTCGAGGTTCAGGATAGGCGACACCCTGATCCTGCTCTCTGATGGCTTCGGGAGGTCGTCGTGAAGATAACGGTCGGCTCCGCTCCCCTAGGGACTGACATTCGTCTCCTCAAACAACGAACTCTACGTCGCCGACTTCTAGTCCGACAGCATCTCGGTGATCGGCACGACCGGGACCTCAAGCAACACGGTGGTATCGACCATATCGGCCGGAGACCAGCCAACGGCGATCGCGTTCGCGAGCTCCAACGGCCTGCTTTACGGGACGAGCTACAAGTCCCACTCAATCACCGAGATTGGATGAGGGTCGGGCGGAGTCTGACGGCGTCTCATTTAAGGCGGGCGCTGCGGCATGATGTTCTGCAAACCGAGATGCGGACACCGATCAACAGGGTGGCGGTCGCGATGGTGGTCGTCACAATCGTCCTTTGAGGAGGGATCGCGTTCGTCTTCTGGAACGGGACCCCCGCAGGCGCCTCGACGGGGACTTTCCATGCTTCCAGGCTATCAGGCCATAGCGGTCGATGCCGGCAGCTCGCTCGGGATACAACTGGTGCTCGGGCTGAAGTCGAGCGCGCTGACGCAGGGCCAAGCCATCCAAACCCTGATCGAGGTGCAGAACATCCTCCCCCGGACGAACAACGTTCGGTCCTGCACGACTTTCCCATCGGGTCGCCCTTCCTGAAGTGCCAGGGCGGAGACGTCCAGGCAATAGACGAAGAGCTCTACCAGGGTCACCACGTTCCTGGTAACGCCTCGAGCGCGAGCCCCTTGCTATATCCCCGCACCAGCCCGACGAGCCCCAGCGACGAGGTCGACACGAAGACCTACTACATCTTCGATCCCAGCAGCTCCAACGCGACCCTCTACGGAGTGGAATACAGCGGCGAGCCCCTAGACAGAGGGCCGGTCTCGTTTCTCATGACCGACGGTGCCTCCCTGAGCCGGTTCGCCTCGTCCCTGCCGGGTCACCAGCTGCCTCCAGGAGAATACACCCTGCTGGTGGAGGACTTCTGGGGACAGATCGTCAAGTTGAGCTTCACGATCTCCTGACGCGCAAAGGCTAGCCAGAACAGCTTAAGAGAACGGCTGAAGGTCCGGCCACCGCGAATGAAAGTCCGCGCCCCGAAGAGCACCGCGCGCCCAGGGGTAAACCCATTCTACCTGTGCGCCATCTGCGAGGAGGAAGGGAACCTCAACGTTAGGGGAGAGTACGTCGTTGAGATCAGGGGGGCAGCGGGGGCCGAGGACGAGTGGGTCTCGGTCTGTTCGCGCCATTCAGAGCGAGAAGGGCTCTCTGCGTCGAACTACCAACTCCTAGGAGACCGGATCGTCGGCGTCTCGGACAGACTCCTCGAGTCGAAGCGGAGGGCGATGGCCGGCGCAAGGGACCCCGCCCTCGAGAACCGGACCGCGAAGCAGAAGGGAAGACGCTTCCAGAGCCAGAAGCCGAGGGACGCGCCCCATCGATTCAGAGAGTGATTCCAGCCGCCGCAGCAGACAAGGGCTAATAGTCCCAATTCTGGGCACCAATCGGCAGACATGTGGCCCGCGGTAAAGAAGAAGTTCGACAGGCAGGTTGTCCGGGCGGACATCGTCAAGAAGATGATCGAGTGCGGCATCAGGGTCGCCGACAACGACAAGCTCTACGTGGCCGACGTCGAGGTGGACTATTCCGCACTGGCGCGCGCGGTAGGCGTGGACAGGAGGGTGGTGAGGCAGACCGTCGATCAGATACGAAACGACGACTTCCTCAACGGGGTCTTCTCCAACATCTCGCCGTTCGGGTCGAGCCTCGCCAAAGTGGTCTCCAAGCTGGGGTACTCGGCCATAGTCATCGAGTCCGATCCAAAGGAGGCGGGCGTGATAGCATCCGTCGCCGAGGTCCTCGCTGAGCACGACATGGTGATAAGGCAGGCCCTCGCGGACGACCCCGACATGGTCCCAGACGCGAAGCTCACGATAGTCGTCGAGGGGAGCGTCGCAAACGTGATCCAAGAGCTGAACGAGCTCGACTCCGTGAAGAGCATAAAGATCCTGAAGTAGATAAAAATGAGAAAATATGGAGCGACCGTCCTTCACGACTTCTTCGTGGACAGGCTGGTCTTCTCGGGCAACCTCAAGCGGCTCCTGAGCTCGGTCGGGACCAAGGGAGACGAGGGCGGGGGCGGCATCCACGGGGTCCCCCAGAAGGAGATCCGCGGCGGCAACGCCGTCAACTTGGCCGAGGAGCTCTCACGCCTGGGCACCAAGACCTACCTGGTAACCCACAGCGACAAGGCGCACCTGAAGCTGTTGAAGGAGACGTTCTCCAGGCTGGACACCACATTGAGCGTGAAGCGGCTCGAACCGGGTCTCACCGTCGCCTTCGAGGCGAAGAATCGTTCTAGGGTCTTCAACGTCATGCTCGGGCACGTGGGCGGGGCGGGCGAGTTCTCCCCCGCGCTCCTCACCGAGCAGGACTGGAGGGCGATGGAGGACTCCGAGCTGGTCTGCTCCGTGAACTGGGCGGCCAACCGCCACGGAACGGAGCTGCTCAAGGCCATCAGGGCGCGGATCCCGAAGACGAGGCTGTTCCTAGACCCCGCCGACGTCAGGGACAGGATCGACGAGTACCGCACGCTCATCAACACGGTCAAGCGAGAGGGCCTGATAGACTGGCTGAGCGTCAACGAGTTCGAGGGTGTCTCGACGGCGCGGCTCCTGGGCGTGGTCGGGAAAGATCCGGCCAGGATGTGCAAGAGGATGGCCTCGGAGCTCTCCGCGAAGGTGGACCTTCATACGGAGAGGGCTTCCTTCACCAGCGATGGCAAGGACGTCGAATCCCACAAGACGAAGGTCGTGATCCCCTCGATGATGACGGGCGCGGGCGACGTCTGGGATGCGGCCTCCGTCCACTTTTACCTGAAAGGCGAGGACGACCGCCGGAGGATCGAACTTGCGGACCTGGCCGCCGGGTTCTACGTGAGGTCGGCGGACGCGGTGGGGCCAACGGAGAAGGAGACGCTCTCACTTCTCCAGCATTCTTGAGAAGGTCCATCCGATTGTGCTGAGCAGCTCGTTGAGCCTGGCCTTGTCCCTGTAGTTCTCGATCGTCAGGCGGACGATCTTACCGTCCTCCTCCTTCGCAAGGAAGGAGAGCTCCTCGCCTTCCTTCAGCTTCCCCGTTGAGACGAGCTCCTCGTCCTTCACCTTCATCCCCTCGAGTATCTTGCCCATGAGGAAAGACTTGAAGGGCGGCGTCGTCACCTTCAGCTGCACCCCCTCCTTCGGCACCACGGAGACCCTCCTCGCGGTGACCGAGGCCGTCGCGATCACTTCTCCGCCCTTGTCACGCTTTATCTCCCGCTTTTCCTGAATTTCCTTCGCTTCGTCAATGAGCTCTATGGCCGGCATGAACGTGGTGGCCCTGAGGTTCTCGTCCACTATCACGAGAGTCTCCCGTAGGCGATCCACCTCGTCCTGGAGCTCTGCCAGCCGGTCTTCGAGCCACTGCTTCAGCTCAGCCGCCTTCCTCACCTCGTCCGGAGTGGACATGAGCCCACGGTCAAGTCCACGCGCTAAAAACCTTAGTCTGACGCGGCCACCCGAGGCCAGAGCTTGGTGAAACTATTCTCTCGGAACGGTCGAGGTCGGGGTCTCGGGCTAGAGCAGGCGGGCTACCGCGGTCCCCATCTGGCGGGTGCCCGTCCTACCCCCGATGTCGTATGTGACGTGCCTCCGTTCCGCTATCACCTTCGCGGTGGCTCTGAAGATCGCCTCGGCCGCTCTCTTCTCTCCGACGTATTCCAGCATCCACGCCGCGGAGAGGATGGTGGCCGTCGGGTTGACCTTGTTCTTCCCCTTGTACTTCGGCGTGCTCCCGTGGGCGGGCTCGAACATCGCATAGCGGTCCCCGAAGTTGCCCGAGTAGACCATCCCGATACTGCCTATCAGCGCCGACGCCTCCTCGGACATGACGTCCATGAAGAGGTTGGTGCCCACGATGACGTTTCGGTTGAACCTCTGCGGATTCTTCACGAGCTGCTGCGCGAAGTTGTCCAGGAAGAGGTCCTCGAACTCGATGCCCGGGAATCTCTTCGCCGACCGTCTCGCGCACTCCAGGAAGAGACCGTCGGTCACCTTGAGGATGTTGGCCTTGGAGAGGGCCACCACCTTCTTCCAGTGGCGCCGCTTCGCCTCAGCGAAGGCGAACCTTGTGACCTCGGTGGACTTCTCCCTCGTGATGAGCCTGGTGGCGACGGCGACGTCGTCGCTGAGCCGGCTCTCTATCCCCGCGTAGAGACCCTCGGTCGCCTCCCTCACCATCACGAAATCGACGGGACCGAGCGGGCCGGCCATGCCTGGGAAGGTCTTGACGGGCCTCACGTTCGCATAAAGGTTGAACCTCTGTCGGATGCTGACGGCGACACTCTTCGGGGTGCCCGGGATCGGTAGGGTGGTGGTCGGGCCCTTGAGAGCGCAGTCCGAGCTTTCGAGTATCTTCCACGTCTCATCCGGGATGAAGCTCGGCCCTTTCTTCTCCTCCCACCATTCCATGCCCCCTTCGCACGCGATGAACTCGACCTTGGCTCCTGAGGCTCTGACTACGTCGAGCGCGGTCTCGATGAGTTCTGGGCCGGTCCCGTCACCTTTGATCACCGCTACTTTCTTCAATCGGACGCTACGGCCCTCGACGCGCCTTAAAACGCTTCATGCTTTCGTTCTGATCCGTCACTCCGAGTAGCGGTGGGCCAGTCGTCTGGCGCGGGGGTCACGGCGCGATTATGCCTCAACCTTTCCCTAGACTCCCACACGCCGACAGCGGTCAAGAAGACCGCGACCATCAGGACGAACCAGTTGCTCAGGGGTTGGATGCCGCCCTCGGAGAGCTTCAAAGAGCTCATCACATGGTCAGTCATTGACAGGGGTAGGAGCACGACGA
This sequence comes from uncultured archaeon, assembly GCA_963731775.1. Classification (GTDB taxonomy): domain Archaea; phylum Thermoproteota; class Nitrososphaeria; order Nitrososphaerales; family Gagatemarchaeaceae; genus DATJAJ01. The sequence continues at coordinate 435,385 of CAVSWV010000006.1, read as the reverse complement.
GTCCCAGCTCGTAGAAGAGGACGAGCGGGGCGCCGAGCCTGACAACCGAGTCCCTGAAGGAGGCGAAGACCCCTCGGTCTAGTCTATACAGGAAGAGGCCGCAGATTCCCACGAGCAGGGGCGCGAGCTGTTCGAGGCTGCCCACACCGGAATACACTATCAGAATTCCGGTCTCCCGGGCGATGTAAGTTTGGCTTCCGTTGACGTAGTCGGCGGCATACAGGGGACTGGGGAATATCCAGCCCCAGATGGTGTTCCCCACCCACAGAGAGGCTCCGGCGAACGCCAGTGCCGCCCCAACATACCTGGCCGTCTTGGAGGCAGTGCGCCTCTGGAGCCAAGGCCAGGCAGGCCTCTCGAACCCCAGCAGAAAAGCGAGGAGGGCCAGCGCCACGAAACCCTCCGACATTTCGGCGTAGGACTGGTAGGTCCAGAGGGGAATGGCGTCGGGATACACGGCGGCGTCGTATTCAGCCCTCAAAGCCACGCTGCCGACGGGTGACCCGGGTATCGATTTCACAGGGGAGGCCCAAGCCGCGACGGCGAGAACGAAGGAAGCCGTAATCAGGGCGAGTACGAGCAGGGCTTTCCGGTCCATCTTGATGCGCAAACCCCAATCAGTCGGCTACCCAGAAACCTTTCTCGACGCCTTGGGCGAACGCATCTACGGAGACCGAGGCGACTGAAGCCCCCGGCGGACCCATTCGGGACCACGCGATCAGCACCTCGAGGTCGACCTCCTCGCCCGAGACCACGGCCTCCACGGACCCGTCGTCCATGTTGCGCACCCAGCCGTCGATCCGGTGGCGCCTCGCCAATTCGCAGAGCGACGCCCGGTACGAGACCCCCTGAACCCTCCCTCGTACAGTGAGTCGGAACGATTTCCTGGTCAAGCTCTCATTTCGACGTCACGATGTTGTCGGCGGTGGTTCGGCCGCGAAAGGATAAATACGCTCTTGGCCTCCAATTTTCAATTGTCCTCCGAACAGCCCGACCTCGTCGAGATTGACAGGCGGTTCACTAAGATTATCGACCCCGAGCTCGGGCGCCCGATAACGGAGATGAAGCTAATAGACAAGGTCGAAGCGGGGCCCGAGGGAGTCGTCAGCGTAGAGTTCCACCTGACCGCCCCGTTCTGCCCGCCCGTCTTCGCCCTCAAGATAGCCTCAGAGATCAAGGCCGCGGTGATCACTGCCCCGGGGGTCAAGGGGGCGAAGATCACCCTTCGCGGCCACTACCTCGCAGACGCGGTAAACAAGCAGGTCAACAAGGCGCCAGCCCCTCCGCCGGGTCGAGTTCCCGGACCGGCCGCGGTCTGACTGGGCCGAGACCATTGCCCAGTGGCGCCGAAAGGGTAGCCGAGTTCATCAGGTCGAAGGGGATTTCCGACGAGATACGGCAGTTCGACACGAGCACCAAGAACTCCGCTCTCGCTGCCCAGGCCCTCGGTTGCACGATACCGGAGATCGCGAAGAGCGTGGTCTTCGCCGGCGAGGGGGTCTACGTGGTGGTACTGTGTGGAGACAAGAGGGTCGACGGGCACAAGCTCGCGGCGTTCTCAGGCTCGAAGCTCGATTTCGCCCCTCCGGACGTTGTGAGGGAGAGGACCGGCTACGCGGTTGGCGGGGTCCCGCCTTTCCCCCACGAGTCGGGTGTCCGCGTCGTCCCGGACAGGTCGCTCCTCCGCTTCGAGCACGTCTGGGCAGCCGGGGGCGCGCCCAACGTAGTCTTCAGGATACGGACGAGCGACCTGATCAGCACTGTCGGTGCAGAGCCGGCGGACCTGTCTCTAGAGTAAGTCGAAAGAGTAATAGAGCAACACAGAGTCCTACGTAGTCATGAACGCCAGAAAGGTGCTCATGATGGGAGGCGGGACGCTGCTCGTGTCGCTTCCGAAAGAGTGGACGCGAAAGAACGGTATCTCGAAGGGGTCCACCGTGGCCGTGGACGAGCTCTCCGAGCGGAAGCTGATTATCAGGCCGATCGAGGACGTGACCAACAAGCCGAGGGAGGCAATGGTCGAATACCCGCGGGAGGACTTCACCCACGTGCTGAACGACGTGACCGGCGCTTATCTCATGGGATACGACACGATCCGCATCCAAGGTAGCAAGGTGATCAACCGCGTGGACAGGGAGAGGCTGAAGGCGACCATCGGGAGGCTGATCGGGCTCGAGATAATGGACGAGGACTCAAAGCATGTCACTATCCAGTTCCTGCTCGAGCCCAGCTCCGTCAACCCCGAGAAGATGGTACGCCGAATGTCGAGCATCATAGAGGGGATGGTAAAGGACACCGCCGAGGCCATCGCCAAGTCAGACCCGAAGCTATTCTCGTTGGTGACAGAGAGGGACGACGAGGTAGACAGGCTCTACTTCCTGCTCGTGAGGAGCATCCGGACCGCCACGATGAACCTTGAGGTCGCGGAGGGCTACGGGCTCACCGCGGTCGACGTGCTCGACTATCGGGTCCTGGCCAGCTTCCTCGAGAGCGAGGGGGACGCCATCGCGGAGCTGTCGAAGAGGATGCACGGCCTGTCGATCCCGAGGCAGATCGGCCTCGAATACGTGGCCATCCTGGGGCTGCTGAACAAGATGGAGGACCTTGCGATTCAGGCCTTCCTCAACAGACGTTCCGGAAGGTCGAGAACGATGTACCTGAAGATCGGCGAGCTCTCCAGACTGGTCTCTGATTCGCTGGCCAGAATCTCGCAGCATTCGGAGGTGAGAACGTCGCCCGCGGTCGAGACGCTCGCCGCACTGGAACGGATGGGGAAGCTGCTGGTGGACATCTCGGACCTCGCGGTGCCCACCCAGTCGCAACCCTAGGCCCGTCAGGAGACTTTCTTAGCGACGTCGACCCTGTTGAAGTAGGTCACTGCGATGAGCGTGGTGGCCATCGCGTAACACGCGATGAGAGCCAGCGAAAGCGCAACAGAAGATTCCGTGGGAACGAGGTCGACGAAGCCAGTAATCGCTGAGGTCGCCGCCGGAAGGCTTGGGGTCCCCACCAGCAGAGGGAGCGAACTCACGGGAGACGTGGGCAGGAAGACGTCGATACTGTGGTAGAGTACGTTCCCGGTGAGCCTGTAGATCACGGAGAGGAACCCTCCGACGACGTAAGAGATGAAGAAGACGGCCGACGCAACGATGTATGAAAGCGACGACCGACGCACCAGCTCCCCGGCCATGAAGGCTATCGAGTAGAAGACGAGCCCTCCCACGAATTGGGAGAGGACGATGATCGGCAGCACGCCGAGGTCGAGCTGCGGCCCGAACGTGACCGTGGCCGTGGTGACGGCAAGGATCCCGTTCAGTACGACCACCATTATGAGGAGCATGTAGCCTCCCAGGTACTTGCCCGCGAAGTACTCGTCCCTGGAGACTGGCTTCGAGAGGAGGACCTCCGCGGTCCCCTGCTCGTACTCCTCGGACATCGAGCCCGCCGCGATCAGTAGCGCGATGAAGGGCAGGAAGAGCCCCTCGGGCACGAAGATGCCAAGTATCCAGAGATAGGGGTCGATCGTGCCCGGGAGGAGCGACGACCCGATCGTCCTAAGCAGGTAGTAGGGAACGGTGTCGAGGAGCAGCGTCAGGATCACCAGCGCCAGGACCTTCTTCCTGGCGGACGCTCGCCTCACCTCGTACTTCGCGAAAGCCCAGACCTTTCTGAGGTTCAGTCGGTAGGCCCCCTGATCGACGCGACGTACGCATCGTCGAGCTCCGTGCGCGAATATCCAACGGCCGTGAGGCCGGCGCCGGCCCCCACCACCACCTTGGAGACGGCGGCTCGCACGTCCTTCTCCTTGTCGGTCTCGATCTCGAAACCGGTCGGTGTCTCGGTGACGCTCACCACGCCAGGTATCCCTGCCAGCGAGACCGCGAGCCCGGAGGTGGCCGAAGAGACCTCGACGTGGATCAGCCTCGAGTTGAGCGCCGTCCTGATGAAGTCCTCGGTCCTGCCTGAGAAGACGAGCCGCCCGGAGTGGATCATCACCACGCTCGAACACAACGACTCGACCTCAGACATGATGTGGGAGGAGAGCACTATCGTCCCGCCCCTCTCGACGAACTCGCGCAAGATCACCCTGAAGTGGACGACCCCTGCGGGGTCTATCCCGATCATCGGCTCGTCGAGTATCAGAATGGAGGGCGACCCGATCATGGCCTGGGCGACGCTCAGCCGCTGGACCATTCCCTTGCTCAGCCTGCCTATCCTGACGTCGGCGTATGCCGCCAAGCCGACCGTTTCGAGCAGTCTCGGCAGCTGTTCGTCGATCTCCTTTTTGCTTAGTGAGATCTCCCTGCCTACGAGGTCCAGCAGCTCCGTTGGCGTCATGAACGTCTGGAGGTTTGGGAGCTCCGGGGAGTATCCGACGCCATCGAGCGCCCTCGAATGCTTCTTGTAGGGGTCGAGGCCTGAGAGAGTGACCCTGCCAGAGGATGCGCGGGCGAGCCCAAGAGCCATACGAATCGAAGTCGACTTTCCGGACCCGTTCGGGCCCAGGAGCCCGACGATCTCGCCTCGCCCCACTGAGAACGAGAGCGGGCCTATGACCTTTGAGCCGTAGTCCTTCACGGCCAGCTCGAAAATGAGAAGTTCGTCCACTTTGGGCAACTCTTCGAAGTCTACCCTGAGGTCAGTCGACCCAGTAGTCGGGTTTGGATTCTCCCTGCGCCCTGTGCTTCCGCTTGCTCCTCACTCCAAGCGAGAGGGCCAGCGCGCCTACCACTGCCCCACCCCCGATCGTCACGGACGCGACCTGGGCGGCCGTCGAGGAGGATGCAGCGTCGAGCGGGAGGGACGTCGCCGTGAGGAGGATCGCGAAGGTTGACGTGCCGTTCACTCGGCCCTTCGCAGAGTAGAGCAGTCCCGACGGGAAGCTCGCGAGCGAGGCCTCGACACTGCCGGAGCCGTTCTTCGACGAGAGCTGCGCGCTCACCGTGTAAGTGGTTAGGTGGTACGATGCGCCCTGGAACGAGACCGAGGCCGTGCCGTTCTGGACCACGCTAGCCGTTATCGAGGTGGAGTTCCGAGAGTACGAGAACGTCTGGTTGGTTATCGGAGGCAGATACGGGAAGAGCAGGAGGGACGAGTTCACAGACCGAGAGTACGAGACGTTGAGCGACTCGGACGAGAGCTTGAGCAGGACCGAGTCGGCCCCGCTGCTGGACGTTGCCGAGACCGTCTCATTTAGGTTGAAGCTCTTCGTGACGCCCTGGTGAGAGAACTGGAAGCTGTAAGCGACGTAGCCCGTCGAGGCGGCGGTGGCGACTGAGAGGCCTCCCCCGAGAACGAGCAGGACGGCCGCAACAGCGAAGAAGGACCTTACCAGATTCAAGCTGAAAATCGAGGTGGCCGCCGCGATAAAAGCCTTGCCGCGGGAAGGCCCTCGTTTCCCGATTCGTCAGCAGGGTCGTCTAGAAACGGGAGGTCGCCGTTTTCTCTGCGCCCTCTCAAAACGCTTATTTACTTTGGCCGAGTAACTGCAATGTGCCGAAGTATGTTTTCGTGACCGGAGGCGTTATGTCCGGTCTGGGAAAAGGCATAACCACAGCGTCGGTTTCTAAGCTCCTCGAACTCTCCGGGATCAGCGTCACCTGTCTTAAGGTCGACCCGTACCTGAACTTCGACGCGGGGACCATGAACCCGATAACTCACGGGGAGGTCTTCGTGACGGACGACGGCGGCGAGACGGACATGGACATCGGGACCTACGAACGCTTCCTCAACAAGAACCTCTCGCGAGCGAACAACATCACGACCGGGCAGGTCTACAAGAAGGTGATCGAGGACGAGAGAAAGGGTCGCTTCCTGGGGAAGTCGGTGCAGATCATACCGCACATCACGGACCAGATCAAGAGGTCCGTCAGGGAGCTCGCAGTGGAGTCAGGCGTCGAGGTCCTGGTGGTCGAATGCGGAGGTACCGTCGGCGACATCGAGAGCCTGCCGTTCCTCGAGGCGTTCAGGCAGATGAGGATCGAAGAGGGACAGTCGAGGACGATGTTCATCCACGTGAGCTTGGCGCCCGAGCTCTCCGTGGTCGGCGAGATGAAGACGAAGCCGACTCAGCACAGCGTCCAGGAGATGAGGAGGATCGGCATCCAGCCCGACGTGCTCGTCATCAGGGGCACCCGCACGCTCTCGCCCGAAGCCAAGGAGAAGCTGGCGATGTTCACCAGCGTCCCCGTGGACGGCGTGATATCGAACCCGGACGTGGCCTCGATCTATCAGGTCCCGCGCGTGCTCGAGAGGCAGGGCATCCTCAAGCCGATCAGGAAGCAGCTGCGGCTCAAGACCAGGCTGAACATGCAGAGGTGGAACCTGGTGGCCGAGGGGTTCACCGAGTACTCGAAGACGATAAGGATCGCCCTCATCGGGAAGTACGCGAGCCTCGCTGACAGCTACGTCAGCGTGAACGAGGCGCTCTGCCATGCCTCGGCGGTCAACGGAGCGAGGGCGAAGATCTCCTGGATCGAGTCGGAAGAGATCGAGAGGGACGAGGACAAGCTGGGGCTGATCGATTCCTTCGACGGAATGGTGATACCCCAGGGCTTCGGGAGCAGGGGGACCGAGGGGAAGATCTCGGCGGCGAACTACGCGAGGGTCAAGATGATCCCCTACCTCGGGCTCTGCTTCGGCTTCCAGCTCGCGAGCATCTCCTTCGCGAGGCACGTCCTCGGCATGAGAAGGGCGAACAGCACCGAGATCGACCCCGACACCCCGCACCCGGTGATCGACCTTCTCCCCGAGCAGAGGAAGGTGTCCGACCTCGGAGGGACGATGAGGCTAGGCGGACACGACGTCTTCCTGAAGGAGCCGAGCAGGGCGTTCGACATCTACGGGACGAGCAAGATCCGGGAGAGGCACAGGCACCGCTTCGAGCTGAACCAGAAGTACCTCCAGAGGTTCGAGGAGGCGGGTGCCCACTATTCCGCGTTCAGCGACAACGGCAGGAGGGCGGAGATACTCGAGGTCGACGGCCACCCGTTCTACATGGGGACCCAGTTCCACCCGGAGTACGTGAGCAGGCCGGAGAGGCCGGAGCCGATCTACGTGGCCTTCGTGAGGGCGTGCCTGGCGAGATCGGAGCAGGCCGGCCGCGAAGAAGTAAGGGTAAAGAGTCTAGCTCGCTGAGTAGATCTTGGACAGCTTCACGGCAAGGGAGGCTACCTCCGTCGCGGTCTTGCCGAACAGGTAGACGTTCGCCTCCAGCCCCTTCCCGCCCCTGTCCACTACAGCATCTAAGCGCCCGACCTGGTGGACCAGCTTCGCCCTCAATGCGGCTACGACAGGGTCGTCGCCCGGCGGGTACGGCCCGCCGATCTCGAGGGTCTTGACGCCGGACTTCTTGAGCGCGCCTGCCATCCTGGCGTCGTACCTGAGGTTGATGACTCCCCTGTGCTCGGGGAATCTCCCCCTCACCATGATCAGCATCCTCGCCAGGTGCCGGGATGCGCCGAACTCTGGCCGCCTCATCGCCCTCGCGGTGTTCATCACCCGGACGATTCTTCCAGGGATGGCGACCACGTCCTCGGGCGACGCTGAGTCGCCCTCCAGGTATGCGATGTTCACCGAGACCTCGGGCATCACGGACACGAACGTCTTCGAGCTCTCAATAGTTCTGATCGCGTCGACGACCTGCTCAATCGCGCCAGTGGCGCCCGACCGCCGAGGCGCGAACCGAACCATGCAGACGTTGCAGTCGGCGAGCGAGGGATACATCACCCTGTGCGCCGGGCAGATCTCCCCTCGGCCCAGCAGCCCCGTCCAGGCCGATTCTAGGGTGTCGACGGCGTAGGGCGGGCTCGTCTTAACGTCCTCGGCCAACAGCGACGCCAGGTTCTCCGCCGCCTTCCTGTCGAGCGAGAGCGAGGCGAGCGACTCGTACGCCTTCTCCCCATCTGCCGAGAGATACAGGCTCACCGAAGCCTGCGTGATGCCCAGCATCTGCGAGATCTTGCCCTGTGACGCCCCCTCGGAGCGCAGCTTCACGCTGACCAGCTGGCGAATCGACGGGAGGAACTCCCGCATCATCAGTTCGTCTGGCGGATGCAACCTATAAACGGCTTATTGACTAACTTATAAAACTCTAGCGACGCGCTTCGCTCGTGGACGAGAACGCGATTTTACCGAGCAGGAGCCTCAAGCTCAGCGTCGTGGCTGTCTTCTCCGCCCTGATAGCGGTGGGCACGGTGGCCTCCATACAGCTTCCCCAGCCCGTCGGAGAGATAACATGGTCTCCTCCGATCTACCTGGCGCTGGCCGTGCTCGCAGGGCAGTGGGTGGGGTTCGAGGCGACGGCGATCGGCTCTTTCATCGGCGAGGGCCTGAACGTCGCCCTCAAGGGGTTCCCTCCGATCTATGCCCCGGGTATCGTCTGGGCCCGCGCTCCAGAAGCCTTCATCGTGGGCTGGGCCAGCCGGAAGTCCAACCGGATGCTGGCGATGGCCATGGTCGGTGCCACGGTCTTCGAGACCCTGGCGTTCTTCTTTCCTGACTGGTACTTCTATTCTTACGGGCTCTTCTACGGTTCGGGTTCCACGGGCATCACTCCCGGGCTGTACGCCGCGGCGCCTGACCTCCTCACGATGGTCGACCTGGCCTACATCCCGGTGGCCTTCATCCTCACACGAGCGGCGCGACCCGCTTTCGTCAGGCTGGGTTTCACTTGAGGGAGCAAAGAAGAGCGGGGCCGATGGGCAAGGTCACGAGGTCCTTCTTCGACCGTGCGATCAGGAAGAGCCTGGGCTCGCCCGATGGGAACGTGTTGGTGGGTCCGAAGCTGGGGTTCGATAACGCGATAATCAGGGTGGACGACGAACGGGTAATGATCGCCACGACGGACCCCGTCTCAGTGATCCCGAGCCTTGGACCTGAGACCTCCGCCTGGCTGAGCGTCCATCTCGTCGCGTCCGACTACGCGACGTCCTCCAAGAGCCCTCCGTACGCGACGTTCGAGTACAACCTGCCTCCAGAGATGAGCGATGATGACCGCGAGAGGTACCTCGGGGCAATCGGAGAGGAATGCGGGAAGCTCGGAATATCGATAGTCGGCGGCCACACGGGGACCTACCCTGGCGCCGGGTTCACGGTGGTGGGAGGGGGGACGATGTTCGGCCTCTGCGGCCGGGGCGAGTACCTCGATCCATCGATGTCGAGGCCGGGCGACAAGGTGCTCATGACCAAGGGCGCGGCGATCGAGGCGACGGCGACCCTCGCGGGCTCGTTCCCAGGCTACACCGCCTCCAAGATAGGCCGACGACTGGCCGAAGAGGCAGCGGCCTGGACGCGACTCTGCTCCACGGTGAAGGACGCTCTGACCGCGAGCTCAGTGGGTATCCACTCCGAAGGAGTGACGGCAATGCACGACGCGACCGAGGGAGGGGTCTTGGGGGCGCTCGGCGAGATGGCGGCCGCGTCTCAGAAGAGGTTCGACGTCAGGACCCAGGACATCCACGTCTCGGAGCCCGCGGCGGCGCTCTGCAGGGCATACCAGATCGATCCGTTGATCTCACTGAGCGAGGGTACGCTCCTGATCACATGTGCCCGAGAGACGGCAGAGGCGATCACCAGGAAGCTGCGAAGGAACGGAGTCCCCACCTTCGAGATAGGAAGCGTGAGCGATGGAGAGGGTTTGTGGCTATCGGGGGGGCGCGGCAGACCGACGAAGTTCTCGGCGAGGAGGGACCCTTACTGGGGGGCTTACTCGCGGTCCACGGCGGGGGGCTTGACCTGATCGATGCGCCGAGCACGAAGAGCCCGGACGAAACGGCGCGCTGTCGCAGCGGCTACAGGAGTCGGAGCTCGTCTCCCGCGGAGACCGTACCCTCGACGTCCACCGTGCCCATGACTCCCAGCTTGTTCCCGTTCATCTCTTTGACGGCGGATAGTATCCCCGCGTCCTCCTCGAGGTCTCCCTGCCGCATCGTCGTCACCGCGCATCGTACGTTCGGCTTTGTAACCCCGATCACAGCGCCCGACGCGAGGCCCAGCTTCTTCCCGACCCAAGAGTCCTCGACGAAGCCCTCGGCTTCAGATGCTATCAGGATGTTTGGGCGGAAGCGCCTCACGTCGAACCTCCCCTGCCTGTAGCGCGTACCCAAAGCCTTCAGCGCTGAGGTCGTCAGGAGGTGCAAGGTCCTCCCCGATTTGGCTCGAGCCTCGACCATCCTCGGATAGCGGACGAGCTCGACCCTGTGGCCCAGCGCCTCGCTGAGGCGCCTGTCGCAGTCGGGTTCGCCGCTGGCGCAGTCACCTCCGCCCGGCAGCGAGATCACCGCCTCCGAGCCGCTCCCGGTTCCTTCGAGTCTGGCCTTGAGCTCCAACATGCCCGGAAGCCCCGACGTAGTCCCCCACGAGTGTTCCAAGATCTTAGGATCGAGGATCCGGTTGAGGGCGACGTCCCGGATGGCGAAGGCGTGGTCCCCCTGGACCCCGCGGAAGGTGAGACTGGAGGACTCCACCCTCTCCCCCTGCAGCCCCGAGACCGGGTAGCGCCACAGCTCCACGACTATACCGTCGGTCACCTGACGACCTCGCCCCGAAGCATGGAGAAGAGCATCTTCCTGAACTTCGACTGGGAAGCCTCGCACACGACGGACGCGTTGGGCCTCCTTCCTAGCACGCCCAGGTCGTCGACGAAGGTCGCGCCCCTGGCGGTCTCGCTGTCGTTGACCGCCTCGACGAAGCGTCGCTTGGTCAGGGTGGCCACCCGAGGGTTGACGACGATGGACATGGTAATGCTGTCGGGGCAGCTCGTCCCGTCGAAGCCCCTCTCCGCCATCATGAACCTCCTCACCTGGCGGTTCACGGCCAGGAAGAACTCCGACTCTGGCGTCTTCATCGACTCGATCGCCGCGTACTCCTCCCGCCCGATCAGACCGTACTTCATGCAGATGTCCCAGCCGACCATCGTCGTCGGCATGCCGGAATTGAGCACAATGCTGGCGGCGACGGGGTCGACCCAGATGTTGAACTCGGCCGCCGGTGTCACGTTCCCCAGGTACTGATTGGTGCCGCCCATGAAGTAGAACCGCTTCACCTTCTTCGCGATGGTGGGGTCCTTGCGCAAGGCCATGGCGACGTTCGTCATCGGGGCGATCTCGACGAGGGTGAGATCGCCAGGCTCGGAGTTGATCAGCTCGACGATGGCGTCCACCGCGTGCTTGCTCTCGGGCCGCTGCCTCGCCCTCGGGAAGTAAGTGTTGCCCATGCCGTCCCGGCCGTGGATGTGCTCCACGGTCTTCCAGTCGTGCAGCAGTGGGTGCCTCGCTCCCGGATAGACGGGGACCTTTCCAGACTTGCCCGCAACCTGCACGGTGTAGAGCGCGTTCTCGACCTCCTGGTCGAAGTTTATGTTTCCGCAGTTTATCGTGATCCCCTCCAGCTTCACGTTGGCGGCCTTCAGCGCCATCATGATGGCTATCGTGTCGTCGCCGGCGGTGTCGGTGTCGAGGAGGATGCGGATCAAGCCGCTGGCCTCACCGACTTCGTGCAATAATAAGGAAACGCCGGCAGGGCGCCTATCTCATATACGGGAACCGCCGCCGGATGAAGAGGAGAATCGGTGAGATCTGTCGTCTAGTGACAGGGCCGCCAGGGTCCTGAAGACTCTCAAGGACGAGGAGTGGAGGTCGCTCCAGGGCCTGGAGAAGGCCTCGATGCTCTACGGGTTCGCAAACGAGGGGATGATATCCAGAATGAGCAGGCTCCCGATCGAGCGGGTAACCTTCGCCGTAGACAAGCTCGAGAAGAAAGGTTTGGTCATGCGCCAGTCCGGGAAGTACGCGCTCACCAAGGAGGCGGCTGAGGCCCTCGCCATGCGCGAGTACGTCAAACGGGACCTGATCGCCGCCCTCGGCGCCCCCATCGGGAAGGGCAAGGAGTCGGACGTCTACGAGGCGCTGAACGAGGAGGGAGCCACTTTCGCGCTCAAGTTCTTCAAGCTGGGGCGAATAAGCTTCACCAAGGTCAGAACGAAGAGGACCCTCGACCGGACCATGATCCGCAGCTGGATGTCCGCCAACTACGAGGCCGCCAAGAGGGAGTACCACGCGCTGAAGCGCCTCCAGGGCCTCTCGGACTCTTTCCCGACGCCGGTGGCCTACAACAGGAGCACGGTCCTCTTCGACCAGCTCTCCGGCGTGGCCCTCTCGGAGCGCCCCGAACTCGACGACCCGGGGGCGATTCTCAGGCTGGTCTTAGACGCGGCCAGGGTCGCCTACGTGAAGGCTCACCTTATCAACGGAGACCTGAGCGAGTACAACGTCCTGACCGACGGTGCCCGGGTCTGGCTGATCGACTGGCCCCAGGCGGTCGAGTCGACGCACCCGAACGAGGCCGAGCTGCTCAAGAGGGACGTCTTCGGGGTGGTCAGGTTCTTCCAGCGCGCTTACGGCGTGTCCGTTTCGCCGGAGTCGGCCCTCAGATACGTTCGCGGCGAGTCGTCCCGGCTAGAATAGTACCAGCTTTTTCTGGAGGATGAGCTTGGTGACCCCCCTTATGTCGCGGAGGGAGTCGTCCAAGATCGACTGCACGTCGGATTGGACTGCGGATAGCTTCGTGCCCCTCTCCAGGACGAGCGCGGCGCTCGCGATCTGCGGTTGGTCTATCGGCCGACCGATCCTGCTGAGGATCCTGACGTAAGCCTCCTTCACGCCTGGGACTCCCTTCACTATCTTGTCCGCAGCCATGATCGCCAGGGCGTTGAAGAGCTTACCAGTGTGGTTCACCGGGTTCTTCCCCGCGGTCGCCTCCATAGAATACTGGCGCATCGGCGAGATCAGTCCGTTCACCCGGTTCCCGCGGCCGGTGTTCCCGTCGTCGCCCTGCTCTGCGGAGGTGCCCGTCACCGTGAGGTAGTAGCTCCCTCGCTTGAGGTCGTCGGCCGCGTTCAGCCTGACGTCGACGTCCAGGTCGACCTTGGAGACCAGCCGCATTATCTCTCCGTGGACGTCCTCCAGGACGCTGACGTAGTGGTTGGCGTCGGGGGTCTTGCCACTCACCATCGCCGCGGCCACGGTCACGTCGAGCTTCCTACGCTTCCTCAGGCCCATCACCTTGACGTCCTCCCCGACCTCGGGATACTTCTTTTTGAAGGCGGGCGAGTTCAGCTTGGTCTCGATGCCCAGCACGAGATTCTCCGTTGGGGAGAGTGGCGCGTAGCCGACTCCTATCGACGTGTCGTTTGAGACCGGTATGCCCTTGTTCCTCAGGAAGACCGAGATGAGGTCGGCCGACCCCCGCTTTATCATCGTCTCGACCTTCACGTGCCGGTCCGGGTCGAGGAAACGCATCGTGTCGCGGATGAACTCCTTGACGGAGGCGACCGCAATGTCTTGGACCGGCACCCGGACGTCCTTCCCCTCGAATGGGACGAGCTCGGTCGCCCGCCCGGCGACGAGGAGGTAGATCGGCGTGACCACGCTCCCCCCTCCGAATCGCGGGTCCGACTTGCCCCCGACCAGGAGACCCTTGTCCACGTTGTGGTGGAGGACAGCGCCGAAACTCTCCTGATAGTAGTTCGATAGCCCGAGCGAAACGGCCTCGCAGGCGCCGTCGATGAGGCTGTCAGGATGGCCCTTCCCCTTCCTCTCTACAATCTCGACCTCAAAGTCCTGGACCCCGTACCCTTGGATTTGCTCCACGTGCAGGGATCGAGCCAATCGGGGGCGACCCGTTAGAGTCTATCCTCTATGCGAATGTAGAGGACGTTGTTCCCGCGGATGACGACCTTCCCGTAGTTGGCCTTCTTTTCCCCGTTCTCCGACTCCTCGGCGTCGACCAGGATCAGGTTCATGTAAGGATCCACGTTTGAGATCTTGCCCCTGTACTCGAGCTCGTTCTTGAGACGGACGGCCACGACCTTGTTCGTAGCCTTCTGGAGTACGTTCAGGGGACGCTTCAGTTGTGGTTGAGCCGACACTTCAGACGGAATTTCAGGCCGCATTTTCAGAGTTAAAAGGTTAATGGTGGGTGAAATAAATCAGGAACAAAGGAATAGAGTGGAGATGGTCCGTAACTTAGAAGGGGATGAAGCGGAGAGGATGCTCGCGTCCTATCCCATCCTAACCTCCGGATCCAGGGCGATAGATGCATTGCTCGGCGGCGGCTACAAGGCGGGGAGGGTCTACGAGATCTTCGGCGAGAGCAACACCGGGAAGACCCAGCTTGCGATGCAGGCCGTCCTCATGGCCGCGAGGGGAGGAGTCGGCTCGGTCTTCATCGACACGGAGGGCACATTCAGGCCAGAGAGGATCGAGCAGATGGCCGAGGCGAGAGGCTGGGAGACTGGGGGACTGCTCAACAGGATCTCGTACATCCGGTCCACGAGCTCCGCCGGACAGATGGAAGCGGTGGCCAGGCTCTCGACGGGCGGGGAGGCTTCGCGTTCCAGGCTCGTCGCGATCGACACGCTCACCAAGAACTTCACGCTCGAGCTCCCAGGAGCGGCGAACACCCCGCGCAGGCAGGGCCGGCTGGACGTGCACCTGAGCGAGATCGGCAGGGACGCCTTCCTCAACGGCAGGGCCTACCTGCTCGCGAACCGGGTGACGTTCACGCAGGAGGGTCGGGGGGAGACCCACATCGGGGGACAGACGGTAAGCCAGATGGTCCACGCTTCGATACACTTGACGCGCGAGGGCGACTCGAGGAGCGCGACGATCGAGGACGCCACCGCGAGGAGCGAACCCGCAAGCATCGGCGCCCCGGGCTTTGATTGATTTTTGTGAACCCTTGGTTAGCCGGTTTTGCACCAAAGCCTTAAGGGTGTTTAAATAGAAAGTCGGCAATTGTGCTTTCGAGTAAGATTTTGAGCGAAGGAGTCGTTTCAGTTCTAGAGGCTTTGAGGGCGGACGACGTTGAAGCGGCCCGCAAGAGGATGGACGAGATCAATCTCGAGGTGAAGACCGAAAGGGAGCGGGGAGTCCTGATGGCGGCGAGGGGGATCGCCTCAAGCATGTCGAAAGGCAAGGAGGGGACGCTCCAGACGTGGGACGCCGAGAAGATCAAGAGGGCAGCGAAGGCGATCACCGACAGCGAGATGGCCGACGAGTTCGACCAGGGATACGCGGAGACCCTTCTCGACTACGCGAAGCTCATACCTGCGAAAGCGTGAAGAGCAGCAGCCACGTGAAGATGAAGAGCATCGTGAAGCCACCTATCCCGGTGGTGTAGATCTTGCTCAGCTTGTCCGTCGGAACCTTTCGGAAGAGCGCGAAGCGAGCGATATAATACGTCACCAGGTACAACAGTATCGCGAGAAGGAAGCCGTCGATGTAGTCGAGCCTGAAGATGTTCTCTGCCGCGAAGCCGCCGAGCACGCCAAAACTGATCCTCGTCCAATATAGCTTATCAAATGCGGTAACCATGGGCTACATCTCCAGCCGGTGATTGTTGATGCCAGAACTCTCGGGGATAGAAATAATACCGCTAGTCAAGGAAATTAACAGCAGGCTTCTTGGAACCTACGTTAATAATGCTTACTCGCTCGGAGACAACCAGCTGCTGAGGTTCAGGCGGCCCGGAGGGGAGGACGTCTGGGTCGTCGCCTCTCCGAGATACGGGGCCTGGATCTCCGAGAAGGTTGCGGAGCGTGTCGAGACCACGGAGTTCACGACCAAGCTGAGGGCGGAGGTCGTCAGGGCGAGGGTGAACGGCGTGTCCCAGGTCGGCCTCGACCGGGTCTTCGACTTCTCCCTTGGAGAGGAGGAGCGCTCGCGCCATCTGATCGTCGAGATCGCGCCTCCGGGCAACCTCGTCGTCACCGACGGCTCGCGCGTGGTCCTGCTCGCGCTCCGTGAGGTCAGGTCGCCGAAGAGGAGGCTGGTAAGGAGGGAGAGGTACGCTCCGCCCCCCCAGAGCAGGGCCAACCCGGAGGACGTGACCGAGGCGGAGATCAAGAAGGTCATGGCCCTCGGCGGCCCGGTCGGACGGGTGCTGGGGAGGAGCCTGGCGCTACCCCGCAAGTACGTCCAGGAGCTGCTGGCCAGGCTCGCGCTCGCCGCCGAGACTGAGGCGTCGGAACAGACCGGGAGGGCGGCGGACGCGGTGGGTGCCCTTCGGGACATCCTGCGGAAGGCGAGGGACCATCCGTCGCCGTGCGTCTGCGAGACCCCCGACGGGGAGGAGATCTTCGCGTTCGAGCCCTTGGCCTTCCCGGTCAAGTCCAGGTCAGCCACGCTGTCGGCGCTATGCGACGAGTTGATACTCCCACGCATGCTCGAGGAGGTCAGGGCCGGTGCCCCGGCGGAGAGCACCAAGAAGGGGGAGTACGAGGCGGCCCTCTCCAAGCTCGTGAAGCAGGAGGCGGCGCTGAAGGAAGAGGGGGCCCGTCTGCGGGAACTCGCCTCGGCCGCCCTCCAGGCGACCACGGTGGAGGAGGCGCGGGCGCTGGTGGACAAGGCCCAGCCCGGCGGGTCGAGGAGGCCGCCGAGCTCGACCGCGGCCGCCGCCTCGATGATCTTTAACAGGGCCAAGGAGATCGAGGGGGAGGCAGAGGACGTCCGCGGCGCGATCCGCAAGCTCTCGAGGAAGTCGTCGAAGGAGGTGGTCAGCGGGCGGAAGGCTACGCGGGAGCTGAAGAAGGGCGCGAGCCACGAATGGTTCGAGAAGTTCCGCTGGTTCTACACGAGCGAGGGGAAGCTCGCCGTCGGCGGCAGGGACGCGCAGACCAACACGATCCTCGTCAAACGGCACATGCAGCCGAAGGACACCGTCTACCACGCCGACCTGTTCGGTTCCCCATTCTTCGTTGTGAAGGGAGGGGCAGACCAGACGCCGCAGGAGATCGTCGAGGTGGCACAGGCGACCGCCTCTTTCAGCAGCGCTTGGAAGACGGGCTTGGGCGTGGCCGACGCCTACTGGGTGCACCCCGACCAGGTGGGCACGTCCGCGCCGAGCGGCGAGTATCTCGCCAGGGGGAGCTTCATGATCAAGGGGAAGCGGAACGCGGTCCCGAACAACGTGGTCCAGGTATGCGTCGGGGTGGACAGGCAGGGGAGGCTGGTGGCCGGTCCTGAAGGGGCGATCAGCAAGCACTCGAACAACTACGTCGTTGTTGCCCCTCACAGGGAGAAGGCGTCCGACACGGCGAAGAGCATCGCCGCCGCCCTCGGGATCCGCGAGTCCTACCCAGCGATATCGCTAGACGACGTCCTCCGCGCCCTCCCCGCGGGCGGCGGAAAACTGGTCAGAAAGAGAACCGCAAGCCTATAAGCGGACGGACGTTCCCCCCGCGTGCATGGAGGTCGCCGGCCTCGCATTCTTGTTCCTCTACATCGTTTCCCTAGCGAGCGTCGTTGCGGTCTTCTACTCCGTCTACAGGCATTCGAAGGAGACTTCGACGAGCATAGGCGCCGACAGGCTCCTCGGGCTGACGAAGGACGAGGCGAGCCGGCTCGGCACAGGAGACCTCATCTTCCTGATGCACCTGTCGATCGCCCTCGGCGTCGGTCTGTCGATCGCGGCGGCGGTACTCGAGCCGGCGTTCGGGTATCTTCCGCTGTTGAGGGATCTCATCCTCGTCGCCTCAGTCCCCCTCGTCGTCGGCCTAGTTGCGGCCTTCGTCTGGCGGATTCAGAGACTCGTCCAGAGCAAGCGGGTCGAAAGGGAGGTGCTGAAGACCGACAGGTCGTTTTCGTCGGCCTCGACGGTGCTGCAGCTAATCCTCATGGCTGCAATCGGGCTTACCACCACCGAGCTCGTGACCGGCTGGTTCTCCTCGCTCTTGCTCACCGGAGCGGCGGTCGGGATAGTCCGCAATGCCCTGGTCGCGCTCTACTACAGCAGGCCCAGCGTGAACCTGATCGGGTCCTTCGACAGGCCCCTCTCTTCGATCACTACCCCTTTCATGCTTGCCGACGTGCTTTCGGGCAAGACCGACGCGTCCCAGGTCAGGGTCGGCGTGGAGAAGGTCTCGCAGTTCGAGACCCGCGAGCGGCTCTCGTACGATTCCTGCATCGAAATCGGCGCGTGCGAAGCAGCCTGTCCGGCTACGGCCGCGGGCAGGCCCCTCTCGCCCCGGGTCCTCGTCAGGAAGCTCAGCCTCCTAGGAAGCGGAGGCGAAGCGTCAGACACAGACCCGCTCTCGGTAGTGGGCGAGGACGAGCTCTGGTCGTGCACCTCTTGCGGGGCCTGCGTCAGCAGCTGCCCCGTGGGCGTCGATCACCTGGACTTGGTCTATGACCTCAGGAGGAGCCTGGTCAGCGGGGGGAAGCTCGACAACGAGAAATCCTCTATGCTGGCGAACCTCGCCCAGAGCCAGAACCCTTACGGAATCCGCTCCAGCACGAGGGGCGACTGGGCCGCGGGCCTCGGCATCGACACCGTCCAATCCAACCCGGACGCGGAGTACGTGTACTGGGTCGGTTGCGTCTCTTCCTTCGACCAGAGGGCGCAGAGGATCTCGCGCTCGCTCTCGAAGATACTCAAGCAGGCCGGGGTCTCGTTCGCGATAATGGCGAAGGAGGAGTCGTGCACTGGAGACCCCGCGCGCCGACTCGGCGAGGAGGGCAGGTTCCAAGAGCTCGCCTACCAGAACATCGAGAAGCTCAACTCCTACGGCGTCAAGAAGATCATCGCGACTTGCCCGCACTGCTTCAACTCGCTGAAGAACGAATACCCCGTCTTCGGCGGGAAGTACGAGGTCGTCTATTACACCCAGCTGATCTCCGACCTCATCAAGGGAGGGCGGCTGCGCGTGCCCAAGGACAAGATACAGGAGATATCCGTGACTCTCCACGACGCTTGCTACGCCTCCAGATACAACAACATCTTCGATGCACCCAGGGAGGCACTAGAGGCGTCGGTCTCCGACCTTCGCGAGATGAAACGGAAGAAAGAGAAGACGTTCTGCTGCGGAGCCGGAGGCTCAAACTATTGGTTCAAGGTCCCTCAGCAGCGTTCGATCGCCGTGTTGAGGACCGAAGAGGCCGAGACGACTGGGGCGGACGTCATCGCGACCGAGTGCCCCTTCTGCCTCTCCATGCTGGACGACTCGACGAAGTCGATGAACGCCGAGATGCAAGTCAAGGACATCGCCGAAATCGTGGCCGAATCGCTCGGTTAGAACTTGAAATCCTGCTAACACTCTGCTGGAAAGGGAAACCAGGCAATAGATATAGCCGAACAGGCTGCCCCTTCGTCGGCCGAGGAACAGTGAAATGCACTCTGAGGGAGAAACTGGCGGGTGGAGACGTCTGCGTGGGAACGTGGGTCACGATAGGGCATCCAGACGTGCCCGACATCCTTGAAGCGCTTGGATTCGACTGGCTGATCTTCGACGGGGAGCACGCCCCGCTGGGCCCCGAGAGCCTGAGCAGGATGATACAGGCCATCGACGGCGACAAGATCTGCCCGATAGTGAGGGTCGGAGCCGCGGAACAGTACCTCATCAAGGCCGCCCTCGACATGGGGGCCCACGGGGTGATCTGCCCGCTCGTCAACACGGCAGCGGAGGCTGAGAGGGTAGTGAGCTTCGTCAAGTACCCTCCGGTGGGCGTGAGGGGCGTCGCCCCACGGAAAGCGGCCGACTACGGGCTTAGCTTCTCCGAGTACCTCAGGACGGCCAACGACCAGACGCTCGTTGTCGCCCAGATAGAGACGAAGCAGGCGATCGAGAACCTCGAAGGGATCCTATCGACGAGAGCGGTCGACGTTGCGTTCGTGGGCCCGTCTGACCTCACCATGTCGCTCGGGCTGTACGACGACCGCAACAACCCGCGGGTCATCGATGCGATGAGGACCGTGATCGAGGCGTGCGGGAGGCACGGGAAGATCCCCGGTGTGCTGGCAGCGACCCCCGACGAGGCGAAGCGCGCGGTCTCCCTTGGTTTCAAGTTCATAGGCGTAGGTTCGGACACGAGGTTCCTGATCGGCGGCGCGAAGAGCTTTCTAAGCGCCGTGGGCCGCGACTGAGCTCACGAGGTCTTCGCTAGCTCTCGGCTGGCGATGAGCAGCCTGAGCACCTCGGAGGTACCCTCCCCTATCGTGAGCAACCTTGCGTCGCGCCAGTGCCGATGCAGGTCGTCGGACGTGTAGCCGTACCCCCCGAAGATCTGGATCGCCTGGTCGCAGGTCCTCACCGCCATCTCGGTCGCGAAGACCTTGGCCTGCGACGACTCCGACGAGAACTCCGCGCCCTGGTCCTTCATCAGAGCGGCGTAGAGGCAGAGAAGTCGGGCGGCGCTTATCTCTGTCTTCATGTTGGCGATCTTCTCCCTCGTAAGCTGGAACGATGAGATCGGCTGCCCGAAGGCGCTCCTCTGCTTGCTGTACGCGAGCGACTTGTCGAACGCGAGCTGGGCGATGCCCACGCAGAGGGAGCCCATGACGATCCTGCTCCCGCTCAGCATTCTTGTCGCGTAAGAGTACGCCTCCCCCTCCACCCCAACGAGATTCTCTTCCGATATGCGGCAGTCCGACAGACGGACCTCCGCGGTCCTGGAACCCCTCATGCCCAGCTTGGGGAGGTCGTCGCCCGTCGCCAGCCCTCGGGTGTCCTTCTCGACGAGGAAGGCCGAGGGGCCCTTGTTGGTCGCAGCGAAGACGAAGTAGACGTCCGCTTCCCCGGCGTTCGTGATGAACATCTTCGAGCCGTTGAGGACGTAGCCACTCCCGACCTTCTCAGCCTTCGTGTGAATCCCCTTCGCGTCGGAGCCGGAGGTGGGCTCGGTCAGCGCGAAGGCGCCGAGCTTTCTTCCCGTTATCAGGTCGGAAAGGTGGGATCTCTTCTGGGCCTCGTTGCCGAAGAGAAAGAGGCCCTCCGACGCTGTGTTGTGGATGGCGACGCTGAGGGCTATGGCCGCGTCAGCCCCTCCCGCCATCTCGATCGCCATCGCATAGAGAGAGGTGGGCAGCCCCAGGCCGCCGTACTCCTCGGGGTACGAGATTCTGCAGATTCCGTTCGCGAGCAACTCCTTCCTGCAATCGGTCATCTTCTCCGCGTACGTGTCGAACTTCGGGGAGAGCGGGAGGATCTTGGAGTCCATGAACTCTCCCAGGGAAGAGAGCAGCGCCACGTATTCGCCCTCGCGGTCCGGGTGCAGCATCCTCAGGAGACGCCTGTGCTCGGGCTTGAAGAGGGTCGTAGGAACGGCTTACCTCACTTCGCGGCGGGCCCTCGAGAGATTTAACGGTTCTCGCGTAGATGGGCGCGGGTTAGCCCTGCGAGCCGAACTGCTTCAGGAGCGCGGGGACGACCGCATAGAGGTCGCCGACGATACCGTAGTCCGAGACCTGGAAGATCGGCGCGTCCTTGTCGGAGTTGATGGCCGCGATGACCTTGGAGTCCTTTATCCCCGCCACGTGCTGAAGCTGTCCCGAGATCCCGACCGCGAGATAGAGCTGCGGCCTCACGTAGATTCCCGTGAGGCCGATGTGGCACTCCTCGGGAAGCCAGCCAAGGTCTGACGAGAGGGGACGCGAGCATCCTACAGCCCCGCCCATCGCCGCGGCCAGCCTGTCAATCTGGACGAGGTCCTCCTTCTTCTTCACCCCCCTTCCGGCGGCTACTATCACCTTCGCGCGGCGGAGGTCGGCGGAGCCCCTCTCCTTCGGGGTGCTCGCAATGACCTGCACCCCCCGGGCGATCTCTCCCACGTTCATCTCCAGAGTGCCGGAGGGGTTTCCGGGTAGCGGCTCGAAAGCGCCCGCCGAGACGGTCGCGACGCAGGGGAGGGGACAGCCCATGGCAGCGGTGAACTTGCCCGAGAAGACGCTCCGGTGCCCCCAGAGTTCCTCGCCCGAGATCGTGAGGCTGGTGAGGTCGGACATGCAGCCGACCCGCATCTTGACCGCGAGCCTCGAGGCGATCTCCCTCCCGGTGCGGGTCGCACCGAACAGTATCACGGAAGGCCCTGATTGCTTCACAGCCCTGTAAATCGCCTCGGCCGCGAGTTCCGCGGAGGCGCCGATGGCCGCCGAAGCCTTCAGGACTAGCCGCCCCCCTGCGGAGGAAGTCCCCTCCCGCACGGAGTCGAGCTCTATCATGCTCGCCTTGCCGCCCACCGAGTTTGCGAGGACGTTTGCAGCCGAGGCGACTTCGTTTGCAGTAGCGACCGATTCGGAGTAGCTCCAGACGGTCAGGGTCATTTCGAGAGCACGCCCTCCTTTCTCAGCGCCTCGACGAGCTTCGCAGCGGCTTCCTCGGGCGTCCCCCCGAACATCACTTTCTTCCTGTTCATGGACTGGACAGTCATGCCCAGAACCTTTGACATGCTGAGGGGACCCTCGGGGGTCATCAGCGTCCCCGCTGCGATCTCCTCGACCGGTTTCTTCGATGCTTGCATTATCTGAATCAGCGTCGGGTACCGCGGTTCGTTGATCTCGTTGACGACCGACGCCACGAAGGGCGTGGAGACCTGCACCGTCTCGACGTTCTCCTCGAGAGACCTCTGTATCCTCGCCGTCCCCTGGTCGATCTCGATCTTCGACGCGTAGCCGGCATAGGCGAACTGAAGCCACTCGCCCAGCATGGGAGGGACCTGGCCGGTGTAGGTGTCCGAGGAGCCCTCGGCGCAGAGGACGACGTCGAATTCTCCGGCCCTCCTTATCGCCTTCGCCAGAAGGAACGACGTGCCGATCGAGTCGTAGCCGAATGGGCCAGCGACGAGGTGGACCGCCCTGTCGGCGCCCATAGCGAGGGCTTCCCTGATCGTCTTCCTGGCCGATGCTTCTCCGACCGTGAACACGACCACCTCCCCTCCGAACTTCGTCTTGATCCTGATCGCCTCCTCGACCGCGTTCTTGTCGAAGGTGCTCATCTTCGACGCCGCTCCGCCGATGACGGGCTTTCCAGAGGCGTCCGCCCTGAGCTCGGCCTCGTCCACCGCGTGCTTCACGCAGACCGCAATTCTCATTGGCGAAACCGTGGCGCGAGCGGTTGCCACTCTATTTATGGGTAATGAGGCCCCTCGGGCCGAGAACCCGGACGCGTCCCTGAGGGTCGGCAACGGACGCAAGTTCTAAAAATGGAGGGAATTCAGAAGGGTCGTGAACCTTTCCGAGAGGCTCAGCCAATACGCCCTCTCGATAGACTACTCGGACCTGGACGCGAGGACGATCTCTGAAGCGAAGAGGAGGGTGGTCGACTCCCTCGGTTGCGGCGTCGGGGCCCTCGCCGAGCCGCCGATCGGATTCGCGAGGAGGGTCGCCGTAAGGCTCTGGTCGAAGAGTCCCTCGACCTTGCTGGGGACCAGCGAAAAGACCTCGCCGGATCTTGCGACCTTCGTCAACGGCTTCATGATAAGATACTTCGACTTCAACGACACCTACCTCTCCAAGGAGCCTGCCCATCCCAGCGACAACCTTGCCGCCTGTATCTCAGTCGCCGAGTCAGAGGGGGCGAACGGCAGGGACCTCCTGACCGCGCTCGCGGTTGCGTACGAGGTGCAGTGCAGGCTCTGCGACGTCGCCGACCTCAGGCACAGGGGATGGGACCACGTCAACTTCGGCCTGATCTCGACGGCGCTCGCAGCGAGCAGGCTGATGAAGCTCGGCCGACAGGAGACCTCTCAGGCGGTCAACATCGCGCTCAACTCGCACCTCACCATGCGGCAGGTCCGCGCCGGTCAGCTCTCGATGTGGAAGGGCGCGTCGTTCGCCAATGCGGCGAGGAACGGCGTCTTCGCGGCGATGCTGGCGAGGGAAGGCATGACAGGTCCCTCGCCAGTCTTCGAGGGGGAGATGGGCTTCTTCAAGCAGGTCTCGGGGAGTTTCAAGTTGGACGTCGACAGGTTCGGGGGGAAGACCCGCCCTTTCAAGCTCCCGGATACGTACCTGAAGTACTGGCCCGCGGAGTATCACTCCCAGACTGCCATCTGGGCCGCGCTGGATCTTAGGAAGAAGATCTTCAGGAATGTCGAGAATGTGGAGTCCATCCTCATCGAGACCCACGAGGCGGGATTGACCATACTCGGCAACGACGCCGACAAGTGGAGGCCGACGACCAAGGAGACTGCCGACCACAGCCTGCCGTACATCGTCGCGCTCTCTCTCATCGAGGGCTCAATCGACAACGACTCCTACTCCGACGAGAAGATGAAGAACGAGGACGTGATCACGCTCCTCGACAAGACGAAGGTCAGGGAAGACCCGAAGCTGACCAAGCTCTATCCCCACAACGGGATGGCCAACAGAATAAGGATCAAGCTGCGCGACGGCAGGTCGGTCTCGTCGGAGATGGTCATCCCGAGGGGCCACCCGAAGAACCCCATGACCGATGATGAGATAGACGAGAAGTTCGGCAGGCTCACGGAACGCTACCTCACGAAGCCCGAGGCGAGCAGGGCGATCGCGCGCTTTCGTGACCTGGAGGACTGCGACGACATCGGCGAGGCGCTCTCGCTCCTGGTCGCTCGGCGTTAGTCGGACACACAGCAGAAGGTTATTCTAAGGCGAAGCGCCCGGGCGAAGTCGGATGGAAACGGAGGCCCTCCTCAGGCAGGCATTCGGGCTGAACGCCTACGAAACGAGGATCTACCTCTCCCTACTCAGGAAGAGGATGAGCGCCAAGGAGGCGTCGGAGGCCTCGAAGGTCCCGCTCCCTCGGACCTACGACATACTCAAGACCCTGACACAGAAGGGGTTCGCCAACGAGTCGGGCGGCGTCTTCAGGGCGGTGAGACCCTCCGTCGCCTTGCAGTCAAGGATGACCAGGCTCTCCCAGGAGTTCGACCAGGAGCAGTCGGGCCGAGACCAGGTGAAGCAGAAGATAGTGGCCGAGCTCGAGCCCATCTTCTCGCCGTCGGGGGACGACTTCGAGCCGACGATGCTCAAGGGGATCGACGCGATAGCGGCCGCATTCATCGAGGTACTCCGGTCCTCCGACGAGGTCTATCTCCTGGTCAGGAAGGGGATCGAGGCGAGGGGTACGTTCCTCTCCTACCTTTGGAAGGCGGGGGGCGAGCGGGCGAAGATCAGGATACTGATCCCACGCGACGCGAAGGTCACTGACTCGGAGATCAAGGTGGCGACGCGGACGGGGCTGGAGATCCGCCGCTGCGACGACATCATGCTCGACGTGATGGTCGGGGGCGACTCCGTGATACTCGGCGTGCCCGCCCACGGGAGGGACGAGTCGTTCGGGGCGATCGCCATCTGGGTGAAGAACGAGTCGTTCGCCCTGTCGATAAGAAGGTCGGTCTCGCAGACGTGGCGGAACGCGTCTCTCAAGCGCTGAGCGGAGCGCCCCGAATTGAGAGCTTGGATAGTCAGGCTTGTCGCCGTGTGTGGAGTAATCCTCGGACTAGCCATCTGGTTCTATGGGTCTAACTACATCCTCTGCGCAAGCAGTTCCGACACGTTCTTTCCAGAGGGCACCTGCCCACCCTCATCCCATGACACTCCCGAAGTCATAGGAATTTCAATCGCGCTTATCTCCATCATCGTGTTGGCGTATTCGTTTCTGAGGCGTGCTTCCACAACCCAAGCGGGACAGCCAAATGAGCACCTAGAAGACGGGACAGAATCGCGCCGTGTCGAAAAATGCTTATTACCATTCGTCCGTGGTAACTACTCGTGAAGCTCGCGCTAGGCTTCAATCCGGTCTTCTCAGCGAGGGAGGGGTCGGCCATCGCAAAAAGGGCCGAGGCTCTGGGCTACGACAGCGTCTGGATGCACGAGAGCCTCTTCCAGAGGGACACAATCACCTACCTCTCGAGCATGATAGCGACGACCCAAACGATCAGGGTCGCCTCAGGCGTCATCAACACCTTCACCCGGCACCCAGTCACCGCCGCGGCCACATTCGCCTCGCTCTCAGAGCTCTCCGGAGGGAGGGTGATAATGGGGCTGGGCCTCGGGAGCTTCCCCACAGTGCCGCTGATCGGCCATCAGATATTCCCGGTAGAGAAGAGCAAACCCCTCAAGAGGATAAAGGAGTACGTCCGGATAGTCAGGAAGGTGTGGGCCGGCGGGAAGGTGGAGTTCGACGGGGAGTTCTTCAAGGTGAAGAACCTCCAGCTCGGGTTCAAGGTCGAAAAGCCTATCCCGATTTTCATCGCGTCCCTCTCGCCGAAGACTCTGGCCTACGCCGCTTATTCTGCTGACGGGGTCATTCTATCGCCAGCGCTGAACACGGCCTGGGGGACCAAGAAGATGATGGAGAGCGTCGAGAAGGGCGAGTCCGCCCGTGGAAGGAAGGTGGAGCGCGCCTCCTACATGCTCACCTCGCTCGACCCCGACCCCTCGAAGGCGGTCCAGGCCGTCCGGGACTACTACTTCTTCGCGTACCAGCTGGCGGAGGTCGTGAGGCCGGAGGTGCTGGCGGCGTACGGGGTGTCGGCCGAGAGTCTCGCCCCGATGAAGGAGGCGTGGAAGCGCGGCGACGCCGCTGAAGCGAAGAGGCTGATACCCGAGGAGGCGATCGAGGCGCTCACGGTCACGGGCACCCCAAACCACGCGGTCGAAAGGGTCGGCGAATACCTGGAAGCGGGGGTCACCTTGCCGATACTGATGCCGATCGGGAACGTCGAGTTCGCGATGAAGTCGATGGCCCCGAAGTCTGGGTGAAAGTCCGTTGGCACTCACAGCGGGCCTGCTGGCCAGGCTTGTCAGGCTGCAGTTCATCCCGGTGATGGTAGCCCCGGTCATCCTGGGAGCGAGCGTGGCGTGGCACGCGACCGGGGATTTCAGCGCCGCCCTCTTCCTGCTCTCCCTGACCGGAGCGGTCCTTCTCCACCTAGCGGCCAACGCGATTGACGACGCCTACGACTTCCTCAACGGGACGGACAAGATAGCGGAGGAGCTGTTTCCCAAGGACTCGCCCGGATGGAAGCCGGTCGCCAGGAAGATGCTCGACGCGCGGCAGGCTTTCGTCGTGTCGTACGTGCTCTACGCGCTCAGCGTCCTGATCGGGGTGGTACTCTCCGTGGAGGTGGGCTGGTGGGCGCTGGGCATCGCGGTGCCCGGGATTCTGCTCAGCTACTTCTACGTCGCGCCGCCCCTGAAGCTGGACTACCGGGGCCTCGGTCTGGGCGAGCTCTCGATACTCTTCTGCTTCGGCCCGATCCCGGCGCTCGGCGTCTACTACGTCCTGACGCGGCACATCGCTGCGCTCCCCGTGGTCGTGGCCCTGCCGGCCGGGCTTCTCACCACGGGCGTCCTCGTCTCGCATGACGCGATCTTCTACGACGTCTACCAGAAGGCCGGGAAGAGGACGCTCACGGTGGTCATGGGCAGGGCCGGCTCGACCCGCCTCTTCACAGTCCTCTGCGCGACGGCCTACCTGATCGTGGCCGCCCTTGTAGCGACAGGAAACGCCCCGGTCTACTGCTGGCTGGTCATCATCGCACTCCCCCTCTTCTCGAAGCTTGCGGACCTTCAGGGAAAGGAGCGGTCGCCCCCCGAATACGGGTCCAGGACGATGCTGGCGTTCGTGCATTCGGTCCTGTTCACGCTGCTCCTCTCGATAGGGTTCCTGCTCTGACGCCTCCAAGCGGTCGCAGGTTTATCACGGCGTCAGCCGGGGATGCCAGCTGATGGACGGGCGATATGGCAGGGGGACCCTCGCGTCGTGTCTCGCACTCGTCCTCGCGACGATGACGGTGATGTTCACCGTCCCGCACCAGTACTTCCTCGCGGCCGCCTACGTCGCGACGGCCTCGATGATCCTGGCCGCGTACCTGCTGGCCGGCTTCAGGGGCGCGTTCAGGCCAACCTTACTCACAATCGCGATCGGGCTGGCTACAGCCGCGGTCCTCTATCTCGTCTTCTACGCCGGGAACGCGGGGATATCGGCCATCCATCCGTTCGGGATAGCCCAATCGAGCGAGGGGTCGATTTACTCCTTAATCGCCTCGTCCTCGAACCCGCTCTACCTCCAGGTCGGGATCCTGGCCTTCGACGCGGTCGGATACGAGTCCTTCTTCCGAGGGGTCCTGCAGAAGCGAATGACGGCTCGCCTGGGCATCGGCTCGGTCTTCGCGGTGGCGGCCTTCGACGCCCTGATACACGTCAGCTCGCTCAATCCCCTGTGGGTGGCCACGACGTTCGTCGCGGACACCGTGTGGGGGCTGAACTACTACTTCGCTAAGGACCTGAGCTCGAACATCACCAGCCACTTCGTCTGGGACCTGGTCATCTTCCTGATCTTCCCCATCAAGTGAATGGCTGCGGCTCCCAGCAATGGCGTCGCGGCACCTGAGGCAAATCAATAATTAAGATGAAGTGTGGAGGCTGAGGCATTGGCCGATAGAGTCGGCATCGTTGGCGTAGGCTACGAGGGCTTCAGACCCGCCATCGGAGACATCTCGACGAGGGAGCTGATGTACCAGGCAGCGTCAAAGGCCTACGAGGACGCAGGCGTGGACCCGCGGAAGGAGGTTGGCTCCTTCATCTGCTGCACCGAGGACCTCTGGGAGGGATGGAGCATAGCCGACGAGATGGTGCCGGACCAGGTCGGAGGGGCGAGGCGGCCCCTGTGCACCGTCCCGGCGGACGGGATCATCGGGATGGGGCACGCGATCATGCACATCCGGGCCGGGGTCGCCGACGTGGTGGCCGTCGAGGCCCACAGCAAGCTGGCCGACGTCCTCGACAAGACGGCGGTCGAGAACCTGGCCCTCGACCCCACGTACATCAGGGTCATAGAGGCGAACAACGACGTCCTCGCGGGGCTCGAGATGAGCGCGTTCTTGGCGCGCTCGGGCTTCACACGCGACGACTGCAGCTTGGTGGTGAAGAGGGAGAAGGCGCTTGCGCTGAGCAATCCGAGGTCGTCGTACGGCGCGTCCCTGACCTCCGAAGAGATTTCGCGAGCGGCGCCGGTCTCAGACCCGCTGAGGAGGTATGACCGTTGCGAGTCCGCCGAGGCCGGGATCGCCCTCGTGCTCGCCTCCGAGAGATGGATTAGGCGGAACAAGAGGGAGGCGGTCTTCGTCGACGGCCTCTCGTGGCGGTCCTCCACGCCGTGGTACGAGGGCGGGCAGATCGACGTGGCGCGCTATGCGAGGGACGCCTTCCAGGCCGCCATGAAGCAGGCGCGGCTGAGGAGCACGTCCGCGATAGACGTCTTCGAGGTTGACGACACGTATTCTTACAAGCTGCTCCAACATCTCCTCTCCCTGGGCACGTCGAAGAGGGAGGCGCTCGCGATGCTCTCGGGAAAGGACGAGCGCGTCAACAGGAGCGGCGGCTCGCTCGGCACGGGATATCTCATAGAGGCCTCGGGCTCGCATCGGGTCTTGGAGTGCGTCCTCCAGCTCAGGGGCACAGCGGGACCTAACCAGATCAAAGGGGCCGAGACGGCGATGGCTATGTCATGGCGCGGGAACCCGACTGGGACCGGAGCGGCGGCGGTGCTGTCGACATGAGAAGGGTCGCGGTCATCGGGGCGGGGATGACCAAGTTCAGGAGGAGGATGCTCGAGACGGGCAGGGAGCTCTCCTTCGAGGCCGGGCGGATGGCCATGGACTCCGCCGGTATGGAGATCAAGGACGTGGATTCCGTCGTGATGGGGACCGCCCCGGACGCATTCGACGGGGTCCACATGAAGGGGGAGTACCTCATGGACGGCGCGGGAGGCACAAACAAGCCGTACAGCAGGGTCTACGTAGGCGGCGGTACCGGGGTCTTCACGCCGATCTCCGGATGGTGGCACGTCGCCTCGGGTCTCTTCGACAGCTGCCTCGTGGTCAGCGAGGAGAAGATGTCGCCGCTGCATCCGCACCCGCAGTACGCCTTCTGGAGCATCTTCGACCACACGCTCGAAAGGCCGCTCGGGGTAAACCTCCTCTGGATCTTCTCGCTCGAGATGAGGAGATACATGGCGGTCCACGGCGTGACGGAGGAGGACATCGCGCTGGTCTCGGTGAAGAACAAGGGGAACGCGATGGATCATCCCTGCGCCCAGCTGCCTGCGAGGATTACAGTCGACGACGTGATGAAGAGCGAGCCCATCTGCCTCCCGGTGAAGAGGCTCGACGTCTCCCCCACGTCCGACGGGGCCGCCGCGGTCATGCTCGTCTCGGAGGAAGTGGCGAGGAAGTACACCGACGACCCGGTCTGGATAGACGGGGTGGGATGGAACATCGACTCACAGTATTGGACAGACCGAGATCTCTATTTCCCGAGATACGTCGAACAGGCTGCGAGAATGGCGTACAAAATGGCGAAGGTCGATAATCCGAGAAAACAGATTGACTTCGCCGAGGTGTATGACCCCTTCGACTACAAGGAACTTCACCACATAGAAGGAGTACTGCTTGCGGACAAAGGGAAGGCTGCGAAGCTGACCAAGGAGGGAGTCACTCAAAGAGATGGGGATCTCCCAATCAATCCCTCAGGAGGACTCCTGGGAGTAGGGAACCCGATTGCGGCGGCGGGCACCATGAAGGTCTGCGAGCTCTTCTGGCAGCTCAGGGGAGAAGCGGGCAAGAGGCAGGTGAAGAAGGAGGTGAACAGAGGTCTCGCCCAGGCCTGGGGTGACCTTTTACAGTGTGGAACCGTAATCACGATGCGGCGATAGTTTCGGGTGGCATTAGGGTCCAATCTCCGCTCGACTTCTTGTAACGTCTTTGCCAATCAGCGGCTGCATCGAAAGAGCCTAGTGCGGCTACCAAAGATATTGCGTCTTCAAGTTTTTTCTGCTTCCTAGAATCTGCAAAACCTATTTCTTTCGCGAACCTCACCACTTCGCTTCGAGTCGAAATATTGAACTGCCAGACGTCCCTCTTCACTATCGTGAGATTTGTTCTCTCCCCTTTCTTGCGATCGATCTTCAGGTTGCCGAGACTGTAACCCAAGTTCACTAGCATGCCTCGAACCAGGGCAATCAAAGGCAAATCAGAATTTGTGATGCACAATCCAAGACTCAATCTTGGACGTCCTCTCCTCTCGATACTCACGGAAGGATTCCCCTCGGCTGTGAAAATGCCACGGAGGAATCCTCTTGGGAAAGCTACGATCTCGGGCTTCAGCGATTCCGCCGGTCGATTCACGAAATCGAAAAGCGAGAAGCTCGTGACCTTGACCAGGTACCACTTTCCGTTCTTGTCAACGACCCTTCGGACCCAGTAGGAATCTGTCTTTCCAAGGACCTTGGCCGCGCAGTCGGCGAACTCCTTCGCGAAATCGTACGACCTGACCTTCAGAAGCAATCTCTTCCCTCCGTCGTTCTCGTCGGCCCAGCCGTCTCCTATCCAAGCTCCCAAGAAAAAACTCAGTTCCTCCGAAGCCTTCCCGTCGAATAATCGCTTGCCGTAGAAAGGAGAGTTCTTTCCTAAGGCCCAACGTCCAATCGTTTGTCGGGATGGCAAGACAAGCCCGTTCTCTCTGTTGTTCTTGATGAAATAAGCAGCATCAGAGAACTCACCTTTCCTGACGGCTTCGCGAACGAGTTCGTACACCTTCATCCGGTCCGAAACTGGTGCGAAGCGCCTTGCCACTACTATCGAGGGCCAATCCTCTTAAAACGCCCAACACGGCTATTCACCCACGTCGCGTTTATACGCAAACTCGGAACGTACGAAGCCTAATTGACCGAAGGTAAGCTCCTCTGGGTGCCTGACGAACGAAGGAAGACCAGTGCCAACATGACCGCCTACATGTCCTGGCTCGAGGAAAGCGGCAGGAGTCTCGACTCCTATCGAGAGCTTTGGAACTGGTCCGTGGACGACCTCAACGGGTTCTGGGAATCAATCTGGCACTACTTCGGGGTGGATGCCTCCCCGCAATACTCCGAAGCAATCGCGAGCAGGGTGATGCCAGGGGCCAAGTGGTTCGAGGGGGCGCGGTTGAACTACGCTGAGCACGTCCTCAGGAACAGGCACGACGGTCCGGCGTTGATCTGCAGGGACGAGAAGGGGAGAGGAGAGAGCGTGAGCTGGACGGACCTCGAGGCGAGGACCGCGAGCGTGGCGCAATGGCTTGTCGAGTCCGGCGCCTCAGCCGGCGACAGGGTGGCCGGGTACCTCCCCAACAGGTCCGAGGCTGTCGTCGCCCTCCTCGCGTCCGCGAGCATCGGCGCCATCTGGTCATCCTGTTCCCCCGAGTTCGGCGCCCCGAGCGCGCTCGACCGCTTCAGCCAGATAGAACCGAAGGTGCTGATCGCCGCGGATGGCTATGAGTATGGCGGCAAGTGGTTCGACCGTATCGAGGTCCTGGAGACCATCAGCAAATCGCTGCCGAGCTTGAAGAAGAGGGTCATCGTCGGGGGGGCCGAGCGACCGGTTCGTGCGGTGAAGGACTTCACGAGCTGGGAGGAGATCGTGACCAGGGGAGAGAGGCCGCGGTACGAGCGGGTCCCCTTCTCGAGCCCGCTCTGGATCCTCTATTCGTCGGGGACCACCGGACTGCCGAAGCCGATCGTCCAGGGGCAAGGAGGGATCCTCCTCGAGCACCTCAAGGGCCTTTCCCTCCACAACGACGTCAAGAGGGATGACAGGTTCTTCTGGTTCACGACTACCGGCTGGATGATGTGGAACTACCTCGTTGGGAGCCTCCTCTGCGGCGCGACCGCGGTCCTCTACGACGGGAGCCCCGGCCACCCGAGCATGGACTCGCTCTGGGATCTCGCCGAGGACCTGGGCGTGACGTTCATGGGAGCCAGCGCCCCGTACGTCTCCTCATGCATGAAGGCCAGGGTCGAGCCCTCGGGCACCCACCGGCTATCCAAGCTCAACGGCGTCGGGTCGACCGGCGCTCCCCTCTCTCCTCAGGCCTTCGAGTGGCTCTATCGCAGCGTCAAGGAAGACCTCTGGGTTGCCTCGGTGAGCGGAGGGACGGACGTCTGCACCTGCTTCGTGGGAGGCTGCCCGACCCTGCCCGTCTACTCAGGGGAGATCCAGTGCAGGTGGCTCGGAGCCGACGTCAAGGCGTTCGACGAGGAAGGCAGGTCGGTGGTGGGCGAGACCGGCGAGCTCGTGGTGGCTTCGCCGATGCCCTCTATGCCCCTCTTCCTCTGGGGGGACGCCGAGGGCAGGAGGTACAAGGAGAGCTACTTCGAGAGCTTCCCGGGCCTCTGGAGGCACGGCGACTGGATCAAGATAACCGAAAGGGGGACCTGCGTCATCTACGGGAGGTCGGACGCGACGATCAAGAGGCTTGGCGTCCGGATAGGGACGAGCGAGCTCTACAGGGTCGTCGAGTCGATGCCGGAGGTCGCCGACAGCCTCGCGATCGACGTGGAGTTATCGGACGGCACATCCTCCATGCTGCTCTTCGTCGTCGTCAAGGGTCGAAAGCTGGATGACGCCCTCAAGGGCCGGATACGGGAGCGGGTCAGGGGCGACCTCTCGCCCCGCTATGTCCCCGACGAGATCCTGGAGGCCGCGTCGATCCCGAAGACGATCAGCGGCAAGAAGCTCGAGGTCCCAATCAAGAGGATTTTCATGGGAGCCAGGCCGCAGGACGTGCTCAATCCCGGCTCCCTGGCCGACCCGGCCGCCGTCGAGGGGTACGTTGAGGCCGCGAAGCAATTCAGGAAGGAGCGGAAACTTTGAAATGGCACGCGGGGCCGCGGGTGAAGCGAGCTTGAGCTCCAAGATCCAGAAGTACCCGGGGACGGAGATAACGCCCCAAGACCTGGAGGCGGAGAAGTACCTCTTCACGCACTACGAGACCGTCCTGAAGTACTCCTGGACCTCGGGAGTCGCGATCAGCAGGTTCCTGGACGGCCTCAAGGCCGGCGAGATTTGGGCCCGTAAGTGCGAGGGCTGCGGAAGGACGATGGTCCCACCCAGGATGTACTGCGAGGAGTGCTTTCGGCCGACAGACTCCTGGGTGAGGGTGCGGGACACCGGAATCGTCAGCACCTTCTCGATCAGCTACGTGAACGTGGACGCGAGCAGGCGCAAGACGCCGATTCTGGTCGCCGTCGTCTGGCTGGACGGCGCGTCGCCCGAGATGGGCTTCCTCCACGTTCTCGGCGAAGTGAAACCGAAGGACATATGGGTGGGCATGAAGGTCAAGGCAGTCTGGAAGCCGAGGGCGGAGCGCAAGGGTGGGATCACCGACATACGCTACTTCAAGCCGGCGAAGTGAATTTACCAAGTTCCTGCTTTTCTGACGAAGCCGAGAATCAGGATAAATAGAGCCGAGCCCCCAGGAGGGGGAAGATGCTCATTAAGAGGCTGACGAACTCGAGGGCGTCCCAGCTGATCGGGAAGATCGACACCCTCTTGCTTCCCGTCGGGACGATCGAGGCGCACGGGCCCCACCTGAGCGTCGCCGCAGACGTCATCGTGCCAGAGCTCATCGCCCTGGAGGTCGAGAGGCTGGCGGGCGACAGGGTCTTCGTGGCGCCGGCAATCCCGTACGGCCACACCTGGCATCTGAAGGACTTCGCGGGCTCGCACGACGTCCCCCACGCCGTTCTCAGCGACTACGTCTACCACGTGCTCAAGGGGTTCCAGCCGTGGAAGGTGAAATACGCGGTCATCCTGAACGGCCACGGGGGCAACGACGGTGCGCTCCGCCTCGCCGCGGAGCGGTCCGCCGACCTGGGTATCAAGACCGTTGTGCTTGGCTGGTGGGAGGGCCAGTTCCTCGAGAGGCTGAGGGGAGTAATCCCCGAGCCGGAAGGGCACGCGGGGGAGGGCGAGACCTCACTGGTCTGGAACGTGGGGGACGAGTACCTCGACCCCTCGATCATCCCAAAGGAGGACCACATCTTCTCGTATTCGAAGGGGAAGGCCGCCGCAGGCTTCGTCGACACCTTCGACCCGGCGATGACAAGCGTGGCGTTCCCGGGCGCCTATTCGGGCAGGCCCAGCAGAGGGACCAAGGAGACCGGCAGGAGGCTCAACCAAGAGTGCGCCAGGCTGGTCGTCGACACCATCGACGCTCTGAGGGCCGGCAGGCTTCTGGACCAGTGACCTAGGCGCCCCCTGCTGGCGCGGTGGCGATGTCAAAAGATATACGTCTCTGATTGGTCGGTAGAGGGGCATGCCTCTGAGCGAGAGGATCACCGACGTCGACAGGATGAGGTTCTTCAAAGACGAAATTCCGCTCCACTACGAGTACTCGGCCGGGGTTGCGGGCGAGAAGTTCCTTCGAGGTCTGCAGGAGGGGAGAATACTCGCTTCCAGGTGCGCCAAGTGCGGGAAGAGGTTCCTGCCCCCGAAGAGCTATTGCGTCGACTGCTACCTACCGATCACGAGGTTCGGGGACGTCGGCCCGGTCGGCACGATCGCAGCGCTGACCGAGAGCCATGTGAAGTTCGACGGTTCGCGCGCCAGGACCCCGGTAATGATGGCCTTCGTCACTTTCCGGGGTACCACGGGCGGGATCGTGCACCGCGTCTCAGGAAGGGACGCAGAGATAGGCTCAAAGGTGGCGCCGCGGTTCAGGCCGAAGTCGAAGAGGAAGGGCTCGCTGCTCGACATCGAAGAGTTCCGGGTCGTCAGGGCCTAGGCGTTCACGTAAGTCAGCCAGTTCTTGTACTTCTTGTTCTCGCCGTGGGTGACTTCCGCGTACAGCTTCTGTATCCTCGCTGTCACTGGGTTCGCCCCGTTCCCTATGACCCTCCCGTCGACCTCCTTGACGGGGGTTATCCCGACGGCTGTCCCGCTGAAGAAGATCTCGTCGGAGGTGTACAGCTCCTCCCTGGTCGAGTCGTTCCTGTAGAAGGTGATCCCGCTGTCCCGCGCAAATTGGATCACGGTGTCCCTCGTTATGCCCCTGAGTATTCCCGAGCTAGCCGGAGGGGTGCTGAGGATGCCGTCTTTGACCCTGAAGATGTTTTCGCCGGGGCCCTCCGCGACCATGCCCACGCTGTTGAGCATTATCGCCTCGTCGTAGCCCGATTGGGTGGCCTCCATCTTTGCGAGCGCGGAGTTGGCGTAGTTCGCCGAACACTTCGCCTGCGGGGGAAGCGAGCGGGAGTCGATCCTCACCCAGTTCGAGACCGTGCACCGGACGCCCTTGGTAGCGGACTCCGGGCCGAGGTACGCGCCCCACTCCCATGGAGCGATCGCGAGGCTGATCTTGTTGTTCATCGGGTTGAGGCCCATCGCGCCGTACGATGTGTAAGCGATGGGTCGTATGTAGCACTCGTTCAGTCCGTTCTGCCTCACGACCTCGACGCAGGCGTCGGAGATCTCCTTCGCGGAGTAGCCGAGCTGCATCCGGTAGATCTTGGCGCTGTTCATGAAGCGCTCGATGTGCTCTGGCAGCCTGAAGACCGCGGGACCCTTCTTCGTGGGGAAGGTGCGGATGCCCTCGAAGATCGAGTAGCCGTAGTGGAGCCCGTGCGTCAATACGTGTATCTTCGCGTCAGCCCAGTCGACGAACTTCCCGTCCATCCAGATCTTCTTCAGTGGTCGGAGCATTGTCAAATCGTGCCCCATCTCTGAGGGTATTTACAGGTTCAGGGTCTGTTCCGCGAAAGAGTAATCTACAGGGCCAGAAGCTCCGAACGGCATAGAATGTCCGACCCAGTAATCATCTCGGCGTGCAGGACCGCGATCGGAAAGTTCGGCAGGAGCCTGGTGGGTGTCAGCGCGACCCAGCTCGGCGCCCTCACCATATCGGAGGCGATGAAGCGCGCCGGCGTCAAGGGCCGACAGGTGGACGAGGTCATCATGGGCAACGTCGTCTCGGCGGGCCTCGGCCAGAACCCCGCGAGGCAGTCTGCGGTGAGGGCGGGCGTACCGTTCTCGGTCGGCTCGGTCACGATAAACAAGGTCTGCGGCTCCGGGCTGAAGGCGGTGATGCTGGCGGCGCAGTCGATCAAGGCGGGCGACAGCCAGGTCGTGGTGGCCGGCGGGACGGAGAACATGAGCAACTCCCCGTACCTCGTCAAGAACCTCCGATGGGGACTGAAGTACGGGGACGCGCGCCTCCTTGACGCGATGATCTCGGACGGGCTCTGGGACGCGTACCACAATTACCACATGGGGATCACGGGGGAGAACGTGGCGAGGAAGTTCAAGATCGACCGGCGGAGGGCGGACGAGTTCGCGTATGAGAGCCACATGAAGGCAGCGGCCGCGATCAAGAGCGGCGCGTTCGGAGACGAGATAGTCCCCGTGAAGCTGGAGAAGGAGGACGGGTCCGTGTCGAGCTTCGCGACCGACGAGTGCGTCAGGCCCGACACGACCGTGGAGAAGCTGGCGAAGCTGAAGCCAGTCTTCAAGGCGGGCGGGGTGCTCACAGCCGGGAACTCCTCCCAGCTTAGCGACGGCGCGTCCGCGCTCGTCATCGCCTCCGAGGAGGCGGCAGAGAGGCTCGGGGCCCGGCCGATAGCCAGGATAGTCGCGTACGGGACTGGCGGGCTCGCCCCCGCTCTCGTTATGGAGGCCCCGATCCCGACGACGCGGGCCCTCCTCAAGAAGGCGGGCATGACCGTCGACGACATCGACCTCTTCGAGCACAACGAGGCCTACTCCACAGCGTCGATCGCGGTCCGAGAGGCCCTGGACATCCCGGAGGAGAGGTTCAACGTCAACGGCGGGGCGGTGGCTCTGGGACACCCGATCGGCTGCAGCGGGGCCCGTGTGCTCACGACGCTGGTTTACTCTCTCAGGCACCAAAGAAAGAAGAGGGGGCTCGCGACCCTATGCCTCGGCGGCGGGAACGCGGTCTCTATGATTGTGGAGCGCTAGACTCGCGGAGCTTCCTGCGGAGGACCTTGCCGACGAGGGTCTTCGGGAGCTCGCCGACGAAGACGACCTTCCTGGGCACCTTGTACTTCGAGAGGTTCGTGGCGCAGAAAGCGATCAAATCCTCCTCCGTGACAGTGGGGCCCCCGTCCTTCAGGACGACGAAGGCCTCCACGGCCTCCCCGGTGAACGAGTCGGGCATGCTGACGACCGACGCCTCCCTCACCGCCGGGTGCATGAAAAGCACCTCCTCGACCTCCCGTGGATAGACCTTGAGTCCTCCCACGTTTATCATATCCTTCTTGCGGTCGACGATGAAGAAGTAGCCGTCTCCGTCCATCTTGGCGATGTCCCCGGTCAGGAGCCACCCGTCCCTGAGCACCAGGGCGGTCTCCTCGGACTTGTTCCAGTAACCCTTCATCACCTGCGGACCCTTCACCGCCAGCTCCCCGACCTCCCCGACTCCGAGGAACTTGGTCGGATCGTCCTGGTCGACTATGGCCGCGTCGGTGCCGAGGAACGGCATCCCCACCGAGCCGTTCTTGACCTCGCCGTCGTGCACCGGGTTGCAGTGGGTGATTGGGCTCGACTCCGTGAGCCCGTAACCCTCGACCAGGTTGCCCCCGGTCGCCTTGTTGAACTGGCGCCTCACCTCGACCGGGAGGGCCGCTCCGCCTGAAATGCAGGCCCTGATGGTGCGGAGGTCGTAGTCGTTCAACTTCGGGCTGTGGATAATCGCGATGTACATCGTCGGGACTCCGCAGAAGACCGTGACGCGCTCGTTCTGGATGGCCTTCATGACGTCTTCGACGTGGAATCTGGGGAGTAGGACGACCTGCGCTCCGACCGCCAAGGCGGAGTTCATGATCACGCTCATCCCGTAGATGTGGAAGAGCGGTAGGACCGCCAGGGCGACGTCCTTCTCGTTGATGGGGAGGAACATCGAGGAGTAGACCGCGTTCGACAGGAGGTTGTAGTGCGTCAGCATCGCGCCCTTGGAGGTGCCCGTGGTTCCGCCCGTGTACTGGAGCACTGCGAGGTCGTCGACGGGGTTGACGTCGGCGAACTTCTCGAGGGGTTTCATCGACCCCACCAGCCGGACGAAGGAGACGGTCCCCTTCCTGGAGACGTTCTTGACGCCCGCGAAACGCGCGAGCCCCTTCTTGTAGCCCGGGAGATAGTCCGTGACGCTCGTGCTGATGACGTGTTTGAGGGGGAGGTTCTGTCTGCACTTCTCGAGGCTGTCGAAGAGGTCGTTCCACTTCTCCACCCTCTTCCCACCCGCCACAGACCTCTCCCTGATCACGTCAGTGGCGGCCACGATCACCTGGGCGCCCGAGTCTCTGAGCTGGAACTCGAGCTCCCTCTCCTTGTAGAGCGGGCTGCAGGCGACGACGATGCAGCCCGCTTTCAGGATGCCGAAGTACGAAATCACGAACTGCGGGGTGTTTGGTAGGAAGATCGCCACCCTGTCGCCCTTCTTCAGCCCGAGAGAGATGAGGCCGGACGCGAACCTCGACGAGAGTTCGTCGATCTGGGCGTAAGTGAAAGTCCGTCCCTGATAGAAGAGGCAGGCGTTGCCGGGAAGTCTCTTCGCGGTATCGGTCAGCACCGAATAGAGCGGCTTGGGCTGCACTAGGCTCTCCTCTGATGCGGGACTCGGCCGCGCCCTCAGCCAGGGACGCTCGATCTGCATCTCTGAACGATGCTACACGACCGCTAGGAATCTTAAGCGTATCTGTCGGAAGACCTGAACGGTCCCTCGTCAGGTGATCTTGTACCTGTTCGCCATCTTGATGATCAGGAAGATCACCAAGGCGACGATGATGAATGTCAGGACGGCGTTCAGGAAGTCACCTAACATGAAGGTCTGGCCGGCGAAGGTCTCAGTAAGGGCGGTGAGGTTGCCGCTGGAGCCCAGGGGTATTCCCACGATGGGGAGTACCAAGTCGGCTACGAGCGCCTTGACCAGGGCCCCCAGGTAGACGCCCAGAATGAAAGCTACCGCGAGCCCGAGGACCTTGTACTCCTCGAGGAAGGCCTTGAACTCCGCCGCCATCCCCTTCGGGGCTGGAGCCGCCGGAGCAGGCATGAGGAGCTTTCGGATCTCCTTGAGCTCCGCGAGAATGTCGTCGTTCGAGGCGGGCAACGCGCAATTCCACACGCTGCACGTTTCTTAAGCGTTTCCAGCATCTTTCTTATTGGGCGAGATTCGGGTCTAGACTTAAGTATCGAAGGCACTATTTCCAACCGAAGTCGCATTGATCGCTGATGGTGAGAAGTACCTGGTGCTCTGCGTCGACCGAGACGACGATCTGGGCCAGAAGGCGAAGGTGGGGACGCCCGTCGTCGGCAGGCAGGCGGTCATCGGGGCTGCCACAAAGCTTGGGCTGGCCGATCCGGAGGAGGCGGACACCAACGCTATCTTCGCGGCCCTGAAGAAGCAGACCGAGCTCGGCTCGAAGGGCGTAGTCGCCGAGGTGGCAATCGTGTGCGGCGACCCCAACGGAGGCTTCGACGCCGACAGGAAGGTCAGGCGCGAGGTCGAGTCGATAGTCAACTCGGGCAGCTATGCGGGCATCGTGCTGGTCTCAGACGGGGCGGACGACGAGCAGGTCATCCCGATCCTGCAGAACATCAAGCCGATCGTCTCCGTTGAGAGGGTCACGATAAAGCACAGCGAGACTGTCGAGCAGAACTACATGATAATGGGCAGGTACCTGAGGATGCTCGTCTTCGACACCCGGTACTCGAAATGGGTGCTCGGTGTCCCCGGGGTCATACTGCTCCTCGCGGGGATTCTCGTCATCTCGAACCAGGCGCTGGCGGCCGAGCTCGCGACGCTGCTGATAATCGGCGGGGCCTTCATCATCAGGGGATTTGACCTCGACAGGTGGCTGGTGGGAATACTGAGCCGCGGGCCCTACGGATACATCAGGCTCTTCACGACCGTGACCAGCGTCCTCGTCGTGGTGGTGGGCATCTCGGCCGGTTACAACCAGGTGAACATCCAAGACTCAGCGGCGGTGGCGATTGTAGTCGCTCACCCATCGGAGTTCTTCGTACAGGTCGGGAACCTCGCGGGGTACTTTATCGCCGGCTCGCTCGTCCTCGTCTCGATAGGCGTGGCCATCTACGCGAGCGGGGGGCTGCTGGCCCACCTGGTGAGGGGCAGCTCGCGGATCTGGAGGGACGGAGTCGCCATCGCGCTCCTGGTCCTCCTCTACTACCCGATCAACACTTTCGCCACGATACTGGAGGGAGGCCAGCGCAACGCGCCGATACTACTCATCTCCTACGTCCTGCTTGGGATGGCGTTCATATTCGGACTGACCGCGATAGTGGTGCCTCGAGTAAGGACCAGAGCAAGCGTGGCGGCGGAGTAGGTCCCGTTGCTGGACTCGGTTCTGCAATCACTCGGAGTGTACAGAATCTACGAGGGAAGGCTCAGCGCCCAAATTGAGAAGGAGCCGCTCCCGAACCACATAGGGATAATCCTCGACGGAAACAGGCGGTGGGCCGCGACGCGCGGAGTCTCCCCCGGTATCGGCCACGAGCAGGGCGCCAACAACGTGGAGAACCTGCTCGACTGGTGCCACGACCTCAGGATCAAGACGGTCACCCTCTACGTGCTCTCGACGGAGAACCTCGACCGGCCTCCCGGGGAGGTGACTGAGCTGCTCGGGCTGATGCAGCAGAGGTTCGAGAGGCTGCTGACCGACGACCGGATTTTCAGGTACCGCGTGAAGGTGAAGGCGATAGGCCAGCTGGACCTCCTGCCCGAGTCGATGAGGAGGACCCTGACCGAGATCGAGGAGAAGACCGCTGGGTTCGGGGACCTCTACCTCAACATAGCGGTGGCCTACGGGGGGAGGGCTGAGATAACGGACGTCGTGAGGGCGGTGGCGCAGGACGTCAAGAGCGGCGCGATAACACCGGACGAGATCACCGAGGACACCATCTCCAAGAAGCTCTACACGGCGTACCTACCCAACCAGGAGCCGGACCTGATAATCAGGACCTCGGGGGAGGAGAGGATGAGCGGGTTCCTCCTCTGGCAGGGCGCTTACTCAGAGCTGGTCTTCGTCGACGTCTTCTGGCCAGCCTTCCGGAAGATAGACCTGATGCGCGCGATAAGGACCTACCAGCGGCGGACGAGAAGATACGGCAAGTAGAGGAGGGACGGGAGACGGCAATCAGGCAGGGGGCTGGGCCGTCTCGATCGCCTTCACCGCCTGCCTCTCCTGAGATCTGAACAACAGCAGAACGACGAACATGACTATCGAGAGCGCGACCACTATCGTCAGCAGGAAGTTGATTGGGACCAGCAGATGCTGGGGACTGCCGACGTCGAAGACGCTCAGGGCGGTGATGACGGCGATGCAGATGTCCAAGACCAACGAAGCGTAGGCCAGCCTATCGAGAGTCTTCTTGATCCTAGTCGATTTCACGCCGAGCCACTCCTGGGTTCCAAGTCGAATCGGTTAAGATTTTCTCAATGGGGAGTCAACGGGGCCAAACCGTTATATCCGATTGGGCGAGGGGGTTTCAGAAATGAAGATCGCCCTCGGCACCTTCAAGGACAATGGCGAGGCACTCTCAGCCTTCCTCGAGGCGAGGGTCGGGACCAAGGCCGAGCTGTCAGGCGACTCGATAGAGATCGACTCGGAGTCCGTCCGGAAGGGCATGAACACCAGGAAGGTCAAGACGTACGTCAAGCGGTTCCTCTTCATGAAGGGCGTCCGGAAGGACTACCGCGTCTTCGTCGACGCGGACCAGCTGACGATACAGGAGCTCGAGACGACCG
The DNA here is from genome assembly GCA_963731775.1 of uncultured archaeon. Lineage (GTDB taxonomy): Archaea > Thermoproteota > Nitrososphaeria > Nitrososphaerales > Gagatemarchaeaceae > DATJAJ01. The sequence continues at coordinate 393,034 of CAVSWV010000006.1, read as the reverse complement.
AGAGCGAGGACGAGGAGGAGAAGGAGAAGAAACTGAAGGAGAAGGAGAAGATAGCGGCCGCCGAGAGGGACGAGAAGGAGGAGAGGGACGCCTCCGACGAGAAGGACAAGGAGAAGGTAGAGAGGGAGAGGCTCGAGAAGATAAAGAAGACGGAGAAGAAGAAGGCTGCGCCAAAGAAGGAGAAGGCGCCCGCGAAGAAGGCGAAGGCCAAGCCCGCCAAGAAGAAACCAGCGGCCAAGAAGAAGGAAGAGTCAGAATCCTAATCCGGGCGGACCGTCCCCGCCGCTGCGGTTCGGCGCTTCCGCAACCTTAGCTGGCGCAACAACATCCTCAGATAGTTTCGCGCCTCGCGCAGCTGCTTGAGCGACTCGACAAAGTCCCCGTCCGCGAACCTGGTCATCCCGCGCTTCAAGTGCCCCGCGGCGAAGGCCACCGCCTGCCGCTCGTCTGGGACCGCGTACGCCTTCTTGTTCACGAAGCGCCCGGGGTTCTCCTCACCTACCTCGAGCTTGATGAAGGCTACCGCCTTCTCGACGTACAGGTAGGAGAGCCAGATGCTCCTCGCCTGCTCGCGGTCGGGCTCTCCGCTGATCTCCGACGAGAGCATGTCGAGCCTCGACGCCGCGTCCTGGAGCTCGCGGCGCGTCTCGGCGACCCAGTCTTCCACGTTCGTTCGGGGCTTCTGCGCCGCTATAAGTTTGGGAAGAGTCCGCTCAGCTTAATATGGGCACCCGAGGAGCCCGCGCCAGTTGCCAAAGAAGGACGACCACGACCACCGGCTGGGAGGCGCGTGCTACGTGAAACTCGGGTCGCTTCTAGACATCGGCAGGCTCTCCTGCGCGCTCGAGAGGGCCCCGTTCCCGCTCTTCGCCTTCAAGGTCGGACGCATGACGAGGCTCGCGGCCCCGCTCGACCTCTACATGGGCACCCAGATACTCTACTACGCCGACACCGAGCTCACCGGGGAGTTCCTCGCCTATAGGACCACGCAGGACGGCGAAGAGGTCAGCATGGTGGGCGCCGCCAACAACGCCTCGTTCCTCTACGCACCCGTGATCCGGATAAAGAAGATGCCGGCGGCGCTCAACCCGAAGAGCGACTTCCCGGACAAGTTCATGGCTGCCGAGGTCGAGGATATCCCCAACCTTGTGAAGGTCGGGACATACAAGATGCTCTTCGAGGAGCCTCCCCTCCCGCTTTTCGCGTTCAAGAAGGACGACTCGTGGATCCTGGGCACGTTCGCGCGCATCGACGACTACGAGGAGGCCTCGATCTTCTTCTACGCCAAGACCAACAAGGAGCCGTCGGCGGGGTTCATGAAGTACGCCCCGGACAAGATATCGGAGACGGACTACACCAAGAAGACCAGCGAGCACGGCTTCCAGTACATCAAGGTCGTGAGGCTCGCAGAGCCCCACCCGCTGATTCAGTTCTGACCCTGCAGCGTGGCCGGCCTTCCGGCGATCAGGAACTTCTCCGCCTCAGCCAGCACGCGCTTCGAGTTCTCGTGCGTCGTCTTGGCGAGGGCCTCCCCGTACGGGTACCAGCCGAAGCCCTGGTGCTCGTGCGATATCTTGACCGAGTCCTCCCTGGTGCTCGCCAGGAGGAAGACCACCTGCTTGTGGACGGTCGAGCCGTCCCTCCTGTAGAAGTACTCGATCACCTTCCTGAATCCGTCGACGAGGCTTATCTCGGCTAGCCCGGTCTCCTCGCCGACCTCTCTCTTGACGGTCTCGGCCTCGCTCTCGCCCGCCTCCATGTTGCCCTTTGCGAAGTCCCATCGCCCCGCGTTTAACAGAAGGAGGTAGTTCCTCACCCCGAGCTTCTCGTTGAACACGACCGCGCCGGCGGACTTTTCCTCCACGAAATCGCGGGCGCAGGCGTCAACTTTTATTGTTATTCCCCCGAGAACAGCCGAAAATCGTTTTATACAGACATTTACGGGAATATAAGTTGTCGATGTCGAAGATCAAGGTCGCGATCGCGGGAGTGGGAAACTGCGCGTCTGCCATCGTGCAGGGTGCCCAGTACTACGCTTCCCACGGAAAGGACGACGGCCTGACCTACTGGAAGGTCGGGAACTACACCCCCGGGGACATAGAGTTCGTGGCCGCCTTCGACGTGAACGCGAGGAAGGTCGGAAAGGACCTCTCCAAGGCCATCTTCCAGAAACCTAACAACACGCTCAAGATAATCGACGTGCCGAACCTCGGGGTCAGGGTGAAGAAGGGGCCCCAGCTCGACGGCATCGGGCGGTACCTCAAGGACGTGGTCCCGATCTCGAAGGAGAGGGTCGCCGACGTGGTGGAAGAGCTGGACCGCTCCGGCTCGGAGGTGCTCGTGAACTATCTGCCGGTGGGGAGCACCGAGGCGGCCCACATGTACGCCGAGGCGGCGTTGGAGGCCGGGGTCGGCTTCGTCAACGCCATACCGGTCTTCATCGCGTCAGACGCGAAGTGGGCGGCCAAGTTCAAGAAGGCGAAGTTGCCGATCGCGGGCGACGACGTGATGAGCCAGGTGGGGGCGACCGTGCTCCACAAGACGCTGGTGAAGCTCTGCATCGACAGGGGGGTGAAGGTGGACGAGACGTACCAGCTCAACATCGGCGGTGACACTGACTTCCTCAACATGCTCGAGGAGAGCAGGCTCAAGGACAAGAGGGAGAGCAAGACGAGCGCGGTCAGGGCGATGTCGCCGTACGAGGTCCCGACGAGGATCGGCCCGAGCGACTACGTGAAGTTCCTCGAGAACGACAAGATCTGCTACATCTGGCTGAAGGGGCGATACTTCGGGGGCACGACGGTGAAGATCGACCTCAAGCTACACGTCGTCGACGCCTACGACAGCGCAGGCGTGATGGTCGACGCGATCAGGGGCACCAAGGTGGCTCTTGACAGGGGCGTCGGGGGCCAGTTGACCAGCCTCTCCGCGTACTGCTTCAAGCACCCGCCGCAGCAGATGCCGTATCAGGAGGCGAAGGCCGCCTTCGAAGAGTTCACTGCTGGGAAGCGGGAGCGGTAGGGGCCGTCTTCGTTCTCAGCAGGATAACCACGGCCAGCATCACTAGTACCGCCAGCGCAATCGGGATGACGTACCTTATGGTAACGTTCTCGTTGATGGCTATGCCCGAAGAGATCGGCGCGGCACCGTTGACACTGGTGCCCTCGTAGCTGAAAGTTAGCTTGGACGTCGTGAACGGGATCGAGACTCCTGAGCCTGCCGACGCTGTCAGGTTGACGGTGTAGGTCTTGCCCGCCGCGAGTGCCGCGGTGGAGACGGTCAGCTTGCCGTTGGCGACCGTCGCGCCCGTGGCGCTTGATATCGTCACGCCCGACGGGATGGGTATGACGAACTGGACGTTCGTCACGTTTACCGCCGACGGGTTGGTGATGCTTATCGTGACCTTGAAGTCCTTCCCCTCCTCTGGAGTCGCAGGGGTCGTCGTCACGGACGCGCTCACCGAGTGGAATATCACAACCTTGGTGTCCGTCCTGGTGACGGCGTACTTCTGGCCTCCGAAGTAGAACGTCGAGCTGACCGGGGTGGCGGTCTGAGTGCCCGGCGTCGAATCGGTCGTGACCGTGTAGGTGAACGACAGGCTGGTTCCCGGTGCGATCGTCTTGTTCGTCGCCGTGGTCGGGGCGGCGCCCACCGGTATCGTGTCGAAGCCGTCGCTCGTCGTGGCTATCGTCGCGTTGAAGACCGGGAACGGCCCCTTGTTGGTCGCGGAGACGGCGACGCTGGAGGCCATGCCGCCGAACAGCTGCGACGGGGTGAAGGTCTTCGTGAAGACTAGTCCGGTCGGGGCGGGCTCGATGTTCGACTGGCCGAGCAGCGTGTATCCCGATGCGGCCCCGCTGAAGTTGAGCGACGGGAAGTAATAGCTCTCGGGGGTCGTCACGTTGAAGCCCATCGTCGATATCTCTCCGACCTGCTTCACGAGGGCCTTGTACTGGATGTTGAGGACCCCGTTCGAGCACGTGAGGCCCGTCCCCTTGATGGTCCCGCAGGCGAGGCCCGCCGGCAGGCGGCCCGTGGCAATGAAGCTCATGTTCAGCGCCCCGTAGTTGGACGAAGTGAAGGTCAGCGTGAGGTTGGTGCCAACGCCCTTGGTGAACGCGGCGATGGTCGAGTTGACCGCGAGCTGGCCGAAGCCGATGTTCATGTTCGTGTGGGCGAAGACGAACGAGAGGGAGTTCGTGTTCGCGCTCTCCTGCGCCCCGCCGGAAGTGTACTGGACGAGATAGGTCGCGGTGACGTTGACGTCAGCGAGGCTCGGCGCACTTATCGCGTAGGGAAGCGAGATCTGTCCCCCGTCCGCCGTGAGGCCGGTCGAGACCCCGGAGACGGGGGCGCCGTTCACCATCACGTCGGAGGCCGCGCGAGTCCCCACGTTCTTAATGACAACCGTCAGGTTCTGGTCGTTGCCGACCGCCTTCCCGAAACCGCTGCCCACCTTGAGGTAAGCGTAGACGACCGGCTCGTCCGTTCCGACCGAGAGCGAGGCCCCGTTGACCTGGCTGTAGAAGGTGTCGTTCTGACCGCCCCAGGCGTAGTGGTAGCTGACCGTCGCCCCAGGGATGCTGATCTGCTGAACCGCGTTCCCAGTGTCCTCGAGCACGTAGGTCGGGGTGATCTGGGTGCCCGCTGAGAGGACCTTGTCGGAAACTGTCGAGTTGCCGCTGACCAGCTTGAGGAACGGATAGCTCTGCCACCAGTTGTCATTTAGGTTGACAGCGTCGACGCTCGTGGAGTTGGAGAGGTCCTTTATCGTGAGGGTGACCGTCACGGTCGAGTTGGCCCTCAAGACTCCGTTGTCGATCTGTCTGGTTGAGAGGAGCTCGACGGGCTGCTCTAGGATAGTCTCGTTGATCGAGCGGATCTTCTGCCCGTGGTTCATGTTAATCACGTAGGAGGAGGTGAAGTGCTGCCTGTCGTTAGACACGCCCGTCGCGTTTCCGGGGGAGAGGATGCCGTCGAGGACGTGGAAGTCGACCACCGACGAGGTGCTGATGTTGGACGCCGTGAGCACCTTCCCTGCGGAGCCGAAGTAGTTCAGTATCGTTGGGTTGCCCGCGTTGTTGAGCCCGCTGGAGGTGACGTCTGCGAGGGTGATTATGTGCGTGAAACCGGAGGAGCCGCTGTCGCCCTCCAAGGTGATCATCGGCCCCTGGAGGTTGTCGAAGCCCGTCCCGTTCACGACGCTCGCGAAGCCCGTGATGGTGGGCACGAATTTGTAGAGCGTCCTTGGCACAAGCTCGTTGAACGAGATGGAGCTGGTGAAGGTGTAGACGCCCGTCGCGCTCGAGTTCGAGTACGACGTGAAGGTCGTCGTCAGGTAATGGTCGAAGTAGCCGACGGCCTGGGCCGCGGTGCCGTAGCTCGTCGCGCCGACGCTAAGGAAGAGGCCCTGCGGAGGAAGATACGGCACGGGGATTACGTTGTACCCTTGAGGACCGAACGCCTGGAAGTCCCCGAGCCAAGAGCTGGTCTTGATCGCGGTCACGTTGTACCAGGAGAGCCCCTGGAGCGCCTCCACGTCGGTCAGGTACGGGTTCGACGCGTTCACGCCGGAGAGCCTCATCTGCCAGTACGCATTGGAGCCCGAGACGTAGACGTTCACCTTCTCGGAGTAGTTGGAGGTGCCGCTTGCCGCCTGCGACTGCGAGAGCGGCAGCATCGGGACTATGACGAGCGAGAGAATGAGCAGGATCGCAATAATACGCCGGGAAACCAAGGTAGACCCATGCCCGACCCGATTCCCTAATTAAACTATTGACCTGCGACGGTCGATGCCTACTTCTTCCGAGTCGTAGTCTCTTCGGACGGGTCGTCGATTCCCTTCTCATCGAGGATGAAGACCGCGTCCCGCTCGGCGTGATAGGGGCTGTCGACCATCCTCGCGATCCTGCTCTTTCCCCCCTTCCGGAGGTAGAGCCTGTAGGTGCTCGTGTGCGCCACCACGTGACCGCCCACCGGCCTCGTCGGGTCGCCGAAGAACGAGTCCGGCGCCGACTGGACCTGGTTCGTGACCACGACCGCCACGTTGTAGACCTCAGCGATCCTGAGGAGCAGGTGCATGAACCTGTTCAGCCTCTGCTGCCTCTCCGCGAGGGTGGCCCTGCCGACGAACTCCGCCCTGTAGTGGGCAACGGCGCTGTCGAGGATGACCACCTTCGCCTTGTTGGACTCGATCACCCTTCCGATGTCCCTCACTATGAGCTCCTGGTGCGCGCTGTTGTAGGCCCTCGCGACCGTGATGCGGCTGAGCACCGACGCCGAATCGTATCCGCGCGCCTCTGCAATCTCCGCGATCCTCTCCGGCCTGAAGGTGCCTTCCGTGTCGATGTATATCGCGCCAGCCCCGAGCCCGCCCTGGGCCTTCGGCGCCTGCACCATCACGCAGAGCGTGTGGCAGATCTGACTGTTGTGCATCATGGTGGGGAGGTTCCCGCTGATGAAAGCGTGCCTGTCTGGGACGACGAAGTCATAGACGTAGTCGTCCAGCTTCACTTCCTTGACTTCTTTCACGGTGTCCCAGTTGAAGTTCATTGCGTCTCCGAGCACAGCGACAGCGTCTCCGAGTACCATTATCCTCCGCTCAATCTCCTTCCTGGCTGCTTCCTTGAAGGCGACGACCCTTGCCTCAGGGACGCCTCTGCTGAAGTAGTTGTTGACCGCGCTCTTGGAGACTCCCGTCGGTCCCGCGAGTTCATTGGCAGGGAAGGGCAGCGACCTCGCGAACGATCTGAAGCCTGTAACGGTTTCGACGCTCGCGTCCTCCAGGTCAGCGAGAGACCGGACATTCATTCCTCTGACGTCCTCAAAGAATGCCAGGGCATCTCTAAGCAAAGAATCGCTCAGTGCGGTCGTTCCATATGCGCTCCTCGTCAGTGCTTCGTAGAGAGTTCCGCCTTTTCTCAGTCTTCCCTCTCGCCGGACATGCCAGCGGCTTGAGGAAACGCCTGACTTGTAGGCGGAACGAAGCAACTCAGCCGCAGGAACTCCGAACTTGCTGTTGCGCGTCCTGACATGGGGGATCTCCTTGCTCTTGAAAGGAATCCCGGACATCTTCTCGCTGTCGAACCCCGAGACTCGGAGTCTGTAATGGGGACCAGTGCGAAGATGTTTCACGCTCATCGTCGACGAGATGCCCAACCTCGTAAGAAGGTAAGACACGCCCTCTATCAGCTGCTTGCTATTGGAAGAAGCTTCGACGTCCTGGTCCTTCACATGACCGTCTCCCTCGAAGTAACCTGCGAGGAAGTTTCGGATGACCCCGTCGCTCCCGTTCAGGACAGAATTTGGTACGATCTTCGTGTAGGAGTTCTCCTCTGCGATATCTCCTAGCACCTCGCGAACGGGATTCCTAAGGAGCACCACTTGAGAGCGGCCGTGGGACTTTGAGACTGTGGGCTCGAACCCAAACCTGCTCTTGACGTAGGTCTTGGTCCAGTCTATCAGTTTCTGATCCTCGTTTGTCAGGGAAAGCGGATTCCTTGTACCCTCTGCGACGAAGAGCCCGAGGAAGAAAGCATCGTCCGCCGAGATTTGAGATGAACCCTCGACCTCCATCGATTTCGGGGTCGCTAGTTTATCTCCGGCTTTCACAAGAGCCCCCGGCACCCATCGCATTCCTGAGCCGGAAAGCACGAGGAGCTGATGCTGCCTCGCGATTCTCAAGAGTCTCCCGCGCTCCGTCTTTACTTCGAGTACGGATCTCGCTGGCTCCCTGTACAGGAAAGTCGCCGGCGTCGGTTTCGAGTCGTACCCAATTACGTTCACACTTTGGAGGGGAACGATGTGCCCTTCCTCGAACGACTTCTCTCCGTACATGGATCTGTATTTCTCGTAAGTCTCCGAGATGTTTTCGAGATGGACGTTGGCGTCGTTGGTGTAGAAGACCTTCGTGTCTCCTGCGACGCACTTGCCGGCCCCGTACTCCCCGTAGAACTCGGTCATCGCCCAGGACTCGATCCCGCCTCCCAGGAGGTCGTCCAGGTTCTTCGAACCGGTGGAGATCCTCTCGATGGCCTTCCTCTTGACCAGCAGGTCGGCCGCGTTGATGAAGTCAGGCTCCAGCCTGTGGAGCGTGACGAGCTGCTTCCTAGCCTTGTTGTTCAGTTCTACCGCCTTTGTGACGTCGATGTCGCACGCCTCGGCGATGTCCATGGGCCCCGCCGTCGCGAGGTCGAGCACGCTGTAGATGCCGGCGTCGTTCAGTTTCGATTTCGTGGCTGGCCCGACACCTGGCAGCGCGGTGAGCAGCAGTTCCTTGTCAATTTCTTTCTTGTCAATTTCTTTCTTGTCAATTTCTTTCTTGTCAATTTCTTTCTTCTCCACTTCCTCCTCGTCAGTTTCAGCCATTTGAGCCTCCGAATCGTCCTCCACTAATTAAGGGTGAGCTAGGGAGAGATACGTGAAACTGTCCTGGGGAAGAGGCTCGCCGAGCGTATCGTCCTGAGCCCAGCCGCCCACCTCGTCACCCTCTCGACGCCCATGCCGAAGCCGACGTGCGGGGGCATCCCGTAACGCCGTAGCTCTAGGTACCACCCGAACGACTCGGTCGGCAGGTCCTGGCTCGAGATCCGTTCCATCAGTTCGTTGTAGTCGTGTATCCTCTGGCCGCCCGTGGCCAGCTCCCCGAAGCCCTCCGGCGCTATGAGGTCCGCGGACTTCGTCACCCTGGGCCTGTCGGGGTAGGTCATGTGGTAGAAGCTTCGCGCGCTGAGCGGATAGTCGGTGATGAAGAAGGGCGAGTCCTGGCTCATGCTTACCGCCTTCTCGGCCTCGCTGGTGATGTCGTCCCCCCACTCGAAGGGAAAGCCCTTCTTGACGGCGATCTCCCTCGCCTCGTCGTACGTGATGCGTGGGAGCGGAAGCGACGGCTCCGTGAGCGTCCGGCCCAGCGTCTTGAGCTCCTCCTGCCTGTTCTGGACCACCCGCCCTATCATCTTGGCCAGGAGCTCCTCCTGGGTCCTCATGTTGACGGGTTGCTCTGCGAAGGCCTGCTCAGACTCGATCATCCAGAACTCGGTTAGGTGCTTCGGGGTCTTCGATTTCTCTGCCCTGAACGCGGGCTGGAAGATCCACACCTTCTCGAGGGCCGGCAGCGAGGCCTCCTCGTAGAACTGCGCGCTCTGGCTGAGGTAGGCCTTCTTGCCGAAGTATCCCACCTCGAAGAGCGTAGAGCCTCCTTCTACGGCTGCGCCCACGAAGGTCGGGGCGCTGATAAGCCAGAAACCCTTCTCCCTGAAGTAGTCGAAGGTCGCCCCGATCACCTCGGACCTGATCTTCATAGCCGCGATCGCCTTCGGCCCCCTGATGCTCAGGTGCCTCTTGTCAAGCAGGAAAGACTTCGCCTTCGCGGCGGTCTTCGTGATCGGCCAGGTCTCAGCGTCGGCGACGACCTCGAACTGCTCTGCCGAGATCTCCTTTCCTCCTGGCGCGCGCTTGTCGTCGCGGACCTGCCCCATCGCTGCCACGGCAGCTTCCTTCGGAACTCCCTTCATCAGGGCGAACGCCTCGTCCGGCGCGACGCCCCTCTTGGCGGAGACCTGGATGTATCCGGTCCCGTCCCTTATCATCACGAAGACGACTCCGCCGATCTGGTTCTTCCTGACGACCCACCCGTTCAGACCCACGAACCCCTTCACGCCCTCGTTGAGGATCTCGGAGATTCGGCTGTGCCGGTACGAGGTCGGGTTCACGATGCGCAGCTTCCCCTCCGTGAGCTAAAAAGGCTGGCGGGTCTGCGCCGCTAAGAGTTTAAGGGAGCCCGGCTAGCCTCGGGATGTTTGTCAGATTCTACGATCGTCGGCTGGACGGGGCGCGGCGAGCGCGCGGATCTCAGCGCCTCGGTCCGACACATTCTACATCTAGAGGGCATCGAGGCCGGGGTCGCGCCGGTGGGGGGATGCCTGCTGGTCGAGGGCGGAAGGCCGACCGACGTCGCTGCGCTCCTGGAGAACCTCCCGGGGGTCGGCTGGGTGGCGGTCGGCCGTTCGGCGGGGACGCCGAAGGCGGTTTCCTCGGCGGCTGCGGAGCTCGCGCACAAGTACCTCAGGAAGGGCGGCTCCTTCGCCGTGAGGGCGGAGTCGAGCGACCGCGGGACGAAGTCGGAGGACCTGGTAGGCGGGGCCAACGCCTCGATCCTCGACGAGAGGAAGGGGGTCAGGATAGACGAGAAGAGCCCGACGACGGTCTTCAGGATCAGCTACGGAGCCAGGGGCGGCGCGGTCGGGGTCGAGCTGAAGAAGGGGCCCGGCGGGTCGCCCGTAGGCGGCGAGAGGGTGCACTCCCTCGTCTCCGGTGGCACGCACAGTTCGGTCGCCTCGTGGCTCGCCCTCCTCTCAGGTTATCAGGTCGAGCTGGTGCACGCGACTGTGAGCGAGGAGTCGCTCCTCGAGGTCGCCCGCCTCTACTCGGAGCTCTCCCACAGGGTGGACCCGCGGCACGTCGGCCTGCTCGTGCTGGAGGGAGGAACGGTCCGTCAAAGGATAGCCGGATGGGCGAAGAAGGCCCAGGGAAGGATCTTCTCCGGCGCGCACGCGGGCATGGCGGCGACGGTGAAACTCCCCCACAAGGCCGCCTCGCCACTCTACATCCTCCCCGAGGAGGCTTTCGCGCGGACGCTCAAGCCGCTCGGCCTCAAGGGCTACTCCGGGGCGCAGGAGAGAGGGGGGAGGCAAGGTCCCGGCGGGCCTTCGGCGCGACGCTTCGGGGGCAAGCGGGCCGACGTCAGCGGCGTGCTCGACGGGCTACGCTAGGAACAGTTCCCGAGGGTCTCGATTATCGCTGCCTTGGCGTCGTACCTCCCCGCGACCCGGCTCAACCTCGCCACGCTCTCCGAGAGACCACCTTCCTCGGTCTGGACGAGGGCGCTGCGCATCGAGCCTACGGAGAGCTCCTCCTGCGGGAGCCTGACGGAGATGCCGAGCTTGACGGCCTTCTTTGCGTTGCCGTCCTGCTCGGTCTGGTTCGGTATGGGGACCAAGATCGAGGGTTTGGAGCTGGCGATGGACTGCGCGATTGTTCCGTGGCCGGCGCGAGAGACTACGACATCGCACTCCCTGTAGAACCTCTGGGCGGTGTCGCACCAACCGTAGTACCAGCCGCCCTCGACCTTTGTTGGGGTGGTGTCCCCCCTCGGATTGCCGGCCGAGATGACGAAGCTGTACCTAGCGGACAGGGCCCGGGCGATCTCGAGGGCCTTCTTGACCAGTGGCGCCCTTGTCCCTCCCGGGCCGGAGATCGGCCAGAAGACCTTAGGATTGCCGCCGTCGCCGAAAGGCCGGAAGGTCTCGGCCGTTGGGTAAGGATCCTCCGGTATTATGAAGCCGACGTACCTCGCGTGGGCGACGCCCGAGTTCCAGAGATTCCTTTCGCTGATGGTGTAGGGCGGAGGGAGGTCGGGTATCAAGACGGCATCGCTCAAGCTCCAGAACGCTCCCATGGTTCCAGACGCGGCCGAGGAGGCCAGGCGCAGGTACGCCGAGCCCTCCGATCCGTGGGCCTCCAGCCTGATTTGGTTGACCACTGTCACGACCCTCTTCTTCAGCATTCGGCCCGCGAGCACCGTCGACTGGACCGAGTCGCTCAGCACCGCGTCGGGCCCGAAGCCGATGATGTTCGACAGCTCCCGCCTCAGCTGACGGTAGACACGGGAGGAGATCATCGGATACGAGACTAGGGTCTCCTTCACCGCGAGCCCGCCTTCCTCTGAGTATCGGACGTCGGCGAGGGGGAGCGTGTTGCAGGCGAAACCGCGGGAGGCGATGAAGTCGGCGACCTCGCCCGAGCTCGAGAAGCGGACCTCCACCCCGGCCTCCCCCAGAGCCTTTGCCACGGAGAGCATCCTGGTCGCGTGGCCGAGGCCAGAGCCGAAACAACCGACGTAGACCCTCCGAAGCGGCCACGAATTAGGTGGTAAACGCCTTCACCTCTCCCCCCGGCTCTGTCTCGGCGAAGATCTCCGCCTGAAACCTCTGCACGGTCACAGCGGGTTCGAGCCATGAGTCGGGAGGGAGGCCTGCCTTCTCGCAGGTCGCCGAAAGGAACGTTTCGGCGTCCATCCGATATTCGGTCGCGACCTGTGGGAGCAGAAGGCCGCTCTGGTAGCCGGTGGAGACGATGAGCCCGTCTTTGCCGACCCTGATGCGTTTCGGGAGCTCGGTGCGTTCACGGACCTCGACCGTCTCGGGCGGAGTCAGCACGCTCAGCTCCAGCAAGATCCTGCCCAGCTCCTCTGACTCCACGGGGGGGAAGCGCGGATCCTCGGACGCTGCCGCGACGGTGGCCTCGCGGATTCCGTCGCCGAGTGGCCTCACCGGAAAAGGGAATCCGATGCAGCCGCGGAGGGACTCTCCCCCCGACCCCACGGCCTTGAGTGTGACGAAGACGCCCCTCTTCTCCTTCAGCAGGGGCGAGACGAACTCCAGCTTCTCCACCGAGCGGTGCGAGACGAACGAGTCGAGCGTCGACCGGGCCAGAAGAACGAGAGACCGCCCCTCCTTCGTTGTGATTGCCAACTTTGGAATCCCCTAGGCTTGCCCTTGCTTTTGCAAGACAGCGGCGAGCCTCCTTAACTTTTTCCAGTGAGCGCCCCTCCAGTACCTCCGCCCGCAGTCGCCGCACCTGTAGAGGAGCCGGTGACGCTCCTCGACCCCAGCCGGAAACTCCCTCCGCGCCTCTCCAGAAACTCGGGCGAGCGCCCCGTTGCAGACGGCGCACCTCGAGGGTCCCTTCGAGAGCCCGGCTCCCGCCTCCCTCGCCTGGGCCGAGATCTGCCGCAGACGACCTGAGTCGGTAGATCCGGTCAGCAGGAAGCAGCGCACCCCCTTCTTTTCCGCCGCGGCGGCCAGCGACCTGTCTGCGGTCAGGACGATCCTCCCCTCAGTCTTGGCGAGCTTCACCAGCCCCGCGTCCTCGCCCAGGTGGTAGTATGAAGTGTCGAAGCCGAATATCCTGAGCTTGCGCGCGAGCGAGCCGAGCATCGCGTCAGCGACGAACCGGGTCTCTCTGGCCTTTGGCAATCTGTCGAGTGCCGGCCTACCGGGTTACCTCTGCGGACTTCACCGTCTCGTAGAGCCTCCTGGCCGCGGGGTCTCTCTCGAAGTGCGACCTGAGCGGCGCGATTATCGCGTCAAGGGATTCCCCCACGCCCCTCTTCAGGTCGGCCGGATGGAGCGAGCCGCCCTTGAAGGCATCCTCCAACTCCCTGTAGGAGAAGAACTCGGCGTTCCCGCCGTACTTCTCGGGCCTCTCGACCTTGATTGACTTCATCTTCCTGAAGACGATGTACTTCGAGTACTCCAGCATGGGGTTGTTATCGACGACCTTCGCGGGGCAGTAGGCGGTAGCGGCCTTCGCGAGGATCGTCTCCCTGCTGTCGTGGATGAAGATCGAGGTGTCCGGCCTGCTCTTGCTCATTTTGCTCGCAATCTCTTTGTCAATCGCCGAGTTCTCGTCGAAACCGTCAGCCTCCTTGGCTCCCTGGAGGCCGATGAGCATGTGGTGGTGGACCGCGACCGGCTTCTTCCAGCCCTTCTTCTCCGCGATCTCCCTGGCCAGGATGTTCGCGCGCCTCTGGTCGAGGCCCAGCTGGCAGATGTCGACGTCGAGCCAGAAGATGTCCGCCACCTGCATCATCGGATAGAAGAGCTGGGCGGTCTGGACCGAGTCCTTCGAGTTGCGGCCCATTATCGTGAGGGCGCGCTGCGTCCTCTGCAGGGTGGTGTTCTGGGCCACTGTGATCACTTTCTTCCAGTATTCGTCGTTCTTGGTCGCGTCGCTCGTCCACAGTATCTCGACTTTGGTCATGTCCACCCCCGCGGCCTTCCAGACCTCGACGAAGTAGCGCCCCACCTCCTGGATCTTCGAGAGGTCGCCCCCCATCTTGTTGTTGACCCAGGCGAACCAGTCCGCTATCCAGAGCTTGACGTGGACCCCCGCCTTCTGGAGGTCGTCCACGAGGATGGGCCTGAGGACGCCGAAGGGCAGGTGGGCGAGGCCGCTCGGCTCGAAGCCGTCGTACGCAGTCGGGTGCTGCTTCGACTCCAGAAGGGTCCTGAGCTCGGCCTCCGTTATGATCTCCTCGCCGACGCCTTTGACGAGCGCCATCCTCTCCTCCAGGTCCAAACTAGTCGCTCACCTTCGATTTGCGGACGATAAAACGCTTCACGACTTGTAGGCGAACGAGAGGGCCGCGACGGTGAAGCCGAAGATCAGCAGGGCGTCGGCCTGGTGGAGGGTCACTAGCCATGCGGGTTCCTGCGCCGTCACGACCGCCGCCCCGAGCACTATCTCCACGATTATCAGGAACGAGGCCGCGTAGACCGACCTTCTGGCGGCCACCGGGGAGTCCTTGGCCCTCCAGAAGACGAATGCGGTGATGAAGAGGAAGAGCGACGAGACCGACGCGAGCAGCCTGTGGGAGTACTCAGCGATCGGTCCGGCTTGCAACGGGGGGAAGAGGTTGCCCTGGCACAGCGGATAGTCGGTGCCCAGGTTGCTCCCGCAGGCGCCGCCGTAGTTGGCTGCGGTCACGTACGCGCCCACCGTGATGAGCGAGAAGACCGAGAGTATCGTGATTACTAGGAGCGCGTTCCTGGCTCGCAAATCTGTCTGAGGCGCCCATCCGAGAGAGGCCTTAAAGCGTTTCCAGGGCCTAGGCGACTATCGCGTTGAGCTTCTGCTTGAAGACCGCGCTCGGCGCGACCCCGACGACGGTGTCCTTGACCTGGCCGTTCCTGAAGAACATGATGGTCGGGATGCTCATGATGTTGAACTTCATCGCCAGCTCCTGGTTCTCGTCTGTGTTGATCTTGACGAACTTGACCTTCCCGACGTACTCCTGCGATAGCTGCTCGAGCAAGGGCGAGACCATCTTGCAGGGTCCGCACCAGTCCGCGTAGAAGTCGACGACCACCGGGGTTCCCGCCTTCACGACCTCGGAGTCGAACTTGTCGCTGCCTATCTTCTGCACTGTTTCAGCCAATTTCTCACTGTGGTAGTGGAAGAATTGCTAGTTAATAATATTGACTGACTCCGCCCGACTCAGGCTCCCCCGTCCAGCACCGGGACCACGTCACGCTCCCTCGGGAGGTCCGCGAAAGCCCCGGACTTCAACTCTCCTTTGGACGGGTTGTAGGAAACCACCGTGGAGAGGGCCAGGCACCTCTTCGCAAGTGAGGGAAAGCCAAGGTCCCGAGCGTGGTCGTTGATCAGCTCACCCCTCACCCGGGTCTTCGGGTGCCTGGTGATTATCGCGCAGCAGTCCTTGTACTCCTCGACGGAGAAGTCGTAGGTGCCGATTCTCCTCGCCAGGGAGATGATCTCGTCCTTGTCGTAGGTCAAGAGGGGCCTCAGGATGGGGAGCGACGAGCCTTCGTCGAAGACGCGAATGTTCCAGAGAGTCTGGGAGGCGGCCTGCGATAGGCTGTCCCCGGTCGCGATCGCCTGGGAGTCGAAGCGGGGGGCGAGCTCCTCGGCGGTGACCCGCATGAAGCGCCTGAAGAGCGAGGGCTCACAGTCCCTAGAAGCGCCTAGGGTCGCCATCTGGTACTCGGCGAACGGGACGAGGACCAGGGTGCTACGGCCGCCAAAAGGGGCGAGCAGCTTGATTATCTTGGTGATCTTGCTCTCGATGGCGTAATCGGGCGACGGGGCGAGGTAGAAGTGTAGGTAGACTGGCCTGCAGCCCCTCTTCATAAGGAGCCAGGCGGCCACGGGCGAGTCGATACCTCCCGAGAAGAGAAGGAGCACCCTGCCACCCACGCCGATGGGGAGGCCTCCAGGCCCCCGCGCCCGTTCGGAATACACCATCGCGCCGCCCTTCACGACGTCGACATGGACCTCGGCTTTCGGGTTGGAGAGGTCGACCCTCCTCCCTGTCTTCTTCACCATCTCGGCGCCGAGACGCCTGTCGAGCTCCATCGAGGAGAGCGGGAAGGACTTCTCGGTCCTCCGGGAGGTTATCTTGAAGCTCTCGGCGCGCGAGACCGCGTCCGACGACTCCATCACCGACTTCAGGATCTCGTCGTAGTCGGCTGCGACCACTGAGGCCCTCGAGAACCATGATACGCCGAAGACCTTGGAGAGCCTCGACTTGACCTCGGATGGGTCGACCGAGGTTCTGACGATGAAGCGGTTCTCCTTGGTCTGAATCTCCACCGGTCCGAGCGGGGAGAGCGACTGGTAGATGTTGCGCCTCAGGGCCCGGGCGAACTCGGGCCGGTTCTTGCCCTTCAAAGCGATCTCTGAATAGTGGACGACGAAGGTCTCGGGCATCTTCGTGACTGCCCGCGTTTCCTTCCGTTAAAGCGTTAGGGGACCCCGGCTCAGATCAGTACCGCGACCACGGCGAAGAGGAAGATCACCGCCAGGTAGGGACTGGAGAACTTGAACGCGAGCCAGGCGTTGTCCTTGGTCGGCGAGGCGAGCAGCTTGAGGTTCGTGGCGAGAAGCAGGCCGTCGAAGACGAGGGTGGCGGCCGCGTAGGTCAGGAGACCTACCCCCGCGAGGAACGGGATGAGAAGGAGGCTGACGGGGATGAGTATCAGCGTGTTCGCGACAATGTACCGCGACGCGGAGGCGGGCCCGACCACGGACGGGAGCATCGGGATTCCCGCCGCCGAGTAGTCGTCCTCCGCAATCACCGCGAGGCTCCAGAAGTGGCTCGGCGTCCAGACGAAGACCAGCGCCGCGAGGACCCAGGCGGCGAGCGGGTCGGCGAAGGTGACGGCGTACCAGCCGGCAAGGACAGAGCAGCTGCCCGCGAACCCGCCCAAGACGATGTTCCACGTGGTCCTCGGCTTGAGGAGGAGTGTGTAGACCGGCACGTAGATGACGGCGCCAAGGACTATGAAGAATGTGGCGACGAGGTTTATCGTCAGGAACGCGATGAGGACCCCGACCGCCAAGAGCACTCCTGCAAGGAAGAGGGCGTGAGACGCCGGGACAATCCTCTTCGATGGGAGGGGGCGGTTCCTCGTCCTTCGCATCTTCGAGTCGATGTCTACCTCCAGGTAGCTGTTCATCGCGAGGGCGCCGGCGGATGCGAGCGTCCCACCCACCAGGACTCCCAGTAGGACGCGCGGCTGCGGTAACCCCTTCGCGGCCACGACGGAGGCGCAGAGAGCCACGAAGAAGAGGAGCGGGAGAATCTTCGGCTTGACTAGTGCGTAATAATCCGACAAACTCACGAAAGCATCACCTGAATAATTTTTGAGCCCCCCGTGCGGCTATTTGGCTTTTGGGTTTGGGACGGAAACGGAGATGGTCTCACGACCGAGGTCGGCAGTGCCCGTCGCGGTGGGGGCGGCGCCTAGTTTACAGGCGCAGATGACACGAAGAGGTTCCCGCTCGAGTCGACCTGAACCCCGTACTCCGGCAACGGACGGGGAGCGGGACCTCCGAGGACGCTCCCGTTGCCAGCGCTGAACGTGGCGCCGTGGCACGGGCAGCGGATCGACGACCCCCCGCCGTATTGCACGGTGCAGACCTGGTGGGTACACGTCGCGCTGAAGGCCTTCCAAGATCCTCCCACGTCGATCAGAAGGGAGGTGCCAGCGCTCGGATGCACGAAGTAGGAGGACGTCTTCCCTGTGAGCGCGCTAACGGTCGTGACGAAGACGTACCCGGCGGGCGCTTGCACCTGGGTCGTGCTGCCCGACCCCGACTGGGTGCTCTGCGTTATGATCTGCTGGGGCGGGATAACTTGTTGTTGAGCGGCGCTCGCCCGATCCAGAATCTCGTATATCGCTGCCGCGCCAGTGACCGCGAAGACGGAGGCGACCACCATGCGCTTGATGAACTCTCTCCGTTTCATGGCTTCCTGACCCCTTCCGGCAAGACCACCTTGGAGAGATGCTCCCACGCCTTGACGAAACCCACCCCGGCCACCGCGAGAAGGGACGCCTCCGCGAAGATGACGGGTATGTTGACGCCGGCGCCGGCGGAGTGGACCACTATCAGGGCGATGGTCGCCAGCGACATCGTGCCGTGAAAGAAGAGCGAGTCCCTGAACCGCTCGAGGAAGGCCGTCCCAGTAACCCACACGAAGAGAGCCAGCGCAGCGGAGCCGTATCCAAGCAGGATCGCGTCCGTGATGGGATAGTTGTAGAAGTAGGCCACGTGGAGGACGATGAAGAAGCCAGCGGCGGTCGCGGCGTAGATGTGCACCTTCCGTAGGAGGTTCAGGTTCTTGGTGTACCTCAGAAGGCGCTTCCTCACCAGCATGAAGGCGGCCGTGAAGGCGACGAGGGAGAGGGCGATGAGCCCGAAGATGTCACCGAGGAGTATGAGCAGGTCGTTCAGCTCCCGGACTGACCAAAACTCTCCTTCATCCTAACCGGAGGTTGTGGTGGTCGTTGTGGTTGAGCTCGCGCTGAAGGTGGTCGTCGTGGTATCGTCGTTGTGGTGATGATGGCCTCCTGCGGACGCGCCCGGTTGGGTGAACGGGACGGTCGTGAGCAGGGAACCCGCGCCGCCGCTCTTCGACGAGAGGCTCGCGGAGCTTGAGACGGCTGAGCTGCTCGCCGAGGCCGTGCGGAACGGGTTGGCCACCAGGACCACGGCCGCGAAAGCGACCAGGAAGACGAGGGCGAGGATCGAGTACTGTGAGAGCCCCGAGTGAAACTTGAGCCTTGAGTTCAGCTTCATTTGTCTTACCTGGATACCAATCTGATTTTATTGGATATATCCGATTTCCGAAATCTCTCCCTAATCGATATTGAATCGACCCTTGATTCTGGGGCCTGAGACGGCGCTTAAGTAACCAAGGAGAAGTCGCCTCTCCCGATTTGAGCGGCTCAGGGGGCTTCGGACCGGACTTCCAAGGTGCGCAGTCGCGATCATACCGGCTGGAGTATGCCGCGACGACGGTGGCGATTATCGCCTACCTCGTCTACAGGTGGCACTACCAGGGAGGTATCGACTGGTTGGCCACGATATTCTGGGCCATCTTTCCTGATCTGGCTGCCTTCACTCCCATCGGGCTCTCGTCGAAGAGACGGGAGTGGCCGGACTGGGGCGCGCCTTTGTACAACACGTTCCACACCATACTGATCTGGGGGCTCGTCTTCGCGCTAAGCTGGTTCGCCTTGGGATCGGCTTACTGGCCCCTCCTTGGATGGCTAGGACACATCACTGCCGACAGGGCCTCGGGATACGGACTCAGAGCCGGTTCTCGCCGTGACGTCGGAAACGCTTAAGAAATGTGAGAAGGTTGCTTCGCTCGTCCCGTGGTAGCTCAGCCTGGTAGATTCGAAAGAAACCAATAGCTTCCGGCTGTAGGTGTCGGCTCTTGGCTGACCCGCTCAGCCTACCTAGGCAACAGTAACCGGAGTGTCGCAGGCTCAAAACCGACGAGAGTCGGGAAGTCTCCTGCCCACGGGACCTCAATCCAACCTCCTTCTTCCATTCTAAGCTTAGTTTGGCCTTTTTAGGCCAGAAAGATTTGATTTATTAGCCTTTGGGACCCATCTCCGGCCAATTCGCTCATATCGTTTATCGAATTCTAAAGTACGTTCTCCTTCGTCATTGATATTCAAGAGATAAATTGAATCGACTAGTCGTTGGTGCTTGGCCGGGATACGAAATCCAATGATTCGCTCGAACTTCTCAAGAGAACCAAGTGTCCTCGTTGTCAGATGGTAGACGGCGTGGCGACGAACGTAGGTCTTTCCCCTCACAACCATCAGAGACCCCTTCCTGTTTGTCTGGTGAAATTGGAAAGCCATCCCTCGATCGTACAACAGGTCCCTTACATTTTCAATGAGCGTAGTATCAGTGTTGGCCATGCCTACGTAAGCGCCAGTAAAACCAGCTCCGCCACAAATGAAGCCCACATAACCTTCCGCATCAAATAGCCCGCTCAGAAAACCCTCTACATTTCCCTTGGATGAATCAAGAAGTCTCTCGAGTGGTAGTTGCAGGAAGTCATACAGGGTGCTGTTTGGATAAGTGACCGTGTAGTATCCGGCCTCTCTTAGGACAGGCTTACGCGAGGTTTGGAGAATCTTCGCGATTACTCCGGAAAGATATGAAGAGTGCTCCTCGTCGGCGAGTTTGAATCTCACATTCTTCACATTCCCCGAACTTCGACCGTCGCCGTAATAGAAACCTGAGAGATACGCCAGGTCCGGAGTGTCCGAGAGGTCCGGGGTGAGAATGTCATAGACCGGCTCGTCCTTGCCAGTGACGTACCGGTAGACCGTCGCTCTATTGATTGCCAGCCTCCGCCCAATTTCTTTGTGCCCGACTCCGTCCTCCGCCAATTTGTTTGCTTCCACGAATAATCGCCTTCTTTCCTCCAGTGTCCTCCTTGCGCCTAGCTTCATCACTCGCAGAGGCTGGTATCTGCTATAACCGCCATCGGTCATTGACCGATAAGTTTACACTCACACTGGCCATCCTACATCTAAGTTGAAGACGAGCGGCAGGCTGGGGTCTCTGGAGGTCGGCGACGACTTCCCCGTGAGGGTGATGGCCGCCATCAACCTCAGCCCAGAATCGTTCTACAAAGGGTCGATCGCCAAGACCGCTGGCGAGATCGCCACATCAATCGGGGACGCGGTGGCCGAGGGGGCAGACTTCGTCGACTTGGGAGGGATGTCGACCGCACCCTACCTCAGGAGCGAAGTCTCCGAGGAGACCGAGCTGGCCCGCTTGCGGATAGCCCTGAATGAGGCCTCAGAGATAGGAGGAGTCAGAATCTCGGTCGACACGCTCCGCGCTCCAGTCGCCGAGTTCGCGCTGGGAATGGGGGCGAGCATCGTCAACGACGTTTCAGGCCTGAGGAACGACCCGCGGATGGCGAAGGTGGTGGCCGATCACGGCGCGTCGCTCGTCGCGATGGCGAAGTCGGACATCGTGCACAACCTGAGGCCGATAGCGCAGGTCCGGAACGCACTTGCTCAAAGCCTCAAGATCGCGGAGTCGGGGGGAATCGACCTGCACAAGGTGGTTCTCGACCCCGGCATAGGTTTCTTCAGGGAGGCGGGCGACGGCAAGGCTTACTCGCCCCAGAAGAAGATGCCCTGGCACCAGTGGGACGTCGAGGTGCTCTCCGAGCTCGGGTCGCTGAGGTCGCTCGGTCATCCCCTCTGCGTCGGCCTCTCCAGGAAGTCGTTCCTCGGGAACATCCTGGGGCTCAGGGACCCGGAGGAGAGACTATCCGGTTCCCTCGCGGCCACTGCGATAGCGGTCGAGAACGGGGCGGACGTCATCAGGACGCACGACGTCAGAGAGACCGTGCAGGCCATAAGGATCGCGGAAGCGCTCACCCGATGAGATAGTCGCGCTTCAGAACCTTCTTCCCGCGCTTCAACGCCTTGCAGAGTTCGGACACCTTGAGCCCGGCGACCGGGTGGATGAGCTCTGGCCTGATCTCGTTCAGGGGGATGAGGACGAACGGGCGCTCCGCCAGCAGGGGATGCGGGATCTCAAGGCCCGGCTCGGAGACGACCCTGTTTCCGTAGAAGAGGATGTCTATGTCGATCGTCCGCGGCCCGTATCTCTCTCCCTTCTCCCGGCCCAGAGCCAGCTCGATGGCCATGACCTTCCGCAGCAGGTCTGAAGGCTTAAGGTCGGTCTCGACGGCGACGACGCAGTTCAGGAACCAGTTCTGGTTCTCGAGGTACATCGGCTCGGTCTCGTAGACTGAGGAGACGGCGTTCACTGTCAGTTGCTCGTCTATCATGGCGAAGGCTTGCCTGAGCTTCTCCTCTCGGTCCCCCACGTTGGAGCCGAGAGCTAGGATGGCTTCGACCATCATGCCTTTTCCCGCTCGATCTCCACGCCGATGGAAGGCTCGCTGGAGAACTTGGCCTTTCTGACCCTCACCGCGACCTTGACGAGTGGAAACTCGCTCAGGAGCATTAACGCGAGTCCCTCAGCAAGGCTCTCAAGGAGGCTGAACTCCCTTTCTGCGGCAAACTGGGAGATTCGAGTCGTAGCGGCCCAGTAGTCGAAGGTATCGCCCAGCTTGTCGCTGATGCCGGCCGCGCGGGTGCTGTGGTAGAGGCTGACGTCGACAAGTACCTCCTGAGCCTCACTCCTCTCTTCGGCCGTGATGCCTATCCTGCACTTGACGCGAAGGTTGTCGATGAAGATTCTGTCGTCCATATCGAGGAACTGTCGCACTCGAGGGCGGGCCAGATTAAGTTTGGGTTGGGATCCTCGGCGTAAAGCATAATGGGGGGAAGCTGGGAGAGAGTCGAAGGCGAACGCGCGTGAAACCCTGGGTAACGCTGGCTTTTCTCTTGATACTGATCTTCGCACTGGCCGTCTTTTACGTCATCCCCGGCATGGAGAACCAGGGAGACTCCTCTTTCGAGTTTGTGAACACGGTGGGACTCATCGTGGTCGTGGCCGGCGTCATAGCCGCGGGCCTCATCTTCCGCAGGGCGACGCCGCACAAGTGATGCGCGTGCATGCTTTCTAGCCCCGTCTGCCTCGACTGCAGCTGCATCGAGACTTCGTGCGAGAAGTGCACGGACCCGGGCCGATGCGCAAACTGCTCCTCCTGCTGCTGCTCCCAGGCGCACTCGACGTGGAGGGTGGCCAGAATGCGCCAGGGTCTGATGCTGGAGTACTTTAGCCTCGGCTGGATGGCAATCGAAGTGGTGGGCTCGATCGGGGTGGGTCTCGTCTCCGGCAGCCTCGCGCTGCTAGCTTTCGGGGGCGATAGTCTCGTTGAGATTATCTCGGGCATCGCGGTGACGCTCCATCTCAAGGGCGATTCGTCGGGATCGAGCGAGGTCGGGGAGGAGGCGGAGAGAGTGACCAAGTACCTCTTGGTAGCGCTCATCCCTGTGATAGGGGGCGCCGCGATCATCTCTTACATCGCCGGACTGAGGCCCGAGTCGTCGCTGCTGGGCATAGCAGTCGCGCTCGGAGCCGTGGCAATCATGCCCGTCCTCTGGCTCCAGAAGCGGAAGATTGGCAGGGAGACCAACTGCGCGCCGCTAGAGATGGACGCGATTCAATCGGCGACCTGCTTCCTGATGTCCCTTGCGCTCCTAGCGGGCCTGCTCATCAACTACCTCCTCGGCATAAGCTGGGTCGACTATGCGGCCACAGCGGTCATTCTGGCCTTCGTGGCGAGGGAGTGTTTGGAGGCGTTTCAGGGGGAGAACGTCCTTCCTCCGATAGGCACCGCGGCAGCGAAACTCCGGCCGTCTGGGCCGACCTATCAGAGCCTCGAAACGCTTAAGAACGTTCGAAGCCCCGCAGAGGAACGAACTTGGATTCCGAGTTCCTAGCTCTCTCGTTCATCTTCATCCTCATCGGCTTAACCGGCATCGCGCTCTTTTACGGCCCGATGACGCCGGCGGGCGACTCC
The DNA here is from genome assembly GCA_963731775.1 of uncultured archaeon. Lineage (GTDB taxonomy): Archaea > Thermoproteota > Nitrososphaeria > Nitrososphaerales > Gagatemarchaeaceae > DATJAJ01. The sequence continues at coordinate 369,687 of CAVSWV010000006.1, read as the reverse complement.
TGCTACTGCATAATCCCCAGCCCGGAGCCGGCGGCCGCGCAGAGCACGTCGAGCTTCATAATGGCGCTCGGGATACTCTTCCTCCCGATCGGACTTCTCAAGGGCGGGCCGCCATCGTTCGGCAAGCCCCAGTCCCTCGCCCCGACCAAGCCCCTCGCACCGGGTCAGCCCTCGGTGGGCCCGCTGGCGATATTCAGCAACAACATGTTCGCCTTCGGCATCGTCCTGGCCCTGGTAGCGATAGACGTGATAGCGATTCCAGGGGTACTGGTCTTCAAGAGCACGCCAATCACCATCGCGGGTGCCGTGCTCGCGGGCCTCGGTCTCATCGCGATACTCCTGGGACTTCGGAAGAACCCCGCCTCGCCCGCGACCAAGTAACCGCAGAAGGGCAGTCTTTCCCTCCTGAGCAACCGTTTTATCCCCAAACACGGGGGGTGTCCTAGACTTGAGCGCTAAACCCAAGAAAGCAAAATCACCGGCCAAGAAGGAAAAGGCCGAGCCGACGGAAGCGAGAAGCAAGACCGTATGGCTCAGACCCAAGGCCTTGGCGCCGTTCGCCACAATTACATCCCGGAACGGCCCCGACACGATGGAGCGGATGGGAAGAGGATTCTCCATGGGGGAGCTTGAGGGAGCATCGATGCCGCGGCTGCTCGCGCTCAGATGGGACGTCCCGACCGACACCAGGCGCAGGACCGTCCTCGGGGGCAACGTCGAGACGCTGAAGAAGTGGTTTTCCGGCGCCAAGAAGGCTGAGAAGACGGCGAAGGTCGAAGCTGAGCCGAGGAAGGCCGAGCCCAAGAAGCGGGCGCCGAAGAAAGAGTAGCTATTTCGCTTCCTCGTCCCGCGCCAGCATGAAGAGGTACTGCTGGGCATACCCCGCATATGGGCCGAAGTGCGCCCTCGCGGACTCGGATGTCTTGTCGTAGTCCGCCTTTCCTATTGAGGCCTTCTGTTCGGACGCCAGCCTCTTCTTGAGGTTCGGGCTCAGCAGGGATGGGTAGTATCGATTGAGCGCCCTGGCGACCCAGACGTCGATTGGGAAGGCCTCGTTCTTCCCGAGAGCGAAGAGGAGGACGCAGTCGGCCACCTTCGGCCCCACCCCCTGGAGGAGCTTTTCTCCGAAGAGGCGGCTGATCATCGCCTCGCGGGCGTCGACGTAGTCGATGAGGGTCAGCTCGCTGAAGTCTATCTTGCCCTGGTCGACGGCCGTCGCCACGTGCTTGAGGAAGGGGGCCCTGTAGCCGAGGCCGCAGTCCTCCAGCTCGGCTACCGTAGCGTCGGCGAGCTTTTCGGGGTTGGGGAAGGTGAAGTGGGTCCTCCCCTCGAAGCTGACGTGCTCCCCGAACCTCTCGCAGACCTTGGATATCATCAGCCGGATCCTTGGGATGTTGGAGTTGGTCGCCAGGACGAAGGAGGCCAAGCACTCCCACCTGTCCTGCCGCATCAGGCGCATCCCGTAGAACCGCTGCCAGGCGTGGTCCATCGTCTCGTCCTTGGGTATCGTCCCGAGGACGCCGATCAGGTCCTCGTCCAGCCGGAAGAGGTTCCTAACGAAGGAGGAGTCAAGCAGCTCGCTGCTTCCATCGCACTGGAGCGAGTCGATCTCCTGCCTCACCTTGAGCACCCCTCCAGGTACGACGCCGTACCACCACTCGCCGCTGTTCTGCCAGCGGAAGACCTGGCCGCTCTGGAGGGTCTGCTCCAGGTTGAACGGTGTGTCGGTCAGCGTTAGGGTGAACTTCATCCTTGGCATGAATTGAGGCGTTGGTGGCTATTGACTCTTGCGCCGAAAGGGGTGTTTTTGGCGCTATTCACCGAGGATTTCGAAGAAACCCTTCATCTTCCAATAGGTCTCGAGGAAGTCCAGACCCCTCGGGGTGGCGCCGAACACCACTTCCTCCTCGCTGGTCGACCTCCTGACGAGGCCCTTCGAACAGAGCGTCTCCACGTAGGACTTCAGCCGATCGACCGGGACACCGACACCGTACGAAAGTCGGGTTATCCTCACCCCCTCCGGATAGCGAGTGATCACTTCCAGTACCTCGGCGTAGAGGTCCGTCTTCGACCTCTTGGAGCTTCTACGGCCCATTGTCTCCGCCTTTCAGTCTCCCAGCCATCCTAGATCGGCGGTTCCGGGAGTGACGATGCCTTCACAGCAGGCTTGGAGAGGACGTTGTTCATGCGGAGCTTGAGCTCCTTGGTGTAAGCGACTTGATCAGCATGGCTGCCGTCGTCCATCTCGAGACTCTCAGCGTACACTCGTTTGGCTCTGGAAGCAGATCCGAAGCTTACGGTCCCGCCGTAGACATCCCCGACGGACGTGTTGCGGCCACTCGAGGCTAGCCTCCCTCCCAAGGGAAATCTCCAAGCGCCTGAGGACCTGCCAATCTCTATGACCTCGCCCACAAGGGGACCGTCCACTCTGGAACCCCTCCTCACCAGGATGGACCTCGCCTTGAGCCCGCGGGCCGTCCTCACCCAGCCATCGACCTCAGCCGACCCAGATGCTACGAGACCATCCGCCTTTAGCATCCCTGCCACCAAAGCACTCGCACACTGCAGCTGTTCTCCCACCTCAGCGGCGCCGAAGACCCTGAACTCTTTGGCGACGTCCAGCGAGCCTGACACCTTCATTCGTCCGCTGACGTCGACGGACACCGCCTCACAGTTGCCTGCGAATCTCGCCACTCCCTTGACTTCGATGACCCTGCAGTAGGCGTCTCCGCGGAATTCCGCCCTCCCCAGGACTGAAAGCTTGTCGCCCTTGCTCCCGGCGGGAAGGATGAAGTTCCCGTAGGTCTGGATCTCGCCGAACTCGAGCGCTGACTTCGAGGTGAAGTGTCCCCGCACGACGATGTGGCCGGTTATCGACCCTCCGCCGACCTCAGAGTGACCCCCCACGTGCAGGTCTGCTATCTTGACGGTCCCGAGGACGGAGAGGTGGCCGCCCGTCTGGACATCCCCCGCCTCGAGGGGACCGCCGACTTTCAGGTGGCCTCCGACTCGGATTCGTTTAGAGTTGAGCGATCCTGCGGTCAGATGACCTCCGACGTCGAACGCGTCGGCCCTCGCGCTCCCAGCGACTTCGAGCGAATCGGCCACATCGACGAGCCCCCGGGCCGACAGGTCTCCCTGGATCTGGACTGTACCCCCCGTGTTTCGGGCCGCCTTGACCGCGATGGAATTGCATTCTAGGCTGCAGCTGACCGTGGCGCCACCGTCAAAGACCACGTCTCCACCGACGACAACATTGTCGCCCGACTCGGCTCTGATGACCGCGCCTCGGCCCACCTTCAGGTCTCCTTCGACGCGAGAAAGGGTGATCCTCCCACCGCTGGCGACAGTCTGATCCGACATCGAGTTCACCGCCGCCTCCCCATGTAAAAGCTTGGCTCACTCCAAGTTAGTGGTCGAGCCGGTCGGGACTCCTCGCGAACCGTTTCAGCCATTTCGGTCATCTTCTATCAGGCCATCTTCTTCTCTGGCGAACTTATACTCAGCGCACTTCGGATGAACACCGCAGGTTAGTTCCCTCGGCAACATCAAAATAGGGTGCGAGCGCGACCGCTACCGATGAAGTCCCCCTACGAAGCGATGACGGAAAAGTCGCTCAGACTCTACAGAAGGGCCGAGAAGGTCTTCGCGGGAGGGGTCAACCACAACGCGCGCTACTACGAGCCTTATCCGTTCTACGTGAAGAGAGCGCAGGGGCAGCACGTCTGGGACGAGGACGGCAACAAGTACACCGACTACTGGATGGGGCACATGGCCCTCATCCTCGGGCATTCGCCGCGGGTCGTGGTCGATGCGCTCGCGGAGCAGATAGGGAACGGCACCCACTTCGGGACGAGCAGCCGCCTCTCGGTCGAGCTGGGAGAGGAGATCCAGAGGACGGTCCCGTGCGCGGAGATGCTCAGATTCTGCAGCTCGGGGGCGGAGGCGACGATGTACCTCGTCAGGCTCGCGCGGGGTTTCACTGGGCGGAGGATGATAGTCAAGATGGCCGGCGGGTGGCACGGCTACAACACGGAGCTGAACAAGGGGGTGCACTCGCTCTTCGACAGGTCGGAGGGCGCGGGGATACTGCCCGGGGAGCAGGAGTTCGTGAAGTCGGTCAGGTTCAACGACATCTACGATGCGGAGAAGTTGATGCGGACGAACGGGCGGGACGTTGCGGCGATTTTCCTGGAGCCGGTCCTGGGGGCAGGAGGATGCATCCCCGCCGACCCCGACTATCTCAGGGGGCTCCGCGAGCTGGCCGACGAGCATGGGGCGCTGCTCGCGTTCGACGAGATAATCACGGGGTTCAGGGTCGCGCTCGGCGGGGCCCAGGAGAGGTATGGGGTGAAGCCGGACCTCGCTTCCTTCGGCAAGGTGGCAGGGGGAGGGCTACCTGTCGGTCTCGTCTGCGGCAGGAAGGAGATCATCTCGCGGGCGGATCCGAGGAGGAAGAGGGACCTTGTTTCGATCGGCGGCGGGACGTTCTCTGAGAACCCGCTCTCGATGACTGCCGGGCTATCGACACTGCGATACCTCCGCAGGAATCGGGCGAGGGTCTACGGCCAGCTGGAAAGCATGGGGGTGAGGCTGAGAGAGGGCATCGACGATGCGGCGGCGGCCAACGGGGTCGAGACCCACACCACAGGAATGGGCTCCCTATTTCTGGTCCATTTCCCCGAAGAGCCAAGGAACGCGTCCGTGGGCCTGAAGGATGACAAGAAACTGACAGACGAGTATGCCTTGGATCTGATGTCCAGGGGGATATTCAACCTGCCCGGCCATCCGGGGGCGGTCTCGACCGTCCACACCAAATCAGACATCGATAGGTTGCTCCAGAGCACCGGGTCCTTCTGCCGCGAGAGACGTCGGTGATGTTGGGCCTGACTCGTCCTAGTCACTCTTGAGGGCGCATCGATTAGGTCCTGCCTCAAGCTCGTCGACCGTACTCGGGTCGTAATCGCTTCCGGCCGCGTTCATCTGGATTATCTTCTCGTAGTTGTACGGCCGCTGAGGAAGGTTGGAGAGAATGTACTTCACGAATGCACCCTCTTCCATGTGCATAGGAGGCAGAGAGTCCACAACCTCGCCGAGGTTGGCGTCGACCGCCTTTCCGCAGCAGACGTTCGTCTCAGGGGTGAAATGGGCGGGCAGTATGACGAGTTGTTTCTGATACTTCATGAGCTTCGAGTGATATGAATTGTAGAGAGCTCTGGAGAATCTCTCGGCTTCTCCATGCAGATCTGGACGGGCGATCGAGTCGACAAACAGGGTATCGCCGGTCAAAATATAGCGGTAGTCTAGGAGCAGACAGGTGCTTCCCCAGGTGTGACCGGGTGTGCTGACGGCCCGAAGTTCCACCCCGAAGTCTATCTTGGAACCTTCTGCCAACGGCTCGAACCCCCTCCACTCGTACTTCTCTCCTTTGCCGAGATGGAGTGTCGCCCCTGAGAGCGCAGCCAATCTCTTGGCCCCTGAGACATGGTCGGCGTGAAGATGTGTGTCTACGACATGTGTGATTCGAAGTCTATGATGGGCCGCTAGGTCAGTGTATTCGCTGGTGTGGGAACCTGGGTCGACGACGACGCACTCCCCCGAGTGGCTGAGCACATAGGAGGTGCACCCCTTGCCCATCCTGCGCAGTTGGTAGATTGCCAGACCACCTGCTACTCGGTTGACGATTGCCGTGTCGTAGACTCTCCCCCAAGCTACCAGTCCTCCCTCGAGGTTGGAAGCCTTGAAACCCTTGGTAGTCAGATATTCCGCCGCATCCGCAGAGCGTATCCCGATGGGACAGATTGTGACTATCTCCCTTTTCCGGTCGAAACCCCTGAGGTCGGGCATGCTGAGAAGGACGGCCAAGGGAATGTTGGCGCTTCCTTCAATCCGCCATTGGGCGAATTCATGCGGCTCGCGGACATCCATCAGGAACGGGCGCTGGGATACGGGGCCTTCCAGGCGTCCCTTGAGCTCTTGAGGGGAGAATTCCAGATTACTTCTAACCCGACACTGCCCGCCAAACTGAATGCCCTTAATCGTTTTCGCCATGACCGTGGCGGATGGCGATGCGTCAGAGAATTATCCTTACGGGTCTTAAATAACTCTTAGAGCCCACCGGATGCAGCTAGCATTGAATGTTCTCGTCACGGGAGGAGCTGGTTTCATCGGTTCCCATCTGGTCGAGAGACTGGTGAACGAAAGGAATCAAGTGACGATCCTCGATGACTTCTCCGCCGGGATGGAGGAGAACCTGGAGGGCCTTCGCGAGAGCAAGACCGAGATCGTCAAGGGAAGCCTCACGAGCAGCGAAATCGTTCGTTATTGCGTCAAAGGGGCCGACCTGATCTATCATCTCGGAGCGAAGACCAACGTCGACGAAAGTATGGAGTTTCCCCTCCTCTTTCACGAGGTGAACGCCACGGGAACCTTGAACGTGCTGAAGGCCGCCAGCAAGTACAAAGTGCCTTTGGTGCACATGAGTACTTCAGAAGTCTATGGTTCGCCGTTGTACCGGCCGATGGACGAGAACCATCCCCTAAATCCGCAATCCCCCTACGCTGCGAGCAAAGTTGCCGCGGAAAAGTACTGTTACTCGTTCTTCTCCTCTTACGGAACCAAGGTCGCTATTGTTCGGTCATTCAACAACTACGGTCCGCGTCAGAAGGGCAATGCGGAGTTCGGCGGGCTCATCGCAAGAAACATCATACGCGTCCTTTCTGGACTTAGACCCGTGATCAGGGGAGGAAGGCAAAAACGAGACTACATGTATGTTAAGGACACCGTTCAGGCTCTACATGAAATTGGGAAGAGGACCGACACTTGGGGAGAGACTCTTAACATCGGGACGGGGAAGAGTTTCACCGCGAACCGGATTGTTGCCATGATTCTCGCCACGTGCGACAGCGACCTGAAGCCAATTCTAGAGAAGGCCCGAGCAGGCGACGTTCAAGACTTGATATGCGACTCCTCGAAATTCACCAAGAAGGTCGGTTGGGAACCCGAATACGGTCTGAAGAGAGGTTTGAAGGAGACCATCTCATGGTACAGAGAGAACATGGAACGCTTTGAAAGCTACAAGTTTCCCAGCTTCAGACAGAAGATATGAGAAGTAAAGAATTAACACTTTAGGTCGAACAAGGGACTCAGATACACAGTATCTGAGTTTCATCAAATGAATTCGCCAGATCTGACAGCATCTCAGACGCGGCAAATGTAATATAGAAAACCCTCCTTGTCAGCGACTCTTCTTAGAGAAGGGTCGTCCCCGCCAAGAATTCCAGAAGGAGTGACTACACAAACATCCTTGAATCCAGCGCCTAAGAGTTGCCTCACCTGCTCATCCAACTTCACATAGTATTGGGGTGGCGTCGCATTAATGATCGCGTGAGAGCTCAGCATCAAGCTCTCTACTTCATGTTTGTATGACAGTTTTATGACGAGTCGAGCAAAGAATTCGTAGCTGCTCATGAGGTCGATTCCCCTCAAGGTGAAAAGGGTCTCGAACCAATTCAGGTTGTGGCTCGAGAACACAAAAGTACCGTTCTTCTTGACAAGCCGCTTAATTTCCCCTAGGATTACCAGTCTGTCCTCGTGTGTTACGGAATCAAGCCCATTAAACGAGAAGAGAGCAAGATCTACGAACTCGCCCTTGAATGGAAGAGCCCTGGCATCGCAAACCATGAAGGAGGAGATTCCAAACCTGGAGAACTCCTTATTGCAGGCAAGAACCATATTCTTGGCATTGTCAAGACCGACATATTGTCCTGAAATGCCGGCCAGATGGCGAGTGGTCCTTCCCCCTCCAACCCCAATGTCAAGCACGGTCTTTCCGCGGACGCCTCCGAGGTATTCTAGAATCCTTTGCTCTTGCCAAAACAATGACTCCAAAGATAAGTAACTCGACACAACAGAAGAATCTTGGTAGATTCCGAGACTCTTCACTCCAGCCTTAGGAGGATTGCGATCAAGGAGGTAGATTAGCATCAATCTAATTCGAAACAAGAATATCCATCTAAGATGGTATATTTGCCTGAACCGAACCGCTCGCGACAGAGCCTGAATCTGGCTGCTCAAACCGCTCCATTAACCCATGTTCCCAAACACATGAAAACCTTGAGAACCATCCTATTCAGCCCGCCTGGCGAAAAGGTTGGTTGCGATTGCTGTCACAGGCCAAATTTCCAGATCGATGGCTTTTGCTCCTATGAACATTAACAAGGGAGCCCTCTTTCCTAAGACAAACACCGTCCTGTATCGGAAGAATTCTTTCGTCTCGCCACCAAAGGACCGTTTGAACCGGGCTATGTTCGCGTACCTCTCATTAACCGAAGAGTATCCCAAGAAGTCAAAATACTTGAACCCCGCCTTCTTGCTCCACTGAATTGCCTCCCATATCAGTAGACTCGGTACATTGCAATCAACCCCCTCTAGATTCCACCTTCCTTGTTCAGCGTTGACTTTTCCCAAACTTCGATCGAGTAAGAGGAAAATGAAACCCAGGGTCCTGTCCCCTCGCTTCGCGACGAGTAGCTTAGCGAATGGGCTTCCAAAGAGCTTAGATATCTCACCACTCGGGTTTCCAGCGTGTTTCAACGCTGCGAATTCAGTACAGATTTTGAAGCATGATTGCAGATCGCCAGGGGTCGCCTCGGACACCACAACGCCCCGCTTTGCCGCCAACCGGATTGAGTGCCTCCTAGTCCCTTTTGGATGAATTTCTTTCGTGAGGTCGAGAACGAGCGTTCGAATCTTGACTGGGACTGTCCCTCTTACCGTCGCAGGAGTAATCGAATTGATGTACACGATCGTAATGCCGGATGATATGCGCGATATTCGGTTGAGTATCTCGTTCATTTCATCACCGCTGAAACTTAGCTCGAGATTCAGACCAAATGCAAGACATTCGATAGGTCCTATGGCGGTGCGCTGGTACTGAACCACTTTCGGAATCGCCTCGGTTCCGATGTCGACTGAGGCGTAATTCCCCATCAAAGCACCAAAATCCTTGTTCTGTGAAAGCCCCATCAAAGCACTCATCCCCAACGATTATGGGGACCAAAAGCCGAGTCAAAGCTGAGGCTTGGTCTAACAAGGGGAATTCCTCTCTGCAATAGGCGACCCTCTCTCTATGCACCTCATATCAATTCTCTTTGTTGGGTTTCTTCGACAAGTCTCCCAGGGTGGACGTGGTTTGCGGAAATAGTTCTCTTTCCAAGGAACTGCAGATTATCTTTGGTTGAACGAAACAAGAAAGAGGGACATGCGCCCGCTACCACTTATGAAGGTGAAGCGACTGTCTGTCATTAGCAGGTGGACTACTGTGGGAGTTGTGTAGTATTGATATGAGGGATACCCTTCGACAACTAACAGGTACGTAGGCTGGTTTGTGTTAACCTGATCGGAGAACTGGGCGGAATTGTTTCTTGCGGAGAGTATCCCCGAGTAAATGTCCTGGGAACTCGTTGGAAAGGGAGGCAAGTCCTCAACGTACCTGTTTGCGAGACCTGCAACGTTGGGAGCCAGAATCGTGGCGGTCGCAATAACGCTGTTCTGCGGCAGCGCGGAGGAGAGGTTGACCAGATAGACCTGCTCTGTCGACGTTAGAATGGATTGATAGAAAGTCAATTCGTACGAAGAATAGAAGGACGCCTGAACGAGAGTCACTGAAAAGAATAGCACGAAGGCGACAACGAGAAACTTCCGGGAGGTAGACTGTTCAGGTCTTTTGGACTTCCATAGAACCAGCGATGCCGATAACGCAGCAACTATCGTGACTGAGATTGCTAGGGCTTCCAAGCCAAAGTTGCCTGGTACGACATTTGTTACGCCGGAGTTGGGCAAAGGCAGCGGGGAAAGGAGGAAGTATGCTTCTATTGAAAGCAGAACCAAAGACAGAATCGCAACTGCCTTCGCCCGATTCCTTTGTCGCGCTATCCTTGCGAAGAGATAAGCTCCGAGAATTGAAAGTGGTAACGTGACGTAATCCTGAATTCTGAAGAGAGAGCCTCCAGGGAACAGTGGCAGGAACACCGAATACAACAACAAGATTATTCCCCACGAGATGAGTGTAACTTTTCCGGGGCTTAGCTTCGAGCGGATTGAATCTCGAAAGAAGAGTGCTAGTCCGAGCAGGCCCAAGATTGGGATGATTGTACCTACAAGGTTGAATATGGTCTCGGCGTTCAGAACCAAGTTCGTGTATTGACCGAAGCCCTGTGTGAAGTAACTTGCTCCGTATGACCTACCGTTAAAAAAGAACAGGGAGAGCTCAGGAACAGCAGCAGCGACGCAAATTGCAAGGCTCCACATGAACCTCTTGCCTCCCTTCTCGAGGATGAGATAGATAACGCCCGTGGTGAAGAACACTAGTATGGCGATGAGAGCGGTGAACTGCTCAGTGAAACCGATCAGAAACACGAGTAGAAGCACGGGCCTGTATTTCCCAACGGCGTAGAATCGGATGGCTAGCAAGAACATGACGAACGCCATTGTCTCGCCCAAGAAGAGCTGCATTCTAATCACGAAGGGCGCGGAAAGGAAGACCAGCCCTGCCGCCCCCAAGGAGATTACTTCCTTGTTGGGGTCTTCGGTGAGCAACGACTTCGATGCTAAGTACAGGGCGCAAGGGACTAGGCCGCTCAGCAACAGTCCAGAGTAGAACACGCCGGAGGGACTGGTCCCAATGATGGCCATCACCACAGCCATCAGGACTGTAGCCCCAAAGGGCGCCGGGATAGGCTGAGGGGGGACTTGCATGGGCTCGTAGGCGGGGAGCTGGCCATGTGCCAGTAGAAACCGAGCTCTATTGTAGACCGTCCACTCATCATCCGTGCCAAAGAACCCATTTGACGAGTTCTGCAGTTTGATAATCGATTCGATTAGAACCGAAACGGAGAATACCAAGATAAGAATTCTATTGGACCATATCACCTTTACCAGACGTGACAATTGCAATCGAAAAACCTGAGACACGCCCTGGTCGGAGGAATCTACCAATAAGTTCCGAATTCTAGATTGCGTTATTAGTCTGTTTCGGCAGAAAGGGAGACAATGTGACTCTTGGTTGTCTGCGAGAACCACCATTGGAGGGTGAATCTACTTTTGACTTTCGGAAACCTTCTAGCAAAGCATGCACGGGAGTTACTTCACGCCAACTTTATGACGTGAACAAGACGACACTAATGGGTAAGTGGATTTGAACAGGTTCAGTGACGACTTGGTAATTGGGGGCTCAGGATTCATAGGCTGGCGACTTTCCACATTTCTCGCATCGAAAGGACATAAAGTCTGCGTATTCAGCCGCACTGGTATTCCAGAGCCTCGAAGAAACGTGCAGCATGAAAGAGGAGACATCCTGATCAGCCGCGATGTCAAGCTCGCGGTAGTCAATAAGTCGCGGATATTCCATTTGGCATCCCCAAAAAATCTAGATGCGAACACAACTGACCCGTCAATCGATGCTGGAGTCATTGTGATTGGGACTATCAATGTCTTGGAAGCGGTCCGGAAATACAATGACAAAGCAGAAATCTTGTACGTATCCTCAAGCGCCGTTTACGGGCAGCCGAAGAATAGGTTTGTCAACGAATCGACCCAGCCGAAACCGATCAACCCATATGGTGCTGCGAAACTGGCAGCCGAGACGTATTGCGAATACTACTCGAGAACATATGGACTGAAGTTAGTGAGGCTTCGTCCGTTCAACACTTACGGTTCTCTCAGAAGCAAGGATCTGATTTCAGCAACAATTCGGCAGATTGTTCGAGGGAGGCCTCCCGTAATCGCAGGAGACGGAAAGCAGGTTAGAGATTTCACCTATGTAGAAGACTTAGTAAGGATTATGGACAAAGCAGTGTCAACTCCTCAAGCCGAAGGCAGGGTGTTTAACGTAGGACTTGGGAAGGGCGTATCAGTCTTAGATGCTACAAAATTGGTCTCGGTTGTCTTCGGCGAGGGAAGGAATATTCAACCGGTCTTTTCAGGTAGACCCAGTGGTGGAAGAGGCAATGTCTGCAATATTCGAGCCCTCAGAAAGACGGTTGGTTTAGTTCCTAAGACAACCCTCAAAGAGGGACTCACGAAGATGAGGGAAGAGCTGAGCATGACCAATCTTAGGCGTTCTTGATAGTGCAAGTGGACCGGTAAAATCATCCATTCGCTCATAGAGAAACCGAAAACAGGTAGAGATTGCCACTTGAGCTGACGAGCGTGAATCGACTGTCATGTAATAGCTGATTCACAACGGAGGGGTACGTAAAGAGAACCCCTGGATATCCGTCGAGCACGAGCAAGTAGATGGGCTGACTCGAATTGACTGGTACCCGGAGTTGAGCGGGCACTACTCCGGATGAACCAAACTGCTCAGAGTAGATGCTTGCGTTTTGAATGTCGTCGAATATCATTTGCGCACTTGTAGGGTTCGCTGGGAGATCCTTAACGGTCCTGCCTGTTAGGCCAGCGACGTTGGCTGCCAGTACGAAATCCGTGGCGATTATTCCGTTGGGGGGGATTGAATTGGCCGCCCCAGTCAAGAATGTTGTCTCGCCAGAGTTCAAGTAACTCATATAGAACTTGGTCTCATACTGAGCGTAGAACGAACTCTGGACAAAGAACATCGAAACAATGAGAAGAACCGCGAGAAAACCAGAGATCCTCCCAGTTCTATTAGTCTTGGCTTTCCTCCAAATCAGGAAGAACGAAGCCGACGAGGCGAAGGTCGTGACTAGAATCAGGACGACCAAACCGCTATCATTCAGGAGAGCTCCAAAGGACTGAACATAACTGATAAGCGTAGGCCGGTGAAAAACCCAAGCGTATATCCCCGATGCAAGAATTGCTAATGTCACGACCTTCGTGATGGTCCATTGATCGCGCCGACTAATCAGGACCGCTAAACCGTAAGCGCCAAGAATGGAAGCAGGGAGGGCTAGGTAGTCGAGCGTTCTAAATATCGTTGCGCCAGGGAGAAGGGGCGGAAAGAGTGAGTAGATTGCGCAGACGGAAAACCACGATAACAAGATATTTCGCTCCAGGGTAAAGTTTCTTGCCAAAAACTTGCGGAATAACAGCAAGAAGCCGACGACCGCAACAAGAGGTAACATTATACCCATGAACTGAATGATAGTCTGTGCATTTGCGACGACATCGGTAAATGGGAAGAATCCTTGACTGATGAAGCCAACTCTGTAGCTAGGGCCTTGAGTGATGAAGAGAATGGCCTCGGAAACTAAGCCAATCGCCACGATGATAACGCTCCACTTGAAGCGTTTTTTATCGCGCATCGTGAAAAGACAGACAAGTCCAGAGAGCAAAACGGTTAACAGAAGAATAACCAGTGTGAACTCCTCTGTAAATCCAATGGCGAATGCCAATAGACTAACGCGAATGTACTTCCCCTTCACATAGAGACCCACAGCAAGAAGAAAGAGGACGAAGGCAATCGTCTCACCGATAAAGAGCTGCATTCGTATGACCAGCGGGGAAGATAGGGCGGCGAGACCAATCGCTAGCAACGACATCTCGTTACGATCTCGCTCCCCCGAGAAGAATATGCGAGAAGTGTAGAATAACGCAAGGAACACCGCACCTCCAATCATCGCACCCAAATATGATAAGGCGAGGGGATCCTCCCCGAGAACAAGTATCGCTCCAACGAAAGCTAAGATGGGTCCTGGAGTTGCTTCGAAGGGAGACAGAGGGATTTGATGGGGCTCAAATACTGGGAATCTTAGATTCTGTAAGGTATATAGCGACCGCTGGTAGACTGTCCATTCGTCTTCTGTTCCAAAGAGTCCGGAAGAGGAATTTTGCACTTTGACTAGGACCTCAAGCAGCAGGACTGACCCTAGGATAATGATATAGAGCCAGTAGGTTTGGATCCATTTTGCAAGTGCTCCTCTCTCATCCTTGAGACTTGAAGATCCTGTTGAATCCTTGATTGAACCATCCAAATTGGAGGCGTCCCTTGGGCTTGCTGTAAGCGGCTAATTATGAAAGCTTTTGCAGGCACGGCATGAGATCGATTGCCATGGGACCAGGACCTTAAGCGTCACGCTGCTTCTTTTCTGGAACGAGGCGCACCCTACTTGTGGAGCTTGCCTGATTCAATCGGACGCAAGACTTGTCTCGACGAACTTGCGAATCCCCGTAAGAGGCTCGGTGGGGTGGAAATTTATTTGCCTACGTGCGAAAGAAATATCGGCTTCCACACCCGAACCGTCGTCAGGTCCCACCTCCTCGATAATCTTGAGTCTTGTTGCCCTTTCTCCAACCAATCTAGCTAGTTGAGAGAGTGTCAGCCGTTCGCCCGAACCTATATTCATAATCAGGTTTGACGCACGTCCATTGCAACAGCGCAGAAATGCTTCTGCCACATCGTCTATATGTACAAAATCACGGTATTTCCTAGGCCCGGTTATTCTAATTGGCTTGTGAGCTTTGGCCGATCGTATGAACTCAGACAGGATGTCCTTCCCAGAAGGAGGACCTCCGTACACATTGAATAATCTTAGAAGAATTGTGTTCATTCCATACCTTTCCGAGTAAGTCTTCAGTATCTGCTCGGCGATTACTTTGTGAAACGCATATACGCAGTTTGGCGCCAGATGCGAACTTTCTGAAACAGGGTCACGGTGACCATACCCATAGACCGCGGCGGTTGAAGCGAAGATAATCTTGTTTACACAAACGCGCCGCATAGCCTCAATTACAGTTTGAGTCGAGTTCACGTTCAAACGAAAACTTAACGCAGGATCTCTTTCACAGTCCGCTACAAGCGGAAGCCCTACTAGGAGAACGACAACCGTAGCTTTGCGTGTGCGAAGGATATCCTCGAGGCGCTTTGAGTCAAAAATGTCGGCCTGTATTGAAACAACTTTCTTGTCGCTCTGGCTTCCAGGCAGCTGATCGATAGCAAGTACCTCAAAGCCATTCAATGCGAGCTTGCTCACAACGTGTTTGCCAATGAAACCCTCCGCACCCAAGACTGCTATTGGCATATCTTGGTTCATCCAATAGCTCTGATTGTCTCGATGACGTAATCAGCCTCCTCCATGTTCAGTGTATTACCTAATGGAAGGGCTATCGAGTTATTGCCTATGCTTTCCGACACTGGAAAGTCGCCTTCTTTGAATTTGAACATATTGCGATATAGAGGTTGTAAGTGAATGGGGTTGTAGATGACACTTGTGTTCACTCCGCGCCTCTTCAATTCGCCGACAAACTCATCCCTGGTCAAAGGTGCATCTGCCGCGAGCCTTAGGATGTATGCGTAGTACGAACTCAAGTTCCCGGTCTTAACCAATTGGGGCTGCAACCACTTCGTCTTCTTCAGTCCCCGACTGTAATGTTTCGCCAATGCGTTTCTTCGCTTCACGAATCCACTTAGGTGCCTAATCTGGCTCAGTCCAATTGCCGCCAAGACATCCGGCATTCTGAAATTGAACCCTAGGTCAGTGTTCTCCGTTGGCCCGAATCCCAAGCGGCCGTGGTTTCGGATAGATCGCACTTTTTCACACAGCTGCTTGTCGGACGACGTAACCATTCCCCCTTCTGCTGTGGTGATTATCTTTGTAGGATAGAAACTGAAAGCACCCGCGGTTCCCATTGTACCGCAGTACCTCCCTTGATACTTGGCGCCGTGAGCGCCCGCGCCATCCTCTATCAAGTGGACCTTGCGATCTCTCGCTATCTCGAGGAGTTCATTCATGTCGCAGGGATTCCCACCGACGTGAACGACCACCATTGCTTTGGTCCGAGGGGTCATTGCCATCAAGACTTTGTCAACGGAAATGTCGAACGTGTCCGGGTCAGCGTCGACCAAGACAGGTCTTGCCCCGACGAATAATGCTACATTTGCGGATGCAACGAACGTGTTTGACGGGACAATCACTTCATCTCCAGGTCCTATCGAAAGGGCGAGTAGTATTGCATGCAGCGCTGCTGTGCAAGAATTGACAGCAACCGCGTTTGTCCCACCGATGTACTTTCCGAACTCTTCTTCGAATTGTTTGGTGTACTTTCCCGAGGTTAACCACCCAGAGGCAAGAATCTTCCTGATCTTCTCAGTAATCTCGTCAAGATCCGCTTCACTAAAGTATGGTCTTGCAAAGATTACCTCGCGGGTCAAGCGCCCATGGGGGAATCATCTCATCAGATAAACCTATGAGAGAATTGGGAGATGAGATGGAGGGTACAGCGGATGCCTCGTCTTCAACCAGGCAATGCGACTACGTGAGCAATACTTTAGTAGCTTTGGGGTGAGTTATGCCGGTGTCCTCTTGAGATTTCTATTCGCTATGGATACATTCCCATTGTACGGCACCTCTGAAAGTCTCCAGTTCGCTCAAGGTCTTGCAAGAAGAGGGCATGAAGTGCTGGTCTGCACTTCTAACAGGACCGTAAATGGGGATGTTAGGGCAGGAGATTCAATAGAAGGCATTCCGGTGAGATTTCTCACTTCATTCCAAATGCCAGGTCTTCCTTACGTTGTTACTCCAGGTTCCATCATCTCGGTCTCTAAAGTGATCAGAAGATACCAACCAGATGTCTCAATTTGCATGCACTTGGTGCACTACACAACGAACATGGCAACCTACGCCTCGCGTTTCGAATCTGTCCCCGTTTTCCTCGGAATAAGGGGGCCCCGGTTGGGATTCGGGTCCGCACTGCCTAACATTTTGAAAAGCATTTTCGAAAAGAGTGCGGCCAAGATAACAATCAAGATGAGCCGGCTGGTGTTGTTCGACTGCGAAGCCTCCTATCGAAGCATAACTAACGTCGACATAAGCCAAAAATCGACAATACTATATGCTCCCGTCGACACTAAGAAGTTCGTTCCAAAGCCGAAGGATGGAAATGATCTCGTTGTCCTGTTCGTAGGTTCTTTGACACCTACCAAAGGCCTGACTTACTTGATCCAGGCGATTCCCATAGTCTTACAGAGATTTCCTAATGTAAAATTCTGGATTGCTGGTGAAGGAATACTTCGGCCTAAGCTTGAAGCACTAGTCAAGGCGCTCCGAATTGAGCGCAACGTCGTGTTTCTGGGGTACCGCAACGACATTCCAGAATTGCTAGGCAAATCTGACGTCTTTGTTCTTCCTTCTGTCAGCGAAGGCGTGTCACTTGCTCTCCTGCAGGCTGGTGCTAGTGGAAAGGCGTGTGTCGCAACGAACGTGGGAGGGAACGTCGAGGTTATCTCTGAGGGCGTAGATGGTTTTCTAGTTCCGCCGTTCTCAGCGAGCGCTTTGGGACATCAGATAACAAGGTTATGCGAGGACGAAGAGCTCCGCAGGCGGTTCGGGAGGGCCATTCGACTCAAAGTGGAAGAAACATTCGACGTGAGGCCAGTCATTACAAAGTTGGAGGACTTGGCCCGTAGAGTCGTATCCGAAAAGTAGGCTTAACCCTAGAAGCCAGTTGGAGTCTGGTAACAGGAGAAGCTTAAGTGTGATGAAGCACCCGGTCAAAGTAATTGCCTTCACTGGGTGCTCGCGCCAAGGTGCGCCTCGTACAGCTCATTCCACAGCCGGTCTTCAACGGGTTATTGCTGCGTTTTCCTGCTCTGTATAGGACAAGGGCCATTCACTACGAGAGCTACCTATACGATGTGATAGACAACATCTATGCTTGCCTCAGTAAAGTGGAAACTGTTGAAGGCGATATCATCGAATGTGGAAGCGCAAGATGCGGCACGACAGTTTTGATGGCAATGTACTTGAAAGAGCGCGGAATCAGAAAGAAGATTCTGGCGTGCGATCTATTTGGCGGAGGATTGGATCTCGAAGAGCTCCGGCTCGAACGGTCGAAGGGGCTTACATCCGCGAAGGACAACGCTTTCACTTACAATTCCTTCGACTACGCCAAGAATAAGATCCAGAGGCTTCATGTGGCCGAGAATATTGTGCTCATGAAGGGGTTGTTTAAGGAAACTCTTCCAACAATCCAATCGGACATATGTCTGGGCCTCATAGACTGTGACCTTGGGCCGAGCATCGCGTACTGCTTGGAGTCGATTTGGCCAAGACTATCTCCAGGGGGAGTTCTTCTCATTGATGATTATGGTTCAGATGTCTTTGGAGGGGCACGCCCAGCAGTTGATCAGTTCGTCGACAAGCACAAGGACGAGCTCACAAAAATAAGTTTTCCTTCAAAAACCTGGGAATTCGTGTGCTTGGAAAGGAGGACTGCCAACCCGTCTCTTCAACCCGCAGCGATGCATGCTTAGTTTGGTTCTGGAGTCTACCCCTGCCGCGCATAAATACGAAATAGCAAACACAGTTTCACAAGGACCAAATGATACCAATCAGATGAAAAAGGAGGAAATCGGCCAAGTTAGTGACGCACAAAACTACGATAAAGAGAGCGTCACTATTGTAGTCCCGGCCTTTAACGAGGAGAGAACAATCGAAGGATTGGTCATGAGGACTCGGCCATTTGGCCAGGTCCTCGTAGTTGACGATGGCAGCACAGATCGAACGAAATCAAAGGCGCAACAGGCGGGAGCTATAGTCGTCTCTCATCCAAGAAACTTGGGCTATAGCGCAGCACTGAGAACAGGCTACTTCAACGCGAGGGGAAGGATAGTGGCAATAATCGACGCTGATATGCAACAGGTCCCAGAAGAACTGCCTAGAATGATTCTTCCAGTACTCGATAATCAAGCAGATATGGTAATCGGGTCCAAGTTCCTCGGCAAGCTCGAATACCGACCCAATATCCCAAACCGAACGATGGATAGAATGGTGTGCTTGATTCTTAGACTGCGGTTTGGACTGAAACTTACCAATTCTTTCAGCGGTATGCGAGCCGTAAGAAGATCATGCATCGATTTCGATTACCTCAAGAGCAATAAGCACGAAGGCGTTACCGAGCTGAACTTCTCATTCGCGTACCACCATTATAGGATCGTCGAAGTTCCACGTACGGCGAGGAAGAGACTTTCTGGCAAGTCATCCATTAGGCTTAGAGATGGACTTCGAATCCTTTGGAGAATCACTCAACTCCTAGTAGAGGCACCCGTTAGGAAGGATTCGAAATCGTAAATCGTCGCACGGTCTGGCGGTTCTAGATTCGCAATCCTCGAGGGATGTTTACATCGAGGCCAGATCCGGGCCCTTTCCACGGTCTCAGTTCTCCTTTCTCCGGGAGGATGGCAGGATGAGCCCATTCCGACCTTAGTCTCTGGTTTCCGTTCATCTCCCCTACCGGGTCGAAGTTGGAATTCGTCAAGGCGAGCGCGGCTTCGGCCGCTACGCCGATGCTGCTCTCGTGACCGCTGCCTATCACGACCCGCATGCCAAAGAGCCTGGCCGTCTCGCAGAGCAGCTGAGTCTTCCTTATCCCGCCGCACTTGTTCACTTTCACCTTCACCAGCTCAGCGGCGTCGGAGGTCGCGTAGTCGACCACGTCCTTGGCGTTCTGAATCGGCTCGTCGGCCATCAAAGGAGTGTCGATCGCTTTGGCGATTGAGGCCATCGCCTCGATCTCATCCGATGCGACTGGCTGTTCGAAGAGAACCGGAGCGAACCGTTCGAGCTTTCGCAGTTTCTGCACAGCCGAATCGACAGAATAGGCTTGATTCGCGTCCAGTCGGAGATCAACGTCTGGCCCCACCTCTTCCCGGACTGCCCTGACAAGGTCGACGTCCTCGTCGATGGAACGGCCGATCTTGACCTTTATCGTCGTCACGCCGTCGTCCACAAGGGACCTGACCTTCTTCTTCGCGGCGCGAGGTGCCATGAAACCCAGACTTCCCGCCACCCCGATCTGTCTCCTGACCGGCCCCCCTAGGTAGTCAACCAAAGAGATTCGAAGCTTCCTTGCGAGAAGGTCGGTGATTGCCGCCTCCACGGCCGACTTGGCCATAGGGCTGTCGATGGACGCCACATCCATGGCCTCGATGGCTCCTGAGATTCCTTCGAGTTCGGTGCTGGTCACGGCTGCAGAGAGAACCCTTCGGACCGTGTTTAGTATAGCCGACTGGGTTTCTTCACTATAGCCCGGCATCGGGCTCGCCTCCCCGATACCTACCCCTCCCTCCGAGTCCTTGACCACCACCACGACGTAGTTTGCTGCCGTTTGTCTCCCCGACGAGATTGAGTAAGGCTCCTTGAGTCTCAGGTTCTCGGGATACGCCTTGACCGAAGTGATGAAGACCATGACTCCCTTCCTAGGCTGCGGTTGCGGACTCCGTTTAACGATTTGCAGTCCGTCTGTGAGGGACGAGCTCATCGTACGGCACTCCAATGTCCCTCCAGGTGCGGACGAATGCGAGTCCGCTCTTGTATGAGGGACCTACTGTCACCTTTCTTCCCTTTGCCAGCTGGACCAGCCCGTAAGCGAGGTTCAATCCCGCCATCGTTGAGAGATGGCTCTGCCCGCATATTCTAGGGTTAATGTCGATGAGGAAGTATTTCCCCGAATCCCTGTCGTGAATGAACTCCACCCCCAGAGCGCCTTCCCATTCGAGTTGCCGCACCACTCTCTGTAGCGCATCAACAGCTCCCGTGTCCTTGACAGTCACAGCTGCCGTTGCTGTACCGCTACCGGGCGACTTGACAGCGAGTCTCTTGTGGACGATTGACACGAGCAGCCTGCCCCCCTTGGCCAGTCCTTGGACGAGCAGCAGGTCGCCGTCAATCTTCTCCTGGAGGATCAGATCGGTATTCTGGTTCCTCCGCCAATAGATCGCGTCTTCAATGGTCTCGATGACGCCAAAACCCCTCCCCCCACGGCCTACTCTCTGCTTCACCACGCAGGGCAGTTGTACTGTGGCAATCTTCTTCGACAGGCCCGAAACAGAATCAAACGAGACGGTCCTGGGGACGTCGACTCCCCGCCAATTAAATCGCGCGACTCGAAGCTTGTCCCTTGCGAGACGGACTGTCCCGGCGGGCGGAATCGGCAGTGCGATACCCCGACCTCTGAACTTCCCGGCTGCCCGAGCCAACACGGACACCTCTTCGTCGACGGTCGGGATGACCACTTTGATTTCGAACCTCGAGCAGAGTTTCAACAGAGCCGGCACGTACTTGGACGAAGAGCAGGGCGGCACCACGGCGCTCGCGTCTGCTTCCAAGAGCCCCGGTGCAAGCAGGTCCATGTCAACGCCAACTAGCGTGAATTTCTTCGGGGCGATTCTGAGGGATTGGAGAGTGGCCATCCCCGCTGGTCCGCCCACGCCCGTCACCAGGACGCTATCCGTTGGGTGGTCCTCTCGGGGAGCCAACTATGCCTTCCTTATCTCCAGTTCTCGCGCTAGGTCGGCGCCTAGAAGAGCCAGATTCAGGTTCCTCGACTTCTTCAGGCTCCTCCTGGTCTCTTCGTTCGTCGCGTTCGGCATCAGCTTGCAGCCCGTCATGTCTGCGTTTGTGAAGTCTGATGAGTTCAACGATGTACCAATGAAGTCCGACCCGGTCAGATCCGCGCCCTGGAACGACGCCCAGTCGAGTTTCGAGTCTCTGAACGAGGCATCTCTGGCCACGGAATTGGAGAAGTTGGCGCCCTCCAGGTTCGCGTCTCGAAGTGAGGCGTCGGTCATGTCCGAGTTCTCGAAGTGAGAGTACGGGGCCTGAGCACCTTCGAACGAAGAGGAATGCAGGTTCGACTCGCTGAAGTCGGTCTCAATCAGTCTGCTCGCGTCGAACCTGGAGCCTTCGAACTTCGACCTGCCCATGGAACCTCCCGAAGCGTCGATCTTCGAGAAATCCAGGCCAGATAGGTCCACGCCCTCGATCACGAGAGCCTGAAAATCGCGGTCGCCTGATGACAATCTCGACTCGATCTCCGCTCTGCCCGGTCTCGCCATCTCCATGAGGCGTCACCCTTAGGTTTAAAACGCGATTGGCGGTAATGAGTCAAGTTGACGCTACAGCAAGAGAAGGGCGTCCAGAAGCAGCTGGAGATCGGGATCGTAGGTCTCTCTGGGAGCAGAAGGCGCAATGGGAACACGAAGTTCCTGGTCGGGAAGGCCATCGACGCCGGCTCCGCTTATGTGGATGAGATCAACGGCTCGCTGAAATCGACGGGTTCAAAGCTGCGAATCAAACTTGCCTCTAGCACGTTCGAGACCCACTTTGACGACTTCGACGACATCGTCCCTTCGTTCGCGAAGTCGGAGGCGGTTCTGCTTGGCACCCCGGTCTACTTCGGTTCGATCTCCCCGACCCTCAATGAAGTTCTGCGCGAAGCTTCCGAGCTGGAAGGGACGGATCTGACGAGGAAATCGGCTGGTTCCGTCGCCGTCGGCACCCAGAGGAACGGAGGGCAGGAGACGGCGATCGAGGACCTATGGCGCTGGTATCTCGACCGGAACATCACCTTCGTAGGAAACGGACCCGTGACGTCCCAATACGGCGGAACGGCATGGGGAGGGGCGAGGCTCTCGGCGAAGCGCGACGTGTATGGCATCAGCACGACCATGGGAGCGGGGAAGACTTTGGTCCAAGACGCGATGCTCCGCTCTGTGGGGGAGGAGGTCCTATCCTCGGCCCTTGAGAGCGATTCGAGTTTCTTCTGCGGGGACGGCGTTACGGGCATGGGCGAACAGGGCGTGGACAAGACGGTCGCGAGCTGCAACTTCTTGTTCTTCTCCGACGAAGCGCTGCCGAACCACTCCGCGCATGAGATGATGAACGGCATCACAAGCGCGTCGAAGGAACTTGCGGAGCACCTTGGAGAGGGGAAGGTCAAGACGAAGATGGACTTCCTCTCATTGAGCGCTGAGATGAAGAACGTTAAGGACTGCGCCGCCTGCGCGGTCTGCCCCCCAGGGAATGAGAAGATCGAGGGAGTCTACGGCTGCATCTACGACGACGACCTCAACAAGAACTTCCACAGGTTCTACGACGCCTCCGCGATCATCTGCACTACCCACGACAAGTTTGGCCTTACGCCTCCGGACTATTGGAAGGCGCTCAACAGGATGAGGAGCGTCCGCAGGAACGACTACATGTTCACGGGGAAGATGGGCTCGGTCGTCTACCAGTCGGCGCCCGGCAGCCAGATTTCGCTAAAGTGGTTGATCAGGAACAACATGCCCATCCTGGCCTCCTCGAGGGACAACTCTTTCGAGTTCGGCAGAACGCTTTTCCGTGAGACTCTCCTCCGGAGGACAGGGCTCAACTACTTCAAGAATCACGGCGTTATCGTTTGGACCCCTCCGACACACCACGAGTAGCCAGAGACGAAAGGGAGCTGAACCTGATCGGAGAGTTCTCAGGCTCCACGGCGCCAACCAAAGACTACCCGACTCCCCAGGAGTGCACACTACGCGTCTACACGGAAGACTTCGAGGTCCCCGAATTGGGCCTCAATCTGAGGTACGAGCAGGTAAACGACATCACCGCGGGGACTATCAAAGAGATCCAGGGAGTGCTCGAGGAAAGAACGCTAGGTCAGAGGATGATCCTGATAGACTTCAAGGGCGAGAGTTCGGACAAGAAACTGGCCCTGACCTGGGCGGGGGAGGGCACGGACTCGATTGAATACGCCGAGATAATGCTCTACCGGGCCTTCGCCGCACACAAGGTACGTTCGAAGAACGACGGCGCTCCGAGTTACGGCGTTGTGGGATACTAGCGCCGTTCACCTTCGGCCGCGCTTCTCAGACCTTCTGACCAATCTAACGACTTCGAACGCCTCGGCCAACCTATCGTGTAACCCCGCCTGGTAACCGCGGTACCTCGCGAGCCCTATGACAGCGTCTTCTTCGAGATAGCGCTTGCTTTCTTGAGATTCGTGGCACTTCAGTCCTCGAATCTTGATGTGGATCCCGTCACTGATGTCCACCGACATGCGGGGCGAGAATGTGTTCACCACGCTTGGGGTCTCGTATTCGTACACCTCGTTCACAAAGCGCGCCGCCGAGGCGCTCGCCAGGCTGGCGTACCTGTGGTCCTGGTGCCTGTCGGCTCTGGATGTTGTATAGACGATGTCGGCCCCAACTTTCTTGATTATCGTCTCGAGATAACCGATGGTCTTGTGGTCATCCCGCAGATTTCCGTCTGGAAAGCCACCGAAGTGTACCTTGGCGCCAATCAGCGCCGCCGCACTCCTGGATTCACGCCGTCTAACGGCTGGAGCGCCACCGAGCTCTCCGTCGGTAAGCACGATCTCGTCTATGGAGTCTCCCGCTTTCCTATGCCGATAGAGCGTCCCGAAACAACCGAACTCAAATATCATCCGGATGAGCGCCTATCGCTACAACCTTCAAGATGGTATTCATCGCCTCCTGCCGGTCCAACCCTTGGATTCGTGGTTGTTCCAGCGCTTGACATGCTGACAGTTCATACAGATGACTTGGAATCCCTCCAGAAACCAGTTCTCTTTAAGCGATTTGTAGAATCCGAAACAGTGCCGCTCGGGCGCATCTTGTCAGACGGCGACCTTGTAGATTCGGACATCCTCGTTGCTGTACAAAAGCGCCAGCGTGGAATTGGAGGTCGTCGGGAAATTGTTCCACGGAAAGAGACTGGGTACAGGCGCCAAGCTAACAGTTACGATGTTGGTGACGACGATGTACCGAATGTTGCTACCTTTCAGCGCAGTTATTGCGAGTGTCGGCGTCGGTTCATACTGGAAGACCGTGAACCTGTTTACCAGTGCCTCAGTGTAGATGAAACGCCAATCGGAGACGGAGAGGAAGGATGCGTTCGATGGGGTGTTCGATCCCAGCCAAGTGATCGCGGCAAGCACGTCGGACTGGTTCTGCGCTGAACTGCTCGCTCCGCTCGCGGATTGCGCAACCATCATAGGAGTCCAAGCACCTGCGACCGTGACAAGTAATATGACCCCGATCACTGCTAGGGGCCTCCAGTAGCCGTTCTTCTCTGGGTTCCCTCTTCTCCCCCTGCGGACGGCAGGTACCAGATAGGATGCGCCCCCCGCGGCCAGCAACATCAGTGGGACGAGCGCCTCGTAGGAGTAACGCCACGCAATGAGTCCGAAGGGCGACACAACCATCACCGATGCCATCCAGACGGGCAGAATCAGCTCGTTCGACAGCTTGGGAAGGACCATCTTCCAGAGGCAGATGCCTCCCAGCACGAGGAGCATTAGGAACCCGATATCGTAGTAGTACTCGCCCACCATGTATCCGAGCACGGGCCATCCGGCCAGAGCTCCAGAGAGCGTGGTCCCCCCCGAGAACGCGGCCCCCGAGGAATTGGCCACGGTCAGCAGCGTGCTCAGCACCGAAGGATAGGCGGCTATCCCGGCCACTATCGGCGCGACCAGGACGGCGAAGGGTAGAAGCGTCCTGACCTTTTCCTTCTTCCTCGCGATCCCCAGCGCGGGCACCAAGAGGAGGGCGGGGATTATGGTGACAGCCGTGTAGTGGGAGAAATAGAAACCTGGGAGCGCAAGTAGGAAACCCACCCACGCCTTCCGGCTCCAGGACGACTCGAGGTCGATGAAGACGACAACCAGGAAGAGGGTCATGTCCACCCCGAAGAAGTTGTTGTAGATGCCGCTGTCGAAGGCCGGGACGAACCAGATCGCGCCAGAGAGGGCGTAGAAGAGGGCGGCCGTTAGAGCAACTTTGGGGCTCGAGAAGATCCTCTGGCCGACCAGGTAGAACATCGATGTCGAGAGGACAACGAGAATCGCCATCACGGCCCTCGTCCCGTCAAGGGCACTGCTCCCGGTGAGAAGGAGAGCCGCCGCGAACTGATAGTGGAGGCCGAAGTACAGGATCCCGGCAGGTATCGTAGGCTGAGTACCCGCGAGGAGCGACTGAACGTCGAGCGCGTGGCCCAGCGGGTCGTAGCTGAAGTATTGCGGGAAGATCGGATACTTTTGGAAGTAGAGCAGGATCACCCCAGAAAGGATCCCCATGAGAGCGAGGACCACCAAATCAGACCCGACGGGCCGCCTTGGGAAATCCAACCGCCTGTGGAGGACCACCCCTGCCAGCAGTAGCGCTAGGCCGCCCGCAATCGTAGCCTCGACAGTAAGGAGGTCGGGCGCCGACGATGCCCAGACGAACCCCGAAGTGCGGATGGCCATGACGAGGGTATCGATCGAGAGCCCGAACCCGAACGCTATCGCAAAACGCTCAACCAGGGTCGACTCCTTTCTGAACAGCCCGAAAAGCTCGCTTACACCCAACCCCGGAATGAGCACGAATCCCAGGTAGACGAGGTAGCCCAGAGAGCCCAACGGCGCTCGAATTCGCCTCTGCCCAATTTAAGGGCGCGTCGATTCATATAGGAATATTTCCATCAACAGTTCATTAATACCCCGCTGTCGAAGTGGTTTCGATGGTCGACTTCAAGACGACGCATGTGGGAAGCCTTCCGAGGCTCCCTCTGGCAGGCAGGACGATCCAGCAGGCGACCGAGGAGATAATCGCGCTCCAGGTCGGGACAGGCATCGACGAAGTGAACGACGGGGAGTACGGGCGCAGCATCTACTTCGGCGACATCACGAGCCTGCCCGGCTTCACCATGAGCAAGATAGGATACGAGTTCTCCGCGGGAGACGTTTACACGACGCCGATCCTCGCGGGCAGGATCCTTTACGACTTCGCAAAGCCTCTTGCCGGACCCGAGGTGGCTTTCGTGAAGGAGACTCTCAAGAAGCTCGGGGCCAAGAGGAGGGTGAAGGTGACCATACCTTCGACGTCTATGATCTACTTCTTCTATCCAAACCCGGACCAACCCTACGCAACGCCGGAAGCGAAAGCCTACTACAAGTCCTTGCTCGACGAGGTGAAGAAGACCTACCCAACCCAGGACAAATTCATCGAGGAACTGATCAAAATCCTCGTGAACGAGGCGAGGTCGGCCTATGCCGCGGGAGCCGACACGGTCCAATTCGACGCGCCCACCCTGCTTGTTTCAGCTGGAGCGGGAAAACAGTTCCTCAAGTTCCTCATCCAGATCGACAACGCGGTCTTGGACGCCACCAAGGGATTGGGGACGAGAGGGATTCACGGCTGTTTTGGGAACGGATGGAACACGCAATCGGACACCAGCTCCCACTTCAGCGCGCTTCTTCCGGAGCTTCTCGAGCTCCACGCCGACATACTGGGCCCCTTCGAGCTCTTTGACGGGCTAAGGGACTTCGGCGACCTCGAGTTCTGGAAGCAACACCGGGGGAGCATCAGAAGCGACGTAACCCCTTCGCTAGGGATCGTGAGCGTAAAGACCCGTAACGTCGAACCCGTCGATGTCCTCAAGAAGCGCTGGGCGGCCGCCGAGGATGCCGTGGGGAAGATAGTCGGCGCGCCCGGCTGCGGTTTCGCCTCGGGTTCGAACGAGTCGATACACAGCATCGAAGGAGCCAGGAGGAAGCTGACCAATCTGGCAGCTGCGGCGAAGTCGGCCTAGGGGCTCGCCGCGGGCGGCGGCAGAGGGGCCTGAGTCAAGTCGAAGCAGTCCGACATGTCGTCCGAGGCCGCATCCCTCGCGTTGATCGGGGGAAGGCCGAAGAGCGTCTCGCAATACTTGATGAGGCTTACGTGGGAGTGCTGCGCGTGGGAGACGTACCCGGCCCTCGCGTAAGGTCCCATCACGAGGCATCCCACCCTTGAGCCGAACCGGAACTGGGTCCCCGCATATGAGGCCGGAGTTCCCGTCCCATTCCAGACCTCCACCTCCGGAGGATTGACGTGGTCGTACCAGCCGCCCCAGCAGTCCCAGGTCACGAATATCGAGGTGCTCGGCCATAGGCCGCCCTTCACCAGCGCGTTGATCTGGTCCACGGTCCACTGCATGCCGACGGTGACGTTGCCTTCCTGGAGGTTCGGGCTGTCGGGCGGATGCTCGTCCTTGCCGCCGGGCGCCCAGACCCAAGTCACGTCGGGGAGACTGCCGGCCGACGCGTCCTTCGTGAACTGCGCTGAACCGAGGATGTTGCTCGTGGTGACGCCCGAGAGGTACTTCGTCGCGAATCCGCCGTAGCTCTTCCAGGTGAGCCCGGCCGCTTCCAGGCTCTTCGGCAGCGAGGAGCTGAGCATGAATGGAGGAGCTCCCGTGAAGTTCTTCGGGTTGTCTATCACTGGGGAGTCGGCGGCCACCACCATCAGGTGGTTCGGGGTCGACGGTCCTGCCACGTCCGTGTAGTAGGTGTCGCAGAGGGTGAACTGTCTCGCATACGCAAAGTAAGACGGGATGTCGGCCCCGACGAACTGGGCACGGACCGCCGTCGTCGCGCGGGTGAGCCACG
Organism: uncultured archaeon; assembly: GCA_963731775.1. Lineage (GTDB taxonomy): Archaea > Thermoproteota > Nitrososphaeria > Nitrososphaerales > Gagatemarchaeaceae > DATJAJ01. Next base: position 341,514 of record CAVSWV010000006.1, on the reverse strand, counting down.
CCGCGTGTGAATGGTTAGGGTCCTTCGTCGGCGGGTTCGGGGAGCGTGGGAGGACCGCCCCGTTCGCGCCTGGGAAGGTCCCGAAGTAGTTGTCGAAGCAGTGGTTCTCCTTCATTATGATCACGACGTGTTTGATCGGGGACGTCGGCAGATCTGACCTGGCGTTCATTGGCAGCCGGAGGGGGTTCGCTGGATTAAATGCGTGTTGGGCGGGGATTCTTTTGCCTCTTAGATGGTTTTGACCTTGGGAAAGCTTATACCTTCCTTCAGGTAAAAGTCAATTGATGTTCTTAGATGCTCAATCTGGCCTTGGTCTTCGGGCCGTCGAGTACTAATTTGAAATTCTGCAAGACATGCGTCCCAATCGCATTAACCCCCTGTCCAAAGATGAACCATGTTTGAATTGGAATCTTGAGTCTCTTCTCTCCAATTGCTACGATCTTGGAGTAAGAGCAGAAGCAATCAACCGGCGTTCCATCTCCGAGAGTAATTGTAGTAACCTGAGGATTGTAAGCAAGGCTGGAAAGGTCGTTAGGGAGCTTCAGCCCAGAATCACCCACGAACCCTGTGTCTACCAGGACTTCTCTAACCACTCTTTCTGTCCCGTTGATTTCCACAGTCAGACTTATCTCGCATTTTCCTTGGTAGTCCAAGTCCCAATTAGGCAAGAACGCCACTTATTGGATGCGGGCGATTCCATCGTAACCAAGTTTGGTAATGTAGCACTCGTCCGCAATTGAGGGGCCTCCAGCCTGAAGCTTCTTTCCTAGGCCGTCGAGTGTGTCATCTATCAAGATCGCTTCTCCCGTCGTGAGGCTAATTGCGACATACTTGCCATGGTTTGTGGTCTTGAATACAGCAGGAAGTTCCCCGATGAATCTCCTTGCTAACTCTGCTCTTGCTTTTGGAGTGCCGAGCCGCCCCATGTTCATGGATTGTCTCCTAAGCCTGTCCCAGAATACGATCAGCCGCATTGGGACGTAAACGGGTTCGATTTCTCTAAGAATGTCATGGCTTGGTGAGTATTTGATCTCTAGAACCGAAACTGAATGCTCTCTGTGGGGGATCATCTAACCCATAACCTTCATTACTATTTCTAGCATTTTTTTCGTCAATTCGGGGTCGGTCCCATCTACACTTAATCTCTCTGATTCCTTCTTTTCTTCATGCAAATGGTGCCCTAGGTACAATAGTTCTTGCTTGCTTCCTTCGAATGATGTAAAACCTATGCTTACGACGACCACGTTTGGAAGCTGTTTCCTAATCTCATCACGGAACTCCGCCTTGAGAAAGTCCTCGACTTTCAGGCTTTGCACGACATACGAGCTTGCTTCGACCTTGAATTTCTCATTAGATGCCATTCTGAAAGAACCGAGCCCTCAATATCAAGACCACGCTTTATTATAAAAATATGACGCAGAAGGGTAAAATTGGGGAACTTGAGGAAAATTGCTGGTCTTGTGAAAATTCGGAGACTCATGTCACCTTTCTCTCCTATTCAACTCTTGAAGCATTTTGAATCACTGTCATCCCGTGCGGGACCGTCGATACGTCTTAAATACGGTGGCCGCGAAATTCGCAACCTGGCGTCCCGCAGCTGAGTTTCCTACTTGATCCGCTGGCGCTCCTTCTGCTCGGGTTGGTGGCGGGAAAGACGTACAACCTGGTCACGGTCTTCGGGTACGGGATCTTCAGCCGCGGCGCCGTGAAGACGAGCTTGATAGTCGCCGGGGCCGCGGTCGTCGGCGTCTTCTGGGTCTACAGCGCGTCGCTCTACTTCGGCGTCATCGGTTTCCCGTGGCCGTTCCCTGCATGGTTTGGAGGGACTTCTTGGATGCTCAACTCGGGCCTCCCTCTTGGAATTACGAGGAGCGCCCGCACCGACGTCCTCGCCGTGGGGGTCTTCGCCACTTACCCGCTCTGGTTCTACATCGGGACCGAGCTCGGCCTCGCGGGGCACAGGGTATTCAAGAGCCAGAGGATCAGGGAGCGAAACCGGATAATCAGGGAGCTGGCCGAGGTCATGTATCAGAAGGGGGGCGCGATCCCGCCGGGCGCCGGCGACGTCAACGCGGCGGGCTCCGTCGAGTCGCTCCTCAGGGAGATCCCGCCCCTGTACCTGGACACCGTGACCGGGCTGCTCTTCGCCTTCGACAGCAGGTTCTTCGTCCTTGCCTTCACGGGCAAGTGGAGGAGGTTTGTCGACCTCGACTCCCGGGGCTCGGACTGGGAGAAGCTGAACTACCTCGAGGTCTGGGAGTCGAACGCTCTGCTCTACAACGTCGCCCGGATATTCAAGATCATGGTAGCCTACGGCTACTTCACCAAGCCTGAGGTCTACGCGCCCTTCTACAACGGGCCGATGACGCCGAACCTCCCGCCGTGGTACAACCCGGGGCCTACAGCGGAGCCTGTCCCATGATAATCCAGGGCAAGGACGTAACCGGCGCCGTGCGGGAGACCGCCGACGTCTGCATAATCGGCTCGGGGGCGGCCGGCGCGATATTGACCTGGGAGCTCGCGGAGGCGGGGCGCACCGTGGTGACCTTGGAAAGGGGAGGTTACCATCCCAGGGAAGACTTCAACCAGAGGGAGGACCTGATGATATCGATGCTCTTCAAGAACAGCGGCCTCCAGTTCACCGTCCCGTCGGGATTCGCGGTCGCGCAGGGGAGCTGCGTAGGCGGCTCGACCGTCGTCAACGACGCGGTCTGCTTCAGGACGCCGGACACCGTGTTGGGCTGGTGGGAGCGCGACCACAAGGTGGAGGGGGTCGACCCCGCGTCGATGAGGAGGTATTTCGAGAAGGTCGAGAAGAGGATCTCGGTCGCCTCCGTCAGGCCGTTCGAGATCAACAAGAACAACCAAGTGCTGAAGGACGGCTGCGAGAAGCTCGGGTGGTCCGCGGCCCCGAACCTCAGGAACTGCAAGGACTGCAGGCAGTGCGGCCTCTGCCACCTCGGATGCTCCTACGGCACCAAGCAGAGCATGCTGGAGACGTACATCCCCGACGTGGAGAGGGAGTACCCGGGGACAGTGAAGATTTTCGCCGATGCGAGCGCCGACCAGCTGGTCAGGTCGGGAGACAGGGTCACGGGAGTCATCGGGACGGTGACGAAGGGAGGGCGGAAGTTTCCGCTCCACGTGAAGGCCAAGGGCGTGATCGTCTCCGCAGGGACTATCGCCTCCTCGGGGTTGCTGCTCGCGAGCGGCATCGACGTGAACGGACTCGTAGGGAGGGGAGTGGCCATCCACCCGTCGCCCGCCGTTCTGGGGGACTTCGAGGGGGAGATCAACGGGCACGAAGGGATCCCGATGGCGTACCACTGCGACCAGTTCAGCGTCCTGAAGACGGGGAAGAGGGGCTACATGCTCGAGTCTATCTTCCTCGCCCCCTACGAATTCTCTCTTCCACTGCCCGGATTCGACTACGAGCACAAGGAACTGATGTCCAGGTACAGCCACTACGCCCTGATAGGGGAGATGGTGCACGACGACAGCGTGGGCAGCGTGAGCCTTGGCGGCCCCCTCGGGACGCTGCTGACTTACGACCTGACCCCGGAGGACAGCAAGCTCATGATCGAGGCGATGAAGAACGCGGCCAGGATACTCCTGGCGGCCGGGGCGTCAAGGGTGATAACCTCCCACAGGAAGAAGACCGTCATCTACACGGAGGACGACCTGCGCCTGATCGATAAGAGGGGCGTATCATCCCAGTACATCAGCGTGGCCTCCGCCCACCCACAGGGGGGCAACAGGATGGGAGGCGACACGCGGACCTCCGTGGTCGACTCTCACTCGAAGGTGCAGGGCTTTAGGAACCTCTTCGTCTGCGACGCGAGCGTCTTCCCGACATCCATAGGCGTGAACCCGCAGCTCACGGTCATGGCCCTAGCGGCGAGGGCGGCCGAGCACATCCAGGAGAACTGGGCGACTTACGCGAAGGGCGATTGAAGCAACATGGCACACGGTCAGCCGAACATCTTCCTGCGCATCCTGAAAATGCAGTGGCTCTGGTCGACCTTTGCGGGATTCTACCTGGTGGCTTACGTCTTCTGGGTGCCTAGCCTCTTCGGAAACGTCGTGGAGGTCATTCTCGTGGCTGGCGTCACGCTTCTCTTGGGGTTCGGGCTCCTCTTTGACGGCTTCGGCGCAGCCCTCGCCCTCCAGCAAGGATCGACCGTGAAGCCGTCCAAGTATCAAAGACCTCGAAGGCTCGTGAGCGGGCTGGTTCTCCTAGCTTACCTTGCAGTCTACCTGCCGCCAAAGGGCAGAATCGTCGCGCATTGGCCCCTGGATCTTGCGATTACCGCGGCATCGGGAGTCGTCATCGTTGCCTACGCCGCCTTGGGCGACTGATCTGGGGGGCAGCTTATTTGCGCCATCGGAGGACTTCACCGATGACGTTTGGGCTCTGACGACGAGCGAACTAGCCGCGTCCTAGCGACCCTCTCAACCAAGAGACGTCTCGAGATGTCGAGACTGAGCGCCGAGGAGGTCGCGGAGATCAAGAAGGTCTTGGAAGATCTTCACGTCAACAAGCAGCTGTCGCTTCTCGAAATATCAAAGCAACTGAACAGGTCGTTCACGTTCGTCTGGCTCTTGTGCCGCAAGCTCGGAATTGAAATAAGGCCTCTGGGTCAAGCGAACAAGGTCTCTGCCGGAAAGAGGAGCCGGCGCGCGAAATCCCCCTTTGACGGCACGGAGGAGGACAGGGCATACATGCAGGGGTTCGCTGAGGGCGACTTGGATGTCAGAAGGGCGAGCAGCCTTGCGATAATGGTTTCATCGACCACGACACACCCCGCATTTGCCGAGCTCTTCGCCTCTCTATTCTCAATCTATGGTCCCATATACGAGTACCCAATCTTCGAGGAAAAGAGGGGATACAGGTGGAAAGTGGCAGCAAGATTGGACAACAGTTTCTCGTTCCTAGTACCGAATGAAAGAAAATGCTATCCGTCTTTTTCAGAAGGGAAGTCCAGGTTTCTCGCTTGGTTCGCAGGAATATTGGATAGCGATGGCAACATCAACACCGTAAAGGCAAGGCAGTACGTAAGAACACTAGTTGAAGTTTACAATGAGGACCTAAACCTCCTCAACCACATCAAGACCCAATTTGCCTTGGCGGGATTTAATTGGGTGGGACCGTACTTACTTTCAAGAGAAGGAAAGGTGACTCCAAGTTGGAACATAGTCTACAGGAAAGACATGCTTTCTATCATGTTGGAGCGAAGGGCCGAAGTTCTGGCTCTCCTAAAGATTCTCCCGCTTAGACACAGAGAAAAACGTGAAAGGAGCGATCTCGTCATTTCCCTAGCAGATTCTAAGTGGGAAGAATCTGGAGAACGTGTGCTTGCTATGCGCAATCGAATAAAGGACGAGGTCCTCGTGTTTCAAAGAGAGGCCGAGGAGTTCCACAACAGACCAGGGGCCCCGGGCTCTACTCCACAACTTTTGCCAATCGGGCGTCGACGTCAGACCAATTGACCACATTCCACCACGCCTCCACATACTTGGCCCTATCGTTGAGATAGTCCAAATAATATGCGTGCTCAAACGCATCGAGCGAAAGCAGTATGGTCATCTCCGCCAGATGAGCTACATTCTGTTTTTCGATTTGAGCCAGGAGTAGCTGGTCGCTCCACTTCTCATAACACAAGAGCGCCCACCCTACGCCCTCGACCGTCTTCGCGGCATCAGTGAACTGCGCCTTGAACTTGTCGAAGCTCCCGAAATCGGAGTTGATCTTGTCGGCCAACTTCCCTCCGGGCTTGCCCCCTCCCTTCCCGGCGGGGGCCATGTTCGGCCAGAAGATGCTGTGCAGGATGTGCCCGTCGATGTTGAAGCTGTAGTCGCGGAGGACCGCCCTCATGTCGAGCGGGGTGCCCTCGTTCCTCGCCTTGGCGAGCTTCTCCAGCGCGGCGTTGGCGCCGTTGACGTAAGCCTGGTGATGCTTGTCGTGGTGTAGCATCATTATCTTCTCGGAAATGTGCGGCTGCAGCGCGTTGTAAGCGTACGGCAGTGGCGGGAGCGTATAGGGCTTGGACATAGGACGCATCCACCCGCCCTCGTATAAAAGACGTTCTTACGGGGGCGCTATCAAGTCTTCGTGAGACCGCTCAAGTTGTTGTCGGTTTTAGGGGTCGGGAAATGCGGTTTATCCTCATCGCCCTCGTGAATCCATACTTCTCATGTCTTCAGGCTTGGGAATCGAGATGACAAAGAAATGCGACCTCGAAGCATCCGCGTAATCTTTCAGCGACACGCCGACTCCGCCTCCCGACTTGCCCCTGATCAACCAGTAGTGATATGTGCAGTAGACCAAGGCTGTCTTCCTGTATCTCTCAACGGGAGTCCTGACCCCGCGCTCCATGCAACTCGGGCAGTATCTTCCATTGTCGTCGTCAGCGGTTGTTTTTTTCAATAAGACGATTCGCCTTGATGGCGAGTGGGAAGATGGTCTCTTCCTCCTGCTGGTGATGCCTCCTGAGTTCCTTGACGAAGACGTCCACCTCTCTTCTCCCCACCTTCTCTGGGAGCTTCGACAAACTCGGCAAGGTGCGCTCGTAGAACTCGACAATCCTCCTATGATACCTCAGGATTGCGATGGAATCACCTGATTCGTCCTTGAACTCCCACATGATGACCCGCATCAGTCTTGCTTCTTCCTCGACTGCATGTCTCAATAGCGTCAGCTTGATTGTGTCCAAGCGCCTGATTGCGGCGCTCAGGTCGCCGCTCCTGCTCATCTGCTCTATCTCGTTCAGTTTAGGTTCGAGCATCCTGTGCTCGTCCTTCAACCTCAAGATCACCTTCGGAATGGGTTCATCGTAATCGAGGGCGTAGGTCATTTCTGTTCAACTGCAAACTGTTGTTTCGCGTTCTGTATTATAGTTATCCGCGTCATGTCCCAATACTCTAGCGGTTCCTTCACTGGCTCTTCTGTGGGGGGCTCGCCTTCGTGGGCGGCGCGGGACGCGGGGCGGGTCTTGCAGCCGGCGGGGGCGCCTTGCCCTTTCTCGCCTTTTGCCAGTCGTCGAGGAACTGTTTCAGCCCCTTGTCGGTCAGGGGGTGCCGCATCATCTTGTCCATCACCTCGGGCGGCATGCTCGCGATCTGGGCCCCTGCCTTTGCCGCGTCGATGACGTGCAGCGGGTGCCGGATGCTGGCGACCAGTATCTCCGCCGTGAGGCTGTAGTTGTCCCGGATCGTCACGAGGTCCTCCACCACGTCCATCCCCCTCTGCCCCACGTCGTCCAGTCGGCCGATGAACGGGCTAAGGTAGGTCGCCCCCGCCTTCGCGGCGAGCATCCCTTGGTTGGCTGAGAAGATGAGGGTGACGTTGACGGGAATCCCCTTCTCGCTGACCGTCTTGACCGCCCTGAGCCCCTCGGGTATCATGGGGATCTTCACGACCACGTTCCCCGCCAGCTTCGAGAGGTCCTTCGCCTCCATCACTATGCCGTCGTAGTCCGTGGCGACCACCTCGGCGCTCACGGGACCCTTCACCTCCTTGCAGATCGAGACGATGATGTCTTCGAACTCCCCCGGCTCCCTCGAGATCAGGGTGGGGTTTGTGGTGACGCCGTCGACGAGGCCCATGTCGTTGTACTTCTTGATGGCCTCCAGGTTCGCGGTGTCGAGATAGAACTTCAAGTTCTAGCCAGTCGACCCTTTCCCGTTATTAAAAAGCTAGCGCGTCGCCTTCGTCAAACCGTTGGCCGCGGCCTCGATGTTCTTGGCCGTCAGTCCGTATTTCGCCAGGAGCTCCCCGGCCTCGCCGCTCTCCCCGAAGGTGTCCATCATGCCGACCCGCTTCATCATTACCGGGTAGTTCTCGACCAGCACCTCAGCGACGGCTGAGCCCATCCCGCCCATCACGTTGTGCTCCTCCGCCGTGACGACCCTGCCGCACTTCTTGGCGAACGCGACGATCGTCTCCATGTCTATCGGCTTGATCGTGTGGAGGTCTATCACCGAGGCCTGGACCCCGCTCGCCTTCAGCGACTCGGCGGCCCTGAGCGCCTCGGGGACCAGGATCCCGCACGCGAAAATCGCGACGTCGCTCCCCTCCCTCAGGACGTTTGCTTTCCCGAAAACGTACTGAAAACCGCCGTCGTAGACCACGGGGGTCGACGGCCTCGTGAGCCTGACGTAGAACGGGCCGGGTATGTCCGCTATCGCCTTCGCTATCTCCCTCGTGGAGACCGAGTCGCAGGGCACTATCACCTTCATCTTGGGGATTACGCGCATTATCGCGATGTCCTCGACCTGCTGGTGCGACGCACCGTCCGGGCCCACGGAGACTCCCCCGTGGGAGCAGACTATCTTGACGTCCAGGTTGGGGTAGGCGATGTTGTTGCGTATCTGGTCCACGCACTTTCCGGGGACGAATATTGCGTAGGTGCCCGCGTAGGGTATCTTCCCCGCGAGGGCGAAGCCGGCCGCTGTCGCTATCAGGTTCTGCTCGGCTATCCCCATGTTGAAGAAGCGCTCCGGGAACTTCGTGGCGAAGACGCCGGACTTCATCGACCCCGTGGTGTCCGCGCCGAGGACGACGACCCTGGGGTGCGAGGCGCCGAGCTCGAGAAGCGCCTCCCCGTACGCGTCCCTCATCGCCGCCTGTTTCTCAAGCATCAGGCGGTCTCCCTCGCTGCCTTCGCTCGCGCCCTGAGGACCGCGATCGCCCCGACTGGGTCTTCTTTCCCATAGACACCGGCACCAGCGACCAGCACGTTCCCTCCGCTCTTAACCACTTCGCGGACATTCTCGGGCTCGACCCCTCCGTCAATCTCGATGTCGACCCCCGGAGCCTCCCGCGATACAAGCTGGCTGACGCGCTTCAGCTTCGGCATCACCGAGAAGTCCATGGCTTGGCCGCTGAATCCCGGGTTGACGGTCATTATTAGAAGGGTGCTGAGCTTGTCCAGCCGTTCGAGGGCCCACTTCGGGACCGTCGTCGCGGGTTTCACGGCCAGCCCGATCTCCTTCCCCTTCGAGTGGACCCTCGCGTAGAGTTCGTCGAAGGACTTGCCGTTGAGCACCTCGGCGTGGAACGTCAAGAGGTCGGAGCCGGCCTCGAGGAACTTGTCTACGTATGCAATCGGCTCGCTGATCATCAGGTGGGTGTCGAACTTGAGGTCGCTCTTCCTGCGGAGCGCCTTCACGGTGCCCGGGCCGAAGGTGATGTTGGGGGCGAAGTGCCCGTCGATGACGTCGAGGTGGACCTGGTCGGCCTTGCCGTAGGCTGCAATCCTCACCGCCTCCTCGAGGTCCCCGAGGTCCCACGCGAGGATGGAGGGCGCTATGCGTATCGGATTCAAGCCATCACTTCAGTTCGTTGAGGACGTCGGACATGCTGTCCTTAGAGGGCGTAGTGCCGTGGTACTTTGGAGACCACTCCATGAACGAGATCCCCTTCCCCTTGATGGTGTGAGCGATGATTATCGTGGGCCTGTTGTTGACGCTGGCGGCGAGCTCGAAGGCGTCGAGCAGCTGCGAGTAGTCGTACCCGTCCACCTCTATCACGTTCCAGTTGAAAGCGCGCCACTTCGCGGCGAGGGGCTCGAGCGGCATTATCTGCTCGGTCAGCCCGTCCTGCTGGATGCCGTTGCGGTCGATGATCGCCGTCAGGTTGTCGAGCCTGTACTTCGATGCAGACATCGCCGCCTCCCAGACCTCGCCCTCCTGCTGTTCGCCGTCGCCCATGAGGACGTAGGTCCTGTAGCTCTTCTTGTCCAGCTTGCCCGCGAGCGCGGTCCCCACTCCCAGCGAGAGCCCTATCCCTTCGGAGCCGGCCGGCGCCTCGACCCCCGGGATGCTCATCGTCGGATGCCCCTGGAGCATCGACCCCAGCTTCCTCAGCGACATCAGCTCTTCCTCGGGGAAGTACCCCGCCTGGGCGAGTATGGCGTATAGGAGCGGGGCGGCGTGGCCCTTGCTCAGGAAGAATCGGTCCCTGTCCTCCCACTTCGGGTTCTTGGGGTCGTAGTGCATGACGTGGAAATAGAGCGTCACGAGGAGCTCGACTGCGGAGAGCGAGCCGCCGGGATGGCCCGAGCCGGCCTCGGCGAGGCTCTCGAGGATCAGTTTTCGGGTGTTGCGCGACCTCTCCCTCAGCCTCAGGACCTCCTGCGCTGTCTCCATCATCGCCTCACCGGCGCTTGGATTATCCGCTGAGTGTAATCGGCCATCCCCTCCATGTGGGTCTCGAGGTCGTGCATCGAGAGAGAGGCGGCCCTCTGCAGGTCGCTCCTCGCAGCCCCAGCCACGTTGCTGAGGCACGTGGCCTGGTACGGGTTACCGCCGGACGCGACCGCGAGCGAGAAGACGCCGGTCATCGCGTCCCTCACGCCGACCTTGCTGAAGAGGTTCTTGCGTCCGCCCAGGGGCGGGAAGTGGGTCACGTTCTCCCGGTCGAAGAGGGTCATGCCCTCCTCCCCGCGCGTGACGAGTATCCCCTTGCAGTCCAGCCTGCTCAGGAGGTTGACGCCCATGTTCCTCAGGCTGGTGTCGTTGACGATTGCCATGCCCGTCGCGCTCTCCGCCTCCTGGAGATTTGATTTGACGTAGGTGACGCCCGAGAAGTCGAGGTAGTGGTGCATCTTCGGCTGCGCGACGACGATCTTTCCAGCAGCGTGGGCGGCCGACACTATCCCATTGATCAGGACGCTGGTTATCGCGCCCCTGTCGTAGTCGGAGAGGATGACGCAGTCGACGTCCTTTATCGCGGGCTCCGCCGCCGCCAGGAGCTTTTTCGACATCGCGAAGGGGACGTCCCTCCTGTCCTCCCTATCGATCCTGAGCTGGTGGAAACCGTTGACCATTATCCACGTCCTCAGGGACGTGGGGCGAGTCGGGTCGGTGATCACGCCGGCATGAGAAATCCCCTTGTGCTCGAACTCGCTCCCGATCCATGTGCCGTATTCGTCGGAGCCCACGAGGCCCACGACCGAGGCCGACGCACCGAGCGACACTAGCTCCCTTCCGAGGTTTGCGGCCCCCCCTGGTAGGAAGATCTCGCCGATGTAGTCTCCGGCGGGGACGGGTGCCTCCCTCGCCAGCTTTCTGGCGCCGACCTCGACGAAGCGGCTTACGATGATATCGCCGACGACGAGGACCTTTCGCCCCTGGAACTGCTGCAAGAGAGACGTCAGTTTCTGACGATCGACGCTCTCCAAGGGCATCTCTCTCAGATTTCTTCCGAACTCCGCCCTTTTTAACTCTTAGAAAAAAATTGCCGCCGATTTGCAAGTTCGGGCCAACTCAAGATGTGGCCCGCTTGCGAGTGATTGATCTCTATCTGGCTTCGGTCGGTCTTGGAGTCGAGAGGAACGTGAGGTCTTCGTCCTTCAGCTCCGAATTGAGAGCCTGGTAGCTCGTGAGAGTGCCGACATCGTACCAGAACTCCTTCGTGTAGTAGGCCGCGACGTTTCCCTTCCTCTTGATCAGCGCCGGGACGAAGTGCGCCATCAGGTCGGTGTTTTCCTTCCCCGCGATCCTTCGCATCAGCCTCTGTCCCTTCGGCCCCACGGCCATGCAACCGACCATGACGCTGATGTCCAGGGTGGGCTTCTCCTGGAACTTGACCACCTTCCTGCCCCTCTTCACGCTGGCGACCCCCACGGGGAGCGTGTAGCCGCTCGCGAGCACGAGCGTCGCGTCCGCGCGCTCCTTTCTGTGGACTTCGAGGAGCTGGGAGACGTTCAGGTCGGAGAGTATGTCCCCGTAGTAGACCAGCAGAACGTCGCACTTCGGGATCGCCCCGTTCGAGAGCGCCTTGGCCACCGCGTTGAGGCTGCCCTTGGGACCTTCTTCGTCCTCGGAGTAGCGTATTCTCACCCCCATCTTGGTCCCGTCTTCGAAGTATTCCCTGATCTCCTCCGTCCTGTATCCGGTAAGCATGGCGATGTCGGTGACCCCGTGAAACGCGAGGAGCCGAACGATGTACTCTAGGAGGGGGCGCTTCTTCGGACCGACGGGAACCATGGTCTTTTGGAAGAAGTCGGTCAGCGGCCTCAGCCTCTCGCCCCTCCCCCCGCAGAGAATGGCCGCGGCCACCTTCTGACTCAAGATAAGCGGCGGACCCGATGAGGCGATTTAACTCTTGACAATCGAGGAGCCAGAGTGACCCCTAAGTGGCGCTGTCTAGGACAGTTCCAACATTGCCTTCGCCGTCTCGGCCGGCTTGGTGACCATCGGCCAGTGGCCGGAATCGATGACCCTGTGTTCCCCGTCGAGCCCTTCCTTCTCGATCTCCGCCACGTTGTCGCCGCCTTTGGTGCACAGGATGTACGCCTTCCTTAGGGAGTCGAACCTCTCGGTCAGCGTTATCGGATCTCCGAACATCTTGACGGGAAACGGCGTCGTCTTCGAGAGGAACCACTCCTTCTCCTTTCCGACGATGTCGGCTCCGATGGAGTTCATTATTGCGTCGGTGAGCAAGTACTTCCAGCCCTCGCCCTTCTCCCTGCACTCCCTCATCACATCCTCCCAGTCCTTCGCGGACCAATCATCGCTCCCGCCTTGAGGGGCACCCCGCACCTTTGAGGGCCTGAAGCTATCCAGAAAGAGCACGGTTCCGACCCGATCAGGGACCCTGTCCGCGACGCCCGCGGCCACCTTGCCCGCGAAGCTGTGCCCGACCACCACCAGGTTCTCCAGCTCTTGAAAGTTCACGGAGTTGACCACGTCCTGGATCGCGGTCTCGATCCCCACCTGTGGGTTGGCGAGGTGGACCCTGTCTCCCATGCCGGTCAGCGTGATGGGGTAGGCGGAGTGTCCCTCTTTGCGGAGCAGCGGGGCCACGCTCCTCCAGACCCACGCGCCGGTCCACGCGCCGGGTATGAGCACGAACGTCTTCTTTTCCATGTTCGAGGGACCTGTTCCACTCCTAATAAGCGCACACGTTCCGCTGTCGTCGTCAGCGCGACGGCTTTTCCGACTTCTTGACCTTCTTCACGCCGGCTTCCCATCGGCCTCCTTCGCGCTCTCCTCCTTCCACTTCTCGGCCATGACCTCGCCTAGGACCTCGATTGCCTTCTTCACCTCCCTTTCCAGCGCGAGCGGGTCATAGCCCTTCGGCGCGGGATAGTCCAGGAACCTCTGGTTGGGGTCCGCGTTGAGGAAGTCCTTGCTTGACTCGAAGGCGAGCATGAGCGTCGGTCCGTCCAGCTTGCGCAGCTCGGACTTCCAGCTGTGGTGGAACCCCTTGTCGGAGAGGAAGGTGACCTTGACGTCGCCCTCAGCCTCCTTCCTCACGTCCTCCCAGAACTTCCCGTCGAACTCGCCGGGGACTATCGCCCCCGACTTCAGTTTCGCGGCGTAAGATTTCGCGTACTTCATGACCGCGGCCGGCTCGATCTCGAACCTCTTCCCCACCTCCGAGTCGGTCAGACCCATCCTTGTGAGGTAGTAGCAGCCTTCCTCGAGCACGGACTCGTCGATTTCACTATTGCTCTGGGGCAACCATCTTCACTCGCTGCAATCGCCCCGGAGCGTACCAGTTCCACTTGCCCGCCAGCGACATCACTGACGGAACGATGTAGGTCCTCACGACCATCGCGTCGATGAGGATGGAGTAGAAGAAGGCGAAGCCGAACTCCTTCAGGAGGAGGTTGTTGGAGAGCATCAGCGACCCGAGCGAGCCCGCCAGGATGAGGGCGGCCGCGGTGATTATCCCTCCCGTCCTCTCTATCGCGGTCGTGATGGCGCCGTTGAGCGTCTGGCCCTTGGTGGCTTCCTCCCGAATCCGCGTGAGGATGAAGACGTTGTAGTCCATGCCCAGCCCAAGGAGCAGCACGAAGAGAGTAAGCGGGGTGATGAAGACGATGGGGAAGTTGTAGAGGCCCTGGAAGACGATGTCGGTCGCCGCGATGGTCCAGGATATGCTCATCACTATGCTCACGATCGCGAAGAGCGGCAGGAAGAGGGATCCGAGCACGACCAGCAGGACCGCGGCCACTCCGATCATGACGTAGGCGATTACAGCATCGAACTGGCCGTTGACCGAGTCCTTCTCGTCTACGGTCGCCCCCGCCGTCCCGCCAAGGTAGATCGCCTTGAGCGACGACGGGTACTGCTGGACGATAGACTGGTAGAGCGAGCGGAGGTCCTGGGCCGTGTTGATCGAGGTCTGGCTCTGCGGCGACGCCGTCAGGTCTATCGATATCAGCGCGATCGTCCCGTTGGTGCTCAGCATCTTGTTGATCGAGCTCTCGAGGAGCTTCGACCTCGGGTCGCTGCCGAGGGCTGCGTACTCAACCCTCTCCCCGCTAGGCCTGGTTGGACCGGTGACGGAGTTCACGTTCGTCTGGGCAAGAGTGGTGTTCGATAACGAGTCGATGATCCGCATCTCGCTCACGTTGTAAGCGCTCCCGTTCCAGACGGGCGAATCGAAGACTGCCACTGCGTACGTCGGGTAGAGAGTCCCCGCCCCGAAGTTGTTGGTGATGTTGTCGAAGGCCTGGACGCTGGGGAGGTTCTTCGGGGCCGCAGCGAGGAAGTCGTATCCGACTGGCGCCTTCGCCCATACGTAGACAGAGGGCGCGGTCGCCAGGAGCGCCAGGACCGTTATCAGCTTGGCGTGCTTTATCGAGAACTTCGCCGACTTCGAGAAGTAGCCCGACTTGTTCTGTATGGAGGTCTCCACCTTCTCGGCGTATCTTCCGAACCTCGCACCCACGTTGGGCCAGAAGACCCTGTTGGGGACCATGAGTACGATGGAAGGGATGAGGGTAAGGGAGGCGGCGAGGGCGACCAGCACCCCCGCACCGACGAGAAGCCCCATGCTTCTGAGGAGCGAGACATCCTGGAAGATGCCAAGGAAGAGGAACGCGATGATGACGGTCAGACCGCTCGTCGCTATGCTCTCCCCCGCCCACGTGACGGAGTTGTGGACGGCCGCGAACTTGTCGGCGCCGCGGACCCTCTCTTCGCGGTACCTCGCAAGCAGGAAGACCGAGTAGTCGGTCCCTACTCCGATCAGGACCGTGAGGAGGATCTCCGGAACGTTCGGGTCGATGACGACGACGTAAGTCCCGACAAGGTAAAGGATGAAGGAGTCGGCAATCCCCAGCGCTAGTCCGATCCCGGCTAGTGAGATCGCCGGAGTCACAACGGACCTGAAGAATATCCCGGTCGCGCCGATGAGGATGATGATCGTTATTGGCAGGATGAGAAACAGGTCGTTCATGCTGGATTGGGAGAAGTCATCGCTCAGTGCCTGGTCTCCGGTGACCTTTACCGCGTCTTGCAGACCGTACTGCGCGGAGACGGTCGTGACGAGCGCGCGGACCGCGTTCACCTCGCTCGTCGAGACGCCGTCTTTGAAGTTGAGCAGAACGATCATGACTTGATGGTTGGGGCTCACGTACCCGGTGACCGAGTTCTGGTAGTACGTCGGGAGGTCGTACCTAGCGAAGTTTGCGACGATCGAGTCGACCAGCGTAGTCTCGTTCGATCCCGGCGGGCTTGAGGAGAGCGGGTATACAGCAGCCGCGAAGGCCTGGGTGTAGAGCGTGATTTGGGGAACCTCTGAGGTGACGAAGTTCTCGATGGCGGCGGGATTGGTGTAGTTCGCCAGTGTGAAGTGCGTGAGGACGTCGAGGGCGAAGGTGCTCTCTGACGCGGGCAGAAAGGCGGGGATGACCTGGCGGGCGGCCTGATTGATCGAGCTCCCGATGAGGGCGTTCACTGGGGCCGAAGGAGAAGCCTGGAAGTTCGAGGAGAGGTCCTTCGTGAAGACCCCGAGGTACAGCAGCGCCCCCTGTTCCTCGGTCTTGTTGGTTATCGAGCTGGATAGGACGGCGCTCGTCGCAGATTCGGCCTGGGGGATGCTCTGCTGAGCCTCGCCGAAACTGGAGTTCCATATCTGGACGAATGCCGCGGGGACGCCGAATTCCAGGTTGGCCGCCGTCGCCGTCCCGTTGCGGACTGGATCGACCGCCGAGACTGCCCCCGAGACGACCCTGGTAACCGAGCCGTAGACGGAGCCCACCGATGTGAGGTTCTTCAGCGAGGCGTCGGACTGAGCGGCCTTTGCGTAGGAGTCGACGAACCCTCTGATCGAAGGGGCTGTGACGTTGCTCGCGCTGATCACCAGGAATAGCGTCCCGCCCGAGCCGGAGCTCTGGCTGAAGCTGTTGTCGATGATGGTCTGAGCTGTGGCGGATTGCCCGGTGGCTCCGCCTATCCCGGTCTGGCTCGCGGTGACGCCGGCGGTCTTGGCGAAGAAGGGGACGCTCGCGAGGAGGGCGACCATCCAGACGACGACGATAAGCTTGTGGCGCTTTGTGATGAATTTGGCGACCGGGTCAAAGAGCAAACTGAGAGGTCAGATACGCGCGCCATTTGGTGCGCATAAAAGCGTTTGATTCCTTCTCGGGTTGTAAGGGCTCAGCGCTTCCTGACGTGAAGGAAGCCGCCTTCGGACTTGACTTCATAGAGCGGCTCCGGGTCCAGTGGGTCGTCGAACTCCGCGGTCCCGTTCGTGAGGTCCCAGACGGCTCCGTGGCCGGCGCAAGTGATCTTGGTCCCGTCCAGCAGGCCCTCCGAGAGATCCCACTCTTCGTGCTTGCATATGGCGCCTATCCCGTAGTAGACTCCGTCGACGTTCGCTATGGTTACCGACTCCCCGTTGACGTCCACGGTCTTCAGCCCTCCCGCCGGGAGGTCGATCGCGGGTATTGTTCTTACGAATCCCTCTTCTGACATAGGTTCGCCTCCCCCCTCCCATTTCATAAATCCTTCCGATTGGCTTCCGCTACTCAGAGAGGGAGGATCCGCGCATGGCAGCGAAGGGGATCGTCATCTCGTCCGGGTGGAGCCCTCCGTGCATTCCCTTCAGCGTGGGCTCCTCTACTTCGGGATGCCTGTACCAGGCATTCCTGGTTCCGTTGGGGAGGACCATCAGGTCGCCGACTCTCTCGGCGAACCGCTCCGACGGTACCCCGGTGCCGAAAAGCCCCGAGCCCACCGCGTCTGAGGTGCGGAGCACGGTCGCCTTGTCTCCGAGTGACCGCGAGAGACTCTCCTTCGTCGCCTCGAGAGACCCTTCTCTGAGCTTCATGTAGACGTCGCGAGGGGCGCCCCACGGGTAGATCCTCCTGCCGTTCGCGCTCGTCGCCAGGTTCCGCACCACCTCCGGGTCGTCGTCCAGAATCATCGCCTCCTCGATGGGGCTGAAGATCTGGCCATGGTCTGCCGTCGCCAAGAAGAGCGTCCTCCTAGCGGCGGATTCGTCGAGCTTGCCGGCCAACCCCTCTTTGATGACGTTGGATATCATGCTCGCCTCGAGTCTCGACTCCTCGGTGTTCGGACCGTGGGTGTGCTCGACGGTGTCGACCATGCTCCAGTACACGTAGAAGAACGCCGGTCCCCGCGACTCCTCTATCTTCGTGCGCAGGGAGGCCATCAGGTCAGACGCGTAGGAGAATGGGACCACGTCCGAGTCGTGGTGTACGAGGCTCGAGTAGCCGCTGTGGGCGATCCTCCTGTTGAGGAATGCGTGGACGGAGACATCTTCCTCCATCATCCGTTTGTAGATGGTCTCGCCCTCGAAGAGGATCCGGGGATCCGCGACGGAGAGTAGGCGGTCCCCGCCCGACGCGCCCATGGGCGAGAAGGGGAGCGTCTCGACTATCATGTCCAGCTCGCTGAGATAGAGGTACCACTCGATCAGGCCGTGCTCCTGCGGCGTGCGGCCAGTCGCCAGTGTGGTCAGCGCCGTAGAGGTGGTGGTTGGGAAGACCGTCGTGATCGGAGTGACCCGACCGCGGTCATGGAAGAGCTTGACGAGCCCCGCGCCCTCCTGCCGCTTCCACTCGTTGAAACCGAAACCGTCGAAGAGGAACAAGACAACGTTCTCCACCCCCTTGGTCTCGACGCCCTCGAAGGTCTCTGGCGGGAGCCTCGGCCTGTCGGTGCCGATCCCAAAGAGCGAGAGGAGCGTCGCCGGCACGCTCGAGAGGCAATTGGCGCCATAATCCGGGAGTAGCCTGTCATTGCCGAGGCCGATGTCGCGCACCATGTCTCGACGCTCGGAAGCTTGGGGATTTAGGGTTGCTTCAGCTGACCGACTGCATCGAGACCTCGACCTCCTTGAGGTCCTTGACAGAGTCGATGTACCACCAGTCGCCGTAGTATGGGAATGACATCAGGTCTCCGTGGCTGACCATCTTCGGGAACGACTCGCGCTCGATGTCTCCTTTGTCGGGGAGGTACTTCACGGTCCTCTTGGTGGTCAACACGTATGCCCCGCCGTTGATCCAGACGTCTGGGAAGGCCGGCTTCTCGTCGAATCCTCTCACCATCTTCAACTTGTCAATGTGCACTACCCCGAATCGGGACCTGTAGGGGACCACGAGCATCGTGAGGGCCGGGCCGCTACCCCTGATGTGGGCATCGATCATGTCCTTGAGCGGGAGGTCGGAGAGGATGTCGCCGTTCGCGACCACGAACGACTCGTCATCCGGGAAGAGTGATATGGCCTTCTTTATCGCGCCCCCCGTGCCAAGGGAGCTCTCCTCGACGCTGTAGTCGATCGAGATCCCCTTGTAGGAGGACCCGAAGTGCTCCTTTAGCCGCTCCCACTTGTATCCGCAGGCGAATATCACCCCGTCGACTCCGGAGCCTCTGGTCAGCCACTCGATCTGGAGCTCTGCGATGGGCCTTCCGTTCACGGGGACGAGCGGTTTCGGCTTGTCCTCGGTGAGGGGCCGCATCCGGAGGCCCTGCCCGCCGCTCAGGACTATGGCTTTCAAGAAATCTCCTCTGCCTCGGCATTGCTGCCCGCGACCTTTGGGGTCCGGAGAGGCAATCTGAACTCGCGGACGAGGAGCTCTATTTAGAGCTTATCAGGTCCTTCAGTGTCGAGAGCTCGACTTCCCTCATCGCGGCCAGCTCGCCGTAGTGCTTGGCCGTCCGCTCGCGCCACTCCGCAAGCAGCGCGGGGCTCTCGACGAAGGCGCGTATGCGCTCGGCGACCATGGTGGCGTCGCACCTGTCCACGTAGACCAGCGAGTCCCCGAAGACGGCCTCTATGACGTCCCGCCGGATGGATATCGTGGGGAGGGAGGCCGCCGCGTACTCGAAGAGTATGTGGTTGACCGTGAACGGCTCGTCCGAGATGTTCAGGCCGAAGTCGGAGGAGGCCTTCAGCCTCTCGTACTGCTCCTTCGGGAGGTAGCCGAGATACTTGACGTTGTGCAGGACGCCTAGAGCCTGGATGCGGGGAGCCAGGCGCTTAGGAGGCCCCGTTATCGCCAGGGTAACCCCCGGGGACTGCTCCGCCGCCTTCGCCTCCACCTCGACCCGTTCGAGCGGGAGCCCCTGATGCCCGGAGGCTATGCCCACAAGCCCAGAAGAGGCCACGACGCTCCGGACCGCCTCGTCTCGCCGGAAGGGATTCTTCTCTAGGAAGTCGTGGACCACTGTGACGCGCCTGCCGGACATCTCGCTCAGTCGCTCTTTCCAGACGGAGTGGGGGACGGTGTTGGCGAAGGCAGTCGAAGCCGCGACCCGCTCCAGGGCCATGAAAGCCGACGAGAGGAAGCTCCCCCCGAACGACTTTACGCTCCAGACGTTGTGGTGGTCTACGATCAGCTTCTTCCGCGAGAGGCTGCAGTATGGGACGCACGCGAGCGGGCAGAAGACCGGGGGGTTCTGCGCATAGACCACGTCCGGGCGCGTCGAGAAGAGGTAGACCTGGGTCGCCGCGAAGAAGAGGAGGTACTTGAAGGGGGCCAGGTACCTCGGCAGGTAGCCGAGGCTGAAGTTCTTCCTCTCTCCGCCGACGGCCCTGGAGAGCTCGTCCATGCGGTCGCTGAAGCTCGCCCAGACGAGACATGAAATCTTCAAGTTATCTGCACGGGCGCGCGAGTTCGCGATTAAAACGTTGGCGGGACGCCGCGTAGGGCGGTGTGGAAGGAACTTCGCTGTCAGACGGTGTAGAAGAAGAAAGCGGGAATGAGCCCGCCCGCCGAAGCCTCGTCAGTCTCGATCAGGACCTGGAAAGTCTGGAAGTGAGAGGGAAGGATCGCATAGTCGCGGACGCAGCCCAGGTCGCCTGAATCGTTCCAGGTCGCGCCTCCGTCGTAGCTCCACATCAGATGAAGGGAGGACTCGGTCCCGCAGCCCCCCGGAAGCGTGTAGGACATCAGTAGCGTACTTCCTGCCGAGCCCATCGCTCCTCCCTCAATTCCGGCCATGAGCGTCTTGGATGATGACGATGCGGTGTCAAAATCGTAGGACCAGAAAGCCAGGTCGCCGGCGCTGTTGACCCCGCCCGCGTAGACCGTGTCCCCCACGGACGTGCCCGACGAGTTGTCGAAACAGAGCGGCGATCCTCCTGCCTCGAACGGGCCCAGAGGACTCGACCACGAGTATCCGCCGTCTCCTGTGGCGACTAGGAAGTCGCCCGAGCAGCTCGAGGATGAGCTGAAGGTCGTGTAGAGCGTCACGACCCGCCCGTCCTTTAGCTGCAGCAGCTCCGGGACGGGCTGGGCGCCTCTGCCGAAGGAGGGGGAGACGTACGCCTCGCCCCATGCGCCGTTCGTCGCACCTAGGACCTCGAAGTGAAAGTCGCCGGTCCCGTCGGCGGTCTCGACCGCCCCCCACCAGCTGCCAGCCGAGTCTATCAGCCCCGACGCGTATCCCAAGACGGTGTAATCGGTGGCGACCTGCGGACCCTCGCATCCGACCCCGTTGTAGGTCCAGACCACCGAGCTCCCCCCGACGGTACCGATGTTGTAGCAGATGTTCGCGCCGCTGTCGGCGTCCGCGACCTTGAGGATCTGGTTGGAGGACTGCGAGAAGTCGAGGTTGTACCCACTGAAGGGCTCGGTCCCCAAGCTCCCGATCTCGCCCGCGGTCCATCCTCCCGAGTAGTAGAGCGGGACGTAGGCGTCGAAGAAGGCGCCACGCACGTCCTCGTCGAAGGACGCGATGTACGTGCCCTTCCAGTAGGCCGCCTTGTGCTCCATCGGATAACCGATGCCGTTGGGGTAGAGAAAGTCGCCAGCCAGTACCAAGTCGCCGTCGGGCGGGGTCGTCTGGAGGGAGTAGGTGGCGTTGGCGCGATGGCCGTCCGCGCCCTCGGCGGCAACCTCGACACCGTAGGTTCCGTAGTCCGTGCCCGAGAAGGCCACGGTCATGGCGACCTTGACCCCTTCCGGACTCACCATGACCGATGCGGGATAGAACGAGACTGAGACTCCGGGAGGAAGCGACCCAGCCGAGACGTTGGCGATCTGTGCGGGGCCGGCGACGACCACGACGGCGGTGCGGGCGGGTCCCCCCGAGGCGATCCCGTCGGCGGAGGGCGTGACCGACTCGACTTTCAATGCCTGGACTAGCTTGTACCCCTGGTCGTCCCAGAAGAGGTTGCCTGACGCCGTCAGGACGCCGACCTCTTCGGCGGAGGCAGGAGCTAGGAGGGTGACGTTTCCCCCCACGGGAAGCTGGACGCCCAGCGGGGCGACGACTGTCCCCGAACTGGCGCGCGTGACCAAGTCCTCGAGCGTGGAAAGGACAGAGCCGTCGTTTCTCACAGAGACCGTCCCGTTGGAGTACTGGACCTCCAGGCGCTCAGAGCTTCGCAGCGAGTCGAGCTGCCTCGCACGGTCGTTGGACTGCTGAACCGCTACCTGCGAGTTGGCGACGTTCGAAATCGCGCTGAGCCCGGCCATTATCAGGAGATAAATGACGACGAAACCGTAGACGGCGCTGAGCCCCTTGCGCATGCGGGGAGAGTCGTCCGGGAGATAAAAGCTCCAACGGGCCGAGGAGAGCTCAGTATTCCTGTTCCTTCGGCCGCCTTCCCAGGCCGTAACCTATGCCCAATCCGAGGATCGCCCCGCCGGCGTGGGCGAGCCAATCGATGTTCGGAAAGAGGAAGCTGCTGACGACGAAGATCAGAAGGAACCAGGAGACCAGCTGCATGTTGATCCTCCCGTTCACCGCGTAGTCGTAGGTGACCAGTCCCGCCACGAGTCCGAAGAGGCCTCCCGACGCGCCGAAGCTTGCCTGCGCCGGCCCCGCGAGGAGGCTGGTAACGTTTCCGAAGGCGGCGGTCGCGAAGAAGGTCCCGTAGTACTCCGCCGGTGAGTAGACCACGGCGAAGAATCCGTCGAGGTACACCACGAAGAGGGCATTGAACGCGACGTCGATGACGCCGTCGAAGAACGGTGGAGCGACGATGATGGAGGTGAAGAGCTGCCACACCTGCCCCTGCATCACCAAGCTGTTCACCTGCAGTGCGGAAGCGAGCAGGTTCTCGCTCGGGTCGATCAGGTCGAGGATGAAGCCGATCACGAGCCCGCTGACGATGAGCTCGGCGAGGAGCTTTCCTTGGGTGGAGATCGAACTGAAAGGCCCGGAGCGGCTCAACAAATCTGGCCCGTGCCGAATCTGACTTTAACGCTATCCCCGGAGTGAGGGTACGGAGTAAGCAGTGGTTTTCGTAAAAAAGAAAAAGGAAGAAAACTGTCTGTTTAGGACAGCTTTCTTACTAATATTGCTAGCTCTAGGACTAGGGTTATGGCTGCGATGACTGCTACCGCGAGCACGTACGTTTGCGTGCTTGAGATCGCATCTTGTGCACTCTTTGCCGACGCCTGGGCCGCCGCAGCAGACGTTGCTGCGTTTCCGGCTGCGGTGTTGGCAGAATTCACGGCAGTCGAGAGAGTCGATAGCGAGTTAGTTATACCCGTTAGCGAGTTCTGGACGCCGCTCAAAGTGCTCTGTATGTTGCTGAATGCTGTTGCTGCAGCTGCGTTGCCATTGGTCACGCTTGTTCCCACCGCGGTTAATTGCGTTGAGAGGCCGCTAAGGCTTGGTCCCAAGCCGTTCACGGAGGTGACGAGTGAGCTTACGCTGCTTTGTATGGAGTTGACTGTACTCTGGAGTGAGCTGACCATTCCGGCCAGACTCGAGACGTTGCCGTTGACATCGCCGACTTGCTTGCTAGTTGCAAAGTTAGAAACCGTGAAACTAGTTTGCGTCCAAGCCGTCGTAGTGCCGACCGTTGCGCCTAACACGATGGCGTTAAGTCCCGCCGCGGCCGGAGCCGTGAGGGTCCACCAGTAGACGCCCGCTGTCGGTGACGATGGCGTGGATGTCAGCTTTGATGCAACACCGGACGGCGAAATCCACCAACCTGCGAAGGTTACTGAACTCGGTACGGTACCGTTGCTCCATGCTACCAGTGCAGACACGCCGACGCTGTTCCCGGCTAAGACCGGGGAGGCAGCGGCCGCCGTGACCTGCAGCACTACACTACCCGTCGTAGTGGAGCCTGAGGTTTGCGTGAAGGTGAAGGTATCGGTTCCGGTTGCTCCGTTGTCGTCTGTGCCAGAGATCTTGTATGAACCTGAAGGCCACTGAGTGCCTGAGCCGGTCTGCGTGGACCAGCTGAAGTCCCCGTTCGAATTAGAAACGGGAACGCTCTGGACGCCCACTAGGGCGCCAGACGGGTTCGTGACCTGGAGATACATGTAGTCTCCTGCTCCTGGTGCTGGTGTGACTGTACCCGAGATGGTGAACGCCCCGGCGGGCACCGCCGACCCTGAAACAGGGCTGGTGAATGCCACCGTCTCCGCTGTTGCGAAGGCGGTAAACACTGGGGACGCCATCACGAATATCAGCGATATTGCAATGATTGCTGGGAGTGGTTTCATTGTTTCACCGATCTAAGTGACGGTGAATGAAGTGATTGTAGTACCTGCGCCTGATACTGGTAGGTTGGTTGAAGTTGCTACCGTTAGGTAGAGTGTGTACGTTCCAGCTGGGACGGGCACAGTAAAGGCGATGAACGGGTTAGCCGTTGCTCCCGCTGGCACCGTCAATACTCCGACCTCGAACGCATACGGCGTCGCCCCTCCTGTTAATTCAAGAGAGAAGACGAGGTTCTGCGAACTTCCCCAGCCGTTGGTGAACGATGCGAAGACGCCGTTGTACGCGCCCTCAGTTCCGTATGAGGCGCTGTTGGCGACGTAAAGCACCGAGTCGCTGAATTGTATGGTGATCGTCAAGGACTCGGACTTGCTGGCGCTGTTTCCAGCGAGAGTAGCCGCTTGTACCTTGATGACCCATGTTCCTGATGGGATGCCGTTGAGGTTGAGAGTGAAGGAGCTGCTGGTTCCGACCGTGTTGCTTCCAACTAGGTCAGCACCAGTGACTTGTAGGTTTGTGGTTCCGTACCATGCAGTTATGCCGGTAAGGACACCTGATCCGTTGGTTGTGACGTTGAGGTCGCCCTCCGCGCTAACGATCGTCACCGGCAACACCGACCCGAATGGGATCGAGGTTGAGGTTGGGAAGGTTATGGTTGGAGCGCCTGTGTCAACGAGCACTTGGTAGACTGGACTGTTGTAAGTGTTTGCTGGTGCGTTGCTGTCCGTCACGCTGAACGATATCGTGTTCAATCCTGCCTTCAGGAATGCCGCGATTGCGTAGGTGACAGAGTTTGCTGCAGTGAAGACCGCGAATGCGGGAGCTGCACCGTTGATGACGTAGCTGATAGTCACGATGTTGGTCGTGGCTGGGTCATACCCTGCTGAGACGGCAGCAACCCCTCTGAAGACCGCCGAAGCGGTGTTCGAGTAGATTACTCCGCTCGTCGGGATGGATGGAGATGTGATTGTGAAGGTCGGCAGGGCGCTGACGATCGTCAGCGACGACTGGCCGGAGACTGGGAAGCCGTTTACGACTCCAGAGGCGGATAGCGTGAGCACAGTGCCCACGGCGCCGCTGCTGGGTACGTAGTAGGCGATTGCTCCGAAGCTGCTGAACGTGTCAGTACCACCCGACTTGATGTAGACGGTCGTGGCGCTGAGCGTTCCGCTCGAAGCAGACAGCTCGATTTGTGCCTGGAATGGTTCGACGTTCGTGACCGGGTTCCCGTACATGTCCGATAAGGACACGTCTGGGTAGACCACTAGGCCTTGAACGACGTCACCGCTAGTGACTTGGCATTGGCCCGCTGTGCATACGCCGGGCGTTGGTGCCAACGAAGTGTACCAGTATTGTATGACTAGGGTTGAAGCTGCTCCTGGGGTGGTTGAGACGTCATGCGCTGATGGAGTCCAGCCGATGAACGCTGCCGGATTGGCGTCCGAAGGCGCCGATGCCGAGGCGTTGAAGTAGGCTACGTCTCCGGCGACAGTGTCGACGAAGTACGTGAAGCCTGCTCCGGACGTCGTGCTGGTCTTTCCAAGTGCGCTGCCGCCTGCCGCTGCCTGTGCACCGCCTGCTGTTGCGAACCCTGAGTTCGCATAGCCTGCGTCAGCTACGCCTGCGTTGGATGTGTATCCAACGGTGCCCGCGCAGTCAACGCCGCCACTGATGCAGATCCCGACCGTTATCGGGACGCCAGGCTGCGTTGAAGCTGTGAGGTTGGCAACGATTGTCGCAGAGCCGCCCGCCATGACTGGTGTGTCTGCACCACTCTGTGGGTCGACTGAGATTGCACCCGCTTGTGTTGAAGTGAAGATGTCGCCGCTGGAGCCGCCCACGGTGAACGGAGACGCTTGATACGTCCCTGTCAGAGTGGCCGTTAGTGCCCCAAGGGTTGCATATGTGTATGATTGGAAGTAGTTGAGCAAGACATTGCCTTCGGTGCCACCGTTAGGCTGGACGAACCCGCTGTTCGTACATCCAGAACTGCAGATGGTCGTGAGAAGGGCCGAACCTGCATCGTCAAAGCCGCCGCCGCCGGATATCGCCTCAACAGTGAATGTCGAGACGGTGAGTCCTACGGTGGAGTACGGCAAAGCGTTGCCGAACCTGTCAGCTACTGAAGTGCCGATTAGGTTGCCGACTGAAGCCGAGTCGATTATCTCAGCCATGGTTCCAAGTGACGGAATCACGTTGGGAGTTGCGAACTGGCCTGCGCCGACAATGTAGTGCGTTGCTGGGAATGCTCCGTTGTCTAGCAGGAATGCTACGGTCGCTGGAGCGCCTGGGATCGTGGTGACAGTCCCGGAGTCGTCACAGAAGTCGCTTCCGGTGATGCATGCTTCCACCCAGTTGGTGGTGCCTGCGATGTCTGACGGTCCGAAGGTGCCAGTTGCGGCTGCGGTGTCCACGCCCGTGCCGGCGGTTGTCCCGCTAGCAGTAAGTTGCGTGTACGTCGTGTCGCCTGAGCCACCTGCGGTGAAGGAGATTGGTAGACCTGCCTCAGCTACGTTGTCCCCGTCTGTCGAGACGGTGGCGGTCACCGTGTACGGTGACGTGCCAGCGATGTACGCGGTGTTCACTGGGCTGAGAGCTGTTGAGATGCTCGTGTCTGGATCGAGAACCGTCACAGTGAAGCTCGTGCCGGCGTAGAACGACGGACTAGAGCCATCCTGTACGGTGGTCGTGAAGGTTCCTGTGTATGGGAAGGTACCGGCTGTCGGTACGCCACCTACTTCTACTCCGAAGATGAAGTAGTCGGTGGCTCCCGGTGGGATCGCGATTCCTGCGGGGCTGTCACCATGAGCCGAAGCTTCATAGTAGGTCAGCACGTTGGTACCGCTACCCGCGCAGCCGTTCAGGTACAGGCCGCCGAGGCAGCCGTCGAAGTACCAGTCGGAGCCCGGTAGGTTGGGAGTGGTGAATGTCATTTCTGATATTGCGTAGAGGTTGGTTGCTGGGTTCGTGACTTCGAGTTCGAAGTCACTTCCGCCAGGTGTTACGTAAGCGCCAGAAAGCAATGTTATTGATGGAGGACTTGCATTAGATGCGTGAACCGTAGAAGCCAGTGGTAATGCGAACACTAAGAGTGCTGACAGTACCAACAGGGCTACTACAGTCCCTGAGCCAAAAGTTTTCATATACGCTTTAGTTAGCGTATTCATTCTATTTTCGATCCACCTCCCCGACTCGCGTATATAAGGTAGGTGGATGACTCGTCTATTTTCGGGGATATCTGACCGTTTGACCATGCTTTCACGGTTCCTTTTCGACCGTGCGGCCGTCAAACCCCACCATTAGGCAGACAGGTTACGATGTCCCCCCGTTTGACCAGTCAAAGCGATTTGCGCTGGGGTTCGGCTATTTTCAGAGCCGAATTCCGCCCCTCTCGTGCCTAAGAGACCGAAACGACGCCAGAGACCTTGGAATTGCCGTATATCCAGAACTGGAAGGAACCGGTGTCTTGGAAGATGAAACTGGTGTTCTGGCCCGGGCCGACGGGTCTGGTCCCGAAGATGGTGCTGTCCAATGTCACAACCTGGCTGGAGATGTTCACCCAGACCACCGGGGTCACCGAATGGTGGGCGGTCAGCTGGGTCGCGTTGAAGTAGGTCCCTGTGAACGTTACGACCTTCAGGATCAGATCGTACTTTCCCACGACGTAGACGGTCTTTTCGGGCGGAAGGCTGACCGTCTCGGCGGACGGGGTCTTGTATCCTGGAATGTTGCCGAAGCTCACAGTGTAGCTGCCGCTCGCGAGCCTGGTCGTGTATGGGGTCTCCAGAATAGTGGTCCCCAGAGTGGCCGGTGCGGTAATCGATATGGTGGTGTTGAGGTACCTGGTAGCCTGGGCGCTGACGACCAACTTGCCCATGTTCGACCCGAAGTCTATGGCTACGATCTGGTACGCGAAGAAGCTCCCTAGTAGAACTATGGGCAAGAGGAAGAGGGCCACCCTTATCCTCCTCTGCTGCTTGGTTGTCTTCAAGACTACCGCCCAGAAGCCCGCCCGTGTCCACGTATAGCGGTTGCGCCAGAACGCACTCCGATGAGTTCCGCGTAGATCGAAGACGTCTGTTCGCAGACGACGGGCCAGTCGTAACGCGACGCGGATCTCACGGATTCGACGGACATGGTCTGTCTGACTTCTCCGTGATCGAGCAAAGTCTCTATCGACTCCGCCATCGATTCCGCGGTATGCTCTCTGGCGACCAATCCGTTCGCGTGCGTCTGAACTAACTCTGCAGGTGTTCCGATTTCGCCCGGCCCAACTGTGACAATTGGGAGACCCGCGGCGTTACCTTCGACGCAGGCGATGCTCCAACCTCCGTGAGGCGCCGACGGAAAGACGAAGACCTTGGAGGACTTCATGAGCCCGTAGACCTCTCGGTGGCTCTCCAAGAGCCCTGTAAAGATAATCTGCTCGGATACTTCCTGCCGCGTCGCCTGAGACCTGAGCGCATCGAGCTCGGGTCCTCCCCCCACGACCACGAGCCTGACGGTCCGGCCTCTCTCCTTCAGGCACCTGACCGCCTCGACCAAGAGATCGACCCGATGGTCCCGCACCAACCTTCCCACGAAGATCAAGTCCGACGTGGTAGGGGATGGGGGCGATGCCCCTATAGTCCCGATGTCGACCCCTGGCCTTATGACGCTAACTCTGTCGGGGTCAACCCCCCAGCGCTCGAACCTCCTTCGGTTGAACTCGGATATCGTGATGACCCGATCAAGTGAGAAGACGGCGTGGTGTTCGAGCAGGTAACCTGCGGCACCGGCGACGAGACCCGCATATTCGAACCAGTACTCCTGCCAGGCCTCGTGAAGCATTCCCACCATCTTGGCAGACCGGAGCGCGGGCATCCTCCTCGCGAGGCCGATCAGCGAAAGGTGAAGCATGGGACTCATGTTGAACTCCACGATGTCGTACCTCCCCCGGAGCCTGGGCATCTCCCTCGCGGCGGAGAGCGTGAACGAAAGGGCGCTCATGGTCGAACGGCCGCCCCTGTAGATCCTCCGATTGAACGGCACCCCTATCAGGTGTTCGGGGGCGTCTCCCTCCCACCACTTTCCGCAGAGCACGTCGACTTCGTGACCCTGGCTGAGTAAGTACTCGACCATCTTGCTGATCCTCAGCTCCGAACCGCCCTTCGTCCAGGGATAGTGAACGTCGGAGACGAAGAGGACCCTCATGGCAAGGGGACGGCTAGCCCCGTTTTTCCCTCAGGACGTTGATTATCGTGAAGAGTATCATGCCGGTCAACCCCAGGAGTATGCCAATGATGATGGAGCCGATGGCTATGATGGCGCTCCCCACCGCGACCTTGTACGTCAGCGAGTAGATGCGGACGGCGTCGAAGCCGTAGGCCAGTCCGATGGCTATGAAGATGAGACCTGGTATCCCGTACATCAACAGCGGGTGCCGGATTGAATAGTGCTTCAGCGTGCTCCCAATCACCTCGGAAAAGTGCGACACGGGGTCTTGCGTCGAGGCCGACGCGACTTGGTAATCCACAATTATGGGAACCTCGGCGACCACCAGACCGGCCGCCGAAGCCTTCTGCAGTATCTCCGTCGACGCGCCCATGCCATCGTCCGTCACCGTTATGGTTTGGAGGGCCTTTGGCGAATAAGCCCTGAAGCCGCTTTGAGCGTCGGTTATCTCGAGGCCGGTGACCCTGGTGACGAGGGATGTCGCCACCTTGACTCCCACCTCCCTGTAGCGAGGTATCTCGTTCGGTTTCAAGAACCTAGAGCCTATGACGACGTCGGCCTTGCCCTCCAAGACCGGAGCGGCCACAACAGGAATCTCGGAAGCCTCGTGCTGACCGTCCGCGTCTAGGGTCACGGCGACCGAAGCGCCGATTTGCCTGGCCGTCTCGAGCAGAGACCTGATTGCCGCCCCGTAGCCGAGGTTCCTCTCGTGCCGTATGACGGTCGCGCCCATCCGCTCTGCTATGGTCGCGGTCAGGTCGGTGGACCCGTCGTCGCAGACGATCGCCCTGTCACAGAAACCCATGGCGAGGGCAAGCACCTTCGCTATGCTTGCCTCCTCGTTGAAGGCGGGGATGCATACGACGGTGAGTCTTGTCGGGAGGCTCAAAGGTTCAACTTGCTCCTGTTTCCAACAGGCCTTCGTGGTCCAAGGTATATGAGGTTGAGCAGACCAACGCTAGCGGAGCGATCGCGAGACTGATAGTTTGCATCTGAGCCATCACCGTCGATTCTGGCATCCTACGGGATGACTTCGTAAACGTGCACACCGGGGTTCTCGTAAACCAACTTGATGCTCGAGCTCGTGTAGTTGCCGAACGCGTCCCAGGGTACCTGGCTCCCTGGAAAGCCCACGGTGCTGTAGCTTGTCGTCCTGGTCACTATGATGTAGCTCGCCCTGTCCTGCCTAGCCATCTGTATCGCCAATGATGGAGACTCCGTGACGCTGAAGTTTGTGGGCCGCGAGATGACGGCGTCCGAGTACTGGAGCGTAACGTCAGTGACGCTAAGGAAGATCGCGTTTGCAGGAGTGTTCTGTCCCAGCCAAGTCATGGCGTCGTAGTCGTACCTCTGGGCCTGGGCGTTCGCCGAGGTGCCGTTCAGGGACCCAATCGCTGTCGAGCCAGCGGCAGAGGAGAGGAATACTGGCGTCAGCACCAAAAGGAGGATGATTATCGCCTTCATTCGCCCGTGTCCGATGCTCCCCAGGGGGCCGTAGTTCTGGACCTTCTGGACCACGACGAAGAGTCCCTGTCCTGCCATCAGAACAAGGGGGACCAGCGCCTCGTAGGAGAAGCGCCAGGCCGACGAGTCAAGGGGCGAGGTGCCCATCAGGAAGGCCAGCCAGAGGACGGGGATCGCGAAGAGCACCTTCGAGTTTACGACCGCGTACCAGACGCAGACAGCGGCGAGGGCAAGAAGAATGATGAATCCGACGTCGCCCATGAACTCTACGGCTGCATACTGAAGGACAGGGAAGAAGCCGAGTGAGAGGCTAACGGGAGAAACGGGTTGTAGAAGGTTGGCCGGCTGGTACGCGAGCGAAATCATCAAGTGAATCAGCTGGAAGTAGAAGACGACGACTATCGCGATGGGCGCGAGCAGGACCGTCAGGGGGAGGAGCAGTCTCTTCGCCTGTCCCGACCCCCCCAGGAACTGGAGGAATAGCAGAACGCAGACTGCGGGGATGATCGTCAGGGAAGTGTAATGGGAGAAGTATAGCGCACCGAGCGCCGTTAGGAAGACGGCCCAAGACGAGGCGGAGGGCCGCCCCGACACGTCCACCAGAGTCGCTATGAAGTAGAGCGTCATGAGGATGCCGAAGAAGTTGGCGTAAAGGCTCGTGTTCAGGGCCCCGAAGAACCAGACCACGCCGGTGAAGGCGTAGAGCGCGCACGCGCCAAGGGCGGCGGCCCGGTCAGTGAATATGCGACGAGCAGCTAGGAAAACTATCAATGGCGAGAACACGATCATCAGGGCCATGGTCGTTTGGGCTGTGACGATAGGGAGTCCTCCGACGGCGACCAAACCAATCGCGAGTTGGTAGTGGGCCCCGAAGTAGAGAATGCCGCGGGGAAAGGTGCTCTGAGAACCGGAGATCAGATTCTGGACGAAGGCCAGGTGGTGCGACAGATCGGGAAAATATGATATTGGGAAGATCGGGTACTTCAGGAAGTACAGGTAGCAGAGGAGCGCGAGGGAGGCAGAGACTAGGATGAGCCAGGCTTCGGTCGCCCCCGGCGCCACCAGGACGGCTGCCTTCTTTCGCAAGAGCAGCGAGACGGCGAGAGCTGCAACGCCGAGAGCGATCACGAGGTAGACGTCGGTGGACGAGATACCGACGAGCCTGACCCCGCCGATTCTGAGGCCAGAGGTCTTTACTGCGAAGAGGATGGTGTCGACGGAGAACCCGATCCCGAGGACGTATCCGAGCCGCTCCGCAAGCCCGTCCCCATCCCCCCAGGGTCGCAACAGCTCTGCAAAGCCGAGGCCAGGGACGAAGACGGCCGCGAGATAGACCAAGTAGCCAGCTAGGTTGGGGTCGCTTACCAATCAGACGAACTGGTGCGCCCGATTTCGGTTAATAGCCTTTGCAGGTCTCAGGAGACGCCGACTAACTGGCGCAGCTGTGTGGCAGACCGAGGCGAGACGGGCGCTATGGGAACAGCCTCCGAAGCCCCTCCGTCAGGCCGACACGCGGCCTGAACTTCAATTTCAGCCTCGCCGACGTTATGTCGGCCTCGCTGTTTCTGATGTCGCCTCTCCTTTCAGGTTCCCGGACCGGCCGGAGGTCGTCTCTCCCCGCAATCGCCAGGATGCGCTGGGCTAGTTCGTTGATCGTGATCGATTTGCCAGAGCCTATGTTGAAGACGCCGCCCCTTCCGAGCCTAAGGTTGTCCGCGATTACCCGAACCACGTCGTCCACGTGGACGAAGTCCCGCGTTTGGTCTCCGTCCCCGAAGATGATGGGCGGCTGTCCCCGACGCGCCCTCGAGACGAAGTTCTCAACTACGGGTCCCGAAGCCATTCCGCGAATCTGCCCATAGATGTTGAAGAAGCGAAGGCTCACGCCACTCAGCTTGGTAGGCCTCGAGGCGCAGATTCTTTCGCCCGCGATCTTTGTTTTGGCGTACGGCGACAATGGAAGCAATGGGTCTGCCTCGGAGATTGGAAGTCGGGAGGCCTCGCCGTAGACGGCGCTCGAGGACGCGAAGACGATGGACTTGACCCCGTTGCGCACGCATGCTTCAACCACATTCCTCGTCCCTTCGACGTTGACCTCCGAGGTGGTGCGGGGGTGTTTGATAGAGTACTGGACGTCGGCGATGGCCGCTAGGTGGATTACCGAGGCAACGCCCTTCGACGCTCCGCGGACCACGGAAGCCTCCCTCACGTCGCCTTCGATCAGCTCGAACCTGCTGTCGTTTCGGAAGGGCTCGAGAGCGGCGCGAGTTCCCGTCGAGAAGTTGTCCAAGACGGCTACGGCGTGGTGCGCCCTCAGCAGCTCGGCGGTGAGATGATGGCCGACCAGTCCCGCCCCGCCGGTAACCAGGACCTTCACTCGAGCACTTCCCTCCGACCCATCCGCACGCCGAGCTCTTGCCGTCATATAGATGCGCGCGCCACCGGATCCCCACGACCAGTCTGCCGACTTGGGCTCGCAGACTCGGCTGGTTGGGCGCCGAAGAGTAATAACCCGCCCCGACTCGGCCGGGGGCAACTAATTTGCAGATCGCGAGGCAGTCAACAAGGGGCGGCGTCGTCTTGCTTGCGGGTAGCCTCGTCTCGGCGCTCGAATCCACCATCGCAGCAATCATCGTGAGCAGGCTCCTGGGGCCCGGCGATTACGGCCTTCTCGGCCTTACGTTGGCCGCCTCGGGGATCCTCCAGCTCTTCGTAGGCCTGGGAGTCACCACTGCCGTGACCCGGTACGTCGCCTTCTACGTGTCGCAGGGAGACCCGGAGAGAGCTCTTCGATTCGGCAAGAACGCGATCGTCTTCACCCTGTTGACTGGGGTGGCTCTAGCTGCGTTCGCCTTCGTTGCCGCGGGACCGATCGCCTCCCTCCTCCTCCACCGGCCATCGTTGGCGCCGTACGTGGAGCTGGTTTCAGTGATGCTCGTGGGGCAAGCGCTCCTCCAGTCGAGTCTCGGGGCCGCGATGGGCTGGTACTCGATGGGCATCGCCAGTGAATCGAACGTGGTCCAGTCGTTCGTCAGGATGGTGCTCTCACCTGTGCTGATCCTGGCGGGCTACGGGCTCGCGGGCGCGGTGCTCGGATACGCGTCTTCCTTCGTGATCGGCGGACTCTTCTCCATGATCGTCCTCTACGCGTACAGGCTGCGACCGAAGTCCAACTCGATGCACACCTTCCTGGCCGATTCCAGGGAGATGGTGAAGTACGGACGCCTCGTCTTCGTGGGTGGCGTCCTCAGCGGCCTTTCGGTGAGCTACTACCTGCCGCTGGTGCTTGCGGCCATCGCGAGCAACTCGACCATAGGATACTTCCAAGCGGCGAGCGGCGTCACCATACCGGTGTCGTTGTTGACCAGCACGACGGGCGCGGCGTTGCTGCCAGCCTTCGCTAGCCTGCACGGGGTCCAGGGAGACATCGCGGGCGCCGTCAAGAGGGCGACCCGATACGTCTCGTACGTCGCGATTCCCACGATATTCTTCCTGATCGTCTGCGCGAGGCAGCTGGTCGACATCCTGTACGGCGCCCAATACGCGCCCGGCACGGACTACCTCGTGCTGCTCTCGATCTCTGCGTTACCCATCCTAATCGGGTCCTCCGTGGTCCCGACCTTCTTCAACGGCGTCGGCAAACCCCGGACAGGGATGTACGCGGTCGCGAGCGGAGCCCTCGTCCTCTTCGTTCTAGCGCCGCTGTTGGCCATCACCGCGGGCCTTGGTGTGGACGGCGCGATCTACGCTCTCCTCGTCTCCAACCTGGTGACGGGCGCGGTCGGCCTGGCGTTCGTCAGGAGGCAGTTCTCATCATCAATCGAGTGGCGAAAGGCGGCCCTGGTCCTGATCGGGTCCCTGGGCGCGTTCGCGATAGCCTACCTCGTCCCTGCGTTCACTTACAACGGGCTGACACTGGCGGCGAGGCTCGTGGTCTTCGGCGCGGTTTACTTCACGGTCGCTCCTGCGCTCGGCGCAATCGACGAGGTGGATCTGGATATCATCCAGAGCGGTCTGGGGGAGATGAGACTCGTTGGCCGCGTCGCATCGCCTTTGATAGGATACCAGCGGTACTTCGCCCGCTTCGGGAGATCCGACAAGACGCCGACCTCCGGCTGAGTGGGGACGGATCTAGGCGCTCTGCCGAGCAGAAACGCGAACGGCACGACCGGGCGGAACCTCAGGAACTCCGTCGCAAGGGACGAGAACGGGACCCCCATGGATCTCTGGGCCTTCCCCTGCCTGAGCTGTCCCGAGAGCGACTTGCGGAGCCCGGTCCTCCTGATGCTCCACACGATCACATCTCCCATCACGGCCACCCTCCCCCCGGTCTGTCGGTCAAGCAGGGAGTCGGGGTTCAAGACGTCAGAGAAGATCCTCCCGGTCGCCCGGTGCCGTGCGCGGATCGCCTCGCCCCTGAAGACCCTCTGCCCGTGCTTCCTCTTGCGCTTGTTGAGGCCCACCCTCTCCATCGAAAGCTCGTAAGCGTGGTAGAGGGAGTTGTAGTGGCTGGAGGGCTCCGTGAGCAGGGCCGTTGAGACGGCATATGCCGTCCTGTCCCTCGACAGCTCGGAGATGGCGCGGATGAAGAATGACGGAGGGACCAGCATGTCAGCGTCCACGATCGCGATGAAGTCCGAAGAGAGCAACATCTCGAAACCGATGTTCAGGTTCTCGGCGTAGCTGTTCCGCCAGCTGCTCCTTTCCTTCGGCACCACCTCGGCGAAACGCCGCGCCATCGCAGGGCTCTCGTCCGTGCACCGGTCCGCTATGACTACCACTCGATGGTCCAGCCCCGACAGGGAGACGGTCAAGCCCCTCATGGCCCTCTCGATGTATGGCGCCTCGTTGTGACAGGCCACGACGACGCCGATCGAGTTTCCCATCTGGCTCTCGAGCTGCCCCGGAGTCGCTCTGGTTAAATTAGCTTCACCGGCTCGGGCTCTTTTCGTGGTCACATCGGCCACGCGTTTAAAAAGGGGCGCGGGTCGAAGCCGAATCTCTTGTCCGAACAGAAGCTTGTCTCCGAGGCGGGAGGCCAAAGGCCCCTGCTCCCGAAGCAGCCCGAGGTGAACATAGGGAGCGCCGGCCACGTCGACCACGGGAAGACGACCACGATCCAGGCAATCACCGGGGTCTGGGCGAGCGCCCACAGCGAGGAGCTGAGGAGAGGGATTACAATCAAGGTAGGCTATGCTGACGCCGCGTTCTACAAGTGCCCCGTGACCCCAGTCCCCGAGGCCTATTCGACCAACACGAAGTGCTCAATCTGCGGCACCCCCACGAAGCTCCTCAGGGCCGTCAGCTTCGTCGACACCCCCGGACACGAAAGCCTGATGACCAACATGCTCGCGGGAGCGTTCCTGATGGACGGGGCCCTCCTCGTGGTCGCGGCGAACGAGCCGGTCCCCAAGCCACAGACGAGGGAGCACCTCCAGGCGCTTCAGATGCTTGGGATGAAGAAGATCGTGGTGGCTCAGAACAAGATCGACCTCGTGGACGACGCCGAGGCGAAGAAGAACTACGAAGACATACGCAATTTCGTCTCGAACACCGTCGCCGCAGACGCCCCGATAATCCCCATCTCCGCGCAGCAGAGGCTGAACATAGACGCGCTGATCGAGGCGCTCGAAGAGGTGGTGCCCACTCCGAAGCGCGACCCGAGGGCTGACGCGCTGATGTACATCGTGAGGAGCTTCGACGTCAACAGACCGGGCACCGACGTGGTCGACCTGTCGGGAGGCGTGCTGGGAGGCAGCCTGGTCAAGGGAGAACTGAAGGTCGGCGACGAGATCGAGATCAGACCTGGCATGCCCGACGAGAGGAGCGGAAAATACAACCCCATATTGACAAAGGTGTCGAGTCTTCAGACCGGAGCCGGCGTGGCGGACAGGGTCGGCCCGGGCGGGCTCGTCGCGGTCGGGACCCGACTCGACCCCACCTTCACTAAGGGCGACCAGATGGTCGGCAGCGTGATCGGGAGGCCGGGGAGTCTCCCTCCTATCTGGGAGCACGTGACAATCTCTGTAGAGCTATTCGAAACCGCGGTTGGGTCAGCCGAGCCGGTGAAGGTGGACAAGGTAAGGCCCGGCGAGAATCTCAGACTCAATCTGGGTACGGCCTCTGCGCCGGCTGTGGTCACCTCGGCCAGGGACAGCGTGATTGAGGTCGACCTGAAGAAGCCGGTCTCCGTCGAGCCGGGCAGCCGGGCCGCAATCAACCGAAGGATAGCGGAGAGGTGGCGCCTCATCGGCGGCGGAATCCTCCAGTAAGCCTTGCTGAAAGTGGTATTCGACAGCAGCTTCCTCATCGCCGTGATGGAAAAGCCGACGACTTGGTACGAGGACATGACCGAATCCCTGGGTCGGTTCGAGCCCACCACCCTGGACTGCGTTCTGGCGGAGCTGGAGTCGCTCGCGAGGAGGGGCGGTAAGCGGGCCCGATATGCCTCGCTCGCCCGAGACCTGGCCGGCAAGTTCACCGCGGCGAAGAGCGGCGAGGCGGGTACGGACGAGGAGATAGTGAGCTATGCGAAGACCAATTCGGCGGCCGTGGCCACGATAGACCGGGAGCTCCTCTCGACCCTCGGGGCCGTCGGAGTCAGGGCGGTGACCCTTAGAGGCGGAAGAGTCTCGGTTTCCTGAATCAACCCCTTCTGGTCACTGAATTCAACAGCAGTTGGACGTATCCGCGCACCCGCAGGTCGAGCGCGGCCAGGAGGCCGAAGTATATCGCGCCGCCCGCCAGAACCGTGAAGCCGAGCCTCAGTCCGTAGTCGAGGCTCCCGAGGCCGGACGAAAGCAGGGCGTTCCCGACCAGGTAGACGATTCCTCCCATCACGGCCGCCGAGAGCAGGTAGAAAAGCACGGCCCTGGAGAACTCGATCCTAATCTTGCGGTGGAGCCGCAGGGACTTCCCCACCACCAGGCAGACCGTGAGGACGAGCTGTGAGATCGCCCAATAGTCGACGTACAGGGCGGGGACCGCCCCGGTGCTGAACTTCCCGATGAAGAAGACGCTCGTCACGTAGACGAGGGAGTAGGCCAGGTTGGCTACGGGCACGAACATCAGGTCGCTGCCGAGTATCCTCCGGGTCCGGTCCTCCTCGATCAGGTCGACCCTCTCCCGTCCCATCAGCGCCTGGTCGAAGACCCACGATATCGCGCTGGCGACTGCCGCGAAGCTGAGGATTACCAGCCCAGGGGAGCTGACGACGTAGGTCGGAGACAGGAGATAGAGTATCTGCGGTGCGAGCGCGATTGTGCCCGCAGCCATCGGAAGTGCGAAGAGAAGTGTGAACTCCAGCGAGGTCTTGAGCAGCTCGCCAGGAGGCGTCCCGGAGCCCTCCCTCAGGAGGAGGGGGTAGAGCGCGGCCGAGAGGTAGAGCGAGTATGAGACCAGGGTGGCGACCTGGAACGCAGCCTGGTAGTAGCCCGCGAGGCCAGTCCCGCCCTGGCCCAGCGAGGCTGCAAACGTGTCGGCGACCGCGAAGACCGCGGTGATTCCCGCTATGGCCGGGACGTGAGAGTCCCGCAGCCACTTCCGACCGATGGAGACGTCCACCTCGTCGGTCGTCACCTTGCGGAGCTGGTAGGTCGAGGCGATGTTCTGCACCAGGAAGGAGACGGCGATCGCGACGATGATGCCGTAGATCTTCAGCTTGAAGTCGAAGAGGAGGGGGAATGCGACGAGCAGCTTCGCGGGCTCGGAGACGAGGAGGGACTTCGCGCCGATCCCGGGGTCGTACCCTCCGACCAGCGCCAGGGTGGCCTGGTTCCAGTAGCTGAGGGGGACGAGGATCAGCGATAGCACGAAGGGCATGAACGAGGCGTGCAGGAGGGTGTAGCTGACCGCGGCGAAGACGAGGAAGATCCCGATCCCGAGACCGCTCGCGAGGAGGTTCAGGACTATGGTGGTCTTGCCGATGACCTTGCCCCTCGCCACCTCCCTCGTGGCCCAGTAGGTCAGGAGGCCCGTCGGATACGAGGCGAAGACGACGATGTCGGTGATGACCTCCCAGAGGCCGAATTGGGTCGGCACCAGCGACCTGGTCATCATCACGAGGAAGAGGAGGCCCGTGAAGACGCTCAGAATCCGAGAGCTGAAGACTATCAGCCCGGTCTTCCTGGGACGCACGGCTGAGCTCAAATGATGTGCGGCTCCCCCTTCGCCCGTGTCATTAGATAAAGGGGGACGGGAATCCCAACCAAAGATTAATATCACTCACTCGAAGGGTGCGGTAGCTTCTGAGAGAATTTGTTCGAGCTAGTCAACCTCCAGGACGTCGTCCGTGTGCCACCAGATAAGTTCGGGACCCCCCTGGAAGAGGTCGCGCTGGAGCTCCTGAAGCTGAAGTACGAGAGCACGATCAATCCGGACTATGGATACCTTGTCCTCGTAACCAAGGTCGACGTGGACCAGGTGGGCAAGATAATCGCGGGGGACGGTGCCACGTACCACAAGGTCAGGTTCGAGGTCCTCTCCTTCTTCCCGCTCAAGCAGGAGCTGGTCGAAGGCGAGATAGTAGAGGTCACGGACTTCGGGGCCTTCGTCAGGATAGGGCCGGCCGACGCGCTGCTGCACCTCAGCCAGATAATGGACGACTACCTCACCAGCGACGTGAAGTCCGGCGTGATCACCGCCTCCCAGAGCCACCGGTCGCTGAAGGTGGGCAGCAAGGTGAGGGTTAGGATAACAGCCGTCAGCCTCGGCCACGGGATATCGATGGGCAAGATCGGGGTGACGTGCAGGC
Source organism: uncultured archaeon (assembly GCA_963731775.1). Lineage (GTDB taxonomy): Archaea > Thermoproteota > Nitrososphaeria > Nitrososphaerales > Gagatemarchaeaceae > DATJAJ01. The sequence goes on along the minus strand of CAVSWV010000006.1, from coordinate 302,411 downwards.
AGCCCTTCCTGGGGGCGCTCGAATGGATCGAGGAGGACGTGACGAAGACGGCCAAGCAGAAGAAGGCGGAAGAGAGGACGAAGTAGGCCAGAGACGCATGAGGGAGCTAGCGTGCAGGAAGTGCAAGACGCTCACCTCCGAGAAGAGCTGCCCAAACGACGGGTCCACTGAGCTGAGCAAGGAGTGGTCGGGGCTCATCATAGTCATCAATCCGGAGAAGTCCCAGGTCGCCAAGACGCTCGGGATTACGAAACCCGGAAGATACGCGCTTAAGGTAAGTTAGGCAGATTGCCTCGGGAATACCTCCTGCCCGAGAGGCTTCGAAAGACGCTCGCAAGACCGCTGGGGAGGCTCTTCACGGTCGAAGAAATCGCGAGCGGCGAGCTCTCAGACTCCATCGCCAGGGCCAGCTTCGTGGTGACCGTAGGCGATAAGGTGACCGAGACGTCGGCGAAGATGGGAAGGGCGCCCGACGTGCAGATAGTGGACGGAAGGGAGAACAGGAAGGCGAGGAAGCCGCCCGTCGTGTCCCACGCGGTCCTCGTGAAGGTCTCCAACCCGCCCGGGACGATCACAGAGGAGGCCATCGGCGCAATCCGAACCGCCTTCGCCGGAAAGAAGCCAGCGAGGGTCCTGGTGGATGGCGAAGAGGACCTCCTCGCGATCCCCGCCGTGCTCTTCGCCCCGCTCGGCGCAAGCGTCTACTACGGTCAGCCTGGGGAGGGGGTTGTCCTGGTCAGGTCTGACTCAAGGTCGAAGTCCCGGTCCCGCGCGCTCATGGCCGAGATGGGAATCCAAGGGCCCATCTGACGAAACTCAAGTTTAATATGCGAGAGTAAAAGAGGGTCGCCAATCTTGCAGGTTCAGAAGAAGACCGAATCGAAACTGTTGGGCCGGACATACGTAGAGGTCAAGCTCGAGGGGAAGGCGGGGCGAATCACGAGGAAGGACGCGATTGCGATGGTGGCGGAGGAGATGAAGGTGGGCCCCGAGAAGGTCGGAATCGTGGGGCTCTGGGAGAGATCGGGCAGCACCGACGTAGTGGGAGGCTTCTACGTCTACTCGACGCCGGAATCGATGAAGATCCATCCGAAGTACCTCAACGTCAGGACGATGACCAAGGAGGAGAGGGAGAAGCTCAAGCAGGAGAAGAAGAAGGCCAAGACCGCGGCCCCGAAGGCGGAGGCTAAGAAGTAGGCTTGTCCCAGAAACAGAAGGCCCCAACACCGCCCCCGGCCGCAGCGCCCGCGCCAGCCCCGACCCCTACACCTCCAGTGGAGGAGAAGAAGCCAGAGAAGAAGGAGAAGCCGAAGGCGCCCAAGAGACGAATTCAGGTCCACAAGCTCTACAAGGTCAGCGGAGACGGCCTCACGAGGATGAGGAAGGAGTGCCCGAGGTGCGGGAGGGGTTACTTCATGGCCCAGCACGAGAACAGGCTGACCTGCGGTAACTGCGGATACACGACCTACACCTCAAAGACCTAGGCGTAAGCGTCCAGCTTCTCGCGGAGCATCCTCGCCATCCCCGGCCTCATGAAGGGCTGGAACGGCCTGAAGTACTTGAGCGCCCTGGCCTTCCTGATCACTGAGACGTCGCCGGCGTGCGCGTACGCCTTGAGGAACGAGTCGGCCACCCTCTCCATGCTCGCCTCCTTCGACGACAGTTTGGCCGTGTAGTAGACGAACTCGGCGACGTCCCAAGCGGGGTCGCCGCCCCGGACGGTTTGCTCGAGGTCGGTCAGGTACAGCTCTCCCCCGGAGACGATGACGTTGCTCGCCTTTGCGTCACCGAGGGCGAACCCGGCGGCGTGGACCTTGGCCATGGCCGCGCCGTAGCAGGCCACGAACTCCATTCCGTCGCCCTTTCCGTGGAAGAGCCCTTCCACGATGGACGAGAGGGTCGGCCCGTCGATGAACTCCTTGACGATGATGCGCTCGTCTGGGGCCACTGCGACGATCTTTGCCGTCTTGACTCCCGAACGGCGAAGCTGGATCGACGCGGTGTACTCCCGCTCGAGCCTCGCTATCGGGGTCATGCTGAACTTCCTGGCGGCGACGGCCCAGAGCCCCAGCAGAGCCCACTTCAGCGACATCACGTCGGAGAAGTTCTTGACCACGAAGGTCCTTTCTCGCTGCCCGTCTACCAATGTCAGGACCTTGGTGGTGGTGTAGGGCTCACCCAGGCTCTTCTCCTTGACCTTGAAGCTGGCGAAACCGGAGACCTTGGCGAGCTGCTCGTTCATCGTCGAGGCGTCCGGCAGGACTATCCCCTCCTCCAGCCGCAGGAGGCTCTTGGGCCGCTCCAGCTCGAGCGGAGGCCTCGGCCTGTCCTGCATCCGCTTCAGCTTGGAGGCTGCCTCTCGGCGGACGACGCTGAGGCCCACCCTGCCGGCGTACCCGTGGACCGCGTACTGGGTGACGCCGCGCGCCGTGAGGGAGAAGAGCGATGAGACCTTCGTGAAGGCGTCCCCCTTCATCTTCTCGGGGACGATCCTGATGTGGTCCCCCTCCTCACGGATGAAGCCGCCCGCCCGGAGCCCGGAGGCGGCCTCCCTGAACCCGGAGACGGACGCCGCCCTGTTCTCAGGGGCGGACCCGCAGGTGTAGGTCCGGATGTAACTGTAGAGGGCCGGCGGGTAGAGCATCCCGCGCTTTCGGAGTTTGTCGAAGAGGAAGTACTCAAACGGGATCAACAGGTCTCCCGAGAACCCTCCATAGTCGGACGAGAGCTCGACGAGCGAGTCCACCAGTACGCGCCTCTTGTACTCGACCTCGACCTTCCGAAGGTACGCGGCTCCCACGATCGGCTCGTAGATGTTGAGGAAGCGCCCGACCACGAACTCCCCGAGGAATGACGTGCGGGCATCGTCCATCAAGAGCGCCTCGTCCACGATCAGCGCCGAGACCTCCACCGGAGAGTGGAGGTACCTGTACCGGACGCCCTCCCTGAACTTGTGGCCCACGACTATTATGTCGTAGTCGGAATCGGGCCGCGCGTATCCGGCAACCTTCGAGCCGTACGCGCACATGGCGGCGAGCGAGCCGGGCTTGACGAGAGACTCGGCCACCTTCTTCAGGGAATCTGCCTCGTCCTCTCTCAGCCTCATCCTTTCATCTTCTCTTCGATAGCGGCGATCTTCTCAAGCAGGTTCCTGTCGAAGGTCGTGCCCATGATCGTTCCAACGCCAACCCTGACGCGGTTCTCCTCGGGCGGCACCGGTCGCATGGGCAGGTTCTTCGCGATCCACTTGTCGTCAACCTGCCTAGTCAGCTTTGGGTCCACGAGGACCTCCTTGAATTTCCTGTTGATCAGCGTGACGAGCGCCTTGTCACCGAAGACCAGCTTGGGTGGCACGGTCTTTTCCACGTCAGCGTACGCGGCCTCGAAGAGGGTGCTCGCGCTCTCGTCGCTGGAGAAGTTGCCCTTGCTGAGCCTGCGGACCAGGTCGACGTAGTGGGTGAACTCGTGCGCGGCCACCGCCTCCACGGTCCCCTTCGTGCCGTAGATCAGGAGGGCGGCCGTGAACTGGACTAGTATCGTAAGGCTCCCGGTCGCGGTCGTGGGGACGACCCTGGCGAAGAGGATCCCCATCTGACCATACTCGGCGCCCGTGGACGAATAGGGGAGGACCGGCTCGACGTAGAATGGTGGATAGGCGAGACCGCTCGCGGCCTCGACCCGCTCGACTGCCGCGGTCAGCGTCCCCATCCTCTTCCTCACCTTGGTGGCGACCGCGCGCGGGAGCTTCCCTTGGGCCACGGCCTGGTCCACCAGTACGAGAGGGTCCACGGGACGGCGGACCGAAGTCATGCTTTGAAGCTTTCGCGGACTATTCGTTCAGTCGGTACTGCACGGGCGGGAACTTGCGGGAGACCTCCATGAAGACCTCTACGTGGATCACCCCCTGGATCTTCCCGATTACGTCGTAGACGGCGCGGTGGAGCTCGTCGAGCGACGCGCCGCGAAGAGTGATTATGATGTCGAAGCGTCCGGTTACCTCCCTGATCAGCCTAATCGCTTCGAGCTTCTCGATCTCCTTCAGCGCCGGGTCCCTCAACTTGGGGTCGATGTTCAAACCGGCGACGGCAGAGGCGTTGAGGCCGAGCTTGTCCTCGTTGACGACTATCGTGAACCTCTCTATGATGCCCCTCTTCTGGAGGCGCTTGATTCTGCTGTAGGCCACCGACAGGTTGACCCCCAGCTGCTTGCTGAGCTCAGGCACCGAGATCGAGGCGTCCTCGTGGAGGGCGGTCAGAATCTTCATATCGAGTTCGTCGAGTTTGCTCATCTGGCGCGAATCTCCTGCAATAATTACAAAATCGGGGCGACTATTTACACGTTTGTAGGTTAAGCGGCCCTGTCTCTACTTGTTTGCGGTGGGCGCGGGCGGAGCCTGAGCGGTCGCCGCGGGTTCTGCCTTCGCGGGCGCCTCGTCTATCCTCTTCGCATTGATCTGATAGATCTCCTCGCTGACCGTGTTGCCTCGCACGAGCCTGCGCTTCTTCGCACCGCCCTCCGTGGCCTTGTAACCGATCCCCCTCGTCATGAGGACGTAGTTCTTCCCCCCTCCGGAGACATCCCCCCTCATGGGAAAGCCCGCCCTGTCGCTCCCGCCCGTCAGCTGGATCTTCCCCGTGGATCCGAGCGATGCGGCGTCGACGACCTCCCCGATCTTGCGCCCGACCAGGGACTGCGCGTTGGCGTCCTTCACCTGAAGGACCTCCGACTTCCTCGTCTTGGGGTCGGAGACGACTATCTTGAACTCGACCATTCGATAGACTCCGATTCCGTCGGGGATATAAACTGCGCGAGGGTCGCGGCCTTCCTAAACTAGATCAGGTTCACAAGGAACCCGATTACGAATCCAAGGAAGACCCCGATGTACACCGCCCTCTGCTTGGCCTGGTCCATGTCGCGCATGAGCACCTTGAACATCGGGAGGATCGCGTAGAGGATGCTACCGATCGCGGCGCCGTCGAAGAAGAGGTTGAAGTCCACCGAGTGGTAGTAATAGCCGATCGCGCCACCGAAGACCGTGGGAAGCCCCCCGACCAGGAAGAGGGTGAGCATGGTCCTGAGCTCCCAGCTGTCCCGCCCGAGGAAGGGGGAGGCGATCGGGAACCCCTCCGTGAGATTCTGGAGGGTGAACCCGAGGAGGACCACGAGCGTAATGCCGGTAAGCCCTATCGTTACCCCGAGGGAGCCGAAGACGAGACCCTCGGTTAGGTTCTGGAATCCGATCCCTATGGCGATTATGAGCGAAAGGCCGGCGGCTGTGAGGCCGGTCCTTGACCTGTTCTCGAAGAGGTAGAGGACCATGAAGCCTAGGACGAGGGACACGGTGAAGACGACGTCGTAGGACGGGTTCGAGCCGTACCCGTACAAAGAGCCGGGACTGTAGAGCACCTGGGCGACGTCGGAGAAGACGTCCCCGACGAGGAAGATCAGGATGCCTACAGCGATCGCGTTCAGCAGCCTGATGGAGGTCGTTCCCGTCTTGCGGCGAAGCAGTATCGGAAGAGAGAGATAGATGGAGAAGCCCATGACCGTGGAAAGAAGGAGCACTTCGACGAAGCTGGCCATGACGGGCGGGCAGAATCTGTCCCATATATAACATAGGTAATATTCTGCACTTCACGCGCGCGGAATGCGGGGGCCCTTTGGTCCTCTGGCGCTCAGAATCCGAACATGGGGTCCGTCGCCGATTTGATCCGGACTATCTCCTCGAGTGCCCTGACATCGTCCTCGCTCAGCGCTGAGAGATACTTGTTCCTGAGTATCTTCACGTCGTGGCTCCTCGGGAGTGTGTACAGGAGGTCGTTCTCCTTCACCTGCCTCCCGAGCGTCGGGCCGTCGACAGAGATAGCGACCTTGTCGCCCATCTTGACCTCGGGGAGGCTCTTTCCCTTGTCCTGGATCTGTTCGATGACCCCGATCTCCTCTCCCGTCCCGTTCATCAGCCTGACCTTCGGCTTTAGCTTCCCCGCCAACACCTCGATGCCGAAGACCGCTGGGTCGTTCTTCCTGAAGAAGTTGCCAGGGAGGGCCTTGATGATGCAGGGGAGGGTCACGTTCGAGAGTGCGGTCCTTTCGTCCTCCTCCTTCTTCGCCGCCGCCCAGTTGACGTAGTTGTCGATGACCTCGTAGATGACTCCCGAGAGGAAGAGCGGCGTGTGCCCGATGGACTCCCGCGCGTCCTGGAGCACCTTCACGTCGAAAGCCAGTATCGCTGCCAGGTACGGGTCGTGCTCGGCGACCACCTCGGCGTCCACGATGTCGTTCCTCGAGATGTCCCCGATGTTCGCCTCCCTCACGGGGATGCCGCGCTCCTCGAGCATCCTGAGGAGGGCCTCGAGTCCTCCCACGTTGCCGGCCTTGACGATTACGCCCATGTTCTCAGTCTTCACGACCACGCTCTTCAGCTCCTTCTCCATCTCCGCCTTCACGGACTCGAACTCGGCTTCTGTCCTGAACGTCGCCACCGAGGTCCCCGCGACGGCACCGGCGAGGTCCGCAGAGACCAGCTTGACGCCAGCGGCGGCGAAGACCGTCTCCACGGGGGTGAACTTGTCGCGCGGGTCCCTCATCTCGTCGAGCGGCTTCGGCATGAACAGCGCCTTGACCTTCGATCTGACCGCGCCCTCCTTCTTCACTAGCGCGATGCTGTCCCCGACCCGGAGCTTGCCCTCGATGAGGATCAGGTTGGCGGTCTGCCCTATCCCGGGCTCCTCCTGGAGCTCGAGTATTATCCCGCGACCGCCGTGGCTCTCCTCGATCGTCGCCAGCTTCCCCTTGAGGAACTGCTGCGCGAGGCCGATGAGCATCGACAGGAGCTCCGGGATCCCCACCCCGTAGCGGGCCGAGACGGGTACTATCGACACCTGCTGCCGAAAGTCCTTCACCCGGTAGTAGGCGTCCGACTGGAAGCCGAGGCGCCCCAGGCCTCCGACGACGTTGTAGAGCCGCTCCTCGAGCTCGTCGTTCCACTCGGGGACCTGAGACTTCATGACCTGGATGAGCGGACCTTCGCTCCCCTTCCTCCATCCCTTGATCATGTCCACCTTGTTGAGCGCCACGATGAAGGGGACCTTCCGTTGCTTGAGGATGTCGATGCTCTCCAGCGTCTGGTTCTCGAGACCCTTCATCACGTCTACGACGACTATCGCGATGTCCGCCGCGGAGCCGCCGCGGAGCCTGAGGTTGGAGAAGATCTCGTGCCCGGGGGTGTCTATCACGAGTAGACCCGGGATCTCCAGCTCGCCGCCGGCCTTTGACAAGAGAGGCCCGCAGATGCGCTCGAGGGTCTCCAACGGGAAGAAGCTTGCCCCAATCTGTTGGGTGATGCCACCCTCCTCGCGCGCCTGGACGGCGGTGCCCCTAATCTTGTCGAGTAGGCTCGTCTTGCCGGAGTCTACATGGCCAAGCACCACCACCACTGGCTGCCGTAGAGTTTGACTTTGGGGTGACATGCTCGACCAAGATTCTTCTCGTACTCTCGGCTGTCGGGTTATATGGCTTGCTGACTGAGGTGGCTTGCGCGTCGGAGACTCGGCCGCGAGCGCCACGCACTCGTAATTACATATAATTAGGCCTCGAGCCCTGCCCCTGGAGATGGGATCCGGATCCTACGCCTACGCGGAGCCCCTGCCGGGGGCTTAGAACGCCACGGCACTGGACTTGGAGCTGATCCTGCTCTTTGGTGTTCTCTCACTGGCGGCATCATTTGTCAACGGGTCAATAGGGTATGGATACTCCTCCCTCTCGGTGCCGCTTGCTCTTCTCGTCTTTGCGAGCAGGGTCATCAACCCAGCATACGCTCTAGTTGAGGCGTTCGCCAACACCGTCATGCTCGCCGCGTCCGGCAAGAAGGGCAACGCCGCGACGATCAGGAGAAACCTTCCCGTGATCATCTCGGCCGCCCCCGGCGCGATCCTGGGGAGCCTCGTGGTCAGCCGTGCGGCTCCTTCGACAATAAAGATCGCGGCCTACGTCGTGATTCTTCCCCTGGTACTGCTCCAGGCAGCGGGGTTCAGGAGGCCCGTCAAGAACGAGAAGGCCGCCGGAGTGCCACTAGGGTTTGCCGTCGGGTCGCTCTACGGAGTGACCACTATCTCCGGTCCGCCCATCGCCCTATTCTACAACAACCAGGGTCTGGGGCAGGCCGAATTCAAGGCGTCAATCGCTCAGGTGAGGGTCGTCGAATCCTACTTCACCTGCGCATCGTACTACTTCCTGGGGCTCTTCGGCCCGACCTCGCTCTCTCTCTTTTCCGTAATCGCGCCCCCCGTCGTCTTGGGGCTGCCGATGGGACTGCTCATCGCGCGGAGAGCCTCCATCGAGGTCTTCAGAAGGGTCTGCATGGGATTTGACGCCTTGGTGGTCGGGTACGGCCTCTCTCAGGCCGTAATCGTCAACTCGCTGCTCACGCCGCTGGAGGCGTACGCCATGCTCGCGGCGGTCGCTGCTGCGGTCGCGTTGCTCCTTCTGCGGTTCTTCCGGGGCCGCAGACTTCCTGGCGAGGCAGTGCCACTAACCGGGGTGGACAAAGTTTAATTACATATAATGACGAATTGGTCCCAAGTGCCAACGAAGTACACGACGGTCTCCATTCCAAAGACGCTCCACAAGAGGGTCGAGAAGATGATCGCCAAGAAGCCCGGCTTCAAATCGGTCTCCGACTACGTGACATACGTCCTCAGGGAGGTAATAGCCATGCATGAGTCGGAGGAGGTTCCGGATGCTTTCACGAGCGCCGACCTGGACGAGATCAAGAAGCGCCTGAAGGCGCTCGGCTACCTGTAGTGGTGCTGGTTGGTCGCCCCTCCCCACGGCGGCAGTCTTGTCAGGATCGAGGCGAGGTCCCCCGAAACAGAACTGACGGCCGAACTCCGGGAGATGGTTCAGGTGCCAGTCCGCGACGAGGACCAGGTCAACATCGAGAACGTCAGCAGGGGGGCTCTCAGTCCTCTGGAGGGTTTCATGAATCTCGCCGATTACGAGAACGTCATCGACAACATGAGGCTGGCCGACGACACGCCTTGGACGATTCCGCTCATCCTGAGGTTGCCCCGACGCGTCGCCATCTCGTCGGGAGACGAAGTGTGCCTGACGACCGAGGCGAGAGATCCTTTGGGCGTCTTGGTCGCAGAGGACCAGTATGATCTGGACAACGGGAGATACGCGGAGTCTGTCTTCGGAACTAAGGACCCCGCCCATCCCGGCGTGCAGGCGTTGCTCTCGAGGGGGAGCCACGTCATTGGCGGCCGTCTGAGACTGGTCCTGCGCCGCCCGCCAGGTCCCTTCGACGACTTCATCCTCACCCCCGCGGAGACCAGGGTTCTCTTCGAGGAGAAGGGTTGGAAGGAGGTCATGGCCTTCCAGACGCGGAACGCGCCGCACATTGGCCACGAGTACTTGCAGAAGACCGGGTTGGCCATGGCGGACGGGTTGTTCATCAATCCCGTCATCGGCAGGAAGAAGGCCGGCGATTTCAGGGACGAGGTGATCGTCCGGGCGTATTCGGCACTGATTCGAAACTACTATCCCGGCTCTTCCGTGGTCCTGAGCGCCTTGCGCTACGAGATGATGTACGCGGGGCCCAAGGAAGCCGTCATGCACGCGATAATCAGGAAGAACTTCGGCTGTACCATGATGGCGATAGGGCGAGACCACGCGGGTGTGGGCAAGTACTACGGCCCCTACGCCGCTCAGGAGATATTCTCGGAGTTCCCCGACCTGGGCGTAAGGCCGGTCCTCTTCAGAGAGTTCTATTACTGCAAGAGATGCGAGGGGATAGCGAACGACCGAATCTGCCCCCACGGAGAAGGAGACAGGATCACCTTCAGCGGGACGCAACTGAGGGGCATGTTCTTGTCGGGCCAAGTGCCGCCCCGCGAGTTCATGCGCCCCGAGGTCGCGAAAGTGATACTCGAGTCCGGGAACGCTTTCGTGGAGTGAGCAGATTGGAAAATAAACGCGTCGCGGTCTTAGGCCTGGATTCAGTGCCGCCCCAGCTCCTCTTTGAGAAGCTCCTTCCCGAGCTTCCTAACTTCAGGAGGTTGTACAATAGGGGGATGCACGGGGTGCTCAAGAGCTGCGACCCGCCGATAACCGTCCCGGCCTGGATGGTGATGATGACGGGAAAGGACCCAGGCGCGCTGGGAATCTACGGTTTCAGGCACCGCAAGGGTTACTCGTACGGTGAGACGTACATCGTCAACTCGACGACGGTGAGGGACGAGACGGTCTGGGAGCGCCTGGGCAAGGCCGGGAGACGATGCGTCGTCGTCGGGGTGCCTCCCTCTTACCCGCCCAAGCCGACCCCAAACGTCAAGCTGGTTTCGTGCCTGCTCACCCCAGGACCCGAAAAGGCGTTCACCTCCCCGGCCGAGCTGAAGGCAGAAGTCTCGCGCGCGGCGAAGGGCGAGTACATCTTTGACGTAAAGTTCAGGACTGAGGACAGAGAGTCGCTGAAGAAGGAGATCTTCGAAATGACGAGAAGGAGGTTTGACGTAGCGGAGGCGCTCCTTTCGCACGGCAAGTGGGATTTCTTCATGCTCCATGAGATAGGATTCGATAGGCTCCACCATGCCTTCTGGAAGTTCTTCGACGCTTCTCATCCTAAGCATCCCGGGAAGAGCCAATTCGAAAGCATCGACGCCGAATACTACCGGCTCGTGGACGATAGGTTGGGCAGGTTGCTGAAGCTCTTCGGCGAAGAGACCCTGACCTTCGTCGTTTCGGACCACGGGTCAAAGGGCATGTCGGGCGGATTCTGCATCAACCAATGGCTGGAGAAGGAAGGGTACCTCAAGTTCATCAGAAAACCCGACAAGGTTGTCGATCTCGAGGAGGCAAAGGTGGACTGGGGCTCGACTAAGGCCTGGGGATGGGGCGGATACTACGCCAGGATATTCTTCAACGTGAAGGGTCGAGAAGCCAACGGGGTCGTGGATGTGAAGGACTTGGAGTCCGAGAAGGAGAGGCTGGCAGCGAAGATCCTCCGAATACCCGACAGGGACGGAAGGTCCATGCGGAACCAGGTTCTGGACCCACTCAAGGCGTTCGCGAGGGCGACCGGGGACAGACCGGACTTGATGGTCTACTTGGGAGACTTGAACTGGCGGTCCGCGGGGACTGTGGGCCACCCCTCTTCATACCTTGAAGACAACGACACTGGCCCGGACGATTCGGTTCACTCGATGGAGGGGATCTTCATGATGTTCGACCCGGGCAAGGACTTCCACCAGCGAGAACTCCACGGGCTGGAGATTCAACAAGTAGGTCCCACGATCTTGAGCCTGTTCGGGTCTGCGCCAAGATCAGCAGAGGCCGTGAAGCCAATCCTAGAGGTTGTCGAGGCGGAGTCGAGATGAAGGCCAATCCGGGGCCCAGACTTGCAGGATTCACCATATGGATGACGGGTCTACCTGCCGCTGGCAAGTCGACGCTTGCCGCAAGTGTGGGTTCCAAACTGGTGAAGGATTACGGCAGGCTCGTCGAGATCATGGACGGGGACGAGGTCAGGAAGGGGCTGTCGAGAGATCTCGGGCTCTCGAGGGAGGATCGGGAGGAGCACGCGAGGAGGGTATCGTATCTGGCGAAGGTCCTGAACAGGAACGGGGTGGTCGCGGTCGTGGCGCTGATTTCGCCCTACAAGTCCACGAGGGAGGCGGCGAGAGAGCTGCTCGGCGCCGGAAGCTTCCTCGAAGTGTACGTGTCGACCCCGCTGGGGGTTTGCGAGAGGAGAGACCCGAAGGGGCTCTACGCGAAAGCGCGGAGAGGCGAAATCACCAACATGACTGGGATCCAGGACCCCTACGAGCCGCCCGAGAGGGCCGATGTCGTAATTGACATGACCGCTCTGTCCCCGGAGGGAGCGACCGAAGTTCTCCTCGCGGCCATTCATCAAAGGGGTCTAGTCTAGCCGCCATTGCTCACTTGATTTTCGTGTATACGGGCCGAATCTTGGACCAGAGTTCCTCGATGGGCCTCTCTTCTGTGTCGAGCTTCACTTCGGCGCCGACCAATCCCCCTAGGTAGTTCTTGACTTCCCTCCATGCTGCCTCGTCCAACTCCCTCTCCGTGAGCCTGAGCACGAAATCAGTCTGAGCTCTCTGAATAAGCTGGAAGTCACGCAAGCCGAATTCGGACTCGAGTTGATCCGCGACGTTCAGGCCCCAGACCCTCTCTCCGCCAGCTGTCACGACCCAGTCGCTGCTCCTGCCTAGCGCTTTCTTAACGCGCCTGAAGTTGGACCCGCAGCCGCACTTGTCATCGTCTGCCAGGAGGGCGTAGTCTCCAGTCCTGAACCTGATGAGCGGCATCAGAAGGTTATGCAGGACAGTGATGGCGATTTCTCCTGTCTCTCCAGGCCCGACTGGTTCGTCCCCCCTGAGCACCTCCACAACGATGAAGTCTTCCGTGAAATGCAGTCCGGTGTGGAACTTGCATTCCGTTGCAAGGACGCTAGTCTCTGCAGAGCCAAGTGGCATAAACGTGCGAACGCCGAATTTCATTTCGAGTTCCTTTATTCCTACATCTGTAGCGGCCTCAGCGGTAGTGATCAACCCCCTCAAGTCCGATGTAACGCCGGTGTCAATCAGTCTCCCAGCCAGGCGACGCAGGTGCGAGGGTCTACAGGCGATGAACTCGGGCCTGAAGCCTGAGGCGGCTGAGAAATCTGCACGGTCAGGGTCCAACGGAATCATGATCGGGCGGGTGCCTGGCATCCTCCTTCCGGTGAATCTCGGCGCGAGATCGTACATCGGCGTCGTGGGTTGGCCTTCTTCATCCTTCTTCCAAGTCGAGGGCGGGGGCCAGAGGGTCAAGACTCTCGTCCATGGAAAGACTCCCATCTTGAGAAACATTCGAACGCGCGCCGCCTCCCTGGCCCACATAGATTCCGGCGATTGCTCGTTGGTGAATCGCGTCCCTGAAGTTCCTGAGCCCCCTCTCACCTGAGCCGACTTCATCCCCTTCGCCATTATCCGGTCAGGGTAAGCCGCCGCAGCCATGGCTTTGGTGACCGAAGGCAACTTCCACAAGTCTCCTACCCCCCCAATGTCGCCCGGCATTCTACCCGCCTCCTTCATCTCATCATGGTAGAACGGGACCGTGGCGTAGGCGCTTGTCAAGAGTCTTCGGAGTTTTCGGTCCTGCAGTCTCCTCAGTTCGTCCTTGTCGAGTTTCCAGCTCCTCATTGCTCCGGGAATGAATGCTAGACTGCTGATTTGCATTCAAGGGGACGCCCCGAAGTGTCGGAATTAAAACAGGTGCTTCGAATTCGTTGGACCTCGGAGGACCCCAGTGCTGACTTTCAACCAATCAGGTGTGCGAAGGGAAACAAGCGAGTCTGGCCGCCTCCGACTCCTAGAAACATTAAGAATGAAGTCGTGGGAGCCGTCAGTGTTGCCAGAGGAGCGGGAGAAGAAACGCGATTGGGAGAGCGTCAGCGTGAAGATACCGGAGGCGCTGGCAGCTCGGATACGTAAGCGACTGCCTGGCAGTCGATTCAGTACGGTCGACGAGTACCTAACCTTCATCGCCGAGCAGGTCCTCTCCGAGGTGGGGGAGAAGGAACGGGCCACCGAGTCTCCATTCAGCAAGGAGGATCAGGCCTCGGTGGAGCGGAAGCTTCGCGAGCTTGGCTACATCTAGGTGAGGTTGGTTGGACCCGACAGAGCTGGGAGAGAGTGTCAAAGTTGGGTAAGGTCGTCGTCGTGGGCCTCGACGGCGCAACGTTCGACGTGATGCGACCGATGATGGAGCAAGGCAGGCTCAAGAATTTCTCGGCGCTCATGAGATCTGGTTGCTCGAGCTTTCTGCAGACCGTCATACCCGCCAACTCCGCGGTGGCTTGGAACTCGTTCGCGACCGGCGTGAACCCGGCCAAGCACGGAGTCTTTGACTTCACGAAACGGGTCGAGGGCACATACTCCTACACTCCAGTGTCATCGAACGACAGGAAGTCGAGGACCATCTGGCAGATGGCGTCGGAGGCGGGCCTCCGCTGCTGCGTGGTGAACGTCCCGATGACCTACCCACCCGAGCCAATCAACGGGGTACTCATATCCGGCTTCCCGTTTCCCGAGTCGAAGAGGGACTTCGCTTTCCCGGCTGGAATCCTCGAAGAGATCTCGGAAAAGACCGGCGTCAAGGGCTTCCTGAAACCTAGTCCTCATTTCATGAACGAGGGCGAACAGGTCGGCCTCCTCGACGAGCTGATGAATGTGACCCGCGACCAGGGCAAAGCGGTCGCATATCTTATGGGCAAGGAACGCTGGGACCTCGTCGTCACCGTCTTCGACGCCACGGACGTCGCCGGGCACTTCTTCTGGAAGTACATAGACAAGCACAATCCCGCTTACAACGAGTCCATGAACGCGAAGTACGGCGACCTGCTCTACTGGGCCTACGACGCCATCGACGACGCGTTCGGGACGATTCGCGCCCAGGCGGGGCCTGACGACACGATCCTGGTCGTGTCAGACCACGGCTTCGGGCCGGGTTACTACACGGTCTACGTCAACAACTGGCTGCTGCGGAGCGGCTACCTGAAGACGAAGAGGACGGCGGGTTCCAGGACGAGGAGGGCGCTCTTCGAGATGGGGTTCACGACCGGCCTCGTCTTCAACATCGCGAAGAAGACGGGAATGGTAAGCCCTAGGACCTACGGCTACTCGAAGAAGTCCGCCAGGCTTGGGGTCGCCAGGTCGTTGACGCTCTCCTCTGGGGACATCGACTGGGGGCGGACTCGCGCGTACGCGAGGTCCACCGGCGGCGGGATCTTCGTGAATCTAGTCGGGAGGGAGCCGCAGGGAACCGTGCATCCCGGCGAAGAGTACGGCGAGCTGGTCGCCGAATTGAAGTCGAGGCTCAGAGAGCTGAGCGACGAGAGGACCGGCGAGCTGATGTTCGACCAGGTGATGTCAAAGGACGAATTCTACAATGGGCCCTACTTCGGGGAAGCCTCCGACATCTACATTCAAAACAGCAAGTCCAGGTACAGGCCGTTCGCGCTCTTCGATTTCGGGAGCAGGAGGCTCGCCGTGATGGAGCAGAGGACATCGGGCTCTCACCGGGCGCAGGGGGTGCTCATCGCGGGCGGAAAGGAGATTGTCAGCAGCGATTCGGTGGGTAACGCCCAGCTGCTCGACATGGCGCCAACCATACTTCACCTGCTCGGGCTCACGATCCCGCAGGATGCTGACGGCCGAGTCTTGACCGAGATCCTGGCGCCGGGAGGAGAGCCGGCGAGCCGCGCGCCGAAGCGGCTGACGAAAGATGACGCGGCGCTGCTGAAAGCCGCGGCGAAGAGGGTCGCTTCGCGTGGCGGGCTCTAAGCTTCCTGATGGCGCAATCCGAGCTGCGGGAACTAACCGAAGAACGTCTTGCTTTCGTGCGCGAAGCTCTCGGCCGAGTCGGATGCGTGCACGACGTTGTCGGTGAGGCCTAGCGCCAGGTCCCCTCTGATCGTTCCGGGGGCGGCCTCCCAGCTCTTGGTCGCGCCGACCATCCTCCTGACGGTTGCAACGGAATCCTTCCCGGACACTATCGCGCCCACCACCGGGCCCGATGAGATGAAGGCGACGAGCTCGCCGAAGAATGGCTTGTCGCTGTGGACCCTGTAGAACTCCTCCGCCTTCCCCTTCGACATGGTCAGCATCTGGAGCCTGCTAATCTTGAATCCTTTCCGCTCGAACCTGGAGAGTATCTCGCCCGTGAGGCCCCTCCTGACGGCGTCTGGCTTCACGACGATTAGCGTCTCCTCGACGGCGGAGCTCAAACTACTTCTTCCTTCTGGACCACTTGAACTTTCGGGGGTCGCGGCCCAGGCTAAGGTCGTTCTTCCTGCACTTTGAGGAGCAGTACGACTTTGTGCTGCCGTCGTTCCTCACGAAGAGTATTCCGCTGCCCAGCCTGACGTCGTCGCCGCAGAAAGCGCATTTCTTTGGGACGTACAATTCAAACCATCACTCTACCCGTTTTTGGACGCTGTATCGACTGGGCATATAAACGGAGCGATGGCGCGATGGGCGAGAATAGGCCAACCCGCGCTCTAAGAGGCTTGGGTGAACTCGTCGTCGTAGAACTGCGTTGCGTTGACTGACTTGGTCACTCCCGCTCCGGCCAGGACTGTGTTGACGGTCTGCTGCATCCTCTGTGGATTGATGTAACCGAAGACGAGCGGGTTCGTGCTCGACGTTATCCCCTGCAGACAGCAGGAGATGTCGAGGTTCCATCCGACGAGCATGGAGGTCGCGTTTAGCTGGGGCTGAGCTTGGTTCTCAGCGTCGGCTGCGGCCGTCGGGTTCAGGTCCGCCTGGACCATCCCCTGCATCGTAGCGAGGACGAACCTCCTGACCAGGTCGGTGTGAGTGGAGATCATCGAGGTGCTGGCGATGAGAACCTCGCCATACGAGTTGAGCCCGTACTGGTCGAAGGAGAGGAAACCGAGTTGGATGCCCACCTTGGAGGCGGCGGGCTGTAGGGTTGCGACGTCCTGGGAACCCCCGATTACCCAGTCAACCTTCCCCGTAGCCACGTACGGCTCGATGACCGTCTGTGAGGTGCCGTACTGTACGTTGGTAGGGGTGCTCAAGTTGTTCTTCTGCATGAGGGCGAGGAAGAGCTTGGTGGCAGTGCTAGTCGCAACGCCGACCGCGGCCCCTGGCGTTCCGACCAGGTCCTTCAGCGAGGAGACGTCTGCCTTGTTGTAGATAACTCCGAAGAAGGAATTGGGGAAGAGGACGGCCACGATCCTCACGTTCGTCACGTTGGAGGTGATGAGGGAGTAGGCCATCGAGGAAGCGTCGGTGAGGGCGAACTCCACCTGTCCTGTGGAGACGGCGGCTATCGCCGCCGCGCCTCCGGTCCCCGGAAGAATCGTGACATTGATCCCCTGCTTCGAGTAGTATCCCTGCTGTTGCGCATAATACTGAGGCGCGTCCTCGGGCCCAGGCGAGATGCCGAGGGAGAACGTCACGTTGTTCGCCGGAGTCTGACTGGACTCGTAAAGATCCACTGCCAGAGCAGAGACTGCAATAATCGCAATTACTATGATAACTATTACGATTTTTCCGATACCAACTCTATGAGAAAACTGCAATCCTTCAAGGTTCCGCAAGAAGAGTAAATAACCCTTCCGCACTGGAAGAGGAGGATCGGCGCGGGGTCGAAGGCCAACGGTGTATTTGTGAGATCCGCGGCACGCCCCGTGGCTCATGTAGGTTCCGAGTTGAAAGAGATTAATTCGGGTCTGTCAAACCGACCAGGAAGCCATGATTCCCAGGTTCTTCTATTACCTCGAGCAGGCGAACAGGAGCTGGAGCCTCCCCAACGACGACCTGCAGGAGCTGAAACGGAAGAAGCTCTCGAGGAGCATGAGGTGGGCCTACGACTACATCCCCCTCTACCATTCGATCTTCAGGCAGATGGGCAAGAGGCCGGAGGACTTCTCTAGGCCGGAGCTGCTTTCGAACTTTCCGATGCTGACGAGGCCGGAGTACGTCCGGAAGGGTCGAGAGGAGGTCTCGCCGAAGGGGATGAAGCCCGCGGTGACCTACGGCACGACAGGGACTACAGGAACCGCGCTGATGCATGAAAAGACGCAATTGTTCGAGGACGTGAGGCAGGCTCTCTCGGTCAGGAGAATACTCAAGATGGGCGTCAGACCTTGGAGCAGGATCGTCACCGTCTGGCCCCCAAAGGTCCAATGGAGATTGATGTTCTACGGCGACGGCAGGAGGAGGATCAGCACCGGGTATCTCGACCTACCGTTGACCTCGGCGTTCGGGAGGCCTCTGCCGACGGCCAAGATCCTCGTGAGCACTCCGGACGACCTCGCCGGAGAGGCTCGGAAGCTAAAGGATCTTGATCCGGAATTCATCTGGTGTCGACCATCTCACCTCCGCCAGGTCGCTCTTCAGATGGAAAGGGACGGGCTCGACATTCACCCAAGCGTGGCCTTCCTCCTGGGAGAGCCCGCGACCTCAGGGACCCTGAAGACCCTTGAGAAGAGATTCGGGACCAAGGTCTGCAGGGCATACGGAAGTACCGAGTTTGCAACCATGGGCGGCGATTGCAGGGCCCAATCGGGGATCCACCTTTACGAGGACTTCAACATATTTGAGGTCGTGCGCGACGGAACGGTGGTAGGTCCGGGCGAGATGGGTGAACTCGTCGTCACCTCCCTTCACAACGACGCCATGCCACTCGTGAGGTACCGAACCGGAGACCTCGTCAGGTTGGCCGATGCCGGCACGTGCGACTGCGGGTCGAGTCTGATGCGCCTTGAGTCGATTCAGGGACGGGTGCAGGACGGCCTCAAGACCACAGACGGGACCAGGCTCCCCTCCCTGGAGACTGCGAATGAAATGGAGGACAGGACGGGCTTCTCCGACTTTCAGATCAATCAGGAAAGCATGAGCCGCATCGAGGTGAGGCTCGCGCACGGTCAGACCGCCGACGCCAGGAAGGAGAGGGAGATCGCCGAATGGCTGAGCGCTTTGATCGGGCAGGAGCAGAGCCTGACCTTTGCCGCGAGGGACGAGGAGGAGCTGTGGAACAAGGCTCGCCTGATTACGAGCGCGGTCAACTGACCAGTCGATTACTTTATTTTTCTTGCTTTCAAAGATACGCGGGATTTCGGCAAACTCATCATGAGCGGTCGATAAATATTCACGCTGGGTCTCCCAGCATGCCCCACCCAGTCTCACGATTGGACAAATTCATCCTCGAATACGGGGACGATTTGAGTTTCACGCGGGGATTCTGGGGACAGGCTGAACCGTTGAAGTCTGACCTCAGACAATACTCCATGTTCGTCGAGACCAAGAAACTCGGGGAGACTCACCAGGTTAGGGAAATCGCAACCAAACTTTCCATTTCGAGGTCGACTGTGTACAGCTGGCTAGTTGGGGGCAAGATGCCCAACCTGGGGTATTTTCTTAAAGCTCATTTGGAGCTGGGTGATCCCCCGCCGGGAAAGTCTTGGCTTACTGTCAATTCTTCCCACGGGCACGCCCTGCCGTTAGGTCCTTGGATTAGTGTGCCCCACGAAATCTCTCGCTGGACCGATTTCCTCGAAGTTATCAATCAATTAAGACTACTGAACCAGCCAGCTTTCGAAAGAGTGTACCATGCGGGATTCTTCCTCGGCATGATTATTGGTGACGCGGCCAAATCCAAGCAAGGAAATGCACACAGACATGTTGGTCTTGTACTTAGCAAGAAGTACGGGACAAACCTTGGAATCGGGAATTTCACTTGTGAATGTGCTGAAACTCTAGGTTTGAGGATGCATAGGATATCGGACCTCCCGAACTCCTGGAACAAGCCATACGGATTTTATCAGTGGGTTTCCCAGTCGTCCCTGCTCTTAGATTGGATCTTCAACGTCGGACTTGGATTGAGAGATGATCAAACCACAACCTACGACCCAATCGATGTTCAATGGATGTTTGGTGCTCCAGCTCGCTTTCGAACTGGAGTCATTCAAGGGCTTGCAGAATCAGATGGTTCCGTAAACATCGCGAGCCAAACGGTCGAGTTCTGGATTGGCCCCAGCTGGAACCTGGTGAGCGGACTTCTCAAGACCTTTGGCCTCAGGTCGTTCCAGACGCGTGGAGCCTTGGTACTCTCGAAGAATCAAGCAGTCAGGTCTTTCTCCGTGCCGATCTTTTCTCCGCATTTGCGAACAGTCCGGTACCAACTTCATGTCAAGATGGCATCCGGCCGACACGTGGAGCGTGGAAGACGACTCCCTAACAATATTAGAGAAGCGATAAGGCAGATGAGTAGTGATAATCTATCAACCCCAAGGATATGCGAAAGAGTTCTCGACGAGTACGGAATCCACATCAGTTACGAGGCAGCACAAAGGTGGTCGGGAAGGTTAGGCTAAGACGGCCGACAATACCGAAGAGGAAATCGTCGCCAATATCAGAACAACAATGATTACAAGTTTTATCTTCCGCGCTTCTCTCTCAGTTTCTCTCAAAACCAAGACGTCAGCGAGCCTTATCGGCCCCTTCACGTTCCTCGTGAGGATGCGCCCCTTCTCCCTGCCCTCTAGAATCTTCACTCTGACTTGGGTTATTTCTCCGGCTACTCCCGTCCTGCCCACTATCTGCACGACCTCGGCGGGCGTTAGGGTCTCTACTTCTCGTTTGCTGCTCATGCCGTCTTCTTCAGCCTCGCCAGCTCCTGGGTGACCTGATCGAGAATCTGGGCCCCCTCGCCGGCGTCGACCACGGCCGCCGCGGCGGTCGAGACATCGATCCCGATTGCCGGGCCTATCTGGTCCTTGGACGGGACGAAGACGTAGGGAATCTTCCGCTCTTCGCAAAGTATCGGCAGGTGGGCAACGACCTCTGGGGGCTGAACGTCCTCCGCGATGACGACCAGCTTTGCGATGCCCCTCTCGATGGCCTTCGTCGACTCGTTGGTGCCCTTCCGGACTTTGCCAGTTCTCGAAGCCTGTCTGAGAACCTCGTAGGCTGCTTCGGAGACTTCCTTCGGGGTCTCGAACTTCACATAATACGGCTTAGGGGTCATCTGAACTTATCGCCCAAATTAGCCCTTTTTCGGGCTGCATATAAACGGTTCCGAAGGAGACAAACCCGCGAGAGACTATCCCTCAGCTTATCGCGATTCCCAGAGCGCGCCTTATCGTCTCGCAATAGCCGATGTACGCTGGGTCGGTCCTGATCGAGCCTACGCGGGGCCTCGAGATGGAGATCGGCAGGTCCATCGCGACGGTAGCGGGTCTCGAGGAGAGGAGCACGACCCTGTCCGAGAGCAGTACGGCCTCGGGTACGCTGTGGGTCACGAAGACGACGGTCTTCCTCATCTTCTCGGTCACCCTCAGGAGCTCGATCGCCATCTCTTCCCGAGTCAGCTCGTCGAGAGCGCCGAAAGGCTCGTCCAGCAGCAGCATTGGGGGGTCGTGGATGAGCGCCCTCGCGATAGCAACCCGCTGCTGCATCCCGCCCGACAGCTCACGGGGATAGAGGTCTTGGAAGCTAGCGAGCCCGAAGGTCCGAAGGAGCTCCAAAGCCCTATCCCGATACTCGGAAGGGCTCCGCCCGAGCAGCTCTATCGGAAGCAGCACGTTCGCCATGATCGATCGCCAGGGCATGAGGAGGGGGTGTTGGAAGACGATGCCGATGTCCCTCAAGGGTGACCTCACCTCTTTCTCCTCTACGGTCACGCGCCCGGAGGTCGGCAGGATGAGGCCCGCGATTATCTTCAGGAAGGTAGTCTTCCCGCATCCCGAGTGACCCACCAGTGAGACGAACTCGCCCTCGGAGACGTTGAGAGAGATGCTCTTGATCGCTTCTAAGTCGTCTCCCCTGGAGGTGACGTAGGTCTTCGAGATGTCCTTGGCCGCCACGATCGGAGGCCGGGCCGTCAACCCTCTGCGCTCCTCCAGGGGACCGCCAGGCGTTCGATGATCAGCAAGACCCCGTAGAGCAGGAACCCGAGGAGCACGAGTATCGTCGCAGAGGCGAACGCGAGCGTGGTGTCGAGCTGGGTCTGCGCGGAGAAGATCAGGTATCCGAGCCCCTGGCTCGACGAGACGAATTCGGCGACGATCGCACCGAGGAGAGCCAGGGTGATCGAGATCTTCAGGCCTGCGAAGATGCTCGGCAGGGCGGACGGGAACGAGACCTTCCTGAGCAGGACGAGCCTGCTTGAGTTGAAGGACCGCACGAGGTCGAGCATGTCTCTGTCCGCCATTCCAAGACCCGCCGTCGTGTCGATGACTATCGGGAAGAAGCAGACCAGAAAGACGGTGAGCATCCTCGGCAGGAAGTTCAAGCCGAGCCAGAGAAAGAGTATCGGGACGAAGGCTATCTTGGGCATGACCTGCGCGGCGAGCACGATCGGTTCGAGGATGATCCTCAGGGCCTTCGAGAGGTGGATCACGATTGCGAGCGAAATCCCGAATACGACCGCGAGCCCATAGCCGTAGATCGCCTCGGACAGCGTCACCCAAGTGTGGGTGGCCCACGGGATGTTGGACGAAAGGAGCAGCGACAGGACCTGGGAGGGAAGCGGGAAGATGAACGTCGGCACCTTCAGGACCGGGAGGAGGAGCTGGAGGGCCACGAGAAGTATGAGTATCGTCACGGCTGAGGGTAAGAAGTAGGCCGCCCTTCGGAGGGGTCCTGGGTTCATTTCAGTCTAGCGCACGTCCCAACGGGATGGCGCTACCCGGGGTTGCTTTAAGAGGACTTCGTGGTCGGCCCAGAGCAGAATCACGGGCGCTTGGAGCTGGAATCCCCGGACCGATAAGGAGTCGGATGGCTGGAGCTTCAAATCACTTGTGGGCCATGATGAAGGTTCCCGGCGAGTCTTTGCGGCAGAACCCGAACCTGGGGAACTGCACGATGTCTCCCTCCTTCAAAGAGGAGGCTGAGGGCTCCGCAAATCCGCGGACCTCCAGGAGGCTGTCCTTGTTGTACTCCCCCTTCTCGTCAAATAAAAGTCCCGGTACGAGGACCTTGATTTCCTCGTGAGCGGGTGTGACCCACTGCAACTTTCGGGTGCCCTGGATCAGGGCCTCGCCCACGAACTTGGCCGTGGGGTTGGCGCCTCCCGATGTGAGCTCCACGTTGTACAGGTCGAGGAGCCTGAAGACAGACCCGAGCTCCAGGGAGGAGATGTCGTCGGCGGGCACGAAGAACTCGTCCCCCGCCTCCAGCGTCCTCGCGCCCAGGTCCGCGTCGGGGTGGAACTTGGCCACTACGCGCCTGCTCGCGGCACCGCGCACCGCGAGCCTGACGGGATTCGGGACGAAGAAGACCCGTTTCGTCACCGGGTCCAAGAGCTTCCGGTTGACCGCGAAAAGGAGGCTCCAGTCGTATTCGTGCTCGGTCCTCGTGTACCCGACCTGGAGCGTGAACTGCCTGATCGTCTCCGGCAGGATTCCCCTGCGCCTGATCCCGTCGACCGTTGGCATCCGGGGGTCGTCCCACCCGGAGACCATCCCGCTCTCCACCAAGGGCCTCAGCAGCCTCTTCTGCACCGGCGTCCCCTTGAAATTGTAGCGCGAGAACTGAATGACGTCGACCTTGCGGAAACCCAACATCTCCCTTACCTTCTGCTGGAGGGAGGTGTGGAACTCCGCGCTCCGCAGAACGTGGGTCACCCCGCAGATCTCGTCCTCCACGGTGTTGGCCAGGTCGTAGGTCGGCCAGACGCGGTATCTCTTGCCGGTGACGACGTGGTCGTGGTCTATCACGCGGAAGAGGTTTGGGTCGCGGAGCGAGTAGTCGGGGTTCCCCATCTCCCCCTTGAGCCTTATGACGATCGAGCCTTCGGCGAACTTGCCCGAGAGCATCTCTTCCCAGGCCGCCAGGTTCTCCTCCGGCGGCCTGCTCCTGTGCTGGCAGACCGTCCCGTCGAACCTCAGCTTCTTGACGGTCGCCTCGTCGCACTCGCAGGCGTAGGCCTTCCCCTCGTCCAGGAGCCTCTTACCGTACCCGTAGATCAGCTCCGTGTCCTCGGAGACGTTCTTCTCGAAGTCCCAGGTTATCCCCAGCCAGGATATCCCTCGCCTGAAGCTGTCGTAGTAACGTCTGCTCGCCTTCCTAGGGTTCGTGTCCTCGAACCTCAGCCAGAGCTTGCCGTCGTACTCCTCCTTGTAGAGGTAGTTGACCGTGAACGCCATGGCGTGCCCGATGTGCATGAAGCCGGACGGTTCGGGCGGCAGCCTCACCACGACCTTCCCCTTCACGGCGTCCGGAAGCGGCGGGAGTCCAACCCTGCCCTCCTTCCCCTTCGGGGCTTCGGCCCCCGGGTACTTCCTCTCCAGGAGAGCCGCCTGGTCCGAGGCGGACAAGGAGTTGACGCTTTCGACGACATTCTTGAGCTCCTTCGCGACCTCGGATGCCTTGGACCTGATTTCTGGGAATTCGCCCAGGACCTTGCTCATCACCGCGCCCATGTCGGCTCTCCCTCCGTGCCTGCTGGCGTTCATGAGGGCGTTGCGCTCCATCGAGTCCAGCGCCGCCTGAGGGAGCGCCGGTTCCGGATCTACCAAGTTCGCTCGACCGCGAAGCGCGCCGCAGCCTGCAGCAGCGAGACAGACGCCGCGTCCCCCTTCCACTTGATCGCGTTCAGGGTGGCCAGCGCCGTCTCCACGAGCTCCTTGGCCCGCCGCTGGGCGAAAGCAATGGTGTCGTATTTCTTCAGGAGCGAGAGCACGAACTGTATCTCCTCGCTCGTCTTCGAGTCCCTGTCCTTCGCCATTATCGCTGTGACCCTCTCCTTGTCGCTCGAGTCAACCAGCTCGAGCATCCTCAGGAGCATCAGCGTCCTCTTGCCCTCAAGGAGGTCGTCGGTGCTGGCCTTGCCGTACTTGAGCGGGTCACCAATGAGGTTCAGCGCGTCGTCCTGGATTTGGAAACCGACTCCGAGGTCGATTCCGAAGGTGAGCAGCCTGTCCAGGTCCGCCTCCGAGGCGTTGGCCACTATCGCGCCGAGACGGCAGGGGCTCGCGACCGTGTACCACGAGGTCTTCTTGCTGCACATCTCGAAGTAATCGTCCTCGCCGAGGTCCCACCGGCGCTCGTTCACCCACGAGAGCTCCATGTGCTGGCCCTCGGTCGTCTCGTCCACCATCCTGGAGAACTCCTTCATCACCTTGAGAGTCCTGGCTGTCCCCAGCCTCGGTTCGTTCCTCAGCAGGGACTCCCACATCCTCGCGTGTAGTGCGTCGCCTGCGTTCAGGGCCAGCGACTCCCCGTACTTCTTGTGAAGCGCAGGCTGGCCCCTCCTGAGCTCCGATCCGTCCTCGATGTCGTCGTGAATGAGAATCCAGTGCTGGAAGAGCTCGATGCAGGCCGCGGTGAGTACGGCGTCGTCCTCGCTCCCCCCCATGGCCTTGCAGGTCGCCACACAGAAGAACGGCCGGAGGCCTTTGGCTGGGCGGGCCGGGTAGTCCCGCATCATCTTGTAGAGGAGGTCTACCTCCTTTATCGGGCTCGAAGACGGGAGGAGCTCCGCGAGAATCAGGCCGTCGACCTTGCCCTTAATCCTCGTCATCTCATCTTGGAGACTGGCCAAACTCGTTTCAGAAGGTCCTTGAGGGTCTTACGACCTTACGAGGGTGCCGTAGAACTCCAAACCCTTTAAGCATTTTGCGAACTCGTTTCGCCTGTAGCCCGAGACGAAGTAGACCTTGGAGCCCATCCCGGCTATCCTCGCGGCCATGTCGAGCTTCAGCTTCATCCCCCCGGTGGCGTCGTCGCCCTTCGACACCCGCATCTTCCTGATCTTCGACGGCGTCAGCTCGGGGATTATCACGCGGCTGTTCGGCTCGTAGACGCCGTCCACGTCCATCCCGAAGACCACGCGCTCAGGTTTGAGAATCCGGGCCAGCTCGTAGGTGATGTTGTCTCCGGAGAGGACCTTGAAGCCGTTCGGGTAGAGAACGACGTCGCCGAAGGTGACGGGAGTGAGGTTGGCCTTCAGAAGGCCCCTGAGCCAGTTGGCGGCTACGTTCTTCCCGACCTTGCTTAGCAGGTCGAAGGGCGCGAACGGGTACGGACTTAGCTTGAACTCCTTCATCGTCTTGCAGACGAGCTGGTTCAGCTCGTACATCGCGGCGCGGGTCTCGGAGACGCCTGCCCCTGAGCTTGCCGTGGTGGAAGAGAGGCCGTACTGCCGGGCGACCGTGTGCCCGTAGGACCCGCCCCCGTGCACCACCACCACCTTCTCGTCCGATGAGATTATCTCCTCAACCAGCGCCGAAGTGGCGTCGGACCTGAAGGAGAACGGCTTGGACTTGTCCGTGATTACGGAACCGCCCAGCTTGACCACTACTGTTCTAACCAGCTTCTCACTCCCTCGACCGGAATGCTCGCCTTGAATGCATCTAGACCCGCCCTCTGGAGCCCCGAGATAATGCTTTCCTCTCGCCCCTTCGGAGCGATCGCCAGCACGCTTCCGCCTCCCCCGGCGCCCGTCAGCTTGGCCCCGAGGCAGCCCGCGACCAGGAGCCTGTCCACCAGGCCGTCGAGCGCGTCCGTGGAGACGCCGACCCTGGAGAGGACCGCGTGGTTCAGGGTCATGAGCCTGCCAAGGCCCGGCATGTCTCCGTCCGTGAGCCGCTCCGCCGCCATCAGGCTGACCTCGTTGATCGAGCCGGCCAGCCCTCTGAAGAGGCCCGGCTGCTCCGACTTCATGTCGAAGACTTTGTTGATCTGAAGCCTGGTGCTCCTCTGCTTTCCGGAGTAGACAAGGAGCAGGCGCCTCGGCCCACCGAGGGCGACCCGCCTCGGAGTCTTTCCCATCCGGAAGAGGATGACCCCGCCGTAGGCGCAGACGTTCACGTCCACTCCGGAGGGACGTCCGTGTATCTCAGTCTCGCCGACCATCGCGAGCCTCACGACTTCCTTCAGGGGCAGCTTCAGCGAGTTCAGCCTCGACACGGCGGAGGTCAGTGCGACCATCGTGGAAGCGGAGGAGCCCAGCCCCGCGCCTCCCGGGACTCCAGAAGACACCCTGACGCGCAGGTTGGGGCGTACGGAGTGCTCCTTTGAGATCGCTTCGATCACCAGCTCCATCGGCCTTAGCGCCTCGCTGCCACTCACCGAGTTTGAGCTGATTGACAGCCTCCCGGACTCCTGGACCTCGACCCTGACCCTCCTATCGACGGCCGCCGCGAGGGCGTAGCTCCCGTGCACTACGAAGTGCTCGCCGGTGATTATGGTCTTCGAAGGGGCTTCTGCTACTGCCTTGCGCGTCAAATGAATCTTACCGAACCGTACCCCACCACTTGCGATATATCACCTGTCGTGTCGCCGGTCGACGCGTACTTGAGCAGCTCGCCCTTGCGCAGGCCCAGAGACCTCGCTGCCTGCACGACCGTGGAGATCGCCCCGAAGCCGCAGGCCGTCACCTGTTCGCGCTCCAGCGTGGAGTAGAACGCGTCGACGTCCATCCTCTCGACCGTCTCGAGCAGCGAAAGGTCCTTCCTCCTCGCCTCGGCTGCGGGTTCGTAGTGCGTGAGGTCGGATGAGGCGATCAAGACGGTCTTTCTGGCCGAGGCGAGCCTCGACACGCCTTCCGCGAGGAGCGCCGTCGTCTCCTGGTCCTGGAACGAGATGGAGACGGGCAGGAAGGGGACCGAGTCGCCGTAGATCTGCTGGAGGAAAGGGATCTGCACTTCGATGGAGTGCTCCCTCCTGTGGGAGAGCGGGTCGAATTCGACGATCCCGGTGGCGTCGGCCAGCTCTCGAGCCGCCCTCGCGTTGACGGATACCTTTCCGAGGGGCGTCTCCCAGGCGCCGTCAGAGTACGTCGAAACGCCACTCCCGGTCCCGTAATGGTTCGGACCGATGACGACGATGAGGTCAGGTTTCCTCATTTGAGAGACGTGCAGGTAGCTGTGGGCGGCGACCGGCCCCGAGTACTGGTAGCCGGCGTGCGGGGACACTACAGCCACTATTGGCGCGTCGGAGTAGGCGGAAGGAGGAAGCCTCCCCGGCCCGAGCGGATGAAGGTAACAGTCGTGGATGGCCGACTCCAGCTCCCTCCTCTCCCCCGGATAGAAAAAACCCGCGAACGCTGGCTTACGGAGAGACAATCGTTCCATAGGATACGGGGCGCGGGATATAGTTTACTCGACGAACTCTTCTTTCTCTTCTTCTGCGACCTTAGTCTCGAAGTCCTCGATGGTGTACTTCATGGGCTGGTCGGGGGCGAGGAGGTTCGCGTGGGTCATCGTCGCCCTCGCGAGCAGCCAGAAGATGGCAGCGATCGCCTTCCTCCCGCGGTTGTTCCCTGGGATCACCAGGTCGATGTCGTCGGTTACGTTGTCCGTGTCGCAGACCGCGATCACCGGGATGCTCAGCTTTCCTGCCTCGATTATCGCCTGGGTGTCGGAGGTCGGGTCGCCGACAACTACCAGCTCCGCGTCGAGGTGTCCTGGGTAGAGCGGGTTGGTGAAGGTGCCCGGCATGAATCGCCCGATCCTGGGGATGGCGCCGGTCAGCTCGCAGAACTTGTCGACCGCGTTTGCGGCGTGTTCCCTGCTCGAGTAGACCACGGTGTTCTGCGGCCCGGAGTAGGCGATGAACTTGCCGGCAACGTCAATCCTCTGTAGCGTCTTGGTGTAATCGATCATCTGCAGACCGTCCGGCCTCGGCCTGGTCGTGAACTGCTCCATGGTCTTCGTCCTGATGGGCGTCCCGATTCTAATGCCGGTCGCCAGGAGCGCCCTTTCCGAGAGTTGGGGTACGACCATCTTGTCCTCGGAGCCGGTCTCCTCGTCTTCGTACTGGGCCATGGGTCAGTCTATCTCCCCGGAGCTACTAGAACGTGTCCGCCTTTCGGCTGTAGAACGGGAGAACCTGGTCTATCACGTCGACCGATGAAATCAGCATCCTCCTACAGCAGTAGCGCTTCACCCCTAGGTCGTCCAGCACCTTTGCGGGGTCCTCTCCGGCCTTCACTCTCGACTGGAAGCCGGCGAACTTGTCGCCGATCTGGCCGCCGCACGTGAAGCATCTGATGGGTATCATCATGGCAAACCACTACCGGTATGACTTCTGCCGCTTCCTTCGCGCGCCTGGTCCACCAAACTTCTTCGGCTCTGCCTGTCTCGGGTCTCCCGAGAGCAGGTATTTATTGTATGAATTCATCCTGTCCCTCATCTCGCCGCCCCGGACCTGGTCGACGTAGGCCCTCGCTATCGCCATCGCTGCGGCGTCGGCCTGCCCCATGAAGCCGCCGCCTGCGACCTTGACGTTGAGGTCGTACTTGTCTCTCAGCTCGCCGACGATCATCACGGATCCCAGGACGTGAAGCCTGGCGATTTCCGGCTCCCAGATCTCGACGGGGATCCCGTTGAGCCTGATCCTGCCTGAGCCGGGGACTATAGCGGCGGTCGCCTTCGCTGTCTTGCGGGCGCCGGAGTAGAGCTTTACCTTCTTTACCGCCGGCTTGGGTTCTTTGACCATCGGCCTACCCGTTCCATCCCAGATTCTTGGAGAGCTCCGCCATGGTGACGTAGACCGGGACGGGCCGGCGTGCGGCCGAGTCGTCGAACTGCGTGAGCTTCTTCTCGATCGCTCCGGCCGGGACGCCAATGTAGACCCTAAGCCTCTTCATCGCCCATGCGCCCTTCGGCTTCTTCCTAGGCACCATCCCTCTGATCATCCTTCGGAGTATGTTATCCGGTCTGCGCGGGTGTAGGGGCCCATAGATAGGGTTCACTCTGCTGGAAATCTCGAGCTTCGTCTTCCACTGGTTGACCACGGAGGTCTTGTCCCCCGAAATGAGGGACTTCTCGGCGTTCACGATTATGACCTTCTTTCCTGTCAGGAGGAGCTTCGCAGCCTTCGAGGCCAATCTTCCCGCGATCTGGTTCGTCGCGTCGACGTAGACCGTGGTGGGCTCACTCGACAATCTTTACTCCGCTCCCGTCGGGATACTTCTTCAGGAACTGCTCGGCGGAGAGGAGGCTTCCGCCCTTGGCCTCGATCTTCGCCTTTGCCGAGCTTGAGAATGAATAGGCACCGACTGTAACCTTCTTGTCTATGACCCCCGCACCGAGCACCTTTCCCGGCACGAAGACCTTTGCCCCGTTGCCGGCGATCCGGGATATCCTGCTCACGTTGATCTCGACCCTGGTGTGCGCCGGCCTCATGAGCATGGCAGAGGCCTTGACCCAGATCGGGGCCTTCTTTTCCTTGCCGGCCCTCTCGAACATCACGGCGGTACGCTTGAGGACCTGGTTGGAGCTCATTCCGCAGAGCCTCCCACTGAGACCTGAATCTCCTTCAGCTTCTCTTCGAGGATCTCGATCGCCTTGGAGACTATGCGCCTGGCCGGCATCCCTCCGGCCGACTCCACCATCAGGTTGAAGGTCCCGTCGGTCTTCCCGTCGGTGAGGACCGACACTGTGCACGGCTGCCATTTCGCATGCTCCTTCGCCCTCCCGAGCCTCGCGTACGCCTCAAGCTTCACGGACTGGCCCTGGGCCAGCTTTACCAGCGGAATCTGCTCGCTCGTTGGACGGATCTCCCTGTCCTCTGAGACGAGGTCGCCGGAGTAGACCGTCGTGACCTTCTCCTTTCCCGTGGCGTCGAGCACGAAGAGCACCCTGCACTTCGCGCAGCCTAGAGGGCTGCCGCAGTCGCACTTCTCGGGGAGCACGTACCGCTCCAGATCGGTCTTGATTGGGACCATGCCGAGGCGATGGGCGAGAATCTCGTCGTAGAGAACCGAGGAGTTTTCCAGGATCACCACGTCGTCAATCGCCATCGAGGGCACCTCTGAGATGCAGAACCGGCGGACCGCGTTGGCGTAGCTACGGTCGATTCCTTCCAGTTGGAGAGTGACCGTGTTCCCCGTGTCTTCCACGACTTTTGCCTTAATCAATCACAACACCTGCTAGGACGAATGCCATCCCTGAGGGCACTTTTCATCGACGCGAACCGGCTGGGGTTAAAAGGTTTTGGTGCGCCCTCGGCGACTCTCCATAGGTTGGACCTGAGAGCCGTGTCGGGGATTTTTTATAGCAGGCCGGAACGGCCCTATCGATATCAAATGTCCTTCAGCTCCAACGACGCAGACTTGAAAGAGAGGCTGCAGCAGTCTGTGGAAAAGCTCGAGAAGGCGGTAAAGAGACTCCAATACGTGACGACGGCGCTCATAATCGTCGTCGTGTTCTTCGCCGTCCTCATACTGTGATAACGGGCAGTCTCGGGCCAGAAGTGCCGGACTCCCGTCAAACCTTATAACCAGAAGTCTACGGCCCATTTCTGTTTGTCGACCGCCACAGAGTACAGGCACCTGGTCAGAATGGCCGGGAAAGACCTGGAGGGAAGCAAGAAACTAGTGGTGGCGCTATCCGACCTGAGAGGGGTGGGGGACAACTTCGCAAGGAGCATTGTCGCCAACATTGGCCTCGATCCCAGGGTGAGGCTCGGGACGCTCTCGGAGGAGCAGATTCACAATATAGAGAAGGTTTTGCAGGACACCTCGAAGTCTAACCTTCCCGACTGGTATTACAATCGTAGGAAGGACCCCGAGACCGGCGAAACCAGGCAGTTGCTCGGCACAGACCTCGACATTGCCCTAAAGGGCGACGTCGAGCGGGAGAAGAACGTCCAGAGCTGGAAGGGCATCCGGCACGGGCTGGGCCTAAAGGTGAGGGGCCAGCGGACGAGGACCACGGGCAGGAAGGGACGTACCGTCGGAGTGAGGAGGGCTACTTTGCAAGCTGCCGCGAAAGAGGCCGCGGCGAAGGAAGAGAAGAAGTAAGTGGGCGACCCCAAGAAGGCGCGGAAACAATTCAACCGTCCCAGGAGCCCTTGGCGGAGCGACCAGCTCGCCCAGGAGCTGTACCTTCTCGGCACCTACGGACTCCGGAACAAGAGAGAGCTCTGGAAGACGCAGACGCAACTCAGCACCGTCAGGAAGCAGGCCAGAACTCTGCTGGCGGCCACCCAGGAGGTCAGGCTGCGCGAGGAGAAGAAGCTTCTCGACAGCCTTAGGAGGAAGGGCCTTGCCGAAGAGAGCGCAACTCTGGACGACGTCTTGAACCTGACGGTCGAAGACCTCCTCGCCAGGAGGCTGCAGACGCTCGTCTTCAAGAAGGGGATGGCGATGTCCCCCCTACACTCGAGGCAGCTGGTGGTCCATGGGCACATCACAATAAACGGCCGGACGATGGGGGTGCCAGGCTACACGGTCAAGAGGGACGAGGAGGGCACCATAATGCTAGTCGGAATCAAGGAGAAGGCGCCCCCCGCACCGCCGGCTCCGACCCCCGAACCGGCCGAAGCGCCAGCGCAGGAAGCGCCGGCCCCAGGGTGATAGAACATGGCTGAAGAGGAGATTCTCAAGGACAAGTGGGCGGTCGTCCACATCTACAGCAGCTACAACAACACCATCGTCCACATGACGGACCTCACGGGTGCCGAGACGATCTCTTTCTCATCGGGAGGCAGGCACGTGAAGGCCGACAGGTTCGAGTCATCGCCATACGCCGCGATGAGGAGCGCCTCTGCGGCGGCTGACCTGGCTAAGACCAAGGGGATAACCGCGGTTCACATCAAGGTGAGGGCGGTCGGTGGGACCGGTCCGAGGACTCCGGGGCCTGGAGCGCAGGCGGCGATCAGGGCGATCGCGAGAGCGGGCTTCAGGATCGGACGAATCGAGGACGTGACACCGATCCCTCACGACACCACCCGAAAGAAGGGCGGAAGGCGCGGGCGCAGGGCGTAAGCGGCTAGGCCCTCTTCAGCACTTCTACGCCGTCGACCTTTCCGTCTCCGTCCTGGTCGATCCCGCGCAGAACGCACGCGAAGTCTCCTCCCCTGTACTTTTGGAGGGTCGACTCGGCGGAGCCCGTGACCCCGATTATGGCCGCCTTGGTCCCCGCTCCGGTGAGGCCCGCGAGCATGACGCAGGTCTTCGAAGCGTTCCAGGGGTTCGCCCGTTTCGCGACAACGCAGTCCAGCTCCGAATTGTACGACTTTCCCTCGTCGTCGACTATGGAACCCCAGAAGCTGCCCTGCCTGAACCTGACGGGCAGGTGATCGTTGAGCTCCTCCGCTAGGAGGTTCGTCCTGGGACCGCCGACCACGATGAGGTTCGAGCGCTCCAGCCTCTCCGCCTTCACGTCGACGTCCAGCTTTACCGGGAAGGTCTCGGGCAGACTCACGAATTGTCCTAGGGCGAAGCCCAGCTGGACCGCGTAATGGCCGTCCCTCGCCTGGGTGTTGCTCTTGCCGTGGGGAAGCGGGGAGCCCACGACTATCCAGCCGTCGAACGTCTCCTCATGGAAGAACTCGTCGAAGAAGCGGCCGACCGCCTTCGACCTGGAGCTCGACGGCATGGACGGCATCGACTCCCCCTTGACGTCGAACTCGATAGCGTAGCCGTCGGAGGAGAGCGAGAAGAGGCTCGCCTCGCCGCCCCTGATGACCTCGCTCCGCACCTTGGTGATCAGACCGGCCTTTTCCAGACGCCTCATGTGGTAGTAGACCGTCTGGTGATGGGCACCGAGCGACCTCGCTACCTCAGCGGGATACTTCGGGCCGCTAACCAGCTTCGAGAGTATCTGCCTCCCGACTTTCCCAAATGCCGGCTTGAACTCGTCCGGATCCTCAGAGACCAGAACGCGCTTCGACGTCGCCGGCTTCCTCGGGTCGTAGAGGAGCTTCTCTCTTCTCACGATGCAGGGCCCGGCGACCACTAATAAATTTCTTTGCATGGTGGCGTGCCGCTGGCGATGCCCTCCCCGACGACCACTAACGGACGGGAGTGCACGGTTGGGGAAATCATGCGGCGGTCGTTAAATGGGGCCGCCCGGCGGCGGAGGGCATGTGTGGGATAATCGGGTGCGTCTGCGACGAGCCCGTCACGAAGACGCTCCTGGAGGGGCTGAAGCGGGTCGAGTACAGGGGTTACGACTCCGCCGGGATCGCCACGATCGACCACGGCAAGCTGAGGGTGAGGAAGGGGGCGGGCCGCATACACGACATCGAGGCGACGCACAAGCTGTCGTCGCTCGGGGGGAACATAGGAATCGCCCACACTCGGTGGGCCACGCACGGGGGCGTGACCGACAAGAACGCGCACCCCCAGACTTCTTGCGGGGGCCGAATAGCGGTGATACATAATGGGATCATCGAGAACTATCTCCCGCTCAAGCGGAAGCTGCAGTCGCGCGGGCATCGATTCAAGAGTGAGACCGACACCGAGGTGATCTCCCATCTGATAGAGCAGGAATACCTCAGGACGAAGGATCCCGTAGCGGCGACTCTGGCCGCGACCAGGAGGCTCAGGGGCCAGTACGCGATAGCCGTACTCTTC
This sequence comes from uncultured archaeon, assembly GCA_963731775.1. Classification (GTDB taxonomy): domain Archaea; phylum Thermoproteota; class Nitrososphaeria; order Nitrososphaerales; family Gagatemarchaeaceae; genus DATJAJ01. Next base: position 268,568 of record CAVSWV010000006.1, on the reverse strand, counting down.
CAGGACAGGCCCGACGTCATTGTTGGCGCCCGGAAGGACGCGCCGTTGATCATTGGCGTGGGCGACGGCAGGATGTTCATAGCGAGCGACGTTCTGGCGTTCATCGAGCACACCGACAGGACGATCTTCCTCGACAACCTGGAGGTCGCAGCGATAACAAAGGACGGCGTCAAGATCGTGAACGCCGCGGGGAGGCCGGTGGTCAGGAGACCCACGCAGGTGGCGTGGGAGCTCTCTGATCTGTCGAAGTCCGATTACGCGCACTACACCAGGAAGGAGATCGACGAGCAGCCCCGAACGGTGAAAAGCGCGGTGCTGCAGGACGAGGACAGGCTCGCGGAGTTCGTTGGCCAGATGAAGAGGGCGAAGACGCTCTTCATCACGGCCGCCGGGACAAGCTACCACGCAGGCCTGCTCATGAAGCACCTGCTGAACAAGGAGGCGAAGATCCGCTGCGAGGCCGTTCTCGCCGGCGAGTTCAGGGAGCACGCCGACTGGCTCGACGAGGCCTCCGCGGTCGTGGTCCTGTCGCAGAGCGGGGAGACGGCCGACGTCCTGGAAGCCGTGAAGGTGGCGAAGGGGCGGGGGGCGAAGATCCTCTCGATCGTCAACGCGGCGGGCTCGACGCTTGCGCGGGAGAGCGACGTGACGCTCCTTCTGAACTGCGGCCCAGAGGTGGGCGTCGCCGCCACGAAGAGCTTCACCTCACAGGTGATGGTCGCCAACCTGGTCGTCGACGTGCTACTCGGTAAGCCGAGGGGTGACGGACTCGAGGCCCTTTCGAAGGCCGTCGAGAAGGCCCTGGAGTGCGAGGGGAAGGTAATCGAGCTCGCGAAGGAGTACAAGGGGAGGCCGGACTTCTATTTCGTGGCGAGGGGCTACAGTTATCCTTTGGCCCTCGAAGGCGCGCTGAAGCTCAAGGAGTTATCCTACATCCACGCCGAGGGCATTCCAGCCAGCGAGCTGAAGCACGGGACGCTCGCCCTGATCGAGAGGGGGACGCCGGTGGTGGTGATCAACCCGTCGGGTGAGTCCCACGACGACACGCTCTCCAGCGCCGAGGAGCTGAAGGCCAGGGGGGCGGACGTGATCGGCGTCTCCGATGTCCGCGACGAGGTCTACAAGCACTTCATCAAGATCCCGAAGGTCGAGTGGGAGCGCATGCCGGTCGTGGAGGCGATCCCGCTTCAACTGCTGGCGTACCACATGGCGGTCGCCAAGAGGAACGACCCCGACTATCCGAGGAACCTGGCCAAGTCCGTCACGGTGAAGTAGGAAAAAGGAATTAAGCAGATTCTAGCCACGGAGACGCGTGGTAACCAAGAGGGAGGTCCTCTCAAAACCCGTCCGAACGATCGAAGTCAAGGAAAGGAGCGTCTCCAATCTTTTGCGCGAGATGTCCAACACTGGCTTTCAGGGAAAGAAGCTCGGCGAGGTGGCCGACATTTGGACCGCTATGATCAAGGCGAAGCGGCTCACGATCTTCATGGGCCTGACCGGCTCGCTCAGCACTACGGGCCAGTGGAAGATCATCAAATGGCTCGTTGAGCACAGGTACGTCGACGTCATAGTCAGCACCGGAGCGAACATCTCAGAGGACCTGCTCGAGGCGCTGGGATACCACTACTACCAGGGGACTCAGCTGGCAGACGACGAGGAGCTGCTGAAGCTCAAGATCGACAGGTTCTACGACGTCTACGCTGACGAGATGGAGTACAGGAGGCTCGAGAACACGATAAAGAAGTTCGCCGGCGGCCTCGACCCGAAGAGGCCGTACTCCACGCGAGAGTTCCTGTACAGGTTCGGCGAGTTCCTGAACAGGAAGGGCATCAAGAGCATAGTCGAGGCGGCCTACAGGAACAAGGTGCCCATCTACTCGCCCGGCCTAATCGACAGCGGGTACGGGGTAGCACTTAGCCTGCTGAAGCGGGAGACTGGAAAGCTGATCGTACTCGACCAGACGAAGGACATGGAGGAGCTGGCGCAGATCGCGGAGAGGTCCCCGAAGACCGGGGTCGTCTATTTGGGAGGGGGCGTCCCGAAGGACACGATCCAGCTCTCGACCATAATCAAATCCCTCGCGAAGGGAGGCGACGAGCCCACGCCGCACGAGTACGCCATCCAGATCACCGCCGACAGCCCGCAGTGGGGAGGCCTCTCCGGGTGCACGCTCGAGGAGGCGATAAGCTGGGGGAAGATCGCCGCCGATTCGAAGAAGACCGTCCTCTACTCGGACATAACCCTGGCGCTGCCGCTCGTCACGCATGCGATCAACGAGAGGGTCGAGAAGAGGACCGACGCGCCAGACCTGAGCTGGGTCTTCACTTCCTAGTTCGGGCAGCGATCAAGGTCCATCGGCGGACCTTTGCCGGAGAATATTCTCCACCGTCCGCCTGCACTCCGAGGCCTGCTTGGGCGCGAATCCGAGGTAGCCGCGGGATCCAGCGAAGTCGCTGGGCAGGCGCGGGAACCTCCCCGCCTCGATCAGTCGCTTGACCTTCTCGTAGCCCCGCTCGTCTCCGGAGAGCCGCATGGAGATCTGGAGCGCTTCGGCGTAGACCTCGGGGTGCTCCGCCAGGTCCTTCTTCATCTTGGACCTCTCTACGGTCATCGACCGCAAGGAGGATCTCACCCTGCCGCAGGCGATCAGCGAATGGGCGAGCGCTTGACCGACCATCCTCCTCAGGACCGAATCGGAGAGGTCCCGCTGCAGCCTGGTCACCTGGAGTCGGTAGGCCAGCAAGTTCAGGAGCGCGTTTGACACCTCGACCTGGCCCTCGGCGTTCTCGAGATCGACCGGGTTGACCTTCTGGGGCATCGTCGAGCTGCTGACCTTCCCTGGGCGGGCGAAGTGGACGTAATCCAAAGTCTGGTAGAGCCACAAGTCCCTACAGAGTGAGAGGATGAGCTGATTTGTGCTCGCGACGGAGTGAAGTATGTCGGAGAGCCTCTCCCCGGGCACTACTTGGCTCGAGTACCTGGCGTAGTCAACCCCCGAGCCCGCGACGAAGCGCGCCAGCAGGTCTGGCCAGTCCCGCCTGCCCATCATGGCGAACGACGCGTAGGTCCCGACCGCCCCCGAGAACTTGGCCATCGGTCTCAGCGACTTCATCGACGAGACGCGCTCGGCGATCCTGACAGCGAAGACCGCCATCTCCTTCCCGAAGGTCGTCGGCACCGCGGGCCGGCCGTGGGTCCTGGCGACCATCGGCGTCTTCGCCTCGTCCCCTGCGATTTTGGCGAGGTCCATCGCAAGATGGGAGTAGGACGGCACGATCACCTTCGCAAGCGAGGCGGAGAGCAATCGGGCGAAGGCCAGGCTGTTTGTGTCCTCGCTGGTGAGGCCGAGGTGCACGAAGGGAGCAAGCCTCGTGGCGCCCTTCTTCCTGAGGGACTCTCTCACGAAGAGTTCTACGGCCTTCACGTCGTGGCCGGTCGAGCGCTCGAGGGCCTTCACCCTCGGCATGGAGAAGGGAAAGTCCGGGACCTCCAAGTTCGGAGCGACCCCGAGCTCCACCAGGAAAGAGAGGTACGCCAGCTCCACCCTCATCCTCTCCTCGGCGAACGCTCTTTCGGAGAAGTAGGCCGCGAGGGGCCTGCTCTCGGCGGAGTACCTCCCGTCTATCGGCGATATCGCATCATAGTTCAATGGTCTTCGACCTCTCGTCTCCAAAGGACACAATCTTGACTCGGAGGCCCGCCTCCGCTTCCAAGAACCTGATCAGTCTGCTCGCGCCCTGGGGCATCGACCGCCCCCTCCTGGCACGACCCATCGGGCCGAGCGAACTGTAGACTGGCGTGACGGCGTCGAGGTCGCCCAAGAAGTCGAAGAGGTTCGTGGACTCTTTCGAGGCGATCCTGTACCGGGTGCACACCTTCACGTCCTCAAGCCCCGAAAGGACGTCGATCTTTGTGAGCGCGACCTCCTTGATGCCGCTGGTCCGGGCGGCATACTTGAGGGCGACGAGGTCGAGCCAGCCGATCCTGCGGGCCCTTCCCGTCGTGGCCCCGTATTCGCTGCCCGACTCCCTGAGCCGGCCCGCGAGAGTGCCCTCGATCTCCGTTGGGAAAGGGCCCGCGCCGACCCGAGTGGTATAGCATTTCACGACCCCCAGAGCTGACCCGAGCGTGGAGACTCCGACCCCGGTGCCAGCAGCCGCGAAGCTTGCCGTCGTCGAGGAGCTCGTCACGAACGGGTAGGACCCGTAGAGGAGGTCCAGCATCACTCCGTGAGCGGCCTCGAAGAGCACAGACTCCCCTCTAGCGTTCGCCTGTTCGATGGCTCCTCCGACGTCTCCGATGCGGCCTTTCAGCAGCCTGCGGGAGCTCCTCAACCATGCAGGGAGGGGGCCCACGCGGATGCCCAACGCCGAGTAGAAATCGCGCCACGGGCCCAGCTCGAACCTCTTTGAGAATAGGTCGCCCGCCCTGGGCGAGAGCCGAAGGGCCCTCATGGCGTAGGCCGGGCCGAGCCCCATCCTGGTCGTACCGAGAGCCGCGCCGCCCCTCATCTTCTCGAGGTAGGCGTCGAACTCCTTCTCGAGCGGGCTCACCAGCGAGCACCTCGAGTCGATCAGAAGGTCCGCCCTGACCCCCTTCTTCGCCAGCGATGACAGCTCGCCTTCTAGGACCGAGGGGTCGAGCGCCACCCCTGCGCCGATCAGGAGTCGTTTTCCCCTCAGGACTCCGGACGGGATCAGATGGAACTTGTATCTCTCGGAGCCGATCACGACCGTGTGGCCCGCGTTGCTTCCGCCGTTGTAGCGGGCGACGACGTCGAAGTCCTTTGAGACGTAATCGACGACCTTTCCCTTTCCCTCGTCGCCCCACTGCAGGCCGGCGATGGTCAGGTTCTTCAGGCTAGACCACTTTCTCGATGTCGTGGGGGCCGCTCTCCTTCCGCCCCGCGTCGGTGATGCGGATGAACTCGGACTTGTCCTGAAGGGCCCGAATCGTGTTGGCCCCGCAGTAGCTCATCCCCGACCTGAGACCCCCCACCAGCTGCCTGACGACCTCGTCGACCCCGCCCTTGTACGGGATCAGGCCCTCGACGCCCTCCGGGACGCTCTCTTCTATCACCTCCTCGATGATCTCGGACTCCTTCGTAGAGGCGCGGGTGTTCTCACGGATTCTCCTGTCCACTGTCGCGGCGAGCGACGCCATTCCTCTTGTGAGCTTGTAACGGACACCCTCCCTCAGTAGGGTAGGGCCGGGGCTCTCCTCTGTTCCCGCGAAGAGACTTCCGATCATGACCGTGGACGCGCCGGCCGCCAGGGCCTTTGTGACGTCGCCAGGATTCCTGACCCCGCCGTCCGCAATTACCGGCACCCCGTACTCCTGCGCGGCTCTGGCGCTGTCGAGTATGGCGGTGAATTGCGGCACCCCGAACCCGCTCACGACACGCGTGACGCAGATGCTGCCAGACCCGACGCCCACCTTCACCGCGTCTGCCCCGGCCTTGATCAGGTCGGAGGCCCCTGCCGCGGTGGCCACGTTGCCCGCAACGACCTCGGCGTCCTTGAACTCCTTCTTCACCCGCTTGACCGTGTCGATGGCGTGCGAGGAGTGACCGTGCGCGATGTCGACGACGAGCGCGTCCGCGTCGGCGTCCAGTAGCATCTCGGCGCGCTCCAAGTAGTCGCCTTTCACACCTATTGCCGCAGCAACACGGAGCCTTCCCTTCTCGTCCTTCGTCGCTCCCGGAAACATCTTCCGCTTGAGTATGTCCTTCGAGGTGATCAGGCCGACGAGTCTTCCGCGTCCGTCCAGAACCGGGAGCTTCTCGATCCTGTTCTTGTGCAGGAGGTTCTTCGCCCTCTCCATCGTGATCCCCACCCTAGAGGTGACCATATCTCGACGGGGGGTCATCACTTCGCTTATCCTCCTGCCAAGGTCGTCCTCGAGAGTGATGTCTCTACGGGTCAGGATCCCCACGACCCTCTGTTTGGAGTCCACGACCACAATGCCGCCCACGTCGTTCTTCTCGAGGACGCCCCAGGCCTCCCTGACCGACCTGTCGGGCGGGAGCGTGATCGGGTGTTCGATCATCACGCCCTCAGACCGCTTGACCTTCGTGACCTCTTCGACCTCGTCATCCACGCTCATGAATCGGTGGATGACCCCGAGGCCGCCTTGCCTCGCTATCGCCACAGCCATGGCGGACTCTGTGACCGTGTCCATGTTTGCGCTCACGATGGGCACGTTCAGCTTGATGCGACGGGAGAAATCGGTCTTCGTGCTGACGTCCTTGCGAGACTTGATGGGAGAGAACTTGGGGACGAGGAGAATGTCGTCAAAAGTGAGGCCGAGCCGCACGCCCGCGTCGGAACCTTTCACTTGACGGTCGAAAGGCCTGATGGTTTAAAGGCGTTTCCTCGACAGCAGGCATCGGTCGCGGGCGCCTCACTTGTCTGTCTTAGCGGCGAGCTCGAGAGACCTCTTCTCGTTCAAGAGCCTGATCTTGCGGTCGCTGCCGACGGACTTCTCGTCCGATCCGTCAATGATGAGCTGCCTCAGCTGGACGGTGGTGAGCGCAGGGTGTTTCGCCAGCAGCTTCGCAGCCAGATTGGTCACCTGGGGCGCGGCCATGCTCGTCCCGCTCCAGCTCTGGCGGTCCCCTCCGGGCACGAAGCTCTCGACCTCGTACCCGTTGGCGTAGACCGAGGAGCTTCCGTAGCTCGTGAACGAGGCCTCGTCGCCCCCGATGTCCACGGCTCCCACAGTTATCGTGTTGGGGAGGGAGAATGACGCTGGTATGAACTCGTCGAATCGGGCGTCGCTGTTCGAGTTGCCGCAGGCGACCACGAATAGGATGTCTGGCGCCCCGGTCATGGCGTTCCTCATGGAGTCGGCAATGGTGTCAAGCATCTGCCTAGCCATCCTTCGGCGGCCCTCGGCGTCGCCCCCCATGTTGTGGAACTCCAGCTCTCCCTCTATCTCCTGAGGGGAGAGGCCCCAGCTCATGTTGACGGCGCGGACGCCTAGGCTCTTCATGTAGGAGATCGACCTCTCCATCACCAGCGCCTGACTTTGGGCCCACTCCGGCGAGACCTTTGGGGGTGTCATCCCGTAGGGAAACTCCATCATTATTGCGACCAGCTGGATTGCGGGGTTTCCCGCCGACGAGATCCCTGCGACGTGGGTTCCGTGCCCGTAGGTCGAGAACATCATCACAGATTCCACGAACGGCTTCACTTGGTCCGCGGCGAGGGTCGAGATTACCCGCTTGACCTCGGCGGCTTCAGGCGACTCGATGTTGTACTGCAGGTCGCCGAAACCCTTCGTGTATTTCTTCCCCAGGTCGACCTCTTCAGGGGCGGCGGTAAGTTTCCAGATCGTCCTGTGGACCAGCTCCCCTTCCCAGGTCCAGCCGATTCCGTGCGAGTCCAGCGCGTCGCTCGGATTCGTCCAGATAACCTTCTTGAGTACCGAGTCGTCGATCCCGCTGTCCCAGATGGCTATCTTCACGGGCGTCAACCCAGTCTGACCAGATAAGTCCGCCGTTCGGGCTGCCCAGATATCGGCTTTCTTGACGTCGTGCTCGTCTATCACTGACTTCAGCGTGGAGACGATCAGGTCCTTGTAGGGCAGCTCCTCGCGCAGGGTGAAGACGGCGTTCATGGCCCCGATCGCGACCTCTTTGGAGATCTTCCCGCTCTTTGCGGGCGGCTCCATGCCCTCGCGGACAAAACTCATGAGTACCTTTGGGGTAAAAATCTCCATCTGACCCTTGAGCGACTTCAGTTCGTTCTGCACCACATTGTAGTGAGTCTGACCGAGCTGGGCGCGCAGCTGCGCGAGGAAGGCTCCCCTTGGGTCCGTTGCCGCCCTTCGGGCGGCCACTATCGATTTGCTCATCAAACCGCTCAGCTCGAGGGCCGCAGGCTTCTCTTCGAGAGGCTTCATCCGCGAGACGAGCTCGAGTCCCTCGTCCAGCCGTCCCTGCAGGATCGCGATGTGCGCCAGGGTGCCGAAGTATGAGCGAAGCGTAGCCTTGTCCTCGATGTCGTAGTTCTCCAGGTCAGAATTCAGGTCCCGCTCCAGGTTGCTCCCGAGTTCGCTGAACATCGCCTCATTCTCGATGACCGCGATGACGCTGTTCGGAACAGGATAGGTGTGGACAGGGAGCTGGTCGGCCCGCTCAATCCGAGGCCTTTCCCGGCCAGAGGAACTCATCGATTGCCGTTGCGCTGGCCGTGGTTATATCGATTTTGGACGCTGGCGACAACTCCACGGAGGTTCCATCCCGCGATCATGCGAACCTCAGTAGGGCGAAAGTCACGGCGAAGGCTGGCGCGAGTCCTACCAGAAACTTCAGGGCCAACTCCTTTCCAGCATACACATCTGCAACCTCGGCTTCCTTCCTAGACCTCCTGACCGAGCGGCTGAGCATGATCTCGGCGAGGGCCGCGAGAGCAATCGGCAGACCTCCCAAGAGGGCGATCAGCGGAACCGATTGGGAGTTCACGTAGTAACTCGTCAGATAGGGTAGGTAGCCCCAGGAGAACGAGAAGCAGAGGTTGTTGTGGAAGATACCGCGGCCGACGAAGGATGGAAGGGCGTAGGCGACAGCGAAGAAGACCCCCGCTACTATCAGAAGGATGAGATAGGGGGCGACCGTCGCGGCATAATACGCCCCGATAGAGATCGCGCCGGTCAATCCGACCGCGCCTAGGATGACGAGCTCACTAGCGCTCAGGTAGGTGGAATAATGGCTCCCCCTCGGATCGAGCTGGTCCAGCGAGTGGGCACCGATCCCGAGACCCAGGAAGTAGGCGGCCAGAGTCGCAGCTACCCGGTCCGGAAAGACCGTCGGCGCCGCAAGAGCCCCAATGAGGGCAAATGAGAGGACCATGCCGGTGTAGGGCAGGTGCATAAGGTTGAACAGGTCTTCGAGCTTCGAGGCCGAGTCCACGAAGTACCAGGCGGGTCTCGTTGGCACGGTCTCCTCTCCGCCAAAGCTCGCCCGTTGATTATTAACCGATGCGCGGGGAGCTGGATGGCATGGCGTCGGGTCAGGTCGCTCCGCTGAAGGCCAAGGCTCGAAGGATCTTCGAGGGCCTGTGGAGCTCCTACGACAGGGTCCTCGAGTACGGAACCCTGATGCAGGACAGGCGGTGGAAAGACTGGGCCCTCGGGAACCTGTCGGCGACCGGCGGGTCGAGAGTGTTGGACGTCGGTTGCGGGACCTGCATCCTCGAAGAGATGATGCCCGAAGGAATAGAGGTCGTTGGCGTGGATCTGACCTATGGGATGCTGAGGGCGGGCCAAGGGAAGCGGCTGCCGCGAGTGGTCTCCCTGCTCCAGTCAGACGGCGAGCGACTCCCCTTCAGGGATTCTAGCTTCGACCGCGTGGTTTCTTGCTACGTCGTGAAGTATTGCTCTCGGGAGGTGCTGGTCTCGGAGATGGCGCGGGTCTTGAAGCCAGGCGGGAGGCTCGTCCTCTATGACTTCGCGAGGCCGCGCGGGCTCTTCTGGCCCTTCAACGCACTCTACGTTTACGGCGTCCTCCGCGTCGTCGGCGGGCTCCTCGAGATGGCGCAGAGGAACACCTCGACGACCTTCACCGAACTGCCGGGGATCATTGCGAGGAGCTCGTGGGAGGAGGGTTTCCAAGGAACGCTGATCCGCGCAGGGTTTACCCCCAAAGAAGAGAGGGTCCTCTCGGGTGGAGTGGCGGTCGGTTTTGCCGCAGAGAAGTGAAACGTACGGCGGGAGGGTTCAAGCGCCGGGCGTCGAGCATGGGGACTCCTCTACGTGCCCAGCTTCTCAAGCAGCTTCAGCATCGCGGCGTCCCCGCCCGCGGGGGGCTTCCAGTCGACCTGGACCACCTCTACTCCCTGGGAACGGAGGTCGTCGGCGAAGGTCGAGATCCCGATGCTCACCACCTTGAGATCCTCGGCCAGTATCCCCGGCCCGTTCTTGCTCCTCTGTGGCATACTACCCAGCCCTCCCCGATGCTATCAGAGCCGAGATCCTGGTGGCCTGTGCGTTGCTCGGCATTATCAGCACTCCAGCATCCGTCAAGGCCTTCTCCTGACTAGCGAGCCCCTGGAAGTCGTCCTCCGTCCCGACCACCGAGGCGACGACTGGGAGGTACCGACCCCCTTCATTGGCGATGGCCTTTGCCTTCCTGATGACGGGTACAAGTTGCCCAGCTGGGTCGGGGTTTGAACCGTAACCTAGCTCCACGTCGATCAGTACGACTGCCGTCTCAGGATCTCTCGCTTCCCGGAGGATCCTCAGGTTCCTCAGAGTGAAATCAATCATCGGGTGGGCCCTGCCCTCGACGAACTCCTCGGCGCCCATGTCGACGCACGTGTGCTTCCTGCTGTTGGAGTCGCCCGGCGTCTTGTCCTCGGGCTTGATTGTCGCGTTTGAGTAGACCCTGCCTGTCAGAGGTCGGAGTATGTTCTCCGACTCGTAGCAGAGCGTTCCTCCTGAGAAGAGGCCGCGGATGTACCTTTGGCCGCTGGAGAGCCGATTGTGCTCCTCCATGGCGAGGGCGAAGGTCTTCCTGGGGATCTCGGCTACGGCCGGGGTCTTCAGTCCGGCAAGCTCGCAAGCGACGTTGGCCGCTTCCTCGAGGGTGACGGCTGAGTTGAGCGTCCCCAGCATCTTACGGCTGACATTCCCTCCCAGGAAGTTCACGACCACGGGTTTCGTGCACAGTCTAGCGACTTCAAGGACCTTCTCTGCAGTCTCCGGGGCCGGCGGCTTCGAGATGAGGACGATCACCCTTGTCTGCTTGTCTGCTTCCAGCAGCTTGATCCCCTGAATCATCGTGATGCCCCCAACCTCCCTTGAGAGGTCTCCGCCGCCCGTGCCTATCGCCTGCGAGATACCCAGACCCGCCTTGTGGATGAGGGTCGTGACCTCCTGTAGGCCGGTCCCCGAAGCGGAGACTAGGCCGATCCCTCCCTCCCGCACGGCGTTGCCGAACCCGAGCACCTTGTGGTTGATTATCGATGTCCCGCAGTCGGGCCCCATTAGAAGCAGTCCCTTCTTCTTCGCCATCTTCTTCAGGTCAAGTTCTTCCTCCCCGGGCACGTTGCTGCTGAAGAGGAAGACGTTGAGCCCTCCGGCCAGCGCTCCCATGGCTTCCCTCGTGGCGAACTGGCCCGGGACGGAGATCACCGCCAGGTTTGCACCCGTGAGTACTTCCAGCGCCTCCCCAAGAGACGTTGGAGCTGACGCCGTGCCCGTCGGCCTCTCGCTCGTGGAGAGCAGCCTGTCGGTCTCGGCCATGGCAGCGCCAAGCGTCGCCGCGTCCTTGGCTTCGATGGCCACAATCATGTCGTCGCCGGCAGCGCGACCGATCGCCGCGTCCTCGAATCCGGCTTCAGACAGCACACGGCGGTTGAGCTCTGTTGCCATAACGACAGCAGCCTGACTAACTCCCGGGAGCTTCGAGAGCGTGTTCGAGATCTTCATGAGGCTTATCGAGTCCCGATAGGTCGCCTTCTTCACCACTACTCTGCTGCTCATCTTGTTCGCCCTCTTGTCAACCCCGACGGTCTTTGCGTGCATAGCCGGGTCCCCAAGAAGACCCCCATGACGGTGTCTGTGCCCGAGGTCTCCCCGATGGCGAGGACACGCCTTGTCTGGAACTCGACGGAATCCTGCCCGCCCGTCAGCAGCGCTGCGCAGAGGCTCATGACACGCTCGTTGCATCTTCCTAGGGCCGCCTGTCCAAGGAACTCCTCACTGAGAAGCGTGGTCTTGCCGCGAGACAGACCGGCCGCCAGATTGGCGATGAGCGAGAGGGCGTTTCTGTGCGATCCGCTGTTCTCAGCGTAAAGCATGCACAAGATCACGAGCCCGGCGAGCATGTCATCGGATGAAGGAGTGAGCCCCGGACCGAGGCCTACGAGTTCGGAGACAGCGAGCATCAACGCGTTCTTGTCCCCCGCTCTGAACGCGCTCTCGAGCCGAACGATGCGAGGCACCGCGGAGGACGCAAAGATGTTGAGGGTGCGGGCCTCTCGAGTCGGTGATGGGCCGACCATGGCGAGCAGCTCGCCAAGCCCCGCCCTGTTTCCGTTGAGGGCCGCCGTCCTCCTCATCACCTCCAGGTTTGCATCGAGCTCGTCTCCCGCCAACAACGGCACGTCGAGCTTTAGGCTCGGGGAGTAGATTCTTGCCGAGCCGAATGAGACTAGGTAGCGGTCGTTGAGAACAATCGTCGAGTCGACAACCCTCACCCTGTCTCCGACGGCCGCTCCGAGGGCGGAGATCCGAGGCAACGCCGCTGGCAATCGTAGCTTGACGTTCAGGGGGCCCCTTTCGCCAGTCTCGGGGACCAGGCTGATCAGGCCCTCGGGTAGGAGCACGTTGATGGCCCCGTCAAAGACCCCGTGGACGACCCCTTCCCCGTTGCAGGCCTCGAGACGGTTCTGGGCCGTGATTCCAACGGAGGAGGCGTCCAGGAGGGAGGGGGCCCTCGGTGCCGGCAGAATGCTCTTTGACTTGCCCGACCTCATTTGTTCTCCACCCCGCCCATCATCAACCCGATTTGCTTCAGTTCAGCAGTGGCAGCCTGCACGACACCCATGACCTTTCCTTCGAAGACGCATGCAATTCGGTCGCTCATGGACGTTATCTCGTTCAGGTCACTTGAGATTAGCAGTATTCCGACCCCCCGCTTCCTCTGTTCTTTGAGCTTCTCTGTGATGAATTCGGTCGCGCCAACGTCGAGACCTGATGTCGGTTGGGCCGCGATGAGCACCTTCGGGCTTCGGGACAGGACCTTCGCGAGTATCAGCTTCTGCATGTTCCCCCCTGAGAGGGTCCTTGCGGGGGCGTCGACGCCCCCGCACGATATCGAGTACTCCTCCACCAGGCGCTTTGCGTTTTGGTGGACCTGGTCGCTGTCCATGAGGTATCTCCTTTCGAACCTCGGGTCATTCCTGACTTGGAGAACCAAGTTCTCGGCTATGGACATGTCGAGGACGAGGCCCGAGCCAATCCGGTCCTCCGGTATCTGACCCACTCCTTGCTTTATCATCTCCCTCGCGGGGGCGTTCGTGACGTCCTTTCCCCCGACCAGGACCTTCCCGCTGATGGCCCTCCTCATCCCGGTCAAGACCTCGGCGAGTTCTGTCTGGCCGTTTCCGGCAACTCCGGCCATCCCAAGGATCTCCCCGGCCCTTACGGACAGTGTTATGCCGTCGAGGGCTAGCGCTCCCTTGTCGTTCAGCGCCGAGACCTGCTGGATCTCCAGGGCGACCGTCTCAGAGGGGCTCCCCTCAATGACCCCTTGAGAGTGTGGGATCTCTCTCCCGACCATCTTCTCCGCCAGTTCATCTGGGCGGGTATCCCTGGTCATGAGCCGGGCGACGACCTCTCCGTGCCTCAGGACCGTCACCCTGTCGCTCACCGCCATGACTTCGGGCAGTTTGTGAGTTATCACGACCACGGCGCGGCCCTCGGCCGCCATCGAGCGCATGAAATTGAAGAGGCCCTCGACCTCTTGAGGAGTCAGGACGGATGTGGGCTCGTCCAGTATGAGCGCGTTCGGCTCTCGGTAGAGTGCCTTGATTATCTCGACCCTCTGTCTTTCTCCCACGGAGAGCTGGCTTACGAGTGCTTCCGGATTGACGAGAAGACCGTAGTCGCTCGCGAGTTTGTTCACTCTCTTCACCACGCCGTCGAGGTTCAGAATCGGTTCTCTCTCTGCCCTGAGCCCCAGCCCAACGTTCTCCGCGACGGTGAGGGTTTGAATGAGCTGGAAGTGCTGGTGGACCATCGCAATCTTCAGGGCTATTGCGTCCCTGGGGGACCTGATGGCGACCCGCTCTCCGCGGACCAGTATCTCGCCCGAGTCTGCCCTGTATAGGCCGTAGAGGATGTTCATGAGTGTGGTCTTGCCGGCTCCGTTTTCCCCGAGGAGCGCGTGGACCTCCCCGCCGTATATCGCGAAGTCAATGGAGTTGTTCGCCAAGACTCCGGCGAACCGCTTCGTGATTCCCTTCATCTGGATCATCGGAAGAGGCGAGGGGGGCCGGAGCAACGAGGGGTCGCTCAACTACATCCCGACCCCCTTAAAACAAAAAAGAGAAGGGACGCAGAACCCAACACCGACCGCCTGACTAGGGTGTTGTCGGCGGGCTCTGCGTGTTGTTGAAGGGTACCTTGATTGTGCCGCTGTTGATTCCCTCGGCCGTCGTGGCGAGCAGCGCCTTGACGGATGCTGGGATCACGCTGTCATAGGCATGGAATGGTCCGAGCGACCCGAGGTTCAGGTTCATGACCTGACCTCCGATCTGGCTCCACGTCCCGCTCAAGATGTGCTGGATGACCGGCTGGATGAATGCCGTCATGTTCAGTAGCACGCTCGTCATCATGTCGGTCGGCGAGAGAACCACTTGGTCCAGGACGGTGCCGATGAGGGTTGTGTTGGTAACAGTCGCTGCGGAGATCACCCCCAGTCCGGTCGTGTCGGCGATTGGGACGAGGATGTCCGTGTGGTCCGTCGTGATCATGGTCTGCGCGTCTTCGTACCCGATGGTCGGGTCAGACCAGGTTCCGGGAACCGTGAGGTAGACTTTGGCCCCTGGGTTCGAGGCGTGCACGCCAGCCTGGTATGCGTAGAACTCGTACGAGAGGGCCGCGAACCACTGTCCGATTATGACTCCGACCGCGTTGGTCTTCGTCATCTTGCCCGACAGGACTCCTGCCAGGTAGTACCCCGTCGCTTGGTTCTGGGCTCCTAGTGCTACCACGTTCTTGGTGATGTTGTCTCCGTCGTATGTTGGCGTCATGATGAAGTCAACACCGGGGAATTTCGCTGCGATCGCTTCCGTGGTTCCGATGAATTGGTTTCCGTCGGTCCATATGACGTTGTAGCCCTCTTGGGCGTAGGATGTCATCAGGGCACCCTGGGACGAGTAGGCGACGTCTTGTGAGATTGAGACGTTCCAGCCGTAGGTGGCAGCTATCCACTGGGCGACTTGAACGCCTTGGTCGTTCAGTCCGTCGTCGGTCGTGTCTCCGCCGACTAGGAGCGCGAGCTTGTATTGGCTCGACGCGCTACTCGTTGTCGTCGTCTTTGAACTCGTGGTGGTTGTTACAGTGGTGGTTAGAGTCTGCGTTTGTGTGGTGTTTTTTGAGGGGAGTGCTACCTCTATGCCAATCGCGGCCACAACTATGACTACTATCACTACTGCGGCCGCAACCGTCGTTGAGAGAGCCCTCCTGCTTTCGAGATTCATTTGCCTTCTTCTCGAGGAAAGCGATGCCTCGCCGATATTTAAGACGGGTAGACGATTACTGGTTCTGAGAACGTGACCGCGGAGGGCCTTCGGAGGTCATCGGATGCGTCCTACTTTCGCTTGTAGGGAACGGTGAGCGACGAGGGGGATTTCGTCCCCCTGTGAAAGACCAAGATGAAGACGATCGCGAAGATGTAGGGGATGGCGAGCAAGAAGTAGCCCGATCCGGACCCGAGGCTGGAGAAGAGACCCGAGCCTATGAAGATGGCGGCGGTGGAGTATCCGAGACCGAACAGCCACGCACCCGCTATCGCCTTGTACGGGCTCCATCGGGCGAAGATCACTACGACGATGGCGATCCATCCCCTTCCTGCCACGAGAGTGTCGCCGGTGGCGTAGAGACCGAGATAACCCAGTACGAGGGAGGCCCCGGCGAGACCGGCCAGGGAGGCGCCAAATATCACGCAGAGGTGCCGAATCAGGTTGACGTTGATTCCGGCCGAGTCGGCGGCTTCGGGGTTCTCTCCCACGGCCCTGATCTTCAAGCCCCAAGTCGTTTTGTACAGGACCAGACCAGCGACTAGCGCTACCGCGAACGAGAGGTAGACCAGGATGTTCTGGCTGAACAAGATGGGCCCGACCACCGGCAGGCTGCTCAGGAAGGCGAGGTTGACTGGCGAGATGGGGCGAACGTGGAGATAGGTTGACTTTGTCACGAGAACGTAACCGAAATCACCGAGAGAGAGCGCCAGGAAGTACAGCATCAGCCCAGCGATGAGCTGGTTGATCCCTATCCTCACGGTCGCGAAGGAGTATAGAATGCCCATGGCCGCCCCTGCTGCAACTCCCGAGAAGAGCCCCAGGACGTAGGACCCGGTCGAGAAGGTGGTGAGGAGAGAGACGAACGCTGAGAGGCTCATCACGCCCTCGATTCCCATGTTGAGGACGCCGGATCTCTCCGCGTAGACCTCGCCGATCGTCGCATAAAGTATCGGCATGGTCAGGGGGAGGCTGGCGGCCAGGATTGACACCACGAGGCCCCCGTAGTCTGCCATCGATTCATCGCCTCACTCTCGTCCTGTCGTCGATCCACTTCTGAACGATCAGGACGGACAGCACTATGATCGCCTGCAAGGCGTAGATCAGTTCGATCGGAATCGCTGCCGCGCTCTGCTGAAGGCTCTCCCCGCCGATGGACAGAGCGGCGTAGAGCACCGAGGCGATGACAATCCCCAGCGGATGGAAGGCGCCTAGGGCGGCCACCGCAATCCCCTGATAGCCGTACCCAGGCGAGAAGTTCTGCGCGAGGACGTGGTCGACACCGGCCACCACGATGATGCCCGCAAGTCCGGCAAGGGCCCCGCTCATCAGGCCGACGGCGAGGACGCTTCGCGATACGTCGACCCCTCCGCTCTGAGCCGCCCGCGGGTTCGCCCCGGAGGCCCTGATTTCAAATCCCAATACCGTCCTGTAGAGGACGAAGTACACGGCGAGCGCAGCCACGAGGGCGATTATCACCCCAACGTTGAATTGCGTGTCGTTAACGATGACCGGCAGCCAGGTCGTCTGCGGAAGGGCGGGGGTCTGGAGGTTTCCGGATAGAGGGTCCTTGAGCGGCCCGGCGGTGAGCCAGTTCACAACGTCCAGTGCTATGAAGTTCATGACGAGTGTCGGGAATATCTCGTTCACTTGCAGTTTGATTCTCATGAGCAGCGGAAGGGCGAGCCAGAGAGTCCCTCCGGCTGCCGCGGCCAGGAGCATGAGCGGAATCGCGACCGCTCCGGGGAGACCGCCCAGCCTTGAGGCCGCCAGGTATCCGAACAGAGCGCCGATGTAGAGCTGGCCCTCCACCCCGATGTTGTAGAACCTCGCCCTGAATCCGACGAGGAAGGCCAGTGCGGCCAGGAGGAGGGGACCCATCAGGAAGAACGTCTCGGAGGCGAGGAAGGTCGTACCGAACGACCCCGAGACCAGGCCCTCCATGCTCGTGATGGGGTTGTATCCGAAGGAGAGCAGGATTACCGAAAGTATGGCGAGCGACGCGAGGATTCCCAGAAGGTAGGAGGCGTACTTCCCGAGCGGTAGCTGCGTCACTGCTCGCCTCGAAAGTTCGGCTGGTTACGCGTACTCCGCGGCAAAGGCGGTCACCGCTTTCTTGAAGGCTTCCATGGGCGCATCGGCGATGCCCGTGCCTATGATCCCGTGGCCGCCATCCTTGTGCGCGATCCCGGTGTCTATCCTCGGTACGGTGCTGTACTCCACGACCTTGCGGATGTCGATCCCCACCGGCACGCCCATGAAGTCCATGTAGGGAATCCGGAAGAGTGGGTCCTCCGCGATCGAGACCTTACGCATGGCTCGTGTGTGCTGCACGGCTTCCCCGAGAGCGCCTCCGAAGAGCCTGGCCTGAGAGGGGGACGCCGGGAGCGCGGTACCTCCGAGGCCTCTCGACTCCGAGATGGCGCTGTCGCCTATGTCAGGGGCCCCTTCCGCCGCCTTGAAGGGCGGAAAGAGGAAACCCTTGATTTCCCCGGCGGGTCCCGTGAACCATGTGTCGCCCAGCCCGCTGACCTTGATCCCGAAGTCGACGCCGTTCCTCGCCATCGCGGTCACGACCGTGCTGTACTTTATGCCCCTGGCCGCGTCCATCATCACCTTGCACCCTCCCATCATCAGGTTGCCGCAGTACCATCGGCCCCCGCTCCCCATGAAGTAGTCCCCGACCTTCCCGAGGGTCTCCTTGGGGAAGCCGGTCCTAACGATGTGTGGAAGTATCCAGTTCATGAAGATGCCGCGGGTCGCGTCAAACGAGCCGTGGAGCTCGTCGCCCATCGTCAGCCCCTTCGCGAGCAGCTCCTTGACGTTGAACCCGCCCGCCTGTTTGATCGTGGCCGCCATCACAGGCGCCAGGGTCTCCTTCACGAACTCCACCTCCTTGATGCCCCGCTCGTAGGTGTCGGCGAAGGACGTCAGGTCCGTCTGCATCCAGTCGGTCGCAACGTTGCCGTGCACCTTGTCCTTGAAGACCAAGACCGGACTCGACGCGGACGTGACTCCGCACATGCCGCTTACGTTCCCGTACTTGTGGTTGGGTTCCACCCTGACCTCGCCGGTCCTCACCAGACGATCCGCCTTCTGAGGGGTGTCGGCGAGGCCCTCGGACCTGATGGCGTTGATGACCGCGATCCTCTGGACCTTGATCATCCGAGACCATTCAATGGGAGGGCCGGCGTGGGTGATCAGGTCGCGCTTGTATCCGGGGATGGCCTTTATCGCCGGCTTTAGGTCCACCAGGACCGCCTCGGCACCGATGATCCGCTCCGCCGCCTTCCTGTTAGCTTCGTCGATCTCAGAACCTAGCTTCAGCGACAATTGACTCGTAGGCCGAGACTTGGAGACGTCATATAAGCAGTCTAGTCGATTCTCAGGCTTGAGAAACCGCCGGGGGAGGGATTTGAACCCTCGATCCGCTTGCGCGAAACAGGCTTTCGTGCCCGCTGGTTTCCAGGCGTGCGCTCATCCGCGAGCTGCGCCCTCCCAGGTTGCCCGTCCGAAAACTCTAGGCGACCCCGGCAGCGAGGGCAAAACTCGGGCAATTCTTAAGTCGTTTGAGCCTCCATCGACGTTTCTCGGTTACTTCTGCGTTCGCTCGATCAGGCCTTGACGATTATCGTCCCCATCATCCATGAATGGTAGCTGCAGTGGTAGGCGTAGGTGCCAGGGGTGGTGAACGTCCACGAGAAGCTGTCGCCGGGCTCGAGGTTGCCTGAGCTGAAGCTTCCGTCGTTCGCCGTCACGGTGTGGGGTGCGCTATCGTCGTTGGTCCAGATGACGGTGTTGTTGACCCCGATCACGACGGTTATTGTCGAAGGTGTGAAGCCCAGTGACGCGGGATTCTCTCCAGCGCCCGCCATGCCCACTTGGACAGACTTTCCAGATGCGGTCGTGGTCGACTTCTGTCCCCCCGTGCTGCTAGAGTAGGCCGAGTTGGGGAGGACGATCATGTAGCCGAACATCCCAAGCTGAACGTGGTAGATGCAGAAGTACTCGTAGATGCCCGCGAACTTCGCTATGAATGAGCCTTTCGCCGACACGTTTCCGGGAGTCCCGGACACCTTCACACCGGGCGAATTGTTCGTTGCTGGCGTAGTGAAGACCGCCTCGTTCTTGAGGTAGTCATTTGTGCCCGGAACGGTTGCGTTGATCTGGAAGTTGTAGGGCGACTCGAGAGTGAAGGTGTGGGCGTCCGTATCATTGGACAAGAACGTGACCGAGACGTTGTCGCCCTGATTGACTACTATCGTCGACTGGAAGAACCTGTCCTGCTTGGAATTCTCCGTGTTCGACCATTCGAGCCTCAAGTTCCGGATGATGGGAGTCTGGTCCACCAAGGGGAGGGAGGAGAGCTTCGAGTTGAGCAGGCTGAGACTGCTCTGCACGGCCGTGGCCGTGGAAGCGCTCGAGTTCAGCTGCGATCGGAAGCTGTTCAGCTGGGATTGGACTTGCGACTGGTCGTTCTGGATTATAGAGACGTAGCTTAGGTCGATGGCGCTGAAGGCAAGGACGATTATGACAACTACGGCCAGAAATCTTGCGTCCGAGACGGCCAGCCTTCCCTTCCAGACTTTCATGGCTTTCGCCTCGAGTTCGGGAATCCCCTTTCCAACGTTACCTTGTGAAACGGCAATCAGACTATATTTAGGGATGTGTATAGATGTTCATCGGGTTAGCCGGCCCTCGGGACTGCAAGGTTCGGCTAGTTGACAAACCGTTATCTGACCGCCGATTGGCGCAGCCTCGACTTTGCGGACTAGGCGCGCCGTGGTCATCATCTTGATCGCCTCCCTGCTCTTGGTGGGCTCGTCGGCTTACCTTCTTGCGCCTGCGCCAGGCGGGTGCGCGTCTCTTCTCGGGGGAAGGACTGTCTTGAGGAGTAGCCTTGGAAACACGACGTTCGGAGCCGTGACAGAGTTCTCTCTGCCTGGGCAAGAGAGGACACCGAACGCGATCGCCGCCGGAGCGGACGGTTCGGTTTGGTTCGGGGAGGAGTCCGTACCCGGATTGGGTCACCTGTTCCCGAACGGGACGCTTGTGGAATACGCCTTCCCTGGTCGTTACGATACGAGCTCGGCGAGCGGTTATTCGTGTTCGATCAAGACATCGATATGGAGCATCGCAATCTGGGGCGGGCGGATTTGGGCAGACGACGTGGCGAAGAACAGGCTGCTTGGGCTCTCCCCGGGGAACGACACTTTCGAGGCCGTGAACCTTCCTGGCAACAACTCCTTCCCGTACACGATGACGGTCGGTCCAGACGGCGCACTTTGGTTCACGCAGATACTTTCTCACGAGATCGGAACCCTGATGCCCAACGGAACCCTCGACGAGCACGCAATAGAGATCCCCACCCACGTCCAAGGCCTCTCGTCCCTTGTCAACCTCCCAGGGACCCCCGCTCAAATCGCCTTCGCGGGTGACACGGGATACTTCGTGGATGTGTCTTCTGTCGTACAGGGAATGCCAATCTACTCTTTCGATCCGTCCCACTTCGATCCGGTCGCTATGGGCGGAAACGAGACTCTCTACAGTCCCGACAGCATCTCCCTAGGAGGAGGAGGCGTATGGATCGCAGAGCACGCTGCTTCGAGCATAGCCTTCTACGACCAGGAGAGCCGGACTTGGACCTTCTACCCCACTTCGACGGTCAGTTACGTGGGGGCGACGCTTCCGTATTTCGTGTCCGCAAACGGGTCGTCAGTCTGGTTCAACGAACATTATGGGAACAGGATCTCCGAAATCGATCCGAAGAGCCAGACCCTCACTGAGTACAGCATTTCTGACCCCCCCGCGAACAACTTCTCACAGATAGGAAACGCACAGACTCTTGTCAGGGACGGGGGCGACGTCTGGTTCACCGAGCTCACGGCGAACAAGGTTGGGTTTGTTGACGCTTCGCGTCCCCTCCCCTTCTCGCTCTCTCTGGCGGGCGCCGACAATCTCACGCTTGGCCCGGGTGGAACAAATACCGTTCGGATCGAACTTCAAGCCAATAAGTCGGTGCCTCTGACGATGCAGTTCTCCGACTCGGAGGATGGAACGGGCACCCCACAGAAGATTCTCCTTGCTTCGAACGTCACCGGAACGAATCAGGTCACGGGGGACTCGTGGGTCTCGGTCTCAATCAAAGTAGGCGCTGACATCTCGCCGGGGAGCTACTTGCTGGCCCTGACCGCCACCGACGGTCTGGTCTCGCGCTCCGCATACGTGCACTTGAACGTTCCCTGATGTGCGAGTCGTCGAGCGATGGGCGAGTCGCTGGGAAGGTCGGGTTCAGTCCTTGGGGACGGGGGTGCGGTGCTTCCACATCTTTGGGTAGGTCTCCTGAGACATTATCACTCTCTCCACGGAGACGGCGAGGCCTTTCTTGGAAGCCTCAATCTCCCCGGATGACAGCATCGCTTTTCCGAGCGCGATCAGCTCTCCCTTCGACGACATGATCAGGGTCACGTCTCCCTTGGCGAGGCCGTCAGATACCGAAAGGATCCCGGGAACCGCTAACCGCGCGCCGTGGCAGATCGCGTCGACAGCCGAGTCTCGTATGATCACCCGCTTGAACGAGGTGAGCACGTCCTCGACGGGCTTGACGCACTTGCGGATTTCCGTCTCGTCGCCTCCCTTCGCCTTGAAGACGGCATCGCTGAGTTGATGGAGGGTGACGAACCCGCCCTCCTCCGTCAGGGGCCCCACCTTCGTCCTGCGGAGCTCGATCATCGTCGCCCCGACGCTCAGCACCTCCCCCATGTCGTAGAGCAACTTTCGGATGTAGGTCCCTGATTCGCAGAGGCACCTCAGCAGGAAGAGGTTCCCCTGGGCCTCGACCAGCTCCAGCTCGTATATGGTCCGGGTCCGCACTTCGCGCTTGACTGAGGAGCGCTGCGGGGGGCGCTGGTAGATCTCCCCCGTGAACTGCTCCACGACCGAGTCGAGCTGCCTGCGAGGGACCGAAGAGTGCAGCCTCATCACCCCCCAGTACTCCTTCGGGAAGAGGAGGAGAAGGCCGAGGGCCTTTGTTGCGTTTCCGAGCCCTATCGGAAGCAGCCCGGAGACGGGCGGGTCGAGCGTGCCGCTGTGCCCCGCGCCCTTGGCGTCGAGCATCTTTTTCACCCAGGCCACGACTTCGTGGCTCGTGGGGCCCCGGGGCTTGTCCAACGCGATGAGACCGTATTCGAGGACCTTCGCCATCGGCCTCTGGGACGGGACGCAGCCGTAGGCGGGGTCGGATTGCTCCTCGTCGATTACAAGGAGGCTGGCTGGCGTCGATTCAGTCACCCTTCCGGTTCTTCACGTAGCGGAGCACGATCGCCGCGACTCTGGCCTCGTCGATGGCATCCGTGTCCACCACCAGGTCGAAGGGCTTGTGGTCCTTGCCGAACTCGATGTCGTAGAGCTTCTTGTAGAGCTTGTAGTTCTCGACGTCCCTCACCGCCAGCACCTCCCTGCACTTCTTCTCGTCCGCGTGGTCTCTCCTGGCCATCCTCCTGGCCCTGCTGCGGACGCTCCCTGAAAGCCACACCTTGGTGCCGTATTCCGACAGCCATGGGATGGTGTAGCTCGTGATGACGAGGTCGCCCCTCTTCGCCTTAGTGAGGAGGCGCTGGTCGACCTCCGTGTCGAACCCATGGGACCGCTTCCTCTCCTGCAAGAACTTCATCCCCTCCTTAGTGTCCCACCAGTCCTCTCCTCCCGGCGTGTAACCCTCCTCGACGGCCATCTCCTTGAGGACGTCCCCTCCCCCCACCACCTTGAGCGAGAGTTCTTCGGCCACCAGCTTGGATACCGTTGTCTTCCCTACCGCGGGCATGCCGGAGATGATTATCGCTTGCAAGGGACGCACCTATGGCTGGGTCTTCAGCAGCCGAGTCAGGAGGCCGCTGAACGACAGGGACGAGATAAGGTACCATCCGAAGGTCGTCACCTCGTAGCCGCCCTTCGGGCCGGCGACCGACATCATGAGATATGGTACGTAGAATGGCGAGTACGCGGCGACGGGCGCCACGAACGAGAGGATGAGGTAGTAGAGAACGAGGAACGGGATGAAGGTGATGAACGTGACCTTGGTCCTCGCCCCGGACATCTTCAGCCTCATCTGGGCTATCGTCTGCTGTTTCTTCTTGAGCTTCTCCTCCATCTTCTTGTCCCCCGACTTCTGGGCGGCCTTCAGGTCCTTCGTGTATTGGTCGATCTCGGCCTTCATCCGCCTCTCAGCCTTCAGGTCCACGAACCTTAGAATCAGGAGGTTGGAGACGAATGCGAAGGTGACGGACGTGAGGGTGAGGATGAGGGTGTCTTCGGGAGGGCCCGGCTTGCAGATTAGCTTGGCGGTGGTGGTCGAGGTCGTGGTGACGGATGAGCTCGAGCTGCTGGAGGTGGTCGTGCTGCTCGAGCTGCTCGAACTGGTGGTGGTCGAGGTGGAGGGGCCGTATGAGCAGGTTGCGGTGGTGGTGGTGGTCGAGGAAGTCACGGACGAGCTGGTGGAGCTGGAGGTCGAGTTGGAGCCAGCGGCCATCGCCATTGTCGAGCCCGCGACCAGGAAGAAAGCGACTAGCGATAGGAGTATCAAGCCGGATCGGAGGATGGTTCTCACTTGGAGACCTCCGAGATCAGCCTGCTCAGGCTTAGCGATATCTCGTCGGACTTGTCGGTCTCGTTCTTCACGATCAGGATCGGAGCCCCGGTGAGGGTCGAGGAGACCGCGAGGAAGCTCCTCGCAAGTGCGCGCTCCTCGTCAAGCTGGGCGCTGGTTGTGGCGTCGCGGTACCTGGTGGTGTCCTTCTTCCGTCTCTCCAGTATGGAGGCGCTGTCCGCCTCTACCAGGACAAGGTGGGTGGGGCTCAGCGCGCGGACGACTTCGAAAGGCAGACCTGGCCAGTAGCCTTCCTTGGTCCTGACGAAGAGGTGTGTGTCCACGATGAGGACCCTCTCCTCCATCGCGGCTATCTTGGCGGCCGTGATCGTCTGCAGCTCGCGCTGCTTCTCGACTGGGAGGGTCCTGAGCTCGTCCCTGTGCTTTATCCAACTCAGCTTCAGTCCCTCCTCGAGCATGACCGTGCCGAAGGTGACGAGCTTCGAGCCCTCGACGAGCGAGTTCAGCCTGTTGACCACGGTCGTCTTCCCCACGCCGGGGATGCCGACGACCACCACCCTAACCTTCATGGGCTCAGGTTGCCCCTAGCAATCCGGCGAGTCCTGGTGAGAGCTCTTCTACCTGCTCTTTCAGCAGCATCTGGTAGTACTGGAGCACGATGTCGACCATCAGCAGGATCCCTATCCCCGTCCCGAAGACGCCGAAGAGGTCCGACACGCCCGCGATGAGCCCGATAAGGACGCCCCCGATTATGGTGAGCGCAGGGATGTACCTGTTGAGGACCTGCTCGATCGAGAGCCCGCTTCGCCTGAATCCGGGAACCTGGACATCGGCGTCCATGAGGTTCTTGGCCACGGCCTTCGGATTCAGTCCTCCTATCCCTACCCAGACCTTCGCGAACACCACGGCCATCCCGACCAGAAACGAGAGGTAGATCACCGAGTGGATTGGATCGGTCAGGGTCTGGTCTATGCCCGTGGGCGCGGTCATGTAGTAGGTGAGACCTCCCGTCGGTGTTTGGGAGCCCGAAACGAAGACTCCCAGATAACGGACCCAGGATGACGGGTCGTTCCCCTCGGCGGAGGCGAGGTACTTCGTGAAGAACGTGATGTTCGCCGCCAACGCTGAGACCAGTATCACGGGGATGTTGGAGACGTAGAGCAGCTTGATCGGGTAGACGCCCTGGAAGCCCCTGTACTTTGTCGATGTGATCGGAAGCTCAATCCTGATCCCCTCCACATAGACGAGGATCAGTATCATAACCAGGGTGAGCGTGAACGTGAGCAGGCTCGGATACTTGTAGTTCCGTATTATGACGCTCGAGACGCTGTTCGTGAAGACCGAGCTGATGAGGGCCGGCACGAACCCGAAGATCGTCGTCGCCGTGGAACTGGCGGAGAGCCTCAGACTGAAGGGCGAGAAAGTGTACCAGAATAGGGTCTGGGCCACGCCGGCGAGGATGAAGAGCGAGACGCCGCTCCCGAGCCCCCACCCCTTCTGGATCATCTCGTCCAGCAAGAGCACCAGCATGCTGGCTATGAAGAGCTGGATGAAGATCACGGTGGCCTGGGTCGGAGATAGCGCGCCGAAGGTCTGAGCGAGGATGTAGGCGCCCGCCTCCCCGCAGATCACGATCAGGGTGAGGAACTTGGTCGCGGAACCGAAGATAGCCCTGTCCTCGGGGTCCCCCATGTCGAGCTTGATCAGGTCGCTGCCCACGCAGAGCTGGAGCACGAGTCCCGCGGTCACGATGGGCCCGATGCCGAGCGACATCAGGGTTCCGATCGACGACGCGAAGACGACCCTCGTGAACGCGAGCTGGTTGTTGTTCTGCGCGGCGGTGCCGCCGAGCCCGTAGAGCGGAGTGACCGCCATCACCAGGTATGCGATGAGCGCGAGTCCCGTCCAGACGAACCTCTCGTTCAGGGACGGCTTCCTGTCCGGCTTCGGGATGCCGGGAAGGACCGTTCCTACGCTCTTGACAAAGTCTCTAAGCGAAGCCATTGACTGCGGCCTACTCCTCGCCTAGAATCTTTCCCCCAGCGGCCTCTATTTTAGCCTGAGCCTTCTTGGTGAAAGAGTCGACCTTTACCTGGTACGAGCCGCTGACGGAACCCGAGCCGAGCAGCTTGCCGACGCCGAGCGCCCTGAGGTCGAGGTCGGTGGCCCCCTTGGCGAGGTTGTCGAGCTCGCCCACGTTCAGCCAGCTCGACGCCTTGTCGTAGTAGCTGGGCGGTCGGAAGGGGTCCCTGCCGAAGTGATCCGGGTCGTTTATCGTCAGCCAGGACCACTTGTGCTTGTGCAGACCCGCGTTCCCGTGACCCCCCTGCTTGCCAGAGTGCCTGTGCTGGCCGATCTGACCCCATCCGTGTGTCCTCGACCCGCGCTGCTTTCGGTGCTTTCGGGTTCTGGTCGGCATCTAGATCATCCTCTTGATTATCTGAGGCAGGTCGGAGTTCTTCCCGAGCGTGCCGCGGTCTGTAGCCTGTCTCCTGAGCGAGCGCTTGAAGCCTCCCCTGGGAGGGCTCAGCCTGAAGAAGGGTCGCACGCCGCCGACAGCCGACATGCGCAGCTGGTCCTTCATCATCTTGTCCGCGAGGTCGCCGAAGTTCTTGAAGCCGAGTTTCTTGAGGGCCTCCGAGTCTAGCTTCTTGCTCTCGCTGACCATCCCTCGCTTCTCGAGGAGCGTCGCGAGCAGCTCCTTGTCGGCCGGCGCCCAGGCAAGATAGTCCTTGCAGGCCCTGAGGATGCCGAGGGTCTGCTCGTCGTCCCCGACGACCGTGGCGGTGAACTTGCGTTCCGCCTTCAGCTCGGCGAGGGCCTTCCTTACCCCGCTCTTGGAGTTTATGACCCCGTGAAGATTCACGATGAGGATTAGTCCCATTTCCATTCCACCCTATCCGCTCAACCCGTGCGACATTACGATCGCGTCGTATACCGCGTTGGCCAGCGACGACATCGTGCTCGTCGAGCCGAAGGTCCTGATCCAGGCGTCCTTCACTCCGGCCAGCTGGAGCAGGTTCTTGAGCGCCGGCCCGGCGACCAGCCCAAGCGACCTCGGACCCGGGATGATCTCCACCGTGACGCTGCCCGCCTTGCCCCTGATCTTGTACGGGACAGAGTGCCTCAGCCCGCACCTGCACTCCCAGCTCCCGCATCCGAGTTTCACCGGGATGATGTTGAGCAGAGAGTTGGCCGTTGCCTTGTCGATGGCGTCCCTCATCTGCATGGCCTTCCCCTTCCCGACGCCGAACCAGCCGGCGCCGTTGCCGACCGCTACGACCGCTGCGAACCTGGTCAGCTCGCCCGCGTCGGTCTGCTTCTGTACGATTCCGACCCCGACGACCTCTGACCTGAGGTCCGGAAGCAGCTTCTTGACTATCTCAGCCTCCCTTATCCTGAGACCTTGCTGGAAGATCTCATCCAGGGACGTTATCTTGCCCTCGGAGACCATCTTGCCGAGCTTGGTGCGCGGGACCCAGACCTGCTCCTCGTCCCTGTCGCGCCGGGCCATCATCGTCATTTCTTGCCGCCTCCGACAATCGTCGCCTTCGCCTTCGCGACGTGGGCCGGGTATTCCTCGGGCTTGAACCCGTTCTTGAGCAATCCCGAGAAGACGCGCTTGTACTCGGCGTTGTCCTCCTTCGACATCTTGGACGCATAATCTGCGATTGACTTGCCCGTCAGTCTGTCGTCGGACGGGAAAACCTCCTCCCCCACCGGCACTTCTACGCCCGCCTCGGTGACGCCCTTCACGAAGGCGGCCACCCTAGATCCTCTGATGAAGCGGTCCACTCCCACGTAGAGGATGGCACCCTTGACACCCTTTCCAAGGGCGACCTTCCCGGCGTGCAGCCCGAGGAGGTAGCTGGCGGGCGTGGATTTCAGCGAGCCCTTCCAGCCCATCTTGAGTAGCTGCCTGGAGTGGGCAGACGCCAGGACCGTGTCGCCCGCCACCGCCGGTTGGACGAACTGCGAGGAGATGTTCTTGTCGGTCACCCTGACGACCAGGAGGACGTGTTTCGAGGTGATGGCCCGCTTGCGGGCGCGGTAGTCGGTCATCCCGTTCCTCCTCCTCCTCTGGAGGTCGACGTGCCCGGGCACCTACTTCTTCGCCTCCTTCATGAGGTCCTGCAGGTGCTTGACGTCGCGGACCTGGCCTCCCTTCACCTGCTGGTACAGCTTCCTGTAAGCTCCCTTCGAGAGGTCGCCCCTCTCCTTTGCCACCTTCAGACGCCACCGCAGAGCCCTGACCTTGATGATCCAACGGTCCTTCCTGGCGAACCTTGCGCCCTTGCTTCCCTCTACCTTTCCGTGGCCCCTACCCCGCTTCAGCTTGTGCGACTTGACCTTGAACCTGCCGCGTGAGGTCCCCTTCTTTGGGGCGGCCTTTATCGCTCCGAATCCTACCAGCCCTCGTATGGTGCTCCTGGTGATGGCGTCCTGAATCAGATCAGTGTACTCCTCGTCGAATATGACGCGGTCTAGGCCCACGTTCATCACGGATGCGGCGAGCCTTCTCTTACTTCTTAGATTCAATTATCCTCAACCCCGTCGGGTTCACGATCCGCAGGCCGAGCTCGTTCGCCCTCGCCAGTATCAGGGCGCGCTTCCTCGCCCCGACCGTCCCTCCCATCCTGGCCACGTCCCTTCCGGGGACCAGAATGGCGAGGTCCTCCGGCCTGTAGACCAGGTGCTCGTAGTGTCCGCTGGGATGCAGACCCCTCGAGCTGACAGGGCCCCTGTAGCCGACCCTGACCAGCGCAGGCCATCCCTTGTCCTGCCGCCTCACCTTGTTGTCTAGGCCCTTGGGCTTCCGCCACTCCGGGTGCAGCCTGTCGTAGCGCCAGCTCTCGGGTCTGACGAACCTCGGTCGCCGCTTGGATATCTCGCTCCGCTTCGCGACCAGAGCCTTCAGTTTGCTCTCTTCCGTCGCCTTGGCCTTCGGCATTTTCTACCAGCCCTCCTCCTTTTGGTAGATATAGACTCCGTCGAGGAAGATCCTCTGGTCCTTTCGTTTGATCTTGGTCGCCTGCTCTACGTTCGCGGCGGTCTGACCGACGTCCTCGTGCGAGACTCCCTTGATTATGATGTCATCGCCCTCGATCGAGACCTTGCACTGGCCCACGATGTTGGCGACCCGCGGAGACCGCTCGCCGACGAAGTTCTCGACGAGGATGGTGTCGCCCTTGGTCTTCACCGAGATGGGGAAGTGCGCGTACACGACCTTGAGCCTGTAGGTGTAGCCCTTCGTGACCCCGGTCACGCAGCTGTTGAGGAGGCTAAGCACCGTGTTCAGGATGACGTTGTCCTTCTTCTTCTTGGAGAACGGGGTCAGCAGGACCTTGTTCCCTTGGAGGGAAATGTTTACGCCCACCCTCTGGAAGTCCTTCCTCACCTCTCCGAGCTTGCCCTTGACCTTGAGCATCCTGCCGTCGAGCGAGGCGGTGATGCCCTCCGGGAACTCGAAGGTCTCTTGCCTGAGTGTCTTAGTAGACATATCCAATGAGCCTCCCGCCCAAACCTTTCTCCTGGGCCTCGCTGTGCGACATCACTCCCTTCGGGGTCGACACGACCAGGATCCCTACTCCGACCGCGGGCAGATATCGGTGCTCCCAGTCCACGAGCTTGACCGACTTCACCGGGAACCTGGGCGATATCACCCCGCACTTGTTTATCCTACCGAGCAGCTCCACCCTCAACTTGCCCCCGACCCCGTCGTCGATGAACTCGAACTCGCCGATGTACCGCTTCTTCTGGAGAACGCGCAGCACCTCGCTCGCGAGCTTGGAGGCCGGGATTATCGTGCAGTCCTTCTTGTTCCTCAGCTCGGCGTTCTGGAGACCAGAGAAGAGGTTTGACATGATGTTGGTCGCTGGCATGGTTATTGCACCTAGTCGTACTTCCTGAAGCCGAGCTTGCCCGCGACTTCCCTGAAACACTGTCGGCAGAGGACTAGGTCGTAGGCGCGGATCACCGCGCCGTACTGTCCGCACCTCCGGCAGTAGCGCGTCGACTTCCCGTACGGCCTCAGCTTCGGATGCCGCTCTTTCATGCTATTATCGCCCCGAACTGTTGGCGGAAATAGCCCATCGACTCCTCCTTGGAGACGACGTGGTGCTTCCCTATCTTGGAGGCGCGCCTCCGTCGCCGGGTCACCCTGTACCCCGGCCTGACAAGCAAGACGGAGACGTTCATCCCGAAGATCCCGATGGCCGGGTCGTACCTGACTCCGGGGATTTCGATGTGCTCCTTCACCCCGAATGAGACGCTTCCGTTGTCGTCAAAGCTCGACGCGTCCATCTTCTTCTCCCTGGCTGCGAGGAGCTTCGTGATCAGCGGCGCGGTGGCCTTGCCCCTGACCGTGACAACGACGCCGATGGGCTCGCCTTGGTGGACTCCGAAGTCCCTGATCGACTTCTTCGCCTTGCGCTGGGCAGGCGTCTGGCCGGCCACCTGGTTGAGCACCGTCTTCCCCCGTTCGATCGCCTCCCCCGACTTTCCTATGCCGATGTTCACCACTACCTTCTCCACCCTGATCGCCCGCATCGGGTTCTCTTGCACTGCTTGCTGGCTCATTTGGAAGGCGCTCCCACCGTTATCAGCGGCTCTGTCGTCCCCACCGGGAAGACGAGCCTCGACGGGATCTCTGCCTCCCCGCTCGGGAGCGATATCTTAACCATTCTCTCCCTGGTTATCGTCCCTTTCTTCACCTCAAGTATCTTTCCGGTCTGGCCCGCCCTGTCCCCCGTAAGGACGAGACCGAGCGTGTTCTTCTCCAGCTTGAGCTTGCCGATAACCTTCTGACCTGGGACCTCGAGAAGTACGGAGTCGCCTGGGGAGAGGTTCAGCGCGTCGTCGACGAGGGACTTGCCGTCGTGCAGGCCGTACTGCAGGTGTCCGCCCCTCGCCTTTACCTTGCTCTTGATGCTGCAGAGCTTCTTCCCTGCCTCCTTTGCGTCGACCTTCGAGAGGACCAGGCCCTTAGGGGTCGGGACAAGCCTGAAGTTCGCCGCCTCCGAGGGGACGCTTACGACGTCGAAGAGTCCGACCCCGAAGCTGGCAGAGTCCCTTGCCTTCCCGTCCACCAGGACCTTGCCCGTCCTCACCACGTGCTTGATCTCCCTGTTCGTCTCGACCATCCCTGCCAGGTCTCTTATGATCACGCCCAGCGGGTACGAGGCCGATATCGGATAGGGCCCGGGGCGCGTCTTGAAGACGAACCGTTCGCCCTTCCGCGAGATGTCCCAGCTCTTCGGGGCGGCCAGCCTCTTCATCTTGTTCTTCCCGCCCTTCTTGCCCATCTACTCCTTCTCCTCCAGCTTGCCCTTCCTCGACTTGTCGTCCAAGTTCAGGGAGGTGATGACCACGTTCGACGAGTCTATCGGTATCGGAGCGGTCCCGCCCGCGGTCTTCTCCTTAGAGACTCCTTCGACGGTCAGTCTTCCATCCTGCGCGAAGACCTTCGTGACCTTCCCCTCAATGTCCTTGAACTCTCCCCGCACTATCTTCACGGTGTCCCCGATCCTGGGGCGCAGCGTCCGCTTGCCATACTTCTCCCGCAACTCCGATGACAGGTGAGATCCCATCTTCATCTTGTTCGCCTCAAACCACTATCGACGCGAGGTTCGCTATCCTCGGCCATTTTTCTGCCGCCTCGCTCGCGACCGGGCCCTTGATGTCCGTCCCCTTCAGTTCGCCCTCCGGTGTTATGATGACCGCCGCGTTGTCCTCGAAGACGACGCGCTGGCCGCTGATCCTCCTGACGGGATACTTCTGCCTTATGATGACCGCGCCGAAGACCGCCTTCCGGAGCTCCGGGGGCCCCCTCTTCACTACGACCACGACGCTGTCCCCGACCGAAGCCGCGGGATACCTCGCCAGCCTGGACTTCGCCTTGGTGACCTGGACCACCCTCAGGGTCTTCGCGCCCGTATTGTCGGCGCATGTGATCACCGCGTTCAGCGGGATCGCCCTCGTGATGTATGTCTTGAACTCCTCGACTCCCTTCGCCGAGACCGCACGAGATTTGGTTGACATCAGGCCGGCCTCCCCGCCGAGACCACGACGAATGAGATCGTCTTGGACAGCGGCCTACACTCCGCGATCGTCACCGTGTCGCCCTCGTTCGCCTCGATGCAAGGCGAGATGTGCGCGCTGACCCTGCTCCTCCTTCTCTCGCCCCTAACGAACTTGGGGACCATGTGGAGGTATTCCATCTGGACCACGACGAAGCTCTTGGCGTTGGTCGAGACGACGCGTCCGGACAAGAGCTTGCCCCTGACCTTCAGGCCGCCGTGGAAGGGACATCGCACGTCACCGCACGCCTTCTTCGGCGCCGCGACGTCGAGGCCCGCTGTGCTCATTTCTTGTTCGACCTCAGCCGCTCTTCCAGGCGTCCGACAATCTCTGATCCGGATATCACCTGCTTGGAACCGTCAACAAGGAAGACCGCGCCCTCCTTCTCAATCCGCAGCCGCCTTCCGCTCGAGTCCAGGAGCAGCGTCTTCGCGGTCTCGAGGACCACTTCTCCGCGTACTCCCTTCTTGGTGGGGTCGCGGGAGTCCATTATCGTGACGCGCGTCCCGACCACGTTCATTCTGGTATCCCCTTCTCCCCCATCACTGTGAGCACTATGGCGATGTCCTTCCTGGCCCTCCCGATCTTTCCCACTTCCTTCTGGGCCAGTCCTCTTGCTGACGTACCCTTGAGCTTGGAGAGCTCGGCCCTGAGGTCGAAGAGCTGCTGCTTGAGCTTTTCAGGATCCTGCTGTCTGAGGTTCTTTGCTTTGAGTTGTGTCATTTTCTTGTTTCTCCTCTTCGGTCTTCATGTCTTCCTTGAACGCGAAATCGGGGGGAAGCGCATCCCTCAGGGCTATCTTCACCTTTATGCCGAAGAGGCCCATCTTCATCAGCACGTCCGTCGTAGCTTCCGCTACGATTCGGTCCGCCGTCTCGCCGCTCTTCGGGACTATCCCCGCCCGGTACTTCTCTCCGCGGGACCTGTCGCTCCTCAGCTTGCCCGCTACCGAGATCTCGCACCCCATGGCACCGGCGTTCATTATGTTGTTCAGAGTCCACTGCGCGGCTCTTCGGAATGCCGTTCCCCTCATCACAATCTGCGCGACCCTGGCCGCCATTATCCGCGGGTTAAGCGCTGGGTTCTCCACCTCAGATACGGCTATCTGTGGATTCTGAAACCCGAACCGTGCGGCGACCTTGTCCGTGAGGTCCTTGATTCCGGTCCCTCTTCGACCAATCGCTAGGCCGGGCCTAGCCACGTAGACCTTGAGGGTTGTTCCCGTCGGAGACTTCTGGATCTCGAGCCCGCCGTAACCTGCGTCCCTGAGCTCCTTCTCGAAGAATTCGTCGATCTCCGCGTAGGTCCTGCTCGTGGCGAGCAACATCTTCACGGCACTGACCTGGCGGTTCGACATCCCGTTACACTTCCTTTCCTACGAGCTCAATGTGGACGAGCTGGTGGAAGTTCGGAGAACTCCTGCCGAACGCCCGAGGGACGAAATCCTTGATCGTCCTTCCGGCGTAGGCGGAGGCGTGAATTATCTCGACGCGATCGGGGTCCAGGCCCTTGAACTCCGAGTTGCTCTGGAGGTTCTCGAGGACCGCCACGAAGGCGCCTGCGGCCTTCACCGGGAACGAGCCCGTGGGGAAGCCGGAGAGCTCGCTCCTGTGGCCTACCTTGAGCTTGTGTCTCCTGAATGCGATGGCGGTCTTCTTCTGGCGGACGAGCTCGAGGTGCTCGATTGCCTTGCTGACCGTCATCCCCTTGATTGTGAGCGCTATCTCGCGGGCCGCCTTGGGTGATACGTTTACCTCTCTGCCACTAGCCCTGACGTGTACCGCGGGGTCGAAACCCTCGTAACTGTAGCCATATTTCGGCAACTAGGCCCTCTCGTAGAACCTTTGGCGATTCCTAGTGCGTTTAAAAGGCTATCCATGCTCAATTGGACGCAGTTTTCCGAAAATGGCTGTTTCCAAACCAGTCAGGAGGTTTTCACCCCGCGACTGGCGAGGCAAAACCTAAGAGAACAGCGAAAGGGCCACGGGCAGCGGGAAGAGCTTTGGTAGAGACGATCAAGCACGACATCATAATCGTGGGCTCTGGAATTGCCGGCTTGAGGGCGGCAATAGAGGCGGCGAGGGTGAGTGGCGGCAAGGCGGACATCGCGGTCGTGACCAAGGTGCAGGCGATGCGCTCTCACTCGGTGAGCGCGGAAGGGGGCACGGCGGCCGTCCTCTATCCCGAGTTGGGCGACTCGTTCGAGTCGCACGCGTTTGACACCGTCAAGGGCTCGGACTACCTTGCGGACCAAGACGCCGTGGAGCGTTTCGTGAACGCCATGCCACAGGAGATCTACCAGCTAGACCACTGGGGACTGCCCTGGTCGAGACGGGAGGACGGCAGGATAGCGCAGCGATGGTTCGGGGGTTACAGCTATCCGAGGGCCACCTTCGCCGAGGACAAAGTCGGTTTCTTCGAGATGCAGACCCTGTACGACACGGCGACGAAGTACGACTGCATAACCTTCTATCAGGAATGGTTCGCGACCTCCATCCTCGCTGAAGCCGGCGAGTTTCGCGGAGTGACCGCGATAGAGATTCCGACGGGCGAGTTCGTCACTATACTGGGGAAGGCAGGGATCCTGGCAACGGGCGGGGCGGGCAGGATCTACAGCTTCGCGACCTACGGGTACAGCTCGACCCCGGACGGATTGAACCTCGCGTACAAGGTCGGCGTTCCCCTGAAGGACATGGAGTTCATCCAGTTCCATCCGTCCGGCCTCGTCCCTTCCGGGATACTCATCTCCGAGGCCGCGAGGGGAGAGGGGGGCATACTCGTCAACAAGGACGGAGAGCGCTTCATGAAGAGGTACGCGCCGGAGAGGTTGGAACTCGCCTCCAGGGACGTGGTCTCGAGGGCGATAATGACAGAGATTGAGGAGGGGCGTGCCTTCAGGGACGAGGTCTCGGGGTTCGACTACATCCATCTCGACATGACCCAGGTCGGCGCCGAGAAGATCAAGCAGCGGATTCCAGGCATAAGGGAGATCGCCCTCAAATTCAGGGGCATCGACATGATCGAGAAGCCGGTGCCAGTCAGACCGGTCCTCCATTACATGATGGGAGGCATCGACACCAACATCGATGGGGCGACGAAAATGATGGGCCTCTGGTCGGCTGGCGAGGCCGCCTGCGTGAGCATCAACGGGGCGAACAGGCTTGGGGCCAACTCAACCGCGGAATGCCTCGTCTGGGGGAAGATCACCGGCTCGGAGGCGGCCAGATACGCGGCGGGCAGGACTCTGGTCGAGCCTGGGAGGGAGGCGGCGCTGCTGGAGGAGCGGCGGGTCTTCGACGATGTCTTCCACGGCAAGGGCGGCGAGAACCCCTACGAGATCAGGGACAGGCTGCAGAGGGCGATGTCCGCGGACGCGTTCGTCTACCGGACTGAAGATGGGCTGGTCCGAGCGCTGAAGACGATAAGAGAGTTGAAGGCCGCCGACTTCAAGCACTGCGACGACCAGAACCGGGTCTACAACACCAACCTGAGCGACGTGCTGGAAGTCGAGGGTATGCTCGCGGTGGCGGAGGTTATAGTGGCGGGGGCCCTGGCCAGGCGCGAGTCGAGGGGCGCGCACGCGAGGCGCGATTACCCGAAACGCGACGACGCCAACTGGTTGAAACACACTCTCGCTTTCAGTGCGCCCGATGGACCCAGACTTGAGTACTCGCCTGTGGTGATAACGAAATTCCAGCCCGCTGAGAGGCACTATTAGCATCTCTCTGGCTGGCGGCTAACATCTGAGGTGCTGTGAGTCTCTTTTCACGAGACGGGCAAACAAACCGTAATAATAACCAGACTGGACGCTCGAAGAGATGGGAGAAGAGGGCGGCGCTTCGAACAGGAGGGGCGTCCAGGGATGGCTCAATCCTTACCACTACAACATTGAGCGCTGGGCTTACGTCTTCCAGCGACTGACGGGGCTCGGAATCCTGGCCTACGTTCTGGGCCACATCGGCGACACGAGCTTCTTCGTAGGTGGGCCGTTCGGATCTGGCCCGAACACCGAGAGCTGGGCCGGGATCTCCGGCATCACTGAGAACGTCTTGGGCCACGTCATACTCACGATGGTCGTGCTGATCCTTGTCTACCACGGAATCAACGGGATACGGCTGATTATGGCGGAGTACGGAATAATCTTCCAAAAGCCCAGCAGACCGGAGTATCCGTATAAGCCGAAGGGCCTCAGGACGATGCAGAAGCACATGATTTGGCTGGCGATCGTCCTGGCGATTGTCGCGGCATTCTGGACCGGGACGATCTTGTTCTAGTGATATAGATGAGAGAATCAAGACTCATGCAGATCCAATACGGGACTGCCGTGGCAGCGCTCGTCCTCGTCGCGCTCCATCTCCTGATGCAGGGGGTGCTGGTCCCGTACTCACAGGCGATCTCGTTCGACAAGATCCTCTCGATCTACCGGAGCTGGATAAACGGCTCCCTTCTGGAGATACTGCTGATAGTTGTGGTCGCGCACGGGTTCAACGGGCTCAGGATCATCCTCCTCGAGTTCAGGCAGTCGAGGCCGTGGACCACTTGGACGAACCGGGGGACCCTGCTCGCGGCCGTACTCGCAATCTCGTACGGGACGAGGACGGTCCTGCTTGCGGTGACCGGGAGCGTGGGATCTTGAAGGAAATCAAGCTGAGGATCCAGAGGTTCAATCCGACTACCGAGAAGAGGCCTCGTGTTCAGGAGTTCCAGGTGCCCTACAAGGAAGGGATGACCGTCCTGGACACTATTCTCCACGCGAGGGACTACATGGACCACTCCATCGGCGTCAGGTTCTCGTGCAGGATGGCGTCCTGCGGGTCGTGCGGGATGAAGATCAACGGTCGCCCGGCGCTGGCCTGCTCCAGCCAGGTGGACGAGCTGAAGTCCGCAACGATAACCGTCCAGCCGATGGACAACTTCCCGATAATCAAGGATCTGGCGACAGACCTGAGCGGCTTTTTCCAGAAACAGAAGGAGCTCAAGCTCTTTCTGGTGAGGTCGGACGTCGTAGAGATGGACAATCCCACGGCAGAGTACCACATGTCTCCCGAGAAGCTGGAGGGGATCACGCAGTTCACGTACTGCATCAAGTGCGGCCTCTGCACCTCCTCCTGCCCGACAGTGGCGACGGACTCGCTCTACCCCGGCCCCCAGGCGCTTGCCCAAGCCTACCGCTACTCCATGGATGTCAGGGACGAGGGCGGAGAGGAGAGGCTTAAGGCGCTTGACGCGGAACACGGGGTCTTCAGGTGCCACTACGCGGGCTCCTGCTCGTCCGTCTGCCCCAAGGGGGTTGATCCGGCGCTGGGGATCCAGCTGCTGCGGAGGCACGTGATGTCGGCGAAGGGACCGCGGGGAAAGGGGGAGGGCTCGAAGCTGGCGAAACCCGAGCAGCCCTAGCTAGTCCTCGATCTTCTCGAGGTTTGCCCCGAGGTATCCGTAGACGCCCACCTTGAGCACCTTCATGCCGAGGAGGGCGCACTTTATTCGTGAGGGGCCCAGGTCTGGGTTGCCGAGCATCTCGAGAACGTCATTCTTGCCGAGAGTCTTCACCCACTCGACGGGCTTGCCCTTCGCCATCTCTGTGAGCATCGAGGCTGAGGCTTGGCTGATCGCGCAGCCCTTGCCGTAGAACTTGATCTCCCCGATCTTCTTGTCCGCGCTCACCCTCACCTGCATCTCTATCTCGTCCCCGCACAGTGGGTTGCTGTCGCGCGCGTCGACGTCGGGGTGCTCCATCTTGCCGAAGTTCCTGGGGTGTCGGTAGTAGTCGAGGATTATCTCCTTGTAGATGTCAGCGCTGCTCAAACCTTGAAGATCCTCCTCGCCTTCTGGAGCCCCTCGCAGAGGGCGTCCACGTCGTCGTAAGAGTTGTAGATGTAGAAGCTGGCCCTGCTCGTCGCGGGCACCCCGAGCCACCGCACGAGCGGGTGGGCGCAATGGCTCCCGGACCTTATCGCGATGCCCTCCTCGTCGAGTATGGTCGCAAGGTCGTGCGGGTGAACGTCGGAGAGGTTGAAGGAGACGACTCCGGCCCTATGCTCGGACCTCGCCGGTCCGTAGATCTCTATTCCCTTCACCCTGGAGAGGGACTTCAGCGCGTACCGCATCAGCCTTACCTCGTGCGTCCTGACGTTCTCCATCCCCAGCGCAGAAAGGTAGTCGACCGCAGCGCCCAACCCTATGGCGTCGGCGATGTTGCTCGTCCCGGCCTCGAACTTGTACGGGACGTCGTTCCAAATCGAGTGGTCGGTCCAGACGTCCTTGATCAT
This sequence comes from uncultured archaeon, assembly GCA_963731775.1. Lineage (GTDB taxonomy): Archaea > Thermoproteota > Nitrososphaeria > Nitrososphaerales > Gagatemarchaeaceae > DATJAJ01. The sequence goes on along the minus strand of CAVSWV010000006.1, from coordinate 230,364 downwards.
GTCGCCTCCCCCCATGAAGGGCTCCATGGCCTCCAAGATGCTCTTCCTCCCCACCAGCACGCCTATCCCGGTCGGGCCGGCCATCTTGTGTCCGGAGAAGGCGTAGAAGTCGCAGCCGATCTGGGAGAAGTTGACGGGCATGTGGGGTACCGATTGGGCTCCGTCGACCACGGTCACCGCCCCAGCCTTCTTCGCCTTGGCGCATAGCTTGGCCACGTCAATTATGGTCCCGAGCACGTTTGAGCAATGGGTCACGGCGAAGAGCTTCGGCGAATCCGAGATCAGCTTCTCGGCCTCCTCCATGTTGAGAGACCCGTCCCTCTCGAGGCCGACGAACTTCAGCTTGGCGCCCTTCTTCTTCGCGAGGAGCTGCCACGGGACGATGTTGCTGTGGTGCTCCATCAGAGTGGTCACGATGGTGTCTCCGCGCTTTATCGAGGACTCGCCCCAGGCGAACCTCACGAGGTTGATCGACTCCGTCGTCCCCCTCGTGAAGATGACCTCTTCCGTCGAGCAGTGGACGAAGGCCGCGACCTTCGCCCGGGCGCCCTCGTATGCCTGAGTGGCCTCCTCGCCCAGGGTGTGGACGGACCTGTGGACGTTCGAGTTGTGCCTCGAATAGTAATCGACGAGCGCCTCTATCACCTGCTTAGGCTTCTGGGAAGTCGCCGCGTTGTCGAGGTAGACCAGCCTCTTTCCGTGGACCCTGCGCTTCAGAATCGGAAAGTCGGCCCTCACGGCCTCCAACTCGATTGATTCTGTTTTTAGCAACCTGTAGATTCTGTCCCGCCTATACTTCGACAAAAATTGTTTCGTCTTCTATTTTAACATTGAACTTCCGTAGCGGCTCGCTGGCGGGAGGGTTGAGAACCGCACCCGTCTTGAGGTCGAACTGCGAGAGGTGGAGCATGCAGACGACCCTGTCCTCGATCCTGAAGCCTATTCCGAGGTCGCTCTCCTGGTGCGTGCAGGTGCCCGAGACAACGTAGACCTCCCCGCCTATCCTCGAGAGCAACAGGTGCGTGCCGCCAACGTCCGCGGTCTTCATCGAGCCTTCTGGCAGTTCCTCCGATTTCATGGCAGCCAGGAACCCCACCCGAATCTCAGCGCCTATACTTATAGTGCCTTTCGAAGATGTCCTCGGTCTGCCTGACCTCGGGCATCGACTCGCCTGTTATCGCTATCAGGGCCTCTCTGTCCACTAGCCTCGACTTCTCCCCCTTCCACTTCCCCTCGATCATGAACCTGGCGCCCTCCCTGGTGTGTTCGATGGGTACGCGCGACAGGACGGGCTCGAAGAAACCCAGTACGACCATCCTCCTGGCCTCGTCAAGCGAGAGCCCCCTGGCCATGAGATAGAAGAGCTGTTCCTCGTCTATCTGAGCGACGGAGGCTGAGTGCGTGGCCCTCACCTCGTTCGTGTCGATCTGCAGCCCCGGAATCGCGTCAGACCTTGCGAACTTGTCCAGCAGCATCGCGTGGTGGGCGAGATAAGCGCGAGAGTTCTTGGCGACCGGGCCAATCTTGATCATACCCTTGAAGATCGACTGCGACTCGCCCTTCAGGACGCCCCTGGCCTGAGTGGAGCCGGTCGAGTCAGGTGAGTTGTGGACCAAGTTCGACTCGAAATCATACCTCTGCTTCGAGTCCGTGAAGAAGATCTCGAAGCCCTCGGCGACGGAGCCCCTACCGTTCAGGAGGAAGTTCATCCTCGAGCGGGAGAGGGACGCCCCGAGCGAAAGCGCGCTTACCGTCACCCTCGCGTCGTTCTGCACGTCGATCCCCCTGTTCGAGAGGAGCACCGCCTGTTCGTCAAGCAGCTGGATCGAACTGAAGTCCACGCTCGCCCCGGGATGCGTCCGGATCTCGACGTTCGAGCCGAAGAGCGAGGGCCCCTGCGCGTGGGACGAGTACATCTCCTCGAGGAAGACGAGCTTCGAGCCGCTCTCCGCGTAGATGATGGTCTGGTCGAGGACGCTGGTGGAGGGGTCGTTGGACACGAAGAGCTTCCTCAGCGGCTTCTCCACCGCCACTTCCTTCGGGACGTAGACGAAGGTCCCCGAGTTGAAGAAGGCGTTGATCAGCGCGGCGAACCTCTCGTCTTCGGACCTGACCAGCCTCTCCGAGAAGAGGCGCTTCAGGAGGGGCTCGTTCCAGGCGACGGCGTCGCGGATCGTCATCAGCTTGACGCCCTTGGAGGCGAGGTCCGCCTCGAGCTCGGCGTGGATCTCTGTCTCGTTTCCTTGCAGGATTATGTTGTTCTCTTTCCCCGTGAGGTAGTCCTTGAAGAAGGTCCTCAGGTCAACGGGCGACTTCTGGGGCAAGACCCCGAACCCCGAGCCGTCGAAGCTGGACATCGCGGCGTACTTCGTATAGAGAGGATTCGTCTCGGGCGCGAGCGACGCGAAGCGGCCGAGCGCCTCCAGCCTCGACTCCATCAGCCAGGCCGGCTCCTTCAGGAACTTGGAGAGCGACCTCGCCGCTTCCTCGTTGAACGAGCCCATAAGCTGCTGGGACATCCTTGTTCTCTCCTGAGATCGGCGGGACTAACCTACGGAGTTCGTCATTTCCATCGACATCAGCCTGTTGAACTCGACCGCGTAGGCCATTGGAAGCTCTCTCGTGAACGGCTCGAGGAACCCGTTTACCACCATGCTAAGCGCGTCGTTCTCGGATATCCCCCTCGCCATGAGGTAGAAGAGCTGCTCCTCGCCCACCTTGCCGACGCTCGCCTCGTGGGTGACGGTCGCGTCGTCCTCGTTGATCTCCATGTACGGGTATGTGGCCGTTGTGCTCTTCTCGTCGATCAGCAGCGCATCGCACCTGACGCTCGACTTCACGCCGGTGGCGCCCTTGGCGATGTGCAACATTCCCCTGTAGGCCGTGTGGCCCCCGTCCTTGGAGACCGACCTTGAGATTATCTTCGAGGTGGTGTCCTTCGCCAGGTGGATGGCCTTTCCGCCCGTGTCCTGAACCTGTCCGGCGCCCGCGTACGCGACCGAGATTATGTCCGCTTTGGCCCCGCGGCCGAGCAGGTAGATCGACGGGTACTTCCTTGTCAGCCTCGAGCCGCCGTTGAAGTCGACCCAGGAGACGGTCGCCTCCTCGTAGGCGTGTGCCCTCTTCGTCACGAGGTTGAGGACGTCCCTAGACCAGTTCTGTAGCGTTGTGTACTTCACGAAGGATCCCTTCTGGGCCACAATCTCCACTATCGCGGAGTGCAGCGATGACGACGAGTAGACGGGGGCCGTGCATCCCTCCATGTAGTTGATCTCGCTGTACGGCTCGCCGACTATCAGGGTCCGCTCGAACTGGCCCATGTTCTTCTCGTTGATGCGGAAGTAGGCTTGCAGGGGCATGCCGACCTTCACGCCCTCCGGGACGTAGACGAAGCTGCCTGCGCTCCAGACCGCGGTTTGGAGTGCTGCGATGTAGTTATCCTGGTAGGGGACCACAGTGCCGAAGTACTTCTTCATGATCTCGGGGTACTGCTTCAGGGCTGTGACCGTGTCCGTGAAGATCACTCCCTGCTTGGCGAGGTCTCCCTGGATGCTGTGGTAGACGGACTCGCTCTCATAGATCGCGCCCACGCCGGCGAGGAACTTCTTCTCCGCCTCCGGTATTCCCAGCTTGTCGTAGGTCTTCCTGATGTACTCGGGAAGCTGCTCCCACGAGTCGACGGACTTGCTCGTCGGGCTCGCGTAGTAGTAGAAATCCTGATAATCGATGTCCGCCAGCTCCGGGGCCCAGGTGGGCGGCTTCCTGTCAAGGAAGTGCCTGAGGGCCTTCATGCGTATCTGCTCCATCCATGCGGGCTCGTCGTGAATCCTGACGATCTCCTGCACCACTCTTTCGTTCAGGCCCTTGACGCCCCTCACCGTGTAGGCGTCGACCGGGTCGCTGAAGCCGTACTTCTCCTTGTAGTCTTCGGTCGCCAGGTCGGTCTTGGTAGCCAAACTCAATCTCTCCGATTATAACATAGGTTATTTCCGTTCGATAAAAGGGTTCCGCCATCGACGGCTGATGCAGGGGTCAGATTCGCCAAGCCCTAGACCGCCTTAGCTTCAGGCTCGGCCGGCTCTCCCTGATAGCCAGTAATCCAGCTGTACCCCTTCTCCTCGAGCAGCCTGGAAAGGTCCTCGCCGCCTGACTCGATTATCCTACCCTGGTACATGACGTGGACGAACTGGGGCTTGACGTACTTGAGAATCCTCTGGTAGTGGGTGATCATCAGGACTCCGGTCGCTGGTCCGGCCACCTTGTTGATCCCCTCCGCCACGATTCTGAGAGCGTCTATGTCCAGGCCTGAGTCGGTCTCGTCGAGGACGGCGAACTTCGGCTCCATCAACGCCATCTGGAGGATCTCGGCCCGCTTCTTCTCCCCGCCCGAGAAACCCTCGTTCAGGTACCTGTTGAGGAACGAGTCGTCCATGTCGAGGAGCTTCAGCTTCTCCTTTACGACCTCTCTGAACTCGAAGATGGTTGGCGGTTCCTTCGGGTCGGTCGTGTGGGCCGCGTTGTAGGCCGCCCGGAGGAACGAGAACATGCTCACCCCCTGGACTGAAATCGGGTACTGGAACGCCAGGAAGAGCCCCTTCCGGACCCTCTTGTCGGCTGTCATGGAGAGTATGCTCTCGCCGTCTATGGTGGCGTCCCCGCTCGTAACCTTGTATTTCGGGTGCCCCATGAGGGTGTAGGCCAACGTGCTCTTCCCCGAGCCGTTGGGGCCCATCAGCGCGTGGGTCTCCCCCTGGGCTACGGTCAGGTTGACGCCCTTGAGGATCTCCTTCCCCTCGATTGACGCATGAAGGTCCTTGATCTCTAGTTTCATCTGCAAAGTGGCAAGGGGCGTGCGACGATATTTAAGTGTTATAACATACGTTATAGGTTCTGGACAGGGAACCGGGTCCGGATGGTTCTGCACCCTTGGCCCGCTACCAGCGGGCCGCGATCTTTCTGGCTACCGCTTCCAGGAACTCTTTGTCGACCGCGGAGAAGGCGTCCAGCTGGTCGCCATCTACGTCAATCTCTCCCACCACTTTCCCTTCCAGGAAGACCGGCACCACGATCTCGGACCTGGTCGACAGGAAGCACTCGAGGTATCTTGGGTCGTTGCTGACGTCAGAGACAATCTCGGTCGTCCCCGCTTTGGCCGCGAACCCGCAGACGCCCTTCCCGATCGGTATCCTGGTGTGCTCGGTCGCTTGCGGCCCGGACCAGGAGTCTAGCACCAGGTCGCTTCCATCCACCACATAGATCCCGACCCAGGCGTAGGAAGGAGACCTGCCGTTCAGTATCTTCACAATCTTGCCCCTCGCGTCCTTCCCCTTCTGGACCGAGAGCACCGTCTCAACTTCGGAGAGCACTTCCTTGGCGTGCTCACGGCTGAGGCGGACTAGCGTGGTCGTCATTGTCGGTCTCAGCGCCCTCGCATTGTTCTATATATTTCAGACGCCAAGAGCGCGCCAAGCACGGGGCCGAGGAGATACACCCAGTAGTAGTTCGCCGCCGCGTGGTCGAAGAAGAGGGAGACGAAGGTCGGGCCGAAGGTCCTGGCCGGGTTGAGGGAAGCGCCTGCTATGCCTCCCGTTGCCCATATCACGGCGGAGAGGGAAAGCCCAATCACCGAGGGGCCCCAGCCAAAGGAGTCCTTGTCGGTGGTGCCGAGAATGGTCATGGTCAGTATCATCGTCCCGAGCACCTCCGCAATCAGGGCGGCCAGGATAGGCGATGGAAGGAGGCTGTTGACGGTGGTGTTCCCGAGGTCGGTGGTCTTTGCGATGGTGACTCCCACCATCGAGAGCTGCGCGAGGGAGGCGAGCACTGCCCCGACGACTTGAGCGCCTATGTACGGGAGGATTCGGTCCTTGGGAAAACGACCGGATCGGGCCAGAGCGATGGTCACGGCCGGATTGAAGTGCGCCCCAGAGATCTGCGCGACCGTCGCGATCCCGACCAGCAACGCCGAGCCGAAGGCGAGTCCGATGAAGCCCAGGCCGAGATACTGCCCGGCGGGAAACTTCTGCGGATTAGAGAAGATCGTTATGGATGTGCATCCGATGAAGACCAGCAGGAATGTCCCGTAGGCCTCAGCAATCAGAGCTGATCTTAGAGAGCTTTCCAATATGCGAGCCTGCCCTGCTTCAGAACAGCCTGCTCGTCGCTCCGTTAAAAGCGTGAGCAATCTCGCCGGGCAAAGCTTTTTCGCGTCCCGCCAGGACGTCGTCTTCGTGCGCTACTCCAAGTGGATCGCGATAGCAGCCTGCATCATCATGGTCCTGGCCGCCTACACCGCCTGGGACTATGCGACCGGCGCCTTCAACCCCTACCCCCTCACCACCAAAGTGGGGACAGACCCTTGCGGCGCGTCGGCCTGCGGGACGTTCGGCGTGCTCTCCGCAAACGTCACCGTGATCAACAGCACCGACATCACGAGCCAGTTTGTGGACCTCGCGATACTCCCTGGGGGGAGTTCGTCGATGGCAAGGATCCAGGTCTACCTCGACAACGTCTCCATCGGGACAGAGTCGGGAAGCTTCCCGCTCGGGAAGGTGAGCTCGTTCGAGCTAGGCGTCCCGACTACGATCGTGGTGACGCCAGGCGAGACCTATACAGTCGAGGTGCAGGGAGTCTACCAGACCCCTCAGGGCCAGCTCCTCGGCAACGTCTGGGTGCCCGTCGTGGTCGTCGCCCACGGGCGATAATTCTTATATACAACGCGCAGTTGTATAGTCGCGTGATTTGATGTGTCTCAAAATGGACAACAGGTAATAATTCTGAAGGAAGGTTCTGGGGAGTCGAAGGGCCGTGACGCCCAGAGGAACAACATCACCGCGGCCAAGCTGATCGCCGAGCTGGTAAGGACCTCGCTCGGTCCGAGGGGCATGGACAAGATGCTGGTCGACTCGATGGGCGACGTTACGATCACCAACGACGGAGCTACGATGCTGAAGGAGATCGACGTCCAGCATCCTGCGGCCAAGATGATGGTGGAGATCAGCAAGGCCACCGATAACGAGGTCGGGGACGGGACGACCTCCGCGGTTATCGTCGCCGGCGCGCTGCTCGAGAAGGCAGAGGACCTGATCAACAAGGACGTTCACCCCGTAGTGATCGTTGAGGGATACACGAGGGCGGCAGAGAAGGCGCAGGAGATACTCGAGAAGGCGGCCGAGAAAATCGACCCGACCGACAAGAAGGATCTGTTGAGGATCGCGCAGACCAGCATGCTGACCAAGTTGGTCAACGAGGATGCGCCGCACCTTGCCAACGTGGTCGTGGACGCTATGCTGCTCGTCCAGGAGAAGGTCGAGGACGGATACCGGGCAGACGTGGACAACGTGAAGGTCGAGAAGAAGCCGGGCGGTTCCATCACCGATTCGCATCTGATCCGGGGCATAGTTTTGGACAAGGAGGTTGTGCACTCCGGCATGCCGAGGAGGGTGGAGAACGCTAAGATCGCGCTGGTGAACTCGGCGCTAGAGATTGAGAAGACGGAGTTCTCAGCCGAGATACGGATCGACGACCCGCGCCAGATGCAGAAGTTCCTCGACGAGGAGAGTAGCATGCTGAAGGGGATGGCCGAGAAGGTCGCCGCGTCGGGCGCCAACGTGCTAATCTGCCAGAAGGGCATCGACGACCTAGCGCAACACTTCCTCGCAAAGGCGGGCGTGCTAGCGGTAAGACGCGTGAAGGAGAGCGACATGTCGAAGCTGGCCAAGGCGACAGGAGCCAGGATGGTCACCAACCTCGACGACCTGACGTTGAAGGACCTCGGAGCGGCCGCACTCGTGGAGGAGAGGAAGCTCGAGGATGACAAGTGGGTCTTCATCGAAGGCTGCAAGAACCCGAAGGCCGTGACCATACTCGTGAGGGGCGGTACACAGAGAATAGTCGACGAGGCGGAGAGAGCGCTACACGACGCTCTGATGGTCACGAAAGACGTAATCGAGAAGCCGTTCATCGTCGCGGGCGGGGGAGCACCTGAGGAGGAGGTCTCGGTTCAGCTCAGGACTTGGGCCCAGAAGTTGACGGGAAGGGAGCAGCTCGCCGCGATGAAGTTCGCGGACGCCATGGAGTCGATTCCGCTGACTCTGGCCGAGAACGCTGGAATGGACCCGATCGACACGCAGGTAGACCTGAGGAACAAGCACGGGACCAAGGAAGGGAAGTGGTTCGGCGTCGACGCGCTCAACGGCAAGGTGTCGGACATGTACGCCAAGAACATCGTGGAGCCGTTGGCGGTGAAGCTCCAGATACTCCGTGCTTCGACCGAGGCGGCCTCGATGATACTGAGAATCGACGACGTGATCGCCGCGAGCAAGATGCGGGCGCCTCCGGGCGGACCTGGAGGCATGGGCGGGCCCGGCGGAATGCCGCCGATGGGCTAGCCGACATCCTAGATCTCAAGCTCGTAACTGGCGAACTCTCCGCCCTTAGCTGCTTTGTCGTAGACCAGGCTGGCGACGGCCACGTCCTCGATGGCGACTCCGTTCGACTTGAAGAGCGTCGGACCCACCGGTTTCAGGGACCCGCCGACGAAGTCCTTCAGCTCCGCGGCGCGTTCCCACGAGAACGTCCCTGCTTTCTCGGCCATGATCAGGTCGCCTGATTCCTGCTTGGATTCCTCGAGCCCGTCCACCGCGATGGTGCGGAATCTCGCAATGGCGGGAGGCTCGAGCTCGGCGTGGTCGGGCCAGTTCGAGCCGCAGAGATTGATGTGGGAGAGGCGTGCGACGGCTCGCTCCCCGATGAACGGATCTTTTGCCGAGGTGATCGAAGTCCCGACATCGGAGCTGAGGAGCGCTTCGGAGGGGCTCGTCGCCGCCTCTGCCTCGAGACCCTCGTCCCCCAGCCGCCGGCATAGCTCCTTCGCCTTGCTGGAGTCCCTGCTCCAGACGGCTATCCTCCGCAATTTCTTCACCTCGGCCATCGCCAGCACCTGCGTGATGGCCTGTCTCCCCGCCCCGAGGATGGCGAAGTCGATGTCGGTCCCCGGATAGAGGTACTTGGTGGCGACCGCCGAAGCTGCGCCCGTCCGGTATCTTCCGAGCATGTCACCGCCCATCATCGCCAGGGGAGCGCCGTCGTCGAGCCTGAAGAGGAGAAAGTAGAACTTCGAGCCGCGTCTCGTGCTGACGTAGCACTTCAGCCCCGCACGGCCGAGATAGGGCGAGGACGCGCTCATCACGCTGAAGACCGACCCCGGCGCGACTATCTTGGACCTGGGGGCGTTGAAGTTCTTGCCGGCCGATTCCTGCCTGAAGCACTCCTCGACCGAGCTCACCACCTCGGACATCGAGAGAAGGTCTGCGACGGCTCGCTCTGGGAGCACGAGCGTCATTCAGGTTACTGCTCCGCGTGGGTCTCTTCGAGTTCGGGCTTGCCCCACCTGCCGACCTTGGGCACTCCCTTCGTCCGGAAGAGGGACATCCCTTGGGCGTAGCGCTGGAGCTCGACTTCTATGTAGCGGAGATCGGACATGGCTGCAGCCAGCTGCTTCTTCTTGCCGGGCTTTCCGACCAGCTCTGCGATTAGCGCCTTCTTCTCTTCCACCATTCTGGCGAGCAGCTGCTCGTATTCGGTCGTCATGGAACAGGGCCGAGATTCGTGTTGAAATCTAAACTATAAAGGGATTCTTCGGACGTCCGAGGACATGCGTTCCCAGCTGCTGGTGGGGGGGGTCGTGATCATGGGTATGGGAGGGGCGTTTTACCTTCTCGAGCTGCCTCTGGTGTACTTCTGGAGCTTTCCCTTCCTCATCGGCGGCGCCCTGATGACCTTGGCGAGCCCCTTCCTCGGGGAGAGAGAGGGTCCGGTCGAACCGCCAGAGGGGCACAGGTTCTGTGTCTTCTGCAGCTATCCCGTCCCGCTGACCCAGTCTGTCTGCGGTCATTGCGGGGGTAGACAGCCCCCGGAGGCGCAGAAGCCTTGACCGGGGTCGCTCGCGAGGCGCGGCTCGAGGGGGCGGCGACGCTGAGGGACAGGGTGAGGTTCCACGGCCACCCGATGGTGCGGGCCCTCCATCCGAGGACTGTGGAGGTTACCACCGACGAGCATCTGACGGAGCAGGGGGACTGCATCGTCGGTGTAGGGGCTGACAAGGGATGCCTGGGACTTGACGAAGGGGTAAAGAGTGCCCTGGGAACGGACGGGGCGAGCGTGACGATACGAATTCTTGCAGGAGGCGAGACCTTCGTGATCCGCGCCGTGGGAGGCTCCGGACTCCGGCTGTCGCATCCGACCGACATTGTCGTGAGGACCACTGGGTTCGCTAGCGACCGCACGCTCGCACTTTACGCTGACGTGGCCGCGAGGGACATGCCGCGGGCGATGGTCACCGCGCTCCGCGACGAGTCCCAGATAGGCTATCTCGAGATAGAGGTGGCGAGATGACTAGCCACCGGGCCGTAGCCTACACGATGCAGGCCCTGGTGAAGTATCACGGCCTGAAGGACTGGAGTCTGAGGCTTCCCTACCACGACAGCATCTCAGTCAACACGACCTGCATGATGACCGAGGCCGGCATCACGGACGAACGAAAGGGTGGCGTCTTCATCGAGGGAAGGGCAAACGAGTCCGCCGACATGAGGCTGGAGGCTGTCGTCGGGAGGCTCTCCCGGACCGCCAATGTCGGTGACTTCCGCATCGACAGCAGGAACGTACCCAGCGGTAGGGCCAAGGGGATCGGGTACTCCTCCTCCGCGGGGGCGGCGCTGACGCTCCTGTGCCACGCGATGCTCGTAGGCGGAAAGCCCGACATGAAGGCGCTCTCGAGGACGGCCAGGCTCTTTGCGGCGTCGGCCTCGCGGTCCCTGGTCGGAGGATTCTCGAGGCTCTACGCCGGAGATGACGACGAGACGACATACGCGGAGAAGTTCGCCGACGCGAGCACGATGGATCTCAGGATGGTGATAATCCCGCTCCCATCGAAGGTCAGGACAGAGGAGGCCCACAGAGAGGTCCTGACATCGCCGTTCTTCGACGCGAGGGTGAAGTCTGCGCAAAAGAGATGCGACGAGATGGAGAAGGCGATACGCGGGAACGATCTGATGCTATTGGGAGTCTTGGCCGAGCAGGACACGTTGGAGCTCCACGCCCTGACCATGACAGGGGAGAACCGGATGATAATCATGAGCGAGGATTCGATCAGGATAATCAGGAAGGTGAGGCAACTGAGAGACGACGGAATCGACGCGTACTTTTCGATGCAGACGGGCCCCTCAGTCTTCATCAACACCTCCGAGCGTGATCAGGACAAAGTGTTTCGCGCGGTCAGGAAGCTCGGCTACCGAGCTTACATCTCTGGAGTGGGTGGCGGGGCCCAGCTCGTTTGATTCGGCAACGGTTAATAGCGCAGATCTGATCTTTTCAAGGATGGTCGCGAAGGTCCGGAACGTCGAGGAATACCTGCGAGAGCTCGAAAGGAACAAGGGCGAGAAGCCGGACCAGGTCAAGGACGCCCTGGAGGCCTACGTCGATCTCTGGAGGAGGGCGATCGAGAAAGGAATCGTGAGCCAGACCGACGAGATAACAGAGGCCCTGGCCAAGATCGAGGAGAAAGGCGGTCTCTACCAGGCCGCGGAATAGACTTCGCAGTTAGTGCATCACTTCGCCGCCGTCGATCACGACCGCCTGGCCGGTGATGAAGCTCGCGTCGTCGCTGGTGAGGAAGAGGGCCAGGTTGGCCGCGTCGATCGGCCTGCCGAAGCGTTTCAGTGGGATCCCGGAACGATAGCGCTGGAGTTGCGTGGCGTTCAGCCAGTCGACCCAAGTCGTCTCGAATGATCCGAAGAGCATGCAGTTGACGCGGATCCTCGGGGCGAGCACCGAGGCTAGCATCTTGGTCATCGTGAGGACCGCCCCCTTGGCCGATGCGTAGACGAGCCCCTCGGAATCACCAGAGAGGACGGGGGTCGAGGCGGTATTGACTATGGCCCCGCCGGCCTTCATCATCTTCGCCGCCGCCCTGGAACAGAGGAAGGTCCCGAAAGTGTCGACATCGAAGACCCTCTTCCACATCTCTAGGGTGGTATCCTCCAGTTTGGGGCTCCAGATGGCGGGGTCGGCGAGGCCCGCGTTGTTCACCAAGATGTCTAGTCCTCCTACCCTCCTCCCTATCGAACGGAACATGGAAGCGACGCTGGTCGGGTCCGAGACGTCGCCGCGAATGACAGTCGCCTTTCCTCCGCCGTCGACGATGCTGCGCGCGACCGAGTCGGCCTCCTGGCGCGATGAACGGTAGTTCACGATGACGTGGGCCCCCTCCCTCGCGAAGAGCCTGGCGGTCTCCGCCCCTATCCCCCTCGACGAGCCCGTGATCAGGGCCCGCTTTCCAGAAAGCCTCAACCTGGTCATCTGCTGGTGCCCGCGGTCTTAAGCCTTCGGCGGTCACCGCCGCGGCGATCCGAAACTTCCGCTACTTGATCAGGGTCGGGGGGCCCGGTCCCTCGCGGTCGCTCCCATGGAGTAGTGTTTCAGGAAGTTGATGTTGAAGAGCGACGCCTCGGCCGAGTTCCTCACGATCGCGTCCTTGTCCGCAAGCGCCTTCTCAAGGGCCTTCTCCGCCGACGCGTTCCCAATCGAGCCGAGCGCAGCTGCCGACTCGTGCCTTACGATTGGATCTCGGTCGGTTAGCATCGACTTCTCGAGGGCGACGTTCGCTTCGGCGAGCCCTATCTGGCCGAGCGAGAACGCGGCCTCGTGCCTTACCAGCGGATCCGGATCGTGGAAGAGAACGTCGGCGAGGGTCGGGACGCACTTCTCCCCCCCGACCTCGGCGAGGATGCAGACCGCGTGGATCCTCAACACCAGGCTCGGCTCCTCCTTCAGCACCTTCACGAAGTAGTCCTCGTTCTTCTTGGAGAATGCGTCCTCCATCCCCTTCATTATCTCGATGCAGTGCTCTTGGTTGTCCATGATCGTGCTGGTGTACATCTTGCGAGCCTGAATCTCTTCAATCTATAAACTGAGCGTACTCAGCCCAGAGCGTTCCTCACATCTCGAAGGAGGTCCTGCGAATCCTCCACCCCCACTGAGAACCTCAGCAGCCCGGCGTTGATCCCGAGCCTCCGAAGCTCCCTATCCGGCACGCTTGCGTGGGTCATGGAAGCCGGATGGTCGACCAGAGACTCCACCCCTCCGAGGCTCTCCGCCAGGGCGAAGACCTTCAGACCCGACACGAACCGCTTCACCTCGGTCAGCCCTCCCTTCAGCTCGAAGGAGAGCATGCCGCCTGGCAGCCGCATCTGTCGTTCGGCCAGCCGCCTCTGAGGGTATCCTTTGAGTCCCGGATAGTTCACCGCCCTCACCCTGGGGCTCTCGTCCAATAATTCGGCCACCTTCTGCGCGTTTCTGCTGTGCCGCTCCATCCTGAGTTGGAGGGTCTTGCTGCCGCGGAGGACGAGGAAGCAGTCGAATGGGGAGGGGACCGCGCCAACGGCGTTCTGGTTGAACTTGAGCCCCGAGTACAGCTCTTCGTCGGAGAGCATCACGGCGCCCCCGATGACGTCGCTGTGGCCGGCGATGTATTTCGTCGTGCTGTGGACGACAATCGATGCCCCGAGATCCAGAGGGTTCTGGAGGTAAGGGCTCGCGAAGGTGTTGTCGACGACCGTAATCAGCGAATGCCTCCTTCCGATCCTGCTCAGGGCTTTTATGTCGCATAGCCTAATCAGCGGGTTCGTCGGGCTCTCGAGCCAGAGCATCCTCGTGTTCGTCTTCACCGCGCGCTCGACGGCCTCGGGCGAGCGGGTGTCGACGTAGCTGAACGACAGCCCGAACTTCGCGAACGTCTTCTCGAAGATCCTTCTCGTCCCGCCGTAGAGGTCGTCGCCCGCGACAATGTGGTCGCCCTTCCTGAGGGCGGAGAGCACGATCGTTGACTCCGCTGCCATGCCTGAGCCGAAGGCCAGCGCGTACTTCGCGTTCTCCAGGGATGCGAGTCTCCTCTCGAGCGCCACCCTCGTGGGATTGGAAGTCCTGGAGTACTCGAAGCCGTGGGGCGGCTCTCCCAGTTCCGCCCTCGCGAAGGTCGAAGAGAGGTGTATCGGGGCCACGACGTCGCCGCTCGCTCCGAAGTCGGGTTCCTCCCCCTCGTGGAGGGCCCGAGTGCCGAACCTCATGCGCCTACTTCTTGGCAAGGTAGTTTATCACGTCAATGGTGCTTATTATTCCGACCGCCTTGGTCCCCTCTATCACAACCGCGGCGTTGCGGTCCTTCAGGAGGTTGAGGGGGTTGAGCAGGAACTCTCCCTTCCTGATCGTCGGGAGAGGCTCGTCCATCACGTCCTCAACCCTGATCCCCTTGGAGCCAGCCCTCGAGCTCAGCCTCTTGACGAGGGTCCGCTCGCTGAGCGAGCCGACCGGCACGCCCTTTCTCAGAACGGGGATCTGCGAGATGTCGTGCTTCTTGAGGAGCCTGATGGCCTTCGAGAGGTCGTCCTCCGGTCGGACGTGGACGAGGTGGGTTATCCTCCTCGACTTGAACCTCAAGAGGTCGTCGACGGAGATCCGCTGCTCGCTGCCCTCTATGTAGCCGTACTCGAGCATCCAGTCGTCGTTGTATATCTTGTTCAGGTAGCTCCGTCCGGTGTCTGGGAGGATCACGACTATCGTCTGCCCGCGTCCATACTCCTTGGCGACCGATAGGGCCGCGAAGACCGCAGCGCCAGAGGACCCACCGGCGAGCATCCCCTCCTCCTTCGCGAGCCTTCTCGTCATCAGGAAGGCGTCCTTGTCTGAGACGGTTACGAACCTGTCGATGACCTTGAAGTCGAGGGTGGACGGCATAAAGTCCTCCCCGATGCCCTCCAGCCTGTACGGATGGTATCTCGAAGGCTTACCGTAGAACTTCCCGGCGAGCAAGGAGCCCTGCGGGTCGGCACCGACCACCTGGATCTTCGGGTTCCTCTCCTTCAGGAACCTGCCGGTCCCGCTGATGGTGCCGCCGGTCCCGACTCCCGCTACGAGCACGTCGACCCTCCCCTTCGTCTGACTCCAGATCTCCGGACCGGTGGTCAGGTAGTGCGCGTCCGGGTTCGCCTGGTTCTCGTACTGGTTCGGCATGTAAGCGCGGGGAGTCTCGTTCGCAAGCCTCTCCGCCACCTTGACGTAGCTGGCAGGATGGTCTGCCGGGACGTTTGACGGTGTCACTATCACTCGCGCCCCGTAAGCCCTCAGGAGGTCGACCTTGTCACGGCTCATCTTGTCCGGGACGGTGAAGACAATCTTGTATCCCTTGAGCACAGAGGCGATGGCGAGTCCCATCCCCGTGTTTCCCGACGTCGGCTCGACGATCGTGTAGCCCGGTCTGATCAGGCCGCGGCGCTCCGCGTCGAGTATCATCGCGAGGCCCACTCGGTCCTTGACGCTCCCGCCCGGGTTCAGGAACTCGAGTTTGGCGTAGACTCGTGGAGCGAGACCCTTTGCAACGTGTCCCAGCTTGACGAGCGGGGTCTCCCCGATCAGTTCGAGTATGTCGTTGGCGACGCCGGCTGGCAAGGAAATTGTTCGTGGTCACAGGCAGGGGCGTGATAAACAGGTCGCTTTCCCGGCAACGCGTGCCGCGAGCGGAGCGGGGCTGACACGCCCCTGACGGTCACGAAGGTTGAGACCTGTTCGCGATAATTGTCCCGGTCACCCGATCTAGATTCGGAAGATGAATCTTGCGGATGACATTCGAAGCTACAGGGTTGCGAGCGTTAGGTTGCTTGCTTCCTCAGTTTCCACGCCTGTTCCGAAGGCCATCGGCGAGCCCATTCCGGTCTTACGTAGGGGTAACGGGTAGTGGCACCCTCCGGGGCCTGCCACTCCACGAGATCCTCGATAACGAAACCGTTGGCCCTGAAGAGCCGGATCCAATCGCCGTAGCCGAGGTGGAACTCTACGGACTCGCTCCCTGGCCACTGGAAACGATGCATGCCGAAGTAATCACGCAGCAGCTGGTCCCCGGCTGGGGCGTCCTCCGAGTCGGGAGAACAGAGCATCGAGAGGGTTCCGTTGCCGAGAAAGACGAGCCTGCCTCCCGGCCGGAGCAACCTCGCGGCCTCGGGTATCCAACTACACGGGTCGCACCAGATGGCAGCCCCGTACTCGCTGATCGCCAGGTCGAAGGACCCGTCGCGCAGAGGTGCTCTCTCGGCGTCGGATTGAATCAGCGGGAAAGAGACGCCGAACTCGACCTGAAGGGACCTCGCGGTCCTTAGCTGTTCATGTGAGATATCGATTCCGACTAGGCGGGCCCCCAGTCTCGTTAGCCACGCGGATATGTACGCCGTCCCGCAGCCCAGCTCGACCACGTCCTGCCCTTCGACCCCCGGGAAGCAGCCTCAATTCCCTCTCGGGTACGTGCCAAAGCCCCCACCTTGCCTCGCCTTGCCAGGCCTCGCGACCGGGCTCGGCGTAATCAGCCGCCTGCTTGTCCCATGCGTTCCGGTTGTGCTCGACGTGTTCAGCCGAGTCCTGATGCTTCCCCTCCAACTGTCGTCGTCACCCATGCATTAGACCCCGAGAAAAGCCGATTGGTCTCCGCCACGGCCGTCCCAGCGAACGAGGGCGGAATTTTGCTTGAGTGAGCGGGCCCGGTGGGATTCGAATTCGTGGGTGCGTGACGCACCTCCCACGACATGCTGGTGTCTCCCACGAGCTAGCTAAGAGCCAGCCGCTCTAACCTGGCTGAGCCACGGGCCCGCGGTTCGGGCCACGCGGAGTCTGATATTTAGATTATCGATTTATTACCATAGAGACGGAGGCCGCTCATCAATGGGAAGGCTCGTCTTCGTTGGACTGGGTCTCGGTGCGATGGGGATCACGTTAGAGGGCATCAAGGAGATTAGGGAGGCTGACGTCTTCTACCTCGAATACTATACAACGCCCCACGAGGCTGCCCTCCTTAAGGAGCTGCAGGCGGCGACGGGAAAAGAAGCGACCGTCGTCGACAGGACGTTCGTGGAGGACGGGAAGAGGATCCTCTCGGAGGCGAAGGAACGTAGGGTCGCGCTCGGGGTCCCCGGAGACCCAATGATCGCCACGACGCACGGCGAACTCCGGGTCCGAGCCATTAGGGCAGGGATAGAGACGCGGGTCGTCCACGGGGCGACGATAGCCTCGGCAATCGCGAGCGCCTCCGGGCTGCACTACTACAAGTTCTCCAGGACCGTGACCGTCACGAGAGACGCCGTCAAGAGGCTGACCCAGGCCTACCAGACGCTGCACGAGAACCTCCTTGAGGGAGCTCACACCCTGCTGCTCATGGAATATGACACCGAGAGCGGCGAGGGCGTCTCCCCGGACAGTGCAATCGAGGGGCTCATGCTCGCAGAGGCAAACTACAAGCGCGGTGTGGTTAGCGGAGAGACGTTCGCCCTCGTCCTCAGCAGGATAGGCACCGACGAGCCGGGCTACGCGGCCGGGACCCTTTCTGAACTCGGCAAGCTGAGCTACGGCAGGCCTCCGCACAGCCTAATAGTCCCGGGGAAGCTCCACTTCACTGAGGTCGAGTCTATCTCGGCAATCTTCTCCGTCGGGGCGGCGTCCGTGAAGGACAATTCGGCGGGCGTGAAGCGCACGGCTCAGACCTTGGTGCCGAGGTATGTCGCCAAGACGCGAAGGGCGCTTGATTCACTCAGGGACAAGCTCGGACCGGAGTACCAGCCCGTCATCGAGAACGCGGAGCTCTACATGAGGGACGCCGAGAAGTTCCTCGCCAACGGAGAGGACGAGCTGGCGATGCTGAGCATCGGATACGCAGAAGGACTTTTAGACTCCTTGAGCTTCAGCGGGGTTGCAAAGATCGAATGGTAGATTCGTCGGAAAAAAGGACGCTTGCATCAATCTTCTCTCTTGGCCTTACGGACGGGAAGGCCCGGGCTCCTGCTGTCTCGAGCAGGCTCGGACTGAGCGAGCAGGAGACCGCGTCGAGGCTGGCTGCGCTCGAGAGGTCTGGGCTCATATCCAGGAAAGGGAGCGAGGTCTGGTTGACGGAAGAGGGCCGCTCAGCGATTAGGGTTGTTTTCATCGGCGGAGGATTCGAAGTTATTCACTCGGGCCACCTATACACCATCGAACAGGCCAAGATGCTCGGAGACGCCCTGGTCGCAGTGGTGGCCCGAGACAGCACGATACGGAAAGGCAAGGGACGCGAACCGGTGGCCTCCGAGGAAGACCGGGTCAGCCTCCTCTCGTCGATACGAGACGTGGACGCCGCCATACTCGGAGGCACTGGCAACATCTACGAGACGCTCGAGCGGGTCAGGCCCGACGTCGTGGCGCTGGGGTACGACCAGAGCCACGGTGAGGACGAGATCGCGATCGAGGCCGAGCGGCGAGGCCTCCACCTGAAAGTTGTGAGGCTGGACTCGCCGAAGCCCGCGATGAAGACCACGAGACTGTTGCGGGAACTCTAGTCCTTCGAATCCAGCCGCTTCAGCAGGTTCTGCATCGACGTCGAGAGCTCCTGCCTGCCGACCTCCTGGGCCAGGAGTCCACGCGTGTCCTCCACGAGCATCCTCGCCACGTCCAGCTTCCGCCTCACACCGTTCGCGACGTGGTCGTATACGGCGAGCGGCGAGCAGAGGGAGTAGAGCTCTTCCATCGAGTCGAAGTACGACTTGGCCTTCTTCGCCTTACCTTGCATTATCGAGTCCAGGACGAGCCGTTTCAACTCGCCTACCGTGTCGAGCAGCCCCAGGAGGTAGGCCTCAGGCGAGCAGTCGAGGGCGGCACGGGTAGGGATCGTTCTTCCTTTGGCGAAGGCGAAGACTGCCGACGCCTCCACGAACTCGGTCTCTGGCGAGACAAGGTAGCGCGACACAGGCCCCGTTCCCAATTTCTTCAGCGACGCGAGGAGCGCCTTCGCGTTTGAGAGTTCCTTGGCGGCCTCGGCGACCCTTCCGTTGTGGATGTTGATTATCGATCTGGAGCAGCAGCCGATTACGTCGCGGCTCTCTTTCAGCAGCCTCTCCCTGTTCTGAAGCTGGGATTGGAGGCTCTTCTCCACCCCCGTCATGGAGCCCCTCACCCCGTCGAACCTGTCCACACTTCCCTTCCCTAGGGTGCAGTCATAAGCTTACCCGTCCGTCTCGAAAACTTATGAACGGTTCTGCCCGCGAACGCGCTATTGAGAGACAGGAGGCAGGTCGGCATCGGCGAGACACTGCTGGCGGCGGTGCTCTGGGGGACCTCCTTCCCTGTCATCCTGTACGGCATAAGGCTTGGAGTTAGCCCGCTCCTCTTCGTCTTCCTTCGTTCGGCGTTGGCCGCCCCGCTGATGCTCGCCGTGGCGAGATTGAGAGGGGAGGACGCCCTCGCGCCGTTGAGGAGGAGGGCGATCTGGCTGCTAGGCCTCGTTACGGCGGTTGGTTTCGTCTTCCAGATAGTCGGCCAGTCATACACCGACGCGTCCGTCGCGGCCCTGCTGATCAACATGTCATTCCTAGTGACGGTCGTGGGCGCGGTGCTCTTCCTCGGGGAGCGGCTCAGCCCGCTGAAGGCCGTAGGCATCCTTCTCGCGGTCGTCGGCACCGTCCTGCTAACGACGGGGGGGAACCTCGCTCTCGTCTCGAGGGGAGCCCTGACGGGAGACGTCCTGTGTCTGTTCGGAGCAGTCACCTCTGGGACCTACATCCTCTACAACAAGAAGAAGAGCGACGAGGGCGACTGGAGCCCGTTCGCCGCCTCGACGGGAATAGTTGTGGCCACCGCCGTCTTCTCATCGCCGGCTCTGGTCCTGATCGGGGGCGCGGCGAGCTTCGGCCCGGGAACCTGGGGCGTCGTGGCGTACACCGCGGTCTTCAACACGGCGGCCCCTTTTGCCCTCTATCAGGCAGGACTGAAGTATCTGTCGGCGACGTCCTCGGCGATGGTCCTGGTCTTCGAGATAATCACGGCGGTGGTCATATCCGTCTCGTTCCTCGGGGAGAGCCTGGACCTGGCGGGCGTCGTGGGGGCGGTCGCCATATTGGTTTCAATCTTTGTCGTCTCGCGGGGAGAGTTGGGTAGCAAGAGCTTATCCGTCGGAGATGCTGACACTAATGGGGCGCAGGTTCTCTAGTCAATGGTCGCCACCAGGTACGAAAGAGGGCGTGCTAAGGAGTATCGAGCGATGACGATGCTGCGAAACACAGGCTGGCTGGTCTCCCGAAGCGCTGCTTCGCACGGCGCCGTCGACATCTTCGCCGCCAAGGACGGAAAGATGTTGCTCGTCCAGGTCAAGAGCGGCAAGGCTCGGGTCAAGAAGGAAGAGTTGGAGGAGTTGGTCCTCTGGGGAAAGCACTCGAACGGGGACGCGGAAGTCTGGCACTTCAAGACCAAGGGGAAGCTCGAGAGGAGAAGGGTCTACGCTTCCGGGGCAGGGGAGTCCAAGTGAAGGCGAAATGCTACTTCTGCGACACCGAACTGAGCGTGGTTGTGCACACGTTCAAGATCGGCACGAAGGAGGAGCCGGTCTGCGACGAGTGCTTCACAAAAACGGTGAACAGGAAGAAGACGCTCGAGAGGGAATAGCATTCTCTCAATTCGGCATGCAGGCCTTTCGCAGGTCTCTCAGGAGGGTGGAGCACTCGCTGATCGAGTCCTCATCGTTCTCGCGCTGGTAACAGTCTAACGCCTTCTCGTACTCGTCGAGCGCGCATAGGGCCTTCACGGCGGTGGGGGTGCTCGGCTCGGCCAAGATCAACTGCCCCGCCGTCTCGTACCAGCTCCCCGCCTCATGGAACTGCTCCAGCTGCCTGAAGCACCTTGCGATCCAGTCGCAGAGCTCGACCCTTTGCGGAGAGGATAAGAAGTTCTCGAACTCCTCCTTGAGAAGATAGACGGCTGGATTCCCGCTTTTCATTCTGTCGAGACGGAACTCCTCGGATAGGTCCTTCAACTTCGAACCCTTTGCGATGCTTGGTCGTAAGAGCGGCCTGCTCTAGAATAGTTGAGCGCCTGAGTAATGACCGCCCGTGACTACATCCGTTTGAGGGCGGCCACCTCGGCCTCCCTGAGCCTCCTCCTCTCCTCGGCCTGCTTGAACCGCCTCTTCTCCTCCCTGGTCACCGGGGTGACCTTGGGGATTGGGCAGGGCCTCCCCGTCTCGTCGAGCGC
Organism: uncultured archaeon; assembly: GCA_963731775.1. GTDB lineage: Archaea > Thermoproteota > Nitrososphaeria > Nitrososphaerales > Gagatemarchaeaceae > DATJAJ01. Next base: position 209,277 of record CAVSWV010000006.1, on the reverse strand, counting down.
GACATAGGTGAGGTAGCATGAACTCGTGTGTGTGATCTTCTCGGTCAGCGGGTCCTGGGCCTCTATTCGGACCCCTACCTCCATCGACGTCCGACCAACATAGTTGACGGAAGCCTTCAGGATGAGTATGTTCCCCACGTAGACGGGGGCGTAGAAGTTCATCCTGTCCACTGAGGCGGTAACGCAATTCCGCCCTGCGTGCTTCCAAGCAGCTATCGCCGCCACCTCGTCCATATACCGCATTATCGCTCCTCCGAAGACGTTCCCCATGACATTGGCGTCAGTTGGCGCCATGATCCGGACCGTTGTCACGCTGGAGACCGACACCTTCTTTGCCATTGCGGTGCCTTTTCGAATCGCATCTTCATAAACGTGAGTTGCCCATTCCGGGCGCGACCGCGCTTGATAGTGAGGCAGCTCAAGGTCGGGACGATGGACAACTTCGTCTATCTTCTGGAAGACGAATCCAGCAAGCAGGCCATGGTGGTGGACTCGGGGTGGGAGACCGAGCCCCTCGAGAGCGTCGCGAAGGCACTCGGAGCGACGGTCAAGTACGTCGTGGCTACGCACCACCACTTCGACCACGTGAATACGATGGGCCAGGTCGCCCGCGCCACTGGCGCCGCAACGGTCGCCCACGAGTCCAGCCCGCTCTCGACCGACGTCAGAGTGTCAGACGGGACCGAACTGAAGCTCGGAGAGAGCGTCGTAAGCGTCATCCACACGCCGGGGCACACCGAGGACAGCATCTGCCTTTACGACGGCGCCGACCTGTTCACTGGGGACACCCTCTTCATCGGGACCTTCGGGCGCACAGACCTCCCGGGGGGATCCGCGAGGAAGCTGTTCAAGAGCATCCACGAAGCCATAATGACCCTTCCTGGGGGGACTGTCATCTACTCGGGGCACGACTACGGCGACGTCCCATACAGGTCGCTTGACGAGGAGTCGAAGCTCAACCCCGCCCTCCTCGCGAGGGACGTGGAGAGTTTCATCGAGCTCGCTGGTTGAGTATCTTTGTCAGAAGCGAAAGCGAGATGTTGCCCCCGCTTATCACAAGGGCCATCCTCTCACCTCTCTCTTTCTGCAGCGGGCCCCTGGCTGCTGCGAGTGGCGACGCTCCCGCCGGTTCAGCGAGGATTCTCGCCTTGGAAAGGAGCTCGTAGATGGCGTCCTCGATCTGGGAGTCCTCTATGAGGCCTATCTTGTCCACGAACCTTGTGGCCGCCTCGAAGGTCAGGTTGCCGGGCACGGACGCCTGCATGCCGTCGGCTATCGTGGCCTTCGGGCTGACGTGGACGAGCTTGCCCTGCTCGAGGGACTCGAACATCGAGGGTATCGCCGTGGTCTCCGCCCCATAGACCATCACAGAGTCGAGCGACTGCTTCAGGGCGATCGAAACGCCAGAGATCAGCCCCCCACCACCTATCGGGACCACGGCGGAATCGATGTCCCCCCGCTGCCGTGCGATTTCAAGGCCGCACGTACCCTGTCCTGCTATGACGTCCTTGTCGTTGAAGGCGTGAACGAAGGTCATCTGCCTCTGCTCGGCGGTCTTCAGGGCGTTCAGGTACGTCTCATCGTAGCCGGACCCGAACCGTATTATCTCGGCTCCCTGCTCCTGAATCGCTGCCAGCTTCTGCGGGTTCACGTTCTCGGGGACGCAGATGACCGCCTTGACCCCGAACTTCCGCGACGCGTACGCGATCGCCAAGCCGTGGTTGCCGGACGAAGCGGTGACCACCCCCTTGCGGAGGGCCGAGTCCCCGAGCGTCATCAGTTTGTTCAGAGCGCCTCTTATCTTGAAGACGCGTATCGGGTGGAACACTTCCAGCTTGAGATAGATCTCCCTGCCCAGCGACTCGGATAACCTGCCGGAGTACTCGAGAGGCGTGGTCGGAATGTGTTGGCGTATCCGCCCTTCCGCCTCTTCAATGTCCCTGAGGCTCGGAAGCTCAGCTTCCAACTGGTCTTCCCCAGGGACGCGGGGTAATAAACCGCATCAGTCTTTCGCGTGCGCTAGCTGAACCACTTCTCGAGCGATTCGGACTGCGTGTCGCTCGCCTTCTTTATCCTCCCCAGGGCTGCCTCCACCCGTTCGCGGGAGAAAGAGTGCTGGTCGACGAGGAAGGAGATCACTCGGTCCTTCTGGAGGGGCTTCCATTCGGGCTTGACCCCCCTGTTGGCTGGAGCGTCGAGGTAGAGTCCCCTTATTGCCGGATAATTGATAGAGGCAATCTGCTCCTTGAGCTCGGTGATATCTTCGAGTCTTCCGTACTTTTGGAGGAACTTGAGAGCCCGGGCCGGACCGATGCCCTCGAATCCGTCCGGGTTGAAGTCGGTGCCGAGCAGAATCGCGAAGTCGACCAGCTGCTCTCGCGTGAGGCCGAGCTGCTGCAGGACCGCGGAGAGGGTTATCCGCTCCGGGACGACGTTCACGAAGATCCCTTTGCTCGGCAGCTTCCTCCGTCCCGAGATGGTGACGTTTCTGACGAGGACCGGCGCCCCGAAGACTATGGAGTCGTGGTCCTGCGAGGCTACGGCGGAAACTGTTCCCTCGGCCGCCATCACGGAGGCCTGCGCCTCGCCCTCGGAGGGGGCGTCGACCCATGGAATCCCCATGGCGTCCAGCAGCTCCTTAGCGTCGGCCACCATGTCCCTCCTGAGCACGGTGGAGGCCTCGGCGTACTTTCTCGCCTGCACCAGGTCGCCTGACTGCAGGGCCCTTAGGTACTTGTCCTTCGCCTCACTCTTTGCCGCGGACCGCCGCTCGATCTCTTCTGCCTTCAGCTCGGGTGGCTTCCCGTCGAAGACGAAGACCAGCTTCACGCCCAGTTCCATCAGGTTGACGTTCCTGTAGAAGAGGCCGCTTATGTGGGACGTGACGTGGCCGTTCGAGTCTTTGAGGTGCTCTCCACCGGCGCCGCGGATGATGGCGAGGAATTGATAGAGCGTGTTGTAAGCGTCGACGGCCAGCGTCCAGCCCGACAGGCTCTCGAGGTCTATCTTCTCCCTGGGGATTGCGTCGCCGAAGTCTATGCCCAAGCGGAGTGCCCCCTATCGGACGCGTCGCGCTGGGTCATTGTCCGCGGCGCTGTTGAGTGTCCTCGGCGGTCTGGTCAATTACCTCTATCCTCCGTTTGTCCTTGCCGATCCACCTGACCGTAATGAGGCCCATTATCTCGAGCTGCATCAGGACCTTGTTCAGCTCATCGGGAGAGCACTTGCCTCCGTTCTTGTTCAGCGCCTCCATAAGATCGCCGTCGGTTGCAGACTTCTCCTCTTTCATCCACTCGAACGCCGCATATCTTAGGGGGTATCTCATAGAATCTCACGCCAGGAAGAGACGGATGGGGTCTTGCGCGGCCAGTGGGTTATAAAAGCTATCCCGCGGACCGCCGCTACTGCGGCGGCAGCTTGCTGGACATCCTGCTGACGCCCACTACTTCGTACTGGCCGACCAGCGGCGCCGTCGACACGGCCTTCTCTACCGCTTCTATCGAACCCTCCTCCTCCGGCGCGACCACGTCAAGGATTATCGCGGAGAGTCCGAATGCGATGGGTTCGATCTTCCTGCTCCTGATCTGGGAGTTCTTTGGGAGAACCGAGGTCACCGAGTCGACTATCTTTTCGTGCTCGGTGGTCGTGTCCTGGGGAAGAACCTTCAAGCGGATGACGTAGAAGCCCACCTGGCGCACCTAAGGTCCTTCGAAGCCGCAGTTCACACACTTGTATCTTCGGGAGAACTTCCGGCACTTCTCGCTCCTCCAGATGAGGACCTCGTGGCAGTTGGGGCAGCGGAACTTCGAGATGCTCTCTCCCGGTTTGATAGGTCTACCGCACGATGTACATAGAGGGAGCGAGACGCTGGCCTGCGACATTTCTCAGAGAACCCCTCCGAAGCCTGCAGATATAGGTTGCCCTAAATCGTTCGGGAATCAGCCTTTGACGAGCTCTCTAGCCTCTGCGGAGGCGACGATTCTCGTGAGCTTCAGCAGACCCCCGACCCCGAGAACCCCGAGGAGCGCGGTCGCGTGGAAATCGAAATCCGACTTGGAGAGCTTCTCGGCCACCTTCTTCGACGAGATCGTCCTCATCAGGGATTCGAGCTCCTCGTTCGTCAGCTGTTCGAAGACCCCTCTCAGGCGCCTCATGTTCCTCATCTCCTTGCCGAACCGGGACTCCCAGTCCGGCTGGTAATTGGAGAGGAGGGAAGGGTCGTGCAGGTGTATCGAGTCGCTCAGCCACCTCGCGGCTACCACCGCACCGACGATCGAGGTTACTATTCCGCCGGCCGTCGTAGGCTTGACCAGGCCCGCGGACTCGCCCACCAGGAGCCTTCGGCCCGAGACGAAGGACTTGGCGGGTCCTCCAACATAGATCGGGGCCGCCACCCTCCTCAGCACCCTGTGCTCTCGCGTCGAGAGGAACTTGTCGAGCGCCTCGAAGGCGTTAATGCCTCGGCCCGCCGCGCCCACCTTCGCCAGCCCGTCGCCATACGGGATCACCCACGCGAAGAACCCCGGATACTTCTCTGCGTCCAGATAGACCTCTACGACCCGTTCGCGTATCCAAGTCCCTTCCACTTCGTACTTTGCTGCCGGGATTATGCCCGCCCTCGGAGCGGATGCCGGTCCGGTCGCGTCGACGTAGTACCTCCCTTCGAATCTCTCAGTTCCGACCCCGACCGAGACGCCCTCGGAGTCCTCGGAGACTGCAGCCACTCGCGCTCCCAGACGCACCTCTGCTCCCCAAGCCTCGGCCTGGGCCCCGACCTGTTTGTCGTAGGCGCTTCTGTCGAGCACTACTATCTCAAGCGAGGCCGCATTCACTGCCAGCTCCTTGCCGGCCGGGGAGTGGATCAAGCCCGACGCTATCTCGTTTTGGATTGCCTCCTTCGCGGGAGCGAATCCGTAGCGCTTCAGTCCCCTCAGGCTGACCAGCCCGTCGCATTTTTCGGGCTCTCCCAGCTCGCTGTGCTCCTCCAAGACGAGAACGGAGAGGCCGCGCTTGGCCGCCTCAGAAGCGAAACTGAGCCCCGCGATGCTTCCGCCTCCGACGATCACGTCATATTTGGGGGCCATCGAACCGCTCGCTTTCGCAAAGGCTTATCCAGACTGGTATTAACCATTGAGAAGACGTTTCATGAAACAGGTGATAGTAGCGAGGGCCGACATCAAGATGGGTAAGGGCAAGCTGGCAGCCCAGGTGGCGCACGCGTCCCTTTCGGCGGCGGAGGAGGCAATCGCGAGGCGCCCCGACTGGTACTCGGAGTGGAAGCTGGAGGGCCAGGCGAAGATCGTGGTCAAGGCCACGGGCGAGGACGAATTGAGGGAGCTGATGAGGAAGGCGCGGAGCGTGAGGCTGCCGGTCGCCCTCATAGAAGACAGGGGCCTAACGCAGCTCGAACCTGGCACGGTCACCTGCCTGGCCATCGGCCCGGGCCCTGACGAAGCGATAGATCCGATCACGGGGAAACTAAAGCTGTTATGATCCCGCCGCCCGAGGTCGAGAGGGCAGTGGGGATGGAGTCGTACTCCACCTCCGCCCCGCCGTGCGCAGCTAAGCTGAGGACCGTGGACGATGACTTCGAGGTGGAGGAGATACTGAAGGACGTCAAGCTCTCGCCGGATCCGTTCAGCGGGGCAATCCCGCTCTACAGGGTGGAGAAGAGGTCGACCGACACCTTCCACCTCGAGCGTGAGATGTCGGCGATCCTTAGGAGCAGGATCTCCTACGCAGGGATCAAGGACAAGCGGGCCGTGGCGACCCAATACCTATCGCCGACCACCTCTAAGGCCTCCTCTCCGGAGGTCGTGGAGAGGGACAAGTTCAGGGCCGTGCGCGTCGGCTATCTAGAGAGGCCGCTCGCGCGATCCATGGTCGCCGGGAACAGGTTCAGGATCACGCTCAGAGACTGCTGCCCCACCATCGAGCTGAGCGTAATCGAGTCCATGAGGCTCTGCAGGGAACGGCGGATGCCCAACTTCTACGGTCTACAGAGATTCGGCACGCGCGACGCCGTGACCCACCGGGTCGGGAAGGCTCTGATAGCCAGCGACCTCGAGAAGGCCGTCGAGATCCTCCTGACGGAGCCCCGAAGCTTCGACGACGGGAACCTGACCGAAGCTAGGAGGTTGATGAAGGAGGGCCGGTTCGAGGAGGGATCGAGCCTCCTTCCACCCGGGCAGGACGTCGAGCGTATGGTGGCCCGCCGCCTTGCGAAGAAGCCCGCCGACAGGCTCGGGGCGCTGCGAGCACTGCCGATCGCGCTCAGAAGGTTCTATACCCAGGCATACCAGTCCTACATCTTCAACAGGACGCTGAGCCGAGCCATGCAGAAAGGGATCGACATCTCAATCTGCGAGGCGGGGGACAACTGGGGGGAGCTCACGGACGAGGGGCTCGTGCTTCGGAAGGTCCATGGGGTCAGGGAACCCCAAGTCGAGGGGGCGGTTCCCCTAGTTCAGCTCATAGGGTTTGCCTATCGCAACTACGGGTCTAGGTTCGACGCGTGCGTGGAGGAGGTCCTCGCCGAGGAGGGCGTCTCGCCGCGCGAGTTCTATGTGAAGGAGATGCAGGAAGTGAGCGTCGAGGGCGGATTCAGGCGTCCCCACCTCACCGTTCTCGGGGAGTCCTACCAGCTGGACGGCGACGTCGCCATCCTGTCCTTCGTCCTTGCGAGAGGAGAATACGCTACGGTATTGATGAGGGAGGTTGTCAAGCCATCGGACCCCCACTCGGCGGGCTTCAGCTAGGGTCGTTGCTGCCCAGAATCGTTTATACGGCTTGCCAGTCGGGGGCGCTCTTGGCTCCCATTGAGCGACGAGGTCTACGACATCACGATAATCGGCGCCGGCCCGGCGGGACTCTTCGGCGCTTTCTACGCCGGCCTGAGACAGATGAAGACGAAGGTCATCGACGCTCTTGACCAGCCGGGGGGGCAGGTCGCCGTCCTCTACCCCGAGAAGTACGTCTTTGACGCTCCCGGATTCAAGAAGATCCTGGCAAAGGACCTCGTGAAGGCGCTGGTGGAGCAGGGTCTCCAGTTCGGTCCCGCGGTGGTCTTGGGCGAGAGGGTCGTCTCCCTTCAGAAGAGCGGCGGCGTCTTCGAGCTGGACACCGACCAGGGGAACAAGCACTACTCGAAGTCCGTCCTGATCGCGGCCGGCGTCGGAGCCTTCTCGCCGAACAAGCTCGAGGCCAAGGGTGTGGAGCAGTTCGAAGGAAAAGGGGTGTATTACTTCGTCAAGGACAAGTCATTCTTCGCAGGCAAGAACCTCCTCATCGTGGGCGGGGGCGACTCGGCGGTCGACTGGGCGCTCAACCTCAATGACGTCGCCAAGAAGATTACGCTGGTCCACAGGAGAGACGTCTTCAGGGCCCACGAGCAGAGCGTGGTAGATCTGATGAAGGCACCCGTCGACGTCAAGCTCTTCTACGAAGTGAGGAGCGTCGCAGGCGACCAGACGGGGATCAAGGAGGCCGTGATCTTCGACAACCGGACAAACGCCGAGACGAGGTTGGATGTCGACGCGATCCTCGTGAACATAGGGTTCAGGGCTGATCTTGGCCCGATAAAGAACTGGGGGCTCCAGATCGACGGGAGAGAGATCAGGGTGAACGGAAGGATGGAGACGAGCATCCCAGGAGTGTTTGTCGCTGGGGACATCGCCGGTCCGGTGGACGCCATAAAGCTGAATCTGATAGCGACGGGATACGCCCAGGCCGCGTTGGCGGTGAATGTGGCAAAGGCCTACGTCGACCCGACCTCGAAGGTGTCGCCGGGACACAGCAGCGAAATGAAGGCCCCGCCTAGCTGAGCTTGCCGAGAACCCGCTTGTAATTGTAATCCGTCTTGATCGAAGGGTTCGACGGGTCGATCATTATGCACTCAAACCATGCGAAGCGTCCGTCCTTCCAGATTGGGTACGATCCCAGGACCTTGAGGTTCGGATATCTCTCAGCTGCCCTCCGCTCCGCGGTAGTCTTCATCGGTACGACTCCCTTGATCTTGAGGACCCCCATGTGCTTCGACCTCCTCCCGGAGGTGGGTCGCTTGTGCCTCATCCCTCCCCTGGAGACCCTCGCCCTCACCACCACCACTCCCTTCTTCGCCTTGTAGCCAATGCTTCTGGCCCGGTCGAGGCGCGACGGCCTTTCGATCCTCAAGAACGCGGGCTCCATCCTGAGCTGTATGGCTCTCGCTCGGATATCGCCGGTCTTCTCGTGGAATATGGACTGCCAGCTCTTCGCTATCTGGCGGTAGGACATCGAGTGGCCTCGTTCAAGGTCGGCAAATAAATGTTCGCAATCTCTCGGATGCTTAGGCCACTCGGAAGAAGGTCCTGATCTTCTCCCCGACGACGGTTATGGCGCTGAGCTGCGCTTCTTTCGTCTGGCCGCCCACGTGGGGGGTAAGTACCACGTTCGGAGCCTTCAGGATATCGCCGACTGGAGGCTCCTTCTCGAAGACGTCCAACGCGGCGCCGCCCAGTTTGCCGGACACCAGTGCGTCCGCGAGGGCGGCCTCGTCGATCACGCCGCCGCGAGAGGTGTTGATGATGAAGGAGCCGGGCTTCATCGTCGTCAGCCTTCGCGAGTCCACCATGTGGCGTGTATCGTCGGTCATAGGGACGTGGAGCGTGATGTAGTCGGCCCCGGTAAAGAGCGCGTCTAGGTCGACGACGGCACACTCGAGCCTCGCGACGACGTCGGGTGGAATTGCGACTACGTCGTAGACGAGGATCGACATGCCCATCACCTTCGCGATCTCGCCTATCCTGCGGCCTATCCTGCCCAAGCCAACGATGCCCAGTGTCTTCCCCTTCAGTTCCGACCCGATGAGGCGCTCCTTTTCCCATCCGCCCGCCTTCGTGGTCAGGTCAGCCTCCACAAGCTTTCTGCTGAGAGCCAGCATCAAGAGCGTGACGTGCTCCGCTACAGCCTCGACGAGAGATTCAGGGCTGTTCACGACTGCGATCCCCTTCGACTTGGCGTAGTCGACGTCCACGTTGTCGAGACCAGTCCCCGGCCTCGCCACTAGCCTAAGTCGCGTTGCCCTGTCAAGAACCTCGCGGTCCACCTTCGTTCTGCTCCTGACGATGATGGCGTCGTATCCGCTGACCACGCGCAGGAGTTCGTCGCGGGGGAGGCCCGGCTCGTAGTCGATTGAAAAGCCCCCGCCCAGCGAGAGGTCGGCCACGTCCACTTGGTCGCAGATCAGGAGCCTTACCTGAGCGGAGCTCACCTTGATTTCAGTCCCTCCCGTGCGGTCTCGGAGACGAGCGATATATCGCTTGAAGCGAAGTCGCTGTAGGCGAGATCGTCCAGTCTAAGCGAACCCAGGACGGCCAAGGCAAGGGGCTGGGAGAGCTCGCGGACACTCGCCCCGGCGGCCTGTGCGCCCACGACGCGGAGGCTTGTCCTCTCGAAGACGAGCGCGCAGGCAGACTGGGCGTCTGAACGGGAGACCTCGTCGACGTCGAACCCTGCGAGCCTAGCTTCGTTGAGGGTCAGTCCACAATCTGCGAAATCTACGCCGAAGATCTCCCTCGAGCTCGGACCCACAAGTCTCGCCTGGGCAGCGCCCCCCGAGGCGTTCGCCCCCGCCACCAATCCAGTCACTCGCGCCGAGTCGGGCCTAACCAGATGAGTGGCCGACCCGACGCGGACTTCGGCGCACTCCCCGGCAGCAAACACCGAGTCTAAGCTCGATTTCATCCCGCCGTCGACGAGGATTCCGCCCAACCTGCCTGCCGAGGCATCTATGCCGGAGACGTTGGGTACCCAGTCGGGGATGGCGATGTACGCCCTGCACGGGAAGATGTCGCCGCCGGCGACGACGGCCTCGACCCGCTCGACCCCAGCGAGATTGTCAGGGCCAGCCTTGACGAGCGTCACTCCGGCGGCTCCTATTCCCCGCTCGACGATGGGCCTGAGCGCGTCGCTTATGCGGTCGGCGAGCGGTCCCCCGGCAGCAAATAGTGTCACCTTGACGCCGAGGCGGGCCATCCTCTCCGAAACGTCCAGGGCCAAGAGTCCGTTGCCACCGACGGCGACCCTTTCGTAGTCGGGCAAGCTGTCGCGCAAGGAGCGGAACGAGTCGAGGTCGGCGAGGACGTGGAGGCCTTTCTTCCTCCATGCAGAGGGAACCTTCGCCTCGACCTTGCTCCCCGTGGCGACGACCACTAGGTCGAAGACCTCCTTGCCCCTGCCGGCGGTGATCTCGCCGTTTTCTTCCACTCTGCTGACGGCCTCTCCGAGCCGCACCTCGACACCGGAACGGGGCCTCGGCGCAGGTGGCAATGCGCCTGTGCCAGTTCTCGGTGCTATGAGCGAGGGCCAGATGCTTCTGGGAGGAACGAGCGAAGGCGATGACTCGAAGACTGTCACGGACGACCCTCTCTCCGCGGCCTCCGTCGCGGCGGCAATCCCAGCGATCCCGCCCCCCACCACGGCGATTCGCGGCATCTCGCCAGCGCCAGCGTGATTAGACGTTATAACATGCTGCGGCGGGGCGGAACGCATGCTCGTGGGGGTGATCGGAAAGCCGAACGTCGGAAAGTCGACCTTCTTCGCAGCGGCCACGCTGAAGGACGTTCCGATCGCGGACTATCCCTTTACCACCATCGAGCCGAACATGGGGATCGCGTATCTGAGGACCAAGTGCGTCTGCAAGGAGATGGGCGTCGTGGACAAACCCCGCAATTCGGTCTGCGTCGAAGGCACGAGGCTCATTCCGGTCCGTCTCGTCGACGTCGCTGGACTCGTAGAGGGGGCGTCTACAGGACGGGGGCGAGGAAACCAGTTCCTCGACGAGCTCAGGCAGGCTGACGCCCTTATCGAGGTGGTGGATTCCTCTGGCTCGACCGACTTGGAGGGCATGAAGGTTCCTCCGGGTTCGCACGATCCGATGGAGGACGTGCTGATGGTCGAACGGGAGTTCGACCTCTGGGTCTACGGGCTTGTCAAGAAGGACTGGGAGAAGTCCGCTCGAACCATCGAACAGATTCGCGGGAAGATAATCGAGCACCTCGCGAACAGACTCAGCGGGCTCTCGATCACACCAGCGGACGTCGAGGAGGTCCTGCTTCACCTCAAGATGAGAATCGACTCGCCTACAACGTGGACGGACGGGCAGCTGATGACTTTCGTGAACGAGCTGAGGAGGCTGACCAAGCCGAACCTGATCGCCGCGAACAAGGCAGACCTGCCCTCAGCCGCCTCGAACATAGCCAAGCTCAAGGCGAGCGGCAGGAACGTTGTCCCTTGCGCGTCAGAGGCTGAATTGCTCCTGAGGAAGGCCGCGGACCACGGCCTCATCCGCTACACCCCTGGGGACCCTGATTTCTCCCTTGTCTCCCCGGAGAAGCTCAATCCCGCACAGGTCGCCGCCCTGCGGCTGGTAGAGGAGAAGGTGATGAGGCCGCTGGGAGGGACGGGCGTCCAACAGGCCATCAACGAGGCGTACTTCTCTCTCCTAAAGGCGATCGTGGTCTTTCCGGTCGAGGACGAGACCAGGCTGGCCGACAAGAACGGGAACGTGTTCCCAGACGCGTACGTGATGAAGGGGGGCTCGACGGCCATTGACCTGGCGAGGACGGTCCACACGGCGCTCGCCGAGGGCTTCCTTTACGCGATCGACGTGAGGACAAAGAAGAGGGTGGCGGCGGATTACGAACTCCACGACAGGGACATCTTGAAGATAGTCTCTAGCAAGTAGACCAGACTCCCCTGCCTTCCGGCCATCGGGCTAAGGCCTTCGTGCCTGGAGGAGCCACCAGCTCTTGCTGGAGAAGAGCTCGAGCGCCTCGGCCGGAACCCCGGCCTGGATCGCGAACTCCTTGAGGTCGGGAGCGTCGACCCGCACCGACACGAATCCCGCCGATTCTACGAGGTGTTTGAACTCCGTCTCCTCAAGGAAGTTCAATCGCGACGTCTGTGCTCGAAATGAAACCCAATGGCCCTAAACTCCGCCCTCGGAAAGCTTAGTGTTCCGATGATCTAAATCCCGATGCCGCAGAGAACTCGGGCGCCTAGGCCGCAATAGGGGCCACGGGGGCGGCCTTGACCACGTCCGGTCTTGAAATCAGCTTGCTCTTTCTGATGCCGACGTGCCTGAGGTGCGTAATCTTTTTGGCTTCGTTGTAGACGTCGGACGCGACCTTCTGGAGGACCAGCTCCTGCGCGAACTGGTCGTAGGTGAGTCCCACCGCGCGCTCGCCGATGACCTTGTCCATTATCAGCCTCAGGTCGTGCTTCTTAGAGGTGTTCATCCGGCCCTGAGAAAGTGCGATGCAGTACACTCTGACGAGATAGCCGTCTTTGGTCCTGTAGTCCTTTATGAAGTCAGACATGGAGGAACCCCGGCGTATCAGGCTCCTCAGGAACTCCCGGGAGTACTCGTGCCCCTTGAAGATCGTGGGCGCGGTCTCCCCCTCGACCTTGTCCACCTGGAAGTAGAGCTTGAACGCGTAGTGTTGGGGGTCCTGCTTGAGGATGTCGTAGAGCGTGGTCTCAATCACCCTCCCGCTCGCCTTCTCCAGGTCGGTTATCGGGACCCTCGCGATCGGCATAAGCCCGAAGGAGGGTGACGCGAGGACGGTGACCCATGACTTCAGCTTCCACTTGTCACGAACCTTGGCCGCTTTCTTTGGCAACTAATTTCGACCCGTTCCTACCAGCTTTATAACCTCACTGATGGCCGAGCACGTCGAGCCCGCCCATGTAGGGGACCAGGGGCTTCGGGATAAGGACGGAACCGTCCTCCTGCTGGAAGTTCTCGACAATCGCCACCAACGCCCGCGTCGTGACCGCTGTCGAGTTCAGGACGTGGACGAGCCTGGTCGCATCGCTCTGCTTCTCCCTAAAGCGGATCTTCAGCCTCCTGGACTGGAAGTCGGTGCAGTTGCTGCATGAGACCATCTCCCTGAACTTTTTCTGGACCGGCATCCACGCCTCGAGGTCATACTTCTTCGCGGCGACCGTTCCCATGTCGCCGGTGCACACGTTGACCACACGGTAGTGGAGGCCGAGGCTCTGGAAGAGTCCCTCGGCGTTCGCGATCAGCTGTTCCTGGAGGTTCCAGCTCTCCTCCGGGCTGCAGAAGACTATCTGCTCTACCTTGTAGAACTGGTGCGTCCTGAAGATGCCCTTCGTGTCCTTTCCGTGGGCCCCCGCTTCCACCCTGAAGCACGGGGAGAAGCCCGCGTAACGGATCGGTAGCTGCTTCCCGTCGAGGATCTCGTCCATGTGCATGGCCACCAGCGGGTGCTCCGACGTCGCTATCATGAAGAGGTCCTCGCCCTCAATCTTGTAGATTACGGGTCCGAAGTCGCCCAGGTCGGTAACGCCGGCGTAGGCCTCCTTCCGCATCATGAAGGGTGGTTCGACTGGGACGAAACCCTTCTTCGAGAGCTCGTCGAGCGCATATCTCATAATTGAATGCTCTAGCTTGACCGCGTCACCCTTCAGGAAGAAGAACCGAGCACCGGCGACCTTTCCGGCCCTCGCCATGTCCACCAGCCCCAGGCCGTCGAGCACTTCTATGTGGTCTTTGAGATCGAAGCTGGGCCTGATGGGAGTACCCCAAGTCCTCACAGTGACGTTCTCCGTGTCGTCCCTCCCCACGGGGACGCTCTCGTGCAGGATGTTGGGGAGTGTCATGAGTATCTCGTTGAGCCTCGCGAAACGTGCGTCCGCATCGGCGTCGAGGGTCTTTATTCGAGACGGCAGGTCCTTGACCTCAGCTAGGCTCCGGTCCAGCGGCTTCCCCTGTTTCTTCAAATTCGAGATCTCCGCTGTGAGCTCGTTCTGCCTGTGCTTGAGCTCCTCGACCTGAGTCTTGAGAGAGCGCCACGACTTGTCGCACTCGATGCCCTCGTCGACGAGAGCGAGCTTCTCGTTGATCCCCCTCTTCTTGATGTCATTCCTGATGACATCGGGGTTCTCTCTCAGCAGCTTCACGTCTAGCAATCTGAGCTCACGTTCTTCTTGCCGCTACCTTCCGAGGGCGTGATAAAAGCCATATCTCCTGAAAGAGTCCCGTGTCTTTTAGAACGCTCTCCGCCGTGGAGAAGGTCGACCCGATCCGGACGGATGCGACCTCGAAGACCAAGGACGAGGCCGAACGTCTCATTTTGAAGCGCTGCCCGCTGGGGATAGCATGGTTGTCGGGGGCGAGGACCACGGCGAGAGCCTTCGCGGCCGCTTCGTCCTCGCACCGTATGACCATGCGTAGTTCTAGTTTCAAGTGGTCAGCTTTTCCAGTACCAGCTTCGCGAATCGGTCGCCCTCGGAGAGGGGAATCTTCGCCCCTGCTGCCATCGTGTGGCCTCCACCGACGCCTCCCACGGCCTCTGCAATCTCCCTCATCACCAAACCCATGTTGGCGTCGCCTTCATACGAATCCCCGACCCTGCACGATATCTTCAGCTCGCCCGAGCCAGCGTTGGTCCTGGCCACAACGATCCTGTCCTTGTACCCCGGAGAGGAGGTGAGGATGGATGCGACCGGGCCGAGGAGTCGTTCGTCCACCATCTCGTCCCCTCGGACGAGGACGGTCTTGCCGTGCTCGTCGAACCTGGAGCGGTCGGCCATCAGTGCGTCCAAAGCTTTGGCCAACCCCGACCTGTAGTCAGAGAGGGTCTTGATCGCGGCCTTGAGCGACTCGGCCCTGTCTCCGAGGCAGACCCCCATCCCGACGCCGGCCTGGTCCATCCTCCCGCAGGCGTTCAGGAGAGTGCCGAACTCACGGGCGTCCCTCAGGGGTGTGAACGGATCCTCGAGCTCGAATGTGTAGACCTCTCCTACTAGCCCAGCCAGCAGCTCGGTCCCGCCGCCACTAGGAAGCAGCACGCTCGCGATTACCTCTGTCAGCTTCATCTTCTCGTCGCTGGATAGCTCGGAGATTGTCCTCCACGCTCCCCCCGACCTGAGCTCCACTCCAGCCTGTAGGAGGGCTGCGAGGACCGCGTCCTTGCTCCCAGAAAGTCCTGGGAGGTAGGGCGTGGACGTAAGGGCGATCGCTTCGTGGATCGGGCGCGTCTCCCTCCCGGTGAAGACCAAATCCTTGGCAACGCCGACCAGACCTATCGACTGGGCGTCCTCGAGCGCCATTCGGTTGAGTCCCGTTAGGGACCGCCCAGGCCCCTTGTCCTGCCGGTCCGCTACCGCGCCAACGATTGACAGGTAGGCGAGGTCTATGTTCCTTTCGTCGACGGCTCGAGCGAAGAAGTAGGCCATGGTGGAAGAGCACGCCTCCGTTCCGCCGTCGAGGCCGAACTGCCAGGCATTGACCACGCTCGGATTTGACATGTCCTCTTCAGCCAGCTGGTGATGATCGATGACGAGGAATCTGCCGTCGAGAGCCTCCGAGATCTGAGCCAGTAGGGACGAAGCGAGGTCCGTGAAGATGCAGTAGTCGAACCTCCCATCCTTCAGCTCCGAGATGAATCTCTGATCCAGGTCTGGTATTGACCTGAGGGTGACGTTCGCCCCCTTTCTCGTCAGGGCCGCAAAGACCAGGGAGCCGCTGGTCAGGCCGTCAGCGTCGATGTGGGTCACGACCAGAATCTTCTTCCCCTGGCGGGCGATGCGGAGGATGTCCCTGGCGAGTGTTTCGTACCGGTTCAGGAGCCCGTCGAGGTCGGCCAATCGACGCAGCCCATTGTCTTCTACGCCAGCTGCGCGACGACAGCCGTGTACTTGAAGTCGTCCGGAAGGATGCCCTTCCCCTTGTAGAACTTGGAGAGCCTGTAGATCTTGGCCTCAACAAGTTCCAGTGAATGAACGTTCTTCCTGTCGCTGTGGTGAATCTGGAGATGCTTCTGCACGCGCAAAGCCCTGTCGATCAGGTCCTGCAGGTCCTGGGGCAGCTTCGGAGCGAGCTTGGCCTCGACGAGCACGTCTCCTATCGATTTGCCGAGCACAGGCTTCGCCAGTGGAATTCCGTAGTCGTCGCGCAGCGCCAACCCGATCTGGCTCGGTGTAAGTCCCTCCTTAGCGAGCTTCACGATCGCCGCCTTGACCTCGTCCGGACCGTAGGTGACCCAGCTAGGGACGGCTTTGCTGGTGGGCCTCGTCTGGTGCGACTTCCCGTGGCGGTGTGAATGGATCCTTGCCATAGCGTAATCAGGGGTTCCGACTCCTGCGCGTTGTGCAGATAAAGGTTGCCCGCGGAGGGTCCCAAATCGGAGGGCGGAGCGCCAGCGAGCCGGGGCAGGATCACTCGACCCGGGCGTATCTTCCTCTCCGTTCAATCTCGCGCAGCTGCCTCGTCGCCGACCTTAGGCGGCTCTCGCCCAGCACGGCCCCGTAACCCGCGAGCAGGGCCTTCATCGCCGCGGCCGCAACAGACGAGTGGGCCCCGGTGATCGTCTCCTTGATCAGGCGAAGGTCGACCGCCTGGTCCTCCAGTTTGAGGCTCTGTGAGGCAAGGCCGAAGTCGATGAGAACCAGCTCGGGCCCTCTGATTATGGCGTTGGAGGTGGTGAGATCCCCGTGGACGATCCCGGCCGCGTGCAACCTGGCCACGCTGCCGCCTAGCATTCGGAAGAGATGAGAGAGTTCTCGGCCCCCCGACGTCGGGACTCGGTCCTTCATCCTGGGTCCCTCCACGAATTCCATCACGAGGGTCGAGTCTACCATGTCGACCTGGTAGAGGTACGGAGTGGGGACCCCCGCAGACTTCGCACGGTGGAGCATCTGGGCCTCACGTGCTGTCCGCTGGGCCCTGATCTCCCTATCCAGGGAGTCGAGCCTGTAGGACAGCTTCTTCCTGACCTTGAACACCGCGGGGAGGCCGCACCACCTACCTCGGTAGAGGTCCGCCTCTGCCCCCCTGTAGATCATGCGCCCGCGCTCAATCACGCCAAGGGATGTCAACCGTGTCTAGCCTCCAAGATTGTCTTGTGTCCGCCGACCCAATCGGAATGGTTACCCCCGAGCGCAGGGCCAGGCACCCCGCCCACGCGATCTGTGCGCCGCAGTCTCCGCTGTACACGATTGGGACCGTCGAGAATCTGGCCGAATGCCTGGAGCTCATCGTGGTCAACATGCCCGAGAGCCGCTTGTTGGCGGCGACGCCTCCCACTATCATGACCTCCCTCTTCCCGGTGAAGGCCAGCGCCCGTTCGGTGACTTCGACCATCATCGCGAACGCCGTTTCCTGAATCGAGAAACAGAGGTCCCCAAACTCCGCGCCGTCGTCGTTGAGCCGCTCAGCACAAGTCAGAAGGCCGGAGAAAGAGACGTCGTTCCCCTTCACGGAGTACGGGAGCCTGAGATAATGCGTGGATCTTCCGGCAGCCTCTTCGATTCGCTTTCCGCAAGGCGACGCCAAACCCGAGTGCCTTCCGAACTGGTCCAACAGCTGCCCGAGGGTCAAGTCGAGGGTCTCTCCGAGTACCCTCCAGCGCCTTGACGAGTATGCGACCACCATGCTGTGGCCCCCTGAAACCAGAAGGACAAGCGGGTCCTTTGCGCCCGTAAGGAGGCATCCGAGTTCGATGTGCCCGACGGCGTGGTTTACGGGCACGAGTGGCTTTTTGAGCGATGCCGCCAGACTCCGGGCCACCACAGCGCCGACCCTCAGGCACGGCCCAAGGCCCGGGCCCATGGCGTAGCTGACTGCGTCCACTTCGGTGATCTCCACCCCGGCTCCCTTCAACGCGGCCCCGACGACGCTGGAAGCAGAGGCGAGGTGGCTCTGCGAGGCCTCGAACGGGTGGATGCCGCTCCCCTCCCTTGCCTTGTAGACGTTCTTCGCGTTGGAGAGAATCACCCCGTCCGTCGACACGATAGAAGCGGAGAAGGTGTGGGCTGTGCTCTCTATGCCGAGTACGAGGTCGGCCAAGCTCATTACATCTTGCGGGACTGACGGTAGAGGTCTCCGAGGAGGTTGATGTATGGCTTGACCTCGACCATGAAGTCGTCGAACTTCGCCCTCTCGAAGGTGGTGGACTTGTCTCCGACCGCGGTCACGAGCTTCGCGGCGAGGACGATGCCTCCACTCCTCTCCGGGTGAGTCTTTAGCTTGGGGAAGTGGATCAGCGCCCCGTAACCGACCTTCTTCTCGCCCTTGGTGAAAACAAGGTTGTAGTACATGCTGAGCGTCTTCGTGAACTGCTGAAGCTGCTTCTTCCTGCTCTCGCTTCTCTTCACGCTGTCGAACTCTGAGGAGGCGAGGTTGTCGATCATTTCCTTCATCAGCTTCATCTCGCTCACCTTCTTGTTGTAGCCGGCGTACTCTATCGGCATCTGGTAGACGCTCTGCATGACCGAGTCCCAGTCGTCGAGCACCACGAAGGTCTCGGTGTCGAGATTCATCTCCCGCTTCAGCTCGTCAGAGAGCACGTCCTCGACCGTGAGTTTCTTCGCCATGATGTAGGTCCGTAAAGCGCATATAGTTATCGATTACGGCAGGACCGAACCCGATTGAAGGGGCCGATCCAGTCTGTAGAGGTGTCGTACTTTGTCCAAGCGACGGAGGACGAAACAAGGATTGCCGAGTCCGTCTCCAGGGCGTTGGGGTTAGACGGCCCGCCTTCCAAGGAGGAGTTGCAGGGACACTACGGCAACCCGATCCTCCACGTCCGGTACCACATCATAAGCGAGGGCGCAGGCGCGGTCTTCAAGCGCATAGTGTCTATGCTCCCAGAGGAACCGAAGGAGGAGCTGGTTCGCAGTATCTCCGAGCACCTGGACGAGCATAACGCGCTCTATCTGCGGCTCGACAAACAGCTGATCATGGACGGAAGGTTTGGTCTGTCAGACTCAGACCCGGTGCGCGTGAAGGTCAAGCCCAGGCTCTTCCTCCTAAAGCAGGGAGCGCCCGCGTTCTATCTAGGGGCGATCGGGGCATGAGGAGCGAGAGGAAGAGGTACGTCCTGCTCGAGGCGGACGGGCCGCTCTCCGAGGAATGGAGGAAGACGCTTCGGAAGTTCTTGGAGCAGAGACACGGGAAGGTCACCTTGATACCGGCTGGCGAAGGGGACCGCTGGGTCATCGTGAAGACCGGACACCGCTCGGCCGCAGAGTTGAGGGAGTCCTTCGCAGACGCCAGCTTCGGGGGGGCGTGGGTGCGCACGGTCCTCACATCCGGTTGCATCGGTAAGCTCAAAAGGCGCGCCCTGGAAAGCGGGGCGTCCTAGGATGGCGAAATTCCTCAGCGACGAGTACTTCAACGAACTGGAGGGGGCGCTCGTGGGCGACCAGAAGTGGAACGACGGCATGCGGGGCGTCAAGACCAGCGTGATGATCGTCGCGTCCGACATCAACCAGAGCTACGTTTTAGCCGTGGAGAGCGGAGTCACCACGCTCCGCAAGGGGGCGCCCGGAGCGCAGACCGAGTTCGGCTTCGAAGGGACCTACGACACGTGGTGCAAGGTGGCCAAAGGCGAGATGGACATGCAGTCCGCCGTCCTGAAGGGCCAGCTCAAGTTCAAGGGTTCGATCACGAAGCTCCTGGGATACAGGGAACGGTTTCTCAGAATCGCCGACCTGATGAAGGCGGTTCCCAAGGACTACTGAGTGGGGACGAAGACGTAGTACGGGTTCCCTTCTTTGGCGACCCGCGTCTCGACCCGGAGCTTCATGCCGGGCTTGACGTTCTCTATCGGGACGCCCTCGAGCCAGGCGAGGACCTTCGGCCCCCCCGTCAGCTCTCCGATTGCGATGATGTAGGGGTCGCTGTCGATGAAGCTCGCGGGAGTTATCTGGACGTAGGTGTAGGTGTCGAGTGTCGCGTCCCGCGGCAGCTCCACCCACTCGAATTCCTTGCTCATGCAGTTCGGACAGTCGGACTGGGGCGGGAAGATGACGATCCCGCACTTCGCGCACTTCGTTGAGACGAAGCGGCCCGACCGGAGGGCGTCGTAGAACTCGCGGGTCTTCGAGATGGGGATGTCGAAGTGCAGGGTGAGGGAGCGCCGCGAATGTAGCGCCGGCTCTTCTGACATTTTCTTCAGCTCCTCGAGAGGATGGTCACGTAGGCGTAGTGGCCAGTCCCGCCAACGTTGTGGACGAGCCCAATCCCATTCTTTATGTTCGCCTGGTGGTTCCCCGCCTCCTGCCTAAGCTGCTTGGTTATCTCCACGGTCATCGAGACTCCTGTGGCGCCGATCGGGTGGCCCTTCGCCTTCAGGCCCCCGTCCAGATTCACAGGAATCCGGCCCCCCACCTGGGTCTCCCCGTCCCTGATCATCCGGGCCGCCTCGCCCTTCTTGCAAAACCCGAGGTCCTCGTAGGCCATCAGCTCTGCGATGGTGAAACAGTCGTGGCAAGTCGCGACGTCAATTTGGTCTGGAGTCACCTTCGCGGAGGCGTAGGCTCGCGCCGCGGCGCGGACGCTGGCTTCGAGACCGACGTAATTGTCCCGCTTGCTGAGGTTGGCCGAGTCGGATGAGTAGCCGACGCCCTTGATCCAGATCGGAGAGTCGGTGAGCTTCTTCGCGGTCTCCTCGCTGGCAAGGATCACCGACGCCGACCCGTCCGTGAGGGGGCAGGCGTCGTAGAGCTTTAGAGGCCAGGCAATCATCTGCGACCCCATCGCCTTCTCCAACGTTATCTCCTTCTGGAATTGCGCCAAGGGATTCATCGCACCGTAATGGTGGGCCTTTACCGCGACCCTCGCCATGTCCTCCTGCGTCGTCCCGAACTTGTTCATGTGGGCGACCGCATAGAGCGCGTAATAGGCCGGGAAGGTCATGCCGAAGTTCTCGAACTCCCACATGTATGATCCCGCTCGCCCGATCAGCTCCACCGAAGTGAGGGTGTCGACCTCGGTCATCTTCTCGACCCCGACCGCCAACGCGATGTCGCCCTCTCCGCTCACGATGCTGTTGTAAGCAGCCTTCACGGCCGCGCTGCCGCTCGCGCACGCAGCCTCCACCCTCATCGTGCCGACGCCGTGAAGTCCAGCGTACTCGTTCACAATCACAGCGGGAAGCGACTCCTCGTACCAGCCGCCCACGCTTCCCACCACCACGTTCTTGATGTCCGTCTTGTCCACCCCCGCGTCGTCTATCGCCTGGTGGATTGATTCGAAGGCGAGCTCACCGACGTCCACGTCGGTCCGCTTGCCGAACCTGGAGTGACCGACGCCGACCACGGCTACTCTGTTCAAAGCGTGTCTGCCTTCGCGCGAAGAGTGGCTGCCCCTATTTCAACGATGCTGCTAGCAAAGCCTGAGACTAGCCGAGGACGCCCATCTCTTTCGCGATCTCCTTCATTATCGTCAGACGCTGGATGTCGTTCGTCCCCTCGTAGGTCTTGATCACCTGGGAGTCGCGCAGAATCCGCTCCACCTTCATGTCCGTCGAGACCCCGTAGGCCCCCATGATGAGCATCGCCATGTGGGCGTTCTTCTCAGCAGCCTCGGTGGCCACTATCTTCGCGATCGAGGACGCCTTGATGAAGTCCTTGTTCTTCATGGTCATTGCAGCGCCCCAATATGTGAGCAGTCGGGCCGAGTGGACGGCCGCGGCCATCTCAGCTATCTTGAACTGGACCTGCTGGTAGCTGAGCAGGTAGTTCCCGAAGGTTTGCCTTTGAGTCGCGTAGTCTAGGGCCGCTTCCAGGGCTGACTGCGCCAGGCCAGTCCCCTGCGCGGCTACGCCCACCCGCCCGTGGTCGTAGGTCGACAGCGCGACGTTGACCCCCCTGCCTATCTCCCCCAGGACGTTCTCTTCGGGGACCTCCATGTTCTCGAACGAGAGCTCCACGGGCTGGTCGCCCCTCAGGCCGATTATGTCGATCCGCTCACCCACCTTCAAGCCGGGGTTTGACCTCTCGGCGAGGAATGCGGTCACTCCCCTGTGCCGTTTGCCCTCCTCTGGAGGGCTGGTGCGAGCGAAGACGAGGTAGATCTCCGCCTTGTCGCCGTTCGTTATGAACGTCTTCTTGCCGTTTATGACATACTTGTCCCCTCTCTTCTCCGCGGTCGTGGTGATTCCTGCGACGTCCGAGCCCGCACCCGGCTCGGTCATCGCGTGCGCGGCGAGCTTCTCCCCGCGGGCGATGGGGGTCAAGAATCTCCTCTTCTGCTCCTCTGTGCCAAAGACGGCCACGGGGCCCGAGACCAGGTAGTTGGCACCCACCACGGCGGAGAACGCAGCCGAGAACCTGGTCAGCTCCTCCGTCGCCAGAACCAGCGAGAGGTCGTCGCCTCCCCCGCCTCCGTACTCCTCCGGGAAGGGCACGCCGAAGAGGCCGAGCTTTCCGGCCTTCCAGACGAGCTCCATGTCCATCTCGTTGTCCTTGTCTATCTTCTGGGCGCGGGGCGCCAGCTCCTTTTCTGCGAACTCCCTCACGACCTTCCTGAAGGCCTCATGCTCCTCTGAGACGAGGATGTTGTAATCCAGGGCGCTCGGGGAGAGCGTGCTCATCCTAGAGCCCAGTCCCTTTGGGGAGAGACTTCCTTCCAGAAAACCTCATGCGAGTTGCCCCGCAACTTGGTCGCCCCGCGCTCATAACGCTTTCCCTACTCCCCCTTGAACTCTGGCTCTCTCTTCTCTAGCATCGCGGAGATGCCCTCGGAAGCGTCCTGGCTGGACAGCAAGAGCCCGAAGGCGCTCGCCTCGAAGAGCTGACCAAGGTCGATCGGGACTTGGGTTGAAAGGACCAGGGCCTGTTTCGCGAACTTCAGCGACAGGGGCGGCTGTTTGGCGAGCTTCGTCGCGAACGCCGTCACCTCAGCATCGAAGTCTGCCTTCTTGAAGACCCTGTTGGCGAGCCCGATCTTCAGGGCCTCGTCCGCTGTCAGCCTTTGCGCGAAGAAGACCATCTCCTTGGCCCGGGCCAAACCGACAATCCTCGTGAGCCTCTGCGTCCCCCCCGCGCCTGGGAGGATGCCGAGCCTGGTCTCCGTGAGGCCCATCAGCGCGTCCTCGGAGGCGAGACGAAAGTCGCATGCGAGTGCGAGCTCGCATCCGCCCCCCAGGGCGAGACCGTTGATGGCGGCGATGACCGGCTTGTTGAGCCTCTCCATGACGGTGAAGGCCTCAAACCACCCCCTCGCGAAGTCGAAGATCTTAGAAGGGGAGGAAGAGTCGAAGCTGGTCAGGTCGGCTCCTGCGCTGAACGCACGGTCGCCCTCTCCCCTGATTACTACCACTCTTATCGAGGCGTCTGCCTCCAGCGACTTGGCGGCGGAGACCAGCTCTCCGACGAGTTCTTGGGTCATCATGTTGAGCCTGTGGGGCCTGTTGAGCATGATCCAGCCGAGAGGCGGTGACCTCTTCACGATGATCTCGCCCTCCTTCTCTTCAGTGGGTGCGTAATCGTAGAAGCCCTTGCCTGACCGCTCACCCGTGCTCCCCGACTTGGCCAGCCCCGCAAGGGTGCTGTCTGGAGCGTACATCGGTCCGTATGCAGATCTCTTGGACTCCAGGACAGAGATGACCCTGTCCAGACCCCATCTGTCCGCCATCCTGAGAATTCCATCAGGGAATCCCAGCCCCAGCTTCACCGACCTGTCGACCTCCTCGGCGGAGCAGACGTCGTTCGTCACGAGCCAGGAGGCCGCGTTGACGGCCGGCGCGAAGACCAGCAGAGGGTCGAGATTCTGTCCAGCCTCCCTCGATATTGGCGGTCTCTCCCACTGCTCCTTGCCGTACTTGTAGAAGCCCTCCCCCGTCTTCCTCCCCAGCTTCCCCTCTTGGAATTTCTGTGCGAAGACGGGAGCGACCATCACGTTCGAGGGGTCTCGAGAGCTCACAGCGGCTCCCGCCTTGTAGATTGTGTCTATGCCGCTGTAATCGGCGAGCTCGAAGAGTCCCATCGGGAGGCCGACTTTGTAGACCGCCATCGAGTCTACCTCTTCGACCGAACCCTGGCCGCGTGAAACTACCCACGCCGCCTCGTTCAGGAGCGGGCCCAGGATCCTGTTCACTATGAAGCCGGGCACGTCCTTGCCGCATACGACGACCTCCTTCCCGAACCGGCGCGCCAGGCCGACCGCAAGGGCGAGGGAGTCGTCGCTCGTCGCGCCCCCCCGAACGACCTCTACCAGGGGCATGAGTGGAGGGGGGTTGAAGAAATGGATGCCTACGAAATCGGTCGGCCGCCCCGTCGCGGAGGCTATCTCTCCAATGGGGAGGGTGCTGGTGTTCGACGCGAAGAGCACACCGGGGGGCGCGAGCTTGTCCACCTTTCCGAAGAGCTCGCGTTTTATCGAGACGTCCTCAGGCGCGGCCTCAATCACCACGTCGGCCCCGGACACCGCCTCCTCGAGGTTCGTTGTTCCCTTGATCTGGGAGACCGCCTCCCTGCCCTTCTCCTCGGAAATCACCTTCTTCTCAACGAACTTGGATACGCTCCATTGGATCTTCTGGAGGGCTGAAGCCACGAACTCGTCTTTGACGTCGTAGAGGGTTACCTGGTAGCCCGCAAGGGCCGCCACCTCTGCGATTCCGTGTCCCATCACCCCGGCTCCGAGGACCGAGACCCGCTTCACGTCCTCAAGCTTCAAGATTTCCGTTCCGCCGTTGGCCTTGGAGTTAAAAGCCTTGACGGGTCATTCGAGAATCCGGAGCCTCTTCAGGCGTGCGATCTGAGCTGGGGAGTATCCGAGCCCGCGCATTATCTTGTCCGTCTGCTCGCCGAGCCTGGGGGCCGGCGTGAAGGCTTTGGACCGGGAGCGTGGGGAGGTCACGATTGGCGTGTTGATGACGATGCCGTCCCCCCTGATCCTGGTCAGCATCCCGGACGAGCGTGCCCAGTCGCTCCGGAGAGCCTCCTTCAGGTTGAGGACGGGGGTCGCTGCTGTGTGCTTGCCCGCCAGAAGCGTGGCCCATTGGTCCCTGGTCTTCGACGCGAAGGCCTCTCTGATCATGCTTGCGACCTCGCTGCGCTCGGCAGGGCTCCCGAACCTCTTCCCCTCCTGGCGGCTGAGGCCTAGGACGCGCAGGAGGTTGTGCCAGAACTCCTCCTCGATTGCCGCGACCGCGACGAAGCCCCCGTCTGAAGTCTCGAAGATACCATAGTACGGTTCGGAGCCTAGGACGAGACTCTCGCCTTCTATCGGCGACTTGCCAGTCGCCAGGTAAGAAGAGATCGGGATTACCATCCAGGAGAGCAGCGATTGCACTATCGGAACGTCTATGAAGACAGGCCGTCTCTTCCCCGCCAGCCCCGCCAGAATTCCGAGAGCCGCGAACATCCCGGAACTCATGTCGCCGAGCTGGAGCATGGGCACCCTTGGCCGGGCGGAGTAAGCCAGCGAGCCGGCCAGCGCCTGGAAGTTGATGTCGTGTGCTGGCATCAGGCTGTGAACGCTCTTCTGGCCGAAGGTCGAGATGGAGCAGTAGACGATCTTCGGGTTGATTCGCCGCACCTCTGGGTATGAGAATCCTAGCCTTCTCATGGCGCCGGGCCTGAAGCCCTCCACGAAGACGTCGGAGGTCTCGAGGATCTTCCGGAGGACCCGCCTCCCCTCCTCGTCCTTGAGGTTGATCCCGATGCTCAGCTTGTTCCTGTTGACCGTCTGGTTGACCGGGCTCTCCCCGTTCTTCGTGGGAGGGGTCGCGCGCATGTAGTCGCCCAGCCCAGGCTGTTCGACCTTGATCACCCCTGCGCCGAGGTCCGAGAGGAGCATGGTGCAGTAGCCGCCGGGAAGAAGGCGCGTGGCGTCAACTACCTTCACGTCGTCGAGGAGGCCCACGCTGAGAGCCGACAACTCGCCCGATAAAACCTAAATGAGGCCGCGAACCGACGAGAGTGACGATGAGGTAAACGCCGTCCCAGTCTTAGCCCCAGATAAGCTCCGGGGCAAATGAAGAACTCGCGACGATACTGAGTCATACTTGCTATCCTTAATAGACCAGCGACGCGGTTGAGGAGTGATGGCGAAGAGCGTCAAGGTGCACGACGATACTCACGACGCTCTGAAGCGCATGAAATCCGAGAAGCGCAGCAAGAGCTTAGATGAGGTCATCAGGGACATGGTCAAGCAGACTACGGGATCTCCGGTTCAGAAGGCCGGCCGTCGGGGCAGGTCGGCCGAGCTGACCTCGTACATGAAGGCCTGAGCCGGCAAGACAGAAATACGCTCAGTTGCCTGGTCCTCGCAAGATAACAATGGCCAAGTTCGATGGGATAGTCGGGAAGGCGCTGCTCACAGTGACCGAGAAGGACGGCGAGTTGACCCTAGTCTTCGCGGACAACCGGTTCCTCTTTGTGACCGTGGACAACGGAAAGATAAAGGCCGAGAGCGTCCCAGAGTAGGAGCCTACTCCTGTTCGAGGATCTCTACGGCGCAGCGGTCGCCCACGAGTTTCTTGAACTTGACGGCGTCCTCCCTGCTGCCAACTATCGCCGCGAAGTGCATCGGGATCGCGACATTGGTCTTCATCGCCTTGGCGGCCTCCGACGCCTCCTCCGGGGTCATGACGTAGGTCCCCGAGACGGGGAGCAGCGCTACGTCGACGTTGACCGCTCTCATCTCCGGGGTCAAGTCGCTGTCGCCCGCGTGATAGAACCGAACTCCGTCCAGCGTCACCACGAACCCGACCCTGCCATCATCCTTCG
This sequence comes from uncultured archaeon, assembly GCA_963731775.1. Lineage (GTDB taxonomy): Archaea > Thermoproteota > Nitrososphaeria > Nitrososphaerales > Gagatemarchaeaceae > DATJAJ01. The sequence goes on along the minus strand of CAVSWV010000006.1, from coordinate 182,748 downwards.
GATGGAAGACCTTACCGGGCTCCCTGAACTTGTTCGTGTTGTAGGCCGGAATCGTCTCCACGGTCACACCCTTTACCACGGTCCTCGAGATGGGGGCGACGAACTTCTTCTCGAAGCGGAAGTCCTTCAGCGCGTCCTCGCAGATCTTGGGGGCGACCAGCGTGGTTCCCGGATTGGTGAAACGCTTGATGTCGTCGGGGCTCAGGTGGTCGAAATGCTCGTGGGAGATGAGAAGGACGTCCGCCTTGTAGTCGCCCTTAGCCTTGAACGGGTCGATGATCACCGTCTTGGAACCCTGCAGAACGAACGAGTCGTGGCCTAGCCAACGCACGTTCACGTTCTTGTAGGTCCACACGCCCGATCAGGCCTGGAGCGGCACCGACTCTTCCTTGACGCCGGTCTTGTCCACAGTCAGAATGTCGATGCCATTCCCGCTCATAGCGTCCCTTTGGATTGCGGCCTTGATGGAGGCAACCAGGAGCTCCTTGGCGTCCTTCTGCGACATCGACTGGGTGAAGACGGACTCGACGACTCCCGTAGCCATCTCGGCGCCCGTTCCAACCGAGGCATATTGATCAGCGATCACGCTTCCGAGGGGGTCCAGTATGTAGACCACCGGCTTTGCCGAATACCCGCCCAGGATGACCTGGGTTAGAAGCGGGGCGTACCTGTTCTCGAACATCACCGTCGACATTAGCTTGGCCACCGAGCTGGGCTTCAATGGTTTGTGCGACTCGAGCTCCTTGAGCTTCGCGTAGACCCCGACCTGCTTGACGAGGTTCTGCATGTCCGCCACCATTCCGGCGCAGACCGCCCCGACCGTATCGGTGACCTTGAAGACCTTGCGGCCGCTCTTGCTCAGGATGTAGTTTCCCAGGGTTATCCTGCGCTCGGCCCCCAGAACCACGCCGTCCTTGTACGCTATCCCGACGGCGGTCGCCCCAGGGATGTAAGCCTCGATTGATGTCATTCTGTTTCGCTCTTTTCCCAGCGCGAAGTTCCGCCTTTTTAGACGTTATGCTTGAAAAGGCGGGTTGGGTCGTGCCCGAGAGCGCCAATCGAGCTTTTATGACCGCCGAGGGGATGATTTCACATGGAAGGGGCGGCGATCGTCGGGGTTCCGATGTATACCCTGTCAAGATATGCAGGCGTCGCGAAGTCTCCCGCCGCCTTGCGAAAGGCCGGGATTGCGCGAGCCTTCGGTCTCGACGCAATTGACCACGGCGACGTGACCCTTGGCCGTATCCGACGCGATACCGGGCCCGACGACCTGAGGAACTTCGGATTCTTTCGCAGAGGGACCGGTGGAGTCTGCGAGAAGGTCGCGGGCATCCGGGAGGCCAAGCTGCTCGTGGTGCTAGGTGGAGAGTGTTCGCTCGTCGTCGGCGAGGTCGCAGGCCTGAGAAGCGCCAGGAAGGGCAGGGCTGGGATGGTCTGGATGGACGCTCACGGTGACTTCAACGTCCCAGAGACCACCCCCTCCGGTTACATCGGCGGCATGTGCCTGGCCTTCGCCTGCGGAAGGGGCCCGAGCCTCAGCAGGAGGATCGACGACTTGATGCCGCTCATCGGAGAGGGGAGTGTGTTGCATCTGGGGGCGAGGGCGCTGGACGAAGCGGAAGGCGCGGCGATTGAGGAGTCGCAGATGAAGCTGATTACGGCCACGGAGATCAGGAAGATTGGCGCCGTAGAGGCATCGAGGCGGGTAGCGAGATGGGTTGAAGACGCGGCCGACTGGGTCGTCTGCCATTTCGACGTTGATGTCGTCGACCCGTCCGTGATCCCATCCGTCAACTATCCCACGCGGGGCGGCCTCACTTCCGACGAGGCGAAGGCACTCCTTCGGTCAATCGCGAGGACAGGAAAGCTCGCGGCGTTAAACTTCGCGGCCTACAACGCGAGCCTCGACCCAGACGGGAATTCCGCCTTGACGGTGGTGGAGATCGCCTCAGGGGCTTTCGGTCAGTAGACCCGGATGGCTTCCTGGACCGCCGGGTGTATCGCCGGGACCCTGTAGATGCGCTGTATCGCGTAGGCGAGGTTCTCGGCCTTCCTCTTCTCGCCGTGGCCCACCATCACCAGCTGGAGCTTGGGCCGGACCTTCCCCACGAACCGGATGATCTGGTTGTAGTCGCTGTGCCCGCTGAAGCCTTCGACCTTCTGGACGCCGCATTTCACGTCAACTATCTTGATCTTGCCGCTCTCGTCCATCAGGCTCGCCTGCCCGCTTCCGTCCAAGACCCTCCTGCCAAGGGTCCCCTGGACCTGGTATGACACGAAGAGTATCTTGTTCCTCTCCGACGGGGCGATGTGCTCGAAATACTGCAGGACCGGACCTCCCTCCAGCATGCCGGAGGTGGCCATGATGATCGCCGGACCCTCTCTGTACGCCTCCTCCCGGTTCGAGGGGTGCTCGACCTCGGTGAAGTACTCTGAGGTGAACGGGTTGACGCCCTCCTCCAGGATTTTCGTCCTTAGCTCGCGAGACAGGTACTCGGCGTAAGACACGTGGATCGCGGTCGCCTCAGATATCATCCCTTCCATGAAGACGGGGCACTCGACCAGCACCTTGTTCCTCATGTACTGGTCCAGCACGAGGAGGATCTCCTGCGCGCGACCGACCGCCGGAGTGGGTATCAAGACCTTTCCGCCGTCGGTGAGGGTCTTGTTGATCGCACTAACGAAGTTCATCTCAACCTCCTCCCTCACGGGCATGATGTCCTCCTTGGCCCCGTAGGTGCTCTCCGTTATCAGGGTCTCCACGCGGGGATAATTCCAGGTCGCGGAGTCGAAGAGCTGCGTCCTGCCGTACTTGTAGTCGCCGGTGTAGACGATGTTGTGCGCCCCCTCCCCAATGTGCAAGTGGACCGTGGCCGAGCCGAGGATGTGGCCTGCGTTGTTGAAGACGAGCTTTATGTCCGGAGAGACATCGGTCACCATCCCGTAGGGCAGGGTGATAGTGTGCTGAATCTCGTCCCGTATGTCTTTCTGGTCGTAGATTAGCCGCCCCCCCTCGATGTTGGCGATCTTCACGAAGTCGTTTTGGAGGAGAGTCATCAGGGGCAGCGTCGGCTCGGTGCAGTAGACCGGGCCGTCGTAGCCGAACTTGAACATTGCGGGGAGGAATCCCATGTGGTCAAGGTGCGAGTGGCTGATGATGATGGCGTCGAGGTCGGCCGGTGAGACGTCGGCCCAGTCGAGTCTGGGGTACTTGTCCCACGCGTTCCTCGCGCCCGGGCTGTAGCCGCAGTCGAGGAGCACCTTGCTCTCCGCCGTCTCGACGAGGACGCAGGACCTGCCTACCTCCTGGAAGGCGCCGAGGGTCTTTATCGTGACGTGCTCGGTGGAGGTGATGCGCGGCCTGAAGATTGCCTCGCCGAGTTCCCGATAGAACCTCTCCCGTGATTCGGTGTCGGTCTTCAGTGCGTAGTTCACGTTTTGGATGGCGGACGAGGCGATGTGCGGGGCCTTCCGCACCTTGATCTTCCAGCCGGTCTTCTCCATGGCGTTGCCCAGGTCGAACCCCGCCTCCTGCGAGAGCGCCTTTGGGTTGTGCGCTTCGATGGTTATCTCGCCGAGCGCGTCGTCGAAGAAGTAGCTCGTCCCTCCGGCCTCCGTGGGCATCAGCTTGTCCAGGACCAGCTTGGCGTCGGGCTCGGCCCTCCTGATCGACTTCTCGGTGCGCGTGACCACCCGCTTCTTGAGGGTGTTCACGATCTCAGACAGGACGTAGCTGTTCTTCTGGAGGAACGCGGGGTTCTTCGTGTATAGGGCGATGCGCGGCCCTTCGTACTCGATCCTTGTGATCTGGGCCTCCGCTGGGAGGTTGTTCAGAATCGCACCCATCAGGTTGACGTTACCGGCTTTCTGTTCCAATCCTAACTGTTATCCGTGAACTGGGAGAGGATCTTGTCCTTCTCCGCTTCCGAGATCTCGCGGAAGCCCGCCTTGTCGATGATGGCGACGTCGAAGTGGTCCCCCGTGTAGACGTTCCTCCTCATAGCTGCGATGACCGCCCTCGCCGCTACCGGGTAGGCCTTGGCAGTTGGCATGTTCTCCCGGAAGTCTTCCTCAAGCACGCCGTACGCGACTGGCGAGCCGCTACCCGTCGCGACCATCTTATCCGAGCTGATCGACCCGAAGAAGTCTACGTTGTACACCGCGCCACCCTTCGCGTCGAACCCCCCTACAAGGACGTCCGCGATGTACGGGTAGTAGCGGGAGGAGAAGAGGACGTTGGAGACGAGCTGTGCAGCAGATTTGACCGGCATCAGCCGCCCCCGCTCCATCTTGTAGATGCTCGAGTAGTACTTCAGCGTGTCCACGATGTATTGGGCGTCGGCGACCCCTCCGGAGATCGTCATCGCGAGATTGTCGTCTATCTTGAGCAGCTTCTTTCCCCTCTTGTGGGCGATGAAGGAACCGGCCGAGACCCTCGTGTCGGTCGCCAGGACGACACCGTCGGAACACGTGATTCCCACCGTGGTCGTGCCGTGGTAAATCGCTGACCCCAGCGACCTCTTGCTCAATTCTTTCTCTTCTCTTGACATTCGAACAATCAGATATCCGAAGAACGGACGTTTTCAGCGTGGCTCCCGTTGCTTATTTAATCTTTCTCGGAGGCGAGGCCAGGTTGGGCTAGCTATACCTTAAATCGCGAGCGCGATGCTCTGCGAACGTGGACTCCGCCTCGCACCTGATGGAGCTCCCGAACAAGGTCCTGATCGGGGACGGGGTCATCTCGATGCTTGGGGAGTTTATCGCGGACTCCGCTGGCCGGAAGAAGGTGATAATCTCGGCCGGTCCCAACGTCCGCTTGAAGATGATGGAGACCGTCGACGCAGCGTTGAAGGGCCGGGGGCAATGGGTCGAGGTGGACGCAGCGGACATGCGGAACGTCTCTCGCGTGATGAAAGCCTCCGCGGGTGCGGGTTGCATCATCGGCGTCGGCGGCGGAAAGAGCGTCGACGTGGGCAAGCTCGCGGCGTTCCGAAGGAACCTACACTTCTATTCGGTGCCGACCAGCGCCTCCCACGACGGCATATCGAGCCCGTTCGCCTCGATAAGGGGGCTAGACCGGCCGTACTCGGTTAAGGCCAAACCCCCCGTTGGCATACTCGCCGACGTAGACGTGATCGCCTCCGCCCCCAGGAACCTGCTGGCGGCCGGCTGCGGGGACATAATCTCCAAACTGACGGCCGTGAAGGATTGGCAGCTCGCCCACAGGGTCAACGGGGAGTATTACGGGGGCTACGCGGCCAAACTGGCGCTCATGAGCGCGGACGTGGTGATGCGGGGCTCAAGCAGGATCGGCAGGTTCGGAAAGGAGAGCGTCAGAGACCTGGTGGAGGCGCTCATCAGCACTGGCGTGGCCGCCGGGATCGCCGGGAGCTCGCGTCCCTGCAGCGGTTCGGAACACCTCTTCAGCCACTACCTAGACCTCGTCGCACCCGGGGTAGGCCTTCACGGTGAGAAGTGCGGGTTGGGCACCATAATGATGTCGAAGCTTCAGCGGGGTGATTGGAGGTCGGTCAGAACCGCGCTGCGGAACGTCCACGCGCCCATAACGGCGTCCGAGGTCGGACTGGAGAAGGCCCAGGTCGTGGAGGCCTTGGTGAGGGCCAGCGCGATCAGGCCCGAGAGGTACACCGTCCTCTCTCATCAAAAGCTCGACAGGAAGTCAGCCAAGTCGTTGGCCGAGTCTACGGGCGTCATCTAGCCGGTCTTCGCTTCGGGCGCTTCGGTCTTCGCTTCCGGCTCCGCCGGCGCGGCTGTCTCCGCTTTCTTCTCCACTGGCTTCTCCTCCGGCTTCTTGGTGATGTACTTCTCCTCGAAGCTCACCTCGCGAATCGCGGGAACGAACTTGAACGCGTCGTTCGAGATTCCCCTCTTGATTATCTGAAGGCCCTCGAGCAGGAAGAGCTCCTCAGGTATCTGCACGTCAAGAGTCTTCTCTTTCAGGGTGAGGACAACCTTGGTCCCCTCGCCCGCGAAGCGCCTGTCGACTAGCGCCCTCAGCTTCTCTTCGTCGGTATCGAGCTTCCTCAGGACCTCGAGCTGGTAGATTATCGACTTCCCCGCGAGCCTGTGGTTGAAGTCGACCTGTGCTCTCCCAGACCCGATGAATCTCACGATGCCGACGCGGTTGTCCACCTCGACGGTGTCTCCGACCGCCATCTCCCCCGCCTTCTCCCCGAACTTCCGGAGCGGTATCATTCTCGTCTGGGTCGGGTCCCTCGGTCCGTACGCCTTCTCCGGCGAGAGTTCGATCTCTTTCTTGTCCCCCACGTCAAGTTTCTTTATCTCGGCGTCAAGTCCCGAGATCACCCACCCCTCCCCCACGGCTATCAGCCTGGGCTCGTACTTGATGGTTGCATCGTAGATGTTCAGCTTCTTCGCTTCCTCCTCCAGCGTGCTCTCTATCGGCTCGCCGGTGTCCTTCACCTTCGAAGTGAAGTTCGCAAAGATCAGCGCCCCTTTCTCAAATGGCATGAAGTTGCTCCAGCCCTGCGGCTTTCGGTTTATAGCCTTTCACGGGGGAGCGAGTTTCTTCAGCGTCTCGGAGACCGCCCTGAGTGTGGCGTCGACGTATCCGTCGTTTATCAGGCCCATGCACCCTATCCGGAAGACCTTCCCGGCAAAGGGCCCGAACCCCCCCGCAACCACCACGTCGTGGTCCTGGCTCAGCGTCTTTCTGAACGACCCGTCGTCCACCCCGGGCGGATAGTAGTTGGCGATAACGGTCCTCGACCTCACGTCTTGGCTGGCGACGGTCTTGAGCCCGAGAGCCGCAGTGCCGTCGTAGATTCTGCGCGACTCGCGCTCGTGCCTCTGGATCCTGGTCGCCAGCCCCTCCTCCAGCAGTTCCTTCAGCGCTTCGTCGAGGGCGTAGAAGAGAGGCAGGGCGGGGGTGAACGGCGTCTCCCCCTTGGCACCGTAGTCAAGATAACGCTGGACGTCGAAGTACCTCGTAGCCGGGGGGGACCCCTTGACGAAATCCGCGACACGGTCGCTGACCGAGAGCAAGGCTAGACCCGGCGGCGCCGCGAGACACTTCTGGCTCCCGGTGATGCAGATGTCCACGCCCCAGGCGTCCACAGGAATCGAGTAACCGCCCAGGCTAGAAATGGCGTCTACCACGGCGAAGGCCCCGTGCTCCCTCGCGAGCTTCGAGGCCTGCTGCACGTAGGGGACTGCGACGCCGGTGCTGGTCTCGTTGTGGACCAGAAAGAGCGCCTTGAAGCGACCCAACTTGCCCATCGCCGCTTCGACGTCGGCCAGTGAGGGCGCCGAGCCCGCATCCGCGCGAACCGTCACCGCCTTGCCTCCTGCGAGTTCCACGGTCTCAGCCAGCCTCTCGCTGAACTCCCCCATGACGGGGACCACCGCGACGTCTCCCGGGCGTATCAAGTTCCAGACCGCCGCCTCCACTCCCCCCGTGCCCGAAGACGAGTAGATGACCACGTTCTGCTCGGTCTGGAAGAGATGCTTCGTCTTTTCCGTGACACCCCTGTAAAGAGTCCTGAACGAATCCCCCCTGTGGTTGATGATCGGACCGCACATCGCGGCCATGACCCTCTCAGAGACGTTCGTCGGGCCGGGCAGCATGATCAGCTTCTGCTTCGAGCTCATCGAGAGTCCCCCGGCTTGTCCTTGGACTTGAGCGACCTCACCCTGTCCACCCCGCCGAACTCCTTCACAAGCTTGGCCACTTGTTTGGGGACCAGGCTCTCCCAGTCCTTTCTCTCGAGGATCCTGTTCCTGACGTTGGTTGCGGAGTGCCGTTCCCTGTCGAAGAGCGGCACGGATCTGACGTCTATCCCCTCCTCCTGAAAGAGGAGGAACGTGAGGGAGTCGTTCGTGAAGGCCACGCTGAACCTGGGAACCATCGACTTGACCGATGAGACCCAGACGGAGTGCGAGTCCGCGTCTGGAATCGGGATCGCCATCCACCTAGCCGGGTCGACTCCGTTTGCGTCGAGGGCAATCTTGATCATCGAAATCCTCTCCCCGGCCGTAAACGGGTTGTCCCTCTCGTGGCTCCGCTGGGCGCTGCCGACAACGACGTAGAGGTAATCTACACGCTCCAGAGCAAACTTCACGGCAGCTAAGTGGCCGTTGTGAAAGGGCTGGAACCGGCCGACGAAGAGACCGATCTTCAACCTGTCTTCGTTTTCGCCGACCCTCTGGTGGTTATTTAAGAAAGTGCCCGTATAGCTTAATCTCTCTGCCTCGAATCCCCCCCGCGTTGGAGCCCCTGGAGATTGACGGCTCGTACGGGGAGGGTGGGGGCCAGATTCTCAGAACGGCTATCGTCTTCTCGGTGATTCAGAAGCGGCCGATAAAGGTCACGAAGATCAGGGCTGGCCGTGAGTTGCCGGGGATAAGGCCGCAGCACGCCGCGTCCCTCGGCGTCTTGAGGGACATCTCGGGGGGAACCCTCGAGGGCGCGACAGTCGGTTCGAGCGAAATCACGTTCACACCAGGGAGCCTGGAGAGGACCTCCCTGAGCATCGACATGAAGACCGCGGCCAGCATCACTCTCGCACTCCAAGCGGTCGTCCCGGCGGTCGCCCTGACGGGGTCACGCCTCGACCTCGAACTGGTCGGCGGGACGGACGTTCCCTGGAGTCCGCCCCTCGATTACTTCACCTCGGTCGTGAAGGCCGGTTTCGGCATGATAGGAATCAGTTTCTCGGCGGCCGCCACACAGAGAGGGTACTACCCGAAGGGAGGGGGTCGGGTCCGGGCTCAGATTGAGGCGAGCCAGAGGGTCCTCCCGATAGAGCTGCTGAATCCTCCGAAGATCTCCGGCGTGACGCTACAGAGCCGCTGCGGGAGGCTGCCTCGTCACGTCGCGGAGAGGCAGGCAGACTCGGCGGCAGAGACCCTGGCTGAAGGTGGGCTGCTGGTTGCCGAGCGCCAAGCGACTGAGGAGTACTCCGAGTCGCCCGGCTCGTCAATCGTCGTCTCGGCTGTGGGGGCAGGGTTCGCAATCGGGGCGGATTCGATCGGTGCAAAGGGGAAGAGGGCCGAAGAAGTCGGGAAGGAGGCCGCGCTGGCCTTCAGGGGAGAGGCTGAGAACGGCGCGTGCGTCGACGCGAGCCTGGCTGACATGATCGCGCCCCTCCTCTGCCTCGCAGAGGGCCCCTCGAGGATACGCATCGCGAGGGCGACCCCACATCTGACAACCAGCCTTCACGTGGCGAGCCTCTTCACAGAGTTCGAGGTGCACTTCGAACAGGACGTGACCTCGACAATAATGACCGTGCGACCGGGGAAGACGTGATCCGCGCGGAGCTTCTACTGTAGGCCCCGCCAGATGCGGACGCCGGGCGGAGTGATTACCACCCTCTCGTCGCCGAGCCGCGCGATGTCGCCGCCGACGGAGGTCGCGAACTCATACAGCTGCTCCACTGAGGACTTCAGCTCGTCTAGGCTCTTCTGGGCGAGGGGAGTGACCTTGAGAATGACAATCGTGTTGTTCGTCACGTCCTCCTGGATTTTTGCGATCTCCTCTATGCTCCTGAGCGCGAGAGCCTTTAGCAGGATTTCGCTGGTCTTGCCGTCCGTCTTCTTCTCCTGTATGACTCCTGATGACAATTGTTTACTTATTCCTCCGAGACCTTTGCCCGATTATTAAATTTACGGCATCCTGCATTTTAAGGCAGATTTGATTTCTTTAGACCATCTGGTGGAGGATTGTTCAGAAAACGCGGATTTCGTTCTCAGCTTATAAGGAGAGGGTTCGCCGAAACTGTTTTCGCCAAACGGAGGCGAAAGAGCGGCTCTTGACCCGATTCAGACCGTTTTATAGAGATTCCAGAACCTGTCGCCCACGTGATGAAGGTTCTTGAAGCAGACGCCCTTCGTGGCTGCTTCCATCTCCTGACTTGAAATCGTTGTCCGACCTACGGCTATGGGCCTGTTCTTCACTGCCTCTTTCACGACCACCAGCTTCCCGGACTCACCCCACTTCTCGTACTCTTTCACACCCGGCCTCATCACGTCGGCCCCATTTAGCAGGAACTTGATCGCACCCTGGTCGACCACGGCCGTCGGGAAGAGCTCAAGGGCCTCTTTCGACGCCAGGAACGGGATGAAGGAGTCGCCCGTCTGGATGAAGACGAACGTCTCGTCGAAGTGCACAAAGACAACGCCCTCCCCGGGTTCCTCGCACCTGGCCTGCGCGGAGTGAGACAGGTTCAGCTTTATTCCCAGCGAGGACTCGATCGACTGGATGGTGTCCATCGAATCGTGCCTCGACATCACCCACTTCTTCATCCGAGTTCAACCATACTATCGCTTAAATAAACGCGTTCGAGAAGGCCGAAGCAGGTGATTCAACGATGTCAGTAGACATGGCTGTTCGAGTTCTGGACGAGAGCGTCGGAAAGGTCGTTCTCGTGAAGCTGAAGGGGGGCAAGGTCCTCCGAGGAGTCCTACAGGGCTTCGACCAGCACATGAACCTCTCTCTGGAGACCGCGGAGGAGGTTTCGGAAGACGGCAAGTCCGTCACGCTGGGCACCCTCGTCGTAAGGGGCGACAACATAATCATGATTTCTCCACCTCCGGGCTGAAACGAGTTTTAATACCAAGTTCGCCACGCCTCTTGCAAGTGAGCTTTCTAGTTGGTTGACCTCGTCTCGGCAATCCTTGCGGGAGGGGCAGGAGTCGGGATCGGGGTGGCTGTCTCCTACTTTGTCTTCTTCTCCAAACCGAAGAGATCGGGGCCCGTCAAGGTCGCGGTCAGGGAACCTTCAGGCCGGCTGACCGTGTCTTCGGTCTCCACCTCAGAGCTTGAGAGGTCTCGCAGGGATATGAGGACGATGATGGTCGAGAGGGACCTGCTTTCGTCGGCGATGATGAAGCTCTACGAGGCCGAGACGGAAGGCAGGATAACCCGGGAGGAGAGGGAATCGATTGCGAGGAAGTACAGCGACCAGATCAAGGACATGCAGAACAAGCTCAAGGATGTCGAACTGGTCGTCGAGGTAGGGGAGCTCGAGAAGCTCAGGGAGGAGCTTCTGACTCTCTTCCAGGACAAGATCGAGAACATCGAGGCGAGGCTCGGTCAGGCCAAGGAGAGACTCGGCGCGGTATCGCCTGAGGCCCTAACCCCGAAGAAGGAGGTCGCCCAGGTGATGAGGGCCGACCGCGAAACCGAGCTAGAGAGGGTCGTCGAAAAGCGGGGCAGACCGGAGATGAGTGACTCGGACCGAAGGGTGAGGGAACTGAGAGACGAAGTGATGGAAGCCCTGACCAAGCTCGAGCAGATTGACATCGAGAAGAAGCCGCAGGAATCGAACTGATGGAAAAGTCTAGGCAAGCGATAAGGGGCGTCGCCGAGGAGCTCGCAAAGGCCATCTCGGATTCTTCGGTAATCGGGCTCGGGAGCGGATCGACCGTCGCCGCCGTCCTAGAAGAGCTTTCACCTCTGGTGCTCTCCAAGCACAGCGTCCTGAGGGGCGTGCCGACCTCCACCCAGATCGAGGCGGTGGCCACCCGAAGTGGGATCACGCTAGTGCCTTTCACAGGCTCCGTAGACCTCGTCATCGACGGCGCCGATCAGGTGGATGCCGAGTTGGACATGATTAAGGGGGGAGGAGGCGCTCTGCTGAAGGAAAAGGTCGTCATGTCGAGCGCCAGGAGGGTGGCCATCGTGGCCGGGGAGGGGAAGTTTGCGACGAGGTTGTGCGAGAACGGGGTCAAGGTGCCGGTCGAGGTCGTTCCGTTGGCGAGATCACCGGTCAAACTCGCGCTATCCAGGCTCGGTGGACTCCCCGAGGAGAGGCTCATGCCCAAGGGATACTCCCTTTTCACCGAGAACGGCAACATCATTCTGGACACGGCCTTCGAACCGCTCGACGATCCGGAGGCGATGGAGACCAGCGTGAAGGGGATACCGGGGGTCGCCGAAGTCGGTATATTCACAATCAAGCCGTTGACAGTGTTCAAGGTGAAGGAGAATGGAAGGTACGACGTCCTGTAGCGGAAAGTAACATTCGCAGAATTTATATCGTGGCCGCTGGCGCACGGGCTCGGCAGTCAAATGACAAGAGAAGTCGGCTACAAGACCCGTCCGATAGAGCCGGGATTCCTCCAAGACGCTGCGAATTATCCGATCACCGGCGAGCACATCGGCCACAAGGTGCGGGCCGGCGGCATCCAGAGGATGGACGGCGAGGGAAAGCCGTATCCGACTGCGAATGGCGTTCACGGTTCACAAGTGGCGGTCGACTGGGAGAACTGCACCGCTGACGGTGTCTGCATGGACGTCTGCCCCGTCTTCGTCTTTGAGTGGGCGCTCAATCCAGGCCAGGCTGGGACGGGCAAGGACGCCGTCCTCGACCCGGCAAGCGCCGAGTACGCGGGGTTCCGGTCGGACAAGTCAGACCCGATAAGAGAGATGGATTGCATCTTCTGCATGGCGTGCGAGACTTCGTGCCCGACGCAATGTATCAAGATTACCCAACCCTAGTCCATAGTCTTGCAGCGCTTCGCCTTAATATTCAAACGCTAAACAACGTAGGGTGGGTTCGTTTGTATTGTCCTTCGGCTTCTTTCACGAAATCAGCAACCTGTTTTCGGATGCTTGCCCGTAATTCAATGATCCGTTCGACCACGTCAGAGTAGTCTTCGTCAGCGACCGTTGATAGTGCTATCGCCATCCGCCTCACTTTTTCCGGATGCCGAGGATGAAGCTGAACCAACAAACCATTGATTTGATGCTTGCTGAAGATGGAGAGTTGCCAGTAATCCGATCGGTGGACGATATCGTACTTCTTTGTTCGCGTCCCTTCCCGTTTGTTGATCCTCAAACTCGTGTAATACCCAAGCTTCCGAACCAATCCTTCAATCCACTCAAGCATGGACTTGTTGGAGTTGTAGTAGTCCAAGAAAATAGTGATTTTACGTCTGGAGTCTCTCGTGACTACTATGGAGCCTTCGGCATCCAAGAGGCCAGATATGTACGCGAGAAAGGTAGATTGACTTCGTTCGATGGCATCGCGTGAATCCGCAAATACATCTAGCAAGAAGTCAAAGCTACTATCCAGAATGGTAGAGAGATTCCATTCGTAACTCCTCGTGTCCTTCTTGTACCTCGGGTGTTGGTAGACGTGCCCGAACGGCTCGAACAATCCCCTGAAGAGTTCCGCCATCGCTGGATGTGTGGTGCTCGTCGATACCCGGATCGCTCCGTTCCAGGGCCTTGAGACGGAGAGGTCGCCGTGCCTCAATCCCAGCAGGTAGGCCCGATCTTCATCCGTTCCGTCGAACGGTCTCCGTTCGTACTTCCTCCTCTTCTCCCTGATAGCCTCCAGCCTCGACTCCTCGAACGGTCTCGGCTTGATCTGGAGCTCTTTGCAGAGCCATGAAGTGTAGCCGCTGGTCTTGTTCCCGATAAGCCTCGCAATGTCGCCCAGCGAAAGGCCTTGCTCGAAGTGCAATCTGACGATGAGATTCTTGATCTGCACCTTCCTTGCAACGTCAAGGTTCCGTATGAAGTCCCTTCGCGCAGGAGCTCGAGAATTGAAGCATCCGAAGAGTCGAGTTCGGGTTTCCTTCGCTCGGCAGCCAACCCTTCACCATGATCACAGAGTATTTTAGCGGCAAGTCAACCGCAGGCTAGAATCTGAGGACGGGCGGGTTTATGCCTTCGTAATCATCGTGATTTGGATTATCTCGTCGGCCTAGCGGGCACCCCCTTCCGTTCAGCCTACTGCGAACGCCATCACGACCAAGAAGATTGACCCTGCGAGTAGAAGCAGCATCGACCACCTGATCTCCCCCTTCTCGAACGCGTAGACCCTTCGGACCAACAGCACCGTCGACGCGAGGATTATGGCGGTCCAAACTGCCAGCTCGAGATAGACAGCGCCCGCCACGTCCCTGAATGTCCCTGTGAGGAAGGTATAAGGGCCCCAGGAGGGCACTATGGTGTAGAAGACGGAGTAGAGGAAGACCACGGCAGAGCTGGCGAAGAACGCCTTGAGAAAATCCCTCCGCTCGAAGTAGAAGCTCCTTGTGACCAGGTGAAGGACGCCCGAGGCGTAGAGGACCTGAATCGCGGTCAGGAGTATGACGGGCACTATGAAGAGAGCGCCCATGTATGCCTTGACGCTCCCGCCGTCGGGAAAGCCGGGAGCCAAGACGTCGAAGTAGAGATAGTAGTTGGCCACCGTCAGCGCGAGCAATAGGAGCGAGATGGACAGCAGGGTCCAGTTCTTCTTGAACGATATCCGCCGCGAGAAGGGCAATTCTGGAATTCGCTCGCAACCAATCGGGCTAAAAACTCACTGATGCGCGACGAGCAGGATTAGCAAGCGTTTTATCGGCGAGAGCGAGGAGGGAGAAATGGTTTGGAAGAAGATCGCGAGTTGCGGGCGATAGAACAGCGGAAGCTCGAGGCGATGAAGAAGCGCATGGCGCCCGCGGCGCCGCCAAAGGCCGAGAAGAGCGACAGGGAGGTGCTCGAAGGCGCGCTGTACGACCGAGGCGACGAGGTCCTCGAGATGGCGTTCTCCTATTATCCCGTGCAGACCCAGCAGGTCGTCAAGGAGCTCGCGAGGATGATAAAGGAGGGACGGTTTACGGGCAAGATCTCCGGTGGAGAGCTCTATTCTCTCTTGAGGCAGGTGGGCTTGAGGTTCAATCTCAAGACGTCAATCAAGGTTGAGGAGAAGGGTAGGTTCGTAGACCTGAGCGAGAAGCTCAAGGTAAGGAAGGATTGAGAGCGTGGCTAGCTCAGGACGCCAAGGAGCGAGAGGGATTGACGCGACGTTCTCGTTCAAACCGGAGGCATCCGACCCGATCATGGTCTGCGGCCTCCCAGGCAGTGGATTCGTGGGCAAGCTGGGCGCGGACCTTCTGATAAGCCAGTTCAAAGCGAAGCGCGTCGCTGAGTACAGGTGCGACAGTTTCCCGCCACAGATTAGCGTCAAAGAAGACGGGACAGCCCAGCCCCTAAAGGCGGAACTCTTCTTCGCGAAGACGAAATCGGCGCACGACCTGTTTGTCTTCACAGCCGACGCGCAACCTTCCACGTCAGAGGGAGAATACGAGCTCGCTGATCAGGTGGTAGGATTCGTGGCCGGATGCGGAGTGAAGACGGTCTATGCCCTCGCGGCGTTCATCACCGGTTCATTCTCCACGGAACAGAGGGTCTTCGGGGCCGGCACGTCAAAGAAGATCACGGCTTCGATGTCGGCCAGGGGAGTGAAGTTGATGAAGGAAGGAGGCATTTCCGGAATGAACGGGCTCATGGTGGGCATGGCCGCGCTCCACGGGCTCGAGGGAGCCTGCCTTCTGGGAGAGACTTCAGGTTACGTCATCGACGCAGGGGCGTCGAAGGTCGTGCTCGAGGCGCTCTCTGGGATGGTCGGCATCGAGATCGACACGGCCAGCCTGAAGGGACAGGCAGAAGAGACCCAGAAGCTGATCACCCAGTTGCAGAGCATGTCCGACCAGTCAAGGGAAGCGACGGCCGCGCCCCGGAGGGAGCCCCGTCCCGGCTACATCGGCTAGCCCTTTATGTTCCCGATAGGGCGCAAAGCGACCACCTTCTTGGAGATTCCGGCCCTGTCCATGGTGTCCACGACCGCCGAGATGTCCTTGTAGGCCATCCCCGCCTCCTCCGCGAGGCCGTCCATCGTGGCGGCCTTGACGTAGATTCCGTGTTCTAGCATCTTCCTCTGAAGCTCGTCGCCCCGCACCGTTCGCTTGGCAGCAGTCCTCGACATGGTCCTTCCCGAGCCGTGCGCGGTCGACCCGAAGGTCTCCTCCATGGCCTTCTCGGTACCCAGGAGAAGATAGGAGCCGGTCTCCATCGAGCCTCCGATTATCACGGGCTGCCCGTACGGCCTGTAGGGCGCGGGGATGTCCTGGTGCCCTGGCCCGAAGCTCCGGGTCGCCCCCTTCCGATGGACCAGAAGGTCTCTCGTCGAGCCTTCAAGCCTGTGCTTCTCCACCTTTGCGATGTTGTGGCAGACGTCGTAGATCAGGTGCATGTCGAGGGCCTCAGAGTCCTTATGGAAGACTTGGCTGAACGCGTCCCTCACCCGCTGGACGATCACCTGCCTGTTCGTGAACGCCATGTTGGCCGCGCAGACCATCGCGCCGTAGTAGTCCTTCCCTTCCTTCGAGGAGAAGGGCGCGCAGGCGAGCTCTCTGTCACGGACGGTCAGGTTGTACTTTCTCATGGCGGAGTCGAAGATACGCAGGTAGTCGGTCCCAATCTGGTGGCCGAAACCCCTGCTCCCGCAGTGGATCATCACGAGGACCTGTTCCTTGTCCACGATCCCGAAGTGCTTGGAAAGCTTCTCGTCGAAGAACCGCGACGGGTCGACCACCTGTATCTCGAGATAGTGGTTGCCCGAGCCGAGAGTGCCGAGCTGCACGATCCCCCTGCTCCGTGCCTGCCTGCTGACCTTGGAGGGGTCGGCGCCCTTGATGTAGCCTCCTTCCTCCACGTGCCCTGTGTCGTCCTCCCAGGCGAGTTCGTTCTCAGCGCACCACTTGACCCCGTACTTCATTATCTCGTCGAACTGTGACTCGCTCACCTTCAGGAAGCCCTTCACGCCCACCCCGGCGGGCACCATGCGGAAGATCAGGTCGACAAGCTCCTTGATCCTCGGCTTGACCTCGGGGAAAGTCAGATTGGTGCGGATCAGCCTCATGCCGCAGTTTATGTCGAAGCCGATTCCTCCGGGGGAGATTATTCCGTCCTCCGGATCAAACGCGGCGACGCCACCGATTGGAAACCCGTACCCCCAGTGCGCGTCGGCCATCGCGTAGGAGCATCGCACGATGCCTGGCAAGCATGCCACGTTTGTCACCTGTTCGAAGACTCCCCCGTCCATCCCGTCGAGTAGGGCCTTGCTTGCGTAGATCCTTGCGGGCACGTTCATCCCGGGCTTGAAGCTGGTCGGGACCTCCCAGCAGACGTCGCTCAGCTGCTTCATCGGGGGGGCTTGGGACAGGCTGAATTCACCACAATCGGCGGTCTCGAGGCCCGTTCGGCTCTTAAAGTGTTCGCGAGCTGCGGTCGTCGGAAGAGTCAGATATCCAGGACGACCGTGGCCGACCAAGACCGGCCCGAGCGCCTGATCCCGAACATGTGCATGGTGACGGCCTTCGCGTCGTTCCTTAGAGCGTGCCGGTCGCGGTCTATCTCCTCGCCGACCATGGAGCATTTGAGAGATTTCTTCTTGGCGTCGACTGAGACGTCGAAATCCTTGAAGAGCAGGGAGTCGACGTCCTTGACGATTATGATCTCGGTGAGGAAGTCGTACAGGAGACGGTCGAGACTCTCGGATTTCAGCGACAGTTTCTTGGTCTTCTTCGCTGCGAGAGTCCTCCTGTCGACCATCACCTCCGTCAGCGCAGCGGCGCACTCCCGGAAGAGTCCGTCGATGGTTTCCGAAGTGGCCTCGTACGCCACGTCGGCTAGAGCCACGTCGGGGAGGAATAGGAACGGCATTAGCGAGGCCCGCGGACACCCTGCTCAAAACTCTTAATGCGGCAGGCGAACTCGGTCGTCAGGTTGCCGGGTAGGTATCTAGACGTCGAGCTCGGGGACCCGTACTCCAACCTTGCTCTGGAGGAGGCCATCTTCCGTGTCAACGGCCCTCCGACCCTAAGGGTCTGGGAGAACCAAACCTCCGTCGTCCTCGGCCGCGCGCAGCTTCCCGGGATGGAGACCGACCTCACCTTCTGCAAGGCCGAGGCCATCCCGGTAGTGAGGCGCTTCACCGCGGGCGGGGCGGTCTACAACGGGCCGGGAAACCTGAACTGGTCCTTCTTCGTACCCAAGAGGTCAACGCACCGAAAGCTAGTCTTCTCTGACGACGCGAGGAGGGTCTTCGCGAGGTTCGGTTCCATCGTAGTCGACGCGCTTCTGGGATGCGGCGTGGAATGCGCTTTCCAGCCGCCGAACAGGATAGTCACCGCCTCTGGGAAGATCTCGGGAATGGCGGCGTATGTCTCCGCTTCGGGGACGCTGTGCCATGGGACCCTGCTCCTCCACGCCGACCTAGACAGGCTCGCGAGGGTCACCACCCCCTCGGGCACTCGGGCCGAGAGGAAGTACACAAGGAGCAGGTTCGCGGTTGTTGCCAATGCGGCTACAAGCCGAGGGGCGTTCGTGTCCAGCGTCCTGAAGGCGGCGGAGCTGGATTCGACCCCGGCCCCTCCGACTCGAGAGGAGCTTGGACTGGCGGGCAACCTGACGCGCGAGAAGTATTCGAGGGAGGAGTGGAACCTAGGGGACCCGTTCGAGTCAGATTATCTTTAGCGCTTTGCCGCTCTTCTCGAAGGCGCTGAGGGCGAAGTCGAGGTCCTCCTTCGTCAGGGCCGCGTTCATTATCGTCCGGATCCTCGCCCTGCCTTGCGCCACCATCGGATAGACTATCGGAAGCGCGAAGACGCCGTTCTGATAGAGTTGCGAACTCAGCTCCTTGGCTCTCCCACTCTCGCCGACCATCACCGGGGCGATTGGAGTCTGGCTCTTCCCCAGATCGAAGCCTAACCCCTTCATCCCTTTCTTGAAGTAATTGGTGTTGTCCCAGAGCCTGCGGACGTGCTCAGGTTCGCTCTCGAGCACATCGACGGCCGCCGTGCAGGCGGCGACGACGGCGGGCGGGTGAGAGCCGCTCAAGAGCCAGGTCCTGGACTTGTTGTATGCGAAGTTGATGAGGTCCTGCGAACCCGAGACGTGCCCCCCAACGACCCCGAAAGCCTTGGAGAAGGTTCCCATCTCGACCTGAACCTTCTCTCGTCCCAGCTTGAAGTGGGAGACGATTCCCCTGCCGCCTTCGCCCAGAACCCCTTCACCATGGGCGTCGTCGACATAGACCATAGCCCCGTGCTCGGCACCGGCCTCCGCTATCCCGTCCAGCGGGGCGATGTCGCCGTCCATCGAGAAGACGCCGTCGGTGATGATCAGGATTCTGCGGAACTTCTCCGCGCCGTTCTCCGACTCCGCGAGTATCCTTCTTAGGTCGCCCACGTCTGCGTGCTTGTAGACCAGCCTCGTCGCAGCCGAGAGGCGGGTGCCGTCGATAATGCTCCCGTGGTTCAGCTCGTCGCTGATGATGAGGTCGCCCTTCCCGACCAGCTGAGGGATGAGGCCTGAGTTGACCGCGAAGCCAGTCTGGTAGACGAGCGAGGCTTCGGCCCCCTTGAAGCGTGCCAATCTCCTCTCGAGCTCCACGTGGAGGTCCATGTTCCCCGCGATTGGGCGCACCGAGCCTGAGCCCGCGCCGTGGGTCCTCACCGCCTCGATCGCGGCGTCCTTCAGCTTGGGATGGTTGCTCAACCCAAGGTAGTTGTTGGAGCAGAGCATCAGCACCTTCCTATCGTCGATCATGCACCAGGCGGTGCTCGGGCCCTGCAATACTCTCAGTTTCCACTCGATCTCGTTCCTAACGAGGTCCCCGTACTCAGTCCTCAGGAACGAGGTGGGATCCCTCGGAGAACCACCGGTCTCTGCTGGCTGAGCTTCAACCATCAGCGGGTCACCTTCAATCTCGTCGAGAGCGCCGACATCATGTCGTCGGTCATGGCGCTGACGCCGATGCTCGGCGCCCACCCCCAGTCTCGACGGGCCTCTCTGTCGTCGATGGAACCAGGCCAGGAATCGGCAATCTTCTGTCGCGAGTCGGGGACGTACGTGCACGTGAACCCAGGCATTCGCATCTTGATCTCGTCGGCGAGCTGCTTCGGGGTGAAGCTCATGGCGGCCACGTTGTAGGCAGCATGCCGCGGGACGGAACTCGGAGGGGCGTCCATGATCATCAGAGTGGCACGAAGCGCGTCGGGCATGTACATCATTGGAAGTGCTGTGTCCTCCCTCAGGAAGCACTGGTAAGAGCCTTTCTGAATCGCCTCGTAGAAGATCTCGACTGCGTAGTCCGTGGTGCCCCCTCCAGGCATCGCCTTGTTGCTGATGATGCCGGGATATCTGAGGCTCCTGACGTCGAGCCCGTACTTCAGGTAGTAGTAGTTGCAGAGCAGCTCGCCCGAGACCTTTGTGACGCCGTACATCGTGGTCGGGTTCAGCGGGGCGTCCTGAGGGGCGTTCCTCTTCGGCGCGTCGGGTCCGAAGACGGCCGCGGAGCTGGCCCAGTAGACATGCTCGACCCCTGCCTCCTTCGAGGCGTCGAGGACGTTCTTCAGGCCGTCCATGTTGACCGACCAAGCGAGCTGCGGGTCCCTCTCTCCGACGGCTGAGATGACCGCCGCGAGGTGATAAACCGTGTCGATGTGATTGCGCCTGAGCGAGCTCAAGACTGATTCCTTGTTGGTGACGTCGACCTCCTCCGTCGGCCCGTCCTGGTCCTGCACCGGGGCCTTCCTGTGCATTCCGGCAACCACGTTCTCCTTGCCATGGCGCTGGCGGAGGGCGGGAACCAGCTCGGTGCCGATCTGTCCGGCAGAGCCGGTGACGAGTACTCTTGCGTTCAAGTGATTTCTCGCGGCCTCCGACCTTGCTTAAACGTCTTAGGCTTCAGCCAACTACCTTCATGGTTATTGTAGAGGCGATGTTCCTGTTCGACCTCAACTTCTCGGTGATTGTCGTCTTGACGTCCTGCTCGGTCTGCCCCTGGACGATGACCAGCAGGTCATAGAGACCGTAGGTCTGGAAGACCGATGCCACGCCCTGCATGGACTTCAACGAGGATATGGTCTGCTCCTCGGTGCCTGGGGCCAGATTGACGAGCACTATCGCCTTCTCCATCTTCTCTCGCGTCGTCGGGGGCCAGTCAAATTAAAAAGTATCTCTTCCGCCGCGAGCGCAGATAATTGACTCCTGTAAGGGCTGGCCTAGTAGCAGTCGCGGTGGGGAGTTCGTGGCTCCTGGCGGACGTCTTGGCATGGTTCCAGCTCCAGCACTCATTCCCGTCTGGCTCCGGGAACGTCGTCGTCTCGTTCTTCTTGTTGGAGGCGGTAACCCTCGCGGTCATCGTCTTCGGGCTGACCATCTTCTTCCGGTTCCTCGGCGCTACGGGCAGCGAGGGCGACTACACGAGCCTCCGTAGGATAGCTGCCGACGCTCTCAGGTCGAAGAAGGACAGGAGAATCGGAATCACCGCTGCGGTCTTCTACGGCGCATTCTACGCTCTGGTCTCAGGCATCGTCGTCTACCAGCCGGGGGTGGACTTCGTCAAGACCTACGGGGTCACCGGCACGTCGCTGTTCGCCGCTCCGTGTTGCAGCTCGCTCGGGGCTACTCCCTACTTGGCCCTGTATCTCTCGCCGTCGCTCCACCTCGCGGTCCAGCTCATCCCAATCGACTTGCTCTTCCTGGCCGTCATCCCCATGATGATCGGGGTGAACGTGTCCATTGCCACCTTCGCCTATAGGAACAGGCCGAGGGCGAGGACCGGAGCATGGCTGGGTGGCTTCGGAGCGCTGGTAGCACTCTTCACGTCGTGCCCTACCTGCGCGGGTTACTTCCTCGCGGGGGCCGTCGGGGGCCTCGGCGCGACCTCCCTAGCGTTCGCGTTGGCACCCTTCCAGGTCATCTTCATCGTCGTGAGCATTCCGATCCTGGCGGCGAGCCCCATTCTGGCCACTTCGACCCTGAGGCGGGCCTATCTCGGAGGTTGCCCCGTTGAAGGCAAGAGGGTCAGCGCCGCCGTCCAGGCTGCAGCCCCTTGAGCTGGGATACCGCCTCGGTCAGCACCTCGATGCTTGCAAGATAATCGCTGATCCTGACCTGCTCCCCGTCGCTGTGCGAGAGGCCCGAGTCGCCTGGGCCATAGGTCACGCACTCCACGCCCAAGGCGGCGGCTAGCGTGTTCATGTCCCCCGTCCCAGTCTTTCTCACCATGACGGGCTTCGCTGCCAGTCTCGTAATCACCGCCCGCTGAAAGGCCCGCACGATGCTCGAATTGGGGTCGGCCTCGTACGCCTCCGTAGCCTCGCCGAATTTCAGCTCAACTGCTGGGAAGCCCACCTTGAACTTCAAGACTACAGCGCGTATCCCCGACTCTACCTGGGAACAGGTCAGCCCGGGCGGAATCCGAACGTCCAATGTGGCACGGCAGAGACCAGGCACCACGTTCTGGTAGGATCCGGCCTCGACGAGGGTCGGCGTCAGCGAGACCGATCGGAAGTGGTCTCCCTCCTTGGTGTTGGCCGACTCGTAGGCTCTAAGGTCGTCGAGCAGCCTGCAGAAGGCGTCGAAGGCGCTCTCGTGGGCCCATGACGAACCCGCGTGGCCGCCCCCGCTCCGCAGCGTAAGGCGGACGGCCATCCTCCCCCTGTACCCAATGGCGATGCGGTTCGCGCCGGAGGGTTCGCCGAAGACGGCGAAGTCGTAACGGGAACGGCCGTTCACCAGGGCCTGCACTCCTCGGCCGGCGCCTTCCTCCTCGGTAGCTCCGACGAAAGTGATGTGGACCCCCGCGTCCTTCGCGGCAGCTCCAGCGAGCATCAGCGCGCACAACGGAGACTTGGCGTCGGCGGTCCCGCGCCCAAAGAGGACGCCCTTGGCAAGGCGAACCGGTAACCGGCCCGGAACAGTGTCCATGTGCCCGCAGAGGAGGAGCTTGACCGGGCCACGACCTATCTCTCCGACGGCATTTCCCGCACGGTCGATCCTCACGTTCCGGTATCCGAGCGACCTCATTCTAGAGGCGAGCATTAGGGCGAGGGGTCTCTCCTCCGTGGTCGGAGAGTACATCTTGACGGCATCTGTGAGCAGCTCTACGGGGTCTAGGCCCATGTCGCTCATCTTTTCTGGACGTCTACTAAATAGTCGACTATTATCTTTGGAATGTCTATGCCTGTGGCCGGCACAGTGTTCTTGAATTCGGTCGTGTTGTTTACCTCGTGGACGACCAGGCCCTCATCGCTCTCCATCAGGTCGACTCCCACTATCTCGCCGCCGGTGGCCTCCGCTGCCTTGATCGAGAGCTCGTCGAGCTCCTTCCCTATCGGACAGGGGTCTGCCCTGCCCCCTCTGGCGGTGTTCGTCCTCCAGTCTCCGGAAGAAACGCGATAGATGGCGGCCACGGTCCTTCCCCCCACCACGAAGGACCTGATGTCCCTCGGTGGTCTCTTGACGAACTCTTGGATGTAGTAGATCTGATAGAGAGGGAACATGTACTCCCTGTCTTCTAGAATCGTCCTCGCCGTCTCTTCGTCTCTCATCAAGGCGGTGAGGCGGCCCCAGCTGCCGACGACCGGCTTCAACACCGATGGAAAACCGAGGCTTCGCATCGACTTCAAGGCCGACTCTTCGGTGAAGGCGAGCCTCGTCTTTGGCGTGGGAACGCCGGATCGGATGAGCTCCAGCGTCCCGAAGAGTTTGTTGCCGCAAGTCCAGGCGGTCCTGAAATTGTTCACCACCCTGGTGCCGGCGGCCTCCAGTGCGGCGGTCGAGTGGACGTTCCTGAAGTAGCTGACGCACCTCTGTAGGACGACCCCGTCGGTGACGTTCGGGACTCTGGAATTCAGATCGATCTCGAGGTCCTTAGAGTCGACCAGGTTCACTCTGACGCTGCTCTTTTCGGCTGCCGCGACGATGGCCTTCTCCTCCCACCTTATCGTGTCGTACAGCAGAGAGAAGGAAGGCGTCGGCTATTCTCCCCAGTCTTCTTGTTCTAGCTCTGCCTGCCGGAGGGTGAACAGACTTCCGCTCTGCTCGCGCACGAGTTCATAGGTGGCGTTGCAATCCCTGCAAGTCACGATCTCCCCCTGTATCGCGTCGTTCGGCACGGCCAAATCGGCGTCGCATTCGAGACAATTCAACGAGTTCACCTCCACCCTTGCGAGTCCAAGCACTCGGGCGCAGCTTGGAGATATTCGCATAAAAGACACTCCTTTTCGCTAGGAGATGGCGTCTTTCGCAAAAGGTCGTCGCTCGAAGTTCGAAAGTCGCAAGGTTCAATCGACCTAGAGAACGATTCGGGCGCCTGCGTCTTTGCCAAAACAAAGGACGAATCGCATTAAGGAATCATGGGCATGCAGCGGCATGAGTAAGAGCGGAGCCCACTTCTTCAACGGTCTCCCCGGGAGACTGACCGGCCGCCTTCGGAATCGGCCAAAGCCACGCTAACAATTTGTCGTGCGTTTGCTATTTAAGTTGCGCCAAAGAAGGTCTCCAAGAAATGGTCGAGTTTGACATTGGCAACTTTCTGGCTATCAGTCTGAAGCGATGGTTGAACCTTGTCCAGATCGCTCGAAGAGACTCGCCAATGAGCATATTTGATAGGATTAAGTAGTTTTCTTTCCCTTAGGGATTCGATAAGTAGGACAATTTAGATCCAGTCTGACTGAACCTTAGCGGCCAAACTGGCGCTCTTTGTGATGTTTGGGCTCTTCAACGGAAATGTATCATTTTTAGACATCTGGTTCGCTCGGCGCGTAGTTTCCGCGTCTATCCTAAATAGTCCTCTGCTCCAATTCAGGAAAAATGGTTAGCAAGTCCAGAAGAAGAGTATTCATTGTCCTTGGTTTCATGTCCTTAGGGCTGGCAATTCTTTTCACAATTTTCATCATAGGCACTACGCAACTGGTGAATTACCCGTTGGACGCCACACTTACGTTTTATCTCGCGGCATTCACATTTTTCTTCTTTGCCTTTCTCTCTTTTGGAGCATTTCTGAAGTCAAGATAGTTCAGCTTGTGCAAGTTTTCCGAATGTGAAAACGTATAGCTAAATGACCTTGGAATGAAGTTGGACCAGATAAGTCCATTTGATAAACTGGTCACCCAAGGCTCTGGGTGTAGCTGTAGTACTGTGTTGCAAGAAGTCCAGCCATAGACACTGTAGCTCCTGCAACGGCGAGCACCCATGCCGTACCATCAGTTACTACTGTCCAGATTGAACCTCCAACGATCAGAAACGCTTTTTGCCAGAAGTTGAGACTGCCAGATAATGTGGAGACGACATCCATTGCAAGATTCGCGAAACTCGAGACAAGCTGGGCTGCATTGCCACCGTTGAAGATTGCCGATCCGATGTCTGGAATAAACTGAAGGGCGGTTATTGCTGCGTTAACTGCGCTGGATAGAGCACTCCCTCCAACAACAGCCAAGATTGGACCAAGAACCGTTGCAAGAGCACTGATCACAATTCCCGCAATTGAAGCAATGAGTCCTGGATCTGAAACTAGGTAGGCAAGGAACCCTCCCAATGTGGGAGAGGCGGCCTCGTTCGACGCCGAAGTTGAGGTCGAACTACTCCCTGATCCATTTGAACCATTGGTACCTCCGCTTGAGTCGCCACCTGAGCTGGAGCTGCCACCTGCGGATGGTGGAGTAGGAGGCGGAGGGGGCGGAGGGGGCGGTACGCCCAACGAGTTTCCATTGTCGAGACAAGCCTTCGAATCTCCACATCCTGCAGGACCCGGCTCATAGCTGCCATAGGCCCCGACCCACATGGTCACCGGCGAGTTTCCTGTAGGGTCTATCATGTTCACCGGATTATCGAAGGCGTAGGCGTACCTGTTGAGGCTGATCGGAGCCGTCACTGCACCTCCTGCGGAGTCCTCAGTGATGAATCTCCCGGTGGCGTAGTCGTAGAACCTGGCGCCCACGTAGTAAAGGCCGGTCGCACTGTCTTGGGGCTTCCCTGTGTACTGCTGGCTGAGTGCCGTCCCTGACTTAGCGAATGAAGCTCCGTAGGAGCGGTAGTTCGAGGTGAAAAGATTCGTGTCAGAAGAGCTTGATATCAACACGATGCTTCCAAGCACGTCACCGTGAACGTAGGACGACGTACTCCCATTGACTTCAGCTATCAACATGCCATTAGCGTAGTAGTACTTGGCCGCGCTGCCAGAGCCAGTGTTCTTGCCGTAAACCCGCTCCAATCCTTGATAGACGTAAGCCTCGGTGTCCTTCTCTATGCTTTCCATGAGTCTGCCGTTCCCATCGTAGGTGTTCTGCGATACGGTCGTCGAACCACTCTTCACTTTTGTCAGTTCGTTCTCGTAGTTGTAGGTGTAGTAATCGGTCGTGCTTCCGTTGACCTGCTTCACCGTGTTCCCGTCAGAGTCGTACGTGAAACTGACGCTGCCGGCAGAAGATAACCGGTTGTACGAACCGTATGAATACGTCGCGGTCGCCCCGTTGAGGGTCTTGCTGAGGATGTTCCCTGCGCCGTCGTAGGTGTATCTGATGGTGGCGCTGAGACCAGTCTCCTTCGTAAGCCGATTCAGCTGGTCGTACGTGTAGCTTACCGAGTCGAGCGATAGGATGTTGCCTACGGAGTCGTAAGTATAGTTGAGGGATAGTCGTTTGGTCGAGCCGTACATCACGGTGATGCTCTTGGTCTGGTCCCTGCTGTCGTAGGTGTAGGTGGCCACTTCTCCGTTTCCATAGGTCGTGGTGGCGATCATCCCGTCCTTGGTGTAGTCGATCCTGGCCAATGAGCCGAGGACATGTAACCTGTCCAGGGCATCGTAGGTCACTGAGATCGAGGATCCGTCAGGGTACGTGGTGGAGACGATGTTTCCGACTTGGTCGTATGAATGGAGCGCGGAATACTTGGAGCCGGCGATGATGTCAGTCTCGTTCGTTACCCAGTCCCGCGCATCATAAGTGTAGTATACCTTTGTCGAGCCGTACACGACCGAGAGGTCGTTTCCATCATTGTCGTAGGTGTATGATGTCGAGGTGGAGTTCGGGAACGTCGTCGTGGTAAGCCGGTTGAGAGCGTCGTAAGAATACTTGACGGTATTCCCGTTGGGGTCTGTCTCGTTGATGAGGTTCCCCGCAGCGTCATAGTTCTGGACGAGCGTGGTCGAGTCCGGATAGGTCGTCTTGATGACCCTGTTCAGGCCATTGTACTTGTAGCTGGTAGTCTGGCTGTTGGCGTCGGTCACGCTGTAGAGTGGACCGGCGAGGTTGTACAGGTACGAAGTGAGGTAGTAGGTCGAGTTGTAGAACTGTTTGACGGAGAGCAGGTTATCCGTCCAATCGTAAGTGTAGGAGATCTGGTTGCCGTTTTCGTCGGTGACCGTCTTGATGTTGTTGACGTCGTCGTAGGCTGTGGTCACGTTCGAGTTGTCAGGATTCTCGGTCTGAGTGGGCCTGCAGAGGTAGTCGTAGCTGTACTTGTATTCGCTCCCTGTTCCCGTCGTGTATGTCGCCTCCTGGTTGCACCAGTTGAACGTGTAGCTCTGGGTCGCATAGACGCTACTCCCGTTGTACGTCCTTTCGCTAGTCATCCTCTCCAGTCCGTCGAAGTATTGCTTGACGACGTTACCGTTCTCGTCAGATGTTTTGAGGGTGTTGTTCGCGTCATAGTAGGTATATGTCGTGACTCCCTGCACGCTGTTGACGGCAGGATAGGTTATCGTGAGCGTTCGGCCGAGAGCATCGTAAGTGTAGCTGGTGGTAGCACCGTTTCCGTCGGTCACCGAGAGCACCTGACCACTGGTGGAATTGTACGTCCTCGAGGTTGTCACATTGGTGCTTCCCACCATGACGCTGGTCAGAGTGAGGTATGCCGAGGAGTACGTGCTCGAATAGTGGTAGTGCGTAACGGTCGAAAGTGGATTGGTGTCGGTTATCACATTGCCGTACTTGTCGTAGGCGAAATCTGTGTAGACCCAGCCCCCGTTGACGAGTTGCTTCTCTTCGAGCAGATCACCAGACCTGTCATACTTGTAGTAGCTCTCTATGGCAGTCGTACTCGGACCGTCCTGCCATGCAACCTGGCCTACCTTTACTTCATGGATGCCTGAAGGTACTGGAGGGGAAGAGGCACCGTTCACTTGGCTTGTCTCCCCCGAAGTGAGAGCTTGGCTGTAAATCCTTACCTCCTCCATCCTTCCTGTGAAGTACATCCCGTTGGTCCCGTCGCTTCCGAAAGTCAGCGGGTTCGAATTGGCAATAGAGCCCGAGGTGGCGGTTCCCGTAGCGTAGGAGGAGCCATCAACATAGAGCGAAAGGGATCCCGCATTGTCGACGAGGATCACATTGTGCCACCCCCCGGCCGCGGGAGCGCTGCTTCCGACGGCCGAACCGAGCACCGTGCCTCCGTTCATCAGGTAAGCTGCCACGTAGCCCGTGCTGGTCAACTCGACCCCGTAGCCGGTGTCTCCGCAGGAGGAGCAGACCCCGCTCTTGGACACTAACGCCTCTGCGTGAGTGGGGGTCGAGCCGACGTAGTACCAGAGGCTCAAGCTGAAGGTGCTGGTCGAGCTCGAGAGCGACGTGGTCGTCGACGACGGAATGGAGATTTCATCATCGTAGCTCCCCGTTAGACCGATGCAGTTTCCGTACTTGCAGCTGCTGCCGCTCAGCCAGGGGGAACTGCTGATATCCGTCGAATAGAACGTCCCTGTGTTGCCCAACCCAGAGGCATCTCCAATCACGTTAAGGTAGGTCGCTCCTGCCGCGGAGCCGTTGGCGTTGCTGATGGGCCAGTAGCCCATCAGGCCGTTGCCGATCGATGTGAGTATCGGGTCGCCGGTGTAGAAGCTGTTCGAGAAGCCCGTGGTGTTGAAGGAGTTCTGGCTGCTCGCGTCTGCGTACGAGAACCAGGTCTGCTGCCCGATGTTGTTCCTGCTGTAGATCGGGTTCCCCCAGTTGTCGTAGGTGGTTTTCGAGTACGCCAGGAGTGTATTGGTTGGCGAGATTATCTTCGTCTCGCTCACCATGCCGGACGAGCTGTAATCAGTTTCGTTGATCCGTTCGAGGGTCCCTGCCCCGTTCTCGATGTACAGGCGGCTATACCCGGCCGAGCTCTGGAAGTTGTTGTCCTGGTGAGCCTGGACGTTGCTGCAGCAGTCCGCCAAGGTGTAATTGGACCAGGAAATCTGGCCGTTCGATATCAAGTAGTGGATGCTCGTGCTCTGACTAAGCACAGAAGGCGAAGAGGAGGAGTAGGTGTCCTCGAGAGTGACATAGTAGGTCTTGGCCTCGGTCCCGACCTGGGCGTGGCCGTAGGAGTAAGCCAGCTCGCCGCCCGTCGGGAAGGTCACGGAGCTCATCAGCCAGCTGTTGATTCCCGTGCTGTACTGATAGGTGGTGACGTCGTGCATCGGATCGGTCATGGTTGCGAGATTGCTCCCGGAGTACGAGTAGGACCAGACTACCCCTCCGGACGATATGGACGTGAGCTGGTTGCTCACATTGTAGGAGAAGGTTATCGTCCTGCCTATCGTGTCCGTCATGGTGGATATGTATCCGTTGGTGCCGTAGTTGACTGAGAAAGTGTTGTTACCTGTGTGATCTGTGAAGGAGGTCAGCAGCTTGTTGGAGTTGAACTGGTAGGCCGTCCCCGAGTTATCGAAGAGGGTGTACCCGCCTCCGGCGACGGCCGTCAGCACGAAGTTGGTCGCGCCGTGGTAGGCGAAGACGTTCCCGGTCCACTGATACGGATACGCCTGACCGCCGGGAAGGTGGACATAGTACGTTCCTAGCCACGGGAGGTTGAGCGACCAGCCGTATCCCATGTTCGCCAGGTTGAAGTTGTCGTACTCGAACGGGGAGGTGCCCTGGAAGATGTACGGAGTCGTGAAGGTGCTCGAGAGGTCGAGGTCTATTCCGCGCCCCGGAAGGCTGAGTCCCCCTTGGGTGACGGCTAGGAGCCCGTTCCCCGGAGATGCGTACGAGTTGAAGTTCGCGAAGTACGATTCGTAGGGCGATATGCCGGGCTTGCTCCACGAGTCGGCAGACGTCGCAGCCTGCGGGTCCGTGGTTGGGAATGAGGTGAACTCTATGCTGTACGGAGAGGAGGTCCCCGTCTCGTAGATCACGGCACCGATCCCGCTGTTGGCCTGAGGGAAGGCATTGATGTACTCGTTGCCCGTCAACATAGTGCTGGAAGAGATCCAGTCGGTCGGGCTCGACCACCCAGCGCCGCCGTTCTGAGATTCTGTGAAGTAGATGTTGTTCGAAGTCGGCGAACCTGCCCAGAGGACGAAGATGTAGCCTGACTGCGGGTCGACCGTGATCGCGGGAGCCGAGCTCGTGGTGACCGGGTTGGCTATGTGGATGCCGGTGTCTTCTGAGAGGCTGTTGGAGTAGTAGTTGTAGACTGCAAATGTGAGGTACTTGTTGTAGAGGTAGGCAAGATAGATCTCGTTCTGTCCAGGTACCTGAACGGCCGACCAGTAGCCGCCAGTTGCGGTCTCGGAAGTGTACACGACAGAAGTGTGCGTGCTGCCAGACCACACGCTGAAAGCGACTTCGTTGGAGGCCCCGTTCGAGATTGTAGCCATGAGAGAACTTGTCAGTGGGACCAGCTTGACGGTCGCCGTGTTGGTCGCCAAGGTGATCGGGAATCCGGTCGCCGTCGACCAAGAGCCGCTCGTTGTGCTCGAAGATGTCAGGATGTTCTTGACCAGGTTGGGGTCCTGGTATTCCACCCATGGATGCCCCGTGGAATCGACCGACATGCTCACGGCCGCGCAACAGTTGGTCCCGCTCGCGACCGTCTGTTCAGCAGCGCTCCACGAGATGGTCCCGCTTGATTGCGGCGTTCCACGCCTGAAGACGAGCGAAGATGACGATGCGACTCCAGCATAGTAGACGAACGTTCCGTCATAGTAGACTGATGCGGACTGCGCTGAACCGGTGACAGCCCTTATGGAGGTGGGTGATGCCCACGTCGTCCCGTTTGTGCTGGTCGAATAATCCAAGTTGGATGTTCCGCCAGTCGTCCAAAAGACCCACCAGAGTCCAGCCGCGTTGAATGAAGTATCCACGTAGGGTAGGATGCCGGGCGAGGAACTGGTGGTGGTCGCGACGGTGGTCGGGTCGATCATGAAAGAGGAGCCGACCGGCCAAGATACGCTGTTGGTGGCTGGACTGTAGACGGGGCTGAGGGCGGCAGAGTCGTTCCAGTCGAAGCCAAGCATCGTGCCCGACTGGTTCCCGAACCACGCCTCGTCGGTACCTAGCTCGACAGGCT
This sequence comes from uncultured archaeon, assembly GCA_963731775.1. Taxonomy (GTDB): domain Archaea; phylum Thermoproteota; class Nitrososphaeria; order Nitrososphaerales; family Gagatemarchaeaceae; genus DATJAJ01. The sequence continues at coordinate 151,871 of CAVSWV010000006.1, read as the reverse complement.
TCTCTCTGAACTTGAATGAAATGTTTCCTCCGGCTTGGGCTCCCCAGTCTGCCATCCCCTGGATCTTGATGTCGAGGCCGGCAGGATAACAGGACTGGTACCTGACGTTGTAAGATACGGTTGCGCTCGCGACAGGCATATCGCCCGAGTAGACCTGATAGCTCTGAAGAGCGGCTGTATCGTTCGCCTCAAGGGAGGTCGTCTCGTTCCCCTGTGGAAGGCCGACGATGGGTTCAACGACGAGGTTGTTTCCCGCGTTGTCCTGCATGGCAAAGGTGCCGTTGGGATAGATGGTGTAAGTGTGCTGAATGAGTGGCCCGTCAGGGGTTCCCATGAAGAGGCTGCTTGGAATGCTGACATTGATCTTCGAATATGTATCGACCGGTGTGAGAGGCTGGCTGGTCGCTGGAGGTTGGACAGGACAGGCTACCACGTTCGTCTGATTCCAGGAATTCACATAATCGACCGTGCCTGGAGGAAGGGATTTCCCCCCGTTCTACTGGTCGGCGGCCAAGCTAGGTTTAGCGTTCACGACTGGAGTGAAAAGCGCTAGTTCACCCTGGAAAGCCATTAGGAAGATCAACAGGAAGGCGATTACCTTCCTCTTTCCTCGACTCATGGTAAATGATATCGAGTTTACATTTAAGCCCAACTGTTCAGGAACTCACCAATCAGCTGCGACGGGGTTGCTGCGAGCAGGCTCAATTTTCCTGTCCCGATCTGCAATTCTCTGCAGTTCCACAGGCGGAAGCCCCTCACAGTTCCAGCCTCTTCCAGGTGCTCAACGACCGACAGCACTAGAAATTAGCGAATAGTTCGCAACACCATGGTCGTGTTCGTATTGATTACCCCCTCTACGCGTCGGATTCCCTCGACACTCTTGTTCACTTCGACGATGTTCGCACCTTTGATTAGGACCGCGATGTCGAACTGGCCCGCGGTCTCGTAGACCGTCTCGACCCCGGCGACCTGCCTGATGCGGCTGCTCACCTGGTTGGTGGGGACGGCGGGGTTCACGGAGACCCATGTGATGGCGCTGCTGAGGTGCTGGTCGTCCACCTCGATGGTAAACTTGCGGATGCGCCCGCCAGCGACGAGGTTCGAGATTCTCCTTCTGACTGCGGATTCCGACATGTTGAGCTTCGTGGCCATCTCGGTGTTCGAGATCCTCGCGTTCGATGTGAGGATCGCGACTATCAGGTCGTCAGTTCTGTCCGAGCCTTCTTGTTTCTTCATCTGAGATGACCGCGTCCAACACCTCCAGTGCCCCTGCTATTTGGCTCTCGTCTATCACTATGGGTGGAAGGAACCGGAAGGTCTCTCTCCCGGAGTAGGCGAAGATCACGCCGCGAGAGATCGCCGCGAAGAGAGGATCGTGGATGTCCACTCGCGTCTCCATCGCCAGCATCAGTCCCTTGCCTCTGACCTCCCTGACCAGCTTGTGCTCCGACGCGATCTTGGAAAGCCCGGAGCGCAGTGAGGCGCCTTTCCGCTCGGCCTGCGAGGGGAGGTCGTTCTTTGATATGTAGTCGAGGGTCGCAGACCCCGCCGCACAGGCGAGCGGGTTCCCTCCGAAGGTGCTCGTGTGCTCACCCTTCTTCAGGCTCGACATCACTTCCTTGGTGGCCACGGCTGCGCCGAATGGGACTCCTCCGGCCAGCCCCTTCGAGATCGACATTATGTCGGGAACGACCCCGGAGTGCTCCGAGGCCCACATCTTCCCCGTCCTGCCTAGGCCGGTCTGGATTTCGTCAAGGATGAGCATCGCCCCGGTACGGTCGCAAACCTCCCTCACCTGGCGGAGGTAGTTCACTGGCGGGACGATTATCCCGGTCTCGCCCTGAATAGGTTCTGCGATCACCGCCGCGGTCTCGGGCCCCACCAGAGAGGAGAGTGACTCGACGTTCCCGTACTCGGCGAAGTCGAAGTTCTCAAGCAGTGGGCCGAACGGGTCGCGGTACTTCTTGTTCCAGGTGGCTGAGAGCGCGCCGTAGGTCTTGCCGTGGAAGCCTCCCTTCATCGAGACGACCTTCTTTCTGCCGGTGTGCCTGCGGGCGAGCTTTATCGCCGCTTCGTTGGTCTCCGCCCCGCTGTTCGTCAAGAGCGCTTTGTCGAGGCCCTTCGGGGCGACCCTGGCGAGCCTTTCGAGGAATCCTGACCTGGCGTCGTTGTAGAAGGAACCGTGGCAGGTGATGAGGCGCTCAGCTTGGTTCCGGACGGCCTCCACCACCGATGGGTTGCAGTGGCCCACGATCGCGACCCCGTATCCCGCCATGCAGTCGATGTACTCCTTCCCCCCCTCGTCCCAAACGAGCGCTCCCTTCCCCCTGACTAAAGTCAGTGGAAATTTCTGGAAGGCGGCGGCGCCGTACCTCTCCTCGATCTCTTGGTATGAGCTCAATTCAACTTATCACCGTGCAGCCTCGGTGGGCGAGCGCGTTCGCTAGTGGCCCCGGCCTGGTCCCCGAACAGATTATGGCTTCCTTCAGCCCTCCGCGCACGGCCTCGACAGAGGCCATTACCTTCTTCTGCATCCCGAAGCCTACGTCACGAAGCCTCATCTCCGCCTCGTCAGCGGAGAGCGTTTCCACCAACCTACCGTCAAGCATCAGTCCGTCGACGTTGGTGAGGAAGAGGACAGTGTCGGCGTGGATGCCGACCGCAAGGGCGGAAGCGGCCCTGTCGCCGTCGATGTTCAACGGCTCGGACTCTTCAGAAGTGGCAATCGGGGAGACGACGGGAACGAAGCCGTTTGACATCAGGACGTCTGCGAGTCCGGAGTTGACGGTCTCCACCCTCCCCGTGTAGCCTCCTTCGATGAGCATCTTCCTCCCCCTTTCATCCACCGTTACCAGCTTCTTCTTTCTTTTGCCCTTTAGGAGCGAGCCGTCTAGGCCCGAGATCGAAACCGCGTTGACCCCCTTTGCTTGGAGGGCGAGGACCAGCTTCTTGGCCACGACCCCGCTCATGACCATGGTGTAGATGTCCGCGGTCTCCCGGTCGGTGTACCTGCTTCGTATACCCTCGGGAGAGACGATGAATCTCTGCTCCTTGCCGAGGCGACCGGCCATCTCGGTGACAACCTCCCCGCCCCCGTGCACCAGTGCTATCTCGTTCGACGATGCCAACGCCTTGACGTCGTCGACAACTCCCTGCGGCACCGAGGCCCTGAGGAGGCTGCCGCCAATCTTTATGACCATTCTCATCCAGACTACACCGGGTGGAGGGGAGCGTAAGATACGCCCGTCTTTTCATCGAGTCCGAGCATCAGATTCATCGACTGGATGGCGTTCCCGGCGGCTCCCTTGATCAGGTTGTCGGTGGCCGCCAGAGCCACCACCCTGCCGGTCCTCTCGTCAGTCTCAAAGCCGATGTCGCAAAAGTTGGAGCCGATGACCACCTTGGGGTCTGGGAGACGGAAGGGCCCGCTCTTCTCCCTGACCATCCTCACGAAGTAGCTCGAGGAGTACATCTCGCGGTATGCCTTCCACAGGTCCAAGGGCTTTGGGTTGGAGCCGGAGAACAAGTGGCATGTGCTGAGAATCCCCCTGACCATGTTGACGGCGTGGGCGGACATGCTCACCTTCACCTTCTCTCCGCACGCCCAGGACAGGACCTGCTCGATCTCCGCCGAGTGGCGGTGGCCGGCCGGGGCATAGGGCCGGACCACGTTGTAGCGCTCGGAAAAGTGGGTCGAGAGAGAGGGTTTTCCTCCCGCGCCCGAGGAGCCGATCTTGGCGTCGACTACAATGTGGTCCCTGTCGATCTCGAGCGATTTCTGCCTTAGCAGGGGAGTCATAGCCAGTATCGAGGTGATCGCCATGCACCCTGGAGAGGAAACCAGCTTCGCGCCCTTGATCTCCTCGCGGTTTATCTCGGGGATGGCGTAGATGAACTTCTTGAGCAGATATTGGGCGGGATGCTCGAAGCCGTACCAGGTCTTGTAGAGCTCGGGATCCTTCAGCCGGAAGTCAGCGCTGAGGTCCACGATCCTGAGACCGGTCCCCGCGAGCTCGGGGAGGTACTTGATCGATTCCCCGTGCGGGAGGGCGGCGAAGACGACGTCGGTCTTCTCCGTGAGCTCAGACTGGTCGTATTTCGAGAACTTGAGCTCCGTGACCTTTCTGAGGTTCGGGTGAACCTTGAAGACGTAGTCATCGGCATACTTCCGCGAGGTTGCGACCGTCAGTTCGACCTTGGGGTGCTGGAGGAGCAGCCTCAACAGTTCTCCCCCGATGTATCCCGAAGCCGCGACGACCCCGACCCTGGTCATCCTACTTCTTCACCGCGCCGAGGACGTATTCGATTATCTTCTTGGGGATGCTCCATTCCACGGCAGACTGAGCGCCCTTGAACTCGACCGTGTTGTTGACCTCGTGGATGACGTAGCCGTTCGGCGACTCCATCGCGTCGACTCCGAGGACGCCCCCGCCGACGACGTCCGCGGCCTTGAGGATCATCTCCTGCAGCGGCGGGTCTGCGTTGAAGGCTTTGGAGACGCCTCCCCGGGCGACGTTTGTCCGGAAATCGCCCTCGGGCGAGTACCTGTAGACCGATGCCACTATCTCGTCTCCTGCGACGACGGCCCGGATGTCCCTGGGGGGCCGCTTGATGTACTCCTGGACGTAGTACATGTGGTCGAGCGGATTCGGGAGTTCCTCGCGCAGCTCTACGATCGCCTGCAAGGTCGGCCTGTCGCGGACCACGTGCACCATCCTCCCCCAGCTCCCGGTGAACGGCTTCAGCACAACCGGGAAACCAAGGTCTTCTGCTGCCTTCTCAACCATCTCCGAGGAGAGGGCCACCCTGGTCCTGGGAGTCGGCACGCCCGCCTTCGCGAGCGCCATGGTCGTCGCGAGCTTGTTCCCGCAAAGCTCCGCGACCACGTAGCGGTTGATGACCGTGACTCCCTGCCCTTCCAGCATCCTGGCTAGGAAGAGCGCCCGATAGTGGCTGATGCATCGCTGCAGAACAGCGTCGCCGAGGTCCGGACCAGCGTTCTTCGAAATGTCGAAGACCAGCCCCTTCGCGTCGATCAAAGTCGTCTCGATCCCTAGGGCGTCGGACTCGTCCTTGAGGGCCTTCTCCTCCCATCTCAGCCTGTCGAAGGCTATTCCCAGTTTCATCTACTCGCCCCAGTCCTCTTCCACCGTCTCTGCGGACTTGAGGACCGCGGTCCCGTCCTTGACTTCAGCGACCTCGTACTCCGTCCCGCATTCTTTGCATGAGACAATCTCGCCCACTATCGCGTCGTCCGGTACCGCGATGGCCGCGTCGCATTCTGCGCACTTTGTGTTCATCGCTAGCCTTTCACCTCCCTCGTTATCGCCTCCACGCGCCTCTCCATCTTGCGTTCCGAGCTGCTCAGGGAGGTCTTGATCCAGGCGATTCTGATGCCGCTCCCACTCAGCTGCCGTGACCGCTTCTCCACTTCGTGGGGGATGTTTGCAGGGTTGCTTCCGCCCTCTGTGACGACCGCCGCGAGGAAACCCTCCGGCTCAAGGATCTCTCGCGCGGTCTCCTCTGAAATCGAGATCTTCTTTGAGATGCGGGACGAGACCACGCCAATCCTCTGGGCGACCGTCGACTCGAAGGGTGTGCCCTCCTCGGCCGAGATGGCGACGAGTTCTCCGACGATCGCGTGCGCCTCCCTGAACGAGATCCGCCTCTTCGAGACGAGGTAGTTTGCGAGCGCGGTCGCTGTGGAGTAATCGCCTCGAATTGAGAGCCCTATCGCGTGGGCGTTGAACTTCATTGTGGAGACCATCCCGCCCATCATACGGACGGAACTGATGGCGTCGCCCATTCCCCTCCAGAGGTGGGGGGTCGTCTCCTGAAGGTCTAAGTTATAGGAATAGGGCAGGGACTTCAGGATCGTTGTGACCGCGGTGAGCGCCCCCAGGACGGATCCGCATTTCGCCCTTGCCATCTCAGCCACCACTGGGTTTTTCTTCTGGGGCATTATGCTGCTGCTTGCGGCATACTCATCCGATATCTCGATGAATCCGAACTCCTTGGAGCTCCACAGGACGAGCTCCTCCGAGAGTCGGCTGACGTCGAGCATGAGTATCGAGGCCACCGCTAGGGCTTCTACGGCGAAGTCTCTCGACGAGACCGCGTCCATGGCGTTTGCGACGATTCCCTCGAAGCCCAGCAGTTCGGCCACGAGCCTGCGCTGGACTCTGACCGAGGTCCCGCCGAGTGCCGCCGCCCCCATCGGAGACACGTTGACCCTGGCGTAGAGCTGGATGAGCCTTTCGACGTCTCTCTGGATGGCGTCGAAGTGGGCGAAACAGTAGTGTGCGACCGTGACGGGCTGAGCGCGCTGCAGGTGAGTGTAGCCCGGTATCACAGTCCGGCCGGAGATCCTCGCGATGTTGAGGAGTGAGCTCTGCAGCTCGCGTGCGGCGACGACGAGCGAGACGATCTCCTCCCTGAGCTCCATCCTGATCGCAGTTGCGACCTGGTCGTTCCGACTCTTGCCCAGGTTGAGGTAGCCGGCCACTTCCACGCCAAGGGCGTCCACGGCCTGCTGCTCCAGGAGCTGATGGAAGTCTTCGGCAATCGCACCCCGCCTCACCGTGAGCGGCGCGGCGGAGAGGAAGGCGAGGCACTTCCGACCGACGTCGCGTCTCACCTCCTTCCCCTCTATGAGCGAGATCATGTGGGCCATGTTCGTCCTGATGGTCTGGCGGGCGATCTGCCCGTCGAACGCCATCGAGGAGGTGAAGGCGGTGACCTCGTCACTCCGCTTCCTTAGCCTTCGCCCTCGGACGTCCATTTTTTCCTTTCTCCCCCTTCGAACTCAAGTTGGAAGCCACCCTCGATTGGAGGCCCCAAAGCTCGATGAAGCCGACGGCGTTCCGCTGGTCGAACGTGGAACCCCTTCCATACGTGGAGTGTCCGATGTTGTAGATCGAGTTGGGCGAAGATCGACCGACGACCCTGAGACCGCCCTTGAAGAGCTTCAGCCTGACCTTCCCGCTCACCCGGTGCTGCGTCTCCTCAACGAAGCGGTCCAGCGCGAATCTCAGCGGCTCAAGCCATAGCCCTGAGTAGACGAGCCACGACCATTCCCTCTCGACCTGGGACTTGAACGCCAGCTCGTGCCTGGTCAGGACCAGCTTCTCGAGGTCCTTGTGCGCCTCGATTAGCGTCACAGCCGCTGGGCACTCGTAGACCTCCCTCGACTTGATTCCCACCAGCCGGTCCTCTATGTGGTCTATCACTCCGACCCCATGTGAACCGGCGAAACCGTTGACAAACCCGATAAGCTGCAGCGGCTCCATCGGCTTTCCGTTCACCCTTACCGGCAGCCCCTCCTCGAACTCGATTTCAAGGAAGCCTGGTGTGTCGGGGGCCTCCTCCGGGAGGGTCGTCCATTCGAAGGCCGCGGGGAGCGGCTCCTGGTCTGGCATCTCGAGCGGTCCGCTCTCGACCGAGCGTCCCCAGAGGTTCTGGTCGACGCTGTATATTGACTTTGAAGGCTTGACAGGGATGTTGTGCTCCTGAGCGTAGATCATCTCTTCGTCCCGCGTCATGTTCCATTCCCTCACCGGAGCGATTACCTTCAGGTCGGGGTCAAGGGACCGGACTGTGACGTCGATTCTGACCTGATCGTTCCCTTTCCCGGTGCACCCGTGAGCGACCGCCACCGCGCCCTCCCTCTCTGCGACCTCGACGAGCTTGCGGGCGATAAGCGGCCTTCCCAAAGCCGTGCTGAGGGGATACTTGCCCTCGTAGAGGGCATTCGTCTTTATCGCCGGGAAGACGTAATCTGAGATGAACTCCTTCCTGACGTCCATCGTATAGTGCTTCTTCGCGCCGATAATTCGGGAGCGCTTCGCCACCTCGTCCAGGTCCTCCTTCTGGCCGAGGTCGAGCGTGAGCGTGATCACATCGAACCCGTACTTCTCGTTCAACCATCTTATGCAGACCGAGGTGTCGAGCCCGCCAGAATACGCCAGAACTACGGAGTTACCCATTCGCGCAAAACGACGCCAGCGGAAACGCTTTTATAGATTTTGGCCATCAGTGACCCAGAATTGGCAAGAACTGACCCGAAACTGGTCACGAAAACCTCGATTTCGGGCGCGGTCAGGGACGAGATTAGCCTCGACCTCTCGGTTCAGGACGCTCTGGCGAGGGACTACGTCAACCTCAGCGCACTTGCGAGGATCCTTGTTCCACGCATCAGCGAGAGGACGGGGCGCAAGGTCAAGGACGAGAGCGTAATCACGTCGCTGAAGCGACTCCGAGGGGCGTACGCAGGCAGCTCGCAGGGGATAGGGAAGATAATCGCGGGGAGCATCCTGAACGTCAGGACTCACGTCTCAAAACTCTCGGTCGAGAAGACGAAGAAGTCCCTCCAGGTCGTGGGCTCGATGCTCTCCAGCCATCAGGAGGACTTCATCCAAGTCTCGGAAAGCCTCTCCTCGATTACGTTGATATTCGACCAGCGCCTGCACAAGAAGGTCTCCAAGGAGCTTTACGGGACGGAAATCCTCGAGGAGGGGGACAACTACGCCGCGATAACTGTCCAGAGCCCCAAGGAGATCATATCCACCCCCGGCTGTGTCACTTCGTTCTACAACCAGCTCTCGAGGAGGCACGTCAACATCGAGGACACGGTGAGCTGTCACACCGACACGATCATCGTCGTGAAAATGACCGACGTGGCGCGGGCCTTCGACGCGCTCACCGAACTCATAAACGAAGAGCGAAGAAAAGTCGGGGAGTAGACTACGCCGAGTCTCTCACTCGCAAGAGGGCCTCTTCGAATGGAAGATGCTGCTCGCGCCTGTTGCGCATGTCCCTGAGCGTGACTGTGCCTGCCGCCATCTCCTTCTTCCCGACTATGATTACCCACGCGGCGCCGGCGCTGCTGGCGTCCTCTATCTGCCTACCGAGGGAACGCTTCTGGAGCGAGGCCTCTGCTCGAACTCCGCTGGACCTGAGCGAAGAGAGCAAGGAAGTTGCCTTCGTGGAGGCCTCCTCCCCAGCGCTCACGACGTACACGAGAGGTCCTGCCGTTCTCGTGCCATCCGGCAGCGAGGCGGCCTCCCTCTCGATGCCTCCTGCGGCGCCGGTCGCGGAGAGCTCGGGCCTGCCGAAGGCGGAGGGGAGAAGGTCGAACCTGCCTCCGCCTGCCAGGGACCCCAAATCTGGGTGGGCGCTGTCGTAGACCTCGAAGACCACACCCGTGTAGTAGTCGATTCCCCTCACAACGCTCAGGTTGTACTCCACCCTCCTGACGCCACGGTGATTCAGCTGGTCCAGGAGAGCCTCAAGCTCGCCCGTGGACTCCAGCTTCTGCTCCTGCAAGGTTGAGAGAATCTTCTCGGGCGGGCCCTTCAGAGCCCCGAACTCGAAGAGTGCCCTAACGTCTTCGGCCGGGAAGCCCTTCTCCACGTACTCTGAGAGGAGCGAGTCGAGGCTCTTCTTCTGAACTTTGTCCAGGACTCTCATCATCTCGACGGCCTTCTCCTGCGAATCGACGTGTAACTTCTTTGTTATGAACTCTTGGATGACTCTGCGGTCTCCGACCTGCATCGAGAAGCCCTCGAGCCTCAGGGCTTCGAATAGCTTGTAGCTGGCGTCGATGACCTCGGCATCGGCCGTTACGGAGGGGGTGCCGAATATCTCCAGGTCCCACTGGTTGAACCACCTGTATCTGGCGTGCTGCGGCTCGTCGTAGCGCCAGGCGCCGCCGACGCAGGCGAGCTTCACGGGGGGCTTCAGGTCCCTCCGGGAACAGACGTATCTGGTCATTCCCACGGTCAGGTCGAACCTCAGCCCGATCTCCCTGTCGCTCTTGTCCCTGAACGCGTAGATCTCCTTGTCCACGTCAGTCCCGCTCTTCGCCCTCAGGGTGGCGAGGTGTTCAATCGGGGCCGGCTCCATCATCTTGAAGTTGAACAGCCTGGCGACCTCGGCGAAGCGCCGCCTTATCTCCTCGTGGCGTTCGAATTCCTCGGGCTCGATGTCCCTGATCCCCCGGGGAAGGGTTAGGTCCAATTTCAGCCGCTCTTCCTCTTCAGGGAGGAGAGTTGGGCAAGCATCGCGGTCAGTTGCAGCTCCGGCTGGGCGCCCTGAATTATCCGATAGTCGTATTCGGCCAGTATCGTGAGCACCGCGGCGACGTCGTCGAGCTTCATGGAACTGACCGCCTCGTTCGCGAACCTGAGGAAGTCCCTCTCCGGGATTCCGTACACCCTCGTGAGCTCGACCATCTTCGCCCGGGCCCCGTCGAAGTCGCCCTCTAGCGCGAGCTCGATTATCTGTGTCGCCTTGCTCTTGACGTTCGACCCCGTCGCCGCCTTCACCGAATCTAGGTCGAGCGTTCCTGAGGCCGAGGCGGCCTGGAGCAGGTTGATCGCCTGCCTGAGGTCGCCCTGCGTCGCGTCGTAGATCGCCTCGAAGGCCTCCTTGCCCGGGACCTTGACCTTCTCCTTTTTCGCTATGGTCGCCAGGTGGGCTGTGACGGACTCGCGGTCGTACCGCTGGAACCGGAAGATGGCGCACCTGCTTTGAAGCGGCTCTATTATCCCCGAGGAGTAGTTGCAGATCAGTATGAAGCGAGTGTAGCCCGAGCTCTCCTCCATGATCCTCCGCAGGGCGGTCTGCGCGTCCTTCGTCATCTCGTCCGACTCGTCGAGGATGACGAGCCTGAAGGGTATCCCCTCCCTTCGGTCGACGAAGCGTGCGAAGGTCTTGACTCTCTCTCTGACGATGTCGATCCCCCTCTCGTCGCTCGCGTTGAGGGAGAGTACGTACTCGGCATACCTCTCTCCGAGGAGTTCGCGGGCCAGTATCATCGACATCGTGGTCTTTCCGCTTCCGGGGGGGCCAGCGAAGAGGAGATGCGGCATCTCCCCCTTGTTCTCGACCAGCAGCTTCAGGCGCCCCTTGACCGCTTCTTGGTCAACCAGGTCGGCGAGCTTGGACGGCCTATACTTCTCGACCCACATCATCTGTTCCAAAGACATCAAGGAATCACACGGGAAGTCAGGATATAGTCCCCTTCGCTCTTAGCCCGAGTTGGCCCGGTTGCGTATTTATTCGTTCCAGGCCAGTGCGGCGATTGCGTAGACCTTGCACGCGTCAACGACCTCGTCCAAGTCCACCGACTCGTCGCTGAAGTGGGCTGTCGAGTCGTCCCCGGGCCCGAAGATGACCGCCGGGCGCCTCGCGACGTTGGTGTAGAGGCGCATGTCCGTACCCCCGGTTATCCCAGCCCGCTCCGGTCGCCGCCCGAGTGCGCGGAGGCACGCCGAGTCGACGAGCTTCGCGAGCCAGTGGTCACCACGCAGCTCCGCAGGTTCCCATTGCGGTCCGAACCAACTCACCTCCGGCGGGTTCTTCCTCAGCCAGGGGTCCGAGGCGGCCGCCATGGATACCGCAGATTCGAACTGCCTCCTGGCGGACGCCAGCTTCTCACCGGGCCAGACGCCGTACCTTCCCTCCGCGACCAGCTCGTCCGGAACGGTCGAGTCCCAGTTGCCTGCGCGAACCTTACCGATACTCAGGGTGACCGGGTTGGGTACCCCCTCGAAGAGCGGGTGTGACCGCGCGGTCCTCCTTTCTTGCTCCAGCGCCAGGAGGGCTTCGTGGACGGGCTGGAACTTCTCGATGGCGCTCACACCCATGTATCTTGATGCCCCGTGCGCGGCCTTTCCCTTGATTCTGACGCGGAACATGAGGCATCCAGCCTGGACGGTGACGAGCTTGAGGCTCGTCGGCTCGGCTATCATCACTGCGTCCGGGATGTAACCGCGGAGGATCGTGGCGAGCGTGCCCAAACCGCCGCTCTCCTCGCCGATCACGCTCTGGACCATCAGGTCGTTCTTCAACGGGACTCCCGCGTCCAGCAGAGCCTTGACGGCGAAGATCGCGGCCGCGAGACCGCCCTTCATGTCGCACGCGCCCCTTCCGTAGAGCCTCCCCCCTTCTACCCTGGCAGCGTAGGGAGGGCGCGTCCATAAGCCGCGGTCGCCCTCGGGGACGACGTCGATGTGGCCGTTGAACGCGAGCGTCCCACCCTTACCGCTTCCTCTAAAGCGGCCGACCACGTTCGGCCGCCTTCCGACCTCCTTCTCTTCGGCGATGAAAGCCCGGTGACCGGCGAAGTCCTTCTTTGAGGGTCTCCAGAAGTCGACATCCGCGCCCATCAATCTGAGTTGCTCCGCGACTATCTCCTGGGCAGGCCCCTCGAAGCCAGTGACGCTCTTGGCCCGGACAAGCTCCCTCAAGAACCGTTCCAGTTCTGAGGAGGAACTCCTAACCGCTTCAAGAACCATCTCAGTGGAGCTCACAGGGGGACCCCCGCGAACTTACTGCACCTTGAGACCGAGATACATCTGGGCGAGCTCTTCATGCGCAAGAAGCTCTTTGGCATCCCCGTCGAAGACCTTCTTGCCTCCGACGAGCAGAAACGCCTTGTCTCCCATCTCGAGGGCCTTCCTCGCGTTCTGCTCCACGAGCAGCACCGTTAGGTGGAGATCTTTCGCAAGCAACTCCACGGTCTTGAGGACCTCGGTTGAAAGCTTAGGTGAAAGATTGGCGGTGGGCTCGTCCAGCATGACAACCTTTGGCTTCCTCATGAGCGCCATCGCCATCGCGACCATTTGCCTCTCTCCCCCGCTAAGGTTCACGACCTTCGATTCCATGTATTTCGAGATTTGTGGGAAGAGCTCGATCACGCCCTTGAGCCTTGGTTCGAACTCCGAGGAAGGGACCGTGTAGGCGGCCATGCTGATGTTCTCTCTCACCTTCAGTTGGGTGAACGTGCTGTCCGTCTGCGGGAGGTACGCTATCCCCGCTCGCGCTATGAGGTGAGATGGCATGTCGGACAGTGTCCTTCCGTCGAATTCGACTTTCCCTTGGTAGATGGTGGTCAAGCCTGCTATGGTCTTCAGCAGCGTGCTCTTTCCCGAGCCGTTGGGTCCTACAATCACCGAGACCTTTGACTCCACGGCCGATATCGAGACTTCCGTCAGTATCTGCAGCTTCCCATATCCCGCCGAGATGTTTTGGACTGATAGCAAATCATGCACCCAGGTAGGCCTCGATGACCCTCGGGTCAGCCATCACCGCGGCCGGTTTCCCGACCGCGACGAGCTTGCCATAGGCCATGGCAATCACCTCGTCCACGTAGCTGAGCGCGATGTCGAGCCTGTGCTCGACGATCAGGAAAGTGATCGCGTATTCATCCCTTAGCTTCAGGAGCTTTGAGAAGATATCGTGGGCGAGAGTGGGATTCACCCCAGAGATCGGTTCGTCCATGAGTATCGTCTTCGCTCCGCTCATCAGGGCCCTTCCAATCTCCAGAAGTTTCATCTGCCCTCCGCTGAGACTGTTCGCCTGCTGATCCCAAATCTTCGAGAGCCCGACAACGTCGAGGACCCCGAATGCCTGTTCCGCGGTCTTCAGCTCTGCGTCCTTCCACATCCTCTTGAATGGCGCCTTCATGAAGGCCTCTCCAGGGTTGTCCCTCCTGGCCGTCATCACGTTCTCCAGCACCGTCAGCTTCCAGAAGAGGTTGGGGATTTGGAACGTCCTAGAGAGCCCCATCTTGTACACCTTGTGGGGTTGCAGTCCGGTTATTTCCTTTCCTTGGTAGATCACATGTCCAGCGTCTGGTTTGTAGAAGCCGCTGATGAGGTTGATTAATGTCGTTTTGCCGGAGCCGTTGGGACCAATCAAGATCGTCAAAGAGTTGTCTGCCACTCCGAAAGAGATGTCGTCGACGGCGCGCAAGCTACCGAAGAGCTTCGAGATGTTCCTGACTTCTAGGGCAGAGCCCATTCAGATCACAGGATAAAAAAAGGGGTGTGGGACCCCTTAGACGGCAGGCTGCTGACCTGGACGCCAAGTGACCTGGTCCGTAAGATACGACCATGATCCACTCAGGTACCAGTTTTCGCCAGCCGCGGGTGATTCGACGGTCCAGATTTGATAGCTGCCGCCAAGCCTGTCGCCGGCTGCATTGAGTTGAGTCCATCCTGTGGCTCCGAAGTAGTTGTCTGCGACCGATGTTATGACCTTCTGAACGCACGGGCCGCTGTTCGCGCCGCAATCCAAGATAGAGAGCGCCGCAAGCCAGACGTCGTCGTACGAACCCAAGGCGTAGGAGTCGCAAGATAGGCTTGGCTGTGTGAAGTCTGCGCAGACTTGAAGGCTCTTGGTCGTGTTGTCGTATCCGAAGACGGTCGCGGTCATTCTGATGCTCTGCATCACTCCGCCGTAGGTGGAGTTGGTGAGGGCCGTGTCTCCCTGTTCGCCGTCGGTCCCGTACCATGGCTGGGGCGTCTGTAGCAGTCCAGGATAGCTGGACTGAGCCTCAGTCAGGAGGTAACCGATTTCCTCGAAGGAGATCGCGTCGATTGCTACCGCGTTTGCGCCGTACTTCGCCACGAGGGCCTGATAGTCGGTGTTGATCGTTGGTAGTATGTTGTTGAAACTGGTTGCAGTAGAGGAGTAGGGTATTGAGTCGATCGTGACTCCCGAACCACCGGTGGTCCCGAAGTCAGCATTCGTGTAGTTGTAGAGGCCGTCCCCGTAGGTGTCGTCCCTGTAGACGATGATTAGACCTCTGACGCCCTGCTGATAAAGCATGGCGGCGTCTGCTGCCCCCTGATACTGGTCGTCTGGGGCGGTTCTGAAGAGGTAGTCGTTGGGGATGGCGAGTGCCGGTGAGGTGGATGACGGGCTGATGAGTACCACCTGAAGCTTGTTCGCGTCGCTGAGCATGGCCTCCGCCGCTCCGCTGTTGAGTGGACCGACGACGACCGAGACTCCGCTCGCTGCGAGCGACTTCAGATCCTGGTCGGCGGTGGTCGGGCTCAATGCGTAGTCGACGACGTCCACCTTGAAGGTAACCTTGCCTGCCCAAGAGGTGGTCGCCACCCAGCTATTGACGTCGGTCGCGGCCTGTTCTGTATAGGCCTGGACGCGAACGCCCTCGCTGGAGAGACCATCGCTTAGGTCGGTGACTACACCGATCGTTACCGTCCCAAGGTTTGCTGAGCCAGCACTAGTTACGGTAGTGGTGGCCGTGGACACGGATGTGGCTGTGGTGGTGACCGTTTGCCCTGCCCCCACCGTAGTCGTGGACACTGGACCTGTTACGGTCGTGGTCGCGCCGGCTCCGGTGACGGTGGTCGTGTGTGAAGATGAAGATGAGGAGAGCGCATAAACTCCCGCTGCACCAATTAGTAGTCCCACAATGAAAAGAGCTGCTACCATAGCAGTTGAAGCACCTGTTCGCTTCAAAATTTTCATCTTCGTGAAAGAATCGGAAGGTATTTAATGATTGAGGCAGATGCGCAAATGGAACATTTTACTTGATAGATCCGCTAATAGCGGCCTCAATCGAGTACGGCGGGATTCTATCGATAATGTGTCTGGGTCTGACGGTGACTTACCTGACAACCAAGGTGCCGAACTTCGCCTTCGCGGACTTCGCCGTTTTCGGGATGAACGCGTCTTACTTTGCCTTCGTGCTCGGTGGCTTTACCAGCTCCTACTTGACGATACCCTTCGCGTTCCTCGCCGGAGGGGCCTTCGCTGTGGCGATGTACCTCTCTATCATCAAACCCCTAATCAACAGAGGGTCGTCCATCGTCATCCTAATGATCGCCACCCTTGCTGTCGATATAGTCTTCACGGGGGTTGCGGAGGACATCGATTACGTGGGCTCGTTCGTATTCTCCAAGGCATTCAATCACGCTGGATACCCCACCCTCCTGCAGGCGGCCCCTCTTCCTGACTTCAAGTTTTTCGGGGAGAGCGGACTGCTCATCATGTCGCCCGTCCTCCTCATAGCGACCACGGTAGCAATGTATCTGCTCCTGACGAGGTCGAGATTCGGCGTCGCCATGCGGGCGTCGATCGAGAATCCGAACTTGGCGCGAACGGTCGGGATCAACGTCGACCGGGTCTACATTGTATCATGGTTCATCGCGGGAGCACTTGCGGGGCTCGCCGGCAGCCTGTTCACCGTCTGGGACGGCATGTCGTTGGGGATCCAGAGCCAATTGATTCTCGACATCTTCGCGGGCAGCGTCCTCGGAGGGCTCAGCAGCATATACGGCGCCGTGATTGGTGGGCTCGTGGTGGCATTCGCCGAGAATTACATACTGGGCAACCTCTCGATCAGCATAAGCCCCGAGCTCTCGCTACTCGAGGTGGGGGGTATTTCGATGATAATCCTCATAATCACGCTCCTGGTGGCGCCAAGGGGAATCGTCGGGGTCAACTGGCGGAAGCTCGCGGGGAGGAAGATCTGATTGGTATCTGCAGACCAGATCGCCCCTTTCATTCTGTTCGGCACGCAGTTCTTCATCTTCCTCGCGATTAGCCTGACGCTGAACCTTGAGTTCGGGTTCACGGGCATACCTAATTTCGGGAAGGTCCTGTTCGTCGCCGCCGGAGGAATGCTCGGAAGCTCGGCCATGTACAGGCTCGCGCTTGTTGCCTTCAACCTGCACTCGAACAACATATTTGAGTCGAGCCCGCTATTCGTGGACGAAAAGATCAACCCGGGGCTGGCGAGCCACCCTCTCATCGCGATCGGGCTCTTCGTGTTCATGGTGGCCTTCGGAGGCCTGGTCGCGGGCCTGCTCGGGTACCTGGCGTCGTATCCTGCAATCCGACTCAAAGAGGACTACCTCGGGCTGCTCCTGCTGGGATCAGGAAGCCTGTTTTCTGTGCTGACGGCCTACTATCCTCCGATTGTGGGAGGACCAGAGAACCTGACGCCGCCTGACCTCCTATCGGGGTTCGGGGGCTACGAGGGTTACGCGATCCTGGTCACCGTGGGCATCTTCGCGACCCTGGTCTTCATCTACGCCCAACGCGTGGCCAAGTCCCCCCTGGGGCGCACTCTGAGAGCGGTCAGGGACAACGAGACGGCCTCGGCAGCCCTGGGAAAGGACAACATCAACATCAGGAGAAAGATGCTCGTCATCGCGTCGATTCTCAGCGGGATCGCCGGCGCCCTCTGGGCCATAAACTGGTCGCAGATCGGCGGTCTGATAGGGGGCGATGTTGGATCGACCTTTCCTAGGCTTCTTTACACGTTCTACCCGTTCACAATAGTGATCCTGGGCGGGGCTGCGAACAATTACGGGGTGGTCGTGGGAACGTTCCTGCTGACGGGGCTCCAGACGGTCACCACGGAGTCCCTTCCCTCGCTGATGACCAACGTGAATATCCCAGGCATCAACGTGAACCTCCTCAGTGACCTCCTGAACTCGCTCCAGTACATAGTCGTCGGGGCCCTGCTGCTCGTGGTCGTCCTTTGGAGGCCTGAAGGGCTCCTAAGGGAGAAGCCGACCTACGCAATATCGAAGAAGAGGCTGAATGAGATGGGCGGCAACCTGGTCGGAGACCCGCCGCCCAAACCGAACGGCGGGGCCTGATTTCCGGCCGCCAAAGCTTAATATCGTGCAGGGAGGTTTGGCTCTCTCTTGACCGAAGACTCGAAGGAGATAAGGAGCCTATTCGACAACGAGGAGACGGACTTCCTCCTCTCGAGGACCCGTGTGACTATGCGCTCCTCTCTGGAGAACATCGAGGCCGGAGAGTTCAAGATTCAGAACCTGCGGGAGGGGCAGATCGTGGAGCTCCCCAGGTGGGTGGCGGAGGAGCTGGTACAGCTTAACCTGGCGGAATCCGGAGACGAGCCGTTCGAGACCGAGGTCTACCGGGCACTGAGCAGGGAGAAGATGATGGGGCCGTTCCAACTGTCGGCGCTCTCCGCCGATTTCTACATGAGGATGAGGAGGCGGCTTGCCTACCTGAGCGCGGGTGTAAAGGACGGCAAGGTGAGGAAGGAGGACCACGACAAGGTGAGAAGCAGCTGCTACGACCTGATCGGGATGCGGCTCGGGAAGCTTCTCTCACTCTCGAGCACGTCGAGCAACTCCAACTTCGTCGACAAGCTCACACCCGAGGAGAAGGTCTTCTTCTCCAGGTCGCAGGGCTTCTCAAAGGACTGGCGGGACGCTATATTTCTGGAGGGGACATAGTTGGCCACCCTAGCCACGGGCAAGCTCTCCGAACTCTTCGAGGACTTCCTCAAGACCGCCACAGACAGGTCGGGAGAGTACATCTACCGGGTCAGGATCTCCGGGATGGTCTCGTCCGAGTCCAAGTCGCTGGCCGTCGACTTCGGCGACCTTCTCAAGTACAACAACGATCTGGCGAATAGGGTCCTCCTCGATCCCGACACCGCGCTGCTCGAGTTCAAGCGTGCGGCCTACGAGACGATGCGGAGCGAGAACGCCTTCTACGCCGACCGGGCGAGGAAGAACCTCTCAGTCAGGATAAGGGGACTGCCGGACCAGGTGCCGCTGAGAAAGGTCGACACCTCGTACCTCGACAGGATGATGGCCGTGGCCGGGATGGTCGTGAGGACCTCTGAGCTGAGGCCGCTGATGGTGGAGGGCGCGTTCGTCTGCCCGAGCGGGCACGTCACCTACCAGGAGCAGAAGGACGACATGATACTCAAGAAGCCGACAAAGTGCGACGTCTGCAGCGAGACGCGGAACTTCGAGCTCGACAAGCCACATTGCAGGTTCATCGATTTCCAGATAATCAGGATACAGGAGCTTCCGGAAGAGCTGCCGCCGGGCCAGCTTCCTCAGTTCTTCGACGTCAACGTCGAGGGGGACATCGTCAACCAGGCAAGGCCCGGGGACAGGGTGGTCCTGACGGGAATCCTGAGGGCGTTCCCGGACTACTCTCTGGGCCAGACCAGGATGAGGCTCTTCCGGTCCCAGATCGACTGCAACTACATGGAGGTGAGGGGGAAGGAACCCGAGCAGGTCCAGGTCACCAGGGAGGACGAGGCGCTCATCAAGACCATCGCCGCGAGCCCTGACGCCTACAACAAGCTCATCAACTCCATAGCCCCGGCGATAATGGGGCACCTCCCTGAGAAGGAAGCCATCCTGATGCTACTGTCGGGCGGGTCCTCGACCAGCCTCCCAGACGGCACCAAGCTGAGGGGCGACATCAACATTCTCTTCGTCGGAGACCCGGGAGTCGCGAAGTCGGAGATGCTCAAGTTCGCGTCTCAGGTCGCGCCCAGGGGTATCTTTGCGTCCGGGAGGGGGACCACTGCGGCCGGGCTCTCGGCGGCCGTCATCAGGGAGAAGAACGTCTTCATGCTGGAGGCCGGGGTCGTGGTCCTCGCTGACCAGGGGATCGCCTGCATAGACGAGTTCGACAAGATGAGCGCGAACGACAGGACCGCCCTCCACGAGCAGATGGAGCAGCAGACGGTGACCATCGCCAAGGGGGGCATCTACGCCTCGCTCAACGCTAGGACGGCCATCTTGGCCGCTTGCAACCCGATTCTCGGGAAGTACAACGCCTTCCAGAACCTGACCGACAACATCGAGCTTCCGATACCGCTGCTTACTCGCTTCGACCTGATATTCGTAATCAAGGACCAGCCCCAGCCGGCGGAGGACGAGAAGTTGGCAACCCACATACTTTCCGTGCACGCCAGGAAGGCCTACGCCACGACCCCGCCGGTAGAGTTCGGCCTTCTGAAGAAGTACATCTCCTACGCCAAGAAGATCTCTCCCAACCTGAACAAGGATGCCGTCGCGAGGCTGAAGGACTACTACCTCGACCTTCGGAAGACCACGGCGGAGGGCGCCATCCCGCCGACGCCCAGGACGCTCGAGTCCCTGATAAGGCTCGCCACGGCCAGGGCCAGGATTCTTCTAAGGGACGAGGTCACCGACGAGGACGCGCAGGGGGCGATAATCCTCATGAACAAGATGGTGGAGGACGTCCTGACCGACGCCTCCACGAAGAAGGCCGACTTCGGCATCCAGCTGGGCAAGCCAGCCGGCGAGCGCAGGAACCTGGCTACCTCTCTCGAGGTCTTCAAGCGGCTGGAGGGACCCGACAAGAAGCCCGTCGAGAGGAGGGCCTTCAAGGACGAGCTGATCAAGTCGAAGTTCAGCGACGAGGACGCCGAGAAGATGATCAAGACGATGTTCAGGGAGGGGCTCATATACGAGTCCAAACCTGGATTCTTCAGAAGAGTCGGTGCCTAAGCCGGAGAGCGGGCTGCGTTGAGGTTCGATGAGGCAAGCCTTCCAGACGAGCTTCTCGGATTCATAACCCGCAAGGGCATCACCGAGCTCTACCCGCCGCAGGAGGAGGCCCTGAAGTCCGGCCTCCTGGAAGGCAAGAGCATCGTCGTCTCGAGCCCGACAGCCTCTGGGAAAACCTTGATCGCGCTGATGGCGGCTTTCATGAGGGTGAAGGAGGGCCGAAAGGTGGTGTACCTCTCGCCGCTGAGGGCGCTGGCCTCCGAGAAGTACGCGGAGTTCTCAGAGCTCTCCGAGTTCGGGATCAGGACCGCGATCTCCACCGGCGACTTCGACCAAAGCGGGGAGTCTCTCGGAAGGGCGGACATCATAGTGCTCACCAACGAGCGGTTCGACTCGATCATGAGACAGCGCGCCGGGTGGCTGAGGTCCGTGGGCCTCTTCATAGCGGACGAGGTCCACCTTGCGGGCAACGGTTCGCGCGGGCCCACGCTCGAGATGATCCTCACCAAGATAATCCATTACGGCCTGGACGCGCAGATCCTCTCGCTCTCCGCAACGATAAGCAACGCGAAGGCGCTCGCAGAATGGCTGAAATCGGAGTCGGTAGAGCTCAACTGGCGGCCGGTGCCCCTCAGGCAGGCGGTCTACGAATATGGCAGGATGGTCTTCACCGACGGGGAGGAGAGGAAGATCACGAGCTCAACCTACGGGCCCCCCATCGACGTGGCCATGGACGCGGTCAAGGAGGGGGCGCAGAGCCTCATCTTCGCGAACACCAGGAGGAGGGCCGTCAGCCTAGCGACGAGGGCGTCGGAGGTGACCCAGAAGTTCCTGAGCGAGGAGGAGAAGCGCGCCTGCAGCGAAGCGGCGAGGAGAATCCTCTCTTCGGGGGAGGAGACGAGCCTCAGCAACCTGCTCGCGGAGATCATCGCGAAGGGGGCCGCTTTCCACCACGCGGGGCTGGAGCACGAGCACAGGAAGATAGTGGAAGACTACTACCGGGCCAGGGCCGTCAAGCTTCTCGCCGCCACCCCCACGCTCGCGGCCGGGGTGAATGTGCCCGCTCGCCGGGTGGTCGTGGCCGACATGACAAGGTATGACGTCGAGAACGGCGGCAACACCGAGATCTCGGTGTTAGACTACAGGCAGATGGCCGGGCGGGCGGGAAGGCCGCAGTACGACTCGTTCGGGGAGACGGTGATAGTCCCTCCTCCCTCCATGGACTCTCGGCGAGCGCTGGAGCATTACGCGAACGAGCCCCCGGAGCCGATCAAGTCGCGGCTCTCCGACGAGTCGGCGATGCGGATGCACGCGCTGGCGACCGTCGCTACAGCGAGCGGACTCTCGAAGAAGGAGTTCCAGTCGCTCTTCAGCTCCACGCTCCTGTCGCGGCAGATCGGCGAGAAGGAGACTTGGCGCCTCGTCGAGGGGTCACTTGGCTACCTGATCGCCCACGGCCTAATGGAGTCAGCGGGTGACCTCTTCCACGCTACGGACTTCGGCAAGAAGGTCTCCATGCTCTACATCGACCCGGCCACAGGAGTCCTCTTCAGGGACACGTTGAGGCGGGCCGAACCCGGAAGGACCTACACCACGGGGCTGCTCCACCTAATCGCGAAATGCCCGGACTTCGAGCCGAAGTTCCCGCTCAGGAGCAAGGACTACGACCAGGCGCTCGCGTTCATGGAACAGCATCACGCAGAGCTGATCGAGCGGCCCAAGATGAAGACCTTCTCGGATTACGAGGAGGTCCTACAGGAGATGAGGACGGTGATGATCCTTCACGCCTGGATAGACGAGTGGAGGGAGGAGCAGATTTTGTCCAGGCTCGGCGCGGAGCCGGGGGACATACACAGGGCAGTTGACAACGGCGACTGGCTACTGCACTCCCTGGAGGAGCTGACGAAACTGTTCGGAAGGGGCGAGCTCTCGAGCCAAGTCAGGGTGCTGAGGGCCAGGGTGACGAGCGGCGTGAGTGAGGAGCTGGTGGAGCTGACCACGATACAGGGCGTGGGAAGGGTTAGGGCAAGGTCTCTCTACTCCGCGGGTTACCACACGATCGAAGACGTCAAGGAGGCGCCCGCCGACAAGCTGGCTCTGGTCGAGAAGATTGGGACCGCGCTCTCGAGGAAGATCAAGGAACAAGTCTCAAGGTATTGATCAGGTGCAGCTCTTTCTGCGTGACCCGTGGCGATAGCGACGCTAGGGCGGCCTCGGTCGCTGCGGCACGGATGGACAGGAAGAGGGGGAGCGTCTCGACCTTGAGCGACCTCTCGCCGGGTGATGACCTCACGCTGACGGCGCTCGGCCTGGAAGGTTCGGGACTACCGGCCGTCCACGGGTTCATCCGCGCCGAGGCCGGGGAGTTCACCCTCGCCGAGATGAAGGAGGGGGCATTGATCGCGCGGCGGGACGCCGCGGGAACCAGGCCGCTATACGTGGGGAGGACGGGCGGTTGGGTAGCCTCCGACCACAGGTTCTTCCCGGGCGAAGAGTTCGAGATCCTGCCGCCAGGTGCCGCCTATTCGATATCCAATGGTAGGCGCTCGGTCCAGGGGTCGAACGCGGCCCAGGTTCCAGCGGATTTCGAGGAAGCGTCGCAAAGACTCGCGAGGTTGATAGAGAAATCGGTGGCCGAGAGGGTGAAGGGCCTGCGCAGGGTGGCGATAGCCTTCTCCGGCGGATTGGATAGTTCGATTCTCGCCCGGTGCGCGTCGAGACACGCCGAGGTCATCGGGTGTTGCGTCTTCGCGAAGAACTCGCGGGACGAAATGGCGGCCGAGAGCGCGGCCCGGAAGCTCGAGATAGGATTTTCGTCCCGGACGGTTGAGAGGGACGATTTGGTTCGGAATCTGAGCTCGCTCGACCTGCCCTTCGAACCGACCTCGATGGACAGGGCGCTATGGTGCATCTACTCGATCGCCTCAGAGATGGCGGCCAGAGAAGGGTCAGAGGTTATCCTCCTGGGTCAGCTGGCCGACGAACTCTTCGGAGGGTACAGGAAATACGCCGCTGCCCTCACGGAGAAGGGACCACGGGCAGCGGAGGGAATGATGGCCGCGGACGTCGCGGGCTGCGCCAAGCGGGGGTTCGTCCGGGACGAGATCGCATGCTCCCGCCGGTCGGAACCTAGGTTCCCATTCGCGGACGAAAGCATACTCTCCTACGGTCTGGCTTGCCCCGTTGACTTCAAGATTCGACCGGGATCGAGGAAAGCCATCCTCCGTCGGGCCGGCGTCATCCTCGGCCTGGACGAGGAGCTCGCGACGGAACCCAAGAAAGCGGCGCAGTACAGCTCGGGCTTGCTCAAGCTGCTGGACTAGTTCATGCTTTTTAAGGGACGAAATCGACGCGGCACCATGATTCCTTCGTCGCAGCCCAAGGGGAAGTTGGTAGGTTTCAAACCCCTCCAGGAGAGGTTCAGCTACTATGCCCTGGACGACGGCACCGTCCTCGGAATCAAGCCGGCGGTTGTGAAGGTCTACAGGCTGCAGAATCAGGACGGCAGCCCCGCCTACAGTCCGGACGGGACGCCCGCGTACTACTACTCGACCCAGAACATAACGCAGACGCTCACTCCCGACGAGTACAAGTCGATAAAGGACGACGACATTCAGATCTGATGACGCGGCCGTACCTGGCCTCTGAAGACTCAGAACTGCTGAGGAGGGCCCTCGCGAGCTATTCCGGCGGGGCCTGCCTCGAGATCGGGGCAGGGAACGCGGGCACTTTGGTAGACCTCTCGGTGAGGTTCGGGACTGTGGTCGGCACGGACTTGGCGATGCCGGGGATGGTGGATTGGAGGGCCCGGGGGGCAGATTTCGTGCTCGCCGACAGGGCCCGGTGCTTCAGGAGCGAGTCCTTCGAGCTCGTGGTCTTCAACCCGCCATACCTTCCCTCGGAGGAGGTCTCGGACCCTGCGGTGGACGGATTGAAAGACGGGGCCGAGGTCCCCCTCTCGTTCCTGCGGGAGGCCCTCAGGGTCGTGACAAGGCAGGGAAGGGTGGTCTTTCTGCTCTCCGACACAAGCCCCAGAGGGGAGTTCGAGGAGATTTGCGGCAAGGCGGGCTTCCAAATGAGGCAGGTCGCCGAGATGCGACTCTTCTACGAGAGGTTGTGCGTCTTCGAGGCGGCCAGATAGGCACTCGGCGATCTATGCTCGCATGAAGAAGTTGTCGGGGTTGCCGAGGCTCTTGGTGACGTGTTTGTGGTGTACCCCGCAACGCTTGAGATGCCTGGAGTATTTCTTGTCACTAATCAGCTTCTTGCACTTTGGACAGATAGGCAACAGCGAGATTCCCTGGCCGCGTTAGATACGCCTTTCGGACCCTAGGCGGTGCGGTCGCGCCAGCTGAAACCGATATTGGAAATCGTATCTTCGACTTATATCTCGGAAGTTTCGACGAAGTTCCTGTTCGGTGAGGATACTTGAAGCCTATTGTGGAAGTGGCCTCGGAGCTCGGAGTCCCCGAGGAATCGCTCACCCTTCGCGGGCCTTGGATGGCCAAGATCGACCCGGAGTCGTTGGGGGGAATCGGGGTCGGCTCGACCAAGGGGAGGCTCGTGCTGGTCACCGCGATGACGCCGACGCCTCTGGGGGAAGGCAAGACCGTCACCGCAATCGGACTTGGCATGGCGCTGCACCTGGCGGGAAAGAAAGCCGTGGTCTGTGTGAGGCAACCGTCGTTGGGGCCGACGTTCGGGTTGAAGGGCGGAGCTGCCGGCGGTGGCCGATGCACCGTGGAGCCGATGCAGGAGATCAACTTGCACTTCACGGGCGACATCGACGCCATCAGTTCATCGCACAATCTTCTGTCTGCTATGATTGACAACCACATCTTCCAGGGAAATCAGCTGGGCATAGACAACAAGAGGATCACTTGGCCCAGGGTGGTGGACATGAATGACCGGGCGCTCCGGAGGATTGTGGTGGGCATAGGGGAAGTTAAGGAAGGCGTCCAGCACGAGGCGGGGTTCATGATAACCGCGGCCTCGGAGGTGATGGCAATTCATGGGTTGAGCAGCGGGTACGCCGACCTCAAAGAGAGGCTCGGAAGGATAATCGTCGCTTTCGACCGAGAGGGCGGGCCTGTCACGGCCTCGATGCTGAAGGCTGCGGGGGCGATGTCAGTCCTGCTCAAGGACGCGTTCGCGCCCAACCTGGTGCAGACGGTCGAGGGGACGCCCGCCCTTGTCCATGGAGGGCCGTTCGCCAACATCGCGCATGGGACCTCGAGCCTCATTTCAATCAAGCTCGGACTGAAGCTCGCGGACTACTGCGTGGTGGAGGCAGGATTCGCGAGCGACCTTGGCGCGGAGAAGTTCGTCGACATCGTCGCCAGGATTGGCGGCCTTGAAGTGAACGTGGCGGTTTTGGTCGCCACCGTCAAGGCCCTCAAGTACCACGGAGGCGTTCCCAAGGAGGCCCTCGAGTCGCAGAACGCAACCGCGGTGAGGGCCGGTCTCCAGAACCTCGCCAAACACGTTGAGAACGTGCGCGAACTTGGACTGGTTCCTGTCGTGGCTCTGAACAGATTCCCTTCCGATTCAAAGGAGGAGATAGGCGTCGTCGAGGAGTTCTGCAAGGGCGAAGGCCTTTCGTTTGCGGTCTCCACCTGTTTCGCGGACGGATCTGCGGGGGCGGTCGACCTGGCTAGAGAGGTGGAGGCGGCAGCTGGTCTTGAGAGAAAGAGCCGTCCGCTTTATGCCTTTGAGCAGACGGTTCAGGAGAAGCTGGATATCATAGTGCGGAAGATTTACGGCGGGGCAGGAGTGGAGTTCGAACCCGCAGCCGCAGAGGACCTTCTCGAAATGGAGAAGCTGGGAATGGCTGACAGACCCGTCTGCGTAGCCAAAACGCCGTTGTCACTCTCTGACGACCAGACCAAGATCGGCAGGCCCAGCGGATTCGTCTGCAGGGTTCAACGAATCAGGGCCGCCGCCGGCGCCGGATTCGTCATCGCCTACATGGGGGACATCGTGACCATGCCCGGCCTGCCGAAGAATCCTCTGGCAGAACAGATCGACCTCTCCGAAGACGGATCAATCAGCGGGCTGCGATAAGTCCGTCAGCGGCCTGGGCGTTGCGGCCGGTCGAACCGGAGCACCCTTCTCTCTGTTGTGATGAGCTGGAGCGGCACGTCGTAGGGTCTCTCGGGGACCCGGTCCACTCTCTGTGCCTCAAGGGCCAATCCGATCGTTTCGGTCTTGCTGAGGCCTGCCAGCGCCTTGTCGAAGTAACCTTTGCCGTGGCCGATCCTGTACCCCCTCTCGTCCCACGCCACTATCGGCACGAGCGCGAGGTCGGCATCCTCGAGAGGCACCGGACGGAGGTACTCGCTCTTAGGCTCCATGATCCCGAAAACGCCAGGAAATAGCTCCGAGTCGTAGTCGCGCAGCTCGGAGAAGATCAACTTGCCGTTGGCGGCATCTGTGAGGGGGACGAGCACCTTGACCCCTCCTCTGATTGCAGACCTCAGTATCTCCTCGGTGCCGACTTCGTCTGACTTCGACACGTAACAGGCCATGATCCTCGCCCTCTTGAATTCCTCGACCGTAGACAGTCGCTCCCTGACCTGTTCGCTAAGATCGTCGAGCTTCCTCGGGTCGAGAGCTCTCATTTCAGATTGAGCCTTCCGGCGGAGTTCTTGCTTGCTCAGAGGGTCCACCTAGTGTTGGGGAAAGAGAAGCGGCTTCGACTCAAATTGGTTGATCGCGGCGGTCACCGTGTTCTGGAGAAGCATGGCGATTGTCATAGGTCCCACTCCGCCGGGAACGGGCGTGATGAGCGAGGCAACCTTTGAGACCGGTTCGAAGTCCGCGTCGCCTATGGTCTTCCCGTCGACCTTGTTCATTCCCGCGTCGACGACAACGGCGCCCACTTTCACCATGTCAGCCGTGAGTATGAAACTCGGCCTTCTGCCCACGGCGGTCACAACGATGTCGGCTCCCCTAGCCATCGCGGGGGTGTGCTTCGATTTAGAATGGCAGATCGTTACCGTGGCGTCCTCAGCCAAGAGGAGATGATAGAGCGGCTTGCCCACGAGGATGCTCCTGTTGATTATGACCGCGTCCGCCCCCGCCATCTGGACGTCGTACCGATGCAGAAGCCTCATGATCCCGAGAGGGGTGCAGGGCACTAGCATCGGCTGGCCATCGAAGAGCTTTCCCAGGTTGGCTGTCGTCAGACCGTCGACGTCCTTCTCTGGAGAGATCTGCTCCAACATTGTCCTCGCATCCATATGATGCGGGATGGGTAGCTGGAGTAGTATGCCGTTGATCCGCTTGTTGGCGCTCAGCTCCTTGATCAACCGCGAGATGACGCTCGCCCGAGTGTAGGCCGGGAGCTCGTAATTCTCCGGCTCGATGCCCACCTCTGCAGCAGCCTTGTGCTTGCTCGCCACGTACTGCTTCGACGCCGGGTCGTCTCCGACCAGGATCGTCGCCAGGACGGGAGGAGCTCCCCGGTCCTTTAGGGAGTCAACTTGGCGTTTCAGCCCCTCCTTCACCTCGGCTGCGAGTGCTTTGCCGTCCATTATCGTTGCGGCCATCTCTCGTCTTCGAGAAAAAACAGGCCCGGGCGGCTAATAAAGATAGGACCTGATTCTCAGCCTTGGTAGAGCCAGCGAGGGCAGCCGTTCTGTCACTCGATGACGTGAACGTTCTTCCTTTCGCACATGTCCTTAAGCACCTTGGGCCAGACCGAGACGCTTACTTCTCCCAGGTGCGCTTTCTTCAACAGCAGCATGTAGGTCCTGGACTGCCCTATGCCGCCGCCGATGCTCAGGGGAAGCGTGTTGTTGATTATTCCCTGGTGGTAGGGGAACTTTAGGAAGTCCAGCAGGCCGCTTATCTCTAGCTGCCTTCTGAGGCTTTTCGCGTCCACCCTGATTCCCATCGAAGAGAGTTCGTGCCTACGCTTTGTGACCGGGTTCCATACCAGGATGTCCCCATTCAGACCGTGCATCGGGCGGCTGTCTTCGCTCTTTGTCTCGGTGACCCAGTCGTCGTAGTCGGCTGCCCTCATTTCGTGGGGATAGCCGTCCTTCAGGGGCCATCCGATGCCGATAATGAAGATCGCTGGGTATTCCTGCAGTATGGCCGTCTCGCGCTGCTTCCTGGGAAGCTTCGGAAAGCGATCTAGGATATCCTCTGCATGCATGAATCTTATCTCGGTCGGGAGTCCAGGATACTTGTCGGTGACCAGCTGCGGATAGAGATCCTGGACGTGTGCTTCAGCACCCCTGAGCACCTTCCAGATCTTCCTCACGACATCCTTCAGGTACGGGAGGTTACGCTGATTCGCATTGATCGCCTTCTCCCAATCCCACTGGTCGACGTACGCGCTGTGATCGTGGTCAAGGAAGTAGTCCTTGCGCACGGCCCGCATGTCGGTGCAGATTCCTTCGCCCACGTGCATCCCGAATTGTTTCAGCGCCACTCTCTTCCATTTCGTGGCCGCCTGAACGACCTGGGCGTCGATGGGGTGCTTTTCGTGGTCGTTGGAGATGTGGAACTGGACCGGCGTCCTCGAGAGGTCGCGGTCGAGCATGTCGTTGATGCCGCTCTCGGCGTCCACTATGAGCGGGACCTGCACCATCATCAGGTTTAGCTCCTTGCAGAGGTTCTTCTCGATGTAGTTCTTCGCCTCGAAGACCGCACTCTGGGTCTCCCGGGGACCGAGAAGGGACGAGTACCCCTTCGGAAGCACCTTCTCCACTTCTTCGTACGTGCCGATCCCGGGCCCCGCCAAGTCTGCCCTCTTCAGATTGTCTGTAGCCATCTTGATCCATCGCGGGCAGCCCGGTTTGGTGATTTAAGCCCCAAATACGATTCTCGGTTTTGATAATCTGCCCGCGGAACGGTTATTAGTGGTTCTCGGAGAAAAAACATGGGATGTGCATCACCAGGGTTGGGCGAATCGTCTCCCTTGCTAACGGGAAGGCGGTCGTGCAGTTCTTCGACAGCAACTCCTCTGGAGACGTAGACGTGTCGATGCTGAAGGTGGAGAAGGACGCCTACGTGGAGGTCTTCGCCAACCTCGCTCTCTCTCGGTTGTCGCGCCGTGAGGCGGAGGAGAGGAGAAAGGCCTGGGTCGAAATCAGGCGAGCGGCGATGGCGGCCCATGATTAGGTCCGGAAAGGAGGGAGAGATACTACACGCGAAGCACGCATTCAGGCCAAACAGTCTGGGCTACTGCGGCCCGGATGAGAACGGACGCATCCTGGATTTCCTGCACGGATCCTCTGACCGGGAAGGGGTCCTCGAGACTCTGGGAAGGTTTGAAGCGGCGTACCCCTTCATTCGGATGATCGCTAAAGCAACGGGCCGAGATACCTACGATCCCGAGGTAACGGAGGCGTACTGGATAGGAAACGCCCTTCTCGACCAGGTGGCGCCGCCCGACTTCTTCGAGTTCTCGCACCAGGGACTGAAGTCGCGAATGAAGAAGGATGAGGCGAAGAGGCTCTTCAAGGGGCTTGGCGGCCTCGCGAAGCCGCACCACACCTTCTACGTTCTTGGCATCTACTCCAAGACGACCTCCCTTCCGACGGTCCCTGACAAGCTGCTCTCTTTGATGGATTCCTGCAGGATCTCTTGGGGCGAAGTCCTGGAGGTCAAGGACAGGTCGCTGGTTGTTGCTCGGAGTCCGCTGAGAACGGAGGAGGGTCGACTGGAGCTGTCGGGACCGCAGAAGAAGGAGATCGCATACGACAGGGAGATCCCTCCCTTCGACAAGGTGAAAAGTGGCGACTGGGTCAGCATACACTGGGACTTCGCCAGCGAGAGACTCAGCCCGGCGCAGCTCCGGAACATCAGGACCTACAGCTCAAACGACGTCGACGCCGCCAATCGGTACGCGGACTTGTTGCGTGACCCGAAGCAGTTGAGACGCTAGATTCGGGGGCCTGCGAGAGCCAGATTGCCCGAGGTCGCGCGAGAGAGGAGCACCATCGTAGAGCCAGCCGCGGAGGGTCCCGCACGTTCCCGCCGACGCTCGACGGGTGTCCTGTTCCTGTCGACCCTTACGATTGGGTACGCGGTATACGCTGTCGACCGGTCTGTCCTCTCCGGGGTCCTCTCGAGCATGTCGGCCTCTCTCGGGCTGAGCAACATCGAGGTGGGCTATCTCGCGGCTGCGCAATACATCGGCGTGCTGGCCGTGGTCTTCCTGGCGGGACACCTCTCGGATCGCTACGGGAGGCTGAAGATCCTCCTCGGGGGACTAGTCATCTTCACCGCGTTCACCTTCCTGATTGCCTTCTCGACCAGCTTCTGGGAGGCCTTCAGCCTTAGGCTGGTGAGCGGATTGGGAGAGGGCCTCTTTTGGCCCGTCGCCATGGCGTCGGTTGCAACCTACTTCGGTGGACGCAAGGGCTTCGCGCTTGGGATCTTCTATGTTGGCTTCGACGTCGGTACGGTCGCAGGACCAGCGATCGCGGGGCTCTCCCTCTCGTTCACCGGCGACTGGCGATACGCTTTCCTCGTGGCGCCGCTGCTGGGGTTGGTCCCCATCGCGCTTGCATTGGTGCAGGGCCCGAGCTTCGAGGGAGCCTCCGAGGTCGATTTCAGACTCAGGCTTGGCAGGGACGCCCTGGACCTAATGAAGCGGCGGAATGTGAAGGTGATAATGGTCTTCGCCTTCCTCGCGACCTGGGCCTCCGTCTGGCAGGTCGTCTTCTTGCCCTTCTACTTCAACAAGGTGCTGAACTACAGCTTGGTTTACTCCGCCTACCTTGCCGCCCCGATCCCTATCGCCGGCGCGGCGGGTAAGCTCGCACTGGGAAGGATTTCGGACCAGCTAGACCGCAGGCTGATGCTCTCTTCGATCTCAGTGCTCGCTGTGGCTGCCTACGGCTCTTTCTTCGCCTCTACGAGCCTCGTCCCATTGATCCTGGCGGCGCTGGCCATGAGCTTCTTCAGTTCGGCAACCTTCCCCATAATGCAGTCACTTATCATAGACAGCTGTGGAGGCCGGGCCGGAACGGCATTGGGGCTGAGTACGACGTCTCAGTCCCTTGCTACTGTCTTCTCTCCGATAATAGCGGCCTACCTATTCACGCTGGGCGTCGGAAAAGCGCTGGCGCTCGACGCTCTCATACCCGCTGCCCTCGCCGCAATGGTGGCCCTGCTCCTCAGTGAACCGAGGCCGCGGCGTGCTCCCGGGGCCGGCGTCGATACATCTGGCCCCGTCTAAATCTTGGACTTGTCCGAGAGCTCGTTGAGAAGTTTCACCCTGGTCGTGCGCTGCGCCTGAAGCGATTCGAATGACTTCAGAAGGCCGTGGAGCGTGGCTATCGTCTTGCGGGATTCGTCGGCCATCTCGGCCAGGCTCTTCCCCGCCTGGGCCTGGAGCTCCAACGCGGGGTGAGAGTAACTATCGAGTATGTCCTCTTCCACCGCTATCCAGTGAGTCAGATTGTCCCTTATCGTGTCGCAGTACCCCGTCGCCACGCTCTCCTCCACCCTAGCGGCCTGGCCGGTGTCTTCGATTCTAACGATGACGCGCTCCCTGACCATTGGTCTCTCTGGACATCAAAGTCGTCAGCGCGTTATTAATCCTGTCTCAGTCATACTATCGTGCCCAGAACAATCAGAGGAAGTATCCCGGTTGCCAGGCTGAGGCCGAGAAGGAAGACGGCCGGTATCCAGGACGCCCCGCTGGAGGGCCGAGCAGTTCCCTCCACAGGCGACATGGCAACGTTGTTGACGACTCGGAAGTAGTAAACGATGGAGAGGAGTATGTTGAGGACAACGACGACGGCCAAGCCGGTGTAGACCCCGCCTCCCGCCGCCAACAACGACTGGACGATCAGAAGCTCGCTCCAGAACATGCCGAAGGGCGGAGAACCGACCATCGCCAGTGAGGAGGCGCTGACCATTAAGCCGAGGGAGCGGCTCTGCTGTCCCGCGCCCTTGAGCTTGCTCATCTCCGCATCGGAGTAGTCGCTGCCTGACGCGCCCGTCAGCATGAAGAAATTCGACTTGACAAGACCGTGGTTCCAGATCTGGAAGGTGACCGCTACCAGACCTAGCGGACTTAGAGTCGAGAGGGCGGCGAGCATGTAGCCGACCTGCGACACGGAGCTGAAACCGAGCAGCCTTCGGAGGTTGGTCTGCCCGAGGGCTCCTAGGTTCCCCACCAGCATGGTCAAGACCGAAAGGGCGACGAGCGTCCACTGTAGTCCTTGGACGGTGACCGGAACGCGCACCCAGACAACGGTGGTGAGCGGACCGAGGACCTTGAGAAGGGCGAAGACGGCTGTCCCGGTCAGCGCGCCCCCAAGAAATGCGCTCGATGGGACGGGGGCCGCCCCGTAGGCGTCGGGAAGCCACGTGTGCATGGGGAAGATGGCTGCCTCCACCCCAAGCCCAAGAATCACCAAGAGTACGGCGAAGAGCCCTAGCTGCCCGCCCTGCTCGAAGAGTGCTGGCAGGGCGCTCAGGAGTATGCTCCCGTCGAGGGAGTAGACGAGGGCGACTCCGAACAGGTAGATGAGGCTGCCCGAGCCAGCGAGGAAGAGGTACTTCATTGCGGCCTCGAGCGAGAGCTCGCCCCGACGGAAGGAGACCAGGCCGTACGCGGAGACGCTCATCACTTCCCAGAAGAGGAAGAGCGTTACAAAGTCGCCCGCCGACACGACCCCTATTGCTGACGTCGTAATCAGCATTAGAAGGGCGAAGAAGGGCCCTGCGTTCTCTTTGCGATCGATCGCCGCCATGGAGTAGACGGACGCGGCAAGGCTGACTATCAGAATCGTGAGGATCACGAGCGTCCCCAGCCGGTCGACCACGTACAGGCTGGCCAGCGGTGACTGGACGGGACTTAGGGCCAGCCCCGTTCCTGTGACCTGTGACCAGTTCGCCAAGAGGTCGAGGATTGAGACCGCTATCGCTGCGGCGGCTACGCCGCCAACCACGTAAGGCCTCCACCCTCCAAACCGTCTGCCGCCGAGGTCCACCAGCATGCAGAGCATGGCCGCCGCGAACTGGATCTCCATCAGGTCCGTGAGCCACAACTTCAGATCACGCCTCCGAGAGCCAATAGGAGCACGACGAAGAGCGCCAGGACAAACAACAACACGTTGTTGCCGAGATCACCGGTCTGGAGGCCGGTCGCCGCGTCAACCAGCGGAACGATGATCGACCTGACGAGAGTCGCGTAGGCCCTGTCGAACCCCAGACCGTTCAGAAGGAAACCCTTGGTCCGCCGGACGGCCGCGCTCCCCTGGACGAACCTCCGAGTCGAGTCCGGACGGGACACGAAGGCCAGATACGTTATTCCGAAGCCAGCGGCGAGCGCCAACAAGGAGGCAGAGGAAGACAGGAGCCCCAGAGACTCTCCGACTACGGGGAGGAGCGTCTGATACCCGAGGACCAGCCAACCGAGTGTAACCGCCCCAACCAGGGCCAGCATTGGGCCCACCATCAACGACCTTGATTCCTTCACCTCGGCGCGAGCGACGCCGTGGAAGACCTTGACGAACGCCCGGAAGCAGTAGTAGGACGTGAGAACAGATCCGAGCACGATGACCAAGAGGGCCGCGCCGTTCCCGGATGCGGCGAGCGAAACGACCGCGTCCTTCGTCCAGAACCCGATCAATGGCGGAAGTCCCACCATCGCCAAGACGGCGAAGAGGAAGGAGACGTAGGTGTACTTCATCATTCTTCTGAGGCCCCCCAGCGCCTCGAGATCCCTGGTCCCGGTCGCTTCGATGACGGAGCCGGCCGCCATGAAGGCCAACGCCTTGGAGAGGCCCATGCTCACCATGAGGAGGATCGCGCCCTGCCAGCTACCCAGTCCGATGGCGGCGAACATGAGCCCCAACTGGCTGATGGTGGAATAGGCGAGGACCCGCTTGAGATCCTCGGCCGCAGAAGCGCAGAAGCCTCCGACTAGCATGCTAACCAGCCCCACGACGAGGACCATGGAGAGCAGCGCACCTGAAGTGTCGAAGATGGGGAAGAGTCTGGCCACGAGGTAGACGCCAGCGTTGACCATCGTCGCCGCGTGTATGAGGGCGCTGACAGGAGTGGGGCCCTCCATCGCGTCCGGCAGCCAAACGTGTAGCGGGACCTGGGCGGACTTTCCCATCGCACCAATCAGGATCAGGATCCCTACGAGGGTCCAGTCAAGCCCCGACGCGTGCGAGGCCGCCGCCGACGTCACGCCGTCTATGTTCGTGGTGCCGAGCGTCGTGAGTATCATCAGAACCGCGATGAAGAGAGAGACATCTCCGAACCTGGTCACGATGAACGCCTTGAAGCCCGCGTCGCGCGCCGCAGGCCTGTCGTTCCAGAATGCGATGAGGAATGCCGAACATATACCAACCAATTCCCAGAAGAAGTAGAGCTGGATCAGGTTTCCAGCCATCACCAGACCGAGCATGGAGCCGAGGAAGAGCAGAATCAAGGAGTAGAACCGCGCCTGCGCCCTCTCCTCAGCCATGTTGCCTGCCGCGTAGGTGATTATGGCAAATGAGAGGAGAGAGACGAAAGCGGCGAGCAGCACTGAGAGGCCGTCGATCTTAACGTTCAGGGCGATTCCCAGGGAGGGGACCCAGTTCTGGAGGGTCTCCGTCTGCGGTGTGACGAAAGAGGCAGCTTGGTAGAGCCCTGCCGCTCCAGTCAGGCCGCTTATCGCGACCGCGAACCACTTGCAAGCTCTCCGGTCTACGACCCCGACTATTGGGACGACTGGGGCCGCCCCGAGCGGCAGGATCCACACGAGCCAAGCGACCGTTATCAATGGCGTAGCCTCCTGATTTCAGAGGGGTTCAGCGAGCCATACTTCCGAAAGACCGAGACGACGATCGCGAGGCCCACTGCCTCGACGCTGGCGCCGACCAGGATGGAGAAGAGGACCAACGTTTCCGAAATCATGGGGGACTGTCCCCCTAGGCCGGAGGAGAATAGCGCGAGATTGACGCCGAAGACTATCACTTGGAAGGACATGATCGTCTTGATGAGGTGCTTCGACGAGGCCATCGATCCCAGGCCGAGGAAGATCAGAATGGTCGCGGTCACGAGGTAGATTAGCTGGTCGGTGACCGTTTCACTCCGCCTCCTTTGAGAAGAGGTTGACGATGACCACCATCGATGAGGCGAGCACCATGAGCAGAATCAGCAGGTCCCAGGGCCTGTAGAGCCAGAGGAATTCGAGGACGGACTCGGGGTTGGGTTCCTGGGCGGCCGAGCCCGCCGGAATCGCGCCGAAGAGGAACGCCGAAGCGGAGGCTATAACCACCAGAATCCCTCCCGTTAGGGCCGCCCTCGAAGTGCTCGCGCCTAGGCGCAGGTCGGACTCGCCGGTGAGCAGGACGGCCGTGAGTAGGAGCACCGAGACGGCGCCCGCGAACGTGATGATGTGGAGCAGCCCGACGAGGACGCTGCCGTAGAGGGTGAAGATTATCCCGAGCGTCAGGCTTGAGTAGAAGAGCATGATCAGCGAGGTGGAGACCCTCCTAGAGTAGAGGGCTGTGGCGGCGGTAGCCACCAACACGGCTGAGGTCAGCAGCGCCGTTTCACTTGACACTTTGGGCTGCCTTCCTCATTACAAGGGATTCCTTGTCCTCAGTCGCGAGCTCGAAGTTCTTGGTCAGGGTCAGGGCCTCGAACCTGCAGTCGTCGACGCACTGGCCGCAGGAGATGCAGTCGTAGAGATCGAAGATGGGCCTCTGGATGTCAATCTCGTGGTCTCCCACCTTGCGTGTGCCTATGGAGACCATCGAGATCACGTGCGCCGGACAGACTATCTCGCACACCCTGCAGCCCGTGCATTTTACCGGGTCGATGTCCAGCTTCCCCCTGAACCTCTCGGCCACGACGGGCGCCCCGAAGGGATACCGCTTCGTGACGGGCCTCCGGAACGCGTTTCGCAGCATCTCCCCAAACGCTTCCCCGACCTTTCTCCCTGGCATCCTTTCACCTCAACAGCAGGGCGATGCCCAGCTGCAACAGACTCAGGGGAGTTATGACAGTCCAGAACAGGCCGGCCGCTTGCTCGATCTTCACCCTCGCGAGCGACGTCTTTATCGCGAAAATCAGGAAGCCGACCGCGAAGAGCTTGATCAGGAAGTAGACCAGGTAGAGGAAGCTCTGGAGCAAGGTGTTACTCGTAAGGACGGGCCCGAGCGGCCCTCCCAGGAAGAGTGTGACCGCTACGGCGGAGAGGAAGACGTAGCTGAGGTTCTTGGTTAACTTGATGTAGGCGAGGGGTCTTCCGGAGAACTCGGTCATCCAGCCTGCGACGATCTCGGTCTTGGCGCTCGGAATGTCGAAAGGAGGCTTCTCGAGCTCCGCAAGCGCCGCGATTATGAAACAGGCGAAGCTCAACGGGGCGACCATAATGAACCAGTATCCGCTCTGCGCCGCAACTATCCCGGAGAAGGAGAGACTCCCAGCGATTATCGCCGGGGTTATCAGAGCTATGATCAAGGGAACCTCGTAGCTTGTGTATTGGAGGATCAGCCTCCCTATCGAGACCGTAGAGAACCGCCCCGCTGAAGAGTAACCCAGCATCGCGGCCATGAGGGCTGAGAAGGCCAGCACGAAGAGGATGAAGAGAAGATCCAACGAGTGAGAGAGTATGCCCGTCGGCCCTATGATTGGTAGGAAGAGGGCGCCAATCACAGGCGCAGCGAAGAAGAGAGGGGGACCGTATTCGAAGACGAATTCGTCGGCGAAACGAGGTATGATCTCCTCTTTCGATGTGAGCTTGAAGAAGTCGGCGACAGGCTGTAGGATGCCCATCGGCCCCGCGACGGTTGGTCCTATCCTGCTCTGCATCCTGGCGGCGGTCTTCCTGTCGAGCCAGTCGAAGACGAACGCCAGCCAGACGAAGAAGGTCAGCCCGGGGAAGAGAAGCGCGGCGGCGACCTCGTAGAGTAGCAACTAGGCCACGGACCTCGGCTTGTACCATTCGATGCCGTGCTTCCGCAGCTCCTCGCCCTTGATGGTCCATTCCTTACCCTTCTCCACCTCCACCACGGAGATCCTGTCCATGCAGCCGAAGCAGGGGTCCATCCCTGTGAGGACGACAGGGACGTCGGCCAACGTGTGCCCCTTCAGCATCTCCGTCGCCGTCAGTATGTTCGCCATCGTGGCGGTCCTGATCTTTACCCTCTGCGGCTTCATCCCCCCGGGCGACCTGACGAAATAGAAGAGCTCGCCGCGCGGCGCCTCCACGTGCCCGAGGGCGTCACCGCTCGGGATTGCCCTTGGGACGGTCAGCTTGACGCTCCCCGCTGGTATCTTTTCTATGGCCTCTGACACGAGCCTGCAGGACTCCCGAATCTCCTCCAAGCGGAGGACGAGCAAGGAGGCGATGTCGCCATCGGTGCTGGTCTTCACCTCTGGGATGATCTCGTCGTAGGCTGCGTAGGGGTCTTCGACTCTGATGTCGCGTGCTATTCCGGTCGATCTGAGGAGCGGGCCCACTGGGCAGAGTCTTCTGGCGACCTCCTGGTTGATGCGCCCCTTCCCCTTCGTTCGCGCGATAAGCGTCTCCTCGGTGGTGACCAGCTCTTCGTAGTAGTCCACCCTTCCCTCGATGTACTTCATTTCCTTCTTGAGAGGCTCGGCGATCCCCTCGGGGAGGTCGCGCCGGACGCCGGATATGGTGGCGAAGGACTTGTGGATCCTGTTACCCGTTATCGCCTCCTCGAGGTCCAGTATGTGCTCGCGATCCCTCCAGATCCACATGAAGAGGGTGTCGAAGCCCGTCCAGTACCCGACGAGGCCCAGCCAGAGGAGGTGGCTGTGGATCCGTTCTAGCTCGGCGATGATGACCCGGATGTACCTCGCCCTCCGGGGCACCTCGAATGCCGTGAGGCGCTCTACCGTCTGGGTGTATGCCAGGCTGTGGGCGAAGGAGCAGATTCCGCATATCCTCTCGAAGAGGTAGATGTTCTGGATCCAAGTCCTGTCTTGGGCCGCGCGCTCGATGCCGCGATGGACGTACCCTATCCGCGGAATTACTTCCACGATCCTCTCGCCCTCGAGTATCAGCTTGAAGTACTCGGGTTCCTTCAGCGCGGGGTGAACGGGACCGAAGGGAACCAGGTTCTCCGGGGAGTACTGCATAAGCCCTGCCGATGCCTCAGTCCTCCCCTTCGCGGCGTCTTCTTCACTCAAGGTGCATCATTCTCCTGATTTTCTCCGGGTCTGCCTCCTTCCGGAGAGGGGGCGGTGCCTCCGGCGGGTATGTCTCCGGCAGGAGCAGCTTCTTCCCGACGAGCGGGTTCCCGACGAAGACGACCCCCAGCATGTCCATCACCTCGGCTTCGTAGAAGAGTGCGGCGGGCAAAGCTGTGGAGATCGACGGAATCATGGGGGAGGCCTTCGGGACCGAAGTCTTCACAGAGATGAACTCCTTCCCGCGCCAGAAGTGGTAGAGGACCCCTATCGTTTCGCCCTCGTCCATCCCGCTCACCGTGGTGAGGTGGTAGAATTGGCCGTCCTCTACCACTAGGCGGCAAGTCTCGAGGACAAGGTCCGGCCCGACTGCGAGGACGGTGGAGTTACCCAGCCTCGTCACTTGGGCGCCCGTTGCCGCGCTTATCTTCGCGACACGGTCAATCTCCAAACTAGCTCCCCTCCAATTCCTTCGCCAGCTCGCCGGGCTCGGGCGCCTCGCCGAGAAGCTTCAGGATGCCGTAGATGATGGCCTCCGGGCGGGGCGGGCAGCCGGGAAT
This sequence comes from uncultured archaeon, assembly GCA_963731775.1. Taxonomy (GTDB): domain Archaea; phylum Thermoproteota; class Nitrososphaeria; order Nitrososphaerales; family Gagatemarchaeaceae; genus DATJAJ01. The sequence goes on along the minus strand of CAVSWV010000006.1, from coordinate 113,098 downwards.
GTACAGGTCGACCGGGATCACCTTGTCCACACCGTGCCCGACATTGTAGCACCCCTGCATCACTCCCCCGCCGAGAGCACAGGCACCGACGGCGACCACGTGCTTAGGCTCCGGCATCTGCTCATAGATCGTCTTCAGCCTCTCCCTCATCATCGGGTTGCACGTCCCGGTAACGAGAAGAACGTCCGCCTGCCTGGGGCTGGCGACGAGCTGCACTCCGAGACGTTCGACGTCGTACGTGGGGGTGAGCGAAGCGACAATCTCTATGTCGCAGCCGTTGCACGAAGCGGCGTTGACATCGTAGATCCACACCGACCGCTTCTTCGCCCACTTCAGGAGGCCCATCTCAGAGCTTGCCTCCGCCTACGACCTGGAACCACAGGGCGGTGAGGAGTATAACGGCGCCTCCTCCTGCGAGGTAGAGCAGCGGGTAGTAGTTCGATGGTGCCAGGAATGAACCCGAGAGCACCAGCGCGAATGCCTCTACCACGAGGAACAGTACCGCGAAGACGAAGAGCTCGGACCTGTAGACCCCCCTCCTGGGTATCGCCTGCTCCCCGCCCGTGAAGGGCTCGTACTTCGGGCCCTGCCCTCTGGACCTCCGCGACCAAGAGCCGACCAGCACATAGACCGCAAGGTCGGCCACGACCACCAGCGCTGGTATGAGAATCACTTCGAGGTTTGAGGACGAGGACTAGGCGCCTCCCATACAACCGATGGCGACCCTGACGACCTCTTCGGCGGCGGGCATTACAGCGTCGCTCAGACCTTCGCCCACTGAGAGGTCTTGAGGCTGGACTCCGAGGACAAAGACTCTCTCAGGATTCTCCCTCACCGAAGGGAGCATCCGGAGGGGAATGTTGTGCGTGGCGAAGAAGCCGAACCTGGTGTCCGCCAAGTTCGCGAAGATGATTGAGGCGGGGGTCAGGCCGGCCTCCACAGCGTCGAATAGGAGCAGACTCGAACGGGTTAGGTCGACCTTTGAGATCCTCACCTCGGGATGGTCGACTGGCGCCATGATCTTCAGCCTCGGGGAGGGATTGGAGCCCAGCTGTGAACGAATCCTCCCAGCTATGTAGATGCCCACAGAGTCGTCCCGTCGGACCGGGTTTCCGACTCCCATAAGGACGGTCCGCGAGCTCGTCTGAGTCAGGAAGGACTTGAAGGCGCCGATCCAATTCAGCGTCATGTTGAGCCTGGACGGTCCAGTGGCGCGTTCAGCCGATTTAAGCTCGGTCCCGAGCGGTTGACAGGAGGGGCGATCAGCCTCCGCAGGAATCCCTGACACGGTGAATTTTGGGCGACAATCTTATTTTAACTGACCAGTCCATTCTCAATCTTGGAAACAAGAGGGGTTTCCTCCATGAGAGATGCCCTCGAGCTGCCAAACTTGAAATAACGACGGACGGACGAAGGCAGAGATCTTGCACGAGCTCAGTGTCGCTCAGAATGTCGTGGATCACATTCTGGCGGAGGCCGACCGGCGGGGGGCCTCCCGAGTGGTTGCCGTCGACCTCGAGGTCGGCGAGCTGATGCAGCTGGACAGAAGGGCCTTCGCTGAAGCGATGAAGATCCTCCTGACCGGGCCGAGGCTCGGCGGAGCCCGGCTGAGGATCCATCTCCAGAAGGCCTCCTTCGAGTGCGAGAAGTGCGGTAACCGATGGGGAATGGCCGAAGCCGAAAAGCAGTTGGCCCTGGTCCCTGAGTACCTCAGAATTCGGGAGCCCGACGGCAAGGTGATGCCCCTGCACTTCCTGCCATATCTCTACCAGGCGTTCGTTCGCTGTCCGCGGTGCGGAAGTTCAGACATCTCTGCAGTGGAGGGCAAGGAACTTCGGCTCCGGAGGCTTGATTGCGCATGAGCCGCCACGCGGGGAGGAGCTTGGCCTGGACGGGGACGGCTCGGAGGCTGTCGAAGATACGTAGGGTGATCCTCGTCGGGAGCGGCAAGGGAGGGGTGGGCAAGAGCCTGGTCGCCTGCGGGCTCGCCATCGCGCTCGCCAGGAGCGGGGCGAGAACGGGAATCTTGGACCTCGACGTGCACGGGGCAAGCGCGCCGGAGTATCTCAAGGTGAGGCCGCCGTTGAAGAGCGGCGCGGAGGGGATAGAGCCTGGGAGATATGCGGGCTTGGAGGTTATGTCGACCGGACTCTTCACCGGAAGCCGTCCCGTGCCACTGAGGGGCGATGAGAAGGAGAGCCTGATACCCCAGATGTTCGCCCTGACGAACTGGGGAAGTCTCGACTATCTCGTCGTCGACCTTCCGCCCAGCATCGGAGAGGAACTCCTCTCTGCGTTGAGGCTTTTCGGCGGGAATTGTTCCTTGATTCTCGTCACCACTCCTTCCCGACTCGCCTTGGAGGTGGTTTCGCGACTCGGGGCGTTCGCGAGAGGGGAGGGCGTCGCCGTCGAGGGAGTGGTTGTCAATATGGCGTACATTCAAGGCGGACCGAGGAAGAGGGCTTACCCGTTCGGGAGGCTCGACCGCGAGCTCTTTGAGCGCAGCCTCAAGGCCGAGGTCCTCGTCGAGATCCCCCTTGACCCGAGGATTGAATCGGGGGGAATTCGGGTTGTTGGAGACCGGACGAGTCAGATATCCGAGGCATTCGATTCTCTCGCGAGGGGGCTAACCAGGATGACGCGGCGAGGCGCGGGATCGGGCGTCGCCAGCTAGAGTGGTCGGTCGACCGCCACGACTGTCGGCCCCTTTCCAAGGGACACGTTGACGACGACTCCCTCCAGAACTAGATCGGGGTTAACGTCGCGGTGGATGAGACCCGTGGGAAGGTGGAAGAAATCCCCGGCGAGGAGGGCGACCCATTTCGTGCCAGCCAGACCGAATTCGAGTCTTAGGCTCCCCGAGACCAGATAGCCGTAGATCTCCCTGTCTCCGTGGTGGTGCCAGTCTGTCCTGCCGCCGCCCGGGACGCGTGAGAGAGTGACGACGGCGTTCTCTGACTCGAATGCCCTCTCTCGCACAATCTGCGAGGTTGGGGCCGTTCCCTTCAGACCGCTCCTGCGGACGACTTCTATCTCGCTCACGGTTTCCTCTCACCAACCTGCACGCCCTAAGAGAACTTGCGATGGAAGCGTGTCGGCCCGACTGACCGTGCTGATGAGACTAGTCAATCAACCTGAAGGCTTCGGCTGTGCGACGATGATGAGTTTGGGCTTTATTCCGAGGCGGACGAGCCTGACCAGCAAATATAGACAGAAGACAATAGCAGTGATGAAGAAGCTGACCGGATAGGGCGTCCAAAATGCCACGAATAGGCCAACCCACGTCGCCATGACTGCGATGGCCGTGGAGATGACGATTGCCCAGAACGGGCGCTTCGACAGGTACTGCGCGGTCGCGGCCGGAGTGACCATCAGTGAGAAGATCAGCAGGACTCCGGTCACCTGTACTGCGAAGGAGACTGCTACGGCGACAACGAGCATGAAGGCTGTGCCGATGAAGAGCATAGGCATCCCCTTGGCCTCCGCGACATCTTCGTCCAAAGAGGCGAAAAGCAACGGCCTGTAGAGGAACGCGACCGCGGCCAGGATGATTACGCCGGCAAGCACGGTCAGGTCGACCTCGCCTGTGCTAATTCCTACAATCTCCCCGAAGAGAACCGAAATGGCCGCAGTCGCGAATGCATGATACAGGCTGATGAACAGCAGGCCCAGTCCAAGAGCGAAGGCGAGTACAATCCCAATCTGTGTGTCGCGATTGGCGGCTCGTCGGCCGAGCGCCGCTATAGCTAGGCCGCCGGTAATCGAGCCAAGGAGGAGCCCGTCGATGGGAGCCAGTCCAAGCAGTATGGCACCAGACGCTCCGGCGAAGCCTATCTCTGAGAAGGCGTGGGCAGTGAACGCCGACCTACGGAGCACCACGAAGTAGCCTGTGACCCCAGCAATGATTGCTATGGCCGTGCCGGCTTCGTAGGCGTGAACCATGAACTGGTACTGCAACATCTGTTGGAAGTCGGAGAGTATGTTGATGGTGAAACTCATGCAAGATCACCGTGATGCTCTTCGACACCGATGATCGCCACGTTGCCATGTGGGTCGCGCAGCACTTCAACCTGGACTCCGTAGAGGGCGGTCAGGCTTTCGGAAGTGAGAACTTCGCTCGGCTTCCCCGTCGCCACCTTCCCGTTTGCAATGTACATCACCTTGTCCAAGTGGGGCAGTAACGGGTTGATGTTGTGGGCTATCAGCAGGGCGGTCACATTCTGTGTACGGACGACGTTGTTGACCAAATGGAGGAGGTCCGTCTCGCGGCGAAGGTCTAGGTTCGAGAGTGGCTCGTCCAGCAACAGGATGTCTGGCCTGCTGACCAGTGCCTCTGCCAGGAATATTCTTTGCAGCTCGCCGCCCGAAAGATCGCCGAGCGAGCGGTGCGCCAGCTCGGAGGCCCCGACTCCTTCAAGAGCAGCGAGAGCAGCGTTCCTCTCCGTGTGAACGAAGGGGTTGAGATCAAAGCCCCATCTCTTTCCCGAGAGTCCGAGACGCACCAGCTCGAGGCACTCGACGTTAGTGTCGCTGTCAATCACATGCTTCTGGGGAACGTAGCCAATCCGAGGATTTCCTCGAGTTGGGGTAGTGTCGAAGATCTTAATCGACCCGCCGATAGGCTTCTGCAGGCCCAAGAGTAGGCGGAAGAGGGTCGTCTTGCCGGCCCCGTTGGGGCCTATTATCGCTATGAACTCTCCGCGGCCGAAGGTGAAATTGGCGTCGCGCCAGACGGTCTTCCCCGGGTAGCCTGCTGCCAGGTCAACAGCCGATATGAGGTTGGGCTGCACCGCAACCGAGAAGGTGTTCGAACCTAATATATTCATTCAAACATCAATCATTGCCCGAGGGCGGCCGCATTCAGCGCGTTCTGAAGGTTCGCCACCTCAGAGCCCATCCAGAACTGGAACGTCTGGTTGGGGGGTTGTATCGTCTCCGTGACGCCGATTATCGGGATTTGGTTTGACGCGGCGAGCGACTTTATCTGCTGAGTAAGAGGGGTCACCGTTTGCTCATTGTAGACGAGCACATGCACAGTCGTGTTTCCGCCGTTCAACTCCGTCTCAAACTCGGCCACGCTCTGCTCGGGCGGGTCGTTGCCCTCGGCGACAGCGTCCATGAACGCGGCAGGGGAGATCACTTTGAGTCCCGTGGAGTTTGCCATGTAGACGAAGATGCTTTCCGTCGACGCGACCGGAGTTCCCGCGTAGTGTTGGTCGATGTATACCTCTCGGCTCATGTAGGTCTGCCAGAGCGAGGCGTTCAGGCTGGCGTACTGCGCCTGGAAGTAGGACGAGTCAGCTGGGTCAATCTGGACGAGGTCTTTGTACATCGCATGGACCGTGATGTTCACGTAGAGGCTTCTGTACCAGAAGTGTGGATTTGCGTCGACCGGCTGGTTGAGCAGGTTCTGGACGTTCAGAACGACCTGGTTCGGAGTGTTCTCCGAGGCCAAGATGTCCAGCGCCCAAGTGTCGTATCCGGCGCCGTTGACGATTATGAACTTGGCATTCGTGATCGCTATCGCATTTGCAGGGTTGGCCTCATACTCGTGAGGGTCGGTGTTTGGGTCTGCGACGATGCTAGTCACGTTCACATGTGTGCCGCCCAGCTGACTGACCAGGCTTCCCCAGAAGTTCTCTCCAGCAACCACCTGGATGACATTTGTCTGTCCCTGGCTCGAGGTCGAGCTGGAAGTAGAGGAAGAGCCTGGCTTTCCGGTGAGATAGAGCCCGGCGATTCCACCTACGACGAGGACGATCACCACGATGGCCCCTGCCACCAGATACTTGCTCTGCTTCACACGTCTGCTTGCTGCGCGTGTATTAATAAGCGTATTGTACAGTTTATTAACTTTGGTATGCAAAAAGCTCAGTACTTATGAATCAATCCGCCAAAAGCAATCGGACCCGCTTGACACGAAAGGATGGAAGTCGAACCCGTTAACGAGCCCCAAAATCGGGTTCGTCTCTGAGTCCTCAGCAGTGCCTCATTCGACTCGCTTTACGTTGACGCCTTCGCTTAATGCCACTGCTTTCCAGTAAGCGTTGACCGAAGCCTGTATCCTCGCTACGGTTTCTTCGTTGACAGTAGGCTCAAAGAGGTGCCTGTAACGCTCCTGAGTCACAAGGTATTCTCTGACCGGAGTCAGGGCCCTTGGCACCAAAGTGTGGTGAACCAATCCGTCTACCGCCTCCTTCAGAGGCCATACGCCAGTCTGGACGGCTAGCTTCTCGATCTCGATCGTATCTTTGGACTCGAATCCCCAGCCTGGAGGGCAAGCGGCTATGTCGATGAAGAGCTTCGGTCCCTTGATTGTGGTGCCCTTCTCTACTTTCCTTAGGAAGTCCACGCCGTGCGATGTCGAGAGCGTAGCGAGGTAGGGGGGTTTGTGGGCCCTCCAGATCTCGAACAGGTCTTTCTTGTTGGCGGTATTGCCGATGGGGTACGCGGCGGTGGGTGGGGTCGTCTTCGACGACGATCCGTACGGGGTAGACGACGACATCTGGAAGCCCGTGTTGCCGTAGGACTCGTTGTCGTAGCAGAGGTAGTAGAAGTCGAGTCCGCGCTGGATCGCGCCCGAGGTCGACTGGAAGCCGATGTCGTACGCGGCACCATCGCCTGTGACGACGACCACCTTGAGGTCCTCGGATGGTGGAATCCTGCCTTTCGAGATCATGATGTCGAGCGCGTCCCTCACCCCTTGCGCGCCGGCGGGAGCGCTCGCGAACGCCGTGTAGAGCCAGTTCGACTTCAGCGGGCTGAGCGGATAGGAGGTCAGCAGCGTCATGCAGCCCGCGGCGTTGACCCAGACCACGTTCTCTCCCAGCACTTTGTGGAACATCCTGACTGCGAGTATGCCGCCGCACCCCGCGCAGAGCGGGTTTCCCGCCGAGATGTAGTCCTCCTTCGGCATGTCCTTTAGCGTGCGGAAGCGTTCTACGTTTGCCATGCTTCCTCCTCCTTTCCTTTCGCCGTTGCCAGCGCGGTCCTGACGCGCTCCATCTCGTCGTCCCTCATCAAGAAGATGGGGCTATGGGCGATTCCGCTCTTCCCTATCGTTATCATCTCATCGAAGATGGACTCCATCTCCTTGGCGGTCATCTGCTTGCCTCCCAGGCCGCCGATCACCGAGAGTATCGCATCGGGCCGCCCCTTCACGTGGTAGAGCGACGAGACGACCTCGGGATAGATGATCCCGCCCGCCCCCGGCGCGAGGTTCTGATCGAAGACCGCGACCACCTTTCGCCCGCGAAGGTGTTCGGCGACCTCCTCGCTGGGGAACGGACGGAACATCCGCAGCTTCAGCAGGCCTGCGGCGATCCCCTTCGCCCGCATCTTCTTGACCGCCTGCCTCCCCAGTGCGGTGAACGAGTTCGACATCACAAGTACGTACTCTGCGTCGTCGAGCATGTAGGCTTCGACGGGCTCGTACATGCGCCCCAAGATCCGGTCGTAGTCCTTTGCCGCCTCCGCGAACACCTCCTTTGCCCTCAGCGAGGCGGCGTGGGTGTTGTACCTGAAGTAGCTGTATGAATAGCCTTCCATGACCGCCGACCCCTTCGCCACGGGCTCTCGTGCCGCGAAGGGATGGTATGGCCTGTAAGGCGGGAGGAACTCGTCCACGGCCGCCTTCTCCGGTAGGAAGACCCTCTCCCTCGTGAAGGAGAGGTAGAAGCCGTCGAGGTTCACAATCGTGGGTAGCATCACCCGAGCGTCCTCCGAGACGCGGTATGCAAGCAGAACGAGGTCAGCCACCTCCTGGCAGTTCTCCGCGTGGAATTGCAGGAACCCGCTGTCACGGGCAGCCAGGATGTCGTTGTGGTCCGGTTCGAGAGTGATCGGGGCCGCGAGCGCCCTGGAGACGTTGACCAGGACCATGGGCGCCCGCCATCCCGCGATGTTGTACAGCATCTCCATCGCGTAGAGCAGGCCCTGGCTCGAAGTGGCCGTGAAGACCCTCGCGCCAGCCAGCGAGGCTGCTCCCGCGGCCGTCATCATCGAATGCTCGGACTCGAGCTGGACCAGCTTGGCGTCCATGGTCCCCTCCCTTACCCACTTCGCAAGCGTCTCTATGATCTCGGTCTGTGGGGTTATCGGGTAAGCGGGGATGTAGTCTACCCCCGCGAGCCTGGCTGCGGAGGCTGCCGCACCGTTGCCCGTGAGAAGCTGCCCCCTCATCGCGGCGCGCCCTCCCTTACCTGGGATATCGCCTTGAGCGGGCACTCCGTCATGCAAATCATGCACCCCTTGCAGTTGTCGTAGTCGATGTGCACCTTGCCGTCCGCACCTACCGTCATCGCGGACTCCGGGCAGTATGCGTAGCAGATCATGCAATCTGTGCAACGTTCGTAGTCGATTACCGGTCGGTAGGTCCTCCAGTCTCCAGTGTGACGGACCGCGGAGTTTCCAGGCCTGAGGATGTCCTCTCTTCCTTCACCGGCAACCACGACCTCGAGCGGGACCAACGTCACCGCGGCTTCGAGCTCCTCCGTGTTGAACTCCATCGGCTCGAGGCTCCTGTAGAAGGTCTTCGCGATCTCTAGGTTCTTCGAGACCATCTCTTCTGACAGACCAGCTTCGTGGAGTTCGTCCGCGACCGCCTTCATCAGGGACACCTCCCCGATTGAAGCCATCCTCGCGACAGCAGCCGCGATACCGGCACTCAACACCGGCTTTCCCAGGACCTTCAGGGCCTCGCCGGTCAGGTCGACCCTGGTCACCTTGACATCATTCCTCTCGGGACAGACCTCGGCCGCGGGCCTGGTGGTGTTGGCCAGTACTGCACCCCCCTTCCTCAAGCCGCTTAGTGGGTTGGCAAGCAGGTCGCTGAACAGAGAGTCGTCCATCACTGCCACTACGTCCGGACCGAAGATGAATCCCCGTTCGGTTATCTCCTCATCGGAGAAACGGGTGAACGCGGTGACGGGCGCGCCCCTCCGCTCCGCTCCATAGATGGGAAAATCCTGCACGAAGTATCCTTCGTTGAAGGCCGCGCTTCCAAGTATTCTGCTAGCCGTCTTCGCCCCTTGGCCTCCGCGGCCGTGGAACCGTACCCTGACTATCATGACCTGGACTCAGAAGTGGCCTCCGCCGTCCAATTAAAGGGGAAAGACGATTCTCATCGGTGAAAATGAGCCCCGCCGACTAATGGCTCGCACTGGTCGAAGTGGCGGGCCCGGTGGGATTCGAACCCATGGTCTCTGACTAGGGTCTTCAGCTTCGAAGGCTGACGCCTTATCCGTGTTTGAATGGAGCGCGGCTCTTGAACCGCCGTTCCTTTCCCCTGCGGATGTCTAGGCTACGGGCCCAATGCGAGACCTCACTCCTCGCCAATTAAGTCTATTCCATCCAGACTCCAATTATGGTCATTCAGCCTCGAAGACGACGGTCGCCGGCAGGCCGCCAGGCTTTTGACCTGGGCGTGGGAGAGCCGGACCACCACTCGGCCCCTTTCCATCACGCGATCAGTCGGGACATGTTGGCCCCGAGCGGATGCTCGATGAGGCCCTTGTCCGAGATGATCGAGGTGACCAGCTCCGGCGGGGTACAGTCGAAGGCCGGGTTGATCACCGGCACGCCCTTGGGGACTATCCTGCGACCCCGGATCTTGGCGACCTCGTCGAAGGAGCGTTCCTCTATCGTGACCTCTCCGTGGGTCCTTGCCAAGTCGAAGGTGGAGTGCGGCGCGGCTGGGTAGAACGGGACCCGATGTCTCTCTGCGAGGACGGCCACCTGGTAGGTGCCTATCTTGTTGAAGACGTAGCCGTCCTTCGTTATCCTGTCGGCGCCGACCACGACCTTGTCCACCCTCCCCCTGCTCATCATGATGCCGACGGCCGTGTCGGGGAGGACCGCGCAATCGATGCCGTCCCGATGAAGCTCGTACGCCGTCAACCTCGCGCCCTGGAGCTGCGGCCTGGTCTCCGGCACCAGCACCTTGACCAGCTTCCCCTGCTCGACGGCGGCCCTGACAACCCCCAGGGCAGTCCCGTATCCCACTGTCGCGAGGGCGCCCGCGTTGCATTGCGTCATCACCGTGTCGCCGTTCTCGATCAGGTCTGCCCCAGCCTTCCCCAACGCGCGGTTGACCCTGATGTCTTCCTCCTCCATCTCTCTCACCTCGGCGACCGCCGCCGACCTCGCGTCGGAGACTCCGGGCGTGCGGCGAACCTTCTCCATCACCCTGTCGATCCCCCAGAACAGGTTCACGGCTGTCGGGCGCGTCGACCTCAGCACCCCAGCCGCGGTCTCGAGTTCGTTCATGAGCTGGACCCTCGACGAGGCCCTAGACTTGGTCGCGGCCAAAGCGACGCCCATCGCGGCCGCTACCCCGATGGCTGGGGCGCCTCTCACCACCATCGTCCTAATCGCTTCGGCGACCCCCGCGTAGTCTGTGTATGTCCTGTAGACAAGCCTCGTGGGGAGCGCCGTCTGGTCGATCATCTTCACAGAGCCGCCCTTCCACGTGATGGTCCTCATGGTGAAGAAGTCGGCCATCGTGACGCTTGTGACCCGAGCGCAGAAAAGTGTTTCTGGTCGCGGCCTGCCAAACCTTAAAATGAGTTGACGGTCGGTCGGTGAAAGAACAGCGATGGAGAAGCCACAGGAAGACGTCGCCCCAATCGCGGCCGAGACCTCAGGGGGAGACGTCAGAATCTTGGACAAAGACCGGACAGGCGAGCTCGAGGAGAACGGATATGGGACGAGGGAGGGTAAGGCGTACACCCTTCGGGACTACGAGGCGTTGTACCTCCTGTATTCCGGAAAGCTGCGGCTCAGGGACAGCTCGGGCAAGCCTGTTAGCTTCGAACAGCTGGCCGAGTCCACGCAGAGGAGGGCCCAGGATTCATGGACGAAGTTCATAATCTACAGGGACCTAAGATCGAGGGGGTACGTCGTTAGGGAGGGATTCGGCTTCGGCACCGACCTGCGGGTCTACGAACGGGGGGACTATCCGAAGAAGGCGGCCCAGTACGTCGTCTTCGCCCTCGACGAAGGGATTGAGAAGCGGGTCGACGAGCTCCAGAAGTCCGTGAAGGAGATGTCGAAGATGGGCAAGGACGCCATCGTCGCAGTAATCGAACGCAGGGGCGAGGTCATCTACTACAAGGTCAGCAAGCAGAGATTCTGAGTGGTGGCTTGAACCCAAGAGCAGCGGTCTCGATCGTCCGCCCGATCAACTGCGCGATGATCGGGTTCGCGGTGATCGTCGGCGAGTTTGTCTCCAAGCCGCCGCAGATCTCCGTCACGCAGTCGATCCTCGGCTTCATGACGGGTTTCTTCATCTGCGCGTTCTCGATGGTCGTCAACGACGTCTACGACGTCGAGGTCGACAGGGTCAACCGGCCCGAGAGGCCAATCCCGAGCGGGCTGCTCACGCTCTCCGACGCAAACCGTCTCTCCATGTCCATGCTGCTCCTCGGCGTCGCGTCCTCCGCCCTCTCCCTCAACGCGGGTGCCGTGGCGATCGCGCTCATCTACGCCTTCCTCTCTTGGCTCTACAACAGCAAGGCCAAGGAAGCGGGCCTAGCGGGGAACCTCATCGTTGCATCCTCGCTCGCAATCCCCTTCATCTACGGCGGGGTAGTTGGCGGCGGGGCGGTCTTCGGCTCCCTTCTCCTGATGATGGCCTTCACCGCGTTCTCGGCGGGAGTCGGGAGGGAGGTCGTCAAGGCCATGTCGGACACGGAGGGCGACAAGAAAAGGGGAATCAGGTCCGTCGCGATGGTCAGCGGGCTGCGCCCCGCTTCGGTGGTCGGAGCGGTCTTTTTCTTGCTGGCGGTCTTCACCAGCTGGCTGCCATTGATCCTGAGACTGGCGAATACCGTCTACCTTTTCGGCGTCTTGGTCCCTGACGCCATCTTCGTCTTTCTCGCGGTCTCGATTACTGCACGGCCGACTCCCCGGAACGCTCACAGGGTGAAGACCATCGCGCTGGCAGGGATGCTCGCGGGGCTCGTCGTCTTCATCGGAGGCGCGTTCTGAGATGTGGACCGAGAAGTATCGGCCGACCGCAATCGAGAGGATGGTGGGCAACGAGCAGTCGAGGCTCAAGCTGCTGGCGTGGTTCGCGAAGTGGAAGAAGGGGAAGGCCGCGCTGCTGGTTGGACCGCCCGGAACTGGGAAGACCACGCTGGTGCATCTCCTCGCCCTGAGCAAGGGGCTCAACCTCGTGGAGCTGAACGCCAGCGACGCCCGGACCAAGGAGAAGCTCTCCAAGAAGATGGGAGAGGCCATGGTCAGCACGAGCCTGCTCGCAGGCGGGACGCTCATCTTCCTCGACGAGGTTGACGGGTTGGCCGGGCGGTCGGACTACGGCGCGGTAGAGTTCATCAAAGACTCGATAAAGAGGAGTCAGGTCCCGATCATAATGGCGGCGAACGACCCGGAATCGGACGAGGTGAGGAAGCTGGGCGACGCGTCGACGGTCATCCGTTTCAGGCCACCTCCGCCCAGGGAGGTGGAGCTCTACCTTAGGATGATAGCGAAAGAGGAGGGCACCCCCGTCACGGAGGAACAGCTGATGGAGGTCATCCGGCTGTCAGGCGGGGACATCAGGTTCGCAGTGAACGGACTGCAGAGCGGCGTCTCAAACTACAAGGACGTGGACAGGACCACGGTGCAGTCGATAAACTCATTCTTCGAGGCGCGAGACGAGGCGGTGGCGCTCAGGGCGCTCAGGGACTACCCAGGCCAGCCTCGCGACAAGATCAGGGACATCTTCGCGAGCGTCCTGAAGGCGAGACTTCCGGAGAGGAAGAGGGCCGCCGCCCTTGAGGCGATCTCCCACGCCGACATCACCCTGGGCAGGATGCTCAACGGGAAGGACTGGAGGCTGCTAAGGTACTTCGACGCCGTGCTCGCGTCGGAGCTTCGGAGCGCGCTGGAAGGCGAAAGCGTCCTGTACTCGCAGGAGTCGGTATCCTGGCCGCTCCAGCTGAGGATATGGAACGACTCGAGGAAGATCAAGGAGATAGGGAGCCTCGCGGGGAAGCGGCTCGGCATAGGTCAGAGGGGCATGCTCGTCGAGGACTTCCCCTACATGATGCAGCTCTGTTCTTCCAAGGAGTTCCGGGCCGAGCTGATCAAATCCCTGAACCTAGACGAGCCCTTCGAGGCGTTCATCGCGAGGGAGGCGGCGAGCTCGAAGCAATGAAGATCGTCATCGGAAGCTGGTTCAGTCTTCCCAGGGTCGGTACCGATGCCTTCTCGACGCTGATGAAGGCGGGCGTGAAGTACGAGAAGGGCATGGGCTTCATGATCGCGCCCGATTGCGACATATCGGCCGCTGCGCGAGCCGTGGGGAGGGCGACGGACGAGCCCGTCGATCTTTCGGTCAGGTGCGCAGTCTGCCTGGTCGAGGCGTGCCCCTCCTGTCCTTATTCGGACGCCTGCGACAGGCGGTCGGTCTCCCCAATGTGCCTCTGCGAAGCCCACCTGTCGATGGATGGCGCCTATGAGAACTACGTCAGCACTTTCCGGTCGAGCCTAGCCGAGTGAATGCTGAACCTGGAGCGACGAGGTCCTCTTCCAGTCGGAGAGGAAGCGCGTCAGCACGCTGACGAGCGGGTTCGAGTAGTCGACCCTGAATATCCGTATCCTGTTGAATCTCTTCTCGGTCAGTATCCCCGAGTGGACGAGGAACTCGAGGTGCTTCGCTGCGGCCGAGTGCGAGAGCCCTGACCTGCGGGTTATCTCCGAAATGTTCAGTTCGCCGCTCTCGAGCAGGATGTTGAGCACCTTCGTCCGTCCGTAGGACGAGAAGACGCGCTCAATTTCTAACGTCGGCGACAACTCCCTTCTTCTCCAGTTCACCGATGAGCTCTTTCGCGGAGACCAGCGACAGGCCGATGAGCGTGGTCCTCCCCCTCATGCCCTTGCCCGAGATCTTGGTCTCGATGATGCCCTTCCTGGCCATCTCGTTCACGTCGTTCCAGACCTGGGTGTGGTGGTTGGCCGTCGTGCCGATCCCCTCGCAGAGCGCGCAGTAGCTCTTCTCTACCTCGCCTATGGTGACGTACGTCGAGTCCGCGTTCTTCAGGAGGCCGGAGATGGCAATGAGTATCAGCCTCTGGTGCTTCGTGAGGTAGGTCAGCTCCTCCTTCCTGAACTGCGGCGGCAGGGAGGCCTTGGCAGCCCTGATGTGCTCCGGTCGGACGCGCGGAGACTCTGAGAGGTCGGCCGCCTTCCCCGCACGGTAGACCAGGTCCAGGACGTACCTCGCGTCGCCGTAGGTCGCTGCTATGTCCGCGGCCAACTGCATGCATTCGTCGTCGAGGCATCCGTCGTTGAAGGCCTCTTCGTTCCTGCCCGTCAGGATATCGAAGAGCTGCTCGGAGGAGTATGGGTCGAGCGTGACCGTGTTCCACTGGACCGAGCTCAGCGTGCTCAGGTCTACCATCTTCAGGTAGTCGAGCGTCTTCGAGATCAGGAGCGAGGAGAAGACCTGGCTACCCTGCGCGGTCTCGCGAAGCCTCGTTATCGTGTAGAGGGCGGAAGGGTCGGCCGTGATGAGGGAATCGACTTCGTCGAAAGCGATTATCAGGTGAATCCGGTTCGTCCTCAGCTCCTCGACGAGGGCGCGGAGCAGCTCCTCGAAGCTGTAGCCCCTGGACGGATAGTTCTGCCCGACCATGGCGAGAGCCCTTACCATCACCGCCTGGAGGCTCCTGTCGATCCTGCAGTTGACGTGGAGCATCTTGACGAGATTTCCGTAGAGCATGGCCTTCTTCTGGAGCGACTCGCCGAGCTTCTTGGCGAGCATAGTTTTTCCGGCGCCCACGGGGCCGCACAGCATGACGTTCTGGCTCGCCCGCGACGCGTTCTGCACCGTGCTCTGGAAGTAGAGCTCGAGCGCCCTCAGCTGAGTATCGCGGTGCGGGGTCTGGTGCGGGAGGAATTCGGGAAACAGCACGCTCTCGTCTCTAAAGACCGAGCGCGGGATTGTCATCTTAGAACCCCGTTTTTCCGTCTTTTCGATATATAACAGTAATTATCCTCTGCATCGGACGATATATGGAGGGTTAGGTGAAAGTAATCCTTTCCGAAACCCAAAAAGGTGGCCCGCGTCGAGTTCGGGCGATGAAAGCAGTAAGGTTCCACAAGCACGGAGGTCCTGAAGTACTTCAGTACGAGGACGCGCCCGAGCCGAAGCCGTCCGACGATGAGGTTCTGATCAGGGTGAAGGCGACGGCGCTGAACCACCTGGACCTGTGGGCCAGGAACGGTCTTCCAAACGTAGAGATTCCTCTGCCTCACATCTCGGGATGCGACGTGGCCGGGGTTGTGGAATGGGTTCCGGAGGTGGAGAAGGTGATACGGAAGGGGATGGAGGTGGTAATCAATCCGGGGATCGGCTGCGGCCGTTGCGAGAAGTGCCTCCTGGGGAAGGACGACCAATGCAGGTTCTACACGATAACGGGCTACGGGGTGGATGGGGGTTACGCGGAACTTGTGAAGGTCCCGAGGGCGAACGTGCTGCCGAAGCCGGACGGGATGAGCTGGACGGACGCGGCGTCGTTCCCGCTCGTCTTTCTCACCGCATACCACATGCTGGTGACGAAGGCTGCCGTTCAGGCGGGAGAGACGGTCCTGATACTCGGGGCCGGCTCCGGAGTCGGCGTCGCTGCGACCCAGATCGCGAAGCAATGTGGAGCGACTGTGATAACGACCGCATCGGACGACGGGAGGCTGGAGATGTCCAAGGGATTGGGGGCCGACCACTTGGTCAACAGGAAGAAGCGGAACGTCCTCGAGGAGGTCCGGCGGATCACGGCGAAGAAGGGCGTCGATGTGGTGATCGAACACGTGGGTAAGGCCACCTGGGACGACAGCGTCAAGTCCCTCGCGAAGGGCGGCAGGTTGGTGACCTGCGGCGCGACCAGCGGTTCCGACGTGGCGATGGACCTCAGGTACGTCTTCAACAGGGAGCTGACGATCTACGGGAGCTTCATGGGGAGCAAGGGGGAACTGCTGAAGGTGGTCGAGCTCTTCAAGGCGGGGAAGCTCAAGCCGGTCGTCGACAGGATCTATCCGCTCAGCGAGGCGGCAAGGGCGCAGAAGAGGATGGAGAGTGGCGAGCACTTCGGGAAGATAGTGCTGAGCGTCTAGCCGGAGATCTCGTAGGAGTAGCTGATCCTTACCCCTGGCTTCAGCGTCGCTGACACGCTGCAGAACTTGGACATGCTGTCGTCGACGGCTTCCTTCACGAACCTCTCCTCGAGCCCCTCTCCGGCGATCAGGTATTTCACCCTGATCGAAGTCCAGGGTTTTGGATAACCGAACTCGGGCCGCTCGCCCGTGAGCAAGATCTTGAGCGAGGTCGGCTTCTGTTTTCTCTTCTTCAGGATTGCCACGACGTCCATGCCCGAACACGCGCCGAGCGAGGTGAGCAGGGCCCTCATCGGGCCTATCCCGATCTGCTCCGAGTCCGAGGAATCGTAGACGACAGAGTGGCCCGCTCTGTCGGATCCCAGAAAGACGTCATCGCCGGCCCAGGAGACCTCGGCCAGCCAGTTCTCATTACTCAATCTTTATCGCCGCCGGCTTGGACTTGCCCGAGACCTTCCCCTTCTCGATGAAGCTCCGCCTTCCCCAGCCGGCATGGGCGGAGCCGACGAGGTTGTGGCTTCCCTTTCCGAGGCCCTTTGCGGGTATCTCGAAGACGTTCACGACGTCTAGCATCTTTGACCTTGCGTCCTCTACGTTGAGGGGGATCTTCGGGGCGCTCCGGTCTTCGTGCATGATCATCACCCAAATCCTGTAGGGCAGGTCCGGGTCCCTGCTCCAGTAGAAGCTCGACCTTCTCACTTCTTTCTTGTTCTCCGCAATCTTCTTGGCTCGGAGTCCCGCCTGGGCGAGGACCGCCGTACCATAGGTGAGCCTGATGATCTTGTCGTAGTCCTCCCAAGCCACCGTCCAGACGTCGGGATGGAAGGCCTCCCTCAGCCCGCCCACGAGCCTGAAGCCGAGGGTCACCGATATCTTCTCATCTGCGGCATAGGTTCGCTTATCCGTCGCCAGCTGAACATCCCGCATTGCGGTCGGAGCCCATGAATACTCCATCCGCCTGTTCTTCAAAGACACGGTATCGCACCCGCAGCGGAAACCGTTAAAAGTTTACTTCCGACGTTGCGAGTGCAAAAATGCGAGCTTTCTTCCAGATTCAAGCAAATCTAACCATATTGACATACATATTTCAATAGAGACGCCACGGTAGGTATTTAGAATCAGCATAGGTTAAATAGCAAACAGGCGTGTGATATCGCGGAGAGAGGGGGCGGGTAGACTTAATGGAGGTTGTAGAACACCAGCAGCCGAAGAAGGACGTCAATCTTAGGACAGCACAGATGGTGCAGCTTCTTACTGAGCTAGGTCCAGACATACCAGAGATTGCGAGGAGGCTTGGACAATTCAAAGAGTCAGTGAGGTACAGGTACAAGGAGAAGATCGTAAACAGGGGGATAGCGGTCCAGGCGGTAGTCAACCACGGAAAACTCGGGCTGAAGCGCATCATAATTGAGCTTGAATTCGAGGAAAAGTTCGAGCCGTATGCAAACACGATACTCACATCGATGAATGACCTCTGCTACCTGGTAAGCTTCGCGAAGACTCTACCAGAGTCGAAGTACATGGTGCACGCGAGCGTTCCGTTCGAACACGTGAAGTCTTTCGTCGACTTCTTCGGTGCGTTGAAGGAGAAGGGGTTGCTCAAGAGCATGGAGATTGGCCTCTACGATTGGATAAGGGTCTCTCCGATGCGGGCGGAGTATTACGATTTCGACTCCGGCCGTTGGGACTACGACTGGTCGGCCAAGCCAACGGACAGTTTCGGGGCTGGCGTCTACAGCTCGGAATTCAGAACGAAGTTCGACGATGTGGACCTCTACGTAATGAAGGAGCTCCAGATGGACGCCAACTTCTCGCTGAAGGAGATATCCGACAAGCTGGGCATCAAGTACAAGAAGCTGGCCTGGCACTTCTCGACGCACGTAATCGGGAACGGGCTCCTGAACGGCTACAAAATCAACTGGATGGGTTCGGCGGTGGACGTGAAGAACGAGAAGGGACTGCACAAGAAGCACAGATATGTGACTGTGGTGCTCTTTGTCAAGAACGTAACGAACATCGAGAAGGTCACGCTCGCGAAGTCGGCGAACAGCCTTCCGTTCCTATGGGCAGAGGCGTCTGGTGACAACTATTATGCCGAGTTCGCGTTCCCGGTGGAACACATCACTGAGGCACTGGAATACCTGCGGGAGATGACCAGCAACGTGAAGGAGAAGTCGAGCTACTCGATACTAGATCCGTCCAATGCGCTGGTCTTCACGGTGTCATACAAGCTGTTCGACGCGGAGAAGAAGCAGTGGGCCTTCGATTACAACAACCTGCTGGCCAGATACGAGAACCTTATGGTTAAAATCAGAGAAGGAGTAAGCTAAAAAAAAGATAGCTTACTTTCTTACGCGTTGCCGGTGGTGCCGATAACTTCAATCGGTCCAAAGTGAGAGAGCCCCAACGCGGCGAACACTATACTCGCGCCGGTCAGTGCCAACATTCCGTATCGAACCTTCTCGTCTAGAGTCATTGACATTGGGTATAACGAGCCTCGTTTTTAACAATAGGCACATACACAATGCTACTCAGCTAAGTTCAGGTGAATTCTAACATTTAGACTAATTGGGGCGAAAATCAAGCTCCTTTAGGCGATTGCGACAATGAAATTTTGATTAAAAAATGTTAACAAGGCCAGTTCGCCCCACGAATTGGGTATGTGCATGAATCTGGCCTCCTAGATTTACCTAGATTCTAATAAAACGCCATAATCAGGGCCTTTTTACCCGTGAGGGCCCCTCGACGGATCCTTGAGCGTATCATTGGTGTAAACTATTCGTCTCCTAGGACGGCGCAAAAACGACCGTTTGCGCCATAAAAGGCCAGATTCAGACGAAGACGAACGCGCTGCCTATCAAATAGAGGATTCCTGCCGCTACGGCGCCAATTAGCAGGGTTTCGAGGCCGCTCGTGACAGCGTTTCTGCGTGCGATCAGGCCCTTCCAGGCACCAGCCGAGAAGAGAAAGAGGAGCGAGACGATCAGAGAAATGGGCAGGGCCGAGCCCTTCAGAGAGAACAACAGGTAAGGGACTAGCGGTACGAACGAGCCAAGTAGAAAGGAGACCCCAATCACCCCTCCCATCTTGAGCGGGTTCTCCAGATTCGCCCTATGAATGTGGACCTCGTTGGCGAGCATGTCGTCAAGGAACTTCTGCTTGTCCTGGGAGATGCGCTTGACTACCATCTCCGCTTCGTCTTCGGTGAGCCCCTTCTCCAGGTACAGGGTCTTCAGTTCCATCAACTCCTCGTCGGGCTCGTTCTCTATCTCGAAGGCTTCGCGCTTCGAGTCCGCCTTGTAGAGGTCGGCTTCAGACCGCGCCGCCAGGATTCCCCCGAAGAACATCGAGACAGATCCCGCCAGCATCGCCGCAGCGCCGCCGAACCTGATCAGGCTCATGCTGGATACTGCGCCGCCGAATCCCGTCAGGAATGCAAGGTTGGTAATCAGACCGTCGGAGAGGCCCAGCGCCGAAGCCGAGACCAGCCCCCGGCCGCTGATGTGCTTGTGCTTCTCCTGGTATCTCTTCCCCTTGCTCCCAGTCTGGGTGGATGGGTTTGTCTGTGAAATCAGGCTCTCGTCGGGATCGGGCGCTCTGCCCATTGGACTGCTTTCGGAGACGCCAACCGCTTATAGGCGTTTCAGAGCGACGGGAAGCGCCTTTTGCCGAGTGATTAATTAGTGGGAAGAGGGCCCGGCCCCCGATGGAATCATCGCCGCCCATCACGTCTGAGCCGGGACAAGCGGCGCGGCCAGCGCAGGGGAGCTGGAGCTCGGTCAAGGATCTTCTGAAGACCCGCCGGGTGATGATCTTCGGCGCGGTCCTCGTCGCAGAACTGGCGATCTTCTTCATCGGGACGGCGGTACCCATTCCCCCTCCGGAACAGACGCTGCTCTCCAATCAGGAACAGACCCTCCTTCAGCAGACCTCGAACATCGGGCCTTTGGGCACAGTCTTCGCGATCTTCGCCAACAACTTCAGGGTGGCGCTTCTTGAAATGATACCGCTTCTAGGGATCTTCGCGTTCTTCGCTTCGATCTTTGTGACCGGGCAGGTATTCGAGGTAATCGCCATCGGCAGGAACCTTCCAGGCCCCCTCCTAGGAAGCGCCCTCTTCGTCTTCCCATTCGCTATCGTCGAGCTCTCGTGCTACGCCATGGCGGTCGCGTCGGGCACGCTGCTGGTCATCTCGCTCCCGACGGGGCGGTTCAGAAGGGAGTTGAAGGTCTTCGCCGTCCAGATAGCCGCCGTGGCGGGACTGCTGTTCCTTGCGGCCACGATGGAGACCATCACCATCTACGTCCCCCTGATCGGTCTGGCCTTCTGGATCCCCCTGGCCTTGCTGGCATACAGCCTCGTCCAATGGGTGAGACAGGGACCGGCATGAATCGGCAAAGTTACCTCACCTTCGACTGCTACGGCACCCTGATAGACTGGAAGGCCGGCGTGGCGGAGGGCCTCATTCATTCTTTCGGCCGATTTCCTATAGGCGGAGGGGACCTCCTCGAGGCCTACATCGAGCTGGAGGCCGAGGAGGAGAGGCAATACACAAGCTACCGGAGCGTCCTCGAGGGAACCTCTGCGAAGCTCGCCGCCCGGTTTGGTCTCGACGTGAGCGAGGGACCCGCCAAGTTCGCCGCTTCGCTTCCTTCTTGGCCAGCCTTTCCAGACACTGCAGAGTCGCTGAAGGCCCTAGGTGAGAAGGGCTACCGCAGGTACATCCTCTCGAACGTGGATGAGGACCTCCTGAAAGGAACCTTGCGAGAGAGCAGCCTTGAGGTTGACGGCTACGTGACGGCTGAAGAGGTGAGGTCCTACAAGCCAGCCCCCGGGCATTGGAACGCCTTCCTGAAGAAGACGGGAGCAAGCAAGGAAGAAGACCTCCACGTGGCCCAGAGCCTCTATCACGACATCATCCCCGCACAGGGGATGGGGTTCGAGACTGCGTGGATCAACAGGTACCGGCAGCAGTTGCCGCGGAAGGCGAGTCCGCTATACATCTGCGACGGGCTCTCAGACCTTGTGAAGCTGCTAGAGTGAGAATCCCACCGTAAGACATATACTATTCGTGCGCACTGCGCGCTCAGTGCTTCGTCTGTCGACGCGGACCGTGGCTGGCGCGGCCGTATTCACGGCCCTAACGGCTGCGGTGACTGCGGGTTTCACCGTCGCCATCCCGGCAACGAACGGTTACTTCGATGTTGGCGAGATACTCGTATACACGGTGGCTCTCATAATGGGTCCGTACGTCGGCGCGTTCTCAGGGGGGGTCGGATCCGCAATCTCGGACGCCATCTTCGCGCCCCAGTACGCCCCAGGCACCCTCGTCGTCAAGGGGCTTGAGGGGTTCATAGTGGGGTATCTTGGGACCAAGATCTTCGTGAAAGAGAACCGGTCGACATGGAGGTTGGTTGTCCTCGGCCTCGCTGCCTTGCTTGGGGCCCTCGTGGCAGTGCTGGGCGTGTACTTCCTGACGGGTATCTACAATCTCATCATCGGGCTGTCAGAAGGCAACCCCACGGGCATCGGCCCCCAGACCGTGGTAATCTTCTCCATACCTGCGATTGCCGCAATCATCTTGGCAGTGATTGTCTTCGCCTCCGTCGCCTACGCGGGATGGAGGTCCGACGCTAGGCTCGGTTGGACTATGATTTCCATTCTCTTGGGCGGGGGCGAGATGGTCACCGGATATTTCGTTTACGAGGCGTTCGTGCTGAACCTTGGAGTCTACTCCGCTTCTGGCGAGGTTCCCTTCAACATCGCCCAGGTCGTAATCGGGCTGTTGGTGGGGCTCCCGCTCGTGATTGCCATTAGGAGAGTAACGGCGAGAACGCCGGTCCTCAAATCGGCAGGCTGAAATGACCTCCAGCGAGTGCTACGATGTTTGAACCGACTCTCCAAGGGAAAGCTTCCCATCAGCGTCCTGAGAGATACCGTTCTCAAGATGACTGGGTCCCCGTCTCACCGGCTGGTCATGGGCCCGGAGGCGGGGGTCGATTTCGGTGTGGTTCGGGTTGACGACGGATACATGCTCGTGTCGGCCGATCCAATCACCGGGACTTCCTCGAACATCGGCTGGTACGCTGTGAACGTCAATGCAAACGACATCGCGACCAGCGGCAACAGGCCACGCTTCATGGAATCCGTGGTGCTCCTCCCAGAGGGAGCCACGAAGCTCGAAGTCGCGACGATCGCGGGCCAGATGGACAGGTCGGCCAAGAGCCTCGGGATCACCATAGTCGGAGGCCACACAGAGGTGACGCCTCGGCTTGACAGGCCCATCGTGGTGGTCACGGCGTTCACATTCGTGAAGGACTACGTCTCCTCGGCGGGCGCGAAGCCGGGGGACACCATCATGATGACCAAGTCCGCCGGCCTGGAGGGTACCTCGATACTGGTGAGGGAGTCGGAGAGGCGAGGGATAAGGGTAGAGCAATCGATTCTGAAGGGGGCGCGGGTGCTCGAGGGGCAGCTGAGCGTCGTCCGAGAGGCGGTGAAGGCATACCGGACCGGCGTGGTGCACGGCATGCACGATTGCACCGAGGGCGGAGTCGAGGGTGCGGTCTTCGAGATGGCGTTGGCATCCAAGACGGGCTTCGAGCTTCACGAGGGCGACGTGCCGTTAGCCCCGACGACGAAGGTGATCTCGAAGGCGCTCTCGATCGACCCTCTGAGGCTGATCGGCTCGGGCGCCCTCCTCATCGCGGTCGAGAGGGGCAAGGAGAGCAAGGTTCACGCTGCCTTGAGAGGAACCTGTGAGGTCTCGGCGGTCGGACGGTTCGTCGACGGGGGGAGGGTCGTCGTGCAGGCCGATGGGACAGAGAAGAGGATGAGAAACGCGCCGACAGATGAGCTTTGGCGGGCGCTGGCCGAGCTAGGCTGACGACTCGGAAGCCGTACCTTCGGCCCCCTCGTCCCACTTGGCCTTCGAGTTGGCCACCCAGGAGAACTTCTTCTGCATGGACTTGCTGTAGATCTTCTCCCAGCTAAGTCCCGCGTAGTCACCCCATGACTTGAAGACCCTGGGGTCGATGTAGTTCTTCATCGAGGTGTTCAGGTTGTAGTTCTTGGTGCGCCTGTAGAAGTCCAGCTCAAGCTCGAGCCTCTTCACGCGGCCCGGATTGGGTTTTTCCCTCTCCTTCGCCTCCTTCAGCTTCTGCTCCTTCTTATCCAGCGACTGCTCCCAGGTCTTCGGAGGGGTCCTCTGGTGGTTGCAGAAGACCGCTGCCCTGAGGTTCGCCTCTTTCGCGTGGTACAGCTTCTCATCCTCTCCTTCTCGCCTGACGTCCTTGGAACCTAGGTACTCTTTGGCCTCAGCGGTCGCGTGATAGGTCCTGAAGACCTTGGCTGAGAGCCCTGGAACTATGGAGGAGAGGAAGGCGTTTACGTCGCTCGAGGTGACTTGGTGGAAGATCTCCTTTTCCGGCTTCTTCTTTCCCATGAACTCCCGAAGGTTCCGCAGAACGGCCCTGGGAGGCGCGTCGGTCTTGTGCCAAGGGACGCTGTCCTTCCCCAGGAACTTGAACTCTACCGTCGGCCCGTCGATCTTGACGTGCTCGACCCTCAGGGTGGTCGCGCCCACTGTGTCCGCCTCGTCCTCGTCCTTCTCATCTCCGACCCGCATCCCCATGCGGTCGATCAGATAGCAGACCGTGGCGACCTGCCTCTCAGCGAGGTCTCGCGATGACAGCTTCTTCTCGATCTTCCCTCGTATCTTGGCGAGGTTCCTGCCGACCTTCATCGCGTTGTCATACTTCGCCTTGTTCCTCGACTGCTGGAGCGGCGAGCTCTCGTGGAGCCACACGTACTTCTCGCGGTCGGTGAGCTTGTCAATCCACTTCGCCATCCACATCGAATCGTGGTCGTGGACGACCTCCTTCCAATCCTGAGGCGGAACCGGAGCCGCTTCATCGAGGTTGAGGATGACGTCCTCGGGCGTAATCCGAGGCTTCCAGCGCCCCCTCATGGGATGCTGACCCCTGCCCATGAAGAGTCCGGGCGGTTCGACCATCCAGTTGGCGATCTCTACCCTGTTTCCGTCGAGGGTCGCGAAGCCGTAATCGGACTTGAGGGCGTCTCTAGCCTCCTTCCTCGAGGCCGCCAGGGTCTTCTTCTGGTCCTTTCCCATGGACTCCTTGGCGTTCTTCTCAGCGTCAACCTTGGCGTAGAATTGCGAGAAGTCGACCTCCTCGAACTTCGACCCCTTGCACCATGACGGGAGTTGCTTCAGGAAGTCTGACATGAAGTTTGAGAGGAAGATCGGGTCGTGGACGTATGGCGTGTCTTTCTTCTTCGCGAGGTGATACGCCATCTCCTCGGCCAAAGGTGAGAGTTCCAAGTCCCTCCCCCTTACGCGGACCTTCAGGTGCTCAGGTTGGTAGGGAGGCGGGAAGTTCACTCCTTGATGCGACAACTGCGTCCAGTAAGACGTCAAAGAGCTGCGAGGCGCGTCCGCTCTCTCTCGTATTTTAATCAATCGAGACGGAGACCGTCGGCCGGGTCTGCGGCTCCCTTGCAGGGATAGAAATCGAGAAAAGACCCCAAATCGTAGATTCCTCCGGAGTTGTCGCACGCCAGGCGCGACGCATGGAGTGGGAGCGCTAGACAGTATGACGCTTTCGAGAAGAGGTGGCACTTCTACGGCACTGTCGCCGACGAACTGGTCAGTCACCTGGCGGTGCGCGAGGATTCGAGGGTGCTCGAGCTTGCGAGCGGGACGGGCGTGTGCGCCCTGAAGCTCGCCAAGATTGTTCGGACAGGCAGGATCGTGGGCGTGGATTTTTCCGAGGGGATGATCGGCGTGGCCAAGGAGAACGCGGCCGCGGCTGGAGTCTCGAACGTCGAGTTCATTCAGGGGGACGCCTGCGATGTCTCTCGCCTCCTCAACGGAGAAGAGTTCGATTTCGCGGTTTGTAACTCTGCTTTCTGGCAGTTCCCGGAGCCAGAGAAGGTGCTCGAGGGGATCGACGGTCTCCTGACGGGGACTGGGGAGTTCGCGCTAAGCCTGCCCTCATGGGTGGGAAGGAACGAGGAAGCGAGAGACGCCTTCAGGGCCAAGGCGAGGGAGATTCTCTTGAAGCATGGCGTATCGCCAGAAGAGTTGGGCAGGATCCTGGCCGAGCGTCCTTCGCGGCGAAGTGGCGACCTGCTCGAGCTCTTCAACCGTTGCGGGTTCTTCGTAAGAGAGTCGCCTTTCGAGTTTGCGGTGACTCAAGAGTCGCGCGATGACTGGAGGGGAATCTCGGTCTTCGCCGGGATCGGACGGATGGGCTGGTCGTTCCCTGGCATTGGCCCGGCGGCTCAGAGAGAGGTCAGGGAGGAGCTTGATGAGTGGCGGAGGGCAGATTTCCCTCGGGACCCACTTACTTCGAGGTGGCGGATGCTCGTGGCATACCGTTCCCAGAGGACCAAACCAGATTCAACTTAACGAAAACCGCGGGCCGAAGTATTGTTAAGTCGGCCGCGAAGGACCCCACGTGGAACTGACATGTGGCTCAGGTTCGAGACGAAAGGCCCGCTGAAGCTGAAGGATCCAATGCTGATTGTGGCAGTCTCCACTTCGCTCCAGCAATACAAGGCGCTCTATTCGCAGGGCAGGGAACTGGCCAAGTACCTGCTCGCGCAGGTAGGATTCGAGGTCGCCGCGACGGTCTACTCGTCATCCTTCGCCCCTGAAGTGGTAGTTAGGGAGGACGGAGTAAGCAACCTGCCCGCCTGCCGCTTCTACTTCCACGAGGGAGAGAGGGACCTACTCCTCTTTGCCGGAGACGCGAGCCCCATGGATGACCAGTACGAATTCACTCGCCTGGTCCTCGACTTCGCGAAGAAGGCCGAGGTCTCAGAACTCTTCTCGATAGGCGCTAGGTGGAGCGAGAATCCAGTCTCCGCCTTCGAGATGCCTGAGGTCAATGGTTTCTCGACGGACGCAGAGGGAGTTGCGCGGTTGAAGAAGCATGGGGTCAAGCCGATCAAAGGCGAGCCGGCGCCTTTCTTCTCCTCGCTGGTAGTAGGCCTGGCCCCAACCCAAGGGATTCGTGGATTCAAGCTCTCGGTGGACCACGGCGAGCCTTCACCCCATACGAGGAGCGTCCTGAGGATGATGGAAGTCCTCTCGCAGATGGGAGGCTTCAACGTGGACCTGGCTCCGCTAAAGGAGCGGGTTAAGGAGGCGCCCGAGGCGCCTGGCCCCGGCGACAGGTCCGCCTATAGATAGTGGATCAGACGGTCTCGGCCTCGTTGTCGAGGGCATCGAGCTCCTCGCCGAATCCCCAACTTCTGGCGAGTTGGTCGGCCTCGGCCTCCCTCGCCTTCGATTGCTCCGGATTCGCGTGCTCGTTCAACCACGCGTGGGCAATCTCGTGCGCGATGACACCCAGAGCCGCCCGGTCGGAGAGCCTGTCAAGAAGTTCGGAGTAGAACGTGAGCGTCTGACGCACGGCTGGCCCCTCGATCCCCTCCGCAATCTTCGACCGAGTGATCCCGACCGTGGTCTTGGTAGACCTCGAGGTCAAAGTTATCGTCCTGACGCTCCGTATCCTCGGAACGCTCGGCGGCGGTCGCGCCAAGGCGGCGGCGAGGAGCCGGAGAAACCTCTGGTCGTTGGCCTCGATTCTGATTCGGCCCCTCATTATTCGGCCCTTGCCCGCCGCCTGCCCTTCGGTGGACCCGCCGGGTGAGCCCAAGGTCAGGCCCTCTTGGCGAAGCGCCTGGCGAAGATCGCGAGCACAAGGCCGATCCAGTACGTGCCATAGGCGGCGACAGAGGTTAGACCGATCTGGTACGTTGCGTATCCGAAGGAGAGGAGGAAGCCCAGGAAGCCTGCGCCCCCGCCTAGCATTATGAGAATCCTCCCGCTGGTTATGCGCTCGATGAGGATGGCGACCCCTCCGAGCATGACGGTTAAGCCCCCGAGGGCTATCAAAAAGGAGACGCTGTTTATCGCAAGATTGGCGGTAAGCCAAGGAAGACCGGAGAAGTACTTCGAGAGCTGTCCTTGGACTATCCCGAGAATCGAGAGCATGAAGCTGTGCGTCGCGTATCCGCTGGTGACCATCAAGAACCCCCCCATGAGAGCGAGCGCGGAACTCAGGCCGATCAGCTTGCGATCGTGAACCGTCAAGAATCTATCCTGGCTCCCTCAGCTGCTGTTCGGGGTCGCTCTTGTCGGACTTAAGCAAATCGACTCCGACCGATTGGTTTATCCGTGCGTGAGGCGCGTACAGGATGAATGAATCGGGGGAGCACCGACAAGTCTCTTGAGAGCACCCTCGCTTGGGCAATCGATAGGATGAATCGGAAGGGGTACGTCATCCGTTCTCGCGTCTCGTTGAGCGTGGACCCCAAGCTCTCGATCATGGGCTACGCCCGCGCGGAGGGATCGGCGCACAGGATCGTCATCTCGGAATGGGCGTTGGACTCGGAGATGCTGGGGGGCCTTGTGCTGCACGAGTTGGCGCACATCTACTTCACCGAGAAGGGAGCCCTGTCCCATGACGCTCAGCTACTGGAGGAGGTTCTCGAGGGCATAAGGGAGACGGAAGGGCTGCGGGCCAAGGAGACGGAATACCTCATCGACGCGTTCAACCACCTCCAGAACGTCCTAGTCGACGACATCGTCTTCGCCGTCCTTCCAGAGAAGGAACTGGAGATGGCCCGGAGGTTCTTCACCGAGTGGATCTCCGACAGGACGTCGGGGGATCCCGTGCTCGACGCCGCCTTGATGTGCAGAAACGCTTTCGCGATTGCGTCGCTGAAGAGGAGGAAGCTCTTCGAGGAGAAGGGCGAGATGTACTACCGCAACAAGGCCTTCCTGTCATCGCTCGGCCGGGAGGCCGAGAAGGAGTTTGAGTGGTTCGAGAGGTTCCTGGAGCGGGCCCAGCCGGACCTGAAGGATTCGGACTTCCGGGAAGGGCTGGAAGAGTACCTCGACAAGATGCTGCTGGTCATGCGAACCACGGCGAAGATGGACGACCTGAGGTAGACCACATGAAGGTAGAGAGGCAATCCCGCAGAAACAAGCTGATCGTCGCCGCGGTCGTGATCGGGGCGGCGGCCTTCGGCCTCCTGCTGGCGTACCTTGCTTACCAGAACGACAGTTTCCCAACTCAGCAGAGGCCCTTCGGGAACTACGCGACCGTCGAGTCCGCTGTCTTCAACGGCACCGAGGTCTTCTACACCATCCAATGGAATTCGCCAAACTACTCGCCTCAGTTCGCCCAGATGACGTCACAGAACTCGGACGAGGCGAACAGCCCGGTGTGCGACATGCCTGCACCAACGGGCCAGGTCTACGTGCTCCCGTTCTCGACCACGTCCCCGTCGACGGGCCTCAGTTCGGTGGTGCTGGACATAGCGGTCAAGTCGAGCACGAACTCCACCGTGTCGTTCACTCTGGAGTACACCGTCAGCCAGATGACAGCGCAACAGGGGAACCTCAGCCCGTCGAGCTACACATGTTCCGAGCCGGCGGGGCAGGACATGTAGCTTCCTGGTTCAGTCCACAGCGTCTAAGGGTTGTTCCTGAGGAACAGACCAACCACGTCCATGAAGCTTGACCTGTCCTCCCAAAACGGGGTGTGGGAGCACCCTGGGAAGACGAAGAGCTCGGATCCGGCGATGCGCCTGTGGATTTCCTTCGCGACCTTCGGCGAAACTTCGTCGTACTCCCCGGTTAGGACGAGGGTGGGGATCGTTATCGAGCCCAGCCTCTCGGTCACGTCCCAGTAGCGGATGTTTCCTGTTATCGTGAATTCGTTCGGCCCGTTCATGGTGTAGTAGACGGGCTCGCTCATGTGGGCGAGGCTGTACGATAGCTCCTTCGGCCACTTCTTCAGCCTGCACAGATGTCTCCGGTAGAAGACCATAACGGCCTCCTGGTAGGCGGGATTCTGGTAGTCTCCAGCGGCTTCGTACTTGTTCATCGTGCCCACGACTTTCTTGGGGAGCTCGCGTTTCATTCTGGCCATCTCGCGCGAGGTCATGGGTACGCTGTGCAGTCCCCCGACCGTGGTCATGCTTTTCATCATCCTCTGATACTTGAGCGCATACGCAATGGCGAGCATCCCTCCCCAACTCGACCCAATCACGTGTATTCTCCCAAGATCCATCTTCTTCCGGAACGCTTCTACCTCCTCCACGTACCATTCTGGCACGAAGAGCTGTTTGTCGTTCGGGACCTCAGACTTGCCGCAGCCCAGCTGGTCGTAGAAGACGACCCGGTACCCCCCTTTGGCCAGGTCCGCGAGCGAAAGCAGATAGTCGTGGGTTGCCCCCGGGCCACCGTGGAGGCAGAGGATTGTCCCCTTGTCGGTTCTGCCGAAGGACCTATAGAAGAGCCTGTGGCCAAGGACGCGGACGTATCCCTCCTCCGAGGGCTTTGGCACACCGTTTTGTGGACTCTTGCGCCTTTAAGCCTTCAGATCGTGTGGTCGATCAACCACCGACCGCTTAAGTGGAGAACAGCCGCTACCAGCAGCCGTGGGTCAAGCGCAGGGACCGGGCGGTATCAGGCACAGCCTCGGAGTGATTGCCTTGTCCGGATTCGTCGGGAGCTTCCTCGTGGCCAGGGGCTTCACGACGCTGTTCCCGGAGACTGTGGTCGTCTCCGGGGGCATTCACTTCCACCACTTCTGGTACGGTCTGGTGATGGTCGTGGCCTCCGGTTGGCTCGGCATCGCCTACAATCGGCGGGGGCTTGACAGAGCCTACGCCCTAGTCTTCGGCCTCGGTGGAGGGCTGATCTGTGACGAAGTGGGGTTGCTGCTCACTCTTGGCAACTATCATTCGGAACTGACGCTCGACATCTTCATAATCGCGGTCGCCATCGTGACCATGGCGCTTCTGTCAGTCCGTTACAGAGATGAGGTGATCAGAGATCTCACGGTGAGCAGAGGCGAGGCCTTGATGTTTCTCGGAATCGGGCTCGCTGCGATATCGGCCCTCTGGTTCGCGGCGGGTCTGCTGGGGCTCGGCTCAGTGATTCTCATGGCAGGAGGCGGGCTTGCAGCGCTCGGCCGCTGGATTCACGTAAAGAGGCGCAGGCGGCCACTCGGACTATAGCTCGACGTAGATTCCGTCGTCCCTAGCCTCGACCTTGTAGGTCCGAACCTTCAGGGTTGGTATGATGGTGAAGGACCCGGACCTCACATCATAAGTCCAGCCTTGCCAAGGGCAGATCACCTCGTACCCTTCCAGCTCTCCCTCGCTCAGCGGTCCTGACCTGTGAAGGCATTTGTTTTCAAGTGCGAGGTACTCTTCCCCTATCCTGAAGACGGCAAGAGCCTTTCCTTCCGCGAGGACTGCTTTCCCCGATGCGGAT
Source organism: uncultured archaeon (assembly GCA_963731775.1). Classification (GTDB taxonomy): domain Archaea; phylum Thermoproteota; class Nitrososphaeria; order Nitrososphaerales; family Gagatemarchaeaceae; genus DATJAJ01. The sequence continues at coordinate 82,665 of CAVSWV010000006.1, read as the reverse complement.
TCCAGCTCCTCCTTCTCGAGGACCTTCATGAATTTCGCCATTTGGGGTCCCCTCAGACCACCGAGTGCTTGCCACTGACCTCTATCCGTTCGCCAGGAGCGGACCCGGCGGCTCTCTTCGAGAACTGGACGAGCCAGTCCTCCAGGGCCTGTACCTGTCGTGGTCGGCGCCGAGGAGCACCAGCTCCCGCTTTGTGAGGTGGACTGTCTGGAGGATCACCCTCTCGATGTTTCTCACGTGCGTCTCGCGAGGAGGCCTCGGGTATCTGTCGGCTAGGAACTGGAAGTCCTCCTGGAGGTGCTCTAGGGAGGAGATTATGTCTCCCGTGAGGTGTTCCAGCTCGGCCGAGAGGACCCGGTTGTAAAGCCCGAGCTGCATCTCAAGGTCTGACTGCGCCGTCTTGAGTTTCCCTATGTACGAGTTCAGGAGCTCGCGTTCGATGGGCCTGTTTTCCTCGTGAGCAGCCGAGACGTCGATGACTAGCGTTATCAGGAAGGTGGTGAGAAACCCGACGCCGAGCTTGGAGGTGAGCCTTTCCTTCGCTATTCTGGCCGCTGGCTCCATCTCCTTCCTCTCGTTCCTCTCGATTATCCTGTCGACGATGAAGTAGGACACTGGCAGGGTCACGGCGAGCCCGATGAAAGCCCCTATGACGCTCAGGGTGACGTCGTCCCAGGTGATCGCCAAGTGAACAGAATTTCGATTCCACTGGACAAAAGCTTGGTCGGAGGGTGACGGCTAGCCAGTCCCCTTGGCCAGCTTCCTCAGCTGGTCTGATGTTAGACGATAAACATACCACTCGTCCATTCTCTTTGCGCCGAGCCCCTCGTAGAACCTGATGGCGCCCTTGTTCCAGGTGAGGACCGACCATTCCATCCTTCCGGTGGATTCTCTGACGGCCTCTTTGACGCACCTCATGAACAACGACTTACCGATCCCTCTTCCGCGGAAGCTGTCGAGCACGAAAAGGTCTTCGAGATAGAGCGTCGGCCTCGCCAGGAAAGATGAGTAGGTGTAGAAATAGAGCGCATAGCCCACCTGTGCCGCTCCTTGGGTCGCTACGAACAGGTTCGCCCTGCGTCGGAGGAAGATGTCACGGACGATCCGGGCCCTTGCCGCCTTCGTCGGGGGCGGGAGCCGCTCGAAGTTCGCTAGCGCGACGAGGAGCTTGAGGAATCCCTCCGAATCTTCCCGCCTCGCCTTCCTGATCGAGACTCGTCCCAAGGGGCACTCTGTCCCTCGGGAGCGATAAAAGCTGGATGAACTCTTCGGGCTCCCCCAGTCTTAGTCTTCGGGACATCCGAACGGCTCAGGTTCGATCGGGTCCAGGACGTGGCTAGGGGACGGTTTGTGGAGCAGCCGTGGGATTGCTTGAACGGCCGGACTTCCTTCGGACGAAGAAGGCAACGCCGATACAGGCCGCGACTATGAGGACGATCAAGACCAGCAATGGGTAGCTCAACGCCGTCGTCACGCGAGTCGAGTCTGCGGATTCGCCACTCCCACTGACCGTCGTCGTTGTTCCGAGATAGGTCACCGCAGCCTGGAAAGAGCCGAGAGGTATGAGGCCCGCGCTCGCGGTCCCGTTGCTTCCGGACACGGTCTTCACAACGGTGAAGTTGGCTAGCGTGAAGACCACCTGGGCACCTGAAACCGGAAGACCGAGGTAGTCGTGGACCGTGACCGCGGCGGGATACGCCAGACCGGCGAAGGTTACGTTTAGCGGGCCGGTCACGCTGTTGGTGGGCAGCACTCCGGGGGTCACGTCTTCGCCCTGCCAATTTATGCTCGAGAGCTGGAAGCTGGTTCCGTCGGGGAGCCATATCTGAAGATTCGGGACCTCGACTGTCGACTGGTTGCTCAGCTGGATCTTGAGCGAGGCCCCGGTGAGGCTCCTCGAAAGGCTGTTGTCCTTCAGCTCAAATGAGATCAGGTACTCGTGTAGGTAGCTGACCGGCACCTCCCCTTGGGTCGTGACCGTCCCGCTGGCGGAGGTCAGAGACCACCTCTCGTGGCTTGCCGAGCTTATCACCCGTGGGGCTACGGAGTAGCTCGTGCCGGCGTCAGCCCACAGCGAACGAGATGCGTTGGTCAGCTGGACGGATCCGGACTGGCCAAGAGAAATGAAGCTGAAGGTCGGCGGTGCCGGACTGCCTCCGCCGGCTATCGAGAGCACGACGCTCAGTAGATATTGGTGAACGTACGATGGGTCCAACGTGGCTGAGCCTGAGAGCGTCCCAGCCGTCGTCGAGGAGGTGTACCACCTCTCTGCGCCGGTTGAACCAGGGTTAGCCCCGCTGGAGGGAGGCAGGCTGTTCTCGACCGAGTATGCCGAGCCCGCGTCGAGCCACTCGGCCGTTTCGACCGTCGCCAGGGGCACCGAAGCCATAGTTCCGAAGGCCGTTCCCGTCAGTTGCGGCACGGCTGGAGCGCCGCCCCCTACTACTTGATATCCGGCAATCAAGTCATACTGGTGGAAGTAGGTTGCCAGGAGGCTGCCTGGTCCCGAGACGGAGAAGGTGGCGGTTTTGACGGCCCACCTCTCACTCGGCGTGGAGCCCGGTAGCATGGATGTGAAGTTGCAGTTCGTCCCAGCGTCCACCCACACCGCTGATCCCAGTCCCACGGCAGTCTCGGCCCCCAGTTGAGAACAGGTTACCCCTGGCGAAGAATACCCGGAACCTCCCCCAGAGACGTCGAATCCCAACTGCACGTTGTACTGGTGGTAGAAATCAATCGGCGACGGAATCGAGTCTGAGCTTGACACCTTGCCTGAAGTCACCAAAGGCCTCCACTCCTCAGACGCTCCACTCGCAGGCAAGTTCACGTTCCAGATGGTGTTCCTCAGCCCCCAGATGCTTGGTGAGGCTGATTCAGAAAGAGTAATCGTGATGGTATTGTTCTGATAGGAGCTCGATGAGACCTCCGGGGCGGACGAGTAGGTCAAGGTCGGCGCGGCCGGAGCTCCACCCCCAAGTATGGAGTAGGATGGCGACTGGGCAAGCAAATCGTAGTAGACCAGCGAAACATCCGCACCGGCCCGGAAGGACATGGGGGTTTGCGCCGAATCAAAGACCCACTCCTCGGACGAGTTCGATCCTGTCGAGGTACCCAGGATCGTGAAGGACGAGCCCTTGTCCGGAGAAAGGCTGAGGGTCCCGTCCGTTGCGTACGCGATGGCGTTTTCCCCGTTCTTGACGTAGGAGACCTTGAACGCGTTGCTTCCAGCGAGCGGGGAGGACGTCCCCGACTGACGTGAGAGGGTGACCGATGTCGCCGTTGGGGTGAAACCGCCGGCCAGAGAGCAACCCGCGACCGCGTTGTTCCACATCTCCTGTACGAGGAAACTGTCCCCGTGTAGCACCACGTCCCCACCGTTGGATGACTCCGGCCCGAAGACGTACGCGCACTCATCCCCGACCTCGCCCCCGTTGGGGAACTGGTTGAACCACCCTCCGTACCAGTTCGTATCGGTCGTGTTGTAAGCTACGGGGTCGCTAATCGCCTCGAACTGCTCGTGCGCGGTGAGGCTTACCTCGAAGTCAGCGATGACGTCGTTGTTGGGTGTCTTCGTCTGAGCGGTGATGCAGAAACCTCCGGCCCCGACGGGGTCCTTGGAGTCTGGCATGAAAGCGATGTTCGTGTAGGGTTCCCCAGGCGACCAGGTAATGCCTGGGAAGAAACCACCGTGGTATGCGCAGTAACCTTCTTTGCCCTGGTCCTCGCCGTATACCCCCAAAGGAGTGTAGACGAAGAACTCGTTGTTCCCGCTGCCGTTGGTCCACCCGGTCTTGTGCTGAACCGAGATGACCTCGTTCCAGAGGTTCGTGGGGGAGAGGCCGCTCGAGACAGTGCCGTTCCCTCCCGGATAGGGCGTCGAATCGAAGTAGACCCCGCCCAACTTGAGGGTGACCCCCGGAGACCCAGAGCCGTCCTTGTACTGCTGCAATATCCCATAGAAGGTTGTGTTGCCGACGTCTTGGAAGTACTTCTCGATCACTGACTCGTAGTACGCGTCACTGGCGTTGACCGATGAGGGATTCGCGGTGGGGTTGTCATAGGAATAGCCTGTCGGTTCCCAGAATATCAGATAGTCAGTAACGTTATGCATCACGGGTCCAGAGTGCCAGGTGAGCTGTCCCTGCATGTTGGCTTGTCCCGTTTCACAACCAGATTCCGGTGCACCGCCAGAGCATCCTTTTCCGTTTACGATAGGCGCGTAGGAGATCACAGGCTTTCCTTCGTTGACTTGTGAATGCGACGTCGGAGCCGAGGGCTTTAGGGCCGAGACTGTGATGGGGGCGACAAACACGAAAAGCCCGAGCACCAGCAGGGCGATGATGACGCTGGATGGTTTCCCGCGCAATCTCAAGGCGCCGCCGCTCACCTAGCTAATAAGCACAGAGGACGCGCTCCCCAGCGGAACAATAGCTACTCTGCAGCCTTACGGAGTTCCCGATGACGGGTGAGCTTGACATCGGGCGTCTTCCTTGGAGGTCTAAGATTGGTCAGGGCGGCTCAGAAGCGCAAGAAAGCGGATGGGAGCGGCTCGCAAAAAAAGACCGGCCGCGTCCCTATTCCCATACCGTAGAACCCGACACTATCCTGCGGTGCCGTTCTTGGAGCTGGAGCTATGGTTCCCGCCAGGCATGTTGGGGCAGTTATGGCCTGTGGTTGTCATGGATTGTGAGGAGTTGGCCGAACTTGATGAAGTCGTGGAAGCGTTCGGTGTGGTTGACTGTGCGTGTGACGGCAGCACCGCCATGATTCCAGCGAATGCGACTAGTGATAGCGCTGCAGCCACCATTAGCGTGCGGCTGTTAGCCCCCATCTTGAGATGCATTCTGGTTTTCACCTCCGGTCTTCGTTGGAGACCCGCGGGTATTTGGTGAGTTTCCGAGATGGCTCCCGAATCCCCGCCGAATCTGCCCTAGATTGTCGCAAGCTTCTGCCAGAACCGTCGATTACGGAAGCGAGGAGAGCGTGACGTCTACAGTGATCAGAGCGCCTGATCGGAGTATCCCCAGCTGGATCGTCTGACCAGCAAGGGCGTTATCCTGCAGGTAGGTCGCGAGTGCGTTCTGGTCGACTATCTTGTTGCCGTCGATCGAGATGATGATGTCGCCCCCGAGGAGGTACTGCTGTCCGTCTATCACGCTGCCCGTGGTTCCCGCCCTGATTCCTGCCCTGCTCGCCGGGCTCCCAGAGGCCACGCTTTCCACGAGTACTCCGTACGTGAGGGTGGACTTCGAGGCTTCGGCCAAGAGGTAGTTCATGTCCGCGCCCTGGATGCCGAGGTAGGCGTGCTGGGTGTACGTCCCAGAGCTTATGAGGGCCGGGAGCTCCTGAATGATGGTGTCTGACGGGATTGCAAAGCCGAGACCCTGCGACCCGTTCACCTCAGCAGTGGTTATCCCGATGACGTTGCCACGGCCGTCGAGCAACGGGCCGCCGGAGTTTCCTGGGTTGATCGGCGCACTGAATTGTATCACGCCCGAGATTGTGTACTGTGTGGTTGACTGCTCCACGATGGTCCTCCCAATCTGGCTGATTATTCCATAGGCCATAGACCCGGAGAGACCGTAGGGGTTCCCGATCACGTACACGGGCTCGCCTACGCTGACCGTTCCCGAAGTCACCAGCGAAAGTGAGGGTTGCTCCGACAATGGCGCGTTGACCTTGATGACCGCGAGGTCGCTGTACGGATCCGTGCCCACGACCGTCGCCAGGTATCCGTTTCCATCTGAGAAGGTGACCGTCAGGTTGCTGTCGCCGTCCACGACGTGATAGTTCGTCACTATGTAGTTGGAACCCTGATAGGTGGTGACGAAACCGGACCCGAGGACGTCCGTAATCGAGGTGGCGGGCCCAAAGAATGTCTGGACAGTGGTAGCCCTTGAGCCTTCCACGGTAACCACGCTCTTTATCGAGTTCGAGTAGATCAACTGCGCTGACGCGTTGGAAGACGGCAGGCTTGTCGACTGTGCAAGCGTCGCGATCTGCGACTCGAGGGCGCGGTTGTTGACTTGAAGCGCAGCGACGGTCGACTCAAGGCTGGAGATTGCCTGGTTGCTTGAGCCCGAATTTTGCCCAATCGTGGCGCCCGCATAGAGTACGGTCGCGGCTAGGAGCACGACAAGGAACGCGATTGCGATCAGGCTCTTTCTTGACCGGTTTCGGGGCTCTTGCATGGTGCAAGAGAAGCTCTCGAGAGGATTTATCGAATTTCCCAGATTGCTCCAGAATCAGTAGAGAATCGCCGCAGTATCTTTGGCATCCTCTTTCGCCGCGGGGTCGGCGACCTCACGGCATCATTCAAGGCTGAGGTACAGGAACGCTGTGTAGGCCGCGATCTCGAGTATGTCGGCGAACCAGAGAAGGTTCCCGGCTCCCACCGAGACCGGGCCCTCCATCCCGACAACCAGCGGATACGTGAGTATCGACTCGAGCAGCAAGGCCGAAAGAACGAAGACGAGGCCCAGACTGAACCTGGCCCCGGAGTCCATGTACACTTTGAGATAGACTATGAGCAACGAGAGAAGGAGGATGATTTCGACGGTCGTGAGGAATGTGTGAAACTGCAGCAGGGGGTCGGGGGTGAACGAAAAGGGACCTGGGAAGTGCTCTCCCCGCGGTTCCTCGGGAGTCAGGGTCGCCAGAGTCGAAAGCCACCCGAGAGCGATGCTGACGAGGAGCACCACAGGAACCCAGATCTTGCTCCCGCGCCTGTTCGAAGACGGGGATTCTTGGTTGGTCATCTCTTCTCAGCTCCAACCCGTCGCGCCTTGGAGCGCTTCAATATTTCGTCGAGCTTCGGCCATGCGGCCTCCATCGCCTCTGTGACGAAGTACAGCTTGCCGTAGTTGTCTCCCTCCGTTATCAGGATCTTGTTCTGTTCGAGCACCTTCAGGTGGTGCCTGACCGTTGTGTAGTCCAGGTGGAGGAGCTCTGCGAGCTGCTGCGCGTTCCGCGGCTGTTCCCTCACGGCGAAGAGGACGGTCGCCCGGGTCGCCGCCCCTGCGCTCCCCGCAAAGAGCCACCACAGAAGTCGCTCGAAGGAGTCCATCTACGACACCGCAAGCGACCTCATCAATAATGCTATCGTGACTGTCGGCCCGAAACCGGCCCTCGATGTTCATTCTCACCGCTGCTCTCCGCCTTTATTGCCGTTAGTGACCTAATATCAAATTTCCTAGATTCGTCCCAAATCCTTACAGGATGACAGCAGGATTGTCGGTTCCGGCTCTGACCGTGCCCACGGGATCCCCTATCCCAGGATTTGGAGGCTGGCGCACATCTGATCTATCAGAGCTCTCTGTTGGTCGAATGTGGAAGCGGGCCCTGTGAACAATAGGACGTAGACGGTCCGCGTATTCTGATTCAGAAGCACTTGGGCCAGTACTCTCAGGATCCGACCGGTCTGGTCCGGGAACTCAGACGCGCCGACGGCGCCGGTCATCCCTCCTAGGGGCCGCAATGATGTCTGCTCGACAGCCCGAAGATTAGGAGTACTCGTAAAGAGACCATACCACTCCGCCCAGAGCACCGCCTCGAGAGTGTTCGGAAAGTCCGGAGGGAGCGACTTCCTGCCGAGTACGGCGGCTATCGGAGATCCGCGGGTGATGTCGCCCCCGAACTGGGCCATGGGGCAGGAGGGCTGGGAGGCGAAGCTGGGCGGAGCGTCCATGGCGGCCCACCCGACAGGGACGCATATCGAAAAGTGGAAGGCTGGAGACGTGTGCGCGGTGAACCCTTGAGGGCATTGCGGGGCAGACATCGAAATCGCCAGGACGTGAGCGCTACATAAGACTTGGTTCAGGGTGTTCCGCTCGATGCGCTTCCGCCCGCCGGATGCTGAGGCGGAGCCGTTTGGCTCTGATCCGGGCTCCCACCGGCTGAGTCTTTCTTCTCGGACGATGCCTCCGTGAACTTGCAGTATGCCTCGATCGCCGCCATTGCCTTCTCCGTACTATCCGACATCCCGTCTGATACCTGTTTCATGTCGGCGTATTGGACTGGGCGCACCGATGCGACCGTAGCAATGAAGGAATTCCAGTTGTAGTTGTCGTTGAACCAGTTGTACAGCGCCATCTGAAGTTGAGCCAGATCGGCCTTGCTCCTTTCTAGAGATTCAGGCGGCTTCGTGAAGAAGTAGGCGATGAAGTCCGAGACACCAAGCCCTGCGAAGGCAGTCGAGAAGAGACTCGTACCTTTGAAGACCGCCAGGGCTACCGAGGACAAGATGAGGAAGACGCCAAGATAGAAAGCGATCTGATACATCCGGCTAGTGGTACGGAAACCAGTGTCAATCTGATCTAAGGCGCTCTTGAGCGTTGTCCTGTATTTCTTTATGGTATCCATGGTGTCGCGCTGACTATCCATGTACCGTTGGTTCAACACGGCCATATTCGCCAAGTTCATTTCGAACATCTGATTGGTCATCTTCATGTAGTTGCTCTTCCACTGCTCGCGCATTTCTGGGTCGTTGGAAGCTGGGTTGCTGGACATGGCGGCTTCAAGGACTTTTTGAACCACCGCTACGTCCACCGGGTCTGTTATGCCCGCGTTCCGCATCGCCGAGTCAGGATCGGTTAGGACGGAATTGAAGAAACTTTGGTCATTCGCGAGGCGCTTGATGAATTCATAGGCTGCGTTTGAGCTCAATGCCAGCCAAACAAGGAGATTCCTTGAAAAGCTTTGGCATCGTCGGTACTACAGTGTTACCAGAGCAAGCAGGGCAGTAGTCTCATTAACCTCGCTCAACCAGCCGGGACTCTAGTGTATCCGGAGAAGTCCTAGGGTTGTCATATAGATCCCGTCCCGATGCCGTGTTAAGCTCGACCGTGATAATAATAATTCTCATGGTGACAGTTACCACGACAGTCGGTTACTACGCGGTCAACTTCCAGCCAGAGAGCGCTCCTGTCTCCTCGAGGTCCAACTCATCAACCTCGTCTTCGACGTCCAGTTCAACGACCACCACCAGTTCCTCAAGTACCACCTCGTCGTCTGCCACCGTGACGGGAGTTAACTACGTGATAACCAATGTAACGGTCGGGATAGACCCCAATCAAGCCATCTTCGACTCGGTCAATCAGAATCTGTACGTGGTAAACTCGAACGTATTCGGCGGGGCGACGGTCTCCGTCATATCCGTGCATGGTAGCATCGCAATCGGAAACATCTCGATAGGGAAGGATGGGTTCTCATCTTCTGATGACATTGCATACAACTCCGTGAACGGAGACGTCTACGTCGGGACCAACGAGAACAGCGTCGTGGTCATATCTGGCACAGAGATGGTCGCAAACGTATCGCTCGGCCACACTCCGTACGCCTTGCTCTTCGACCCCTCCGACGGTGATGTCTACACCGCCAACTACGACCAGAACTCCGGCAGTTGCTCCGGCTACACGGTATCTGTCATATCAGGAACGAAGCTAGTTGCAAACGTGACCGTAGGTTCGGGACCAGACTCGCTGGCCTTCGATCCTTCGAACAACTTCGTGTACGTGACCAACGCTTGCTCGACTTTCGTCTCTCTGGTGTCAGGGAGCAGCGTAGTCGGCAACGTGACAGTTCCGTACGGTTCGTTCACCTCGGCTTACGACGGGTCAAACCAAGACGTCTACATCACCAACGCTGAAGCTGGGAGCCCAGGAAACGTGACCATAATCTCTGGCGAGAAGGTTGTTGCCTCTCTGGCGGCAGGAATCTTCCCGGATGCTCTCGCCTACGACACGGCCAACGGCTACATCTACGTGATCGCCGCGGGCCAGCCCGGCCCGCAGGGAATCTCGACTGTGCTCGCCATCGCGGGCAACAAGATTGTGGGAAACGTGACGGTGGGGAACGACGCGCTTGCGATTCTCTACAATCCCGTCGATCAGGAAATCTACGTGGCGCTCTTCGGTCCGAATCAAGTCGCCATCATATCAGGCTCGACTCTGGTCGGAGACATCAACGTTGGAGAAGGCCCAAGCGCGCTCGCCTTGGATCAGGCGGGTCCCTACCTCTATTGCGTAAACTACGGCTTCGTAACGGCGGGTAGCGTTTCGGTCATATTCGCTGGTTGAGAAAAAAGGCCATGCCCGTTGGTCAGGGAAGGCCCGCCCAACGGTCGGTGGGTTGGTGGAATCTCTTCCTTACGCGTTCTGCCAGAGGCCGACGACGTTTCCCTCGCTGTCCTTGAAGTAGGCAGAGAAGCCCATGTCGCCCACTGGTGACTTCTTCGCGACGACCCCGCCGCCAAGTTTCTTGACGGTCTCGAGGGTCTTCTCGATGTCATCCACGCTGATGGTGACGACAATGTTCTTCAGCGGGCCCTGCCGCTTGCCCATGCCGCCGTTTATGGCACCAGCTTGCGTGACCCTCCCCTCCTTGTCGGACTTCGCTGTCCCGATCATGGTGTAATCCATGCCCGGGAAGTTGTTCAGTTGCCAGCCGAAGGCCTTGTTGTAGAAGGCCTTAGCGCGCTTTACGTCGTCTGCAGGTATTTCGAAGTGAACTACTTCTCCAGTCATGGTTCCTCCTGAGACTTTGCAGCTAATAAAACTCTTCCGAAGGAAAGTATAGTGATTCGGAGAGGAACGTGGAAGTGAACATCCCTTTGGAATGGGGAAAAGGAAGAGGACATCCCCCGAATGGTCCAAACAGCCCGCTCCGAGCTCTGATTGACAATCGCGACGGTAAGCCATTCCGAACCGTCCATAATGGCCGAGAGTCGGATTCTGGGGAATGCATATTAGGCCCCGAAAAGACGCTGAACTCGATAAACATGGTCTTCGGTTTCGGAAAGAAGTTCAAGTGCGACACATGCGGTGCCAAGTTCTCCACCGACGCAGAACTCAAGGAGCACGCAAAGGTCCACGCACAGCCGGCTATGGCCGCGGGTCCACAACAGGCGATGGCATTCAAGTGCACCGCCTGCAGTGCGAGCTTCGCGACTCAGGCCGAATTGGCGGATCACGCCAAGAAAGTACACAAGATGTAGAGGTGGGCGATCCCCGCCATTTTTTTCCAGCCCCCTGCTTTGCCCTCAAGTCGCTTCCTTGAAGGTCTGGGTCAGCTGATCAATCGACGCCTTGTCTTTGGGGTCGCTTATCTGGAAGTAGAACTTTTGGATTCCCCAATCCATCCGACTCTTGACTTGAGACGAACTCTTCCCGGGCTCCGACAACAACTCCGCTCTGTTTGACCCTCGGGATGTACGCCCCAACGTCGTCTTCTGCGCCCCCCCTCTTCATCCCCTTTCTTTCTTTATCCTCAAGCTCTGATCTCTCATCCCCTCTTGCGGCACTAGCATGAGCCCAAACCTCTCGAGCGATCCCATTTGAGGGTAGGTGGCTCATGACGACTCTTGAAGCTTCCCAGGTCGGACGAGGCTGGGTGGTGTCAGGAGATCGGTTCGACCGACATCCAAGCCGGCCTCTCATAATGCGTCTCCTTCGGAGCTCGCGCCCGCCTCTTGACCAGCTGTTCGACTGCCAGGACGCAAGTAAATCCTGCGGCCATTCCCACGGAATGAACGAAGAGGTCTATCCTGGGTCCCGCGCTCAAGAACTGTTGGGGAGCCGCCACCATGAAAGCCACGATGCCGCCGAACCCCAGGGAACTCTCGAGGGCCCGCTGTCGGCCCCTTCTATCCGGATAGAAACTGGCTAGGCTGAGGCCGGTGGGCCTTGCGGGGAGCATGTCCAGGAACGTGAACCCCAGAAGACTGCCCAACAGCGCGTAAATCACACCGGAGGGCCCGAACGACTGCATCATCGGTGCTAGATACTCCGCAGCGACGTTCACAGTAACTCCAATCGCGAACATCGACGCGGCCGCGATCGTCGCCCGCCTCCTCTTGACTTTGACTTCAGTGTTGAGGGTCAGGATGACGAAGCATGCCGTTATCAGGCCGAGACTCGGGAAGTTCTGCCATCCGTCATAAAGGAAGACGGAGAAGACAGCGCCCCAAGGGGTTGCACGCCCCGCGCACATCGAGGTGGTGGCGCAGAGCGCACCCGGCTGCATTGCAGGAAGAAATGGAGGAAGGAAGAGGCTCGGGATGAGCAATATTGCCCCCGCGAGGATCAGAACCCTGTAGTCGGCCAGAGGGCTTGACCTTGGACTAGTATTCTCCAAGTGTCCCCCACCGCCTTGCCCATCGTCCTGAAGCCAACTTGTTGGCGTCCCTGGTCGTGACAGCGGTGTGGTCGGGTTTGACTTAAAAGCGCTCGCCAGGACTCCAAGAACGGCGGTTGGACAGCCCGTATCAGAATCGAGATGACTTTAGGGATAATGACCACAGAACCTGAATCGCCGATGAAGAGGGTGACCTGGCAATACGAGAACTGCCCGGCCTGCGTGTGGTTTGTTCCGAATGACCCAATAAACGCCGACTTGTTGGAGCGTGGCAAGTGCGTCGAACCGCAACTGAAGGGTTTTGACCTCGTAGTGTCTGGCCGCAACTGGTGCAATAGGTCAAGGAGATAAGGCAGAAGCAGATTGACCTGATCCAAGAGAATCCACGAAGGATGGAGGCCCGAACAAGAGCTGACCGAAGACAAGTGCCACTCTTCGGCGAGAAACGCACCTGCAAACAGCAAGATTGCGACAAAACGTCTTATTACCTCGGAAAGGGAACTCGGCCACACAGAATGCAATCCGAAACCATCTTGCGTGAACGAGTTCCGAGGCGCCTCGACCTCGTGAGGCAAGTCTGCGGCTACATCCAGGAGAACTCGACTTCGAGGATCACCCTTGCCGAGCTGGGAGGAAGATTCGGGGTAAGCCCGTACCACCTTCAGAGGACGTTCGCGGATGTGATGGGGATCTCGCCCCGGAAGTATCTCGAGGAGTGCAGGGTGGGCCTGCTGAAGCTGCGACTTGCGAGGGGCGAGTCGGTTCTCGGAGCTCTGAGGGGGACAGGATACTCCTCGCAGAGCTGGCTCTACAAAGACTCGCGGGTCAAACTCGGAATGACCCCGGCTGACTACAGGTCCGGCGGGTCGGGAACGATGGTAATGTATGCGACAGGAAACTCCACTCTCGGGCGTCTGTTGGTCGCCGCGACAGATCACGGCATCTGTTCAGTCGATGTTGGAGAAGACGACGAGGAGTTGGTCGCCGCGTTGAGCCGGGAGTATCCGAAGGCGAAGATAGTCAGGTCGGAGAAAGTGCGACGTCTGGTCAGCGGAGTCAACTCGCACCTGCGCGGTCAGAGGGTGAGGCTGCCGCTTGACATTCGCGGAACAGACTTTCAGTTGAGGGTCTGGACGGCGCTCCAGAGAATACCCCTGGGCGAGACGCGCTCTTACAGCGAGGTCGCCGAGATGATAGGGGAGCCGGCTGCAACCCGGGCGGTTGCCAACGCTTGTGGTTCAAACCCGGTGCCGCTCATCATCCCATGCCACCGTGTGATTAGGAAGGACGGCAGCCTCGGCGGCTATGGTTTGGGCATCCCCAGGAAGAGGGCTCTCCTATCGAAGGAGCGTTCCATCTGCGGGTCTAGAAGTCGACGTTCTAGTTCTTCCGGACGCCAGTGACGAGCGCGACGGCCAAGAGCAGGAGCGCCCCACCGGCCACCGTGTAGATTGTAGCCCCTTCGTTCAGGATGAAGACCCCGCCCACCACGCTGACTATTGGTGCCAGATACAGCTGGACGGATAGCTTCGAGACCGCCCCCCGGCTCACCAGGGTGTAGAAGAGAAGGTATCCGAAGACGGTACTAAGGACCGAGAGGTATAGGACGGAGGCCCAGCCCGAAGAAGAGAGAGCCTCAACCTGGGTCACGAAACTCCCAGAGAGAAGAGGGACGAGCATGGCGGTTCCCAGAAGTCCAGCCCAGATCGTTGTGGACGGCGCCCCGTATTTGTGGACCAGGGGCTTCGCGAGGACGGTGAAGAGCGCGTAGAAGCCGGCGCTGAGGACGACCTCGGCCGGCCCGAGAAACGAAGAGAGGTTGGAGAGGCTGACCTGCCCGACTGAGAGCACCAGCGTTCCGAAGACGGCGAGCAAGAGGGCGAGCACTACCTTGGGGCCTGCGTGCTCGTGAAGGAGCAGGACGGAGAGAATCACGACGAAGACAGGACCGAAAGATATCAGAAGTCCGGCCAGGCCCGCGGAGACGGTCGTCTCTGCGTAGTAAAGGGAGAGGTGGTACCCGACGACGTTCGCGAACGCGATGACGAGTAGCCGCGGTACGTCCCTCCGCTCTAGCTTGGTCTTCGGTCTCCCGATGACAGGGATGAGCACCAGAAAGCAAGCGCCGGCGATGAACCATCGAAGCAGGGCCAGGTTGACTGGTGAGAGCTCGAAGATTGCCTGCTTGATCGCGACGAACGCCAGCCCCCAGATTATGCTAAGCACTACCAGGGCGGAGTAGCTCGCGACGAGCCTCCTAGCCCTCGAATCGGACGATTCCGCCACAGGATTCGAACTCAAGGTCGAGTGATACGGAAATCAGCCGAGATTCCAACCCATTTATGCAATTTGTCTGATTCTTGCTCTCCGCCCCTCCCAGGCGGAATTGAGCCCGAACGATTCTCGCATACGATTGGTGGACCAGCTAAGTCCTTAACTCCCGACCTCTTGGAGACCTGTCTGGCATGGAGGACGTCACGAAGCACGGACTGCTCGCCTATGTCGTTCAGAAGCATAAGGCGACGTCGCTCCACTACGACTTTCGGTTGGAGATTGGTGGAGTCATGCCCTCGTGGTCTATCCCAAAGGGTCCGTCCCTCGACAGCGGAGTCAGGCGGCTAGCTCTACCCACCCCCGACCACGATCTCGAGTACCGACACTTCGAGGGCGTCATCTCGAAAGGCAGTTATGGAGCCGGTCCAGTCATGATCTGGGACGAAGGGACCTACAACCCCGAACTCGAGGTTAGCAAGGGCGCCAGGAAGGAGGTCAAGACCTTGAAGGAGGCAGAGGACGTCGCCTCGAAGAGCCTCAAGGATGGAAACCTGAAGTTTTCACTCTACGGGAAAAAGCTGCGGGGCTCATTCGCATTGGTCAGAACCGCGGGCTTCGCTGGAAAGGTCTCATGGTTGTTGATCAAACATCTCGATGAGTTTTCCGTCAAGGGGTACGATGCCAAGGACTCCGTCTTCTCCGCGGTTAGCAATAGGTCCATGGCTGAAATTGCCGCAAACGACGAAGCCCGGCTGACGGCCTCAGAGTAGTCACACACTTCGGGGTGGCGTGGCAATCGGGAATGATCCTCGGGTTGATCTTCGTCGCCGACGATGGCTCTCGTGGAGCCCTAATCATCCCACTTCGCCCTTCAAAGGTCGTCGGCGGTCGAGACCTCCGTGATCTCGTGCGCAGCCAACACCTGTTTCTCTGCTTGAGACGGTGAAGAATTGTGATAGAACATCGCGACCGCTCCGCGTTGGTGGAATATCACCGGCTGGTCCTCGTTCCAGTCGTCGCATACCCTGTTCAGCCTTACTCGGACGAAGTACCTGAGGCAGGTTACCCTGCCGCGATAGGACCTCTCGTGGACGCAATCGGCGCAGCGAATGGTGGGTAGGCCGGGAACCTCCTCTTCGTACCTGTAGTTTGGCGGATCTGCCCCCATGGGTCCTCACGGCGGCCGATCTAGATAAGCCCCAATCGGTTTGGGACGCACGCGCACCGACTATCGTAAATAGAAGCCTCACAGCATCCCCCATCGTGAAGAGGTGGGAGTGTTACCGTTGCTCGTACGTCTTCGAGGGTGACAACACACCCGAGGAGTGCCCTAACTGCCACTACTCGCTGACTTTCTGGATGGAGAAGGCCGAAACCCAGGTGGTGACCGTCAGGAACTTCGTCAAGACAGACTTTCTGACAATTGACGTGGACGGAACGGTGCTGGACGCCGCGCAAGCGATGAGGGGGAGGGGGCTGGGAAACATCCTGGTTACGGTCAAAGGGGAGGTCACCGGTATCGTGACCGAGAGAGACGTCCTGAACAGGGTGGCGGCGGACAACTTGGCCGCTTCGACGGTGACGGTCAGGAAGATCATGACTTCGCCGCTCATCACAGTGACCGCTGAGACGGCGCTACCTGAGGCAGTCAGGCTGATGGCCCAGCACAAGATCAGGACCCTCGTTGTGACAGACGGAGGGAAACCGATCGGCCTGCTCAACATGAGGTCGATCGTCGGCGACCAATTCAAGGTTGCTCGCGGCATCGACGAATGAGCTCAGCCGAGAAGACATTGGGCCCATGCCATGGTTGAGCAATTGTGAAGATTGTACTCTTCGTGTGCGTTGAGAATACGTTCAGGAGCGTCCTCTCGGAGGCAATCTTCAATTCGAAGTCGCCGGCTGGTTGGAGGGCCGAGAGCGCTGGGGTTCAACCGGCTGCCGAGATCAACCCTGTCGTGGTCCCTCTTCTCGCCGAGTTGGGCATCAGATTGGTGAACAAGGTCCCACGCCTCTCTACGCCAGAGATCACCATGAGGGCGTCGCGGGTCGTCACCTTCGGGTGCCTCGACCGGTGTCCGATTGGGACAAAGGATAAGGCTGAAGATTGGCCGTTACCCGGAGCCACGGGCAGGTCGATGGATGAGCTCAGGGGGATAAGGGACGAGCTTGATCGGCGTGTCGAAGACCTTATTGTTCGCCTTCCCAAACTGGATTAGCTATCTCAGCATTCTGAGATACCAAGCCGGGTCCTGGGTTCGCTATCGGCCAGGCCTTTACAGAGTCTTGAATTCAGCGTCGGACTGTCGTCATCGTTTCTAGAACCACCTCGAGGTCCCGTACTTGGGCATCCACGTCGAAGATCCATTCTCCTTTCCTAGCGTCGAATATTGACCGGGGCAGGGTGAAGCCCAACGCGCAGTTCCAGTCACCAATGTAGAAGCCAGTCCTCTCTCGCACGCTCGCGTAAGCCCTCCTCAGATACTCCATTGTCTCGTTGACAAGTTCAAGGGGGACGTAGAATTGGGCATGGTAGTTCTTGCCCCCGGATTCGAACCAGAGGAACGGGAGCCTGTTGACGGAGTTCCTTAGTCTTTGGAGATCCTCCGGCTCCACGTCCTTGGCCAGCGCGTCGAACTGGAGGTACTTGTGCGGCGACTTCAGCCAGTCGGTCTTCCCTTTCGGGTCCTGAGCTCCGACCCAGCTCACGTTGTACCCGACGAAGAAGCCCCCGCTCTTCATGTGCCTCATGTGCTTCACGGCCGCCCCGTACCTCACTCCCGCGGCCTTCGCGATAGCGGCGAGAGACCGGCATGGGTCCAAGTTGAGCATGGTGGTGAGTGACAGATCCGCGGGGTCGATTTTCCTGACCGGCGGGCCGACAGGGACGGGCGGCGCCCTCACCTCAGGGAGCCGCGTCCAGTCGAAATCCCATCGGCTCCTCTTGAAGTCGAAAAATTCCGCGCGCATTGTGTTGATTCGTCCCCATTCGAAGTCTAACTCCTCGTGGACCTTAGCGATGAAGCCGATTTCCTGTAGCCTCTTGACCAGACTCCGATGCTCCGTGAGACGAGTCCTGGGGACGTCGAAGTCGATGATGTATCTTCCATCAGGGATGGTCCTCATCACGTTAGACAGGAACCACTTCTCGTCCATCCCCAGGAAGACTTTCAACGGGTCGTGGTCGAACCTGCGGTCCAGGTCTGCGACTAACGTGCATCTCTGCAAACCCATCCCATGCTTGTTCACGATGGGGTTTATTCCGAGACCCCTTCGGAGTATCTTGGACTTGATCATGTGCCGGACTCGTTCCGGTCTCTCTCCTGTAATACTCGCGATTTCGGTTGGACTCGGACCTACGCGCTCTATGGCTTTGACAATCGATACCATGCTGTCTTCTCGGGTCTCGAGTCTAGGCCCGACTTGGACGCCTTCGGAGGGGACCAGGGATCGCAATTCCGTCCGCGGTAGAGTCAACCATCTATGTCTTTAGGCGCTCGGTTCAAGTCGAGGCCTTCTCCTCACTTGCGTAGCCCCAACATCTTGTAGACAAAGGCCATCTTGTCAGACTCCTCCCTTATTCTGGCCTCGGGCGTGGTCCCTATGTGCCCCGATTCCGTCTCAACCCGCAGAAACGCCTTGTTCGGACCCTCCTTGAGACGAGAATAGAACTTGAAAGCGTGCGCGGGGTGGACCCTGTCGTCTCTCAGCCCTGTGTAGATGAAGACAGGGGGTAAGCGCGCTTTGGGCTTTAGATTCTGGTAGGGGGAGTATTTCAGGAGGAACTCGGCATCCGCCTGGACTTCGGGGTCGCCGTACTCGGGGACCCAAGCCTTGCCGACGAAGAGCCTGTGGAACGCCATCATGTCGAGGACCGGATAGCCGATCACCACCCCAGCGAAGAGGTCTGGCCTCGAGTTCATCGCGGCCCCCAATAGTAGACCGCCGTTGCTCCTGCCGTAACCGACAACTCTGGCCCCTTCGCCGTGAAGCTTGTCTGCGACGGCGAGATAGTCCTCGAAGACGGCCGGTTTCTTCTCTCTCATGCCCGCCCTGTGCCATTCCTCTCCGCGTTCAAGCCCTCCGCGGAGGTTGGCGACCGCAAACGTGCCCCCGTCCTCGAGGAAAGGCATGATGGACGGATCGAAGGACGGGGTGAGGGAGATGCGGAATCCTCCGTAACCGAACAGAAGCACCTTCTTCGGGGGCGCCCCTCTCTTGGCCACGGTGAAGAAGTGCACGTTGGTGCCATCTCTCGATGTTGCGTGCCTATGCTTGACGGGGCAATCCAACGCAAGCTCCTCGGATAGGACAGTGTCGAGCGTTCCGCCGCGCAACCTGTAGACCCGGTAGGGGACCGTGAATGAGCTGAAAGCGAAGACGGCCTCTCCGCCGAAAACGCTCATGGCTGGTGAGCCGATCAGGGAACCTGGGAGGTCGAACTTCAAAGTGTTCTCGAGCTTTCCCGTGTTGTCGTAGAGGTGCAACTCGGAAGAGGCGTCTACGAGGTAGTGGCAGAGGATCTTCCCGCCGACCAAGTCAGTATCTTGGAGCGGCCAGGGTCCTTCGTGGACCACGACATGGCTCCCGATCCCATCTGTGGAGAGTACCTCGCCGTTTCCCTTCTCGAAACTTTGAAGGTAGTATCTCCCGTCGACGTAATCGACATTCTGGATGACCGCATCGGCGTCCGCGTGTATCGGCCTCCAGGTCTCAGGCCTTGTTAGATCTCCTGCGTAGGGCCTGCTCACCCAGCCGTGTGAAACGTCGAGAAGAGCCTTTGAGCCCTCAGACGAGGCAGATATCCCGATGAAGGTGTTGGTCGGGAGCCCTGACCCGAAGACCATCTCTTCCTTCTCTCCTTTTCTGAGGAAGACCCTGCTTGTGGGTGGAGACACGCCGTCCGGGCTTTTCTGATTACGGTATGTTCTGACATAGTAGTATGAGCCATCCTCTAACCAGGCGATCTGAGCGATGAAGCCCTGCAGCTCGTCAACGGTCTTGCGGGATTTCAGATCCATTATCAGGACCGAGCCTTCGTCGCTGCCTCCCACGGAATAATGGACCGCCAACTGCCCGCCCGATCTCCTCGCCTGGACGGCCTGAATGACCGCGTCCTTGGCGAGCTTTGCAGAGTCAACGACGGTCTTTCGTGAGCCATCCCCCTTCAAGAGGTCTATTTTGTACGATTTCTCGTCAGAATAGAAGAAAGTGAGCCCTTCAGCGGTATTCTGGATTGACCTCACCAGTGGAAGCCTGTAATATCTCGACATCCGTCGATAGAACTTAGTGGAGGTCTGTTTGAAGGTCTTTCTGGCTATGCGGTCCTGTTTTACGGCCCAATCGGCCAGTTTGGGGTCGTCAGCGTTCTCCATCCATGCGTATTTGTCGCTCGCCACACTATGCTGTCGGAGAGGGATGAGTTAAGATTTGGCAGTCCGGGCCCTCGACGTCTTCTAGTCGAATTCTGATCCTTGGCCGACTCAGATTCCACGTTCGATCGCGAAGAGAGGCCTTTTTCCGTATCAGAAACCCTGAAACATCTTGCGGCGGTAGTTGTATAGGACAAGAAAAGGCCTGGCCTTCACATCAACGATGCTCAACGCCGCGGGCTCGGGATGCAGCACGTAGTACTTTTCTGAACTCACCCTTCTCTCCACCACGTTTTCGAGCATGGCGGTTATCACGTCGCCGTGGGAAACCACGATGACGTTCCCTTTCGCTTCCTTCTTAATAATCCCGATCGCCTTCCCAATCCTCCGAAGCAGGTCGTCGTTCGACTCTGTGTATGCCTCTGGGTCGGTCAGAATGTGGTGCCGCCCCTTCTTGCCAACGAACTCGCGCTTGATCTTCGCCTCCGTGAGCTGTTCTAGAGTCTTCACCTTCAACTTGTGCGGGCGGGCCAAGATCTTCGCGGTCTCGACGGCGCGAAAGACCGGACTGCTGTAGACGGCGTCTACCTTTGCCTTCGAGATGGTCTTCGCGATGAACGCGACGTCCTTCAGGCCCTTCTTGCTTAGCGGGTAGTCCAACGGGCCGGCCTCGATCCCTTTCTCGTTGGCCTTCGTATCCCCGTGTCTCACCACGAAAAGGTAGTCCACGCCCATCCAGTTTTCGTCCTGCTTTGAGGAGTCGGTTACTTAAACTCCGAGGAACCCGGCGTCGTCATTCATCATGACTCTGAGATATCCTTGGAGGTTCGGGCATGCTCTGAATCCAATCTCCCGGCTCCTTGAACATCGCAACGACACAAAGAGGTTTGGCGCCGAGGCTCATTCGGCTCTGAGAGCCCTGACGGCCCCGCCGTAGCCGACAAGGGCCAAAACGACCATCCATATCGTAAGATAGAGGATGTCGCTTGTGAACGTGGAGAGCTGGGCGCTTGACAAGGCCCCGTTGATGGTCAGGAGCCGCGCGGCGTCAGTCGCCATCGTTATGGGATTCACCTCGGAGACGGCCTTGAGCCAGGAAGGGAAGGAACCGGAGGGGAAGAGCGCGCTGCTAGTGAAGATGAGCGGCAGGGTGAGGAAGTTGACGATCGCCACCAGCGAGTCGATGCTCCTGACTGTTAGCGCGAGCGCAGTGAACACGCAAGATAGCCCGAAGCCGAGGAGGGCGAAGGTGCCGAAGATCCCCACGAAGTCCAACGCGCTGAACGTGCCAGGAAGCGCGAGGCCGTTTGGGATGAGAAGTGCGATGACGAACGTCAGCACGGCCAGGAACATGACCTTGGCCAGGTTCTGGAAGACCCCCGATAGGAAAATCGCGGCCCGGGGTATCGGCGCTGTCAACAGGGTGCTGAGGTATCCGAGCTGCCTGTCCAATACGAGGTCTATGCCGCCGAATGCCATGTTGAAGACTAGTATCAGACAGATTACTCCGGGGGTCAGGTAGGTGATGTACGTCTTCGCGCCGCCGAAGGCTGTCTGCAAGATCACGCCGGGCCCTCCGCCTACGCCAGCCGGAATCAGATTCGTGGGGTTGAACGAGCTCCCGAAGAGCGCGAGATAGAATAGGGCCGTGGCGAGCCCCGGTATCACCGCCGCCGGGCTGCGGACCCACTTCTTCAAAGCCCGATTTGAGAGCGCGATGGTCTCGCCGATCAATCTAGTTCGCCCTCTGCATCTGGACGTTCTGCCAGACGGAGTCGCCGGTCCCCGATTCCTCCTCGTCGCGCATCGACTTTCCAGTGACTTCGAGGAAGACCTGGTCGAGGGTAGGTTTAGTGAACGAGATTTCTTCGATTGTCCTGCGCTTCTTGATGACACCCTCAACAATCTTGGGTAACGCGCGCTCGGCCTTCGGAAGGACGATCCTGTAAGACTGGCCGGACCTTGTAACCTCCGAGACGTCTTCGATACCCTTGAAGAACTCGGTGAGGTCCTCCTCCCCGTCGGAGACTTGGAGCGTCAGGACATCGCCACCAACCTTCTGCTTTAGTTCGGCGGGCGTGCCGGAGACCCTGATGACGCCCTTGTCTATGATTGCGACCCTCTCGCAGAGCGAGTCCGCCTCCTCGAGGTAGTGAGTGGTCATGAATACTGTGAGGCCGTTCTCCTTGTTCAGCTTCTTGATGTAGTTCCACATCTTGCTCCTGGTCTGGACGTCGAGACCGAGGGTGGGCTCGTCGAGGAAGAGGACCTTGGGCATGTGGACCAGCCCCATTGCGAGCTGCAGACGCCGGCGCATCCCTCCCGAGTAGGTCCGAACCTTCCTGTTTGAAGCGTCCGTCAAGTCCACCAGGGCGAGCAGTTCGTCCGACCTCTTCCTCGCGGCGTCGCCGGTGACGTGGTGGAGCCTGGCCGCCAGAACGATGTTCTCAATCCCCTTCAGCTCGTCGTCCGCAGTCAACTCCTGCGGGACCACCCCGATGTTGTCACGTACCGCCCCGGGGGACTTGCTGACGTCGTGTCCGGCCACTGTTGCCCTCCCGTCCGTTATCGACGCCAAGGTGTTGAGCATCTTGATGGTGGTGGTCTTCCCCGCCCCGTTGGGTCCGAGGAACCCATACACCTCTCCCTCGTCGACGTAGAACGAGATGCCGTCAACAGCCTTTACCTTCCCCTTGTAGACCTTGGTGAGATTCTCCGCCTCGATGATCCTGGCCATGCGCGTCGACATTGCTTCTTGAATTGGCGCATAAAAGTTCGACTCACGAATAGTAGTCATTCATCGCTTACGTTGGATGAAAGAGAACGCGTGCGAGCGGACCTTCAGCACGGACGTCGAGTTACTGGAGTCTTGGAGAACCGAGAGTCCCTCTGGTGGATGTCGAGAAGTCTATGTCGTAGTGGCATTCAATCCAGTGGTCTCTCTCAACTTCGACCAGAGGCGGAGCCGTCGTCTGGCACTTCTCTGTCGCAAACCCACACCGGGTCCGGAAGCGACAGCCGGTGGGGATGGCGACCGGGCTGGGGACGTCTCCCTTCAGGACGTCGAGCTCCTTTCTTTTCGAGGGGTCGGGAATCGGGACAGCGGAGAGGAGGGCAGCGGTGTAGGGGTGCTTCGGGTTCTCGAAGATCTTCGCCGTATCCGCGAACTCGACTATCCGGCCCAGATACATCACCGCGGTCCTATCACACATCTGCCGGATCACAGCCAGGTTGTGGGAGATGAAGATGTAGGTCAAGCCGAGCTCCGCTTGCAGTCTCTTCAACAGTCTGAGGATTTGCGCCTGAACCGAGACGTCGAGCGACGAGGTGGGCTCGTCCAGCAGGATGAAGGAGGGCCTAACCGCCAAAGCGATCGCGATGGCCACCCTCTGCCTCTGCCCTCCCGAGAATTCGTGAGGGAAACGAGCGAGATGATCCGGGTTCAAGCCGACCTTCTCTATCAGTTCGTCGGCGAAGAGATTCGCTTCCCTCTTCGACGACACGACGTGGTGGAGCCTCATGGGCTCGATGAGGGCCGACCTGATGTTCTGGCGCGGATCGAGGGACGCGTAAGGATCCTGGAAGACCATCTGCATCTTCCGCCTGAACGGCTTGAGGCGGCCGCCCTTCACGTTCGTGATGTCGACGCCCTCGAAGATTATCCTGCCCTCTGACGCGTTGGTCAACCTCATGAGGGTCCTGCCGAGTGTCGTCTTGCCGCATCCAGATTCGCCCACAAGGCCGAAGGTCTCGCCCCTCCTCACGTTAATGGAAACGCCGTCGACCGCCTTCACGTGCGAAATGCCGCGCCCCAGCAGGCCCCCCCTGCTGTGGAACCACTTGACGAGGCCCTCAGTGCTGATCAGGTCGCCGGTCTCTGTTTGCAATACTCACTCACCGAAGAGCAGGCAGGCGACGAAGTGACCAGGAGACACCTCGACCAATCTGGGTTTCTGCTGAGGGCACTTTTCGAAGGCCCTTGGGCACCTGGGATGAAATCGGCAACCGGTGGGCGGATAGATCAGGTCTGGGACAGTTCCCTTGATCGAAGCCTCTTCTGAGGCGGCGGGAACGTCCACCCTCGGGACTGATGCGAGGAGCCCGATAGTGTATGGATGTAGCGGATTCCTGAAGAGTTCGCCGACCTCGGCCACCTCGACCACGTTTCCGGCGTACATCACCGCCACTCGGTCGCAGATCTCCGCGATCACGCCAAGGTCGTGTGTGATCAGGAGGACCGAAGTGTCAATCTCGCTCTTCAGGTCCCTCAGGAGCTGGAGCACCTGAGCCTGGACCGTCACGTCGAGCGCTGTGGTAATCTCATCGGCCAAGAGAAGCTTCGGTCGCCTCACGAGCGCCATCGCGATCATCGCCCGCTGCCTCATTCCCCCGGAAAGCTCGAAGGGATACATCTTGAAGACCTTCTCCGGCTGCGGCAATCTGACAGACGCCAAGGTCGATATCGCGTATACTCTGGCCAGTCGGTTGAATTCCTTCTGACTGAGATGCCCGCCCGTTAGTGCTGCCTGAAGTCGTTCCCTCTCCGCTTCCAACGAGGCCCGGTCCGCCACTGGACCTTCAGCACCCTCAATCTGGCTCAACCTGTTCCTGACCAGCCTCTCTTTGAAGAGCTCAGGGCGCGTTGCCATGATCTCCGTGATTTGTGAGCCGATTCCAAGTACGGGATTGAGGAACGTCATCGGGTCCTGGAAGACTATCGCGACCTCCGTCAGGCGCGCGGTCCGTATCTCTTCCTTGGACATCGCCAGAACGTTCTTCCCGTCCAGGAGCACGCTGCCTCCCATGATCTCCGCATTGGGAGGAAGAAGGCCTGCTATGGTGAGCGCGGTCACCGACTTGCCGCAACCACTCTCGCCGACAAGACCCAGCAACTCTCCTTTCCTCACCGCGAGGTCCACCCCGTCGAGCGCCTTTACATCTCCTGCGTAGGTGTGGAAGTAGACCCGCAGACCGGAAATCTTGAGTATGTCCTCGGTGGGGGCCGCTTGGATGGATTTCATCTCCTCAACCTGGGGTCGAATATGTCTCTGATCCCGTCTCCGAGGAGGTTGAAGCCCAGCGAGATGAGCAGGATCGTGAGCCCGGGGAACACGATGAGCCAGGGCGCCGTGAAGATGTTCGCTATCCCTTGACTGGCAAGATTACCAAGTTCTGGCAGGAGGGCGTTCGGGGTCAGTCCTATGAACGTCAGTGCAGATACGGTCAGGATCACAGATCCGATATCGAGCGTCGCCTGAACCAATATCGGATAGATCGAGTTCCGGACGATGTGAAGGTAGAGTATCCTCGGGGGGCTCGCGCCCATGACGCGCAACCTCTCAACATAGGGCCTCTCCTTCTCAGTCAACACCTGCGACCGCATCAGCCTCACGTAGTAGGGCCACCACGTGATTATGATCGCCAGTGTGAGCGTGGGGAGGGACCTACCTAGGACGACGATCAACACGATTGCCAGCAGGATTCCCGGGATCGCCAGAAAGACGTCCGTGATCCTCAGGATCGCTTCGTCGAGGATACCCCCGGCGTACCCCGCAAGCCCACCGAAGAAGACGCCGATGAAGACCGCGGATGCCACGACCTCGAAGGCTATCTCGAGATCGATCGGCACTGCCAGGATGATCATCTGCAGGAGATTCCGCCCGTACGCGTCAGTGCCGAGAGGGTACGCCGACGGACAGACCTTCATGTTAGCTATCCCCCAGTTGATGACGGGATTGTTCCAGCAGAGGCGCAAGGCCAGGGGCTGCTGGTTCGCAAGGCCCGGATTGACCAATAGGTTGGACAGAGCTGCCACCAGAAGGGTCACGAAAGATATGACCAGACCGATGAGGACTATCTTGTTCCCCCTCATCAGGTGGAGCGCGTATCCCAGGTCTGCGCGCCGGCCGTATTGGTCACTCTTCTTGGCTTCGCCGCTCTCTTCCAGAGTCATTTCAATACCTGATCCTAGGGTCGAGCTTTGCGTAGACGATGTCGACGACAAGATTCGTGACCACGATTATCACCGCCGTGACCAGAACGTAGAGCTCCAGGAAGTTCACGTCCAGGACGTTCGCAGCAGCGAGGGAGGCGTTCCCGACGCCCGGCCACGAAAAGACGATCTCGACCACGACGACGCCGCCGAGCAGGTATGAGACGAGCAGGCCGGAAACGGTGACTGCAGGGAGCATCGCGTTGCGGAGGGCATGCCTGTAGATCACGACCGTGTCCTTCAGTCCCTTGGACCTCGCTAGCGTCATGTAGTCCTGCCTCAGGACGTCCATCATGCTCGACCGAACAATCCTAGTGATGGCTCCGATTGACGTTATCGCGAGCGTGAGGGCTGGGAGTATGAGGGCGACGAACGAATCCCAAAAGTAAGGGAAGTTTAGGGAGAGAATTCCGTCGACCACCGGGGCGCCCGTAAAGGCAGTCACGGACCCAGGAGTAGCAAAACAGATCCCGCAGGTGGTGGCGACGGCGCTGCTGGTGGAAAGGAGGCCGAGGCCGTTCACCCTAATGTACAACACGAACACGATCTGCAGCACAGCCCCGAACCAGAACTGGGGGACGGAGTAACCGCCGAGCGAAATGAGCCTGGACAGGTGGTCCGGTAGCTTGTTGTTGTGGGTCGCGGAGATTATCCCGAGCGGAACACCGAGCAATACCGTCAGGAAAGCAGCCGCTACCGCCAACTCAACTGTGAAAGGGAATCGGCTGAAGAAGGCATTCCAGGTGGTCGTAAGCGGCGCGACGTCCGGAAGGAGCGAATACCCCCAATTTCCGGTGAGCGCGTTGTGAAGCCATCCAGCATACTGTTCCCAGACCGGAACTATGCAGCCGTTTTGGAGCTGCGTGAACGCTTGGTAGGACGGGCAGGAGGATGTAGCGACTCCGAGGGCCCGCGCCACAGAGAGCTTGGCGTTGTCGTCCATCCGCGGAGTGATGTACGCCGCGAGGGCCGTAGTGGGCGGGAGCAGGCCGCGCGTCAGGTAGAAGATGAGCAGGCTGAGCGCGAAGAGTACGAAGACCATCAGGATCAGCCGCCTGATGATGTATTCGTAGAGTCTCAAGCGTGTCGCTTCCGACTGTCTTTCATATTTGAGGGTTCGTGGAGGGGAAGGATGTTCGCTTGGCAGAGGTAGGCTGAGTTGTCGTTCAGTCCTCGCACCCTGTCACTTGCGTCAGGAGAGGGCAGCGAAGTATTCGGGTTCCCCGGTGGTGTAGATGGCCGGGTTGAAGTAGAACCCCCTTACGTTGGAGGTCATCACCATGTAGATGTCGGGATAGAAGGTCCAGATGTCCATGACGTTCTTGTTGGCGAGCGCCATCATGGAATTGGTGGCAGAGACCACGCCGGCGTCATTGCCCGCGCCGCTCGCCGCCTGAGCCTGAGTCCAGAAGGTCCCCATCTGCCCAAGGTTCCATCCTCCTGGCCCGGTGTATATCCCTCCAGGAGAGAGGATTGGCCCAAGGAAGTCGAGAGCCCACGGGTAGTCGTCGAACCAACCGAAGCACGCCTCGGCCCATGCGTACACTTGCCCGGAGAACGCTTCGCTCGTCATCTGGCCACAGGGCAGTGGCGTGACGTTCACGGTGAGGCCCATGTTGTACGTCGTGCTCACATTGTTTATCGTTCCGGCTATCTGGTTCAGGATGGCCTGGTCTACCGAGTCTCCAGTCGCATAGATCAATGAGAAGGACTGGGCGGTTGGGTGCGCGCACTGGTTGTTGCTGTTAAGCTGAGTGCAGCCGAACGAGTTGTCGAAGAGGCCGCTCGGAGCCGCTGTCCCGTTCTCCAGGTGGAAGCTCGTGAGAGGGTGCTCCATGGCGCTGAGCAAGAGGGCTTGGACCTTGTCCGGGCTGAAGCTGTAGCCGGCGGCAAGGGTCGCGTTATACGAGCCCGTCGGAGGTATGCCCGGAGGCTCCACCTCGTTTGCCACCTGACCTAGGTTGTTGTTCACTTCAGCGTCAACAAGGGTGAGGTTGACCGAGTCCGCTATGGCCTGTCTGAGACGGAGGTCGGCGAAGGGCTGGAACGAGTAGAAGGTCCCCGTGAACGGGTTCGTCACGTTGGTGTTCAGCGGTATGAAGTATGTGGCGTACTGGCTGTACGGTCCGTAGATGGTGACGCCCTGCAGGGATGACTGCAGCTTGCCTTGGTCAAGCCAAGCGGTCCGGTTGGCGACGTCATAGATGTTCGTCGAGGTCACGTCGATGACCATCGCCTGTCCCGATGCTGCCGCGTTCCGTAGGTCTATCTCCCTCGTCGTCTGATCGGGAACGTACTTGTAGACGACCGTCGGGATTTGCGCCTTTATCGTCCCGTTCGGTCCTCCCCAGTAGTTGGGGTTTGCCTGAAGCGTGACGACGTTCGAGGCTACGTCGACGGACTGAATCGTGTAGGGGCCCGTGCCAGCCTGAGAGCCTGCAGTCGACGAGTCCAGATAGGTCGCGGCGCAACCCTTCGGAGTTGCACCCGCGTTGCACGTGGCCTGGTAGTCGTCGAAGTATTGGTCCATCTTCTGAGTCAGGTTTCCGCTAGGCGTTGGAAAGGGCAAGGTGTAGCCAGCCGAGCTCCAAAGGGCGATGTCGTGCTGCATGACATAGTCGGGAGCGACGATGTTGGCCCAGAGGTTGGCGAGCAGGTACCTGATCGCCCCGTTGGGATGGACGATGTTAAGTTGTATCGTTGAGGGGCCCGTCATCTTCACGAAGTTCTCCTTTAGGACGGCATTGACGTAGGAGTTTCCGTAGGTCTGGGTGCACGCGCACAACGTCGTGCTGAGGCTGGTGTTCAAAAGCTGCTGCATGATCCACGAGGCCTGCGTCCCGTGGCCGACCGGCGCGCTGCCGTCCATGACCAGAAGGCGGTTGTAAGTGAAGTAAACATCGGAAGAGTTCAACACCTCCCCGTCTGCGAATTTGATGCTGCTCCTCAGTGTCGCAGTGAAGGTCTTGCCGTCGCTTGAAATCGTGTAGCTCTGGGCCAGCCATGGAATCACGTTCACCCCGTTCGACCCGCTGAACCACAGGAGAGGCTCGTAGATGTTCTGCTCGACGGATGCTCCGTAGATGTCATAGGAAACCTGCGGGTCGATATACTGGATCGTCGAAAGGGTCTCGTAGGTGATGGACTTCGGCACCGTCTGGGTGGGCGAGGTCGATACCGTCGTCGAGGTCGAGGTGGTTGTGACCGTGGTCGACTGGGTCGAGCTCTGACCGGTCGTGGAGGAGCTTGTTGTGCTCGACGTGTGGTTCGAGGTAAGGAAATACGCGGACGCACCGCCCACGACGAGGATTACGATTACTACAACAACTATCACCGCGGTGCTAACGGCGGCCCTCCGATCGCGGGTTCGGAAAAACTGCAACTGTCGTCAACATCTTCGCTCGGTCGCGATATAAGCCTATCCGCTACGCCCTAAAATGGTGAGATGCCTTTTTGCGCCAAGCGGTTCTTGCGATTGCCTCGGTGTGGAGTCCCCGTTTTGAGCGAGGACTTTCGAGGGGCAGAGCTGCGCGCCAAGATTGCCGGGGCGGGTACAGCCTGGAACAGTGCCAACCAGCTGAAGGCAGAGCCGTTGGATGGGTTCTTTGCGGCCGCCCCGCTCAGGTTGTACACGATGTTCACCGTGACCGTGCCTCCCGAGACGGTGACGCTCCCAGACGCTGGGCTCGGGTCGTACTCGCAACCCGTTCCGCAAGAGACGCTGTCTGCGCCCCACGAGTAAGTTCCCGAGTAAACGGGAAGCGTTATCGCGTAATACCCTGAGGTGTATGGACTGCCTTCGAAGTTCAGGGTCCAGACCGTGTACTGTGGTAGGCCCGACTCGGCGAAGGTAACCGAGTACTCGACCTGGCCGAAGTCAGCGGTGACCGTTCCTGACCCTGCAATCGTCACGGTCGTGGATGCGCATCCGTAGCAAGCGATTGACAGGGCCGGATTGTCTGACGTCCAGAGCTGGAAGACGTAGTTCAGGTAGTTTATCGCCGAGATTGATTCCGTGCTGCCGGCGTTGAGCCAGTAGGTCCCCGAAGGAGCGCTTTCGCCCCCAGCCGAGGGGCTGGACGTGAAGGTGACTTGGTATTGCTGGAGGTACGTAACCCCGACGGAGGTTGAGCCGGAGACGGTGACTGTGCCAGATGAGATTTCTGCCTCATACTGGCAGCCCGAACCGCAGGACAGGGTCGGAGTGGCGCTCCAGCTGTAGGTCCCGGGGAAGACCACCACGTAGATCTGGCTGGCGGCCGAAGTGTAGGGCGTCCCATCGAAGGTGACGGTCCAGACAGTGTATGCGGGGAGGCCAGACTCAGAGAAGGTGACGGTGTCCGAAACCTGCCCGAAATCGGCGGCTAGGGTCCCAGGGCCGTTCACAATCAGCGTGGTCGAGGCGCACGAGGAACATATTAACGAAAGCGAAGAGCTGCCGGGGTCCCAGAGCTGGAAGGCCCATCCTGATGTCGTCGCCTCTGAGATTGGGACGTTGGCCCCCGCGGCATACCATATGGAGCCTGACGGACTGGTGCTGCCCCCGGCTGAGGGATTGGAAACGAACGTCACTTCGTACAGGCCATTGTAGGTTATGCTCACTACGGTACTGCCCGTGACGGTCACGCTCCCCGAAGCTGGACTGGCATCCTGCTCGCAACCGGACCCGCAGGAGAAGGATGGCGTCACCGACCATGTGTATGATCCCGCGGCTACGTTCGAGAAGACTATCGTGGGCCCGCTTGACGACATCGTGCCAATCCCGTTAATGGTGGCGCTCCAGGTGGTGCCCGAGCTCAGCCCCGACTCGAAGAAAGTGACCTGGTTTCCTGCGCTGCTCACAGTCAGAGTGTAGGTCGCCGAATGGGACAGTGATCCGTCGAATGCGGTCACGGTGATCGTGTAGGTTCCCTGAGGGGCTCCAACCCCGGCTGCAAAGGTGAGCGTCGATGAGCAGGGCAATGAGCTACAGGTAGTCGGGCTGAACAAAGCGGTGACGCCATGTGGTAGGCCGCTCGCGCCGAACCCTGTAATCGTGCCAGAGCCTCCCACGAGCCCGACGCTCAGGGTAGTCTGGGCATTGCCTCCCTGAAGGACCGAGCCGCTGGCGGGACTGAGCGTTATGACGAAGTCGAAGACGTTGACCTCAAAGGTGTTGGACGCGCTGGCCGCGTACTGAGCGTTCCCGGAGAAGGTAGCGAACGCGAGATTGTCCCCGCCGGATGATGGAGTCCAGAGGAACAGCGCCGTTCCGTTGCTCAGGGTGACGGCAGTACCAGCCAGCCCTCCTCCCGCGTAGAAGTTGATGGTCAAGCCGCCGATTCCGCTCGTGCCTGGTCCCTCGTTAATGGTCGCCGCGAAGAGAACTGACTGCCCGACAACCAGGTTCTGGGTGGTCGCGCTGAGCCCCAACTGGGTCGTGATGTTCACCGTCAGATTGTACTTCGCCGTGTCCACCTGCGAGCCCGCCGTGGCGCTGATGACGAACGGATAGAACCCAGGGGCTATGTGTCCGTTGGTCACGAAGTTGATAGTCACGATGCAGCTCGTGGGCGTAGGGTCGCACGAGGAACCAGGGCTGAAGGTTATCGTGAGTCCGTTGGGAGGAGTCGGGGTCTCGGTGAGGGTCACCGAGACGGGGGAGCCCTGCGTGGTCGTCATGGTCGCCGTAGGCGAAGCGCTGTCGCCGGGCTGAACCGTCGACCCTGGCGAGCTGAGCGAGAGCGAGAACGTGAACTGAGGATTCGTGACCGTGAATGTCGTCCAAGCCACGGCACCCGCCTGCGCGAACACAACGATGTAGTTGGCTCCCGTGGGCGCCCCTGTTGGGATGATTACGTAAGGACTCTCGTACAAGGTTCCCGCTCCGTTGGAATGAACCGGGAACGAGTTTCCTGTGCAGGTTATGAGCGATATGCTGAAGCAGGCGGTGTAAGAGCTCGAGGGTGCGTATTGAGAGCCTGAGAGATTAACGGTGGTGTCGGCCGGGCCCGTGTTGGGCGCGGCTGTTAGTGACGGGTTTGTCACCTGGAACGAGGTCGACGTGACGAGGGTGCCCGACTGGTAGAGGTCGACTTGGGTCACCGATGCGATTGCGTCGATGACGATCCCACTGAAGGTCCCCGTGGAAGACGACGTGAAGGACTGCAAGGTCGTGATGCACCCGCTCGCTGATGCGAGGCACACGGAGTAGCTCTGGCTGTCCATCAAACCCGCGCTGGAAATCGTGATAGGGGTGTAGACCGGACCGAGAGGCGGGGTCGCCGAAATCGTCGGGGCGACGACCGTGAACGGAAGGTCTACGACCACAGTGTCTGTAGAAGCTAGGACTATCATCGCGTAAGCTGTTCCGTAGCTCGCGACCGTCACTACTACTGAGGTGGTGATTACCCCGTTCTTGTCGGTCGTGAAGGTCTGGCTGGTCGCGGCTCCGCAGCTGGCCACCGAGTAAGTTGGAGAGGAGCAAAGCAGGGCCGTGTACTGGGTCAGCTTGGCGAATCCTTGCCCTGTGAACATCACCGGCGTCCCGAGCTGCCCGTGGTTGGGGGAAATCGTGACGGACGGAGTCGTCAGCGTGAATGTTGCGGAGTTCATGGTCGCTGGGACGTTGTTTCCGAACTGGAGCTCAACGATGGCGGACGAAGTCTCGGTTATCTGCAGGGTGGTGCCGGGTATCTGGCCCATCGAATTGGTCGTGAAGAGATTCTTGTAGAACGTGCACTGCCCTCCAACCAAGACGCAGACGTCGTAGCTCACACCAGGAGCGAGTTGTGAACCTACCAGGGTGATCTCGGTGCCGATGGCGCCTGAGACTGGCGAAATCGAGAAGTGCGAAGGGGTAACCGTGATGTACGCCGAAGCGACGATCTGTGAGCCGCTCAGAATGTCTACTGCGACCTCGGAAGTGCTGCTTATCGCGAGATGGATGGAGGAGAAAGTGCCCGAAGAGCTGGCGGTCACCGACACGGAACGGGCAGCTTGGTCGCACACTCCAGCCGCGACGACGACGCACGCAGTGTAGGAGGTGCTGAGGCCGAAGCCCGCGCCGCTCAGGGTGATTGGAGTGCCGACGGGACCTGACGAAACAGATAGTGTCAGGTCAGGCGGAAGGACCGCGAAGGCGGTGGAAAGGACCAGGTTACCG
The DNA here is from genome assembly GCA_963731775.1 of uncultured archaeon. Classification (GTDB taxonomy): domain Archaea; phylum Thermoproteota; class Nitrososphaeria; order Nitrososphaerales; family Gagatemarchaeaceae; genus DATJAJ01. Next base: position 49,751 of record CAVSWV010000006.1, on the reverse strand, counting down.
GAGAAAGTTACGATGACCTGAGTGGCACCGAGGACGGCAGTTAGCTGGACGCCAGAAGGTATTGCGCCGCTCGAAGGCGAGAATGTCGTACTGCTGCCAATGCACGCGCCAGACGAACTCGACATGCAGGCCTTGTACTGTGGGTTGTTGTTCGCGTTCGTCGCATAACCCGAGCCCGAAAGACCTACTACTGTGCCTGCTAGGACCCCGTTGGTGCTGAGCGTCAACGAAGGAGTTGTTACTTGGTAAGGGTCGATTGCGACATTCTGCCCGTTCAGGTAGATCAGAATTCCAGTTACGGCTGAGTCGCTAACGGTAAGGGGCACCGAGCCCGTGGGGGCGCCGTTCGACCCGGTGGTGAAGGTCCCCGATTTGTCCAACTTGTCGCAACCTGTGGCCGCGTAGAGACATGCGCCGTACACGGTGTTGGTATTCAGGCCATCTTCAATCAGATACGTGATCGTTCCGACCGCCCCCTGCCCGGGGGAAGCGAATCCTGAGGGCACCATTACCGAGAAGGAGGTCTTGAACAAGACTTGGCTGCCGAAGATGAGCAGGAAGTTGGGGCTGAGCGACCCCACGTTGGCGACGATCAGATTCGTTCCGCTCGGAATCCTCCCGTTGGTCGTAGAGAAGTATGGAGAGTTGGGGGGGCAGGTGACAGATGTGGTCAGGCAGTAGATGTAGTTGTGACTCGGAGCGAAGCCGAGGCCTGTGAGGGCGATCTTGGTGCCGTACGTCCCCGTTGAAGGACTGGTCGAGAAGGATATGAACTCCGCAGTCACGGTGTCCGCACCCGTGATGAGGGAGGTGGTCGTGGAGCAGATGTTGCAAGCGATGACCGTGGCTCCCGTAGAAGTGTTCCAGTAGCCGAACGGGTTGTTGTTGGAGGTTGTGGTTGCCTGCAGTTGAACCGTCAGTCCAGCGAAATAGTTCGCCGTCCCGCTCGGCGAACCCTTGCCAAATCCGTTGTTCGTAAATGATACTGAAGTGGGAGCGCCAAGGACGACCGAGGCGATGTCATACCCTCCGTGAACGTCCTCGATTGTCTCGTCCTGAATCCAAGAGCCACCGTTTGTCCCCTGTGAAGTGATTCCAAAGCCCTGGCTCGTTGAGATTCCGAAACCCCTCGCAGAGCCGAACCTTATGCCGTAGCCGCTCAGAGGCGTGCCGTCGTTCCGGCCCGCGACGGTCCCGCTCCCGATTACGGAAGTCGAGACGTACAGCGGCGTTCCGTCCGCGCTTCCCGGCGTCAAGGAAATTGAGGCCCCGGCAGGACCCCGAGCTCCGGTCAGGAGGTCGTTCAGAGCCGCTCGGGCTTCGCTTGACCCTGAGGTCCGATACTCGGCAATGAATGCGTTGTTACTAGGAGTGCTACCGGCCGCGTAGATATCTCCGTTAGGTGCTGTGACCACGCTGGTAGGCAACTCGGGGCCGTTCTTGGCGAGGATGGAGAGCCCCCAGTTGGATGCACCAGCGGACGATGAAGAGAAGGAAGCAATGAAACTGTTAGGAAGCTCACCTGCGCAGATCGCATCCAATAGTATGTCAGCCTCGTTAGGGAGTGGATTGGTGTCGTCAGGGTTGTCGGGAAAATTGATGTTGCAAATCGGCGTCTCGAAGACACCGACCGCGACTAGGTTGTTCGAGGACATCGTGAGTGAGGTGATTGCGGAGTTGTCGCCCATGGAGTTCGTCCACAGCCATGCCCCGTTCGACGAAAATGCGGCAACCATCCCGTCCCAAGTGAAAGTTACGCATATGTTGTTGCCGTTGGACTGTTGAGCGGCGCCCCCGACGTACACTGTTCCGGTCGAACTTACAACTACTGAAGTTGGAATGACGGGCAGAGAGTTGCAGGTCAGGGGCGCGAGCTCTCCCTGGGCCTGCCACCCGCTCTGCCATGTAATCGACCCATCGACGGTCGATAGGGCCAATAGAGCTAGGTCCGAAACGCCCGAGTTCGAGTTGATGTAATCGGCCGCGACATAAGCCTCAGAACCCGTCTGGGAGAGAGCCATCGCACCTGCAAAAATGTACGTGAAGGAACCGCCGCCCACCATGACAGGCCATTGCGACGAGACTGGCGAACCGTTCGCTGTTGAAAGCTTCATGAAGAACGTGTCAGCGCTCGCGAGGTTCGTCATCCCCAAGAAAGTGCTCCAAGATGCATCAACGTATCCCGACACGTAGAGATAATTCCCCGAGGGATCCACTGCGACACCCGTTGCCGCCGCGTTGTCGCTTCCTTGAGAGTCTTGGTTGTTGGGTCCCGACCATGCCTCGGTCCATGAAAGACCCCCGCTGGCATAGTACTTCTGGACAAGAGCTTCTCCAGTTCCGGTCGCTCCGCTGTATGTTACTCCCACGACGTAGAGGTTCCCGGAGCTGTCAACTGTAGTCGCAACTACGTAGTCGTTCAAAGACCCGCCCCAAGACATCTGCATGCCAATCACTTGGGGTGAGGCACCGGGCCCGACGGGGGCGCCATTCCCACTGGCTTTGCTTGTTCTACTTGTAATCGATGAGGCTGAGGTTGAAAGGACTTGGAGATGAGTTGCATCGGTCTCTCCTCCGACTCCGGTCCCTGTTGTTGCACCAAGGTGCGGATTGACGCCAGCGATAGAGTTGCTTTCTGGGTTTGACGGAAGGGTCGGGGTCTTCATTGTTGGAGTTGAATTCGGACTGTCCAGGGTTTGCAGTGCCTGAGCAGGCATGGCCAGAAGGGCAAGGATGACCAAGACGGATAGGAAGCCGAGTCCCTTTCTAGCGAATCTCATCTTCTCATCGCGTTTCTTGTCTGCAATCCACAGTAATGGGTTGCGTTTCTTGTGACAACAGGCCAACCCAAGTCGACCCCTTGATATAAGCGTGCGGAAAGTTCCGTAGTCAGATCCTAATTGGGGGGCTCTTCGCTCGACTTCCGCCAGGCATCCTCCCATTCCTCTGCGGGTGCCCTTTCCGTTGGCGAAGAACGACTCCGTCTCCTGAGTACCATGAATGTGGCCGCTAATGCAACGACGACGGCGACTCCGACAACGGCGAATATCTTGACGTAGTCGTATCCGAAAGTGGCCGTGACAGAGGAAGGTGTGGTTAGAGCCAGGTCAGCCTTGGACGAGCTTCCGCTAATAGCCCCCGACCACGAAGAGAACGCGCTGAAGAAAGAGGAAGGAGAGGCGGAGAGCGAGATGTTCACTCCGTAGGGTGCGAATACAGTCTGAGAGCCCTGAACCGACCCCGACGTCGAGCCGTAGGAATACGAGATTGACCCGCCCGTCGATTCCAGCGTGAGGCCAGGATAGAACGTCGCGGTCTCGTTGGTCGCGGAGGCTACATAGAAGTTAGCGGCGCTCTGGTTACCGGAGTACGAGCCGGCGCCCGTGCCGACCCAGCCCTCGAACCGCCACCCCTGATTTGCGGACGCACTGACGCTGACCGACGAACCCGCGTCGTGCCAGCCGGTGGAGTTCAACACTGTGCCGCCCTGGGCCGGACCAGATACAAAGACCAGAAACTGGTGATAGAAGGTGGAGTTGATCCCTGTGGGGGACGCGATGGTGCCCGAGGAAGGCGAGGCTGTGTACCACCTCTCCGTGCCGGTGGAGCCGCCAAGCGGGTTTGCGATGGACCAGGGGGCGCCGGCGTCAAGCCAGATTCCCCGTGCGGTTAAAGTCAGCTCCGTCGAGAGGGCAGCTCCGAAGGACTTCGAGTTCAGGACGGGAGACGAAGGAGAACCTCCACCCATCACCGAGTAAGCCGCTTCCGTCAGGAACTGGTGGTAGTAGGATGCCTGGATAGTCATGGACCCACCTATCGAGCCTGACTCGTTGGTCATGCTTATCCACCTCTCGGAGCTCCCGGAGCTGGTCAGCGGGTTCGTCAACGACCAGGAGGCGCCTGCATCGAGCCAGGAGGAGGTGACGGTCTGGCTCAGAGGGAGCGAGACTGGAGACCCGTACGAGGCAGAGGAGAGATCCGGCTCACTGGGCGAGCCCCCTCCAAGAACTGAGTATGAGGCAACGATGAGGAATTGGTGGTAGTAGACTGGAGAGAAGGTGATGGACCCGGTCACCGTCCCCGAAGAGGCCGACGAGGTAGACCACCTCTCGGTGGCGGAAGAGCCCGACAAAGGATTGGTTACTGACCAGGAGGCACCCGCGTCAATCCAGATTGAAGAGCCAGATGTCGACAATGTAGAAACTGTGGGCGTGCCGAGGTACTCATACGCGATGACCGGCGCGCCGGGAGCTGCGCCGCCCTGTACCGTGTAGTCGGCGTTGAACGCGTATTGGTGGAAGTACGGCTCGTTGATTGCTCCCGCAGATGATATCTTCCCGGCCGGGCTTGCTGAGTACCACCGCTCGGTCGAAGTCGAACCGGACAGGGTGGTCGGATAGCTGTAAGACGAACCGGAGTCTGCCCAGACCGAGCTGCCTGCCTGAGTCTCGGATTGCTGGCCTAGCTGTTCGTAGGTGACCGAAGGAGGCGGTTGGCCTCCCCCTCCAGTGTAGCCGAGTGTTACGTTGTACTGATGATGATAGACCAGGGAGGCGTTGGCAGCGGCTACGGTTTCGCCAGATGTGGAACCTGTGGGCGCCCAACGCTCCGTGGATGAGTTCGGGAAGCTGGAGGCGACGTTCCAGTCCGTCCCGTTGTCAACATGGTAGACGGTCGGGGTTGCTGTAAGATTGGCAGACTTCGCGATTCCGTCAGAGATGTAGGTCAGGACAGGGGGCGAAAAGGTGGAAGGAAGGCCGCCCCTGACCTCGTAGCTCAGCTTCAGAGGGATTAGGGGGGGAAGCAGGTAGTTTTCGTTGAACCCTCCCATCCCCAAACCCACCTCGATCAGGCCGCCAGCGTATGACGTCTGGAGGTTGTACGAAGACTCCCCGGTATCGCTTCCGAACTCCCAAAGCGCCTTGGGCTCGGTCACAGTCCCGTTAGCGGACGAATAGGACAGGCTTAGAGCGGAGTTCATCTGGGTGTAGGTCGTCGCTTCGCCGTTGCCCTCTCCGCAAAAGACCAGCTCCGCGTTGTCGAAAAGACCCTCAGGACTCATCTTTGAGCCGTCGATCAGAATCCCCGAGGATTCCACACTTCCGGCTCCGCTAAAGGTGACCGCGTCATAGTATACGGTCGAGCCGTGGACGGCGCTACCGTTGTTCGACACCTCGAACCCAAACTTCACCACCACGCTCGAGGATGACTGCGAGATTATTATGGGGAGTTGTAAGTTCAGCGGTAGGGAGTATGAATAGTTATGAGTGAAGAAGATATACGTATTCTGAGAGTCGGGAGCCGAATAGATCACCCCGTTGCCACTGATTCCAGGATTGGTCAGGTTCGCGTTGAAGGCGGAAAAATTGAAGATCTCGCTCTGGAAATAGAGTAAGTGCGCTGATGTCCGGAAGGATACGACGTTCTGCAACCAGTACGTGTACTGGCCCTTGGTCGTATTGATCTGAAGGTTGGCGTTGAGCTGGAGGCTGGCGCCGTCTGGGTCGAGACCCTGTGGTGCTGTCGCGTTGTAGGCTCCGATCGAGTTCATGTCCGCAGTCCCCGTCACGCCGTCGTTCAGCTCCGTGTAAGACGTCGCACCGCGTGGGGAATTCACCACTCCGTAGTCAGATACGCCGATGGGTGCCGGGAGGCCGTGGTAGAACGAGAAGATGTCGACGGGATTCGTGTTGAATGCGATTTCAGTATCCGCGGTCACGCCGGAGACTCCGTTCCAGACCACGAGGTAGTAGGCGGTCTCCGGCTGAAGGCTCAAGGCGTATGTAACGTCAGTTCCTGTTGCCGAGTAGATTCCCGAAGCTGAGATGCCTGACACGAAGTCACTGAATTCGCCCGTGTCCATCACATAGACGTTCACCTGGACGTTGGAGGTCACAGAGAATTTCAGTTGGATGGCTCCGGCGTAAGCGTTGCTCACGTTGAAGGGGATGTAATAGTCAGGAGGGAGGTTTACGGGGTAAGGGTCAGGGGGCGAAACGGCGTGGTGGCCCGCGGGATCCGAGACCCCTGCGCCCTGAACGAGCAACCTAGGATGGATCGGCTGGGGCGCTGCTGCTTGACTGAAAGATGTGACAGGTATTGAAGTTACAAGAAGGAAGAATAACGCTAGAGTCGCCACTTCAACAGCGTGGTTGCTCAGGCGGGACCCTGGGCCGTCCATTCCCATGTGTGCGTCCAGTTCCCGAGACGTTAGTTAAACCTGATTCTCAGCGAGATAAGTTGCAGGCCCATCGTTCGCACCGTCAAAGCGCTATCGGACGGGTTCAAGGAAGAACAGTAGAGGATAGGGAAGAACTCAGAATAGGCTCTGGCGCGACCACAAGAAGAGATACTGTTGTCCGACTCCAATGTAAACGCCACCGAGCCCGACGAGATAATAGCTCGGAGATACGTAAGCAGTCCGATGCAAGACCGCGCACGCACTGAAACAAGGAGAAAGGTAGGACACCGTTTGGGGAACGAACGGTGCGAAGAACACGATCATGGCGATGACCATCACGGCCAGATAGAGCCTAAGGGCGGTCTTGATCTTCATCCCAGTCTATTACGTCCCCTCTTGCGGCTAATAGTTCCAGCGTGCAGAACAGGGCGCAGTTAACGGTAACAAGTCCGCAGCGAAAGTCGGACGAACCCAGTTCTAGGTGCCTGTGATTGGCTGTATCGGGAGCGGCTCTCCGCCCTCGCCCGCCGAGCATCCGCAACCGGCCACGTGGCCGCCGCGTCTCAAAGTCCCCTTGTAGAGGCCCTCTTCCAGCTTCTTGCCGGTCTTGGCTTCCCACGTCTCGATGGCCATGCCGTACTTCTGTTGGATCTTGTCTCTGTACCATTCTGGGATGACGTTGAAGCTGCAGAATGGGATGATGCGGAGGTCGGGCGTGAGGTAGTGGATGTCGCAGCGCTGGAGTCGTTCCTCGTCTTGGTTGTATTTATCCTGGAAGTGCATCATTCCGAGGAACATCGACTTCAGGTGGAACTGCCCCACCGCGGCGTAGTCGTGCTTTATCAGCGCGTCCGTAAGGAGCTTCGCGAACGAGAGCCCTTTCGGCTGCTTCTTCCTGTCCACGAAGGATGAGATCTGCGTCAGCACCTTCGCGGCCACGATGTACCTGTTCGTCCCGGAGTATATCTCGTCGGACTTCTCCTCGAGGTACTCGATCATCCCTCTGATGTCGACGAAGTCGGTGAGCTGGACGAGCTTCCTGGTCTCGTCGTCCTGGAAGACGTAGGTGCCCGCGCCGCACGCGAAGTGGATGGAGAGCTCGTACTGCTCGCGCTTGGTGAAGGCCTCGATGAAGCCAGTCACCGGAGAGCACGACGGAACCGGGAACCAGCCGTCGGCGGTTATCTCGCCGTTTGTCTGTTCCTCGATCCTTTCGATGCAGTCGGGAATCGTTATTCTGTACTTCAGCCTCTCGGTCTTGGTCAGCCTGCCGGTGAGCGAGACTGGTTGGAAGTTTACGGCGTGCACCACTCCCAGGTTCTTCTGACCGAATCGGATTATAGAGCCTAGCTCGTGGTCGTTGATTGACTTGATCACGGTCGGGACGAGTACGATTCCGATGCCCGCCTTTTTGCAGGTGTCGATTGCGTAGGGCGCCTCCCAGTGGTTCTTCGGGTTGGTCCTCGGCGTGGTACCGTCGAAGCTCATGTAGAGGTTGCTGACCCCCGCCTCCTTCAGCCTCTGGGCGAGGTCAGGCTGCAGCGCCAGGTTGATGCCGTTGGTATTGAGCTGTATGTGGTCCACACCCTCTTCCTTCAGTATGCGGATGATTGTGGGAAGGTCCTCCCGAATCGTCGGCTCGCCGCCTGTAATCTGGACCGAGTTCCCGGCGACCGGCCTCTCCGACTTCAGTGAGCGGCCCATCTCGCGAATCTGGTCGAGTGTCGGCTCGTAGACGTAAGCGCCCTCCAGGCCCTTCTTCACGTAGAAGAAGCAGTACCAACAGGTGAGGTCACAGCGGTTGGTGACGATTATGTTGGATAGCCCCGTGTGAGAGAGGTGGTTCGAGCAGAGTCCGCAGTTTGCGGGGCACGAACATACGTCCATTGGGACGTTGGCCGCGTGGGTTCCCTTGCCGTCCTTCCAATATCGTGAGAACTGTGAGTACATCTTGTATGAGCCGAAGTAAAGCTCCTCGGTCTCTCCATGCTCGGGGCAAGTCTTCGTCATGTATACCTTGTCGTCGCGCTCAAAGACTATCGCCGGAAGAATCCTGTTGCATTCGGGGCAGATGGACTGCGTCTGTCGGATGAAATTACCCTTTGCGCTCTCCTTTCTGAGGTCTAGGGAGATGTCGGTAATTTGAGCCATTAACTGACCTAGTCGGATTTTGAGCTTATAAGGCTTTTAACTTCTACGAGGGTAAGAGGTGAAATAGTCTTCCGAGCGAAACTAGGGCCGTTGACCGCCCGCAGGGAACATCACCTTGCGATTCTAGAGAAAAGAACTGAGGACTTTTTCGACATGGGATTCTCCGAATCATGGCGCCCTGAATGAGGTTTCTTCACGGCGAACGATCTTGTACGCTGCGTACACTATTATTGCGATGAAGGTCACCTCGACGCAGAGGAAGATGATGTCGTCCATGAGCGGGAACGGGTTCGAGAGGCAGGCGCCTGATGAGATTTGGTTACACATGTCGGCAAATGACCGGTACACAGGAATCCCGAAGGCGATGGTGAAGACAACAAGGGCAGTCACCATCACGGTGAGCAGGAAGATTCTGACGTCGCCCGCCTTCATGGGCGACTAGATGTCGCCAGCAATATTAAATGATAGCCGCGATTCTCAGCCTTGAATAGTGTCTACGCGAGGACACGCTCAACCGGCCGTGGGTCCACACATTGAGGGTTTCCTCGGGACTCGTTATTAGTCACCCGTTAGGCGAGCTAGAGGCGTGGAAAGCCAGACCCGGACAGGACTCCGATACACGCTCTCGATGACGAGGCCAAACACACACTATCTAGACGTAGCCATGGAGTTCAGGCTCCCCGCGAAGTTCGAGGGGCTCTTGAAACTCGTGATGCCGGTCTGGACCCCCGGGCACTACGTCATCGCGGACTTCTCTCGCAACGTGCTCGAGGTGAAGGCTTCCGACGCGGCGAGCGGGGCGGAACTGCCGACGCGCAAAGAGTCCAAGAACGCTTGGCTGGTTGAGGTCGGCTCCTCGAAGGACATAAGGGTCGAATATTCGGTCTACGCGTTCCGATATACCTGCGACGAGAGTTACATCGACCACCTCCATGCGATCGTCAACGGCGCCGGCGTCTTCCTCTTCCCGGACGGGTTGGACCTGAAGCCAATCTCGCTCAGGCTCCTGCCGCCGTCGGAATGGAAGAAGGTGTCAACCGGCTTGGAACAGACCTCAGACTGGGAGTTCTCCGCTCCCGACTACGACATACTCGTGGACTCGCCCATCGAGGTTGGGAACCAGGAGATCAGGACCTTCGCCGTTCAAGGGGTCGAGCACCACGTCTCCATCTTCGGCGAGGCGCCCGTGGACAGGGGGAAGTTCGTCGCAGACCTGAAGAGCATAGTCGAGAACACGATTCCGGTCTTCGAAGATTTGCCGTACAAGAAGTACGTCTTCATCGTCAACTTCACCGACACAGCCGGAGGAGGATTGGAGCACCTGAACAGCACCGTCTGCTTTGCTCCCCGCATGAGATACACGCCGAAGGAGGAATACGACTTCTCGATGGGCCTCTTCTCCCACGAGTTCTTCCACACCTGGAACGTGAAGCGGCTCCGTCCGAAGGGGTTGGGCCCGTTCAACTATAACACCGAGACTTACACCAGGTCCCTCTGGATCGCTGAGGGCATAACGAGCTACTATGACGACTTGATTCTCAGGAAGGCGGGCGTCTACCCCGTCCCCGAATACCTAGATGCGTTCTCACTCAACGTCAACTCAATGTGGGGCCTCCCCGGGAGGAAGTGGCAGTCTGCGGAGCAGGCGAGTTTCGACACCTGGGTCAAGTTCTACAGGGCCGACGAGAACGCCCCGAACGTCACCTCCTCCTACTACACCCAGGGCGCGGTGATCGGCTGGATGCTGGACATGGAGATCAGGAGGGCTACCAAGGGCGAGAGGACCCTCGACGACGCGATGAGGAAGCTTTACCGTGACACGTACTTGGCGGGACGCGGTTACACTGACGAGGAGTTCGAGGCGGCCTGCAGCGAGGTCGGGGGGAAGGGCGTGAAGGCGATATTCGACTCGCGGGTTCGCGGTAGGTCAGAGGTCGACTTCAACAGGTTTCTTGGATACGCCGGCCTCAAGGTCGGGCCCAAGGACGAAGGCGGAAGGGAGAAGGGCTTTCTCGGAATCAGGACCGTTTCCGAGGGCGGGAAGACCGTGGTGAAGACAGTGCTGGCTGGATCTCCGGCCGAGGCCATGCGGCTCGCTGTCGCCGACGAGATAATCGGAATCGACGGTCTTCGCGTGAGTTCTGATCGCCTCTCGTTCTACATCTCGACTCGAGAGCCCGGAAGCAGGGTGACGCTCACGACGGCGAGGAACGGGATGCTCTTGGCCCTCTCGGGGGAGACTTCCAAGCGGCCAACTTTTGAATTCAGGGTCCGCCCGATCAAGGAAGCGACGGACGAGCAGAAGGCCTTCTTCAAGGGGTGGATGATGGAGGATTGGGCGCCGGAGATCAAATATCAGGAGTTCACGAAGTCTCCAGACAGAGTCAGCATATACGACTATATCTGATGCCGCAAAGCCCGGCGCTGGCCTCCCTGTCAGCCACCGAGCCAGAACCGCCTCCTCCTGTAGTAACTTATCCATACGTATAGGCTCGCGGCAACCCCGACGGCAGCTGTGAAAGCGTAGACCCAAAAGGTCGGCGTCGAGACGGATTGCGCGAAGCTGAAACTCAGGGTAATCTGTGCGCCGCCGACCCCCGTGGTCGCCGACGCTAGCGTGGAGTTCTGATACTTGACCGTGACATCGTACGTCCCGGGCGGGAGATAAAAGTCGGTCGAGGCTGACTTGCTGACGGCCGCTGCTATCGTCTGATTGTTCAGGTCTATCGAAATCGCGGCACCTGTGGCCGCGGAGGCTGCTATGGTGGTCTGGACAATCAGCTTGCTGCTGTTAATCGGAAGCTGGGTTACGGTGTAGGGTTCCTGGATAACGACGCTCTTTCCAACCCCATGCAGGATCGACGCGGAGGCTTGGACCGGGTACCTGTCGGCGAGTAGATACACCACCCCGTTGCGCAGGACAGACTGGGTTCCGTTCCCCGCGGACACGGAGAACTGGGAGTCGTTCAAGACTTTTCCCCACGGCGATGCCACCACGTCGATGACGGATGGCGCCACGTGGACCGGAGCGAGGGTGAACCCCTCTACGCCCTCCTCCTTGTACATCACGTAGACCGCCCGGGGCCACAACGATGTGGTCTGCTGGAGGGACGCCGAGAGGGAGAAGTGCGAGCCCACCAAGCTCGAGCTCGCGGTACAGCCGCTTAGCCATATCCAACTGGCGGTGCCGGTGTTCAGCACGGGCGTTTCATAGGTGGCCAGCCCGTTTGAGCTCTCGAAGAACGCGCGGAGCTCGTACCTTCCAAGGCGCGTGTTGAGGTCAAAAGAGAGCGGGGAGGTCGTGACGTTCGCCTGCCCCGGAGAGAACGGGACGGCTCCGGACTGGGCGACGAGCTGGTCCCTGGACACGAGGGGTCCGTTGCCGTTCAATCCGTAGGCGTAGTCGTGGTGCAGTTCTACCCAGAAGGAGAACGGGGCCGTGACTTCGCCGCTGGAGCCAACCGTGATCACGCTCCCGTTCCTCTGGATCACCATCGACCCGGTCCCCAAGCCTCCCGGGATAGGGACTGTAACGGTGATGGGAGGAGCAGCTCCCACCAGGCAGGTGCTTATGTCGTAGGCGATCGACGACCCGAGACTGAAGTTCATGTTCAGCTGCCCTGAGGTGCCCAGACCGTAAGACGAGAGGGTGACTTGGAGGGATGCCGGTAACTCGAGCGCGAATTGGACCGGGACGAAGCCCGATACGAGAGGCTCCTTCAGGACCCAGATGCCGGAGGGGTCACCCGCCGAGAACGTGTAAAGGTAGACGGAGGAGTTCGTAGGAACGCTTGCCGTGGCCACTACCTTCCCGGATGGCGAGTTAAGCGCGAGCAATTCGGCTGAAGGCGAGTAGTTGGAGACCCACAGCCCGTCCCCCGTGGTGAAGACCGGTACTCCCTGGGAGACCGGTGCGATCGTAGAGGCGCTGAAACCGAGGCCTATCGACACAGAAGCGAGCGGCACTATCTGCCCGCTGGCAGGGGGCAACGTGCAGAGGGACAGAACGAGCAGAAGGAGGAGGAGTCTAGCGCGCACGCGTGACCCACCATAAAGCGACGAGCATCAGCATGCCGGGAACCCCGAAGATGATCTGAGATGTGATTGCCAAGAAAGAGAGAGACGTCACCCACACGAGGGCCACCAAGCTCGCAAGCACTGTGAAGATTAGCGGAAATTCGACGGTCTGCTCCACCGGCCCGCCCCTGGTCGCGGCGTACACCATCATGACAACGTAAAACGTGATGCCTGCCACTTCGACCGACGGCGTCGAGGTCTTCAGGGGGCCAGCCGAAGTCAGAGAGGAGATGAAATGCTCGGTCAGGCCGGTCAAGCCGTTGACCGTGTTTGCGAGCGAGGTTGTGGAGACCATGAAGCCTAGCAGGGAAAACAGGGACGCACCACTCGGGATTACCGTCGTGAGTGTGTTGCCCCGGCCCATGGAGCGGGCCAGCCTATAGATGGCCACAACTGGAAGGGCAATCAGCAGCGCGGAGGGCCAGGAAAGAAAGACTTCCTGGACTAGGCCGGGGAGGAAGGCATAGTGGTAGAAGTAGAACACGACTGCGAGGAAAGGTACGGTGAGGACCTCCAAGGAGAAGAAGTCGATTATCACAAGGAAGTTCGAGTTCCTCGCCCTCTTCCAGAGCATCACGATCACCAGCCTCAAGACCGCGCTTCCGAGTATCAGCGATTGTACCCCGCTTAAGCCAGAGAGCGACCCGCTCGTTACCAGCCAGTAAAGGAGTAGGGAGTACAGCGAGGCTAGTGCCACCGCCGTGACCATCGCGAGCAGAGTGAGTACCCTCAGCCTCAAGTCTCAAGCACCTGTCGGACAAGCCTGGAGAGGTCCTCCGTTCCCGTGAACCAGTATGCTCCCCGCCTGGTCCCCGAAGGTGGTTGCTTCTCGGTTACCAGGAGAGAGGGTTTGCTGCCGATAGCGGAGACCACGGCCCTGTCCTCTGCCTCGTCGGGTCCTAAGATCACAAGGTCGGACTTCTGAATGAGCTTGGAAGGGTCGCCAGAAAAGCCCGCCTGTTCCCAAGTTGACACTATGGCGTCTCCGACTTGCTCGATTCTGGCCGCGCCCGTGTGTTCTATCCCCCCCTCCTTCAGATGCAGTAACTCCACGGCCGTCCCCACGCCCAGCGAGATCCTGCACAGCCTTGCCACGGCTTCAGATGCCAGGTCCATCCTTTTCGCCCGCTCCTCCTCCGTCTCCCACCCGACAATGAAGCCGAAGGTCAGTTTCTTCTTCACGTTGGCCTCCCTTATTCTGACCGGTATGCTTTCGTCGGTCGATCTGGCGGCCTTTCTCCAGAGTATGTCCCGCCCTTCGTTGCCAGAGTGATACTCCTCGACGGAGTAGAACTCTTGCCCGCCCCCGCGGCGCCCCGCCGGGCTCTCACCGGCCACGAGAGGCGATACTGCGAACGCTTGCATGGGCATGGTTAGCCCCCGTGGTAGCGACTCGACAGCGAAGTCGGTCAAGTCGAGCGTCTCCGAGCGAGCGAAGAGTCCGAGAACGTCGGCGGTCCTCACCGTCACGACCAGTTTCCCGAATTTTCCCGCGTAGGCAGGCGTCAAGACCAGCCTTGAGGTTCCGAGCCCCGTTTGAATGGTCTCGCATGCGAGACCGTAGGGCGTGGTGAGCGTCACGGAGTCGGGCCGAGTCCACCTCGATTCGAATCCTTCGAGATAGAGGGTGGCCCCGACCTCCCGACCCTTGAAGGTCCGGACCCTTCTCGGCTCGATCGTGAGCTTCGCGGAGTTGACGGAGAACCGCATCAGGACCAACGAGGCGACGGCCATCACGGAGAGCGAGAAGGCGAAGGCCAGGAGAATCGCTGGTCCGGCGAGAGCAGAAACGACGACTGTTATTGCAGCCGCCTTCATGTAGTCCTTTCCCCTAGCCGTCAGAGTTAGCGCGGCGGCCTCACCCTCTCGATGACCTCCTTTACCACGCTCATGGGGTCGACCGAATCCCCCTGCAAGGCCAGGGCCTGGTCGAGCCTGATCCTGTGGCCGAGGACGTAGGGAGACATGCCCTTGACGTCGTCGGGGATGACGTAGTCTCGCCCGGAGAGGTAAGCCATCGCCTTGGAACAGACAGTAAGCTGCACGATCGCGCGGGGGCTGATTCCGAGGGCGATCCGGCTGTCGCGTCTCGTCTCGAACGCCAGCCTGGAGAGGTAATCGACCATCTCGTCCGAGACCTTGACGGCTCTTACACCCTGGAATGCGCCAGCAAGCTCTTCACGGGAGACCACCGGAGTTATCGCGTCGGTGTCCATGTCAGACATGTTTCGCCTGATTAGGGCCGACTCGACCTCGGGGGTGGGATAGCCCATGGTGACCTTGACCATGAACCGGTCAAGCTGTCCCTCGGGCAGCGGGTAGACCCCTTGAAACTCGATGGGATTCTGCGTCGCGACGACCATGTGCGGCGAAGGGAGCTTTTCCGTGTGCCCTTCGACCGTGACCTGGCGCTCTTGCATCGACTCGAGAAGCGCGCTCTGGACCTTCGGAGGCGCCCTATTGATCTCGTCGGCCAGCAGGATGTTGGTGAATATCGGCCCCTTGCGGAACTCGAAGGCCCTTTCCTTCACGTCGAAGATGAAACCACCCAGGATGTCGAGGGGGAGCATGTCGGGCGTGAACTGGATTCTTCCGAAGTCGAGCCCGACGCATCTGGAGAAGGACCGGGCCAGCAGCGTCTTCGAGACGCCCGGCACACCCTCGAGAAGTGCGTGCCCCTCAGCAAGCATGGTTGCGAGCAGGACCTCGGTCTCCACCTCCCTGCTGACGACTATCTTGGCGACCTCGTCGACGACCCTCTGCCTGAGGTCAGGGACGGTCATCTGTATCCTCCCAAGGCGACAACGAGCCTGACGAGTTCGGGGTCTGGTGATTGGGGCTCCGGCTCTCCCCCGTACCTGTGGGCCTCGTGCCCCTCGAGCGAGCGCTCTATCCCTTCCCAGCCGAGCTTCAGGCCGAGTGCCCTAGCCTTGGCGATGCCTTCTCTCCAGGTGAAGCCGTCGGTCAGGTCGGGGAAGGTCCGCCTCATCCCCCTTTCGAGCAGCCGGAAAGCGGTCTCCGTATCGAGGTTCTTGGGAGTGCGAACGCGCAGTGTGAGGAAGGCGCCCAGCAACAGCGAGGCGTAGACCACCACGTTCAGCTCGATGAGGGGGTCAACCGCCATGGATCATGACCTCAGAGGTGGCGGAATACGTGGTCAAATCGACGCCGAAGAGTCCTGTCAGTGGCACGAAAGTGTAGGGTTCCAACGTCAACCATAGCAGGTCCGAGCCGCGGAAGACTCGGACGTCGGAGCCAACAACCGTGACGGGGGTCTCGACTACTGGACCCGAACACTTGCCGAGGGTGCCGTTCCCACCGGTGATGCAGCCGTTGATGGCGGGGGAATCTCCGCTCGCCTGGGCGCTGTAGAACGCGTAAAGGAAGAGCCGCTGGGTGCTTCCCAACGGGACGGACGACCTCACGGCCAACGAGATGGGCTGCCATGGCGCGGCGTATGTGGCGGGAGACTGGTCCCCGAGGTCGCTGAAGAGGACCGGGATCAGGGTCTCGTTCACCTCCACGTCCATCTCGGTGATGCGGTTCAGCCTAACTCCAGCGACGTTCGAGAACTGAAATCGCTCGTCCGACACAGAAACAGTGTAGTTTCCAGCAGGGAGGGGGAGTTGCACTTCGCCGCTCGCGTTGGTGGGAATGACCACCGGGAGGACCTGGGGGAAGTTCAGAGCTAGGATGGAGACGTTCGCGTTGAAGATCGGCGAACCCTGGCCGTATGATTGGCCCAGAAGAACCTTCACCAGCAGGCTTCCGTTGCCTGCGTAGTTCACCGTGGAGACGGCGTCTCCCCCAGCCTCTGGGAGAGATTCAGGTTCGGCGAGACGATTCCCCCGCTGACGGCGGCGAGCGTCGACGCCAATATGATTAGAAGGGTTACCAGAGCTAGAATCCGACCGCGGTTGGTCATCAAGAGAGCCGTTCGTTAGTGACTGACGGAGTGGTAAAAGCCTTTCAGTGAGAACGGAACGCGGAGATCTCCTATCTCCGCAAGAACCTTCTGGGTCCCACAATGTCCACTTAGGCTCGCGCCGCCTGCAACGAATATAACGGAGGCCGGTTCGAGCACGAACGAATCGTGTGCAAATCGCATCTAGGGAGTACTACGGCAAGAATTGCAAGCTAGAGCTACTGGCTGACGCCGTGGAGGAGCGTTTTACGACACAGAAGTATACGGTCCAGAGCGCGAAGAAGGACGACGGTTGGATTATCCAGGCGAAGAAGGAGGGGATCCTCCGGGACCTTCTCGCCGCGGATAGGGCGCTTACGGTGTCGATAACCGGGGAGCCGTCGAGGTTCAAGGTGTCCTTCGGAATCGGGAGGTGGATACAGAATCTTGGTTACGCGGTCCTCGAGAGCCTGATCCTGGTTCCCGCAGTCCTCTTCATCGAGGTCCCGATCACACTCTGGAGCTTCGAGATTGAGTCCGAGTTTTGGAGGTTCGTCGACGAAGAGGTCGCTCTGCAGGTATGAGGGCCCCGCAGGGTTGAAGTCCCTCTCTTGAGCCTCAGCGACCGATCCAAGAACGCCCTCGAGCGGCTCGGGCTCACCGGGAGCGAGGTCAAGGCCTACGTGGCCCTCCTCAGGGGAGGTACCATGACCGCAAGCGACGTTAGCCGAACCGCCAGGATTCCATACTCTAAGGTCTACGAGGCGCTGGAGTCGCTCCACGGGAAAGGCTGGGTCGAGGAACAGAAGAGTCGGCCGATCGTCTACACCGCCAGGCCGCCTGACACCGCCCTCGATGAGTTCAGGTCGAGGCAGGCGACCGAACGGATGGAGAGAGAGTCGATTGCGCTGGAGGAGCTGATGGGGATCTATGTGAACAGGGGCGAACAGGAGAAGCCAGACATCTGGATAATGCGAGGGACAAACGAAATTCTCTCGAGGGTGAAGAACCTCCTCATCAACTGCAGGACCGAGCTTCTGATCGCGCTTCCTCCCCAGATCGTCCCGTTCACGGACCAGATATCGCCATTGCTTGCGACGCTCAAGGAGAAGGGGGTCAGGAGCCTGATCCTGACCTCCCCTGAGATCCCGGCCCTTGCGATGGAGTCTCTCTCGAAGGTCGCCGAGGTGCGGACCCGGAAGACCATGTACGGGGGAGGGCTGATCTCCGACTCGAGGGAAGTCGTCCTTCTGCTCGCGGGTTCGGAGCAGGGGAGCCTCCCGCTCGCCATATGGGCTTCCCACCACGGACTTGCCAGCTTTGCCAAGGACTACTTCGAATTCCTTTGGAATTCCCAAGGAACGGCCAAGACATGAGCGCGTCAGCCATCATTTTAAGGCGGGCCTGAGGGCAGACAACCTGATGCCGAGGGACCACGAGGCAATGCTTGAGAGCCTGGCAAAGGAGACGGGACTCACTGGCATCGAGGCAAGGTTCTACTTCGCTCTGCTTGGGTCGGGTTCAGTTCCTGCAGGTGAGCGGGACGGGAAGGTCGAGAAGCTTCTGGCCAAAGGGATGATCATCCTCTCGGGGGACAACAGCCGGTACATCCCAGTCCATCCGAGGCTTGCAATCGCCAACCAGTACAGGACCTGGCGGGAGAGCATGGTGAGGGAGATAAACGAAAGGAGGCTCAGGGTTGACAGGCTCATCCTGGAGCTCATCCCCGTTTATGAAGCCACAACGGAGAAAAGGCTGGCCGACGGGAGGTAGGAAGCCGGGAAAAATGCCAGATCACGATCGCCCTGGGTTGGTAGCTAATAGGTCCAAGCGCCTTCTAAATTGAGCGGTCACGGGGAGTCCAAACCGGGTAAAGAAGGATGAATTCAACATCGAAGGCTATACGAATCCGAGCCGAGAGAAGCCCTATTCTTCTTGGGAGCAGGTAGCCGGGTACTTTGACGGCGATGGAAGCGTGTCCATTGTAGTTGGCAAGTTCACCATAGCGTTCTACCTCGATTGGTCAGACCAAAGTGAAGGACAACTAACGCAGATTGCCGACTTCCTCAGGAAGCGAAGTTTCCGAATTGGAGAAACTCACAGGCTGAGCAAGTCCAAAGCGTTCGGCTTGAGGATCGGAGAACAGAAAGCCGTGATTGGCGTTGCCGTAAACTTGGTAAAGTCCTGCTTCAAGAAGAGGGCAGAATTGGTTACCGTGCTCGAATATCGGAAGTTGGACTTGATTACAGGGTCGGAGGTTCAAAAGCGCTTCGAGCACTCGGTAAGAATCGGTATGCGCGAACGGCACGGAAGCCGGGCCTTCAAACCGATGCCATGGGCATTCAGCGTGGGCTATAGACTATCCAAAAAGAGCGTAGCCCTGCGTTCCCCCCAGTTGCGGCAGAAGCTCAGCGAAGCGCAGAAATCTGAATTACGGAGCCGGCACAAGGTTTTTGGGGAGTCATTGAAGACGCTGAGTGAAGCATATGGTATATCGCGTTCTGCAGTGTGGAGGCTCCTGAACAGTGAGCGGAAGAGTAGATTGTCCTCATGAAATTGTAATCACTGGGATGGTCAACGTAAACCGCGACGGGTACCTGCAGGGTGTGGTCGATGTCTGGAACTGCAGGTCGTGCAAGCGCCTGTTCTGCGACGACAAGCGGTACGGTGAGCCGCTGAAGGCGAGCGTCGGCTTCGAGTCGATCCCCGACGACGAGCAATGGGGGATCCTGACCTGCACGACCCTGAAGGACGTCTACATGATGAGCCTGGGAGTCAAACCGGGAAAGAAGATCACCCACGCCTGCAGAGACGGTCAGGTTCGCGAGTTCATTGTGGGGAAGGACTATATCCTCGGTCCCGAAACCGAGCCCCCGCTCCACCGCATCTTCCTGGTGAAGGAGAACATCAACAAGCACGTCGAGGCCGGTTACTACCGGCTGACCTTGAAATGAGGCCCTTCCGGACAGCGGCGGCAGCGGCTGCGCTGATCGACTCGATCCTGGCAATCCTCACTTGGAGCAACGTCCTCGCCAACTCGGCCCGCTCCGAAGGAATGGGGCTCGTCGGAGCTGCCCTTCTCGTCGACGCGGGCTTCTGCATCTACGGAGCAAAGTATGCGTTCTACGCCGCGGCGGTGCTCTCGGTCCTCGAACTTGCCGTGACTGTCGTCGGGGGGTCCCTGTCGTCTTGGGCTCCGGAGGCGGTCGTTGTATTCTCCGCCGTCACCCTGGGGCTGAGCGTCCTAGCCATAAGAACGGAGGAGAGCATCCCAGAGCAGGCCAACCCGATGAACCTCCCCGTCTTCGGCTGAGCTCCGAACAGGCGATCTGGCCGTCTGAGCTCTCCATCCATCCAATCCCAGTCATATCCTGAACGTCCGGAACACATCAGTCTTGAGAATCGCTGCGACGACATCCTTCAGGCGCGCCACGTCTATGCCATAGTAAGACTCAGATCTGTAGTCGAGCTGCTTGGCGGCCCTCCGGAGGACCCCGGTCGCGATCGCTCTCTCGCCCTTCTGTTCGTGGACGTAGGCGGCGCAGACGAGGATGATACCTTGGAGATAGAGCTTCTCCCCACCTTCGGAGTTCTTCCACAGACTCTCGAGGACCTCGTGGGACTCCCAATACCTCTCCTGGTTGAAGAGCGACCTAGCCTCGCCCATCATCTCATCCTTCGTCTTGTACCTAGGCGCCTCACTGAGGTCCTCCCTGGTGAACTCGAGTTCCGCGATGGGCTCGATCACCCCCAGGAAGAGATGCAGGTCAGCCTTCGAATTGGCGAAGATGTCTATCTCTAGGGCGCCGTAGGACGTCCACTTCGCGTTTTTCGCCTCTGCGCCAGTGCTCCTGGCCAACGCTCTGACCTCCGAAAGGAAGCTCTGACGATCCCGACCGATCGGGATGAGCCTGACGAGGAATCTCAACCTGACTCGGAACCTGCCTACCGACCCAAGGCTTTAACGAAAGCGGCTGCCTACCTACAACGGTGGGTGATGACCGAAATAGCTCGAATGATCTCGATGATTATGATCTTGAGTAGGAGAACCCACTTTCCCCTTCGCCAAAGACATCATTTATAACCCATGGTGGCTTCGGTCGAAAGGCGACCCTGCATGGTTGAGCTCGACCTCACGTGCAATCTAGAAGGTTTCCGGCGTTTCTTGATCAACAGCACCTGTAGGAACTACATACCGGAGTCGTACTTCCGGGACCCGGAGGTCTTTCCCGAGAAGGAGGGCGACCAGGGCTCGATCTACATCGAGGCAGTGGACAAGGTGACTCTGAAGAAGATAAGGGACGTCACGTTCATCAACGCCAGAGACGTCCTGGGCATCATCTACACTTCAAAGAGCGGTAACAGTAAGCTGAAGTGGAGGCAGCAACGCGGCGTGTTCGGCCGGCTGACCGGGCAGGCCTCCGGAAACAGCCTCGTCAATCTCTCGATGGCGCGGGTGATAAGCCCAGACGACGTAGAAATGATTATGGCCCAGGAGGCGCAGGGAGAGACGGGTCAAGAGGCTCCGCCGGAAGGCGGACAGGAACCCCAAGCCGAAGCCACTGCTGTCACCAGCCCCGACCCGGCGCAGGAATCGCAGTAGTCTTCGCTTTAGCCGATGCGAAGATCCGCGGAACTCGTTTATATCTGAAAACCTGAAGGCCTCGCGAGATGGCAAGGGTCAAGGTCAACAGGATCTCCAGCGTAACAGACCCTCTGACGGGGCTCGCGGCGAAGCAGATAGAACTCGTGGAGACCAGAGATTCGCGCCGGGCCGATTCGTTCTCATCGTCCGACGAATCACGCGTTCTCCAGGGGATGCTTTCCCAACTCCAGTCGATGGGTTTGATGCCCCAGGTCCGGGAGATGGGCTTCTCAAAGGTGGTCATGATCCTCACGGAGACGGAATACGACATGTTTGGGGTCAGGCTGGACGTCAACGAGACCTACGACCTCGACATCAGGAACGGCTCACTCACGCTGAAGAAGGTAACCGAAGGGACTTAGCCTCAGGCTCTGAGAAGGCAGCTCGAAATCCTGGGCCCACACCTGGCATCTTCAGGAAATCGGCCGGTTACCCGTTTAATTACCTTGCCGGGGATTGTACAATCACTCAGATTGTGCCCGTCGCGCTCACCAACATAGCGAGAGAATTAGAGCGAATGATTGAGAACTTTAGATTCGCCATGATAGCAATGCGTTCCATCGATTAAGGATAGGTTGAAGGAAGTAACTGAGCTGACTGTTAACCTGCGCCGGTTCGGCACAGCCACATACGTGAGGGAGAAGAGCGGAGTCGCGTTTCATAGGTTCCTTCTCTTCGAAACGAGGGAGAGAGTCAGGACAGACAGGCTGCTCGTGTCAGACGAGGCCGTTCGCGTCTTGGACAACAGAGAATAGTCGTTCCGCTCCCGCACTAGGTTTATCTCCTGAAGACCGGGTCGTTTCAGAGGCTGTTGGCTCCAACCAAGATAGTCGGACTCGGTGATTCGACCACCGCCGGAACCCCTGGATTCCTCTCACCTCTCGAGGCACCGCCGGAAGGATCGGGTAATGCCCAGAGCCAATACTCTTACTGGATGAACCAGATTCATCCCGATTGGTTGGTGCTGAACCGGGGAGTGAACGGAGAGAGAACGGACCAGATACTGGACCGCTTCGATAGGGACGCTCGGATGGAGAGTCCGCGTTACGTCGTCGTCCTCGGCGGAGTCAACGATGTCTACCAGGGATATCCGCCGGATTTCACGAGGAGGAACCTGGGAAGGATCTTCCAGATGGCCATAGATGCCAAGATCGTTCCCGTGGCGGCGAGCATCCTCCCATACAACTCCATGAATCCCAAGCAAGCGACGACCATTAGGGGCTTGAACGGTTGGATAAGGTCCGAGAGCGAGAGTCGGTCAATACCCTTCGCCGACACCAACCTCGCCACTGCGTCGAGTTCGGACCCAGACAAGCTCTCCGGATCGCCTGACGGTCTTCACCCCGACGTGCGCGGCTACAGGAAGATGGGCGAGACGATTGCGGAGGTCATCCAGCGGCATCTCGCGAAGCCGTGACGCATTCGAGCCGAAGCGTTGAATCTGATTTATACTGGTTCCATCGAGTCTAACGACCATAGTGCGGCCGTGATCTAGTGGTTAGGATAGTGGCTTCCCAAAGGCGGATGTCGCCGAAGACGCCTCTTGCCCGGGTCCGAATCCCGGCGGCCGCACTCATACGATCGCCAGAGGAATAGTATAAACGAAGCCGATTGTGGCGAGGGAGTGTTGCAAGAGAGCTTACTGGAGAGAATCGCCCCTAGATTGAGGGAGCTCGACAAGGGCAGCTACTCGCGGGTGTACCGCGAAGGCCGAAGGACATTCAGGACAAGCCTCCAGATGTCCCTCGCGGAGATACTCGGGTCTCTCGGAATCAAGTACAGGGCGGGGGTAAAGCTCCCGGGCTCCTCCATCCGGGCCGACTTTTTGGTGAACGGCACATATGTCTTCGTGGACAGAAGACTCGACGCCGAAGACACTAGGCGTCTGGCGGGCACCCGGAAGAAGTGCGTCCTGATCAGCACGGCAACTCTGCGCAGCGATGCAATGGATCTAGGGATTCGAGCGATAGAGATGGGCACTTCGAAGTCCGACAGGCTGCAGACAATCTTCCTTGACGACCCTTCATTCAACTTCGACTACGCGCACGTCCTCCCCCATACCCAGAAATGCTCGGTCATGCATGGACATACCTCCTCGGCCCTCGTTGAGATAGTGGGCAGGCCGATAGATGGCATGGTGGTGGACTTCGGTCCGGCGAAGGAGATTGTCAGGGAGGCGGTCCGCGACCTCGACCACAAGCTCTTCATCAACCGAAAGTACGTGTCCGCCCAGGATGCGAAGAGCGTGACGCTCAGGTTCAAGACGGTCCACGGCGACTTCGAAATCAAGGCTCCGAGGCAGACGACGGTGCTCATGGAAGGCGAGGCCACGGTGGAAAACCTCTCGAACGAGGTCCTTTCACGGATAGCTCCAAAGATGCCAAACAACGTCACCGCTGTCGGGGTCTACGTGTACGAAGGGCTCAACAAGGGGTCGCACCTCCTCGCGCAGATACACTCCCGCGAGGTCGAGAAGAGACGAAGGCCGCTGTAGTGCTGTTGTCGGGCGGAATCGACTCCGCGACCTGCCTCTACCTCATCAGAAAAAGGGGCCTCAAAGCCTTGGCTCTCACCGTCTCGTACCATGCCATCTCCCCAGGAGAGGTGAGGGCGGCGGCCGCCGTCGCCAAGTCTGGCCGAGCAGCAGAGCACCGGGTGGTCAGGCTCCCAGACATGCTCGAGGCGGCTGAGATCGAGGGAGCGGTCTTTCCGGGCAAGCCGGGGACCTACATTCCGATGCGGAACAGCATATTCTATGGGCTGGCCGCGGCCTACGCCGAGGAGAAGAGAGCGGACAGCATAGTCGGGGGTCACAATCGAGACGACTTGAGTGTGTATGAAGACGCCGGGGACGAGTTCTTCGATGGCCTGCAGAAATCGTTCCTGGCGGGCTCAAGAATCCTAAGGAAATGCGGAACCATAATCGAGCGCCCCCTCAGCAGGAAGACAAAGCCGCAGGTCGTCAGATACGCTGTTCGACTCGGGGTTCCTTTGGAGCTGACGTGGAGCTGCCATCGGGACGGAGCCTATCATTGTTGGAGGTGTCCTGGATGTCTGGCCAGGGCGGCATCCTTCGCCGAGGCCGGAGTCCGGGATCCGCTGGGCTCCTCGCCCCAAGATAGTCGACTTGGTCGGAAAAACTCTTAAACTGACAGAAGTTTCACGCGGAAGAGCTTGAGAAAGTCCGTCGACGAAGAGACTATTCAGCGGTCCCAGTACATCGACGTGACCGCGGACGTCCAGCAGGAACCTTCCAGTATCGCAGTCAACGCTGGAGTGGCCAGCCTTAAGGTGGTTTACAACAGCGGGACCATCGCGATTCCAGTGACGCTGGACATTGAGACCTCGACGAGGCTCCACAGGGGGGTCCACATGAGCAGACTGGTTCGCGCAGCCTCAACACGCGAGGCCAAGAGCATCGAGGCGTGGCTAAGGTGGATCTGCTCCCAGGTGAACAAGACGCAGCCTGGCACCGAGGTGAGTTGCGAGTACGAGCTGCCGTACTCCGACCAGTTCGCCTCAATAAGGTTGCACACGACCCAGAGGGGGGCGATGACCTACCGCTTCGCCGTTCTCGGTATGACTGCCTGCCCCTGCAGCAGGAAGATGATTGGGATAGGCCACATGCAGCGAGCGGAGATCACCCTCGTGTTGAGGAGCGGGAAGGCCTTGGATTCCTCAGCGACAATCCGCAGGGTCGAGGAGTGTTTCTCAGCCATTCCAAAGGAAGAGATGAAGAGGGTGGAGGAGGCCAAGAAGATCATCGAGGCGCAGGAGAATCCCAGGTTCGCCGAGGACCTGGTGAGGGAATGCGTCCGAAGATTTCCTAACGCGCTCTTCGTGAGGGGCCGGTGCTTCGAATCCATCCACTCCCACGACGCGGTGGCGACCTGGTCCGCCAAGCCTGGCTGGATGCCAGTCCTGTAAGACCCATCAGCTTAAATCGAGAAGGCGGCTTCGACGTCGAAGTCCGATGACAGAGCTGCTAATCGGCACGTCGGGTTGGTCATATAACGAATGGTCGGGCGTCTTCTACCCATCCAGCAGCACGAACAAGCTGACATACTACTCGAAGGTCTTCCATACGGTCGAGATAGACTCGACCTTCTACGCATACCCCTCGAAGGGGTTGGTGATGGGGTGGTCGAGGAACACCCCTGACGACTTCGTCTTCTGCCCGAAGCTTCCGCAGCTCATCACGCACGAGAAGAAACTGGGACTGGAGAACGGAGTAACGGCAGACCTGACCAGGTTCCTAGGGCTGATGAAACCGCTGATCGCGGCCGGGAAGCTCGGACCGATCCTCATTCAACTTCCCCCGAGCTTCAACTACGATGAAGACTTCGGACGGCTCGACAGGTTCCTGAGCATGGCCCCGGAGGACATCATGTTCGCAGTCGAATTCAGGCACCCCTCTTGGCTGAGGCCGGAGTCGTGGGCGCTGTTGAGGGCCCACAAAGTGGCGAACGTCATCGTCGACGAACCACTCCTACCCCCCGACGTGGTCGTCACCGCCGACTTCTCGTTCGTCAGGTGGCACGGACGGGGCACCAAGCCGTGGTACAACTACAGATACACTAAGAATGAACTCGAGACTTGGGCGCCGAAGGTAAAGGAGGCCGTCCGCCTGTCGAAGAAGACCTTCGGCTACTTCAACAACCACTTCAAGGGCTTCGCCGTCGAAAACGCCCTCCAGATGATGAAGATCCTCGGGACCTCCAGCCCGAAGCAGGACGAGGTCGCCCAGAAGGCCACGAATTTCATTAACGGGGCACCTGTTGACTCTGGAGAAGGGAGCATGCTGGAGTTCATCGGAGAAAAAGGCAAGTGAAGCAGACCCAGGAGGACGGAAGTTGAAAGCCAAGATCCTGCTCGACGTAGAGAGACCCAAGGTTCCATACGTCGAGGTGAGAGAGTTGGTCGCCGCGTCCGGCGTCGAGGTCACGAGCGGGAGGGCCGACATCGGAATCGTAGTCGGTGGGGACGGTCTCTTCGGCTACTTCGGCAGGACCGAGGATATTCCACTGCTTTTCGTCGGGGTCAGGTCTGATGGGCCTACGGGATCGAAGGCTTTCTTGGCCTCGTCATATTTCGACGAATTGGGCCCCGTCCTGCGTCGAATCGTCGCGGACGGTTATGCGGTTCGAGAGTCGAAGAGGCTCAGGGTCGCGAAGAACGGACAGGCCCTTGGTGACGTCTTTACGGACGTCTATCTTGAGAGAGGGGCAGACAGCCACTGTATAAGATACGGGCTAAAGGTGCACGGCAGAGGGAAGCCGATCGCGGAGTCCGCCATAGCGAACGGAGTAGTGATCACCACGAGCGCCGGTTCCACTGGCTATTTTTCGTACCTCGACAAATTGACCCGCGGGGGCGGATTGAATCTTCGAGGCTACAAGAAGATCCCCGAAGACGAGATAGGCATCTGCCACATTATTCCGTCCTACACACAGCGCTTGGGCACAAGGTTGCACCCCCTGAGGTACAGCGTCCCATGGGGTAGCGTTGTAGAGCTTGTCATTGCGCGGCCGGTGGACGCCAGGCTTTATGGGGTTGGAAGCGGACGGCAAGGGACGGCTGTGAACGTGGGTGATCAAATCACAGTAGGCCCGAGCAGGAGGACAACGACGGTAGTGCGGCCGAAGCCCGCCTAGAAACAGACGGATACATCTCTCACTGCACAACCAGCTGGCCGTTCTGCATGAAGACGTGGACGGTGCAGAAGACGCTGCAGAAGATTCTGAACGTTCCAGTCTCGTTGGCCACGAACGGCGGTATGTGGATGACAGCCTGCGGAGCGACCTCCTGGATGGAGCTGTCGTAGTAGTACTCGATCTGGAACCCGTGTGCCTGGGTGTCGGTGTCGCAGACCGTGATGTTGACTGTCTGCCCCTTCTGCACCGTGATAATCGGCCACTCCTTGTACGGCGCTCCGTGTCCGATGCTGTTGTTGTAGCCTTGCTCGTTGGCTATGATCAGGAATCCGCCCGCGGGCTTGACGCAGCCAGGGGGAAGCTTGCCCGTAGAGTTGCCTATCGCCCCGGAGAAGTAGATCCCGAAGAGGACCACGACCAGGGCGAAAACGACTATAGCCGGGACGAGAAACTTCCGCCTAGGCTTCGTCTGCAACTGACAGGACCTGCTTCATTGGTGCAGGAGGGCGGCAAGATAAAGGCATGTGAAGCCGAGGACGATTAGTATGGCTATCTTCGCGGAATCCAGATTCAGAGCGTCTCCACTCCCGTACAAAGGCTTAGCGAGCTTGATCAAAGCGAAGATGGAAGTTCCCGTCCCCAGGGCGAACGCGTAGCTCGAATCGAAGCCGACGTAGTACGCGGCCGCTGCCCCGATTATCGCCGGAATGGAGAAGATCGCCATCAGCAGCAGGAGATCCTTCAGTCGTCCCATCGCGTCCTTGGCATGGTCCCAGGAATAAGCGACGTAGCAGGCTCCCACAATCATCGGTTCGAGGGCTTTGTGCAGCATGAAGGCTACGGCTGAGCTGAGGCCGCCAAAGGCGTCCAGCAGAACGGTGCTCGTCGTCGCCGAAGCGGTCGCCCCGAAGGCGGCCCCTTCTCCGAACCCGTGTATGCCCACGGCGATCGCCACCAAGATTGGGATAGCGAGGCTCGTTCTGGAGGCCTCCGACTCCTCCGAGGACAGGCTCCCGCCCAGCACGAAGATCAGCACGAGGCCCATGGCGAAAAGGGCATAGAATGCTATCTGCTCCGCCCCGCCGGTGAATCCCGCTGATACGTCGATTTGGGAGGCGTCGTTGATCGTGTCGGAGAAGTACCAAAAGAAGATGCCGATCGCGAAAGCGGCGATGTACTTCGGTTTCAGGAATCGCGAGGCAGAGGTGATCAGCAGAAGGCCGACGAACGCGGGTATGACCAAGGAAGCGACTATCGCCAGGAAACTCGGGGCGAACGGTAGCACGCCCGTTCAGAAGGTCATTTAGTTCTTGAAGGTTTTGGCTCAATCATCGAACTCGCGCCAGTCTTAAATTCCGAGGGCGTGACCGCCGAATCCTGGTTCCCGTAACTTCGGACAACGATGACGTGATTCACGTCCTGTTAGCGGTGCTGTCAATCGTCCTCATGCTGATCTCGGTGGGGGCATATCGGAGGCGGCCGAACGGCAGATACCTCTTCCTAATGCTGGCTTTCGTCTTCCTCTGCGCTGATCAGATCATAACTCTGTGGCAAGAGGTCTACTACGGCGGACAGTTAATCATGATCCCATTCGTCGAGCTCCACCTTGTCCATCTCCTGGAGCTGCTCATGATCATTAGCTTCCTGGTCGCGCTACTCAGACCATCGGGGGAACCCAAACCTTGAGGAGCGGAGCCCACAACAAGGCGAGGATCCGTAGGTTCGTCTCTCTGGCTCCAGGAGCCCACCTGAGGGCCATACAGAGGCGGCTGGGAATCTCCTTCAGTTCCACGAGGTACAACGTCTCAAAGCTCGCCTCCGAAGGCGAGGTGGTGTGTCAGCAGGACGGCGGTTTCTCGAGGGTGTTCCCTGCTGAAATGGACGAAGGGGAGAGGCGGATGTATTCCATCGTGAGAAACAAGGCTCGGAGGCAGATTCTCGGTGCACTGCTTCAGGAGGGATCGATGTCCGGCAAGCAAATCGCCGAGTCGACCGGACTGCTAAAGTCGGTGGTCAGCCAGCAGTCAAGGTATCTCCTCGGCTCGTCTTTATTGCGGGTTAACCAGACGGAGTCAGGAAGAACCTTCGAAATCGTGGACAGGGACAGCGTCTCGAGGCTTCTTGCGCGGTCCGACGAGGTTGAAGCGATCAAAATCGTGGACCAGTTCATCGATCTGTGGGACTTCTGAGCCGGTACAATAAGGTCGCTAGCCTGGCGGCCCAATCCCGGTAACGATGTAGACCACGGAATCCCCGATGTACGTCGCGTGGTCCGAGATTCGTTCGAGGTATCTCAGTATGAGAGTCGCAGAGAGAGCGCACTTCAGATCGCCCTTGCCTGATATCATCTTGCGGAGATACTCTCGGTAGCGCTCGTCGACCACGTCATCCATAGCGGGAATCCTACGGGCCAGTTCGACATCCCGCCTTGCGAAGGCGTCGATGCTCATTCGAATCATCTCCTGGGTCTTCTTTGCGGTGTCAATCACCGCCTTGTGGTCGCATTTGCCCAAGTCGCCGAACATGTCCAGGACCTCGACGATGTCATGGGCATATCGCCCGAACCTGAAGAAGCCGTACGAAACCTCGAAGCAGGCCCGAATCAGCCGCAGGTCTGACGCCACGGGCTGGTACCTGGCAATCAGTTCGAATGACAGGTCGCTTACCTGGTTGTGGAGCGACCTCAGCTGTGAGGAGTAGCGGTCAACCTGGGTCGTCTTGACCCCCTTCTGATAGGCGTCGATGGCTTCGGTCACGGCGTTCTCCGAGATGGTCGCCATCTCCAAAAGCAGGCCGTTGAGCTTGTCTAGCCCCATGTCCATCAGGCGCGGCAACTATCGGCTCACCCGAACTTCCCGGTGATGTAGCGCTCGGTGAGAGCCTCGCGCGGGTTTTCGAACATGGTGGCCGTCTCGTCGAACTCGATTAGCTTCCCCAGATACATGAAGGCCGTGTAGTCGGCCACGCGGGAGGCCTGCTGCATGTTGTGAGTCACGATGATTACCGTGTAGTTCGCCTTGAGGGTCGAGATCAGCTCTTCAATCTTGGCCGTGGCGGTCGGATCCAACGCGGAGCAGGGCTCGTCCATCAGGATAACCTCGGGCTCGACAGCCAATGCCCTTGCTATGCAGAGGCGCTGCTGCTGGCCGCCGGAGATGCTCGCTCCCGAGTTCTCGAGTTTGTCCTTCACCTCCTCCCAGAGAAAGGCCTTCTGGAGAGCGGTCTTCGCCACCTCGTCTAGTCTCCTCTTGTCCCTCACTCCGGCGAGTTTGAGGCCGGCAACTACGTTGTCCCTAATCGACATGTTGGGGAAGGGGTTCGGTTTTTGGAAGACCATCCCGATTCTCCGACGGACGTCTACTGGGTCGATTCGAGGACCATAGATGTCGAGTCCGTCGAGCATTATGCTCCCGGTCAGTTTGGCGTTCGGAACTAGCTCGTGGAGCCTATTGATGCACCTCACCAGGGTCGACTTGCCGCACCCTGACGGCCCGATGATCGCCGTAACGCGATTGGTCGCGAATTGGATGTTCACTCCGGATAGAATCTGTTGAGTTCCGTACCACGCATTGAGCCCCTGGATCTCCACGATTGATTTCTGCGCTGTCACCACAGGAACACTCCCGGACTGCGATTGACGACTGGCGGAGAGAAGGTCTTCCTTCTCATCGAGCAAATGAGATCCTCCTTCTAGTGACAAGCCTGACAGCGACATTTATCCCCAAGACCGTTATAAGTAGTATGAAACTCGCGCCCCACGCTTGTTGAACAAGCACCGGTGTTCCCGACGTGGCATTCTGGAAGATGAAGAGGGTCATTGTCTCGATGGTGTTGAAGAGCCCCTGAAAACTGGCTGTGCTCCCAAGAGCCGTCACCGTGACCGGAGCCGTCTCGCCCAGCACTCTTGCGGTCGCGAGTAGAATTCCGGTGACAATGCCGCCGAGCGCGTTCGCCATGATCACGAGGGTGGTGCGCCACTTCCTGACGCCGAGAGCCATGGAGGCTTCTCTCAGCGAGTTGGGAACTAGCCGAAGGGCCTCGGTCGTGGTGTTCGAGATTATCGGGATCTCCATGAAACCAAGAGCGACCCCAGCGGCAAACGCCGTGAATCCGTGGAGAGGCGGGGGGGCCGAAATAACGATCAGCGCATAGACGAAGATGCCCGTGACAATCGATGGTATCCCGACCAGGACGTCACACAGAAAACGGATTGCGCTTCCGTAGCGCTTGTTTCCGAATTCCGCGATGTAGACTCCTGACAGAAGGCCTACCGGAATCCCGATTGCACTTGCCAATCCAACCACGATGAAGCTGCCTTGAAGGGCGTTGGCCACTCCCCCTTCATTCCCAATCTGATTGAAGTTGTGCGTAAGGAAGCTCAAGCTGATTGAGGCGATTCCTTTGATTGTGACGTAGTAAATGATGTCCGCGAGTGGCGCAAGCGCCAGGACCACCGCGACTATCGCAAAACCCAACCATAGTCTGTTTTCAACCCTCCTACGAGAATTCATAGTAGCTGTGCTCCACTCTTAACGAATCGCCTGAGGATGAGCCTCGCCGCCACGTTCGCTACGAGCGAGAGCCCAAGCAGCACGAGACCCGCCTCTATGATTGCGGAGATTGGCAGCACCCCAGAAGCTTCGCTGTATGAATTAACGATCAAGCTCGCAAGTGTCTGGGCGGGTGCGAAAATCGACGTCCTGAATTGCAGAGAGTTCCCAATCACCAAGGTGACGGCCATTGTTTCTCCCAAAGCGCGCCCGAATCCAAGGAATATTCCCGCTAGAATCCCCGACCTAGCATACCCGAAGACAGACATCCGAATAACCTCTGACTGTGTACCCCCTAACGCATACGCAGCCTCCAGCTGTGACCTTGGCACCGCCAACATCGCGTCTCGTGAAACGGAAGCGACGAAGGGGACTATCATGATCGCCAATATGACTCCCGCACTGAATAGGTCATACCCACTCGCTGCCCCCTGGAAGAACGGTAGGAAACCAAGCGCTGCCTGAAGATCGTGCTCTAGCGGGCGCATGACATCGGGAACAAGTACGGCCAACCCCCAGAATCCGAAGACGATGCTCGGGACTGCTGCAAGGAGTTCTACAACCGCCCCCACTACACCTCTCACACTAGGTGGTGAAAGCTCTGCGAGGAATACAGCGACACCGAGGCTTATCGGGACGCCAATTATCAGGGCAATTGCGGAAGAAGCGAGGGTCCCGAGAATCTCCGGGAGGACTTGGTAGATTGCCCTCGGCGCGTTCCATTGATTTCCCGTTACGAAGGAGAATCCGAACGCCTTGATCGACGGGAGAGACTGGTATCCCAGCTCCAGAATATACAGAGCGAACAGGAAGACTATGAAAGTCGCAAAGCCTAGGACAAGGTACTTGAATATCGAATCACCGTAGGCACGTCGCTTGCGCGCCACGACGGGGCTGGTAATCATCCAGTATCCCTATTGTTTTGATAATAAAAGAGCGGTGGACAGGCTGTCACGGACTCGTGAAGGTCTGTCCCTGGTAGTTGATTTGAGCTATGAGAGCTTGGTCGATGCTGACGATGTTTGGTGGAAGTGGCGAGTAATAGAGGGGTTGCGAGTAGGTCTGGCCGTAAGTAACGACCCATGTCAGGAAGTTCGCCAGCGCCCATGCAGTCTGTTCATTGGTCTGGTTAGCCCAGACTAGGACGTAGGTGAAACTCGAGATTGGGTAGGCTGTTGGAGCTGAGGCTGGAGCATTGACGATAGGAGCTGTTGCGTTGGCGTTCAATGTTGTCGCGAAAGCCGCTGCGGCTGCGGAGAAGGCCGCGACGCTCGGGGCGATGAAATCGCCCGCTGCGTTCTCGATGTTTGCGGCGAGGAGTTTGTTGTTGAAGGCGTAGTAGCTGTCTGCGTATCCTATCGAGTCGGGGGTGGTAGATACTGTGCCCGCCACTCCGCTGCTGCCCTTGCTAGAGAGCTCGAACGTTGGCCAGTTGACCGTCGTTCCGACACCAATCGTCGACTTCCAGGTAGGCGACTGGGTCGCAAGGTAGCTAGAGAGGGCATAGGTAGTGCCGCTTCCGTCAGAGCGGTGAACTGGGACGATCGTTGCGCTTGGTAGGGTTACGCTTGGGTTTAGTGCGGCTATCTTAGCATTGTTCCAAGTTGTAATGGATCCATTGTAGATTGCGGCAAGAACTGGTCCGGTGAGGTCGAGGGACGTAGTTACGCCGGGAATGTTGTAGAAGATTGCTACGCCTCCCAGAGCCTCGGGAATCTGAAGCAGAGGTCCCTGGCTGGCATAGGTTTTCAGAAACTGGGCTGAAAGCGGAGCGTCGCTGCCAGCGTAGGCGAATGTGTTAGCGAGCACGCCTTGCTGACCTGCACCACTACCAACTGACTGATAGTTGATTACTATCGGGTTTGCAGCTGTTGCGGTGAGATTGCCGTAGGCGGCGACCCAGACTTGCATGATTGGATTGACGAAGGTCGAGCCCCCGGAGGTAAGGCTGATCTTCCCTGGTGAGGGTGTGTAGGCCACCATAGTGGCCGTGGAGGTTGAGACTGAGGTAGAGACGGAGGTCGAGACCGAAGTCGACACAGAGGTCGAGACGGATGTGGAGACTGAGGTGGAGATTGATGTGGAGACGTGTGTAGAAGTCACTGTCGTTGATACATTGTTGGTTTGTGTTGTTGTTGCTGTGACAGTGGTAGTCTTGCCCGAACTGAGCGCAACATACGCGCCAGCGGCAACGATTACCACTATGAGAACTATGGCGAGCCCTGCAGTTGCAGTGCTCACGCCGGTTCTATTGAAGTTCATCTTCGGCCGTACAGGCGGGTCGAGGTGATATATGGGTGTCCGATATATTCCATGGATATCTATTGTGCAAGATAGTAAGTATAGGATAGATGGTGGCCTTACAGTCTCAAGATAGGCAATCCTGAGCGCAAGTCTGCGTCGCGCCAGAAATGCCAAGCCCAGGCTAAGAAGATGAAAGTATTGCTGCCTTCCTTCAATAGGTTGATACGAACGAAATATTGCCTCGGAGAGATTATATATTGGTGATATAGAGATAATGGCTCTAAGATGGATTTCCGGAAGGTTCAGGTCACAGGAGGGAATAGTTTCGTCGTCTCGCTACCGAAGGCGTGGGTGATTGACGTAGGACTTAAGCCCAAGGACGCTGTCGCGGTCATCACTCAGTCCGACTCCTCGTTGCTGATTGTGCCTAGGAGGGATATTCGGGAAGCATCCAAGTCGGAGGCGACGATAGAGGTCTCGCAGGGGATGGAGAAGGACGCCCTCCTAAGGCAGTTCATCTCGTACTACCTGGCTGGTTACGACATCATCAGAATCAACTCAGGGAAGTACGACTCTTCGCTCAGGGCCTTCATCAGAGAGGGCATCAGGCGCAAGCTGGTGGGGGTTGAGATAATCGAAGAGAGCCCGGTGGGGATTCTTACCCAGTGCCTCTCGGGATACATAGATCTGCCCCTCAAGAGAGCCGTGGAGAGGATGTCTATCATCGCCTCGGGGATGGTGAGCGACGCTATCAGCGTCCTCGAGAAGGGGAAGGCGGACCTAGGGGAAGAGGTGATCCAGCGCGACGACGAAGTGGACAGGTTCTACCACTTCATCCTACGCCAGCTCAACATCGCGATCAGAGACCGGTCAGTCATCCAGGAAATCGGGCTAAACTCGGCGAGGGACTGCTTGGGCTACAGGCTTGCGACCAAGAGCACGGAACGGGTCGCCGACCACGCGGCTTCGATCGCGGCGCATGCTGAAACCATCGGCGGGATCCCGGAATCCTCGTTCAGAAGGGTTCAGGAGATGGCGACTCTCTCCAGAAAGATCTTCGAGAACTCGATAACGGCACTCCTCCGGCTAGACGGGAAGCTGGCCGAGGAGTCCATTATGAAGACGCGCGAAGTTCTCAGGTTGGAGGAGAAGCTAAGCACGGAGATCTTGACCACAAAGTTGGCCGGCGAGAACCTCGCTTCTATGAAGCTCATCCTCGAGAGCGTGAGGAGGGTCGCAGAGTACGGCTCCGACATATCGGAGATAGCGATTGACATGACCGTCAAAGAGCCGCAGCTGGTCTAGCGGAGACCATCCTGCGGCCTAGCTGCGAAGCTGTCCTATTCAGGTAGCTCGCACGTTCTTTCCATTATGTCGGTCAGCACCGACTCTCCGTGCTCGGTCAGCCGCAGCCCTTCGCGGACCTCGTCCCCCTTCAGCTGGGAGATTGCGTCTACCATGTACTGCTTCTGAAGCGAACCGAGAATCGAGTTGTATTCCGACTCGTCGAGGCTGAGTTTGCTTCTCAGCGCCTCAGTCTCCAGCGTGTCGGAGGACAGCAGTGCTAACAGCACCTTCAGCTCTCCAGACGAGACGGTTGGCCTCGAATCTACCGCCGATGTCCTACCCGGGTTCGTCGTCATTGTGGTTTGCATTTCTTTTTTCTCACCTGAAGGTCTCAGACGTGCCGCCCGCATTTATTGATTCCCGAACAAACGTATTGTGCCACCCCAGAAGTAAATAGCCGACTGTGAAGTATAGTGCTCGACCGGTCTTACTCTAGGAGGCCCTGTATGGCGAATGAGGCAGCCGTCACCAGCGCGATGGTGAAGAGTGAAGTCACGAGGAGGTCGAGCGGCAGCTGGCTGTAGTCCCCACTGAGTAGGAGGGACCTCAGTGCATCGACCACGTAGCTCAGAGGGTTAATCTTTGCGATGGCCTGCAGCCAGGGAGGCATGACGGAGATGGGATAGATTGCGTTGCTCGCGAAGAAGAGAGGCATTGTAATCGCCTGACCGATTCCCATGACTCTGTCTCTCGTCTTCAGGATCGCAGCCAGCAACATCGAAAAGCTCGAGAAGAGGACGGCGTTCATGATGACGATTACGAATACGCCCAGGATGTCGAGGGGATCGAGCCTGAGGTTGACGCCTATTACGAGAGCGAGAATGAAGATCATGAGCGCCTGCATCGCGCCCCTGACTCCAGCCGCCAGCGCTTTGCCGGTGACGATGGACGATCGCGGCGAAGGGGTAGAAAGGAACTTGGTCAAGAGGCCGGCATCGCGCTCCCAGACGACGGTGACCCCGTAGAATATTGCGACGAAGAGCACGGATTGCGCGAGGACCCCTGGTGTGATGAACTGAATGTAGGTGTAGGGGGCAGTGTTAATCACCCGGATGGAAGTGAAGACCTCGCCGAATACGAGGAGCCAAAGCGCTGGCTGGACGAGCCTCGTGAAGAGCTCTGTCGGGTCGTGTCGAATCCTACGTGCCTCCATCTCCGCGATGGTGAGGGAACTGAAGATCCAGTTCTTGATGGTCATTCGGCGTGCCTCGCGAAGGCCCTTCGTGCGGACCTGGCGTTCGAGTCCATGTCCGCTTCCTCCAGTCGATGCTTCGTGTACTTGATGAAGACGTCGTCCAGACCCGGCCTCTTTATCCCAACTGACTCGATCTCAAACCCCTGCTTTTCGAGCAGGTCCACCAACCTCGGTACGGCCTCGTTCCCGTTGCTGGTTACGAGATCGACGGTGTTCCCATCGACTCTGCTTATGGACGCCAAATCCGTCGGGAATGTGGCAGGCTGGGCGGACGAATTCAAGATCATGGTGACGACGTCGCCCCCGACCGATTTCTTAAGGGACTCCGGGCTTCCGCAGGCCGCTATCTTGCCGGAATCCATTATTGCTATTCTGTCGCACAGTATTTCGGCCTCGGACATGTCGTGTGTCGTGATGAAGATGGTCGTCTTGTACCGCTCCCGTAGCCCGAGGATGCTCTCCCATACGCTCCTCCTTGAGTTGGGATCCAGTCCGATGGTGGGCTCGTCCAAGAAAAGGATTCTCGGACGGTTTACGAGAGTCTGGGCGATCTCAAGTCTGCGCATCATGCCGCCTGAATAGTGCTTGACTTGGTCGTTCGCCCTAGATTCGAGCCCCATGTACTGCAACGCGTCCCTTATTCTGACCTTTCTCTCGCTCTTGCTCACGTAGAAGAGCTTGGAGAAGATGAGGAGGTTTTCATAGGCTGAGAGCTCGATGTCAACAGAGACGCTCTGAGGAACATAACCTAGCATGCTCCTGACGAGCTCCGATGAACGAGTCACGTCAACCCCAAACACGTCGAGGGTCCCGGAGCTCGGCTTGCTCAAGGTCGTAATCATCTTCATCGTGGTCGTCTTGCCCGCCCCGTTTGGCCCCAGGAGCCCGAAGATTTCCCCCTCGCCTACAGAGAATGTTATGTCGTCGACCGCCCTAGTCGCAGGCGGATAGAACTTCGAAAGGCTAGTTGCCTTGACGGCGAGATCTCCTGGTCCGCTGTACTCATTAGAATAGGCGGAGGCCATCAATCAACCGAGCCCCGCGCCAACCCTGAAGTATTAAGCACTGCCCTAGAAAACCGACACCGGTATCGGCTCACGCCAGCCTCTCGGTCTTTCCGTTCGCAATGGCATAGTGATGGTCGACCCCCTCCCACCCTTGGCTCTGCTGGCTAGTGAAGAGAACGTCGATTCCCGCCTTTCTTGTTATTTTCCTGAACCCCTCGACCGCGGAGTTCCTGCTGTCCAGGTTTGAGAATGCCTCGTCCACGAGAATTGCGTCAGGCCCTGCCAGAAGCGCGGTTCCCAGCGCCACCCTGCACCTCATCCCCATGCTCAGCTGGTCGACTCTCCCTCCATATGTTATCCCAAGGGCATCCTTCACCTCGTCCAAGCCCCGCTCGCCGATTGCAAGCCCTCTGACCTTTGCCCCCCAGACGAGGTGTCTGTCGACCTCCAGGTGGGGAATGTAAGAGTCGAGCGTCACGAGGGCTGTGCGCCTCTCTTCGATTGGCATGTTGGTGACGTCACGACCTCCGACTCTGACGTGTCCTTCGTCGGGCTTGAGTATACCTGCTATGGTGTTGAGAAGCGATGTCTTTCCCGAGCCGTTCCTCCCCGAGAGTAGGATGAATCCCTGCTCCGCGAGGGATGCATCGAGCGTGAATACCCCGAGCGTCTTCTTGACCTTGACGTCCAACACTTTTGGCGGACCTTCCCTGTCAGGGCGCTGCTGGCTGCCTATTAACGAAACGAAGGGCGGTCATTAGCGCGAGACCCACGAGGATCATCACCGCTGAGGCTGTAACCGCCGGCCCCAGGCCGGTGGAAGTGTAGTACTGGTAGATGAGCACGGGGGCGGGATAGACGCCGTAGAACGGGGCGGCGAGGACGGTGTACGCGATTATGGCTATAGATCCGAACTCACTCATGCTCCTGCTGAGCGCTATCAGTGAGGCGCTGAGGAGACCCCTCAGAGAGTTCGGCAGGACGACCGTCGTGAAGGTTCGGAACTGGGAGGCGCCAAGACTGAGGGCGAAATTCTCATGAGACCGGTTCATGGAAGTGAAGAATGGCTGTACCGCCTTGATGTACACGGGCGTGGAAACGACAACCAGCGCGACCGTGAGTCCGGTGAAGGTGTCGAAGAAATTGATTCCAATCGTGTTGAGAAACCTCCCTGTCGGAGTAATCGGGCTGTCGATGAGAAGGAGGGCCACGCCTATTATTGGATGCGGTACGGCCGCAGGGAGGTCTGCCATGGTCTCTAGAAGCTTGTTTGGCTTCCTCGCCAGATAGTAGGCCGCGGGAGTGAATGCTGCCACCTCTATCCCCACCGCAACGGCTGAAGATGAGAGCGTCAGGGCGATCGACTTCAGCACTGTCGGGCTGTAGCCCAAAGAGTCCCTGAGGGGACCGAAACCTTCGTACAGCAAGAACAAGATGGGAGAGACTGCGACGATTATGGTGACGTATGCGATGACGCGTAGCCAGTTCAGAGTGTCCCACTGAACTCCGCGTAGCCTGCTCCAACGAGTTGGGCGAGCGATGCTGGAACGGAGGTGCTGTTGTAGATTCTCGCAGGTGAGAGTACCGTAAGCCCGAAGTTCGACATGTTCTGCGAGTTCTTGATGACATAACTCACGAATTGGATCGAATCCTGCGTGTGCTGGCTTTCGACGGGAACCGTTACAAACAACAGGATCGGCCCTCCGGTTTCGACTCCTGTGCTGGTCTTGTAAGAGAACTTGGAATAGAATGAAGCTTCGGAACTGGAGCCGAGGTTGACGAGCGCCGGCAGGGTCATCAAGTTGAGATGTTGGGAGACTGCGGCCGACTTGTAGATGAACAGAAACTGAACCTGCCCCGCCTGCAGGGGCGCGATCAAGTCAGCCGCGCTGGCGGCGGTCGAGTTGGCCCTGTTCTGAAGGAGAGCGTTTGCGTAGGCGGTCTCATTCCCAACGTCGTATGCGAACCCTGCGGCCCCTAGGACGATCCAGGCCCGATATCCTGCCGGGTCGCTGTTGGGGTCTGATATCCCTACTTTCACCCCTCCGGACGTGAGGCTAACGAAGAAGGCCGACCATGATTGGTTTGTGTTCGACGACACGGCGGCCTCGTAGTCTGAGATTGTCTTGTTGGCGTTGCTGCTCTGGAGGGTAGCGTTAGAGTAGGCTATCGCCATCTGGTCGGAGGCGAAGGCGACGGCCCAGCCTGGCGATTGCGTCTTCAGGTAGGTGGGACCCACCGCACTCTTGGAGACGGATATGAAAATGTCGTCCGGGTCGCCAGAGGCAATCTGCTGCGCGAGGGCGGTCGATCCAGCGGACTTCGGAGGGGCCACTTGGACGCCGCTCGAGTTGGTAAACCCGCCAGAAAGGTAGTTCGCCTCGGCCACATACGCGTCGGCTGAATAGAGTATCAGTGTCACCTTTGGTTGCTCGCTCGTGTAGGCTATCACGCCCGCTCCGGCCGCCACAATCAGGATGACCACTATCGCGGCGACACTCTTGGATATCCCTGAGTGATTCCCTAGTCGCATACCGATATGCAACGTCCAGCATAGCGGTCTAAAACCTTTATGGACGGCCGCGCCCCCGATCTGGTTGTTGGCTTCTCGTGGGAGCTCAGAATCCAGGTTGCGGCCAGGGTTCTCGCTATATCTCGAGGACAAGGGCAAGCGACCGATAATTGACCAAACGGACGCTAGGCTATTGAGATTCATCGGAGAAGAGATGTCAATCTCAAAGGCTTCTGAAATCGTTGGCATATCCTATCGGAACGCCTGGGACAGGATATCTGGAATGGAGCAGAGGTTGGGATTCAAGATGGTCACAACTAAGGTCGGCGGGATCCGTGGAGGGGGCGCTCAACTGACCCCCAAGGGGGAGGCTCTGCTGAAAGAGTTCAGGCACTTGAGGCGCCAGCTCTTTAACATCCTG
Organism: uncultured archaeon; assembly: GCA_963731775.1. Lineage (GTDB taxonomy): Archaea > Thermoproteota > Nitrososphaeria > Nitrososphaerales > Gagatemarchaeaceae > DATJAJ01. Next base: position 9,863 of record CAVSWV010000006.1, on the reverse strand, counting down.
GAGGACTCGCCGACTTGGAACCGTGACGAGAGTCGAGAACCAGGGAACAAACTGCGGGCCCGTGTCGTGGAAGTCGAAAAAGGAGGTAAATCAACTGTCGTAAGGATGCGACTCCTTGGTCATGCCAGTCTAACTTCCATAATCTCAAATGAGACGGCGTCTGGTCTTGAGATTCGACCCGGCGACGACGTTGAGGCTATCCTTCAACCGGCGGCCACTTTGACGATCGCAAAGCTTGCAGGACGCGGTCGACCAAGAAATTCGAACACCCGAACGAATATAAAGCAACAGAGTTAGTCGGCAACTTCACGCACGCCTGATATTAGTACATCGAGTGACAACAATGGGTAGCCAGGGAGATACTCTAAGCGGCCAGTCGGTGGCCCAGCAGCTGCGAAGCGCTCTGTTCACGGCGTGGTCCCTCCCCCTCCTCTATCTTACGGTCCTGGTGGTTGCCTACGTTCGTTACGGGATGATACTGCAGTTCACGCTCGGCGCCGCAGCGCTCGTGGTCCTCCCTGTTGCCGCCTATTTCGCGAAATCTAGAGAGTTCCTGAAGAATTCTGCCCTCGTGGTCTCAGTGCTGCTCACCTACGAGGCATTACAGGGCATAACCGGGGCCCTTGTCAACTCCGGTAAAGTCGTCTCACTGGCGGGCATCGACAAGCAGATCTTGGGATTCGACCTCCCAGCCGCAGTCCAGACGTCTTTCACATCTTCGACAGTTACCATCATAGCTACTTTCTTCTACAGTATCCATTTCTTCCTCGTGCTCGCCGCTCTCGTTCTGTTCTGGTTTACAAACCGCTCCGTGTACAAGGGATACACCTACGCTCTGATACTGACCTCGTATCTCGGACTAATGACTTTCGTTATCCTTCCCAGCTCCCCTCCCTGGTTCGCCGGTGCGGCACAGAACCTTCTATCCTCGGGACTGAAGCTTATGCCCTCCTCAATCCAGTCCGTTCAACAGGCCGCCCTAGCGATAGAATCGGACAAGTTCGCGGCCTTCCCTAGCCTTCACGCCGCTTACGCGACCCTGTTCGCAATCTACACCATCAGATTGAATCCAAAACTTGGCCTAGTCTCCGTCCCCATATTGGTCGGCGTCCTCTTCTCAACGCTCTACCTGGGGCAGCATTACTTCGTCGATCTGGTAGGTGGAATGGGTTACTCTGCCGCCTCGGTACTGGCTATCGATTGGCTGATCAGGAGACGTTCACGGTCGAACGCCCTTGAGGCTCCCTCGGACCTGCGGGTTCCTAAATCGGTTTGACCCAGACTCCCGTCTGGTCGGCGGACACCTGAAGGCAAGGCTCGGGCCGGGTCGCCGGTCCCTGAACAACCGCGCCCGTCTTGACGTCGAATTTCGAGCCGTGGAAGGGGCACTGCACAACCGAGCCCACGAGTTTCCCCCTTCCCAGCGGGCCCCCCACGTGTGTGCACTTGTTCGGGAGGGCGAAGAGTGAGCCGTCGACGTTGGCTACCATCACGTCTATGTTTCCAACCTTCGCAATCTTCATCGACCCTGAGGCAATTTCCCCAATCTCAGCAACTTTGACGAACCCATCCATGCTCATCGCTCCACCATCTCCTGTTTTATCCTTACCTGATTTGCTTGTCTTCTCGAGCTCACTTCGCGAAGCGCCCCGGCTTTGTCATTTGCGTGAACCAGTCGTCTTTACCTTGCATGATCCCCGGCATCTTTGACCCGGAGAGCCAGCTCATTATTATCCCCTGGTCCCCCATTCCAATTGCGACCGAGACCCTTCCATTGGCCCTGCCTAGGATTGGAACCAAGTCGCGAGGCTTCGTCCAAACCTCGCCATAGTTCTTATCGATAATGAAGTCGACGCCCGGGAAGTAATATGCAATCCTCTCGTTCTCCTCTCCTAGCGCGTATAATTCCAAGATCAATCGGTCGCCTCTTGGATAGACGATGTCGTACTTCTCGTCCATGGTCCAGATTATCTTCTCGGCCGGGAAGACCTCGCTCACTCTTCCTGTGGGAAGGCTAGCCAAGATGACGGAGGACTCGATGTCGCAATTCTCCTCGAGCGAGAGGCAAGGCTCCGTGTTGGTCGCGAGAACGAGGTTGGAACACGCTACGGTGCCCGCGGGCGTCTTAACGAAGACCTTCCGCGCCTCCTCCTTCCACTCCAAGGCGGGGGTTCCTTCGTAGATTTCAAGGCCCGTTGCCCTCGCGAGTCCCGCCGCAAACCGCGCGGGGTGAATCTGTGCTACCGCGTCGTACGATATTCCCCCCATGAACTCCACTTTTGGATAGATGGCCTTGAGGTCATCTCTCGAGAGGAGTCTGGTGGGGAGGCCCAGCGCCCGCATCCCCTCGTGTTCCTTCTCAATCTCGGCGATCTCTGCCCAATTCCTGGCGACCATTATCGCTCCGCACTTGCGGAGCCCGCAATCGATACCATATCTTTCGGCGAGGCCTGTTATCTGGGCAATGACCGCGGCGGTCTCCGTCCACATGAAGTCCGCCTTCTCTTTGCCGAAGAGTTCTACGGACGGAACGTAATTGAGCCCGCTGCCATAGTATAGAACTCCTGAACTTGCTCCCGTCGCGGGACCACCCACCTCGTCCCGTTCGAGTAGGGCGACTTCAAAACCTGCGTTCTTCAGATGGTAAGCGCAAGAGATACCGGCCATTCCCCCTCCGACGACGATTACGTCCTTCTGGAGATCGCCATCAAGGGTCGGAAACCTCTTCTCGACCGGCCAGATAGGGTTCGCTTGCAAGAATGCGGTTCGGAATCAGCTGGTCTTGCGAATAATTAACGGTTTTACCAAATCTGACCCAATTCCTGAGCTTCTCCCCGGAGGGCTCTCCATTCCGCAGCACTCGTATCAGCCATCACGGATCACAGTGCTTGTCCATAAATACCTGCGATTCCTCTATCGATACGAGGAGGACACGAACGAACTTTCAAACTCGTGAACCGCGTCGGCAATCGGGTCCTATCTCTATTGCTATCTCAATTATGTCGGATGACCTAGAATGAGCAGCATTCCCATTGGAGCCGAACTGAATCTAGTGATCCAGTTAATCGCATTCGGGCTGATACTGGTTGGGCTTCGTTTCGCGGTCCAGACGCACAAAGCCTTGGCGGCCGGTAAGGAAGAGGGACAGAAACTTGAGACTGCCCACAAGAACCTCATGACCACCGCCGTCCTTCTCTCCGGACTTGGAACTGTGATCTGGATGGTCCCGAGCCTCATTCTAGGATGGTACTATAGTCCCTCAAAGGGTCTCGGATTCGGCACTGGCGGCTATACCAGCTACTTCTACCAGTTCGGGAGCACAAGCGCGCTACTATCCCAGTGGTATCTTATCGCGGCAATGGCGACGCTCGGCACGGTCGTGGCCATTCTCGGAATCTATCTGGTCCTTAGGATGCGTTGGAGCGGATTCCCTCAACGACTAGCCGTTCAGAACTATCGGCGGCTGATGATAATCACTTGGGGCCTTTGGGCCCTGAACCTCGTGATTGGATTGACAGTCTTCTACTTCTTCTCATTGCCGGGCGCGGCCGGATAGGCCCCCGGCAGGCTCATCGCAGGGAGAGTCCATCTCGAGCGATCGACGAACTTGGGCCCAACAACGCAATTCTCTCCCTAATCGTCGATAGGCTGATCTCGCCGTTGCTAGTCTTCATCGGCTTGGCCGCCATGGACTGCACGAGTCGCTTGTACGTCGGCCCCATTACGCCAAGTACCGCACGAAGGAGGCCAGTGCAATCGAGACTCTCCAGCACTTGGTCGCCGTTCGAGCTCAAGTCGGTCAGCGCGACCTTGTTCTTCTCCAGGGAGAGTATCTCCGACCTCAGCTGACGGATTGCGGAGCTCATCTCCTTGGAATCGACGAACTTGTTGAGCCCAGTATCGGTCGTGATATTCGTCACCTTCCCGTCTTCCGTGTATTCAATCGTCGGTAGACCCTCGCCCCCCACGCCAGCGCTCGATAGCCTTACGGTTGCCCCCGTCTCGTCGTTCGCGAATCCGACAATGGTATGACCTTGGCTAACCTCGGCCTCCTTGAGCGTGTATCGCTCGAGCTTCTCGTATCTCGGGGTCGGCTCCTTCTTGAGCCAGGTTCTCTGAAGCTCGACCGGGAGGTTCAACTTCTTGCCCAACGCGGCGAGCCGGAACCCTTGATGGAAGAACTTCGAGTTCTGAGTTGCCAGGCTGAACGTGTAGCTAATCCCCCCTTTGCATGCGTACTCGGCCTGAGCTTCATAACCCGATTCACCCGTCTTTACTGTGACCACCATGTCCATCAATGGGAGTGGAGTCGCCACGAAATAGGATTCGAGGCTCTTCGCGACCTTCGTCCTCTCTGACAACGAACGTTCTTCGATCTCCCTGAGCTGTTTCTGAGTAGCTTCATTAGCCTTCAACCTGGCCTGCTCGACGGCTGCGTTGACGAACTCTGTGACCTGGACGGATAGCTGTCTTACATAGTCCGCGTCCTCCTCGTCGGAAAGGAGGCTAACGGAAGCGGAGATCTCCGCTTCCAGGCCGTTCAGCTTTGAGATCCGAGCCTCGGACGATTCGGAGGTCGACTTCGCGTCGGCCTTCAGGCGGCCCACCTGCTCAGAATACCTCACCGCATCGAAGAGATGAGTAACCATTTGTTCGAGTGTATCGACGATCTCGGTGTCCGCGTTGGGTCCCGAGTCCATACAACCACGCCTAGCCACGACTTGAAGCGAGATTAAGCCGTTTCGGCGGATGAGGCTTATCTAATCAGCACGCGTACATGCGGGGCATGGCAAAGGAACAGAGTAGAATTGACTTCACAGCGTCCAAGCTGGTGCTGGACATGAAGGCGCTCGCACTCCTCCACCCGACGGATTCCGATCTGCGGGCCGTGGTCGCGAACACCGTACTGGGTTCGTACGATGATCAGGTGGCAAGAGTCGTCGATTCGCTGAGGGCTGGAAGGCCACAGAGGAAGAGCAACAATGTTGCCGTGGCGATCGGCGAACTCCTGCTCGCCTCATTCCTCATGGTCGCCGGTCTGGTCGCTATCTCGCCCCTGCTGATCGGAGCCTCCGACCCGAGTACCATCGTCAACTACTTCAGCACCTCCATCGGGGAGATAGCCACCTCGCCTTCTTTCTTTCCTTTGCTCCCTGAACTCGTCGTCGTCCTTTCGGTCGCGCTGCTCCTTTCGGCTCTTTACGCGCTGAGGAAGGCGTCAACGACGCTCAAGGAGGAAGGGTTCTCGAGTCGGTGAAGCGACATCCAGTACTCGCCGACGGCGCGGACGACCGCACTAGTGCTGAAGCTCCTGGTCACTTTTGCTGGAGTGGCGGGGATTACGCTATCCCTTGGTTATCTATATGACGAGACGACGAGCATCTCGGCCAGCGGAATCACTCGTCTCGGCCCAGTCATCATCCTAATAGCCGGAACGGCCGCTGCCATGTCTTCGATTGCCCTCCTGTCGGCCCTCCCTGAATCGATAAGAGCCAGGTTCAACACGAAGCCGAAACAGGCGTCCAGCAAGCCGATCTACGGATTCGTGACAGTCCTGGCTATCGGCATCGGCTCGACGATTGGCTCCCCCCTTTTCATCCTGATTCCACTGAACATCCTGCAGTATGAACTCGTCTCCCTCGGGTCGCTTGCACTCGCGACGGTTCTTTCAGTTCTAATGGCGAAACTCTACGCGGACATGTACGTAATCTCTGAACGCGAAGGTCTTCCCGCGGTCGGGGGCCCCTCTTTCACCAAGCTCGCCTGCGGAACCAGGAGCATCCGCTACTTTTTTTCTCGCGTCTCAATGTGGATCGCAAATACCGCTCTCGCCGCCTATTCTAAACTGGTCTTCGTCATCTTTGACATCGAAGTCTTTCCTAGCATTCTTTCAGGGTTCGGCCTCTCTGGGTTTCCGGCACAAGCACTCGTCTACTCTTTAGCAGTCTTCTTCGTCGGGTGGTCTGTCGTCAACGCAATCTTCGAGGGGAGAATCCTGAAGGCGGTCGGCCGTCTGCAGATAGCCCTCACGACGCTTATGGTGGCAATCCTTGTCTACGAGAGCATCATTTTGGGAGACAGGGGTTCCTGGAACCTCTCAGGGCTGACTCACTACACGTCTGGTAACTGGCCATCTGCTCTGATAATCAACACCGGTTATCTCTATCTGCTCTTCTTCGGGTTCCAGGAGATTCAAGCCCTTGAGCGTGATTCCTATGCCGAATCAGAGATTCCGATTCTGTCGCGAATCAAGAAAGGTTTCACCATGAGGAAGTCCGGCTACTTCAGGGTCGCCATGATACTTAGCGTACTCGTCGCCGCCGCAATCAACATACTCTACGGGCTTGCCGTCTATTCGATTCATCCCACGCTCGCTTCGCTTGGCGGGGCAACGATCCCCGCGCTGACCATCGCCAAGGGCGAGCTCGGTCCAGGGAATGAGCTCCTGATGGCGGTCGCCTTCCTGATCGCGACGATAACGACGTTCGTGCCGGCTTTCGTCGCGGCTTCGAGGCACCTTAGAGCCCTTGGAGAAGACGGCTACATTCCGCAATCGCTCGCCAACGTCTCCTGGGTCTTCACTTTGGGCGCGATAGTGATGCTGGCCCTCGGAAACGCCAATTTTCTTGTGGAGATAACCGACTTCCTTGTCCTGATAAGTCTCGGCATCATCGCTCTATCAGCCATCTGGTTGAAGAAGAGCAGGTTCCCTTCTCGCTCGGCGATCCTTCCGCTCGTCGCCGGATTGAGTTGTTTCACAGCCGGGGCGGCAATCTACTTCATAGACTCGACAGTAGTAATCTTCGGAATCGTCGCCGTCGCGTTCACTTACCTGATCTTCGATATTTCAGAGCTGGGAGTCTTGGGGACCAACTTGTTTCTCACGGTCTTCGACCTCGTCTGTGTGGTTCTGTTAGGGGTCTTCGCCAGCGGCAGCGGGCTGGTCGGCCCGGTCTTAGGGACCCTGGGGATTGAGGCTTCGTCAGCGGTCGCAATCCTAACCTATGTGCTTCTGTTCTCCTCCGCCATGTTAGCCGTCAACCTTTACGTCGACGTGAAGGTGCTGGGAAGGACTAGTCGGGGCCGGGTATGACCGTCTAGTCCCTGTACCGTCTAGGCTGGTACCGGTGACCCGCGCCCTTGTTTGAGGATCCGTGGGACCAGCGCGAACCGCCCTTGTTTGACCCGTGAGACCATCTTCGCCGGGAACCTCCGCGACCTGATGATGCGCTCATCACGTACAACTCGTCCTCTGGCTTCATGGGTTGAATCTTGACCTTTGTCAGCTTGAGGATTCGTGCGAAGTCTCCGAACTCGATTTTGGAAACAAGCGTGTAGGACCGTCCTGCTCTGCCGGCCCGCGCGGTGCGGCCCACCCTGTGGAAGTAGACGAGCGGGTCCTCTGGAACGTCGAAGTTGATGACGCAGTCCACCTTTGCGACATCTATCCCCCTGCTCGCGACGTCGGTTGCGACGAGCACGTCCATCCGCCCTGACTTGAACATACTCATCGAGTGATCCCGCTGTGCCTGGGTCAGGTCTCCGTGAAGCGGAACGGCGTTCATGTACCGCTTCTCCAGGTCCCGCGCCAGCCGCCTGGCGCCGTGCTTGGTCCGGCAAAAGACGATTGCCGTGGCGGCGTTCCCCCCGTTCAGGATGCTGAGCAACACCTCCAGCTTACCCTCACGCTCTACGACCGTGTAGTACTGGTCTAGAAGCTCTACTGAGGGTTCTTCGGAATCCACGAGTATCTTCTCGGGTTCCCGCATGTATCTGTCGGTCAGGTCGATGATCGGCCCGGGCATCGTGGCCGAGAAGAGCGAAAGTTGCTTCTCCCTTGGAGCGGCGTCAAGTATGGTGTTGACGTCGTCAATGAAACCCATGTCGAGCATCCTGTCGGCTTCGTCTAGGACCACGAAACGAGTCCTGGACAGATTGACGGTGCCGCGTTGGAGGTGGTCGATTATCCTTCCGGGCGTTCCCACCACCACCTGAACCCCGCGACGGAGGGCATCGAGCTGCACGTTCATCGATTGGCCACCGTAGACTGCCAGCACCCTGACTCCTGTGTGCCTGCCGAGCTTCTGCAGGTCGGCGGTAATCTGCTGGGCGAGCTCTCTAGTCGGAGCCAGCACGAGCGCCTGTATGGACCTGTCCCTTGTGTCGATCATCTGCAGGAGGGGAAGACCGAAGGCCGCCGTCTTTCCGCTACCCGTCTTTGCCTGCCCGACGACGTTCCGGCCCGCGAGCAGCGGCCCAATGGCTCGCTCCTGGATGGGGAAGGTTTCAGTGAATCCTGCGTCTTCCACACCCTTCAGCAGCTCAGGGCTAAGCTTGAATTCGTTAAATTTCAGATTACCCAATCCTCCCTTTCAACATCTCTCGACTTGAATCCGAGCTTGGAGACGGGGTAATTGAACCCTCCGTAGAGTTCGGCCTCGGCGCTGTCTCCTCCCCTGTAGGCGGCGTCGACGACGCGCCCGATCGAGTCGCCCTTCATTACTCCGCTCCCGCTGTCACCGCCTACCACGATGAGACCGTTCTCTTGGAAGACGTAGGGAAGGTTGTCAATCGTGTTGTAGGCGTAGAGTCCCGCCCACATCCTGGAAGGTCTCGCGCCCTCGAAGAGGGGGAGATACTCCTTGAGCACCTGATACACGTTCATTTCGTAGTACTCAGGCTCTCCTGGGTAGAGGTCGAGGTCGTGCTCCGGGAGTGTGATGAAGGGCCGGTTGATCTCGTCTTCGCATCCGAGCCAGAACTCGTGCATCTCCTTTACCGGCTTCAGGTAGAGCCCCGACTTCGGCAGGATGACGAACGGGAGAGTCCCTGACGCGTTGAAACCCTTCGTTTCGAGCAGACTCTGCAGAGCGGGCTTTCCATTGACGGAGACCGTGAAGAGCTGCCTCTTCTTCGCCTTCGCGTGACCGTCTATCCCAATCGGGTCGAGAAGCTCATTGTTCCACGGGCCGCAGGCCACTACGACCTTCTCGGCCTTGATCTCCCTGCCGTCTTCCAATCTTACTCCGGTTATCCCCGAGTCCTGCCACACGAAAGGTTCCCCTTCGACACCCACCTTAGAGGTCGCGTCAACCAGGAGCGACTTGACGCCGGCGTTGAACATGACCTGTCCTCCAAGTCCGACGAACTGGTCCCTGTAGAACGCAGCGAGCTTGTCGGGAGCGAGCCGGCCGCACTTCGGCCCAAAGACAGCACCCGCTACGTTCTCGAGGTTCATCAGTCCAGCCTGGTCGGAGCTCTGGTCGAGAACCAGCGCGGGGATCATTCGTCTCAGGTCCTCCCTGTCGTAGACCTTGAGGTCAATCTTGTTGTCGAGCATCTCCTTGATGTGCCCCTGAGACGATGAGAGTTGGCGTTCGCTCATCACCCACAGGTATCCGATTAGGTCGACGCCGACGTCAATCCCGAGCTCATTCTGAACGTGGATGTAGAAGTCGATCGCTCGGTCGGACAGGATTTGGTTGTCCGCAGAAGTGAAGGTGTTCCTGAACAGCGCGTTGCTTCGTCCGGTGTTGCCCTGACCGACGTCCCCGTATCTGTCAATGACGAGTATTCTCTTCTCAGGGCTGTTCTTCTTCAGATAGTACGCGGAAGAGACGCCAAAGATCCCCGCTCCGACGACTATAACGTCATAATCTTGACCGGCCAATGGGTTGTTCGCTTCGAACGCCTGAGCCACGCCCTAATGAAGTTCTCTGGGATTCGGTCCATCGAGAAACGCGGGTTGCTGTCCCCTCCAGAGAGAGGGGGGCGAAGACCTGGGCGTCAGCCCTCGTCCGGCCCTCGGAGCTCCGACTGCCCTCCTTGGCAGCTAGTCCTGGGTTATTTGCAGTGGGCCGAAA
>CAVSWV010000005.1:0-207796 GCA_963731775.1 uncultured archaeon | reverse complement strand
CCAGCAGCGTTAACGCCCCCGGGCAGCTCCCACGATCAACTCCTGGACCCGTCCCAGCTACGCTGTACTTACAGTCAGCCGCGGACAAGTATCAGCATACGGTCAACGTCTACACCGACGCGGACGCCGCGGGAAACCACTTTGCCGCCAGAGGAGAACTCGCAACCTTGAGCTAGGAACCCTCGTACCGGCCATGGATGAAATTTCCTCCGGCGCTCCATGCTTCGGTATAACGTGCATCACGGCTGTCTTCGACCCTGCTCAAGCCACTTGGGGCGGTTGGTATTTCCTGAACGGCATCCTCGGCCCGACTGATCGCGAGCCTTCGCTGAACTGGGGAGCGGTGCCCGATGCGGGTTATGACCTCTCCGGCGCCTCAGCCCTTCAGTTTTGGGCAAGGGGAGCGAAGGGGGGCGAACTCGTCGAGTTCTTCGCGTTTGGGGTGGGGAATACAGTGCCGCCCTTCCAACCATATCCAGATTCTTCGCAAAAGGTCTCCCTCGGGCGCGTCACTCTCACGACGACCTGGACTCAGTACAGTATCTCCCTCACTGGGCTGGACCTTGATTATGTCCTCGGCGGGTTCGGGTGGGTCGCGACGAGCAGGTACAATGCTGGGCGGATAACTTTCTATATGGACGAACATCCAGTACGTCGAAGAGCGCCCTACCGATCCCCCGCCTTCTCATCAGCTACAAGACGATCAAGTCGTCCAACGCATTCGACAGCGTGGACGGAATGCTGCCTTCGTTTATGACAATTCGGTCGCGCTAATCGCATTGATCGCCGCCAGCGACCTGGCACGCGCGCGTACCGTGGCCGATGCACTGCTGTACGCCAAGCAAACAATCAGTTCTTCGCTGACGGCGGCTCCAAACGCTTACCAGGGCCGCGACGTAATGTTGCCGCCCGGCTGGCTGCCGAACAACAAGCCCAATACTGTTCGCATGCCGGGATGGTACGATGCGGGGCGAAAAACGTGGTTTGAAGACGAGACGCAGGTCAGCAGCAATACAGGCAACGTGGCTTGGGCGATGCTGGGGCTTCTCTATTTTTACGAAACGACCCTCAAGCAAGAGTCCCTCCAGGCAGCAGATCAGCTTGGCAACTGGGTCATATCGAACACATCGGATAGCCGCGGGAAGGGGGGGTTCACCGCCGGATACGACGGCTGGGAGAATGAGGCGGCCGCCGGGGGAAGCGGACCCTGTGCTAGCGATGTCTTTGTCAATGGGCAGTGTAAGCGTCTATACAAATCTACAGAGCACAACATTAGATTTTACGCGGCGTTTTCCCGTCTATACGTCGCTGAGAAGTTGGACCAGTGGGCACATGCCGCGCAGCAAGCGAGAACATTCTTCTTGAGTATGTAGGGATCCCACGAGGGAAAGTTCTGGACTGGGACAGACGAGGGCGGCATCATCCCTTCGACGGATGTTATGCCCTGGATATTCAGGCGTGGGCGATTCAAGCGCTGGGCTGGCAAGCGTTTCCCTACTTGCGGGCGCTCGATTATGTCGAGGCTCACCACAAAACAAGGCTTGGCTACGAATTCAGATGGCGGAAATAGTTGTGGAGACTACACGTGGTTCGAAAGGACCAGTAGGTAGGAGGCGTATCTGCTTGCAGGAAACGCGGCAAAATGGCGGTCGATCTTAGATAAGGTACATTCGGCCCAAATGGGGTCAGGTGCGGTGCCCGCAACCGATGGCCCCTGTCTAAACACAGGATTCTCACCCTGGACAATGGTAGTCCCTGGTTGTATTACCCTCGCGCACATGTCGGCGCCACCGCGTGGCTCTCTCTGGCTGAACATGGCTTCAATCCGTTTCGAGCAGGTTCGTACTCGCCCCCCGGAAGGATGCACCCCGAATAATTGTTCTTTTTCTCGATCACAAGGCTCTATGAGAATTGAAGCCGCGCTGGCGTCGTTTTCGGCGCTCTCGCGGAAAGGGGCCCTCCAATCAAAGCTAGAAGCCCACGCCGCGCCCTCGACGGCTAAGTCTATATCCGCGTCGTCGCAGACGATCATCGGGTCTGAGCCTCCCAGTTCGAGGGTTAGCCGCTTGATGTACTTCGCTGACCCCTCCATTATCCTCTTCCCAGTGGCCGTCTCGCCCGTGAACGCAATCTTGCCAATCTTCTTGTTGTTCAACATCTCCTCGCCGACCACTCCGCCAGGGCCCGTCACCACGTTCAACGCTCCCGGAGGGAGGCCCGCCCTAATCAGCAACCCCGCTAATTTCAAGTCCGTAAGAGGAGTCGAGCTCGCGGGCTTTACAACGAAGGTGTTGCCCGCAGCCAGACCCGGAGCCGCCTTCCAGCCGAGAAGCGACACTGGGAAGTTCCATGGGAGTATCGCACCGACCACACCGATTGGACGCTTGGTCACGATGAAGAATCCCTCGCCCGTGGAGAAAGGGTTGTGGGCCTCCCTAATCCGGCCGGTCAGGCCCGCGTAATACTCGCAGCTATTGGCGAACGAGTTGATCTCGCCCCTGGCCTCCCCGAGCGGCTTTCCTTGTTCGGTGGTAAGCAGCGTCCCGAGCTCGCTCGAGTGCGCTCTGACGAGCTCCGATATCCTGAACAGGATCCTAGAGCGTTCAATGGGAGGGGTCTCGGACCACTTCTTGAAACATTTCGCCGCCGAGTCGACCGCCCGTTTGACGTCTTCGCGATTTCCCTTCGGCACGCTGTCCACTCTTTCGCCCGTCGCGGGATTGAAGACGTCGAACACGTCCCCGTCGTAAGCGTCGATTCGCTCGCCGTCGATTAGCATCTTCATCCGGTTGACTCTCCCAGGGATTTTTTTCCTGTGTATAAGACTTACCGCCAGGGTTTCGCCTCTTCTCTTTCCGAGCCCGCCTAGCCTTATATCGCGAGGGTGTTACCGTCGGAGATTACGCGCTTGGGTGCCACAGATTGAGGGAGACGCGTCGGGTCGTCGTCTACGGGTCTCTGGGGCTGAGGCCGGGTCTCTCTGAACTCCTCTGGGCTTTCCGGAAGGGAAACAAGCTGGAGGAGTTTCCGGTCTACCTCGACGACCATCCGTTTCAAGTCCTTCAAAGGATCAAGTTAGAGACCGAGCACGGGTTGCGGAGCGCCGACGTGGTCCTAATGCCTCAGTACATGCTCCTGAGGATGACCTCAGAAGGGATGCTATCGCGCCACGACCCTTCAGGCGTCGGAATGTACCCGAAGGCGTTCTACGATTCTAAGAGGCGCTGGTTCGCCATCGGCAAGACCTTCATGAGCATGGTCTACGACGCGTCAAAGATCAAGAAAAAGGAGCTCCCCCTGTCGTTGGAGGACCTCTCCTTGCCGAGATTCAGGCGGAGGCTGGGGACCCAATCGTTGACCTCCAGCAAAGTTGGTAACCTTGGAGTCCAGTACCTAGCTTATCTGAGGTCGGTGAACGGTGCGAAGAGGTGGGGGAGGTTCGTAAACGACCTCGCAGTGTCGAACAGGCCGAAGTCATACGATTGTATCGATCACCTCATCCAAGGCCTCCTCGACGGCGAGAGCAGGATCGCTCTAACTGTCTATTCCCTCGCGTTCGCAAGGGAGAAGACTGCCGGGGCCCCAGTCGCCCTTCTTCACATGGAGGACGCGCCACAGATGCTCACATTCACCTCGGTTGGGCTCACTAGGCCCGGCGGCGGCAACGAGTCCGCCAGGAAGTTCGTGGATTTCCTGCTCGGAGAGCAGGCGCAAAGACTGATAGCCAACATTCCAGGAATCGCGCCGACCCTGCCTGGGATCCCTTCTGCTCATCCCCTGGGCGCCGACCTCACAGGGGAATCTGGGTTCCATCCCACCGAGAGGGACCTGAGAGAACTGCCTGGCGTGGTGAGGCTTCTCGAGAAGCTCAGGCTGCCCTGAGACTAGCCTGACATCGGAACAGCGCTGACGGACTCCTTGTAGCCCTTGTTCACGACAGATAGCCCGTGCTCGAGCAAGAAGTTCTGGATCTCGTCGAACTCCGCCTTGGGGAGCGCCCTCGCGTCCGCCCAGACGGGCAGGGAGATTCTGGGAATTATCACTGGGAGGCTGGACGCGAGCTCGGGCATGTATTTGGTGACTGCGTCGCTGAACTCTCTCCGGTACCTGGCTTCGTATTTCGGCTTGTCAGCGTTGATGAGCACAATCGCCCTGTTGATGCCGTTCAGGAACCGGGTTACGGCGTCCATTCCTAGGTCGTCATCGAAGACGATGAGGGTGGGCTCGGTGCGCGAGAGCGGGAGTAGCCTTCTGTAGCCGAGGGCGTCGGCGGCTTCCGCGTACGGCCCGGCCAGCGTCGCGGCCTTCACGTCTCCGGCCATAAGGGCCTGAAAACACTTCTCAACCCCGCCCAGGTGGGTGAGGGTTATCCTCTCCTCTGGGACGAACTCTGCGAGGTTCTTCAGAGTCACGTAGTGCGCGTCGGCATTCTTGTTGACTGCGATTGGGGTTCCGCTCTCGATGACGTCTAGCACGTTCCTGAAGTTGCTCTCCGGTTTTGAATAGAGTCCAAACGTCTTGATCAGGGTCGACTTGAGCGCCGCCCCGATTTTCCCCTTTCCGGACGCGGAGGTGCTGTAGATTCCCTGCCACGCGCAGCAGAAATAGAAATCTCTCGTACCCTCGTCGATGGCCTTTTCGTACCACGACGCCTTGTTCTCAGGCTGCCCACCGGGGACGATGTCGTGCACGTCGAGCCTGACCCCTACTTCGTCGAAGATACCCTGCTCCTTCGCTACTAGGATCGGGAACATCCAGTAGAAGTAAGGCTGGTAGTACCCGTGGCTAATCACCGCTGGCTCGGTCAATCGAGGGAATCGGGGTCGGCCCGCTAATTAAGTTTTCAATTAGAATGATTCTAACGGAAACCTTACTAAGAACTCGCCCCAACCGTTTTACGTCATGCGACAACTGAGAATCAAGAATTCGTTCATTCCGTGGTCTTTCCCTGAAATAGTTGCGAAGGAAGAGGGTCTCTTCGCGAAGCACGGCCTCGATGTGAGCTTCTACGCCCTCCCCCCGGCCGCAATTGAACCCGGCAACAAGCCGTCTTGGTACTCGAACCTCGTCGACGAGGGGAAGGTCGACGCTTACTCCTGCTGCGCTTGGGCGGCGCTCGACCGACTCGGGAACAACGGAAAGAACAAGATAATCGGCGCAACAAGCTCGCTTGACTACGCCTTCTCCATCATGGTTCAGCCCGACTCCAAGATCGAGAAGGTGACCGACTTGGCGGACACCGAGATATTGGTAAACCTTAGGACTGGTTCGCACTATTGCAACCTGAGGCAACTGGAGGAGCATATACCGTACGATAACATCCGGCTCGCTCACGGAGGGGCCCCCCACAACCGCCTCCTGGCCATGATGGAGGGTGCGCCGGCGGCCGCGATGATCTCGCCATACACCGAAGTCGCAACTCAACTGGGCTTCCGCAAGGTCTTCGAGACCAGCATGGTTGACGTCCTTGCATTCATAGCTAAGACCGAGCTTTCGGAGGCCGAGATCAGCGACTTCCTGATGGGCGTTGACGACGCGATCAAGCTCATCAAGAAGGACCCCGCGAAGTTCAAGCCCCTGTATCTCAAGGTCCTGCGCGAGACCTTCTCGGAGTACCCTCCAGAGAAGAGGGACAGGGCGCTCGCCGCGACGAAGGCCGTCGAGGGGAGAATCAAACCCGTCCAATGGAGCGAACTCAAGCCGTACGCGGAGGAGACATTCGCTACGATCGAGACCTGGTTGGAGAGTCACAGTCTCCTTGAGCAGCCGGTGACGTACGAACAACTGGTAAACAACGCCCCTCTCGAAAAGGCCCTGACGTCGGGCAGCTAGCCAGGAAGGGCCCGCAATGGTCACCTCGCTCGAGCAACCGGTTGAAATTCCGCGGGAATGGTACAGCATAGTACCGGACCTGCCGAAGAAACTACCTCCAGTCATCGACCCCCAGACGAAGGCCGTCGCCGAGAAGTCCCTCCTGCACCGTCTCTTCATCGACGAGATGGCGCGCGCCGAGTACTCGGGAGACCGTTTCATCCAGATACCTGAGGAACTAAGGCGGGTCTATTCGATCTGGAGGCCGACGCAGCTGGTCAGGGCCTGGGGCCTCGAACGCGCGCTCAACACCCCGGCCAGGATATACTACAAAAACGAGACAGTGAGCCCTTCGGGCTCCCACAAGGCGAACGCTGCGATAGCCCAAGCGTATTTCGCCGCCAAGCAGGGCATCGACCGGCTCGTCACGAGCACTACGGCCGGTCAATGGGGGACCGCTTTGGCCTTCGGTTGCAGCCTCTTCGGCGTGAAATGTTCGATTTACATGTCCCGCTCCTCGTTCGAGGGCAAGCCATACCGCAAGGACCTCGCCGAGATGTGGGGCGCTGAGATTCTGAGCAGCCCGAGTACGCATACGGCGGTCGGAAGGAAGATCCTGGCAGACGATCCCAACAGCCCAGGAACCATGAGCATCGCGAAGAGCGAGGCGCTGGAGGACGCCAAGGCCGACCCGCTCGCCCGCAACGCGGTCGGAAGCATCATGACCTTCGTCCTTGCGAGCCAGACGGTCGTCGGTCAGGAGGCGCGGACGCAGCTGGCCCGGCTCAACGAGTACCCGGACATGATGGTCGGGTGCGTCGGCGGGGGAAGCAACTTCTCCGGGCTCTTCTGGCCGTTCTACCACGACGTCGCGATGAAGAAGAACCCCAAGCAGATCGAGTTTTTGGGCGTGGAGTCGACGGGCGCGCCCAGGCTCACGAAGGGCGAGTACATCTACGACCACTCGGACATCATGAGGACCAGCCCGTTATTCAAGATGTACACCATCGGCCACACATTCGTCCCGCCGAAGGTCCAGGCAGGCGGCCTGCGCGTCCACGGTTCTGCTCCTACACTCAGCCTTCTGGCGCACGAGGGGATCATCAAGTCGCGAGCCTACAACCAGCTGGAGGTCTTCGAGGCCGCGACCTTCTTCGCGGCGCACGAAGGGATACTCCCCGCGCCGGAGACGGCGCACGCGATCAAGGCGGTGATCGACGAGGCGAGGGCATGCAAGGCATCGGGAGATGCCAAGGTCATCGTCTTCAACCTCTGCGGGCACGGGATGCTCGACATCGAGGCGTACCGCGAATACCGCGAGGGCAAGATGGCACCGGGGGACGCCGATCCTGCGGAGATCCAAAGGTCAATCGCGTACGTGAAGTCCCTCTATCCGTGGCTGAACCAGCAGTCCTGACGGGAACCAAGATGCCCAAGAGCGCTAGAAAGCGGCCGCTCTCCTACGACGGCTACCTGAAGCTGGAGCACCTGCTCGACCTCCAGAGGCCGCGCTCCAGGCCTCAGCAGCACGACGAGACCCTCTTCATCGTCGCCCACCAAACATACGAACTCTGGTTCAAGCTGATGCTCCACGAGATCGAGTCCTCAATCTCCCTCATGAGGGGTGGCGACCTCGCAGAGGCAAGCAGGCTGATTCGGAGGACGATATCCGTGGAGAAGATACTTATCCAGCAGCTCGAAGTGCTAGAGACGATTAGGCCGATGGACTTCCTCAAGTTCAGGGACGTCCTCAGGCCGGCGAGCGGTTTCCAGTCCGTCCAGTTCCGAGAGCTCGAGTTCATCTCGGGGATGAAGGACGAGAGATTCCTCAAGCTCCACGATCAGGATCCCTCAGCCAAGGCCGCCCTGAGGAGCCGCTGGGAGTCCCCCTCGATGTGGGACGGTTTCCGCGCCGCGATGAGGACGGAGGGCCTCGACCCGGGCAGGCACAGGGAGGGCACCAAAGGCGTCCCCGAAAAGGAGCTCAACGCGGTAGCGAGCATCTACACCAGCGGTCGGTACCCGAACCTCCTGGAGCTCGCGGAATCGCTCTTGGAGTACGACAAGTACTTCTGGTTGTGGAGGAACCATCACATGGGAATGGTCGAGAGGATAATCGGTCGCAGGGTGGGCACGGGAGCGGAGATTGTCAAGGATACGGTAGGGCCATATTCCTTCGACTCGTCGGGAGTTTCATATCTCAGGACGACACTTCGGCGGAGATTCTTCCCGATACTCTGGGCGGCCCGCAACAAGATCACCGAGGGATAGAGCCTTCGGAGAGCCCTAGGAAAGCTGACCTTCCCAGATCATGTGGTAGAAGTGAGTCATGCTCTTCTCGTCGAAGACGAGCGGGCTGTTTGGCCTCGGATACAGCTCAAGGCATTCCCTGGCCAGCATGGGAAGGTCCTCCTCCTTCACTCCCAGATCCTTCATGCTCGTGGCGAAACCTAGGTGTGCGACCATCTGCCTTGTCTTTTCCGCCATCGACGCGCCGAGAGCGACCGGATCATCGGATGCGGCCTCGAGTCCGAAAGCCTCGGCGAGCTTCTTCATCTTAGGAGCGCACGCGATGGAATAGTTCGCTATGATGTACGGGAGGAGAATGCCGCAAGAGATGCCGTGCGCCAGCTTGAATCTCGTGGCTATGGTGTATCCGATCGAGTGGCCATAGACCATCCTCGCTTGAAGCGCGATCCCTCCGAGCAAGGCTCCGAGCGACATCGCCTCCCTAGCCTTCCGGTCGCTCCCTTCCTCATAGACCCTCTCAAGGTTGGGGACGATGAGGGAGATTCCCTCCAGGGCGGCCGAGTCCGTTATCGCGTTGGCAGAGTTGGAGAAGTAAGCCTCGGTGTTGTGGCAGAGGGCGTCCAGCCCTGTGGCGGCGGTCACGCTCTTCGGCATGCTGATGGTCAGCTCCGGGTCGACCACGGCGACGGAGGGTAGGAGGAGCGGGCTGTTGATCCACTGCTTGTGCCCCTCGACCGTGACCATGGACGTGACTGTGAGCTCGGCGCCCGTTCCCGCCGTCGTCGGGACCATAATCGACGCGAGGGGCCTGAGCGTGAAGAGGTTGTTCCCGACGTACTTCAGCGCCGGCCCACTGTTGGTTGCTAGGGCTGCGGCGACCTTTGCCATGTCCATCGCGCTCCCCCCTCCGACGCCCACCACGGCGTCGTACCTTCCGCCTCTCACCTTCAGACCGACCGATTCAGCGACGTCGATCCTGGGCTCTGGCTCGACTTCGTCGAAGACGTCGAAGGTGGCGCCGTGGATGTTGGAGGTGACCTTGTCGACGATACCGGTCTTCACCATGACCTTGTCCGTGATTACCAGCAGCTTGGACGCCTTTAGTGCGGCCACCTCCGACCCCAACCCTTCCAGCGATCCGTATCCGAAGACTATCCGAGTCGGTAGATAGTAGGAGAAGTTCATCGTTCTCAGCACGCAGAACGGCTTTTAAAGAATTGTTGGGGGTCGGCACCTGTATTGCACATAGACTCCGAACAGGAGAGGATGCTCCGAGGTGAACGGGGCGCCGCTAAGCAGCTGGCCATGGAGCTCCTGACAAAAGTAGGAGAGGCCGTCTCAGCCGACGCGCTCGTCCCGATCAAGTCCGCCCACGTTCTTGCCCACTACAGCAGTCTCCACGAGGCGGGCATCGAGGTCTTAGAGCGGTTCGCGCAAGACGGTGGGAGGTTCGCGGTCCCCACCACCGTCGACCCTGCCAGCGTCGACCTCGAGAACTGGAGGTCGTTCGGAGTCCCCGAAGCCTACGCGGAGAAGCAATTTCGGCTCTGCGCCGCCTACGCGAAGCTTGGCGGCATCCCCTGCTGGACGTGCGTGCAGTATCAGGTATGCAACTTTCCGAAGGCCGGAGAAGTGGTGGCGTGGGCAGAATCCAACTCTGTCGTCTTCGCGAACTCGCTCATCGGGTGCAGGACGAACAAGATAACGTCGGGTCTGGACATCGCGTGCGCCATCACAGGGCTCACGCCGAGGTTCGGCATGTTGCTGGACGACAACCGCGTCGCCAGGATCGCCTTCAGGCTCTCCCTAGACTCGGCCTCCGACCTCGATTATCGCAGCGCAGGCTTCTTCATCGGGAGCCACTCGGGCGCGAAGATTCCCGCCTTGGTGGGGCTTCCCGGCAGCGTCATCTCCGACGACCTGAAGCACCTGGGGGCCTCGGCCGCAGCCGCGGGGCCGGTCACGATGATCCACTATCTCGGCCTCACGCCGGGCTCGAAGACACTCGAGGACGCGACGGGAGGGGAGGCCGTCGAGACGGTGGAGATCGGAAGGAAGCAACTGGGAGAGGTCGAAGCGGAGCTGAACCAGACGGAAGAGAGCCCGGACCTGGTCGCCTTCGGCGTCCCCCACCTATCTGCGACGGAATTGGGTCAACTCGCGAGGCTGACGACCGGCAAGAAACTGAAGAGAGGGGTGAAGATGTTCGTCTATACCTCGACCCAGGGGTACGAGATGGCCTCCATCGCGGGCATCAAGCGCGAGCTCGAGAGGACAGGCGCAAGGTTAAGCTTCACGACTGACGCCGAGATCTCGCCTTTGAAGAAGATGGGCTTCAACGTGGTGATGACCAACTCGGCAAAGCTAGCCGAGATAGTCTCCGCCGAAGGCGAGATCAAGATGCGCTACGCCCCTTCCAGAGAGATAATCAAGGAGGTCATGGAATGAGCACGCTCGCCTTCGCCGCAAAGGGACTGACGGGAGGGAGGGCGAGAGGGGAGGTCCTGATCTCCCGGAAGGCCTTCACCTTCGCCCACGGGGTAGATCCATCCTCGGGCAAAGTCACCGATGTCCACAGCGACCTCGAGGGAGAGAACGTGAAGGGGAAGATACTGTTCTACCCGTTCGGCAAGGGTTCGACCACCGCGTCGGCCTGGTTCGTCGAAACCGTCAGGCTGGGCAACTCCCCGGCCGCGGTGGTCACGGAGAGCACCGACCTCGGCATGGTCATCGGCTCCGTCCTGGCGAAGGCGATCTACGGGAAGAACGTACCCGTCCTCTCCGGCTTCCCGAAGGAGGTCTACTCGAAGCTGAAGAACGGCGAGAGGGCGACGGTAGACGGGAAGACGGGAAAGATCGAGGCGCTTCGACGATGAAGAAGATGGACCTCTCGGGGAAGAGCCTCTTCCTCTTCGACCTTGACGGGGTCTTCTACCGGGGAAAGGAAAGCAGGGTCAAGCTCGGGGGAAGCAAGGTCGTGAAGAAACTGCGCAGAGAGGGCAAAAGGCTCTTCGTATTGACCAACAATTCGACCGATACGGTCGAGACTCTTCGCTCCAACCTACTCCAATTTGACATTCCGGTCAATTCAGAGGAGATACTCACCAGCGGCCTCCTCACGGCCAGGTACCTGACCGAGAAGTACGGGCGAGTGACCTACTATCTCGTCGGCGAGAATGGCTTCGACGAGGAGCTCCGCAAGGCGGGTCACAGGAGGACTCTGGGCACCGACGCGGACGTGGTCGCCATCGGCCTGGACCGCTTCCTCAGCTATCAGAAGCTCGACGAGGCCACGAAGGCTGCGAACGGAGGAGCGGACCTCGTCGCAAGCCACAGCGCCAAGGTCTACATGTCGAAGACCGGCGCCGCCCTCGGGCCCGGCGCGATCGTGAAGGCGCTTGAGTTCTCGACGGGCAAGAAGGCGGTCTCTATAGGGAAACCATCGCCCCTGATGTTCAAGATGGCCCTCAAGATGGCGGGCTGCACGCCGAAGGACGCAGTGATGTGCGGCGACCAGCTGGACACCGACATCGCAGGCGCATCCAGGGCGGGCGTGGACTCCGTCCTCGTCCTCACCGGCATCGACAAGAGCACCGCGGGGACTTCCGCCCTCGGAAAGGTCAAGGACATCGACGAGCTGGCCAACCACTTCTAATCCTTGACCAAGTGGGAGCGCACGAATCGCTCGTCCACCTCGACGCCTAGTCCGCCCTTGGAGGGCACCTTGATGCTCCCTCCCTTGACCGACGGGAAGCCCGGGGTCAGCCCTCGGACGAGTGGATTGTCGAAGGCGTCGTACTCCACCCCGAGGCAGCCGACGGCTGAAGCGACCTGCAGCGAGGCGGCCAGCGATAGGGACGAGTTGAGGCCGACCATGGGTGAGAACCCAAGGCCCCGTGAAGCAGCCGCTTTGCCGGCCGCGAACTCCGTGGCCATGCCCCCGCAACGGCTTACGCTCGGCTCGAGAACGTCCACCAACCCCTCACGGACCGCCCCCTCGAACTCGCCGGCGAACCATGCCTCGCCCGCGCCGATGGGGACCTTGCTTTTTCCTGCTAGCCTCCGGTAGCCGTCAAAATCGTCGGCAGGCACGGGCTCCTCGAACCACTCCGGCCTGAGGCTTGCCAAGCGCGACGCAAGTTTCAGCGCCACCACGGAGTCGTACGCCCCGTTGGCGTCGACGACCAACATGCCTTCCTCCCAGAGCCTCCGGACCTTTCTCGCGAGCTCGAAGTCCCGTGAGGGCCCGAAGCCGATCTTCAGTTTCAAACCCCTTAGCCCCATCCCCCTGACGCGCTCTACCTGCTCCGCGAGGCTTCCTCTGGATTCGAAGACGGAGCCGGCGTAGCAGGGTATCTCGACTCTCTTCCGCGTTCCGAGCAGGCTGCCGGCCGGTAATCGCGCGGCTCTCCCTGCCGAGTCCATCATCGCCATCTCGACCCCGCTCAACGCTTCCATCCCTACGCCCCTCGTTTGCCCGCGAACACGAAAGAGGCGCCAGACAGACTGCCACGCCTCGCCGGGGCTTGCAAACTCAGAGCCCGCCAGTCGTGCCCCAATCCAGTCGACCATCGATGCGGTCGCTCGCGGGCTGAAGCGCGTCATGGCCTCTCCCCACCCAATCACCCCGTCGCAGGAGACCTTCACCAATACGCTTTGGAAGTCGTCATAGCGAAAGGTGCCTCCCTGGAGCTTCTCCTTCATCCCGACCCTGAGGGGGTACGAGGACACTGATTCTATTCGCAAGCGACCCCCTCGTGGCGCCAAGGGATTTTTAAGGTGGAGAGCGAAGCGAGACCCTACCTTGCAGCACCTGTCCAAGACCCAGGCAACCTGCGCCGTCTGCGGGAAGCGCGAAGACGCTCCTGGGACCTTCCCCATGGTCATCGGCGTCGGCCGGGTCTGTCTCGATTGCGGGATGAAGAGGGTGAGGTGCGAGGCCTGCGGTCAGGAGGTAAAGCTGATCACCTCTTCGAAGTTCCAGGGACGCACCCT
This sequence comes from uncultured archaeon, assembly GCA_963731775.1. Lineage (GTDB taxonomy): Archaea > Thermoproteota > Nitrososphaeria > Nitrososphaerales > Gagatemarchaeaceae > DATJAJ01. The sequence continues at coordinate 194,740 of CAVSWV010000005.1, read as the reverse complement.
CTGTCTCATGGACCACATGAAGGAGGTCGAGAAGTACAAGCAGCACATCGTGAAGACCTACGACGAGGAGGAAGAGCCCATGGCCGCGATCCTGGGGAGGGCGACGAACGAGGCTCCCGAGGGCTACACCCTGTTAGCGGTGAGGAGAGGACGAAACAGCACACACGTCTGGGAGGCCGAGTACGAGAAAACTGAGGTCTTCCTCATGAGATGCAGCTAAGTGGTAAACAACTTTACACATTTTTTCCTTTAAGGTCCAAGCACGTCTCCGAGATCGGATTGTCGGCCTCTAGTGGTAACGAGGAGATGCGGATGCTCAATCACCTGATGCAGGAGATAGAGAACCTGAAGCTCGGACTGGAACCCAACGTCCTCCTCGGGTGGTACAACAAGATCGCGGATGACGCTAAGGCGGAGGCGCCGAGGCATCTCGTCGACTCGATCGACGTCGTCCAGGACCCCATACTTCCTATGAAGTTCGAATTCAAGACCTCCAGGAGGGCCATCAAGTATGTGCTCGAGGCGATCGACCGCAACCTCGAGGAGATGCCCATGGCCACGAGGCTCTACTTCCAGAAACTCTCCGAACTGATCCAACAGGAATCGCTTAGGTAGGGGTCAGGTCCGGTGAGGGACGGATCGCAACATCGGTTCGAGGCCTGCAGGGTTTCGGCGACCCACTAGCCGCCGAGCTGCACCGCTACCAACAAGAAGGCTCCGGCGGTTATGCAACCCATCACCAGCCACTTGGTATACGGCCCGGTTATGGTGGGCTTGGAGTAGACGTAGATCACCGTGGCGAAGATCATCAGCTCGGATGCCAGCAGGGCTCCGAAGACGCGCTGGAGCGTGGTGATGTCGAGGAACCAGAGGTAGACGGCAATCGTTGCCGCCGCAGAGGCGAGGAGCGTGATAACACCAAACTTGAGTGACCTCTCGTCGAGGCTCAAGGCCTCGCCCTCTTGTACGTCGCCGTCAGGCTTCGCATCACCCTGGCCATTGCATAGAACGAGCCCAGGAGGACCGCCAAGTTCACGCTCAACATCAGAACGCTGAACGGTCCAGTCGTGAAGATGGAAACGAGGTTGGCGAGACAGACCGACCCCAAGATGAGCGGAACCGCGAAGATGGCAGTCACCGTCAGGTTCGTGAACGGGAGAGCCATCGCGTGGACGGCGACCGAGGCTGTCCCGGGAGCGAGCTTAGGCCTGTGCGTCCAGAAGGCGAAGGCGGACAATCCCGCTACGACCAGCGCCACCGTGCCGAGGATTTCGACCGCCTGCACGTCCTGGATTACCTGTCCGGGCGTGAGGTACCCCCACACTGTCATCGTCAGAAGCTCGCCTATCATGATCAGCCCGATTGTAGTGTAGATCGGCCTCGACCAGGGGTTCCTCGCTGAGCCTCTGTCTATGAACGGAAGGACGACGAACGCCACGATGAGCACGGTCACCGCTCCAAGGGCGTAGTAGATGCCAGAACCCTCAAAGGAACCGAATTTCAGTAGCTGGTAGACCCAGAGAAAATACCACTCTGGTTGCGGGGTGTAGCCGGCTGCGGCAGCGGCGGTGTACTCGGCCGGCAGGTGCAGCGGAAACAGCGACGAGGCCACAAGGACAAACGCCACGAAGACGCTTCCGATCATCGCGAAGTAGAGGTAGACTGTGGGGAACCAAGAAACCTCTTTCTTGGTCTTTGCTCCCCCGACGGGTTCGGACGCCCCATGAGCCTCGAACATGTAGAGTTTGAGTGCGATGAGAGAGAGGAGCGCTGCGGGGAGGACTATTATGTGGAGGTCAAAGAAACGGGTCAGCTCCGCCGAGCTGCTGCCGCTCCCCGCTATCAGGAACGTTATGATGCCCCCTATCTGAGCCGGCATGAAGCCGATCATTCCGATGGAGACGTCGGTCGCGGACTTGGAGACCACAGTCCACGGAAGCAAGTAGCCGGTGAGACCGAATCCCACGACGACCAGGCCCATCATCATCCCGATCACCCACATCATCTCCCTGGGCTTCTTCTGAGCACTGACGAAGTAGCCCCGGAACAGATGAAGGAACGCCAGCAGAATCATCGCGTACGCTCCGTACAGGTGCACCGTCTCCAAGAGCGACCCCAACGGCACGTTCTGGATGATGTAGAGGGTGGAAGAATAGGCCTGGTCGGTCGTCGGGACGTAGTAGATCAGCATCAGCAACCCCGTCAGGACCTGGAGCCCAAAGGCGATGACCGCGAGCGCTCCGAGCCAGTAGAACGGGTTCATGCTGTACTCTGGTACTGGGCGAAGGACCGATACGTTCAGCCCAAACCGCGACTTGAACCACTCTACGAACCTTCTTCCAGGGTTAGCGCTCATTCAATCTCACCCTCAAGTGGAGAACACCGTGGCCTGAGTGACAACGTCGCCTCCCGTAAGGTCGTTCTGCAGAACGAGGGCCGGGTCTGATGTGCCCGGCGACCCGTGCCCGAAGATAGTCGGAGGTCCCATCCCTATCGCGGATATACCTCCGGTGCTGCTATCGTATCGGAGGGTGACCTGGGGGACGGGTCTCGGGGGCGGGCCACCTATCACCTTCGCCGAATGAGCGAAGTCGTACTGGCCGCCGTGGCAGCAGCAGTAGCCTTCGGGAGAGATCGCCTTGAAGGAGGAGTTGCATGGCGGGGAGGCGCCAGCCGGGAGGGTCGCGTAGATGCACCCGAGATGTTGGCAGAGATTGCTGAACGCAACGATGTCCGAGTCCGGACCCACCCCGTTCTCCGCCTGTACCCCCAGCTTTAGCAGGACCGCCGGGGTGTCGACGAGCGGGTAGTTGAACCTCAGGGGCGTGGTGGGGTCAAGCGTGGAGATGTTTCCGAGGTTTACGACCGGCCACTCCAGCGGCCCCGTCTCCGTGGCCGGGGGAGGGACGAAGCTGAGCACCCTGAACATGCTCGCCAAGGAACCCACGGTGGCCACGAAACCCAGCGTCAGAACCAGCTTCAGGAAGTTCCTCTTGCTACCGCTCTCGACCGCGTCTTCTTTTTCGTCCTTATCCGTTGAATCCAATCTCCTAGCACTATTTCCCTGTTCTCGGAACCGCCCACTTAGCAATCAAGGCTAATGCCGCCGCCAGGCCCAAGAGGACCAAGACCAAGATCGCGACCGCCGCGGAACCGAGGTCAAACGTCGCCGTTCTGACCGAAATGCCTCCGCTGGTCGTCTGTGTCAGATTGCTTCCACTCGTGGTCGTTGTCGAATTCGCACCGACTGCTTGGGCGTGGGCCAGGGGCTGGCTCACAATGAGCAGCATCGAGAAGGACAACGCAAAAAGCAAGGCCAGGGGTTTCCCGTTAGCGATTGAGGTCATCGTAACCATCCACTCCTAGCCGGCAGCAAGTCCGGCTAGGCACGCCTCCTGAACCAGAGGCCGAATGGCGCTCCGGAGGCAAGGATCAGGAACGCGTACACCAGGATCCCAACCTCGGCCATCACGACCACGTAGGAGATGCCACCGCCATAGATGGTAACGACGCCATCGGCGCCGGCGATTGATACCGAGGCCAAGCCAAGGAAGGCGAACACGACTCGTTGCGGCACCCACATCCCGAGTTTGTTCCCGGCCCCTTCCAAGACGGATAGCAACAGCACCCCTAGCGTAAGTGAGGTAGCAAGCGCTGCAAATCCTACGTGAATCACCACTGCTACCGTGTAGTAGGCCGCGGTGAGCGTAAACGCACCCGCTACCACCGTCATAGCAAGAGATACGAGAGCCATGTAAATCATTAATGAGACCGCCGACCTGGATTCATGCTCCATCCCCTTAGCCGCTCCCGTCAAGGTGGCCATTGAGTACCCCGTGATGGGCATCCCGAATCCTACTGCCGCCATCATGGTGAAGTTCGTGAACTCGATCACGTTCGTGTCAGATGTGTTGGAGAGGAAGTAGAAGCCGACAGCGCCGCCGATGACGGTTACGGCGAATAGAATTAGGTTCGCGATTGCAATGTTCCTGCGGCGCTGCAAGGCTGCAAGGAATCCGACCAGCCCGGTCAAGACCGCAAATCCCGAAGAGGCAACCCCATGTTCGATGACCTCGGGCATGGCAATGGTGGCACCCTGAACCTCTGTGGTCAGCCAGATGCCCACGATGTAGGTGGCAGCGAGGAAGGCGGCCTGGAGGTAGACGATGTACGCGAGCTGCTTCGCCCTCGCTGCGGACCTCCCTTCGTCACCCGTCAACGGGTTTGGGCCGCTCACGGGTTCGGGCCTCCCTGGGCACCGCTGACCGCCTCGACCACCCTTATCGCCCTCATGACCTTCAGCGTAGCATAGTACGACAGGAAGAGCGAGAGCATGAAAAGGATCGACATCGTCCATCCTCCGACTAGAGTCAGCGACCCAGTCCCCCTTCCGCCACCTGTCGCCAGGAAGACGAGCCCGCCAACGGTGGCGACTATGATTGAAACGACCGACCCCATGCTAAACAACGCCACCTTCCTCATACCGTAAAGGAATCCGACCGTGGCCACGATGAGAGAGATCACGAAGTTGAACGACGCGATGACCATGTGGAAAGCATCGGTCGGGTCCCCGATGCCGATCGTGTTGACCCCCGACGTGATGTAGATGTTGATGTACATCCCCGTGATGTAGAGAACTAGGTAGAGGAGGAAGTTGGCGTAACAAAGCGTGAGAGTCATCTTCAGCCCCCTAAGACCGAGGGTACCCAATTCCTCGTCTTTCGGCCAGGCGAGGGGAACCGAATCCAAGACCTAGGGCACCCCGAGCGGATGAGGGGCGGCCATGACGTACTTGACTCTCACGTCCTCTCTGACGATGAATATTCTGCTCATGAAGCTTAGGATGACCGCCATCAGGAAGACTGATGCCATGACGAACGTTGAGATGTTGGCCGAAAAGGGGTCGGCGACAGCCGAAGTGGAGTAGTAGATGAACAGGGGGCCCGCCACGAACCCGACGAGCCTGCAGGATATCGCGCCCAAATGAAGGTACACGACCTGCTTGAGCCCAACCCTCCTGGCAAGGATCACCACGGGTATGCTCATACCGGTACTCAGAACGGCAAAGGTAACGTGGAAGAAGAGCGGAGTTGAAGCGATGAACTGCGCGAAGACGCTGCCGACGTCGGGAGTCACGTTGGAGGGAACTGCGTAATAGTAATTCACGAACATCCCGGCCGCAATCGTGGCCCAGTAGAACGCGAACTGAAAGTAGAGGAGGAGAAAGATGCGGTGCAGCTTCCTAGATAGCACTTCGCCGTCGTCGAGGTGGTCAGCCAAGAGAGGCCTATCGAGCCAGCATATCGGCTGGCGTTCCATTTAAGCGGATGCATACACTTGTCAACTAATGTACAAATTTTGCAAAATACCAGACAGAGAAATATTTGTTCTAAGGCGTTGACTCGAGAGGCGTGCAAGAAGGTAAACGGACACAGTCCGGGCTCCGCCCGGGACTCACGAACTTCCGAAGTTACGCAGCGAAGGATAAGCACGGCGGCGGATGAGAAAACGGGATGCGTCGGGCGGTCGAACAGCTCGCGACGGGCCGGAGGGGTGCCTACGTCGCGGCGACCATCCTGATCGGCGCGCTTCTGTTGATATCGGCCCTCTACGTCGGCTCACTCTCGCAGAGCGGTTCGCGTGGCTCTTCCTCGACGGCATCCACCTCCTCCTCTGAAACGACGACACCCTCCGGCGCGTCCGTCCCGCTCTCGTCTGAATGGCTCACATACCACAAGAACGACCTGCGGACTGGTGACGACGACCTCGCCTTTCCGAGCATGAGCTCCCCGGCAATGGCGTGGAAGACCCCGGTGGACTCGCACATCTTCGCTGAGGAGCTGGTCTACGACCACATGGTCTTCGTTGCCACGGAGAACGACACGGTTTACGCTCTTTCATTGAGCTCTTGAAGTCGGAGAGCTCAGGTCCCACTGAAATGCCAGGTCAAGCCCACTAAGCTTATTACTTCCTACGGGACTTCGGCATCGTTGGTCCCAGACTTCGAATTCAAGAGGATAGTCGTGGCCTACGACGGTTCGCGTGACTCCAAGAAGGCGCTGCAAGCCGCGTGCTTGATCGCCAAGAAGACCGGAGGGAGGCTCAGGATTGTTCACGTGTACAGTCTCCCCGTCTATGTGTTTGCAGGATCCGTGCCGGTGCCTCAGACCGGATTCGAACTCGTCGAGAGGTACTCCAAGGAAAAGGCGAATCGGACAGCGACGTTGGCCCTAAAAGACGCCGAGGGACAGGGTGTCAACGCCAAAGTGACGGTGCTTGAGTCCGGCTCCATCGTCGAGAGCATCCTTGATTACGCTCTGAAGGAGCAGGCGGACCTCATAGTCGTCGGTACGAGGGGCCTGACGGGATTCAAGAAGCTCGTCATCGGCAGCGTCTCGAGCGGGGTCTTGAACCACGCCCACTGCTCCGTCCTCGTGGTCAGATAGCGGCGCAATTTCGTTATAAACAAGCACGGCGGGACGCTATCCGATTGGCCGATTTCGAATACGACGTCACGATAGACTACATCAGCGAGGGAGAGGTGGCGAATCTGATGAGAGGGTTCTTCCTCGCCAAGGGTGAGAAGGTGCGCTTCACAGGGGTCGCCTACGGAAGGTTCGGCGGGCAGAATGTCTCGCCGCAGCTGTCGCCTGCCGCCAAGAAGAAGGTGAAGGCGTTGTTCGGCGACGTCGAGAAGTTCGAGGAGGACCTTCAGCAGCGGCTCGTCAGGGGCGACTTCAACATGAAGGTTCCCGAGGGGCACGTTCACGCGCATTCCCAAGGGCCGGGTTGAACCCGTGAACATTCTCTTCGGGGCGACAGGTTTCGTCGGCGGGCACGTGGTCGAGTACCTATTCGAGCAGGGCGAGATCTCCAAGGGCGCATTCCGGAAGGGCGCCCACCTCAAGATAATGGACAACAACGCAGTCCAGGGGATCGAGGTCGACCTTCTCGACCATCACACGCTGCACGAGGCGGTGGAGGGGACCGACACGATTTACAGCATGGCCTCGCCTACCCCCTTCGGAGAGTCCCCGGACGAGGCGATGAACCAAGCGGGGATACTGAACATCCTCGAGGCGGCCCAAGAGATGAAGATAAAGTCCATAGTGCACCTGAGCTGCCTGGAGGTCTACGGCTTCGGAGCGCGGAAGATAACCGACTCGACACAACCATCTCCTTCCAACGGGTACCAGAGGTCGAAGCTCGAGACGGAGAGGCTTATGCTAGAGTTCGCAAAGCGGAGCCCTGAGACGAAGGTGGTGATCCTGCGCCCGGCTAGGGCCGTCGGTTCACGCGACAGGTCCCTCGCTGGGCCATTGCTCACGATGATCAAATCGGGGAAGGTAGTGGTTCCGGGCTCGGGGAAGATGTCGTTCTCCCATCCAAAAGACATAGCGCAGGCCATGTACAAGTCCGCAGCGGCCAACGTTAAGTCGGGCAGCGTCTACATGGTCAAGTCGTTCGACGCATCTCCGGAGGAACTGGCGAGCGGCATCGCGAAAGCGGCGGGCTCGCAGGCCAGGGTGGGCAAGCAAGGCTTCATGTCAAGGAGCTCGTTGCCGGATTACACGACCGACCAGCTGAAGGCAGCCCTAGCATTCGACGACCAGAAGAGCTGGCAGGAGACAGGATACAGTCCGCAGGTAGGTCTGACGCAGACCTGCGACGAGATAGCGAAATGGTACAAGAAAGACCCATGGGCCACAGGCGAAAGCTGAGCGTCCCGTACGCCCTGAGAAAGATCAAGCGAATGGTGGATGACTCCACCGACAAACGCGCCACTGCTCTCGCGGAGCTCCAGGGAAGCGTGGGAAGCGACCCGTTCCAGGTTCTCATCGGCACGATTCTCTCGCACAGAACTCGTGATGAAAACACCAGCAGGGCAAGTGAAAACCTGTTTTCAAGATACAGGACACCGAGCCAACTCGCCAACGCTCCCGTCGCCGAGGTGGTGAAGCTGATCAAGCCCGCCGGCTTCTACAACATGAAGGCGAAGAACATAATCCGAGTCTCCCAGCAGCTCTTGGACGAATTCGGCGGAGAGGTGCCGAGAGGTATGGAAGAACTACTCAGACTCCACTCTGTAGGACGGAAGACCGCGAATTGCGTTCTCGTGTACGCCTTCAACGAGCCAGCGATCCCGGTGGACACCCACGTCCACAGGATCTCGAACAGGCTCGGACTCGTTGAGACAGAGACTCCTGAGGAGACGGAGACGGCTCTAACATCGACCGTTCCGAAGCGGTACTGGCTCGAGCTGAACGACCTCTTCGTCAGGTTCGGGCAGACCACCTGCAAGCCCGTAGGCCCCAAGTGCGGAATATGCACCCTTTCGGATCGTTGTGAGTACTACCGGACCGTCGTCTCACGCAAGGGAAAACGGAAATAAACCGAGCTGGCGGGAGGCGACTTGTTGCCCACTCTGGAAAGGGCGAAGAAGGGCGTCAACGATTTGGTAATCGAGAAGGGATTCGGCAATACCCAAAGCGAGATTCCGAACAAGCTCTTGTTCGCGTTCATCGAGCTCGGAGAGGCTGGGGACTCATGGAAGAAGGCGAAGCCTGCATCGGAGACCATAGAGGAACTAATAGACGTCATATTCTACGTCCTCGACGCGGCGAGGTTGATCGATCCGACGGCCAACCTCGACGATGTCTTCGACAAGAAGCTGGCGAAGAACAGGAGCCGTCCTCATAGATACGGCGAGCCCTTTCGCGACCAAAAGAAACCTGGCTGAGCCGCGAAGCTAGGAACTCTTCACCCAAAGGAGCTGTTTGCAATTGTGGCAGACGGTGCCCTGGTAACTCCTTCCCTTGTTGTCGGTGACCGCTTCGAGAGACTTCATCGGGGCTCCGCACTTCAGGCACTTCTGACCCGACGGTGACTGTTTCGTCTTGCTCCAATCCATCATGAAGTATGTCCAGAAAATCAAGTCTCCTGACCTCTCGATCTTCATTATGTAGGATTGGTCCCGCGGGGGTAGAAAAATATGGCGCGTCTCCTGCGAGAGGGTTAAAACCAGCCCGCTGTCGGCACCGAGCGCAGACATGGAACCGCTCTTCGAAAGCTCTGTCAACGAGGTCGCGAGGATTGTCGGTTTGACCGAGAGGGAGATGAAGCTCCTGCAGGACGCGGACTCGGCCGCGGAGGAGCTAGTGACATCAGAATTCGAATGTTACGTCTCACGGAAATTCAACCCGGAAGTCCAGAAGATCCTCGGGAAGCACAACCTCCTGGGTGCCCCTATCGCCGAGAGGTACGGTGGGAGGGGCGCGAGGCAGATAGTCCAGGCGCTCTACATCGAAAGGCTCGGGCAGCTCGGCATGGGCCCCGTGACCTTCGCAGACGTTCATCAATGCCTCGGCAGCCTGACCATCCAGGACTGGGGGACCGACGACCAAAAGGAGCGGTACCTTCCCCGGGCGGCGAAGGGGGAGGCCATCTTCGCTTATGGTCTGACAGAACCAGACGCCGGGAGCGACCCGAGCTCCCTGAAGACGTCCTACAGACGTGACGGTGATGGCTACCGATTGACGGGGTCGAAGTACCTAATCTCAAACGGGTCGATCGCAACCAACATCCTGATCTTCGCCTACCCAGAGGGGCAGAGCAGGGGTCCCAGCGCCTTCATCGTGGACACCAAGAAGGAAGGATTCAACATCGACATGAACCTTGAAGAGAAGGTCGGGCTGTTCACCTCGGACACGGCGCTTCTCTCTCTGGACGGCCTCTACGCCCCAAAGGAAGACCTCCTAGCCGGCGAGGGGAAGGGCTTCCATGTTGCCTACTCGGCCCTTCTGAACGGGAGGGTGGGGGTCGGCTCGGGCTGCGTGGGCGTAATGGACGACTGCCTTAACCAGGTCCGCGAACGGGCCACCTCAAGGGTCCAACATGGCAAGCCGATAGGAAAGCACCAGCTGATCCAGAGGCACGTCGCGTTCATCGCTTCAACCCTCGAGGCGAGCAAGTGGCTCGTCTACAGGGCGGCCCTCAGGAAGGACGAGTATGAGAAGGACCCATCGAACCTCAAGCTCAGGTCCGAGGCGGACAGGCTCTCGGCCATCGCGAAGTACGTTGCCTCGAGGGGCGCCTTCGACTCCGCCGACCACGCGCTCCAGGTCTTCGGAGGGTTCGGATATTCGATCATGTCGCCGGTCGCGAAGCACTTCCTGGACACGCGGGTAGCCAGGATATACGAGGGGACCGACGAGATAATGGAGCTCAAGATCGCCTCAAACGTCCTCGGGAAGGACTTCGAAGCATACAGGTGATCGCAGTGCAACTCCACCTAGACGGGTCGAACAAGATCAGGGCCGATCGGAAGATTGTCTACCGGCTTTTGACCGATTCGGCATTCATCGCGTCGACATTGCCTGACGCCGAGGACGTCAAGGTAATCGACGAATCGAGCCTGTCGGCCAAACTCAAGGTGCGGGTGTCTATAGTCTCCAGCTCGACCCAGGTAAAGATGAGGATAGTGAACAAGGAACCCGATTCGAAAGCGGCGCTCGAGGTCGAGGGCTCGGGCAGTGGGAGCAACATGAGGATAAAGAGCGCCTTCGAGCTGACTGGAGAGAACCCCACGACCATCGGCTGGACCGCCGACGCCGAGATCTCAGGTGTGATGGCTGGACTGGGCTCAACAATCTTGAGGGGGTTCGCGACCAAGAAGGTGGCCGAGATCTTCCAGGGAATCACCGACGCCATCGAGCGAGAATCGACGAAACAGACCCCCGGCACCTAGGAGCCAGATCGGGAAAGCAGAGTATGACCGGTTAAGTCGGAAGTTCGAGTCTTTGTTCCTGATGTTTGCACGGACTTGCTAAACCACGATTAAATAGCGAGGCAAATTCGCAAAGGGCAGGTCTGTCGATTGAATAGAGTATTCTTCATCACTGACGTCCACGCGTCTGACAGGTGTTTCAGGAAGTTCCTCAATGCGGCGAAATTCTACAACGCGCAGACACTCATTCTGGGCGGCGACATCACTGGTAAGGTGCTGGTTCCGATCGTGGAGAGGCCAGACGGGAGATACTCATTGCCATTCTTAGGGCGCGAGACGCTCATATCGAGAGAACAGCTCGAGGAACACAGAAAGAAGCTCCTCGACGCGGGTCAATACTGCTTCCTAACCACCCCAAAGGAGCTGGAGGAGTTGAACGCCGACAAGACGAGGCAGGAACGGGTCTTCGAGGAGTGCATGCTCTCCGAGATTCGTTCTTGGTACGCCCTAGCGGAGGAGAGGCTGAGGGGGACGCAAGTGAAGTGCTACATCTCCCCGGGCAACGACGACAAGTTCGAGGTAGACTCCGAACTACAGGACCGGGGTCAGATAATCAACCCAGAGGGTAAGGTTGTGGAGCTGAATGAGGGGTACGAGATGATAACTCTGGGCTACGCGAACCCCACCCCTTGGAAAAGCCCCAGGGAAGTCCCCGAAGAGAAGCTCGGGGAGATGATCGAGTCGATGGCTGAGCGCGTCAGGCGCCAGGCTACGGCCATCTACAACCTCCACGTGCCGCCCCACGGTACCGAGCTCGACAGGGCGCCGGCAGTCAGCTCCGACTTCAATTACGTGAAGGACGGTCTGGGGGTGAAGATGATACACGCGGGGAGCACCGCCGTAAGGGCCTCGATTGAGAAGCACCAGCCGATGCTCGGACTCCACGGCCACATCCACGAGTCCAAGGGAATCGTCAAGCTGGGCAAGACGCTCTGCATGAACCCGGGGAGCGAGTACGGCGACGGCATCTTGCGGGGCGCCCTCGTGGTCCTGGACGGGGACCGAGTGAAGGAATTCCAGCTCACTAGCGGCTAAGTGAACTCTTTCCGTTCGAAGAGGTACGTGCCGACTAGGGCAGAGAAGATGAAGTAGGCCGCCATGATAATGAGCCCTTCGGGTATGGTGGCGTTGTACGTGGGGATCGCGAACCTCGCAGCCGGGCCCAACGTCGCAGCTGGGACGAAGTGCTGAGGGAACGGGACGATGAGGACGTTCCCGATGATTCCCAACGCATACGAGATGGAGTACCAAGGCTCGAGCTTGAGGAGGACGGTGACCAGAGTGTCAATCACGTTGAAGACGAAGAGGAAGAGCAAGACCGTCATCAGGATTGAGATCGAGCTGCTCTTGAAGAGCGAACTGAACATGAACGTCACCGAGAGCGCGGCCGTGATGCCGATCCACGCGAAGAGGAACGACTCCGCGAATTGAGTCGGAACGCCCATGTTGTAGTAGAGGCCGTTCGCGAGGGTGAAAGCGGCGAATAGCACCAGGATGATCGTGGAGGCAACGAAAGCCGCGAGGAACTTGCCGACATAGATCGCTGAGCGCCTCACCGGATTGGGTGCGAGGTAGTAGCCTGTCTTATTCTGGAACTCCCCCGAGATGGCGTCTCCGCCGAAGAAGACGACCGTCAAGAGTCCGAATACACTGATGAAACTACCGAACCATGCTCCGTAGAAACCCAGGGGCGAGTTGAGAAAGGCTTGCGACCTGGTGTAGGCAACGGCGGCTGTAAGGGCGAGGTTGATTATCGTTACGAGCAGAACCATCACTAGGAACCGCCTCGCCCGGAAGTAGTTGAGGAAGGCGTACTTCGCCATTACGAGCGTCTGTGCGGCTGTGGAAGGCGTCGGCGCGCCCGCTTCTCCCATGTTAGAGCGTCTCCTTGATCAGGTTGAGGTACGCTTCCTCCAGTCCCGTGGATGTCTCCCTGAAGCTGATGACACCGACCTTCATTTGGACCAACTGAGAGAGCATGCTCTCCTGTGCCGTCATACCGCCTGAGAACCTTATGGTCAGGTGTTTTGCGTCGCTCTTGACCGCCGCTTCCACGCCGGATACCGTCTTCACCTTCGCCAGTAGCGCATCATCGAGGTCGCGGGAGAAACCTACCTCGATTGTGTTGCCGCCGCCAGAGAATTTCGATGTCACGTTGTTGAGAGTGTCGAATACCAACAGCTTCCCGTGGTCGATCATTGCGATCTCCTCGCAAACGTCGGTCACCTCTGCGAGCAGGTGCGAGCTCATGAAGACCAGCCTGTCCCGCTTGAGTGACTTCACAATATCCCTAACCTCGCTCATCCCCCTCGGGTCTAGCCCTGTCGAGGGCTCGTCGAGAATCAAGATCTGGGGGTCGCTGACCAGAGCGGAAGCGATGCAGATACGCTGCTTCATCCCCTTGGAGAATTGTCCCACCCTCTTGTCGAGCCATTCATTCATCTTCACCTCTGAAACCGCATCCTCAATCCGCTTGTTGCGTTCTGACTTTGGGACTCCCCTCATTTCCGCGATCAGGTTGAGCGCCTCCCGGGGGGTGAGTGCTGGATAGATCTCTGGCGTTTCAATTAATGTGCCGACGCTCGCCAGCGCCTTCTTCTTGTTGGCATGGACATTCACCCCGTTTATCATGGCTTGGCCTGACGACGCCCTAATGAGGTCGGTGAAAATCTTCAACGTCGTGGTCTTGCCTGCTCCGTTCGGCCCGAGGAATCCGACGCACTTGTTCCCCTCCAGGTTTAGGTTTAGGTTCGAGACCGCAGTAAACGACCCGAATGACTTCGTCAGATTGACAGCTTGGATTGACCGCTCCACTCTTTCTACAAAGCCACCTCGAAAATCAATCGGATATAAGCCTCGCGCCTGAGTCCTGCCCGTTCGTCGCGTATTGACGCGCTTCAGCCATGGTTGGCTCACGTTTATGCATTGGCAACTCGATAGTTACGCGTCTATCACATGAGGAGGACCAAGGTCGTCTGCACGATAGGCCCGGCATCAATCGACCCGTCCATCGTCCGAGAGCTAACACCACACGTCGACGTCTTCCGAATCAACTTCTCCCACGGAGACAAGAAAGGTCATCAGAGCGAAATAAAGACAATTCGAGCTGCGGCGAAGTCTGCCAAAAGAACCGTGGCGATATTGCAGGACCTGCCTGGACCCAAGATCAGGGTCGGCAAGATCAGGAACGGTTCAGTGGAACTTCAGAAGGGTAGCTTCTTCGTCCTCGGCTCGAGGGAAATGGAAGGGGACGAGAAGATGGCCTCCGTCAACTACCCTGCCCTCCTAAACTCCCTCCGGAAAGGAGATCCACTCTACCTTGCCGACGGGGTAATCAGGCTTCGGGTCGAGGAGAACAACGGGGAGGAGGTGCGCTGCTCGGTGGTGGCCGGCGGGCTGCTGAGCTCGGGAAGGGGCGTCAACGCGCCTCGAGCCAGAATGAAGATCGATTATCCGACTGCAGAGGATGTGGTCCACCTGAAGTTCGGCCTGTCGAGCGGCGTCGACATGGTCGCACTCTCCTTCGTGAGGTCGGCCGCCGACGTCAAGGCCGTAAAGCGGCTCCTCCCGCAAAAAGGGGGTCCGACCTTGATCGCTAAGATCGAGAAAGCCCAGGCCGTGAGCAGATTCGATTCCATCCTCGATGAGGTCGACGGGGTGATGGTCGCTCGCGGCGACCTAGGCATCGAGACACCGATAGAGCGAGTCCCGGTCATCCAGAAAGAGATCATACGCAAGTGCAACAAGGTCGGAAAGCCCGTGATCGTGGCGACGCAGATGTTGATGAGCATGGTGAACCTTCCGATGCCCAGCAGGGCCGAGGTTACCGACGTGACGACCGCGATCTTGGACGGGACAGACGCGGTGATGCTCTCCGACGAGACAGCCGTCGGCAAATACCCCGTTGATTCCGTGAGGATGCTGGACAGGATCGCGAGGTCCGCGGAGCGTGTTCTCGGAACATACGGCCCGCATCGGGCCAACGATGAGGGGCGGTCGACCGGCGAGGGGATAGGGTTGGCCGCCTGCGAGCTGGCAGAGTACACGGGGGCCAAGGCCATCGTGGCCCCAACACAGACGGGTTCGACCGCGAGGCTCGTATCAAAGTATAGGCCACGACAGCCAATCCTGGCACTCTGCACGACGGAGAGGGTGGCTAGGAAGGTGAAGCTCTACTGGGGGGTGGTCCCACTCGTGGTCAGGGAGGAGAAGACCGTCGACGCGCTCTTCGCGAGCGCCGACAGGGCGGCGGAGAAGCTCGGGCTCGCTGAGAAGGGCGAGAAGATCGTCGTCACCTCCGGGACTCCGGGGGTCGAGGGCACGACCAACCTCATCAAGGTCTCGGTAGTCGGAACTCCAGCGTAGATCCCGGGGCTCGTTTGCCGGCGCAAGCTGTTCAGCACTTGCGTTCGAAATCGGGATGTTGGCGTCATCCATATTACCCCCGCGTTCGTCCGCGACCGTGTTGACTGCAAAAGGGCTGACTTTCCACCTGGTGGACGTCTTCGCCGAGACTCTCTACGGGGGCAACGAGCTGGCGGTGGTTCGGGACGCCGGCCGGCTCTCTACCGCCGAGATGCAGGGGATTGCGCGCGAATTCAACTTCTCTGAGACGACTTTCATCACATCGAGCGAGAACTCGAGGACCAAGGCCGGTCTGCTCTTCAGGGTCAGGATATTCACTCCCATGCGAGAGCTCCCATTTGCAGGCCATCCGACTCTGGGCACGGCCTACGTTATTCAGAAGTTCATAGTGGGGAAGAGAGTGCCAGAAATTACGTTGGACCTAGGGATAGGCAAGATCCCCGTCACCTTCGAATACAAGCGAACTGGAGAGGCGGACCTACTCTGGATGAGACAGCCGGAGCCGACTTTTGGGAAAGTACGGTTGGATGCCGAGGAGCTCTCCAAGGTCTTGGGGATAAGGGCCGATGACATCCACTCGGGATTTCCCATAATGGAAGTGTCGACGGGGGTGCCGTTCATCATAATCCCGCTGCGCAATCTCGACGCCATCAAGCGTTGCCGACTTGACAAGAAATCATACAGCGATCTTCTGAAGAAGACAGGGGAGGACGGGATACTCGTCTTCTCCCCTGAAGCTCGCGAAGCCGGCGACGACCTCAGCGTACGGGTCTTCGTAGAGGCGTTCGGGGTGCCAGAGGACCCGGCCACTGGCAGCGGCAATGGATGCCTGGCGGCTTATCTCTCGCACTTCAAGTACTTCCGAAGCCAGCAGATTGACGCAAAGGTCGACCAGGGGCATGAAATCGGACGGCCTTCCAGAATCTACCTCAAGGCTAGCAGGGAAGGGGGGAAGATTCGTGTCTCCGTAGGAGGGCGTGTCGTGTCAGTCGGCCAGGGGAAGTTCGGATAGAAAGATGTTCTCGTTGCGAAGACCAGCCTACCGCGACTCTCATTCGACGTAATCTAGCAAAGTTGGACTCTTCGTCCTCCTCTTGCTTGGCGCCTTATCGTCCGCATGCGCGACCAGCTGGTTCATCCTGCTCTGCTTGGACAGGCTGCTGTAGTAGTAGGCCTCGTCGACCGTCCCTTCCGCCAGCAGGATCACGACTCGCCCTTCGGTCGTCCTTCCAGTCCTACCTCTGCGCTGGATGAATCTTATCTCGGATGGGACGGCTTCATAGAAGACTACGAGGTCGACGTCGGGAACGTGCAGGCCCTCCTCCCCGATGCTGCTGCTGACCAGGATGTTGAACTCCCCGTTTCGGAACTGCTCGAGGGTGTCCGTCTGTGTGGCCTGGTCCATGCCGTCGCTGCCCACCCGGTCCGCTTGGCCCACGAACCTCTGCGCCGGAAGCCTCACCTCCCCAAGCGCCCTCACGATGTCCTCGATGGTGTCCCTGTACTGGGTGAAAATTATCACCTTGGAATCGGCCTTCTTCGCCATCTGTTCCTTCACCGTTGTCTTCAGGACCGTCATCTTGGTGTGCTCCACTCCAGTAATGGCTGTCGCCAGCTCCTCTATCTTGAGCCACTTCGGGTCCTTCAGGAGGGCGGCCGCGGACTTACCCATTTCTGGCTTGTTGCGGAGCCGGTCGAGGTACCTCGCCAGCGTCGGCGCGCCCTGGGTCTCTATCACCTCGATGGCGTGCAGAATCGCGATTGACTGCGCCTGGTTGATTATGGCGCCGAAGATGTAGCCGGTCTGCCCGCCCGAGGCCTTCGCGTGGTTGAGCCTCGCTGTGATCGTGCCCCTCGCCTCGAGGAGCGACTTCTTGGATACCCTGCTGTCCCGCAGGAAGCCTCCGTCCTTCAGCTTCTTCACCTTGTCGTTGAAGAGTTCCCTCAGCCGCGCTATCACCTCCGAGTACTCGGGCGGAATAGGGACCTTGAGCGCCTCGATGGCGGTCTGCTCGACGTAGCCCTTGACGTCCTCGCTGTCCTCCGTCCTCGCCTCGACCCTCTCGATGTACAGGTTCCGCTTGATCTCGTTGATCTTGTCCTTCGTGCCCCCTGGCGAAGCTGTCAGTCCTAGAATCAAGGAGTTGCTCGACTCTTCTGTGTACGCCTTCGCGAGCCGAGTGTACGAGTAGTCCTTCACGCACCTGTGGGCCTCGTCGAAGACCACCAGCACCACCTTCCGCAGGTCCGCCCTGCCCATCCTCGCGTCGTTGTAGACGGTCTGCGGGGTGGCGAAGAGGACCCTGGACCTTATCCAGAGCACCTCCCTCTCCCCAGGGTCGACCGTTCCCGTCAGGACCGCGAGGGACCCCTCGGGCATGCGCAGGTGCTTCTTGAAGGTCGAGTAGTGCTGTATCACCAGCGGGCGAGTCGGTGCAAGAACCACCACTTTCCCTTGGGGGAACTTCTCGAGCCTGTTGGAGGCCACCTGGATTGCGATCATCGTCTTTCCAAGCCCCGTGGGGAGGACCACCAGAGTATTGGCCGCGGATGCCGTCTCGGCTATCTTCTTCTGGTATTCTCTAAGCTCGAGTTTGTCGGAGAGTACCATCTTGTATCTTCGGCTCATCGTACGACTAAAAGCCTTCCCTACGAGTCATGCCAGCCAGGGGTCCGTCACTCGGCCACTTTCTTCTTCAGATTGGAGGTGATGTCCTTGATGTACTTTTCAGCGGCGCCGCCTATCAGCCTGCTCCCGATTCCTGCCATTAGCCCGCCCATCTTGGCTTCCACGACCCACGAGGCGCTAGTGCCGTGAGAAGCAGAGTCCTTCAAGTCTATCTGCATCTCTAGGTCGACGGAGCTCTGGAGCCCCTGCCCGTGCCCTACCACCTTCGCCGACGCACCCTCCTTTGCATCCTTCAACTCGAAGTTCATACTCATGCTCCCGCGCACATAAGACAGTCCGACCTTTGACTTCACCCAGAAGTGCGTGGCGTCGATCACCTTCGACTCTTGGACGTCTGGGAGGATCGTGATGACTTTCTTCGGGTCCGTGATGAACGCGTAGAACTTCGACTTCGGAACTTCTGCTTCGATGGTCCCTTCGTATCTCACCCGGGGCTCTCACCCGAGGAGATGGGTCCGGCGTGGCCCCCTTCCGACCGTCTCGCCTCGTTCTTTACAGAGGTCATCCCCTTCCGCTTCAGCTTCGCCGCGTACTGGACGGACTCGATTATCTTGACGTACCCGGTGCACCTGCACAGGTTCCCTGACAGGGCCGTCCTTATCTCGGCCTCGGTGGGTTCGGGGTTGTCCCCCAGCAGCTGATAGGACGCCATGATCATCCCTGGGGTGCAGAAACCGCACTGGAGCCCGTGCTTCTCCCAGAAGGCGAACTGGATCGGGTTCAGGTCCTCGATGGTCCCTATTCCCTCGATCGTGGTCACCTTTCGCCCGTTCGCCTGCACGGCGAAGACGGTGCACGACTTGACCGCCCTGCCGTCGAGCAGCACGGTGCACGCTCCGCAGTTGGTCGTGTCGCAACCGACGTGGGTGCCGGTCAGAGACAGATTGTCTCTGAGGAAGTGCACGAGAAGCGTCCTCGGCTCGACTTGGGCCGATCTGACCTTGCCGTTGACCTCGACTGACATCTCGGCCGTCAACTCAACCTGCTCCTTGCCCTCTTGGCCGCTAAGGAAATCGCCCGCCTCGTCATCACCTCTGCCATCTCCCTCTTGTAAGTCTCCGACCCTCTCAAGTCGCTGCTCGGCTTTGAGTCCTCGGCCGCGAACTTGGCGGCTCGCGAAATCGTCTCCGCCCCAAGTTTTGTTCCGACGAGCGCATCTTCGGACCGCACGGCCTTCACTACGGTAGCGCCGACTCCGGTCAATCCGATTCCGCACTCCTTGCAGGTTCCGTCTCCGCCGAGCTTCACTCCGACGCCGACCCCGACGACGCCGAAGTCTCCGGCCTGCCTCTCCAGCTTCAGGTAGGCTCCGTCCGCGTACCTCCCGGTGGGGACCCTGATCTCGACGAGAATCTCGCCCTCGGCGAGCGCCGTCGTGAACGTGTCTACGAAGAAGCTCGCAGCGGGGATGGCCCTCTTCCCTCCCGGTCCTGCCGCGATTAGTTCCGCTCTCGCCGCGACGATCGCCCCGGGCATGTCGTTCGTGGGGTCCGCGTGGGAGACGTTGCCGCCTATCGTCCCCATGTTTCTCACCAGCGGGTCCGCGATTTGCGACGCGCAGTCGGTCAATATGGTGAGGTTCTTCCTCAGCAAATCAGATCTCTCAACGTCGGCCATCCTTGTCATTGCCCCTATTGCGATGTAGCCGTTCTCCTTCCTCACGTAGTCAAGCCCCTTCACCCTCCCGAGGTCGACTATGTGGGCAGGAGAGACCAGCCTCAGCTTCATCATCGGAATCAGGCTCTGACCGCCAGCCAGTACCTTGCATTCGGCCCCGAAGCGCGCCAGCAGAGACACGGCCTCCTTGACCGTGGAGGGCGAATGATACTCGAATTGCCTAGGTAGCATTATCGCTGAGGCCGACCACCATTTCCTCGGAAGAAAAATCTTTACTTAATGTCCCAGACAGGGGTATCAGTCCCATTGGCATCCACTGTCCAGACAACCGAGAGGAAAGAGCCCATCGTCATAGGCAAGCCCCTCAAGCGGATGGAGGACCCGAAGTTCATCACCGGCTCCGGGAGGTTCATGGACGACATCGTCCTCCCCAAGATGCTCCACGCCGTCTTCGTGAGGAGCCTGCAGGCGCACGCGAAGATCGTCAAGGTAGACGCATCGGAAGCCCGCAAAGCGCCAGGGGTTAGGCTCGTGCTGACTCCAGAGGACGCCGCCAAAGGGCTCAACATGATGTCGACGGTCCGAGAGGGAGGGGACTCAAAGCCTACGAAGCGTCATCACCTCGCCCTCGACGAAGCGAACTTCGCCGGGGAGCCCGTGGCCCTGGTGGTCGCCGACGATCCTGGGCTCGCGGAGGACGCGGCCGAGCTCGTCCAGGTCGAGTACGAGCCGCTGCCCGTGATAGTCGACATCGAGAAGGCGCTCGAGAAGGGTTCCCCGAAGGTGCACTCGTACCTTGCTGACAACCTCGCGTACTACTCCGAGAACGCGTCGGGCGACATCAAGAAGGCCTTCAAGTCCGCGGACCACATAATCAAAGTGACGCTCGAGTTCCCAAGACTGAACGCCGTTCCCATGGAGACCAGGGACATGATTGCCTCCTTCGACCGGTCAAGCAACTTCCTCACGGCATACGTCTCCTGCCAATCGGCGCACGAGATGCGGGACGAGATAGCGGAGGCGGTCAGGCTGCCGGGCACGAGCGTAAGGGTAATCGCCCCCGACATGGGGGGAGGCTTCGGGCAGAAGGGCTACTACGCGGAGCACGGAGTGGTCTGTCTCGCTTCCATCAGACTTGGGAGGCCCGTCAAGTGGGTCGAATCCAGGCGCGAGAACATGATGTCGTCCTCCATGGGGAGGGGGCAGAAACAGTACGTGGAGGCCGCGGTCAGGAAGGACGGGAAGGTCCTGGGGCTCAAGGTCAAGGCGATCTGCGACGGCGGCGCGTACAGCGACTGGTCAATCTCCATGCCCGAGACGACCGTCGCTATGGCGTGCGGCGTCTACGACATCGGCGCTTTCTACGGCGAGGCCGTGACCGCGTTCACCAACAAGTCGCCCATTGGGGCGTACAGGGGGGCGTCCCGGCCCGAGGCCGCCTACCTGATCGAACGCACCATGGACGTCATCGCGCGGAGGCTGAAGCTCGACCCGGTTAAGATACGCATGAAGAACTTCATCCCGAAGGCGAAGTTCCCCTACAAGTCGATAGGCGGATTGACATACGACAGCGGGGACTACGAGATGAACCTCGTCAAGGCTCTCGGGCTGGCGAAGTTTGACCAGTGGCGCGCGTTCCAGAGGGAGGCCAGGGCAAAGGGCCGTCTGGTCGGGATCGGCGTGATCACCTACGTCGAGGTCTGCGGCTTCGGCGCCGGCTACCCGCAGACGGCAGCGGTGACCGTCACTCAGCAGGGGAGCGTCATCATCCACAGCGGGACCAACCCCCACGGCCAGGGGCACTGGACCGCCTTCGCGCAGATCGTGGCGGAAGAGCTGGGCGTCGACACTCGGGACGTGACCGCCCTATTCGGGGACACCTCCTCATTGCCGTATTCGACGATAACAGCAGGCAGCCGGTCAGCGGTGGTGGGTGGGACCGCCGTGTACCTCGCCACGATGAAGGTCAAGGAAAAGATGGCGCGGATAGCGGCGAAGATGCTCGACTCGAAGTCCGACAAGCTGGTCTTCAGGGACGGCAAGGTGACTGCTCCCAACGGGAAGAGCGTGCCCTTCGTGGCGGTGGCAGGGATGGCCTACCGGCCCAACAAGCTCCCGCCTGGGATGGAGGCGACTCTGTACGAATACTGCGCGTACGCCCCTCCCGACAACGTCTTCCCGTTCGGTACTCACGTCGCGGTTGTAGATGTGGACAAGGAGACGGGATTGGTCAAGATACTCAAGTACGTGGCCGTCGACGACGTCGGGAAGGTCCTGAATCCGCTCATCGTGGAGGGCCAGGTCCAGGGCGGCGCCCTTCAAGGGATAGCGCAGGCCCTCTTGGAGGAGATCGTGTACGACGAGAACGGCCAGCTCCTCACCTCGACCCTCTCCGACTACCTGATACCGTCGACCGACACCGCACCGATGATCGAGTGCTACAGGACCGAGACCCCGTCGCCTCACAACCCCCTGGGGCTGAAGGGCGTCGGCGAGGCGGGAACAATCGCCGCAACCCCGGCCATAGCGAACGCGGTAGAGGACGCGTTGTCTCCCTACGGAGCCACCGTGGAGAAGATACCCCTGACCCCCGCCAACGTGTGGTCGCTAATCAACAAGAAACAGACCTAGTCGAACGAACTTTCTCGCGCCTCCCGCCACCATTGGCAGGAACCTCCAACCAGCCAGGACTTGGTGTTTGGGTGAGAAACCTAGCGTTCCAATTCCAACCATCTTGCCGCGTTGGCGGCCTTCACTGCCGTCGTCGCGGCCGCCCTCGCGTGCTGGTACATCGTGGCGAGGCGTTCAGCTGGCGCAGGATCAACTTTGCTGGAGAGTGGGAACACCGACGCGAGGACAATCTTGACCCTCCCTCGCTTGTACTTCGGAATGACCGCGTGCCCGCCCCTGAAATCGAGCGCGAAGTCCTCGGCCCCGAATCCCAGGCCCGCTCCGCCGCTGACCTAGTAGTAAGGCGATGTCCTCGTGGAGGTCGATGACTGGCGGGTCCACGGGCGTTCACATCCCCTGTCCGCAAATTAAGGATTGAACACGGCAATCCCTCGGCACCCGTTGGGGGGAAGAGAGAGGGGCCGGGTACTCTCGAGCTCCCTAGAGCCCCAGCAACCTGTCGACCGAGAATTGTCCCGCGCCTACGAAGAGGAAGACGATCCCCAGCAGAAGATAGAGCGCGTCTATCTCGTATGTGGGCTTCCCCTGCTCCATGCTGATGAACCTGGCGTGCATCTTCGACTTTTTCATCCAGATTATGGCCCCGAACTGTAGGACGAAGAAGAGGCCCATGACCGGCGTCAGGAGTCCTGCGATGAGGAAGATGCCGCCGACGAACTCCAGGACCGTCACCAAATCCGCGGTTATGGCAGGGATATTCATGCTCTTCATCCATTGCCCCGCCTGGATGCGCCCTCCCTTCACCTTGGGGTATCCGTGCAATGCCAGGCCGAGCCCCGTCGTTGCCCGGACAAGGAGGTAACCGTACGAAGAGTACGGCGCCAGGACTTCGAGAAGGGCGGTCATCCTACCTACAGCCTACTAGCTCAGGATTATTAATCTAGTAGTCTATTTATACTGACCTAATCTCAACGGCATTACTAGCTATGCGCGGGAAGACTGCTAACTTCGACAAGTGATTACTCTCCAATTTCGCAAGAATCAGTTAAATCCATACTTTAGTTTCCATGCCCGCCGTTCAGTCGAACGCGACCCATTTTGCTTAAGTTGAATGGTCTCGAGTTCGCAATCAGAATTGGAGTAAGATATTGGGTATAATGCCGATGGAATTACCAATAACCAGTCCAAATCTTGCAAATAGACATAAATACTGCTTGTTTGCGGTATCGGAGCCAATTATGATAACAAATCGGAAAGGGGTTAGCAAGGTCTGGGCGGTCGCTGCCGTCGCTGTCGCAGTTGCTTTCGCAACCGGTTTCCTAGTGAACTCACAATTCAACGGGGGAGCTAAGGGAGTGATTAACGTGAGCGACTCGTATGCTTATGGGGAGTGCGTCGGCGTCTGTCCTCAACACAGCTTCCCCGTGTCCGACGTCGTGACGGTCTCGGTCTTCCACCTCGGGGCTCTGGTCTACCAGGGCAGTTACGCCAACCTAATCACAAACGCAGGAGAGGACGTCATTTCGAGGCAGACAGGATGCGGAGCGACCGGGGCGCCCGCTTGCGCCAACGGTGGCGTTTACATCGCTCTATCTACAGACTCCACGGCACCGGCGGCCACCGATGTAGCCTGTCCCGCCGAATCGGTCGTTAACGGCTTGACCCGGGCATTGGGAACCTACGCCCACGTGGCTGGCACGAACGTCCACACGATATCCCACACCTTCACCCTTGGGACGGCCGGAGCGGTGGTGATCGCGAAGGTCTGCATGCTGGATGCGGCTGCCGGCGGTAACCTCTTTGCCGAGACACTGCTGGCCTCAACCGCCACCGTCAACGCGGTCGGCGACCAAATCACCATAACGTGGACCTTCACCCACTAGTTGGGCGGCGAGATCATTCGATGATCCAATTTGGGCGACCTAGCAAGCTAGTCACGGTTTTTTTATCAGCCTGCTAAGCTGCTCCGTAATTGTTCTGCCGTTCAGCCAGGCGGCCTTCGCCGCGGGCGGAAGCCAGACAGTGGCCCCATCGGCCTACGTGTCCGTTAACGCGGGGGTCACCGGCAGCACGGCTTCGACTCCAAGCATCATCCAGAACGACTACATCATTGTCGTCGTCGGCTTCGAGAGCTCCCTTCATACCGTCTCCACAATTACCGACAGCGCCAGCCCGGGCACCGTCTTCACCCAAGAGGCCTCTTCCGATGCCCGGCAGGATGTCGAGATATGGTGCGGCCAGTACACGGCCTCTTCTGGTTCAGATGCCGTTACCGTGAAGACCGCCGCGTCCGCCAGCTACTCATTCAGGGCGATTTTCGTCGCTGGCCTCACCAGCTGCACTCCAGACAGTAGCCAGACGAACAATGGCAACGCTGGCTCCCCGTCTGTAGTTTCGTTCACTCCCGTCACAGGAGACTTCTGCGAGGCGGCTACGTCCGATGCGACTGGCAGCGGGGCATCTGTGTGGACCGTCGCGAGCCCGTTCAACAGCCAAGGATATTACTCAGATGGCGTCCCCTACCTGCAGGACCAGCTGACCTCGGGAACGGGATGGGTCGCGGACTCCTTCAAGGGCTACTGGGACTCGAGTTTTGGCGCGACGACTGCAGCCTTCACTTCCTCCGTCAACTCTTCGCCACTTTGGGACGAGGCTGTGGCGTGCTTCCCAACCATCTCGACGGGCGACGAGATGACCCAAGGAAGAGGTTTCTTTCCGCGAGCCTCATCCATAAATCCAAACCTCGGCGTAGAGGCCCCCTATCATAACGAGTACATCGTGGCGCTCATCACCTTGCCAGTAACCTCGGCCACCTCGCACGTGACCAGCGTCACCGACGCCCAAGCCGACGTCTACACAAAAGTCGTGTCATCGGGGACAAGGGATGACGTCGAGATGTGGATAGCCCATTATACCGGGGCAACGGGCGGGAGCATAAGCCAGCTCACCTTCAACTTGAACGTCGCAGAGCCAACTGTCATCGGCGACTTCGAGGTTTCAGGAATCAGTTCGATCACGGCCCAGACCGCCACAGCCTCGGGAACCGCATCAACGGCCTCGGTAATTTCATTCACCCCAGATACGAACGACATCTGTGTCGCGACCACTTCGTTCAATGCCGGATCCAATCCTATCACCTGGACCACACCGGCAAACCAGCCGTTCCAACAGATCAGTTTTACTCAGCAGGCGAACGGTTTCAATAACAACTACTTCGTTACGGCGTTCAGGGCTGACTGGCCCTCAGGCACATCGACTACTGCCACGTTCACTCCGAACACGACAAGCTCTCCAGGATGGGACGAGATCGTCGCGTGCTTCCCGGGAAGCGTCGTCGTCCCGGTGACCTGTATGATGTCGAACTCAGCCCCTCAGGCGACTCTGACGCTATCCGAAAGCAGCGGGAATGGACTGTCCCCCACTTCGGTGGCCTGCGATGGAAACCCACACAACATCACGGTGGACCCGTCCGTCACACTCACCGCGACCGAGCCCGCCGACGGTTCGAGCTCCCGCTACAGGTTCTCAGGCTTTTCAGCCACGTCCACCGACGCCACTTGCGCGGGAGCCGCGTCGGGGAGCTGCTCGGCGTTCACCTTCACCGACTACTACCAGCTTCAGAACACCTACCAGGCCTCTCCCTTCAATCCAACGACATGGGACACCGGCGCGTCGACTGTCGCCCTCGACGGCTCGGGAAGCGCGGTCTGCACAGGCTGCTCGTCGCAATCGAAAGCTCTTACCACGGCTCACACAAACGATGTCATTCTCGTTGCTTGCCAAGGAGACATGGCCGGAGCGACATGGAGCGTCAGCGATGCTGCAGGTCTCACTTGGAATCAGAGGGGTTCGAGCTTCTCTGGCGCATACTACATCGCAATATTCTACGCAATCTCGTCCGCCGCCCTCTCAGCGGACAGCATAACGTGCCACCAGGGAATCTCATCCAACTTCGCAATGATAGTCTGGGGTGTCAGCGGGGCCAACACTGGCACCCCGTTCGATCCCAACTCCAACTTGCCGAACACTCGGACTACCGGAGTCGCGGTCTTGTCCGGCGGGTGCACAATGACCACTTCGAATCCAAATGACTTCCTGTTCGGCACCGTCGTTACAGGTGGGGAAGGAATCACCGGGCAACCGGCAGGCTTCGCCGCCATCCAGACTACGGCCGGAACACCCTCGACCGGGGCCTCATATGAGGTGGTGAGCTCAACGCAAAGCGGCCTGAGCGTAGCCTGGACATTTGGCATGGCACACACCTTCTCGGCCTGGTGCGACGCGATCCAGGCAGCCGGGTACGTGACGGCGTCGGGAACAAGCCTGGGCTCTGCGGGACAGACAATCTGCGTGACCGGGCCGCCAACGAGTGGAAGTTCAGCGGTGATCACGTGTACTGGCTGGGCTGACTACAATCTACCTGTAACCATGGGAGTGCTGAGCGTCAGCCCCACGGAGCAGTGGGTGCCAACGACTCTGACTTACACGGACATGACCGGAGGCGCCATTCACACCGACAATTACGTCGACCAGTTCAAGGTTACGTTGAGGGCGGTGCCAGCCGGCCAAGGCACGACGACCCCCTCAGGCATCGTATGGATGAACTATGGAACAGACTCAATCTCCGCGACTGCGAACGCTGGGGCGGCCTTCTCCTCTTGGAGTTCGACTGGCACCATACTGATTGCGGCTCCATCCTCCGCCTCTACCAACGCGGCAGTCACCGGTACAGGCACGATTACGGGTGAGTTCAGTACCCTGATCTCCGACGCGTACGGCTTCTCTGAGTCGCCTTCAGTGAACGTACTCCTCGCAAGGGCGGCGTCCGATACCTTCTCCTTCTCAGAGTCCGTGTCGAGATTCCTGTCAGCAACAGGGGCGGCGCTCGACTCGTTCTCGTTTTCCGACTCGGTCTCCCGCAGCTTGTCTCTCCTTCGGTCCTTAGCCGACACTTTCTTGTTTTCGGATTCGGTCATCGGCGCATCTGCTTTTCCTAGGGTCGCCCAGGACAGCTTCTCGTTCTTGGAATCCGCGACGGGGAACGTGCTACTTGGGCGGAGCGCATCAGACACCTTCTCATTCACCGACCTTGCTAACACCATGGAAATCTTGCAGCGGACTGGGGCTGATGCATTCCCCTTCTCGGATGCCGTTTCTGGCTCCTTGATATTCTCGAGGGCGACCCAGGACGCTTTCACATTCGTCGACTCGGTGGCGGCAAACTCTCTCTTCGGCAGGAGCCCGTCGGACACGTTCGCTTTCTCCGACGTGGCAGCTCGAATGGTCACGCTATCCCAAGCCGTTGGCGACTCCTTCTCGTTCGCAGATTCGATCGCTCGATCACTACAGCTATCTGGCGTAGCGCAAGACGCGTTAAACTTCGTCGAGTCCGCAGCCAGCAACTCTGTCTTCTCCCGAGCCGTCGGAGATCTGGCCACATTCATCGACATTCCAACAGCTGTCTCGGGGATCCTTAGAACTGTCGGCGATTCGTTCCCGGTCACGGACGTTTCAGCCAGGCTAGCGCAGCTCTTCGCCGGCCTGTCGGACAGATTCTCGTTCAGCGATTCCCTGAACCCCACTGAAAAGATCGGCAGGGCGATCTTCGTCTTTGTGGGCGACAGCTTCGCCTTTCTTGATAGTGCCTCGCGGCAAGCATCGTTTGACAGGGCAGCCTTCGACCTCGTGAGCTACGCCGATTCCGCCGCGAGATCAGTGGCCCTCTTCCAAAGCGCCTTGGACAACTTCGTCTTCCACGATGTCGCCGGACGACTCCAGTCAATCACGGCCTCAGTGCAGGATTCGATCAGCTACTTGGACCACGTCCTGTCTTCGATCTTCAGCCCTGCCACGACCAGCAGCACGAGCTCGACGAAAGGAGGTGGGAGTTCAACGACATCGATACCTTTCTTCCTGTTCCTCGCTTTCTTCATACTTCTCCTGCTGCTTCTAGTGCTTCTCGTCAGGAGGAGAAGACGTGATGAAGAGAATCCTCCGAGTTCCGCTTAGCGGTCGGGGACCCTGTACATGAAGATCCTCCGCTTCGGATCCTCGCGCACCGGGTTCCAATCGTGGAACCTGTGATAGTAAGAGACGACGACGCTGCCTGGCTTCATCTCGGCAAGGACCTTGGTCTTCAGCTTCTGCATTATTCCGTCCCAGAGGAAGACGTAGACTATGTCTGCGCCCCTTATGTCGACCTCCATCAGGTTCTTGTTCACGACCTTGGCGTTACTCTGGAGGCCTTTTGCGCGGATCTTCCTGTTGCTCCACCAGACCTTCAGCGGGTCGGCCTCCACGCCAGTGACCTTTGAGTGGAACCTGCTCGCCACCTCGATTACGATCCTCCCGAACCCCGAACCCAGGTCGAAGACGGTCTTCTTCTCGTCAGGCTCTGAGTACTCGAACATCGTTTCAAGGATCCCTCTTGGAGTCGGCTGATATCCCGCGCCGACCAGGAAGCCCCCGACCAGCTCGAAGCCGGCGAATAACGCAATCGCCAGTAGGACAAGAAGGACTGCAGTGTAGAGGTCCAACGGCCGCGCTCAGTACTGCGTTCAGTTAACCGTTGGGCCCTTATTCTTCCTGTCTACGTTTGGAAATTCGGACAGGAATACGAGCAGAGTTGCCGATTCCCCGTCAGGTCGGAAGCATCGGCACTTTGACGCCCTTCTCCTTGGCCGTTCGAATCGCCACTTCGTAACCGGCGTCAGCGTGCCTCGCCACACCCAGGCCGGGGTCGTTGGTCAACGCGGTCACCAGCCTCCTCTCGGCGTCGTCGGTCCCGTCGGCGAGGACCGCCAACCCCGCGTGAATCGAGTATCCTATGCCGACCCCCCCTCCGTGATGGACCGACACCCAAGAGGCGCCGGAGACGGCGTTCAGCAAGGCGTTGAGGATCGGCCAGTCAGCAATCGCGTCTGACCCGTCCTTCATTCCTTCGGTCTCGCGATACGGAGAGGCGACCGAGCCTGAATCAAGGTGGTCCCGGCCTATGACGATCGGGGCCGATATGCTGCCGTCCCGAACCATGCGGTTGATTATCTTGCCGAACCTCGCGCGTTCCCCGTAGGCGAGCCAGCAGACCCTCGCGGGGAGGCCCTGGAACTGCACTCTCTCGTGGGCTTTCTTTATCCACCTGACAAGGGACTTGTTCTCGGCGAACTCCCTAACTATCACCTCGTCGGTGGCGTAGATATCTTCGGCTCTCCCGGACAACGCGACCCACCTGAATGGGCCCCTTCCCTCGCAAAAAAGCGGCCGAATGTATTCGGGCACGAACCCAGGTATTTGGAACGAGTCCCCGACGCCGGCGTCCTGCGCCATCTTCCTGATGTTGTTACCGTATTCGAACGCGACTGCGCCATCTTCCTGGAACTTCAGCATCGCTCTCACGTGAGTCGCGATAGATGCGGTCGACCGCCTCAGGTACTCCTTGGGGTCCGACATCCTAAGGCTCTCGGCTTCATCTACGTTGAGTCCAGCTGGGATGTACCCTGCCAGCGGGTCGTGGGCCGCCGTCTGGTCCGTGACGACGTCCGGCCTGAAACCAGACTGCGCAAGTCCCGGGAGAACTTCTGCGGCATTTCCGAGCACCGCGATTGACAGGGCCTTGCCATCCTTGGCCGCCCGTCGGGCGGCGTCCACTGCCTCCCCTACATCTTCCACTACCATGTCGCAATAGCCCTTGTCGATCCTCCGCTGAATCGCCCTCCTCTCGACCTCCACCACGAGGGCGACACCCTCGTTCATGGTGACCGCCAGCGGTTGCGCCCCGCCCATCTCGCCCAACCCTGAGGTGAGGACTATCCTGCCCTTCAGGGAGCCGCCGAAGTGCTTGTTGGCCAGAGCCGAGAGCGTCTCGTACGTTCCCTGAAGGATGCCCTGGGTGCCAATGTACATCCAGCTGCCCGCCGTCATCTGCCCGTACATCGTCAAACCTCTTTCTTCGAGCTCGCGGAAGTACGCCCAGTCTGCCCACTTCGGGACTAGCATCGCGTTCGAGATCAGTACCCTGGGCGCAGACTCGCTGGTTCGAAAGATCCCGACGGGTTTTCCCGATTGGACGATGAGCGTCTCGTCGTTTTCGAGCGACCTGAGCGACTTCACAATAGCTTCGTAGGCTGGCCAACTTCTCGCGGCTCTCCCGGTCCCCCCGTAGACGATTAGGTGTTCGGGGTCCTTGGCAACCTCCGGGTCCAGGTTGTTCATCAGCATCCTCAGGGCCGCCTCCTGGTGCCATCCCTTGCAGGAGATCTCAATGCCGCGGGGCGCCCTGATGGTGTGCTTCTGCACGAAGCGTTTTCGCTCCCTTTCTCATATAAGAGTTCGGGCCAAGGTGGCGTCGTCGGTCGAAGAATCCTTATCACCGTTGATTGGTGCTCAGCTCGAAGGCGAACCGAGATTGCCCGACCTGGTCCTCGTAAATGCTGGAGAGCTGGTCATCTGCCCGAGGAAGAGTGACAGGCAAGACCCCCTGGGAATTGTGGAGCGGGGGGCTATTGTCGTGGATGGCGGGAAGGTAACGTGGGTGGGTACCACGAAAGAGTTCAAGCGAAAGACAATCGGGAAACCAAAGAGACTCGTGGACGCCGAAGGCATGTTGGTTACGCCTGGCTTCGTCGACCCACACACACACCTCGTATTTGCTGGTAGCAGGGAGGACGAGCTGGACCGGAAGATTGCGGGAGAGAGCTACAAGAGCATCCTGGCCTCAGGCGGCGGGATTGCCAGGACGATTAGAGAGACGAGGGAGTCTCCGCTGGCGAGGATAGTCGCGGAGTCCGAGGACAGGCTCAGTCAGCTGTTGAGGAACGGCGTGACCACGCTGGAGGTGAAGACGGGATACGGGCAGAACCTCGAAACAGAGCTGAAGCTCCTCGAAGCAATCGAGGTGCTCGCGCGTAGCGGCGACGCAGAGCTGGTCCCGACCTTCCTCGGCCTCCACGCAACCCCTCCTGAGTTCAAGACGAGCAGGGAGTACGCGGACTACGCCATCAGGGAGATGCTGCCGGCGGTCGCAAGAATGAAACGAAGACCGGTATTCTCCGACTGCTTCTGCGAAACGGGCGTCTTCTCGAGGGAGGAGTGTTCCAGGTACCTCAGAGCCTCGGAGCGCCTGGGCTTCGCGCTTAAGATTCACGCAGACGAGTTCAGCGATTCAGGAGGCGCGTCGTTGGCTGCCGAGACGGGATGCGTGTCCGCCGACCACCTGGGAAATTGTAACTCCTCCGGGTTCGAAGAGCTGGCGCAGGCCGGGGTGACGACCGTCCTTCTGCCGGGCACATCCCTCTTCTCAGGCATCCCATATGCAGACGCCCGTGGCGCCTTGAAGGCAGGTTGTTCGGTCGCCCTCGGCACCGACCTGAGCCCGAACTCATGGGTGGAATCTCCTCAGCTGGTCATGAGCCTGGCATGCAGTGCGATGAAGATGACGCCCGCACAAGCTATTCGAGGCTTCACGGTCGAAGCCGCGCGAGCTTTGGGTAGGAACGATGTCGGCACGCTCGAGAGGGGGTGCGCCGCGGACCTGATTCTGCATTCCGTGCGCGACTATAGGTTCTTGCCGCAGAGGGTCGGCGGCGCCTATGTGCGGAAGGTCTTCAAGGGCGGCAGAGAGGTCTACTCGTCCACCGCGGGGTGAGGCAGCTTCCCGTTCAGGATTTCGCCGGAAAGGTCAGAAATTTCCCCTGATTGCGATCTATCTCCGGTCAAGAGCGGGGAGATATCCCGAACCCGTTCATATACTCGTGTGGAGAACTTGGCCAAGCCCCTGAGGTCCTGACCAACAAGATTGGACACGCAGATCATCTCGATCGCAAGCATCCTGGAGACATTTTCTCCGACAGAAAGCGCCTTCAAGCCCGCGTTGACTCCGTAGCTCGCGTGATCTTCGATCCCCCCGGATACGTTCGCGGGATAGGCCGAAAGCGGGTAGGACTGCTTCGCGTTATCGGCCGCGAGCGCCGAAGCGGCGTACTCAAGAATCATCAATCCAGACTCCAGCCCGGGCCTGCTGGCCATGTACTTCCTTTCGGGAGGGCTCCTTGCAAGGAGCAGGTGCGTCCTCGCGAGCGACATTGTTCCGACGTACGCGACGGAAAACGAGAGCAGGTCGGAGGCCATGGCGACAGACTGCGCATGGAAGTTGCCACCGTGCAAGACAGTCCCATCTTCAAGGAAGACAGGATTGTCTGAGACGGAGTTAGCCTCCTCGACCGTGAGCCTTTCCGCAAATTCGAGCGCGTCCTTCAGTGCCCCGTGGACCTGAGGCGCGCAACGTATCGAGTACGGATCCTGGGGCAGAGGCTCGGCCTTTATCCTGTTGCTGCCCTTCAACATGCCCCGGATCTGTTTGGCGACGGACTCCTGCCCCCTGTTCCTCTTAAGACGCACGAGCCGCGGGTCGAACGAGCCGATGTAGGCCCCAAGCGCCTCACCCGTCAGCGCCACCGAGCAGTTAGCGGTTTCCAGCAGAGTCTTCCCTCGTTGAACGCAGATGGCCGCGAGGGCCGCGCTGAAGCATGTACCGTTGATCAGCGAGAGACCTTCCTTCGCGGCAAGTTCGATGGGCCTCAGCCCCGCGCGTTTTAGCGCCTGGTCCGAGTCCAGCAGGCGGCCCCGATGATACGCCTTACCCTCTCCTACCATGGTTAGGGCTACGTGAGCCGAAGGAATGAGGTCTCCGCTCGCTCCCAAAGATCCGAACTCTGGGACGAGGGGCGTCACTCCAAAGTTCAGCATCTCGGAGAGAAGGGTGGCGACCTCGGGCCTCACTGCGCTGTTTCCCTTCACCAGGCTGTTCAGACGGAGGAGCATCGCGGCCCTCACTACCTCCTTCTCCATCGGTTTGCCCACCCCGGCCGAGTGACTTCTTATGAGATCCAACTGGTGTTGTTTTAGCATCTCGATTGGCACAGGCGTGTTTGATAGAGAACCTATGCCCGTGTTCACTCCATAGACCACCTGGCCGCTGTTCACCTTCTCCTCGAGGACGGCCCTGAACCGATCCATTCTCCTGAGGCTCCCCAAGCCGACCTTGACTTTCTCGCCTTCATCCGCGACCTTCATCACCAATTCGAGCGTCAAGGACTTCCCGTCCAGCGTGACTACCATTCGGGTGGACCCCTTCCGTGGCCGCCTAATATTCTCAATATAGCCTTAACTGACTTGGGACCGGGGTTGAGACTGTGAGGAAGAGAGCGGAGTACGCCAGGCCGTCCTACCACGACCCTAACGACAGGAGGCTTGTCTCGCTGATAAAGAAGGCCGGGGTGGCAGCGCCGAGGGCGGTCAACATCGTCGGAGTCCCCTTCGACGGCGCAGTCCTCGGGCGGAAGGGAGCTGCGGGAGGCCCAGCTGCGATTCGACTTGCGATGTCGTCTTTCTCCAACTACAACAGGGAACTGGGCGTAGACCTCTTGGACGCAAGAGTCTTCGACGTGGGGGATGTCCAAGTCGACCAGGAAGACGTCGCGGTAGCGCATCGGCAGATCGAAAGGGATGTGCGTGGCCTGATCGGGACGAGCTCCCTCCTCGTGATTCTCGGAGGAGACAACAGCGTCTCCCTTCCATCTCTGAGGGCTTTCTCCAAGAAGTTCAAGAAGGTCGGACTCGTCGTGGTCGACTCCCATTTCGACCTGAGGGGGGAAATTCGCGGGAGGCCGACGAGCGGGTCCTCCTACGGCCTTGCTATCAAGACTCTTCCGGGGTTGGATCCGCGAAGGGTCGTGGAGGTGGGAATCCACGGATTCTTGAACTCCAAAGTCTACGCCGAAAAAGCGGAGAGGCTGGGCGTCATGGTGTATACGGCTGAAGACGTCAGGAAGCTGGGAGCGAAGGAGATCGCCAAACGGGCCTTCGAAAGGGCAATTGAAGGCGCGGACGCGCTCTATGTGAGCATCGACCTAGACGCCGTCGACCTATCCTACGTTTCCGGCGTTAGTGCGCCGAGCGCGGGAGGGATTACGGCCGCGGAACTATTCGACCTCGCCTACAATCTTGGGGCACGAGAGCTCGTCAAGTGTGCCGACATCGTCGAGCTGGCGCCGTCGCTGGACCCAATAGGACGGTCCCAGCTTGTGGCGGCCACAACTCTTGTCTCCCTGATCGCAGGTTATCATTCACGGTCAACGAAGAGGGCCTGAAGACTCCTTTCCAGGGCAGTGCCCTTCCGTTGGCTCTAGCCTACTCTGGCGCTCGTCTCTACGGCGATCCCATCGTCCTGGACCGCGTGCCTCACGACCTTGACCCTGGGGATGACTCTCCGCATCTTCTCGATGTTGATCTCGCCCTCGGCCTGCTCGAACCCTTGGGCGAACTTGAAGGTGAGCACGCCGTCGACGAGGCTCTTGATGTGGTTGACTTGCGACTCCTCGTGGATTCCGCCCGGCAGCAGGATGAAGTGGACTCCTCCCAGCCTGTGGGCGGCGTTTACCAGGAACATTACCAAATCTGTGATCTCCTGGGCCGAGTAACAGCTCATGATGTAAGAGAGGCCTGTAGCGCTCCATCTCTTCTCACCCATCCTCTCGAGGAAATCCTCCTTCAATGTCGACAGCGAGTTTGGCAGAAGCTCGATCCTCTGCTCCCTGGGGTCGTCTGGAGTGTTGCTGACGATCGCCCTCAACTGGGGAGGTATCACCCTCGTGAAGACCCAGGATCCGTCATCGATGTAGTCCTGGATGTCCCACTTGAACGTGGCCATGTCTTGCTCGATGTCGTTGCTCCCCGCCTCTGAGGTGTAGTAGACTACCTTGTGGCCCTCCTTCACGGCGTGGAAGAGTGCCTGTTGCGCGAAGGTGGCGTAGAACGATCCGGGTTCACCTGTGAGGAGATAGACGCTGTCGATCGGGAAACCTCCTCCCAAGATGTAGTCCAACCCTTGCATCCCGAACGCGTCGAGCTTTACCTCGAAGCTACCGCGATTGGAACCGACGGACTGACCCTTCGGCATTTGTCTGGAGGTGCCCTGGTTCTGGGTTGCCCCGTCATTTCCCTTAAAAGGTTTCCCAGCTGGAAAGTAGGTGCGTCTCTTTTGAGCCGTTTTGACTCCCCAGCCAGCCTATGTACGAGCGTGCTTTTAGATTTTGCATAAAAGTCTCCCACATCTCTTAGTGTGTATCTCCGGTCAGAGCTAAATACGTCAATTGCTAGATTTGAGAGCGATTTGGTGCTGTTTCGTAGTCCTAGCTCGTTTTCAAGGGTCATTGTGTCGATTCTCGCAATAGGAGTCGCCGGTTTTGGCCTCGCATTCGCCGTCCTCATCTACAGGGCGTTCGGATTCGCCCAGGACGCGGGTTCGGTGATTTCGATCGGCTGGGTCTACATGTACATCGCCGTGGAGGCCGCCTTCGTTTCTTTGGTCATGCTGATGGCTTACTATGTCTTCAAACGGGCCTTGTCGCCACCCGAGGTCTCCGCCCGTTCGAAGGGCTCGCAGAAGAAGGAATGACTTAGGGCCATGGTCGGTTTCTCGACAAGCTGACCCCGTTTTGGGATAGTCAACTTCGGTTCCTGCCGATGGGCTAGAAGTTTAGATTCGGGATTTAAATAACTGAAACCTAGAGGCTATTCCAACTAACAGGAGCTTTTTCGATGAAATCTAGAATGTGCATCAAAATATCTGTCATTACTCGTGCAGTTTCCGAAACTATAAGTAATGGTTCCTAGGCATGGCGGGTGTGTTCCGAATAAGGCCGGCTCACATCGTGACTGTGGTCCAAGGCACCGTTTTGATAATGAGCGTGGGCTTCACAGCGCTTTTCTTGTCCCTCATACTCAGGGTGTTTGCGGACATAAACACTGCTAGCACTTTCTTCGGAAGCGCGAACGTAATCATGTACGTGACCATAGAAAGCCTGTTCCTGTTCCTGATCTTCTACGCGACTTATATCGCCCTGCGCAAGAAAGAATTCAAAGACTGATAGTGGCGGCACAGAAGAGGGCGCGTTCCCCAACCAAGTGACCTTAATATAACGGAGGACGCTAAGGGATGGCGAATTTGCGGAAGCTCCTAGTCTTTGGAACCGGCGCCGCAGTCATAGGCATAATACTCCTTCTTCTCGCTTTCTACGAAGCGTTCATCATCATCAACAATTTTGAGGCGAACTTCGCCAGTTCCTTGGGCGGGACCTCCAGCGCCACGTTCTCACTTACGTATGCCACCGTGCAGGCGGTCTTCCTCGGCGCCATAATCGCAATTGGATACGGGCTGGTAACGAAGGGTTTGGACGGCCTTAGGCGCCAGGAGCAGCTGGAAAAGGAAGGCCAGTGGTCGGAGACGGTAGTCTCTTTGAGGCCTCAGGCCCGGGCTCCGCAGCCTCAGATGAGGGTGCCGAGACCCCCTGGAATGGCGACCCGGCCTAGGACCTTCTCGTCGCAGCCCGCCACGCAGGACACGATTCCGCCGGAGCAGACCGGCCCGCGCGCGGCGCCCGAACCTATGGTGGTCGAGTCGGAGGCTCCGCCGCCCCGTCCGATGATGAAGACCGTCGCGACGTCTCCGCCCCCGACGGCAAACGCGGAGATGGAGTCCGAGCGCCCGATACGATGGGAGGGGAGCGAGCCCGAACCTGTCGGAGAAGTCGCCACCATCGCAGGGACCAAGGACTTGGTAGGCTCTGACACGACGATGACTGAGTCTGACGAGTGGCTGCTGTCGACAGGGTCGCCGGTCCCCGGGGCAGAGAAGGATGTTCCCGCGGTCGTCCCCACGCCGCCCCAAGCGGTACAGGAAGCAAGCGCGTCCACAATTGAGACCCCCCCGATCCCCGAGCCTGCGAAAGAAATGGTTCTCCCTGAGCCTTCCGCACCGGTCGAGCCGATGACCGTCGAGCCGGCTGAGGTGGTGAGCGAGGTGCCGTTGGCTGCCCTCGAGGTCGTATATGGCTACTGCATGAAGTGCAAGACCCAACGAGCGATCAAGGAGGAGAGAGAAGTGACGATGAAGAACGGCCGGAAGGCCCTCCAAGGGACCTGCACCACCTGCGGGTCACAGATCTTCAAGATTCTGGGCAAGAAGAAGTAAGCCTGTTTCCGAGGAAGCACCACTCTTTCGGCCGGCCGAGATACCTTCAGAGCAATCCCGAGGCTGTGGGGTGCAGCGTGCGGAGAGAGTAAACCTCGTTTCTTGAGCCTCTGGTCGGGTAATCTTGACAGACTTGGTCTTACTCCGAATCGGGAAGATTCTACATGTGAATGCCCGTGAGGAGCGGACGGCACCTACTAAGTGCACCAGCTGCGGGGGCCCGTCCTACCGGCAGATGCTGGGTGGATATGGAACCCGGACCTTCTTTGCCATGCAGGCCCTCGACATGCACGACGTCAGGAGCGGCCAGGGGCAGGAGATAGAGGGATTTCTGATCGTCATGACATACATCTGCTCCCGCTGCAATCACATAGACCTGTATTCGAGCAGGCAGAAGGCAGAGGACTAGGATTCTCCGACGGTATTCATGTCGTTGAACTTCATCCGATCTTTGGTCAGCTAGGAATAATCATCCTATGCAGATTCTAAATTTGTGTACATTTTGTCCATCTCGCTTAAATAGCCGTATAAAAGCAGCCATCCTAAGTGAAGATACGTCAATGAAAATCTCACTGAAGAAAAGACAAGCAGTTTCACCAGTCATCGCAACACTCCTCCTCATCGCCATCGCAGTAGCGGCGGCAATCATAGTCTACGCTTTCGTCACGGGGTTAATCGGCGGCCTCACAAACGGGGCAAGCTCTAACCTAGTGACAGCGACGGCAAGCCTCACAGTTACGTCTGGCAATGGAGCGGGATTATTGGTCGTGACAATCCAGAACACCGCAAACAACCCAATAACGGGCATTCAAGTGCAATACACATCCTTTACGGATACAGCCTTCGCGGCTGTGACCTGTATGGGCCAAACCACAACCGGTGCAGCCGGATGCAATGGTCTGGTAGGTGTAGCAGCCTGCGGCGCAGTGAATGCGGCCTCGGCTACACAGCCAGTTATCTTCTGCAACTCCACACCAGCGGCAGTCGAGACTGCCACTCCACTCGCAGTCGGCGGTGAAGTCAGCGCATCAGAGAACGTGTTAGGAACAGCAGGCGCCTCTCTCCTGAGCGGTCAATCCTACTCGATGACAGTGACTGTGGACTTCGCCAACGGCGGAACCCACTCTCAAGCACTGTCTGCAACTGCACAGATCTAAGCAAGATTAAGCGAGGATTGAATCCTCGCTCTTCTCTCTTTTTAAGAACCAGGCTTAAGAGGCGTTATCCCGTTACGAAAGCCGAGGTCCCAGCTCGAGGTCATCTCCCTCTCGAAGAAACAGTACAGGCGCTGTAAGTTCGACCAGTTTATAGGTAAACTTCGGAAATGAGATGATGCCGATGTTACCTCCTTCGAGACGAGGGTTCGCCAGAGTTCTAACGTTATTGCTCTTGTTTCTAATTGTTGTTATCGGAGTTGTGTTGATATTCACGCTCTTCACCGGTTTTATCCCCGGTGGGGGGCAAAGCTCCCCTGACAAAGTAAGCGTATCGGGGGTATTCGCTACCTCTACTGTCGGTGGAAACACCGCTACGCTCTCGATATTTGTCCAGAACCTTGGGCCCTCCTCGGCTGAACTTTTCGCTGTTTCCTGTCCGCTTTCATCATTCACGAGCGCCAACTGCGGGGGCCTAACGATTCTCTCGGCCGGATTGCCCGTATCGGGCCAGAACGTAATCCCCAAGGGGGAGTCCGTGAGCGGAAGCTCGACTGTCAATTCAGCGATCGGAACTTCTTTCACTCCTGGTAAAATCTTCACTTTCTCCTACCAAGTTTCATTCTCAGACGGGACCTCTATCTCAGGCACTTTGCAGTTAGCTACTCAGACCTGACAGAGAAGGCGGTAATCCGGGGAGCTGAGCCTGTTCTCCTCTCCGCCAGAGAACAGTCCTGCTACTGTCATATATGGGAACCAGAGAGCTATAGCCGTTGTTGCCGGTTTCGAGGAGGGGGTATGCGAGAGCCGTGATCTACTTGGTTCTCTCGTTCATAGCAATTGTTGCCCTAATCCTGATAGCGGGAGTCCTCACTGGCGTCATAGGGACCCCTTCAACGGCTCGCGGTAGCGCGAAAGTGACCGCCGGCTTCGAGGTGCCGGGAGGCGTGGGGACGGTCGGGACCCTGTATTTCGAAGTCCAGAATCTGGGCCCGACCCAGATTGTAGGCGTCAGTGTCACCTGTCCCACCTCCCAGTTCATCACCATGAGCTGCGGCGGACTTGCCTTCTCATACAAGGGGGTCCCAGTCTCTATCACTGAGCCGGTTCCGCCGAGTGCGCGGACAGAAGGAAACTCCACGGTACAATCCTCCCTGGACAGCTCGTTCTCGTTCGCTGACACCTACGTCGTTGCCTGTACTGTGGCTTTTTCTGGCGGCGGAGTTCAAACTTACGCAGTGGCTATCACCCCGCATTCCTAACTGTGAATGATTAGCGGAAATCGGCTCGCTTTACGTTAATAAGTGCCAATTCGGTCAGCTGAGAAGTCTTGCATCTGGTTCGAGCCCAACCGCGGCTCAAGTCGCGCAGAGGGGTGGCCGAGATAGTCGGCGTCCTTCTGATGGTAATCGTCGTCGTTTCCGCCGCTCTTCTCGTCGCTGTAGTCGTGAACGGGCTCTTCCAGAATCTGACTAAGGGTGGCCCGTCCACTTTCCTGACGACCACGAGCGTGATGATTGTTCCCGGAACCTACGATGGGAATGCTACTCTGTCAATAACGCTCACCGACAGGGCATCGCAGGACATCTCGTCAGTTTCTTTCTCCTGTCCTGTTTCGACATTCGCTACATCTGACTGCAGGTCTCCGCCCTCGCCATCCTTCCCGTTGGGCACTCCGCTGACTACGATGTATGACGGGATTCCAGTCGGCGTGGGAAACGTTATCCCGGTAGGGCAAACGGGAAGTGCAAACGGCTTTGTGCAAGCAGCAGCAGGGACGAAATTCACCGGCGGCACCAGCTACGTCATCTTGATTGAAATCACCTTCCTCGGCGGTTCTGGACAAATCATTGCAGTAAACATTCCGACGACTTCATAGGCGAACCTGAGATTCCTCCCTTTGCTCAAGAGATGCGGGTTTAACCAACGACGCACCTTTTGTCACTGAAAGCTTGATATTCACTCGCACAAGTAACCAAATCACTAATATATCTTGTCGGCGGAGCCCCACCAATTGGCCCGTAGGATCAGGTCTTTACTAGTACTATCCTTGCTGTCTCTGATGTTTCTCGGTTCTTTCCCGCTGGCCCTTCCGGCTTTCTCAGCGGCAGCCCCTACCGGTTCGCCTTCCAACGCGATAGCTCTGTCCCTAACAATAGTCCCGCAGAGGCTTCCTGCCGACGGGAAGTCCTATCCGGCTGTCGTAGTGAGCCTCCACGACAAGGCCGGTCTACCTTCTCTCGCCCTGAACGGGACTACAGTCTTCCTAACATCGTCTGAGAACAGCGTAGGAACGGTGGAACCCACGGTTGTGATACCCGCTGGACACGGGTACGTGGTCGCGAACTTTACAACGACGTTGACGGCAGGAGTAACAATAATCACCGCCTCGGCGACGGGAATAAGTTCGACGAGTGCCGCCATTCAGACCAAGACCCCGAGCGGATTCGCCACCGCTCTGAAGGTCACTCCCGTTCCTGGTTCCGTTCTCGCAAGACCGGGTGGCACGGGCTCTCTCGTTATCCAACTTCAGGACGACACGGGCCTACCCGCAAAGGCGGCTTTCGCGACCAACGTTACGATTTCATCCTCCAACAACGCCTACGTTCAGCCTGACAACAAGTCAGTGATAATCAATCCTGGGAACGACTTGGCCATAGTCGACTACACGGTTGGTTCTACCATAGGTTCGGCCTTCGTCACTGCGAGCGCCTCTGGATTCAACTCGGGAACGAGCGCGGTTGGCATCGTTGGATCTCCGCCGTTCTCGTTGAAGGTGTCGGTCGAACCCAATCGCATAGTCACATCTGGCGCCGGCAGGGTCGTCATATGGCTTGAAGATCCCTCCGGCAACCCAGCAAGAGCTCCGTCGCCAGTTACAGTTGCAGTGACATCTTCGAACCAGACCGTCGGTTCGATCACAAAGACCACTCAGACTCTCGTCATACCCACAGGTCAAACGGCAATCGTCGCGAACCTCACGACGACTGCGGTAAAGGGGGAAACCGTGGTGACCGCTTCGGCTCAGGGCCTTCTTTCGGGCTTTGACACGGTAGAGACCTTCCCAGCCGTGGGGCCGGCCGCCGCTCTCCAATTGTTTGCGGCGCCCAATCCGGTATTGGCCGATAACTCGGCGTACAAGGCAATACTCGTCTCCGTGATCAACGGGACTGGTTTCCCCGACGTTGTCGGTTCCTCATCCACGGTGAACCTCACTTCCTCGAACACAGGAGTGGGGAGCGTCACTGAAAGCGTTTCGATTCCGGCGGGGAACGAGTGGGCCACAGCCTCTTTCGCTTCGACATATCTTGTTGGAAGCACGGTGCTGACGGCCTCTGCGCAGAACCTTGTCTCCAGCCAAATTTCCGAAGCCGCATACGGTCCCATTCCGGCATCCGTCTTGGTGGTTCCAGCGGTCAAGAATCTCCCGGCGGACGGCCAGACTTACACCGGGCTCGCAGTGGTCCTCGAAGACATCAATGGGAACCCTGCTCTGGCCCCGAGCGACACCGTGGTCCAAATTGCCTCTTCCAGACCCGACGTGATCAGCGTGAACTCGCCGGTTGTCCTGAAGGCCGGTCAAACATACGCCTTCGTCAGCGTGACGACGGGCCTTTCACCGGGTGCCGCGAACATAACTGCATCTTCGTCTGGGTACGCGGCAACATCGGCAGTCCTCAAAACGGTTGTACCTGCGCCAACCAAACTGGCCGCCTATCTGGGGCCCTCCGACACTATCAACTCCACCATAGGTCCAGACGCTCTCCTTACGGTTCAGCTGCAGGACATCAACGGATTCCCGGCTGAGGCACGTCAGACGACCCACATAACCGTCGCGTCCTCAAACACGACCCTCTTCAAGCAAACCATCGACTTGACAATCAGTCCGGGTTCGGACTACGCCAGCGCGTTCTTGACCACCAGCAGCTTCGGGTCTTCAAACCTGACTGCCTCTGCCGCAGGGCTGGCAGCTTCCTCCGCCGTCCTGACGGTCTTGCAGAGCCCGGTCAGCTTCAAACTCTTGACTCCGTCTCTCGTCACGTTCGTGAACACTGGCGTCCAAGTGACGGTCAATGCCAGCGCATTGGGCCATGGGCTCAAGGGCGCCAAGGTGACCTGGTCCGCAAAAGGTGGTTCCGTCACCCCGTCCAATTCGACAACCGCCGCGACCGGCTTCGCGAGCACGACCTTCATCAGCCAAACGGCGGGCATCGCCAAGGTGACGGCAATCGTGACTTCGCCGCTCTCCGGTCCTGCTAACCTAACCGAACAGGTGATAGTGCAGCCCGCGCCAGTTGCGGCCAAGCCTCCGCTTCTGTCAACCGAGGAAATCTACATCATCGTCATAGCGGTAGTTGTCGTCGTCGCGGTCCTTGCTTTCTGGTTTCTCCGAAGAAGGAGGAAGAGGAAGGCAGCCGCTGCCGGCACTCTGGAGGAGACGACCCAGCCATATGACGACTTGGAGGAAGTCCCCGTGGGAGCAGAGGTGCCTGTTGAAGGCGGAGAGGAAGGAACCGGTGGTGAGGAGATGACCACCGAGGGCGAAGGAACGGACGAGACCACCTCCGAGACGGAAACAGGTGCGCCGGATGAGTCGAGCTAAGTCTGCTCTGGGGGGAAGATAACCATGCGAATGAAGAAGCGAGGAGTAAGCTCGATCATCGCGGAACTTCTACTGATTGTGATTACGGTTGCGATCGGAACGCTGGTCTACAGCTTTGCTTCCACAGCTTTCGGAGGCTTCGGTGCGGGTTTCTCCAACCTCGTCCAAGGGGCCGGGAACCAACTGGCGGAAAATGTAGTGGTCGAACAGGTCTACTTCTTCAATAACTACACTTCGCCGTGTCTGCCGCCTGCGATCCCGTCAAGGATCTGTGCGACGGGCGATCTCTTCGTTAGGAACACCGGACAAAACACCGCCGTGATTTCGGAGATTTTCGTGACCAACGTAACTGCGAACACACCGTTGATCGAG
Source organism: uncultured archaeon (assembly GCA_963731775.1). Lineage (GTDB taxonomy): Archaea > Thermoproteota > Nitrososphaeria > Nitrososphaerales > Gagatemarchaeaceae > DATJAJ01. Next base: position 151,495 of record CAVSWV010000005.1, on the reverse strand, counting down.
TCCGGGCCTCCAACCGGTCCCGTTGACATGACCTTCAGGCTCTGCTTGCCGATTGGTCCTGGATGCACTTGGGCAGTGAATCCTCAGTCATGGTTGCCGAACACCAATCCTACCGGTTGTTCCAATTCCCCTTGCATAGCCTCCATACCTCCTGGAACGTCTGCGATCCTGAAGTTCTACTGCGTCGATCCGATAGCGGCCGGGAACGTCTATGCCTTCACTTTGATAACGGCCAGAGGCAATCAGTTTGTTGTTTACGAGAAGGCATAGCCGGCCTGGAATAAGCACCGTAATAGGGGCGGTCTTCTTCGTCCTGGTGGTCTTCCTCGTCTTCTCAAGCACGGTCCTTGTCTTTCAGGCCTTCTCTGGGTATGCCAACCAGTTCAAGCAGGTGAACGCCCAGGACGTTCAGAACAAAGACACGTCCGTCACCCTCCAGAATCTGGTCTTCGGCGGAGTGATTCCTCCCGCCTCCGGCGTGATGGCAATCAACCCGACAGTGGCGAACTCGGTAAACAAGCCGCTGCTCCCAGTGACGAACATGAATCTCAGCAGCAGCATGACAGGCTGGACCTTCTCGAAAGAATACAAGATCGTGAGAGACGACGGGCTCATAACCAACACTTTCCAGGACGTCCTGCCGAGCGTAACCGTATTCACCCTAGGCATCAGCAACACCGACCCGGGCCCCCCGGCGCCTGCCTCCACCATCATCCAAGTCTCCCTCCAGGTGGACTCCAGGTTCACTCTGGCTGGAACCCAGATACCGCCTAACGGGAACTGGGTAGTGGGCATCGTGGGGAACGCCATCACGTGGACGGCCACCCCTCCCGCCGCTGGAATTCCCAACACAGGGGCAAACAGCTTGAACTTCACGTGGACTGCCATCGCGCCGTCTGTTCCGAACACGTACTTCCAGACGGTTACTCTGACGTGGGCAACCACGTTCCACCTAGTGCCGATTGTCGATTCTGGAACGGCGCCTGTTACCACAACCGTCGTGACTTCGGGTCCGGGAGGCTCGTCCGTCTCTCAGATAGTCGCCCAACCTCCCTCGGCGGTCCCCGGAGGCGTCACCGGCGGATACGACCCAATATCGACGGGCATCGGTTCAGAGAGCGGGCCCGGCAGCATGTACCTGGACTTTCAACCCACTTACAACGGAACGGTGCTTACCAACAACCAGCAGCTGACCGCCCAGATGAACTACACCACCGCGTTCAACATCGACCCTACCACTGCCGCAGTAATCTCTTCCGGAGCCTGCTGCTCCTTGAGCTACGGTTACTCTCTTGACCAGCTCCGCGCCCCTCCGAGTCCTCTGGTCATCACGAACGTGTACCTTGCTAAGCTCACGGCCGCTTACACTGTCGGTCAGATACTTACGCTCGACACTGCGGTGCCCAGCCAGGTGAACGGCGGCAACAGCACGGGGTGGATCATGCGCACCGCGACCACTAACCCCGCTCTCAACTTCAGTCCTCCCGCGGGGTTCTGGACGGTCGGCTGCCCTCTTCAAGGTTGCAACTACGAGCTCATAGTCTCGATAACGGCGAGCATGCCCGCGACGAATCCACCTAGCAACCAGTACCCATCGACAATGATGATGCACTTCGACGACATCGGCCTGGCCCTCGGTGAGTCGGGGACGAGCTACTACGCTGATAACGGCGTTAGCCCGATCCAAATTCCGGCCTGCGTGATAGTGACCGCCGGGCAGCCGTGCGGGTCTGGCGGCAACCCGCCACCGGTCGACCCCAGTCAGGTCCAATCGATTCACCTCGCAGCGGACCTTGCGCAGGCTCCCGGTAGCACAGGAGAGGTCACCGCTTACGTCTTCATAGGCGACGTGTCGCGGGAGTCGGTACCGCCGACCCAACCAGTGTGGGTGGAGGTTGGGCAGGTGAACTTCGTAAGCTCGGTCACATTCAACGCGGTCATCCCTGCTTCGTCCTCCTCAGTCTACATCGACCAGAGGGCGCCGCCGGGGCAGCAGTGTTCCAACGTCTGCGTCCGGGTCTATGCGATATGGCCGAACCCTATCGGGGTGGGGCCCCCGCCGGTAATCTCGGCAAACGTCTCCCTCACGCTCCAGACTTGGCAGCAAAGCTCGGGAGTCATCAGGCTGACCAACAATGGGACTTCTACGGTCCACGTCGTTAGCGCGTTGATTTCCGGCCCCACAGGAATCTACGTCTACGACCAGTCGCAGCTCGACCTGGGGTACGTCAACCCCGTTGTCGGCGCGCTCGGTTATTGGGTGAACCCTGGTCAGACCCTGCAGATCCCTCTTCCTCAGACGAATGCCCCGGCGAACGATCAGTTCAACTGGCTAACCGACCAGAGCTACGAAGTGACCGTGGTTACGAGCCAGGGGCTCATTATTTCGGGAACCTACGTCTCGCCATAGCCTAGACGACGAAGACGAAGAGGGCCACCGTAAGCCCCGCCATGACCAGGACGTGCTTGAAGCCCGCGACGAAGCTGCCTTCGCCAAGTTTCCCGGCCCCGAACCCTCCGAAGACGGACTCGATGAGCGCCATCTGGAGGAAGAGGTCCTTGACTTGTGCTAGCCCAAGTCCCTGAATGCCTCCGAATAGATTGCCGGGCCCTCCTCCCCCAGGAGTTGTTGACTGGCCCAGGACGCTCTTGAAGAAACTGTCAAGCAGCAGAATCGAGACCGCGAGGAACACGCCGTATGCGATGTATATGATGATGACGTAGGGTCGGATCGCGGTTCTCCTGTCCTTCTCCAGCAGGAAGAGGTCATTCGCGTCGGACTGGATGACGTCCAAGAGGTTCTCGATCCTCCCCCCGGCCTTGTTCGCTTGGATCAGCAGACTGAACGTCCTCTTGACCGAGAGAGTCCCAACTCGGTCAATCAACCGATTCACGGCGTCCTCGAACGGCATTCCCAGTGAAAGCTGAATCTGGAGTTTCTTCAGCTCGTCGCTGAGGGGACCGTAGTCCCTGTCAGCGGCGTACTCGAGCGCCCTGTCCAGGTTCATTCCCGTCTTCACCTGAGAGGTGACGTCGGCCAGCATCCTTGGGATGGCGTCGTCGATCCTCCTCTTCCAGCGTTGGTAGGCGAACTCCATGAAATTGGGGAAGATGAAACAGACTAGGGTGAATAGGATGACCATGTTGGGTATTGAGAACGGGAAGGCGACGTCGCCCGTCAGAGTGAGGATAACGACGAGGATGTCTACGATTACTGCCGCCGCGACGCATATTCCGTAGACTAGGGACCTGTGTCCATATGCTGCCCTGAGACTCACTTCTAACTCATCTTCTCGGCATTATGCTGTCGGCTATCACCAATACGATTATGCCTCCGAAGGGGATCATCACGTAGACTACCAACTGGATGAGGAGCGTGATGCTAAGCCCCCCAAGGTTGCCGACAATGACACCCATGACTGCGAAGAGTATGATCAGGATAAGCGGCATCACGACCAGCAAGGTGGTGTACATCTCGGCCACGACGCCTAGCGACTCGGAGAACGCCTTCACCTTCAGCCTCTTGTCGTTCATTAGGGTCTTCGACTGCTTCATGAGGTACGACTCGATGTCCGCCCCGGAGTTCGCCGTAGCGATCATCCCGTCCAGGAACGCCGCGAAGGTGTCTGACGGCGACCTCCGCCTGGCCTCCTGTAAAGCGTGGCTAAGGTCCATACCCAAGAGGGTCTGGTCTCTCACTATCTTTCTGAACTCCTTGATTATCAAGTCGTTCGAGTCATCTTCCGCGATCGCCCTTATGGCCGCCTCCGGTGTCATGCCGCTCGCAGAGAGCACGGCCATCCTGCTCACCACGAAAGCCAGGTCCTCATCAATCCTCCTCTTCCGCCCGCTCGCCCTGAATCTGGGTATGAGGAACTGGATGAAGAAGGAGACCCCTGCGCCCGCTATCCCGAAGAAGATGCCAAGCCCGACGGCGCCGACGGTCGAAAAGTGGAGAAGCGAGAGGACGACACCGCCCACCGCGAGCGCGGCGACGCCGATTATCGCAGAGGTGAGGAACATCCCGCAGAGGTAAACTTCGTAGGTAAGCCGGATCCCCGACATCCTGATTTTGTCTTGCAGCGAGCTGAATCGCTGGTATTGGCGGCCCATGTGCCGATTAAGCAGGTTGTAGGAGAAGCGCCAGTACGCCCTCCTGAAGCCGCCTCCGACTTTCTGCTTCTTCTGGGCCTTCAAGTCCCCTCGAGTCCCCTCATGGCCATGTCTATCGATGTCCTCTGGTCGCTGTAGAACTCCCTGATCTTCTGTGAGAGGTCTTTGTAATCGCGGATGTTCTTCTTCATCATCCATGTGAGGAAGATCCTGCGATCCTCTATCTCCCCCCTTATCTGCTCTGGAGTGGTCCCGTACCTCTTGGTGATCTTCTCGAAGAGCCTGCTCCTTCCGGAGAAGATGTAGCTGTCTGTCACTGGGTCCCACTTGAACGCGTTGTTGAGCACTATCTGGTCGGTGGAGGTCTCGTGTCCGACTATCTCGGCCACGTGCACCATTCTTCTGACGCTCTTGTCCTTCAGCTTGATCCTCAGCTGCATCACGAGGCAGTCCAGGGTCGAGCCCAGCAGCGACTTTGGCACGTTCATCGGCTCGGAAGTGATCCTGTTGATCGCGGCTTGTACCGAGTCGGCGTGTATCGTGCCGAGACCGCCGTGACCGGTCGCGATGGCCTGGAAGAGGGTGAAGGCCTCGACTCCTCTGACCTCTCCGACGATGATGATGTCCGGCCTCTGCCTCAGCGCCGACTTCAGCAGGTCGAAGAGGGTGATCTCTCCCGCGACTCCGCCTCCCCTGGAGATGGACTGGATCCAATTCTTGTGGGAGAGGTTCAGCTCCGGCGTGTCCTCCACGCTGACAATCTTCTGGTCGGGGGGGATGAACATGGAGAGAGCGTTGAGAGTCGTCGTCTTGCCCGACGCCGTGCCCCCGGCGACCAGCATAGACATCCTCTTCTCGATGAGGTACCAGAGGTACGCACCCAGCTCCGGCGAGCAAGTGTTGTACTTGAGGAGGTCGACGATTGTGATCGGATCTGCTTTGAACTTCCTGATGGTGAAGTTGCCTCCCCTCTTCGAGACCTCTCTGCCATAGGTGATCTGTACCCTACTTCCGTCGGGGAGGGTCGCGTCGACGATTGGGCTGGCTATCGAGATGTGTTTACCTGAGACGTACGCCAACTTCGAGGCGAACTGGTCCAGCTCCTTCTCGTCGTTGAAGATGACCGAGGTCGGGATGGACTCGTAGTCCCTGTGCCATATGAAAAGCGGCACCTTCGGCCCGTCGCAGCTGATGTCCTCTATCCTCGCGTCGTTCATCAGCACCTCGATCTTGCCAAGGTGAATGTAGTCCCTCGTGAAGTAATAGGCGATCTTCCGGTACGACTCCGGCCCAATTTTCAGGTTGTACTTGGTGGCGATGTTCTTCGCCTCGTTGGTCAGGTAATCGGTCGCCTTCTTGTTGTTTTTCAGCTTCGCCATGTCGACCTCCAGCTCGTCCACCAGCAGCCTCGTCAGGTTAGTGTAGACCTGTTTCTCGGCCGGATTCAGCCGCGGCTCGACTACGACGTACCTGAACCCGCCCGTCTCTGCGTCCCTCTGGATGCCCACGTACACGTCCGGGTTGTCGGGGTAAATGCGATACTTCATGACGAATTGCTGGGCGGGTTGCGCCACCTGTTCGGGCGCCCTAGTAGCTGGAACTCCCGGAGCCCTGGCCGGGACAGGACTCCTCGGCCTAACCACTTCTGGTAGTGTCTCCTGAACTTGGGAGAGCACAGTCGTCTGTTCCTCCTTCCTTACCTGAGGAATCTCAAGCCTAGGCTGCGGGACCTCCACCTCCACCTGGGGCGCCGGCTTTTCGGGCTCGGGCTCCTCCTGGACAACGGCGACCGGCTCTTGCACCTGTCGAGGAGGAGGCTCGGTCACAGTCTCGGCGGCCATAGTGGGTATGGCCGGCTCTACAGGTGGTTCCATCGACACAAGCTCGACAGGCTCGCCAGCAGGGGGGGTGCCCATCGCGGCCTCGACTGATGCGTATGTCGGGGGGCTATCCAGCCGTTCGACGGTCTCCTGTTGTGCCTGTTCCGCCTGGACTCCAGGGAGAGGCGTCGTCGGCATCTGGGGGTACTCGTCGCCTTTCGCCTCGAGGGAGAGCTCGTCGCTCTCGAACCCCGCGCTGAGCCTTCTCGTCCTCCACGCCCAGATCTGCACTACGATCACCTCCCCGAATGCTATCGCCACAAGGCCGTAGGCAGCAGCGGTCCCAGACAGGTGAGCGTCGTTGATGAGAAGACTCGAGATAGGAAGCTGTAGAGATGTTCCGGCGAGTATCGTCGCCGATTCCAGCACTAGATAGAAGGCGAGCGCGAAAGACGTGATTAGGATGCCCAGCCTCACATATGCCGACCTGGCAGTGCTCGGCTCGCCGAGTATCCCCGCCTGCATGTCTAGGACGGTGTCTGGAACAGGAACTGCCTCTAGCTCGGGCTCGACCTCGGTGGTCGTAACTTCCTGGCTCGGGGCTTCAGTGGTGGTGGTCTCCGTCGGCGGAGGAGACTTGGGTTTCCTCGATCTTGCTCTGGTGGATTTCTTTCGGGTCTTGGTCGCCTTCTTCTTCCTGGTAGAAGAGCCGGACATCAGCTTGGCACCCCCGACGCGAATGGCGCCGAGTCTATTCCCAGAGGATCAATGTTTCCACTAAGCAAATGCGGAATAACCGCTACTCGTCTGCAGAACCCCGTAGGGGTACTCATCCTCACCTGCATCGAAACGAAACCTGCTTTGGAAGCATATATAGATTTAATCAAAATGATAGGATGTTTCAGTCATGAACTGTTGATTGTCTCGGGGAACAGTCATGATACGCAATCCCCCTTCGGCTCGAAAACAGCGGATTCTTGCGAAAATCGAACCCGTGCCAACATCGGTGCCGACGGAATGCGATCTCACGTCGTGCGGAGACCGAACGGTTTCCGCCGAACACAAAATTCTGCGGCACGCTTATAAGCGCCGCGGCGGCGGGGATTCTAGGAAAGTGGTGCTTTCCACAGTTGCAATTCGAGAGTAGAGCGGCGCATCGTAGCCCCATACCGCGAGGTCTGAGCCGACACAAGATCCTCATCCTGGGTCTGGCTGGAATATTCCTCCTTTCAATGGTCTCTGCGATCGGCCTTTCACATGCTTTGGTCACGCTCAACCCGGGCAACGTACCTGGTTCCAGCGGCGGGGGCACCCAGCTTCCTTCTCAGAACAAGGTGCTCTACGCAGCCGGCTATTGGTGGACGTTCTGGGGGTCCGCTGGGGGTACTAACGGCATCTACTATCAAAGCTCGCCTGACGGAGTGACTTGGACCGCTCCAGCTACCTTCACGAACGCTCAGAATCCGACGAATGGCGGCGCGCAGTTTGACACTTATTTGGTTGGGACCACCCTCTACTATGCCGTCGCGCCGAAGACTTCCGGGACCAACCTCTGGTGGGGCGCAGCCACGCTCTGCGGAGGCGGCGCATGCGGTGCTGGTAACGACGGTAAGGTATCATTTGTCCAAGCAGGCGATGCGAAGGACCTCCTACACAACCTACCCGCTGGGAGGATTGGCACATCTAACTTCAGAGTCTCGATAACCATCGACGGGAACAATTACCTGACGATCGCCACGACGACGAGCTCCAACCCCGCGGCGACCTATTACGTCGACGTCTTCCAGTGTCAGTCTGCGACCCTTACCACCTGCCCGCAGGCAGTGGGTGCGCCTTGGTACACCTGGGAGTATCTTCTCCAGACGGCTGCGGTTGGGGACCTGACGGCGCCCAGCCTCATCCCGCTTAACAACGGCGGAACTCACTATGACGCACTAGCGTTCGACGACGCCTCATCGGCCGCCGGCGCGCCTGGGTACGGACCCTTCAAGGTCTTCATAGCGACGAGCACGGCCGGCTCGCTCCCCTTCCCTGCGCCGGCCTCTCCCACCTGCTCTCCTGCGAGCCAGTTCTACAACGAGTACGACATCGGGACGGCGGGCTCAGGCAGCACCCTCTACGTTGCCGACTCTTACTTCGGCGGTGCGACCTACGCCTTCGACTGCCCGGTTGGCGGTCCTTCATCAGCAGAGTCGCCGATCAACGCTAACTCCTACATCCTCTCTCTCGGCTTCTACGGAGCCACCTTGGTTGCGGCCTACGCCCCTTGCAGCAGCACGGGCATAGCAGGGTGCACGAGCGGAAACATCGCGACGCTAACGACTGGAGCCTGCTGTTCAGGGGCAACCGTCTGGACTGCTGGTCCGAACGTCGCCCAGAACACGGAGGTGAACGCGGGCGGAGGAGCTACGGGAGACAATGGGGAGGTCGACATCTCGCCGATAAACTACGCAACGACAGTGGCCGCGTGCCCGCCTCAGAACTGCATGGGGGTGATGTGGATAGACGGCAACAACGTCCGCTTCGCGACTTTGAGCTTCACTAACTTCCCTGTCACTGTCACGCTGGAATTGAGGGAACACCAGACGCCCCAGACCGCGTGGTACCCGCTGACTCCCTCGAACGAGTTCAAGGTATCGTACACGCAGTGTACCAACGCCCCTCTCTGCACCAGCACCGCAGCGGCCAACGCTTTCTACGGGTCTTGCGACTCGGTGATCGGAAGCTGCACGACTGCCAGTCCGGCCTATGGGGACGCTATGGGGGCGACCGACGGAGGTTACATCATCATAACGAACGTCGAATCCTACACGGGGGTTACCATTGCCGCGACTTCTACCGGATCTGGCGCTCTCGAAGAGTGGTGCCTCAACATCAGCGGAGCCAACGGTGCTTGTGCGGCCACGACGTTTGGTTCCAGCAACGGCATCCCAGCCTTCGTGACAGTGGGCGGCGTCCAGACAGCTAACTACCAATGGTACGGCTACTACGACCTCTTGGCGAACCCGAGCAAGTACACAGTCTTGCCCGCAGCTCCAGCGCCGCCTTCGACTCCCACGATCCACATCATCACAGCTCCAACGACTTCGGGAGCAACCTTCGCCTCCGCGACATACAACAACAACCAGAACGCGGCTACCGTCACCTACTGGATAGAGAGGAACTCGACCGATTTCGCCAGCGCATCGATTGCCGGGGTCTCCAGCGACCAGTGGGCAGCTAACCCCGGAGGCCAACCGCCGATGGGCTGCCTCGGTGTCGGGGGCCTCGCCTGGACTGTCACCTCCGCGGACCAGATTAACTGCAACATGATCTACTACCACCAGTACCTCAACCTCTTCACGGTCCTATCGGGCGGCTCCCAGAAGTTCGACGGCACTGGCAGCTTTGTGATATACGGGACGCAGTACGGACAATTCAAAATAGCGATAGCAACATACGTGCCCACGGGAGTCAGCAGCTACGGAGTCGATATCTGGACCGATGCGGCGACTAGCGCGTACTTCACGCCCGCGTTCATTGGTGCTGGGTTCAGGTGGCAGGCCTGTCCTATAGCCACTTGCCCGCCTGCAGCCGACATGGATGCGAACGCTACGACGACCAAGGTGATCAACACGGGAGTCGGAGCCAATCCGGGCGGCTACAGCATCACTTACTTCAAACAGTACTCTCAGCAACTCGCCTGGGCCGTCTCGGACGGGTCAACGATGCCCGTTAGCCCCCCTACCATCTCGTTCACGGCATTCGGGGTCGCGAAGAACCCTGCACTGAACTTGACGTCCTCCACGGTTTGGATGGACGCGGCTACACTCGCGCAAGTTACGCAGACCTACTGCACGGGCGCCTGCGGTGCGGCGACCGAGAGATGGTACACCCCAGAGCCCACCGTGGTGGGCGGGCCGTTCAACGGCCAGCTAGGATGGGTGATGAGCGCCTCGAACGTCGTAACCAACCCGCAGATAATCTGGTATCACCAGTTCCAGCAGAACCTCGTGTATGCCACATCGGACGGGAGCGCCGTACATGGAGCGCCAGCCTCAGTCACGATAACGTATTACTTCCTTGGCGTCCAGAGGGCCCACGTGCTGAATCTCACTGCCAACGTCGACTGGCTCGACGCGACCAAGCAAGTCTTCGTCCAAGACCCGATCATGGGCGCATTGCCAACCGAGCAGTGGACCGTAGCCCCCGCGACGAACTCATGGCCCTCCATATCGGGCGCCAACCAGATCTCGAACCCGGTCATGTACAACCACCAGTTCCAAGTCACGTTTTCGGTGAACCCGCCCGGGACAGGCTCGATCGAGGCGAACAGCCAGGTTGTGGTACTGTCGAGCCCGATATGGGAACCGGCTGGCTTAGCAGGCACGTTCCCGATAGTGGCGAATGGGATCTCGGGCTACAGTTTCGCCGGCTGGACAGAAATAGGCTCGATAACGATCGCGGCTGCAGGTAACCCGAGCACTACTTCCACGGTCACTGGGGCCGGGACGATTACCGCGACCTTCTCGATTGTGACTGGGCTCGGATTCGTGGAACAGAACATTGCCCTCACGGGGCCGCTCTGGTCCGTCACAGTGACTGCTCCTGCACCGATACCCAACCCTGGCGCTTCGGGCTGCGTCCTAGTCGCCGGGACCACCTACACTTGCTCTAGCAATTCCCAGGACATCATCATAACGACAGCGCCTCTAGGATCGTACACATACAGCGTTCCTTCGCCGCAACTCTGGGGCCCAGGCACTGATTACGTTTACACCGGACCTTCGTGCCCGGTTTCGTGCATGCCCACGCTGACGGGAGCGAACCCCACAGCGTCCGAGAACGTCCCGTTCGGCGTCATATACCAGCTAACCATGGTCGCCAACCCCCTGGGAGCCGGTACCATAGTGGCGAACCCGACCAATAGTCCAGGCGCCCCTGCAGGCTGGTTCTTCGCAAACGTATCTCCAGTTCTCACAGAGACGCCTATACCGCCCAACGCCTTCATAGACTGGACCGGGTTCTCATGCGCGCCCAATTGCGCGAACCCGTCGGTGGCTATCCAGATGGTGGCCCCCGAAACTGCCACAGCCAACTACCTAGTACCACTGACAATGTCTTTCAGCTCGACCTCGGCTTCGGCGAGCGTAGGGGGACAGGCGCAAGTGACCATCACCGTGACGGGCGGCTCGACATTGATCACGATGTCTACCTCCCTTCCGCTGCCGTCGGGGCTTTCCGTGAACTTCGCCCCCAATCCGTTCCCGGCCGCAGCATCGCCAGGCCAGGCCGTGTCCATGACGGTGAGCGTGGCGCCGACAGCTCCGTATGGTGTCTTCACGTTCACGGTATACGCGACCGACGTCAATCTCCAGCAGGTCTCCCAGATATTCACCCTAACCGTGATCGCTCCCTCGGTCACCACCGTCGGCTTCAGCAAGACGGCCTACGCGATGGAGTTCCCCAGCCAGTCTGAACTGATCTACACTCCGGCTAACGGAGGTCACTGGATAGTGTTCTACTCGGACGGCAACGATATCGTGTACCGCGTCAGCACCGACGTCACCGGCACCGCCTGGAGCGGCTCGACCGTGGTGGTGGCGGGCGCCCAGGAAGGGTATTCGTTCTCAGTCGTGCTGAACGCGGCCGGAACGACCCTGTACTACGCCTACGTTCCGCCCACATTCCCGAACTACTTCGAGTTCAACTCGGGCACTATCCAGCCGAGCGGGACAACTGTGACCATCAACTGGGCGGGCCTCCCGACCAACGAGCTTCTCAACCCGCCTCCGGGACTGATCGAGTGGGCGACGGGTTCACCCTCGCTGATGATTGACACCTCTGCCGCTTGTCCTGGGTGCGTCTGGATCGCGGTGCCTGCGCTCGACACGAGCATGACGTGGCACATGCAGTTCTTCCAGTACAACCCGCCCACCTGGATCGCGGGCAAGGACGTAGCTGTGAATGCCCTCTACGGTGTGGGTTCGAGTCCCTCTTCCGCGCACGCCCAGATGCTGCAACTGACCGACGGAGTGGCGCTGATGTTCTCGGTAGGCAACAAGCCTCAGCTTCCGACCGTCTACGTGATCGACCACCTCGACACGGGGGTCGTCACCCATGCGGCTCTTGGAGGTGGCATGGCGTTCTTCGAACAGCAGTCACAGGCTGTCGCGGTGGGAGACCAGATCTACTTCGCGGGGCTTGCGACGAACAACATCGCGCTTGGGGCTACCGTCCAGTTCTTCATAGCGACCTACACGCCTTCTCCAGGAGTGGGCGCATGTGGAGGCGGCCCGATCGTCTGTTTCAGCGCGGTCACTCCAATCCCAGTGATTGGGGCGATTCCCCCGAACGCGATCGTGAACCACTCCTGGCACATCACCCTGAACTATCTCACCTCACAGAGCGCGATATTCATCTCATGGGGTGTAGACGGGAACGTGTACTTCTCTGAAAGCACCGATCAGGGTGTGAGCTGGACGAGCCCGATCGCCCTCAACGGAGTGAACGCTCTAGTCAACGGTCTCACCTCTGCAAGCTCCGGCTCGACTGTGGGCCTCGCCTGGGTGGAGCAGGTAGGCAAGCAGTACGAAGTGCGGTTCGCGATAGTCTAGGCCGCAAAGGCTCTATATCCCCGATTGATGACCAGTCTATCCTTGAATCACTTCGAGCGGATGGAGGTTAGAGACATCCATTGAAGATGAAACGGCGGTCTGGGATAAGCACCATAATCGGCGCGGTCTTCTTCATCATCATCGTCGTCCTCGTCGTCGGCGCACTGACGGCGGTCTTCGACTCTTTCAACGCGGCGGTTAACTCGATTCACCAGGGCAACGCAGACCAAATCAGATCAGAGGACAACCGAATCGACGTCCAGAACGCCACGTTCGGGGGCATCGAGTTCAACCAGTCCGGAGTAGTCAATGGCGCACTAAATTCCGCGCAGAATCCCTTTCTGCCAATCTCGAACATGAATTTCACTAGCGGAATCGCAGGATGGTACGTGTCGAAGGGTTACCAAGTCGTGACCGACAGCGCGAGCGTTACGAACTCTCCACAGAACTTCCAATTTCCGGGCGTTCCTGCTCTGCCGCAGCCCGAGACCTCCACCCTAACGGTGTCCAACAACGATCCCATAGGCGGCCTCTACGACATAGCGAAGGTTACGCTTCTCGTCGACCCGAGTCTGCCTTTGGTAGCTATTCAACCTGGCCCTCCGGCAGGTTGGAACCTGCTGCCGACGGTAGGAAACAACATCACCTGGGTTTCGATCTTCCCCAACGCTATTGGTCCCTCGACCCCCCCAGTAGACTTCTCCTGGACGGCGACCGTCCCGGCGACAATCGGCACCTATTACACGACCGCGATAATTTCTTGGGTAGCAAACAAAATGGTGAGTCTGCCGTACACTGATACGGCAATCACCACAGTGAACAGCACCGTTTCTACTTCGGCCATGGGCGGCACGTCTTCGGGCAACATCGTGGCTGTTCCGGCGGGCAATCTCCCCGGAGGGCTTACTGCAGGTTATGACGGAGACGCAACGACCACGTCCTCCGAGAGCGGACCCGGAAGCCTCTACGTCGACTACCAGCCGACCTTCAACGGGAACCCGATCCAGACTGGTCAGCAGCTCGCGAGCACGACAGAGTTCACGGCCCCATTTTCGCTCAACCCCGGAACCATCGCCGAGCTCGCTACCGCCTCGTGCTGCACCGTCAGCTGGGCCACCAGCCTGGACGGTCTGAGCGCCGTAAGGAACTCACTGATCTTCTATCAGGTCTTCCTCGTCAACCCAAGCGGCGTCTATCAAACCGTAGACGAGCTCAACCCGACAGTGAATTACGGCAGCGCGCTCTATCCCCAACCCACCAATGCGAACGGCTTCGGCCCGAGCGGTTGGATCTACAGGCACACGCCCTTCAATCCCCCGGCGGGCTTCTGGGTCGCGGGGACATACAAGCTCATCGTGTCAATGGAGACGATACTGCCAGGCGCCTCCCAGGGCAACGCGGGCTATCCGACCGAACTTTCGCTTCACTTCGACGACGTGGGGCTCGCACTCCGACCAGTCGCACCTCCGAACGCAAACGCGAACTTCTACGGGAGCACGACCTTCCAGATGTCCACGGTGACAACTCCGTTTCCGCTAGGGATCAATTCGAGCCAAGTTGAAGGAATGGAGTTGACAGTGAACATGACGCGGGGCCCCGCGAACGCCACGGTGTACTTGGCGGACGACTCCAGGTTCTCCTACAATCCGACGCTCTGGGTCGAGGTCGGATCACTCTCGTTCGAAAACACGGGCTCGGTCCACGCCGTCTTTCCGCTTCCCAATGCTGCGGACTATGTGAACGGAACTCAGAACCAATTTCTCGGATGCAGTGCTGCTCCGGCACTCAAGTGCAACTACCTGAACGTCAGGGTAAACGCGTCGTCTTCTGCGGCCTTCAACATCAACGTCACTGTAGAGGCCATAGTCCAGACGTCTGACCTCAACCACGTCGTTGTCGCCTTCGCCAATCCGAGCCAGTCCTCCCTTCACTTGGTCGCGCTTTACATCTCGGGCCCCAACGGGATAGGCGTCTACACGAGCACCTCGGCCGCGCCGAACACCTTCAACCAGTGGGTCATAGGAGGGCAGAGGGGACTGACCCCGGAGGCCTTCACCTGGCAGCCCGGTCAGAAGTACACGGTCACGGTAACCAGCGACACAGGCCTCGTCTTCTCGAGCACGTTCACCGCCCCCATCGCGTGAGTGTCAGAAGGGCGTCCAATTACTGCAGGAGGAGTATCTTTCGAGGCGTTTTTCAGATGCTCGTATAGATCAGGGCAATGTTCAGCGCCACTATGACGCCTCCCACGATCAAGGCCACGATGGTCGTCGAGTGCCTGTTCACGTAAGGGCCCATCACGTTCTTCTTGGCTGTGTACCAGATCAGAGGGATCATGGGTAGCGGGATGAGTATGCTCAGGAAGACTTGGCTGTAGAAAAGCAGCGCCAACGGACTGAGTCCGAGTAGGATGGCGGCTGTGGTTGGAAAGACGTTGATGAGCCGAGTGACAACTCGCCTTAGGGTCGGGTTGACCTTGACTCCGAGAAGGCCAGTCATGACTTCCTGCCCCGCCAGCGTACCGACGACCGACGAGGCGATTCCGGAAGCAAGGAGGGTTACCGCGAAGACTATCGCCGCGAGAGGACCGAACAGGGGCTTCAGGATGTTGAACGCGTCGTTGATCTGCTGGACGTTGGTGTATCCGTGGCCATAGAAAGCGGCGGCGGCCATGACGAGGATCGCCACGTTCACGCAACCGGCAATCGCCAGGATGACGATGTTCTCCCGCAGGTGGAGCCCGAGTATCCTCTTCTTGGGGACGTGGTCGTTCTCTTTGATTCCCCACCTACCCAGCTTTTCCGCTGTCAGAGAGGAGTGAAGCCAGAGGACGTGGGGCATGACCGTGGCGCCGACTATCCCCACCACGGTAAGGACGGTGCCGGCGGATATGGACGGCGAGAGCGAATGAATGGCAATCTGTTGCAGGTTCGGCCCCACGAGAAGTAGCTCGTAGAAGAACCCCGCCGCAATTATCGAAACGAAGACCATGAAGAAGTACTCGATCACGCGGAAGCGATTGTTTGTCAGCGCAAGTAGGACGATGACGTCCGCGGCTCCGAAGATGCTCGCGTAGAGGAGGGGAATGTTGAAGAGAATATTCAGCGCGATAACGGTTCCCAGGTACTCGGCCAAGTCCGTCGACGCTATGGCGAGCTCAGCCGCGAGCCAGTACGAAACCCTGCGAGACCTCGTCTTTAGCGAACCCCTGAGGAGTTGCGAGAGGCTGTTCCCGGTCGCGATCCCGAGCTTTCCAGAGAGGTACTGGAGCACCATCGCGAAGGCGCTGGCCATCCAGACCGCCCAGACCAGATCGTAGTTGAAGACCGACCCCCCAGCGATGTCGGTGCCGAAGTTTCCTGGATCGATGTACGCCAGGCTGACTATCAGCGTCGGGCCCAGATATACAAAGAAGTCGCGGAAGGATATGCGCGGGCTGTTCCTCTGCTTGTCGGTGACCTCTTGGTTCTCGTTGTCGCCCTTGGGAGCTTGAGCTCGGATCGGAGGGTGCGCTCAAGGAATGGTTCTTTCCTAATCGCGTATTTAAACTTAGAGGAATCTAATATTACTTTTGCCTACTCTAACATGTCTTCAACGCCCCTCAAGGGCGCTCCCGACGCTAGGTGCGCGTCCCGTGGCCCGGGCCAAGGCGACGGCCAACAACGCCCCAAGCTTTCCGACTCCTGCGACCAAAAGGAAGATGGTCGACTCTCCGAATGCCGAGGAGACGCCTCGTCCAGTGCGCTTCATATCGGTTGCTGAGGAGCAGATGTCTTCAATCCCGGAAATCCCGGGAGGCGGTAGACCATAGGTGGTAGTGCGGGGGGTGGGATTCGAACCCACGAACCCCTAAGGGACGGGGTCCTAAGCCCCGCGCCTTTGACCAGGCTGGGCGACCCCCGCGCGTGGCCGAGGCCGCGGTTGCAGACTATAATTGGTTGCGCCGAATTCACGCCGAGGGAGATGGCGGCGACGCAGGTTCCCTGGACGCCTGGACCGACAGGACGAGGCTCACAACACACGCGCCGGTGAAGATGATCCCCCCCGCGTAGAAGATACCCGACAGCCCACCCAACTGGTGGGCGAAGCCCGCGACGATCGTCCCGATTGCCGTCCCCGCGCTCAGCATGACGCTGTAGAGGCCCATAGCGGAACCCCTCGACTCCTTCTTGGCCCTGTCGCCGACGGTCGCTAGGATCGTGGGCACGAGCGCCGAAGTGGCGATCGCGAAGATGCCGATCACCGGGAAGTTCCGGTGACGCCCCTGATTCCCTCCGCGAAGGAGAATCCGACCGACAGCAGCAGGCCGAGAAGACCGACCACGCCGATCAGCATCACCCTGGTCCTGCCGATGCTGTCCGAAAGGGCGCCGAAGCCGATCGAGCCCACGCCGAGCACGGTCACTCCGACGAAGAGAAGGTTCGCAGTGGTTCCCGCGGTGAATCCGAGAGTAGCGAGAGCCCGCGGGAGGAAGAAGACTATCCCGACCAGCGTGGTGATGCTAAGCCAGATCGGGATGAGCGCCTTGGTGGTCCCGTCCAGCGCCCTGAACGGGTTGAAGCTCGGTACCCCCTTTCCGGTGGGGTGGCTCGGTTCCCTCAAGATGATGAGAGCGAGCACGAATGCCCCGGCGACTCCCGCCCCGGTGAGGAAGAACGCGTCCCCCAGCGCACCGGGGAACGCTCCAACCAGCCTCCCCCCGACGAGCAGCCCGGCTGCGTAACCGCCGATGTTGGCGAAGTCGAAGGTGCCCATCCCGGCGCCCCTGTTTCGCTGGTCCGTCAGGTCCGTGATCATCGTCAGAGAGGAGACCGTGACCCCGGCCGCGGCCACCCCCATCGCCGCATGGAGCGATGCGACCGCGTAGATGTTCCTCGTGAACCCGATCGAGGTCATCATCACGGCCATGAATGCTAGCGCCGACACGAAGATCACCTTCCGACCCCTGACGTCGCAGAGCCTTCCCATCGGTATGGCAGCAGAGGCTTCGAAGATTGGGTAGAGCGCCAGCGTCGCTGCCAACGTGAGGTCGGAGGTGTGCGCGATGTAGAGCGGGAAGATTATGATGATGATCCCGAAACCGACCCTGGACGCGAACATGGCGAGATACAGGATCGGGCAGGTCCCAACGCGCCAGATGCTCCGACATCGTGCAATGGTCACTCCCGTAGCTCTAATTAACGGCAGGGTCCGCTCACAGCCTCCGCCCGGTTCAGTGCCCCTTCTTGGCCTCTATCCTCTTCTTCTCGATTTGCTTCAGCTTCTTCGCCTTCTCCTCGGCCTTCTTGGCGTCGAACTCCCCTAGAGGAGCCTCGGACTCCGTGAACCCGTGGAAGATCTCGAAGGTACGCTTGACGGCGTCCTCCAGCTTCTGGTCACGCTTGGGCATCCGGACCGAGAGGTTCCTCCTGTCGAGCACCTGACACTCGATCCCGCTCTGTTTCTTCAGCTCCTCGACGGCTCCCTCGAGGGCGTACTCGTTCCCGAAGAGCCCGCGGATCTCCCAGACCTTGGCCACGCTGGCACCGCCGTCTTCGCAGGTAAAAAGCTAACTCCCTCGGGTGAGCTCTTCCTTCAGCTCCTGCAGGTCGGTTATCGGCCTCCTGCAGGCGAAGTTCTGGCATATGTAGACTGTGGGCGAGCCCGTCGCCGGCCTGTCTTCGAGCAGCGGACTGAGTCTACCGAGGGAGGCTTGGTTCGATTCGGTCGCGACCACCAGCTCCTCGTCCGGCATGAACCTAGAGTCGAACTCCCTCCTGAACGGCGCCGCGTCCTTCGCAGTCCGGGCCGTGATTACGACCTCCTTCATCCCCTTCGAGGCGAGGTCAAGCGCGACCAGCATGTTGGTGTGCCCCGTCGGCTGCGCCTCGACCTCCTCCCCGAAGGCCTTGAGCACCCCGTCTGCCTTCTCCCGGAAGCCTGCGTCTCCGGTGAGCTCGGCGAGCCGCAGCAGAGCGACGGCCGCGGCCGAGTTGCCCGACGGCGTGGGTCCGTCGTACGCCTCCTTGACCTTGACTAGAGTCGCGCCCGAGCTGAGGAGGAACCCTCCGCCGCTCCCGTCCCAGAACGATTCCACCATCCTCTTCCCCAGCGCGATCGCTTGTTCCAGCCATCTCGGTTTCGAGCTCGCGCCGAACAAATCGAGCAGACCCAGCGTGAAGAAAGCGTAGTCCTCGAGCGTCCCGTCCAGCGCGGCCTCGCCGCCGGCGAACCTCCTGAGAAGCCCGCCGTCCTTCGTCAGCCTCTCGATGACGAACTCGGTCGCACCCTCCGCGGCCTCCGTGTACTTTTCCTGACCGAACGCCTGCCCGGCGTGCGCGAAGGCCGAGATGGCGAGGCCGTTCCACGAGGTGAGTATCTTTGTGTCGGTCGCCGGCCGGGGCCTCGAGCGGCGGGCGCGATAGACCTCGGACCTCCACCGGGTCACGCTGCTCTCAAGGGCGTCCGTCGTGACTCCGAGCTTCTCCGCAGTCTCGCTCAGGGGATGAGAGCGGGTGAGTATGCTCCTCCCTCCCTCGAAGTTCCCCCTGTTGGTGACCCCGAATATCCCGCAGAAGGCGGGAGCGTCTGCCTCCCCGACCGCCTTCGAGACCTCATCCGGGGTGAGCGTGTAGTAGACGCCCTCGCCTTCGCTCGTGTCCGCGTCCTGCGCCGAGTAGAAGCCTCCCTCGGGCGACCTCATCTCAGCGAGGACCCAGTCGAGCGCGTCCCGCGCTGTGGAAGCGTACCTCGCCTCTCCCGTGACCAGGCTGGCCTCGATGTAGACTCGTGCGAGCAGGGCGTTGTCGTAGAGCATCTTCTCGAAGTGGGGTACGAGCCAGACCCTGTCGGTAGAGTAGCGGTGGAACCCACCCCCGATGTGGTCGTGGATGCCGCCGGCCGCGATCCCGTCCAGAGTCTTCAAGACCGAGCTGAGCGCCATCTCCTTCCCGGTCCTGTAGTGGTACCTCAGAAGGAACGACAGGTACGAGGGCAGCGGGAACTTCGGAGCCCCGCCGAACCCCCCCCACTCTCTATCGAATGATGAGATCAGTGCCGCGTACCCGTCGTCCAGCGCGGCGGTCGTCAACATGGCTCCCGGCTTATTTTGGTATCGCTGGGAGACGGCCGCGAGGATCTGGTCCGCGTTGCCTGTGAGCTCGTCCCGCTTGTCCTTCCACAGCTTGGCGACGTATTCGATGACCTGCTTGAAGCTGGGCATCCCGTACCGCGGCTCCGCTGGGAAGTAGGTCCCTCCGTAGAACGGCTTCTGGTCCGGCGTGAGGAAGACGCTGAGCGGCCATCCGCCCTGCCCCGTCATCGCCTGGACCGCGCTCATGTAGAGGCTGTCTACCTCCGGCCTCTCCTCCCGGTCCACCTTGATTGAAATGAAGTTCTTGTTCATGAACGCGGCGATGGCAGGGTTCTCGAACGACTCCCTTTCCATAACCGTGCACCAATGGCAGGAGGAGTAGCCAATACTCAGAAAGATCGGTTTACCATCATTCTTCGCCTTAGCGAGCGATTCATCGTTCCAGGAGAACCAATCAACCGGGTTGTAGGCGTGCTTGAGTAAATATGGGCTCTTCTCTGTGATTAACCTGTTCGGTTTCCTCTCTTCGGACTTGGATTGGGTTATTTCCAGTCGCCACTCGTCTGTAAATCGTCCTCTGAGACCTTCCTAATAGTGTTGCGATATACTGAGGTCGCAAACCGGCGTCGTAGAGTGAGATAGCTCGCCTTGTGATTTCCTGCTCGACCTGAATTCGGATTAGTTTCATCTTATCCCGGTTAAGATACTCACTCTTTGCAGCTAAGGCACAAACGTTTCTCCCAAGTCGGATCTTTCGCCTGAATTCTTTGTACTTCAGTCTTGCATGTACCCAAGGTATTCCATTCAGGCGTCCGACTAGGTTTCTCGCCGCAATTTTCTCTTCGTGCCTAAGATTCAGCCTCTCGATAACGGGTAATGTATCCCTCGAGGAAACGGAAAGTTGATATTGAATCTGGCCTATATTTCTTCGAGTCTTGCCTAAGCTGCAAGAGACACCCCGTCGACGAAGACCCTCAAGGAAATCACCGCATAGCTTTGAGTTCGTATTGCTGAGGCTAAGGCGTGGAGCAGATCTTTCGCGGCCGTGGCCGCTGAGGGATATGCATCCTTCGGCGTCAGCAAATCCGCCAAGCGCACTGTAGAATAACTTGTCATTCTTCAATTCATTGTCATTCATTCGTCTTTGAAATGAAATAAGGAAACCGAATGTCTCGTCCAAGTTGAAAACGGCTCTCCAGGCATATCGCGACCATTCTCTGAAGTAAGGCGGATTTTGGACGGAATATATCATCGGCTTAGAATATCTGTAGAACAAGTCGAAGAGCAATCGAATCTGTGCTGGATGCGTCGTGGATCCTTCGACTCTAACTTTTCTCCCGTGCCAATTGGCGTGCATGTCCCCCGCCACAAAGTAGGTAAGGTAAGTTCTCTCAATGTCATCGCCCGAGAATGGCTGTATTTCTTGGGGTGGCCTCGTGTTCCCTATATTCCAGAGCTGGGACTCAACAAGCCCTGGCGTCCCTGTGATGAACCCAACGTGCTCGCTATCAGATGATGGCAAGTGTTTGAACTCCTGTCCTCTGGAGGCGACTCCCACACTTTCGCCTTGTCGGTCCGAAGGCCTAATCGCTTCCACGGTAATGAGTTAGGGGGGACGTATTTCATGGCCACGAATTGCCTTCGTCTATCGTTGCTTTAATGCGTAATTCGCTCTAAAGACCTTGCCCCGTGTCGCCCCGGTCCAGGCTTCCCCGTCTCACGTAGCCGTACGCTGCGAACATGAGCACCACCGCGACAGACATCACCACGGCGACCGTCGGGGTGAGTCTCGCCAACGGAACAGAGGCCGCGAAGACTACGGCTACGACTAGGAGGAACTCCCCTACCCTCTTGGAGTGGGTCGAGGAAAGCCTCCCGGCGAGACTGAGTGCCTCCGCATCCACGCCCATGGGCGCCTCGAGTACGAGCGAGAGCTCGCTATCGAAGCTCAGCCGTTCGGGGAGCACGGTCACGACGAGGGCCGACGCCAAGTAGGAAGGAATCGGGCCGAGCACGAGGCTGAACGCTACGGCCAGCGGGAAGTAAAGCGCCCAGCCGGCGGCGAAGGTGGCCAGGACGTTCCGGTACCTATAACCGAGGGAAACCGCTATTACGGACGCCGAGGCCAAGGCGATGACCAACGGCGTCTCAGTGATCAGGGCGGAGGAGAGCGCGATCAGGTACATCGTCGCGGCAAGAAGACGCCTCCTCAAGTCGTGACGACCCTCCCGATTTGGGTGAACCCCGAGCCAATCCGCCACTCGTAGACCTTGGAGAAGGTCACGAACTGCAGCTCGAACCAGTCGAGCTCCGCCCGTGCAAGCCGGTTTCCGACCTCCTCGGCCTCCTCCTCCACAACCTTCTGCCTCAGGATTGCGGCCTTCTCGCTTTCGAGGGTGTTCAAGAAGACGCAGTTGCAGCTGAATCTCTTCTTCGAGAGCGTCCTGACCGCCCCCAAGAGGGGCATGCTGATGCCGGCCGAGATGAAGAAGAGCGTCCCCCCGCTGTTCCGGTACTGCGTCCTGAAGAAGGTCTCTAGGAACTCCTCGATTCTCTCGACCTTCCAGACCGAGCCGGGCAGCGAGTTCACCAGTTGGTCCAGCATCCTCCTGAGGTGCCTGGACCCGAATCCCGGCCTTATCTTCGAGACCGTGGAACCCAGGACCAGCATCCCCACCCTGTTCCCAGCCGCGATAAGCGAGCTGGCCAGCTCGTAGGTGCAGGTTATCACCTCGCCCCGGGCGCTCCAGTCTCCCACCACCGGCAGGTTCTCAGAGGAGAGGTCGACGACGATTATGCAGTCGAGCCCCCGTTCGGGACTCCATTCGTTCACCACCTTCTTCCCCAGCCTCGCGCTCGCCCTCCAGTTGATGTCCCTGATGGGGTCCGTGGAGACGTAGTTCCTTATGTCCATGAACTCGATGCGCCCCCCCTTCAGCTTCGAGGGAGCCGATCCGGTCCAAGTGAACGCCTTTGCTCGACCGGTCGCGATCCTCCTTGAGAGGAGCTTGGGGTAGACCCGCAGAGATGCCGGAGCCGTGAGAGTGAGCCTCGTCTCCGTCAGACCGAAGACCGACTGGACCTTGACGCGGCAGTCGCCGAATCGGAGCTCGATCGGCTGCTCCAGGCTCACTTCGTACCTCAGCGTTGCCTCGGCTCCTTTCCTCAGGCCGCACTCCAGGAACACGGACCCCCTGGCGAGGACTGCCCCCTCCGGGAGGGCGTCTTCGAGCGTCAGCCTGTCGATGTCCTCGCCCCTGTTCGTCAGGGTTAGCTGGACCAACACGGGCTCGTTGACGAGCGCCTTGGAGCTTCCGAGGCTCCTGCGGACCGCGAGGTCGATCTTGGACCGCGGCCGCCATGGCTCCCCCACGTCCATCGCTATGAAGAGGAGCAGGGGGACCGCGATTAGTCCGATCGCCGAGTAGGTCGCCACGGATATCCAGAGACCCAGGACGGCGATCACGATGCTGAAGGCGAGCTTATTCTTCGGAGCCGCTCACCTTCGGCACCGGCACGTGTTTGAGAAGGTCCTCTATCACCGCGGACTGCGTCAGCCCCTTCACCTCTGCGTCGGTGGAAAGCACCAGCCTGTGGGCCAGCACCGGGACGGCCAGCTGCTTCACGTCGTCGGGCGTGACGAAGTTCCTCCCGTCGCACGCGGCTTTGGCCCTGCTCATCCTGGCCATCTGGATCGACCCGCGAGGGCTCGCGCCCACCTCGACGCCGCTGGCTGATCTGGAGGCGGAGACGATACTGACGATGTAATTCTTGAGGTCGTCGTCGATGAAGACCCCATCCAGGCCCGACTGGAGGGCGACGAGGTCGGCTGGCCCGAGCTCCCTCGTGACCGGGTCGAGCTCCTCCCCAGACATCCTCCTCAGGCCGATTATGCTCACCTCGTCCTCGAAGGACGGGTACCCCATCCTGAGCCTCACGGTGAACCTGTCCATCTGGGCCTCGGGAAGGGGGTATGTGCCCTCGTACTCTATCGGGTTCTGCGTGGCGAAGACGACGAAGGGGGAAGGCAGCGGGAAGGTCTGGTTCTCGGCCGTTACCTGGCGTTCCTGCATCGCCTCGAGCAGCGCCGACTGCGTCTTCGGAGGCGAACGGTTGATCTCGTCCGCGAGCAGCACCTGCGTGAATACGGGTCCTTTCAGAAACCGAAAACTGCTGTTTGCATCCAGGACGAAGGTTCCCGTTACGTCCGCCGGGAGGAGGTCGGCCGTGAACTGAACCCTGCGAAAGTCGCAGCCGATGGCCTTGGCGACCGCTTTCGCCAATGTCGTCTTGCCGAGACCTGGATTGTCCTCGAAGAGGATGTGCCCCCCCGCGAGCAGGTCGTAAGCAACCATCTCCGTGACGTCTCGCTTGCCGACGATTGCCTTCGAGACGGACTCCACCAGCCTTTCTTTGAATGCTGCGTACCCCTTGACGTCCAACCGTCTCGCACGACCGATGAGCTAGAGATAAAGCGTTCGCAGGGCGCTCGGGGGGATCGGCGGGCGCGGCGTTCAGTACCCTCGAGCGCTCTTGAGCTCGTCGAGGCGCGAGCTGGATATCTCCTTCAGGTTCCCCTCGGCCAGCGCGGAGCTTTCGAACTGGTTGCCCGCGAACCTCGCGAGCTTCTTGGTGTCCTCTATTCCGACAACCTTGGCGTATCTCACGATTCTGCTCCTCGCGACCGGCTCCTTCCCTGTGACCCAGTTGGGCAGCTCGGCGTTCTTCAGCGCGAAGAACGTGATCAGGAACGAGATCGAGGCGAGGACGAAGGTGTCGATCAGTATGAAGGGCGCGACGAAGACTCCCACCGCGCCCGTCACGACCGCCGCGGTGGAGAGGAGGGCGGCTGACTTCCTATCCGTTCTCGGTCCTCCTCCTGATGATGTCGACGAACCCTCCCATGAAGCCTGAGGCCTCCTCGACCTCCTTCTCGGAGAGCTCGAGCCCGTATCTAGCCCTGTTGAATACCTCGGTGAACTTCTCCGATTCTTTCGGGTCCATGTTGAGCTCCTTCGTCACCCGACCTATGTACTCCCTCGGGGTTTCGGCCGGTACCTCCTTGATCCCCACCCTGGTGCACACACGACGCATGAGCGAATAGTACCTCAGAAGCGTCGCATTGCGGAGGCGGGACGACCAGGAACCCTTGAGGCGCGACCTCTCCTCCACAATCTCGGCCAGAGCGCCGGCGAAGTCGTAGACCTCTCCGCCTTTCCTCCCGCTGCGGATCAGAAGAGTGAAGGCCAGGACGAGCGCGGCCGCGAGGACGACGTAGATGTACCATCCCGCGAGCGTGAAAGTGAACCCGCCCGACGCAAGCTGAACGACGCCCGCACCTCCCGTCCTGTCAGATCCACCCACCACAGTCTGAGTGGCCGTGCCGCTAGCTCGGCCGATGATCTCGGTGGCGTTGGAGCGGACCACAGAGGGGACGATTCCCTCTCCGAACGACTTGAGCCCGGCGAGACGGCCGGATTCGACCGCGGCGAGGACGATCACCAGCAGGCTCGCGAGAATCACCAACCACACCAGTCTGGAATCCTTCTCCATCACCCATTCTGATGACCGGGTCGCCTTTACGGTTTCCGTTCGGGCGCGGGGGCGGAGGTAGATAGTAAACATGTTAAACATCAACTATTTGAAGAGGTTTCCTGTCCTTGGGAGGCGGATGGCCGCGCCTCCTTCGGAAGACAAAGAGTTCCAGCTGTGGCAGAACGTCAGGGGGATTTACCGTACGGCGCTCAAGAGGCTCAACTCCCGCCTCGGGGAGGAGGGGCTCACGTACCCGCAGTACAGCGTCCTGCTGGCGATCGGGCAGAACGGACCCATGCAGATGAACAGGCTGGGCGACTTCATGCTCGTTGCCCCGGCAAACGTCACGGGGCTCGTCGACAGGCTTGAGAAGAGGGGCTACGTCAGGCGAAAGAGGCAGACTAGGGACCGGAGGCTCTACGTCATCTTCCTTACCGCGAAGGGCGAGGAGGTCTACGGGAACGTTTCGACCCGGTTCAGGCAGTACGCCCGCAGCCTCAGCTCAACCCTCTCGGAGGCCGAGCTCGAGGACGCACTGAACGCGCTGCGAAAGGTGAGACGGCGGGTGGACGAAGTGAAGGAGCTATAGCCCGATGCAGTACAAGTGGACCGTCCTCACCGTCACCACCGTCGGCGTCCTGATGAGCGGGCTGGACGCGAGGATAGTGGTAATAGGGCTCCCAACCGTGGCGGCCGCCCTCCACGCAGACGCCGAGCAGGCCATCTGGTTCACGCAAGCCTACACCCTCGGGAGCACCGTGGCGCTGCTCTTCATCGGGAGGATAAGCGACATGCTGGGGCGCGTCAAGATCTACAGCGTCGGATTCCTGATCTTCACCCTCGGTTCCGCCCTGACGTCCCTCTCAGGCAGCCCAGACGCGTTCATCGCCGCCCGGATGTTTCAGGGGCTTGGCGCCTCCGCCCTCTTCGCCAACAGCGCGGCGATCATCACGGACGCGTTCCCCACGAACCAGCTGGGTACGGCGCTCGGGATCAACCAGATCGCCTACAGGGCCGGCTCGATGGCGGGGCTGACCCTGAGCGGGCTCATCCTCATCGCGTTCGACTGGAGGTTCCTCTTTTACATCAACATCCCGATAGGGCTCTTCGGGACGCTCTGGGCGAGCCGAAGGCTGAAGGAGCTCCACAAGCCGGAGGCGAGGTCGCCGATGGATTGGAAGGGGTTCATCACCTTCACCGTCTTCATCACCTCGCTCCTGCTGGCGCTCACCTTCGCCGCCTACGGGATCGGCGACTACGCCCTCACGGCGGCTCTAGCGGTGACGTCCTTCGCCTCGCTTGCGTCGTTCGTCCAGTTCGAGCGGAAGAGCGAACATCCGCTGATGGACCTGGGGCTCCTCCGGATCAGGGAGTTCTCCGGCGGGGTCGTCGCCCAGCTCCTGAACGCCGTGTCGTGGGGAGCCTTCATCCTCATCATCAGCCTGTATCTTCAGCTTGTGAAGGGGTTAAGCCCGCTAGGGGCCGGCCTGGCAATCATCCCGTTCGACCTGGCGTTCCTCTTCGTCGGGCCCCTCAGCGGACGACTCTCCGATCAGTTCGGAGTCCTTCCCTTCGTCACCGCGGGGCTGGCCACGATCAGCCTTTCGTTGCTGCTCTTCTCGACCACCGACATCTCCACGCCTTACTCCACGGTCATCGCCTATCTCGCGGTCGGGGGAGCGGGGATGGGCCTCTTCACGTCCCCGAACATCAGCTCGATAATGGGCTCCGTCCCCGCGGCCGAACGGGGAGTCGCTTCAGCCGTGCGGGCCACCTTCTTCAACGTCGGGTTCACGATAAGCTTCAACGTGATAATACTGATAATGGCGGCGAGCATACCTTACTCCGAGATCACAAGCATAATCTCATCCCTCAACCCCTCTGGGTTGCCGGAGGTGTACCGGGCTGGCTTCGCGACGGGCCTGCAGCACGTCTATCTCATCCTGGCGGTCGTCAACGCGTTCGCGATAATTCCGTCCTTGCTCAGGGGCAAGCGGCTCTCGCCCGCCTCTGAGCCAAACTCAAATACACCCCAGGACTCCTTGCCCCCAGCCGATTGACATGAGCTCTCGATACTTCGACGATGTGAAGCAGACGATGCCCGCGCCGGGCGGAGAGGCGACCATCTTCAACGTCCAGAGGCTCAGCGGCATGGGGTACGACGTCGAGGCCCTTCCGTTCTCGGTGAAGGTGCTCCTCGAGAACGCGCTCCGCCATTCCGAGAGGAGGGATGCTGCAGAGGCCGTCGAGCGGCTCGCGGAATGGCCGAAGAGCGTCGGCCACGAGATGCCGTTCATGCCCTACCGTGTGCTGCTCCAAGACTACACTGGTGTCCCGCTCATCGTCGACCTCGCAGCGATGAGGGACGCAGCGAAGAGGTCGGGGCTGGATCCGAAGACAGTGAACTCGAAGATTCCAGTGGACCTCGTGATCGACCACTCACTCCAGGTTGACTCTTGGAGCACCGGGATGGCCTTCGATCTCAACCTCGTGAAGGAGTACGAGCGCAACTCGGAGAGGTACGCCCTCCTGAAGTGGGCCCAGTCTTCGTTCAAGGGGTTGCGGGTCTTCCCTCCCGACAAGGGCATATGCCACCAGGTCAACCTGGAGTACCTGGCGAAGGTGGTCGTCCTCGACGCGTCGTCGGGCTCGCTCCTCGCCTATCCCGACACCCTGGTCGGGACCGACTCGCACACGACCATGGTGAACGGGCTCGGGGTGCTCGGCTGGGGGGTCGGGGGAATCGAGGCGGAGGCCGTGATGCTAGGCGAGCCCTATCCCATGCCCATACCGAAGGTCGTCGGGGTAAAACTCGTCGGGAGGATGCGGGAGGGCGTGACGCCGACCGACGTCGTCCTGACCGTGACCGAGCAGCTGAGGCAGAAGAACGTGGTCGGCCAGTTCGTGGAGTACTTCGGAGAGGGGTACCGCGAGCTCTCGGTCCCGGACCGCGCCACCCTGGGCAACATGTCGCCTGAGTACGGCGCCACCGTCGGCTTCTCCCCGATCGACGATTCCACTCTGTCCTACCTTCTCGCAACGGGCAGAGACCCGTCCCACGTGGAGTTCGTAAGGCAATACGCGCGGATGGCGGGTTTCTTCGCAGGCGGAGCAGAGACCAAGTACTCCGAGGTCCTGGTGATCGACCTCGACAGGGTCGAACCATGCATCGCCGGCCCGCGGAATCCAGAGGAGAGGAGAGCACTAAGGGCCGTTCCCGAGTTCGCGAGGAGGCTGCTGGACAAGCCATCGAGTCAGGTTGCGATCACAGACAAGGGCGTCGTTCAACCGTCCCCCGCCGGGTCCGTGTTGTTGGCGACCGGCACTGGTGAGAAGGGAGCGGGCCGGCATCACTTGATAGACGGCGCCGTGGTCATTGCCGCGATAACCAGCTGCACCAACACCTCGAACCCGACCGTGATGGTGGGCGCGGGGCTGCTCGCCAAGCGGGCGGTAGAGAGAGGGCTGACGCCGAAGCCGTGGGTCAAGAGGAGCTTCGCCCCAGGCTCGACGGTGGTGACCGATTATCTCCAGAACTCCGGCCTCCTACCCTACCTCGAGGCCTTGGGCTTCAACCTAGTCGGCTACGCTTGCACTACCTGCATCGGTAACAGCGGGCCGCTCGCTCCCGAGATCGAGAAGGAGATCATCGACAGGAACCTGTACGCTGTAGCCGCGCTCTCAGGCAACCGGAACTTCGACGGGAGGATTCACCCTTTGGCCAAGGGCGCGTTCTTGATGTCCCCGATCCTGGTCGTCGCGTACGCGCTCGTGGGTCGGATAGACTTCGACTTCTACAACACGCCCATTGGCACCGACAAAGACGGTTCGCTCGTATTCCTGAGGGACATCTGGCCGTCGCTGGCGGAGATCAAGGAGACGGTGCAAAGCTCGCTCAGCCCGGAGCTCTACAGAAAGAGGTACGGCGACGCGGCCAAGGGCGATCCGACCTGGGACTCGTTGGCCTCCTACGACGACGAGGTCTTCCACTGGCAGACCGACTCGACGTACATCAAGCTACCCCCGTGGTTCGAGAAGGGAGAGTCCGTCTCCGTGAAGAAGGACATCGCAGGAGCGAGGGTGTTGGCGGTCCTCGGCGACAAGGTGACCACCGATCACATCTCGCCTGCTGGCTCGATCCCTGTCGACACACCCGCCGGGGCGTACCTCTTGGCGCACGGGGTCGACATGATACACTTCAGCTCATACGGGAGCCGACGCGGAAACCATGACCTGATGGTCAGGGGGGGCTTCGCGAATACGAAGCTGAAGAACAGGCTCGCGGCGGGAAAGGACGGAGGATTCACCAAGCACCTCCCGACGGGTGCGGTGATGTCGATCTTCGAGGCCTCCAGCAGATACGCCAAAGACGGCACGCCGCTGATAGTCCTCGCGGGCAAGCAGTACGGAGCGGGGAGCTCGAGAGACTGGGCGGCCAAGGCGCCCAAGCTGCTCGGGGTCAAGGCGGTCATCGCGGAGGACTACGAGAGGATCCATAGGGGGAACCTGATCGCCATGGGCGTTCTGCCTCTGCAGTACAGACAGGGCGAGAACGCCGCCACACTCGGGCTCACGGGCGAGGAGGTCTTCGACATAACCGGCATCGGTTCGGTCACGAGCCCGAACGAACTCGTGGACGTCAGTGCAAAGTCCGGCGGCGGGGAGAGAAGGTTCAAGGCCCTCCTGCGCATCGACAACGAGACGGAGATGAAGTACGTCGAACACGGCGGGGTGCTCCCTTACGTCTTCTCGAGACTTCGCCCCGTCTGAAAGGACTCTGAAGTCATCCGGTCGGAGGACCAGATTCAGAAGTTCGACAGTCAGTGCACATCTCTGTACAGCATAGCAACGATTTTAATATGGAAACCGCGGCTCGCGCTGTAATGGAGAAAGCTCTCCTGATATACGTCAACGGACGGTTCCTCGACAGGTCGAGGGCAGTAGTTTCCGTGTTCGATCACGGACTCCTCTACGGCGACGGCGTATTCGAGGGAATAAGGGCATACAACGGGAACGTCTTCCAACTCGAAGGGCACATCCAACGACTCTACGATTCTGCCAAGTACATCCAGCTCAGGGTCCCGCTTTCTGCAGACGAGATGACCGAGGCTGTGCTGGAGACGCTGCGGCGCAACAGGCTCAAGGACGCTTACATCAGGGTGGTCGTCACGCGGGGAACAGGAGACCTGGGGATCGATCCGGAGCTGTGCAAGGAGTCGACCCTCTTCATCATCGCGGAGCCGGTCTCGACGATACTCGGGACCAAGGGACCGAAGGTCGTCAACCTGATAATCGCGTCTCTGAGGCGCGACAACGTCGACGCCACCACGCACGAGGTGAAGTCCTTAAACTATCTCAACAGCGTGATGGCAAAGATCGAGGCGAACAACGCGGGAGCGAACGACGCAATCATCCTGGACGCCCGAGGCTTCGTGTCGGAGGCGAGCGCGACCAACGTCTTCCTCGTGAAGGACCGGAAGATAATGACCCCGTCGTCCTCAGCTGGGATGCTGCACGGCATCACCAGAGCCAGGATCATCCGCCTCTGCTCGGACCTGGGGTTCGACGTTGACGAGAAGGACATCACCCCGTTCGAACTCATCACGGCCGACGAGGTGATCCTCGTGGGGACCAAGTCGGAGATAGTCTCGGTGGGAACGATCAGCAACAAGAGGATCGGATCCGGAGGCGTCGGACCGGTCACCAGGATGCTGCACCAGGAGTTCACCAAGCTCGTGCAGAGAAGGGACGAAGGCACCCACGTCTACGAAGCCCAGTCCCTAGGGCAGTAGCGACCTAACTTCGGGGCGCGGTGGAGGCTTCGGGCCAGGACGGAGTGGAGAGGCTACACAAGACGTAAATATGGGAGTCGGGGCGCGTAGTTTTGGGCCCTGCGTATTGTACCGCATCTGCAACCTAGGGTTAGTTATGAATGGGGGTAGAACGGCATAGCGCCAACTAGGACGGCCAAGACGGCCACGAAGACGGTCCGAAGGCGCAAGGTGGAGGACGAGGTCCCCGCCTTCAAGGTAAGCACTCATTTCCTGATTCCAAAGCACGAGCTTCTCACGAGGGAGGAGGCGGAGAAGGTGATCGGCCAGTCCAGCGCGACGCCCGGACAGTTCCCGTACATTCTCGCGACCGACCCGGTCGCGAAGGAGGTTGGGGCAAAGCCGGGAGACTTCGTGAAGATTACTCGGAAGAGCGAGACGTCAGGGGCGAGCACCTACTACAGGTACGTGGTGGAGGCATAGAGTTGAGCAAGCAGAACCAAAAGTCGAACTCGTGGATAATCCTCAGCGACCTACTGGAGAGGGAGGGAGTCGCGAGGCAGCACCTGAACAGCTACAACGAGTTCGTCCTGAAGGGGATGCAGAACATCATCGACGAGATCGGCGAGATCGAAGTCGAGACTGTGAGCACCCCGTACAAGATCAAGTTCGGCAGGCTCACGCTGGGCTCGCCTAGGGTCGTCGAGATCGACGGGTCCGTCAGCGCGATCCTGCCCATGGAGTCGAGGCTGCGGAACCTCACCTATTCGGCGCCGATCCTTCTCGAGATGACGATAGAAGAGGAGGGCCTTCCGCGTGACACCACGAGGCAGCACATCGGTGACCTGCCGGTGATGGTCAAGTCCGAGCTCTGCCAGCTGGCGAACAAGAACAAGGACCAGCTGATCGAGTCTGGGGAGGACCCGAACGACCCAGGAGGATACTTCATCATCAACGGCGCAGAGAGGGTGATAGTCGGCCTGGAGGACCTCTCGCCGAACAAGATCCTCGTTGACTCCGAGAAGGTCGCGGGCGCGAGCACCTACAAGTCCAGGGTCTACTCCTCGGTGGTCGGCTACAGGTCCAAGCTCGAGATGAGCCTCAAGCAGGACGGGGCGATCAACGTCAAGGTCCCGAGCTGCCCGGTGGACCTGCCCTTCGTCATCGTGATGAGGGCGCTTGGAATCAAGTCTGACAAGGAGATTGCGGACGCGGTCTCGCCAAAGCCCGAGATACAGGATCTTCTGGAGGTCTCCTTCGACAAGGCGAGCGAGGCTCCCACCGACAAGGACTCGCTGGTCTACATCGGCAACAGGGTGGCGCACGGTATGCTCGAGGAGTTTAGGGTCAAGCGGGCCATGTCCATGCTGGACTGGGGGCTGCTCCCGCACCTCGGGAAGACCGACGACAAGCGTTACGACAAGGCCATGTTCATGGGTGAGGCCGTCGGCAAGCTCCTCGAACTGAGGCTCGGCTGGATCGAGGCGGACGACAAGGACCATTACGGTAACAAGGTGATAAAATTCGCCGGCCAGATGCTCGCGGACCTATTCAGGACCGCGTTCAGGAACCTCGTCCGCGACATGAAGTACCAGCTCGAGAGGACCGGCCAGAAGAGGGGCGGCAACGTCGTAGGCGCCGCGATAAGGACTGGGATCATCACTGACAAGCTCAACAACGCGATAGCGACCGGCAACTGGGGCCGCGGGAAGGTGGGCGTCACACAGCTGCTCGACAGGACCAACTACCTCAGCACTCTGAGCCACCTTAGAAGGGTTCAGTCGCCGCTGAGCCGAAGCCAGCCGAACTTCGAGGCTAGAGACCTCCACGCGACGCACTTCGGCAGGATCTGCCCCTCCGAGACCCCTGAAGGGGTGAACTGCGGGCTGGTCAAGAACCTGGCTCTGTCGGCCATCATATCGGTCAGCGTACCGTCTCCCGAGGTCGAGGAGAAGCTCTGGGAACTCGGGGCCAAGCCGATCAGAGATTCGGACTCCAAGCTCCAGCTAGACGGCTGCAGGATATTCATGGACGGCAGGTTCCTGGGCTACGTCGACGACGGCGAGAGGCTGGCGAAGGCGTTCAGGAAGCTCAGGAGGGAGGGACAGATCAACCCAGGCGCGAGCGTCCTCAACGTGACGCCCCTCAACGAGAAGGCGTATCCGAGGGTCTACATCAGCCTGAGCTCCGGCAGGGTGCTCCGACCGCTCATCGTGGTGGAGAACGGCCGCCCGATGCTCACGGCGGATCTCATCGAGAAGGTGGGCGCGGGACAGCTCTCGTGGAGGGACCTTGTGGAGCAGGGAGTCATCGAGCTTATCGACGCCAACGAGGAGGAGAACTGCCTGGTGGCGATGAACTGGGACGACATCAGCACGAAGAACACGCACCTCGAGCTCTTCCCGGCGGCGATGTTCGGCATAGCAGCGTCGATCATCCCCTACCCGGAGCACAACCAGTCCCCGAGAAACACTTACGAGTCCGCGATGGCGAAGCAGAGCCTCGGCTTCTCCTCGCCGACGTACCCGATCTCCCCGCACGTGAGGCAGCACCTCTTGGTCAGCCCTCAGGCGCCCGTGGTGAGGACCAGGACCCTGGACCTCCTCAAGATCGACGAGAGGCCGCTGGGACAGAACGCCGTCGTCGCGGTCCTCTCCTTCGAGGGCTACAACATCGAAGACGCGATCATCATGAACAAGTCGAGCATCGAGAGGGGCTTCGCGCGCTCGTTCTTCTACAGGCTCTACGAAGGCGAATCGAAGCAGTACCTAGGCGGGATGAGGGACACCTTCGAGGTGCCATCGGCCGAGTCCAACATCAGGGGATACAGGGGAGAGAAGTTCTACAGGCTTCTGGAGGCCGACGGGGTCGTGTCGGACGAGTCCATCGTGAGCGGCGGCGACGTGGTGATCGGCAGGACAAGCCCCCCCCGGTTCATGGAGGAGTACAAGGAGTTCGAGATCAAGGGCCCCTACAGAAGGGACACCTCCACAGCCGTGAGGCCTTCGGAGACGGGAGTGGTCGACACCATCTTCATGACCGAGAACGTGGAGGGCGGCAAGATGTTCAAGGTCAGGGTGAGGGACATGAGGGTCCCGGAGATCGGTGACAAGTTCGCGTCGAGGCACGGCCAGAAAGGGGTGATCGGCCTGGTGGTCCCGCAGGAGGACATGCCGTATACGTTGGACGGCGTGGTGCCCGACGTCATAATCAACCCTCACGCGTTCCCGTCGAGAATGACCGTCGGCCAGTTCATCGAGTCCATAGCGGGCAAGGCCGGCGCGCTGAGGGGCTCCCCGGTGGACGGCTCAGCCTTCGCGGGAGAGAGCCCGGAGGAGCTGGAGAAGATCCTGAAGGCCAGGGGGTTCGAGCCCACGGGCCGGGAGATAATGTACGACGGCAAGACCGGGAAGAAGTTCATCACGGACATCTTCGTCGGGGTGGTCTATTACCAGAAGCTCCACCACATGGTGGCCGACAAGATCCACGCGAGGGCGCGCGGACAGGTCCAGATGCTCACGAAGCAGCCCACCGAGGGCAGGGCGCGCGGCGGAGGGCTCAGGTTCGGAGAGATGGAGAGGGACTGCCTCATAGCGTACGGGGCCTCGATGGTGTTGAAGGACAGGCTCCTAGACGAAGCCGACAAGACTGAGATCTACGTCTGCGAGAAGTGCGGGCTGATAGCCTACTACGACGCGAAACAGAGGAGGTACACCTGCAAGGTCGACGGAGACCAGGCGAAGATATCGACCGTCGTGGTCGCGTACGCCTTCAAACTCCTGCTCCAAGAGATGATGAGCCTGAACATTGCTCCACGACTACAGCTGAAGGACAAGGTGTAGAGAGAATGGCAATGGAACAGGCCCTGAAGACGATCGGGGGAATCAACTTCGCGGTCTTCTCGCCGAACGAGGTCAGGAAGTACTCGGTGGCCGAGATCACGCAGCCCGAGACCTACGACGAGGACGGGATGCCTGTTCAGGGAGGTCTGATGGACAACAGGCTCGGCACGCTCGAGCCCGGACAGAAGTGCGGAACGTGCGGAAGCACCGCCGGACGTTGCCCGGGACACTTTGGCCATATCGAGCTTGCGGAGCCGGTCCTGCACATAGCTTTCGTCGACGAGATTAACAGGCTGGTCCAGACGACATGCAGGACGTGCGGGCGCATACTCCTGCCGCAGCCGGAGCTCGACGCATACAGGACCAGGCTCGACACTAGGGCTGAGTTCATGCCGACGTTGGTGGAGACGCTCGCCAAGGAGATCATAACGAAGGCGAAGAAGGTGAAGCTCTGCCCCCACTGCGGGAAGCAGCAGTTCCAGATCGAGTTCACGAAGCCGACCACCTTCCACGAGATTACGGAGGAGGGAGGCGCAACCAGGCTGCTCCCCATCGCGATCAGGGAGAGGCTAGAGAGGGTGTCCAACGAGGACCTCGCGCTTCTCGGGTTCAATTCCGCCGCGGCGCGGCCCGAGTGGTTCGTGCTCCAGGTACTGCCCGTGCCCCCCCTCACGGTGAGGCCATCGATCACGCTCGAGTCGGGAGTGAGGTCCGAGGACGACCTGACACACAAGATCGTCGACATACTCAGAGTCAACCAGAGGGTGAGGGAGAGCAAGGAGTCGGGCACGCCGCACCTCATCGTCCAAGACCTCGTGGACCTGCTCCACTACCACGTAACCACCTACTTCGACAACGAGGTCTCGGGTATCCCGCAGGCCCACCACAGATCCGGCAGGCCGCTGAAGACCCTGAGCCAGAGGCTGAAGGGCAAGGAAGGCAGATTCAGAGGGTCGCTCTCGGGGAAGCGCGTCGACTTCTCGAGCAGGACGGTCATAAGCCCTGACCCCAACCTGGACATAGGCGAGGTCGGGGTGCCATTCGAGATAGCGAAGAAGCTGACCATCCCGGAGAAGGTCTCGTCCTGGAACATCGAGAACCTCAAGAAGCTCGTGATCAACGGACCGACGGAGCATCCTGGTGCCAACTACGTAATCAGACCCGACGGCGTGAAGATCAGGCTCGACTTTGCGAGCGACCGGAAGGCCCTGGCCGAATCTTTGGCCCACGGATACATAGTGGAGCGCCACCTCACCAACGGCGACGTCGTCCTCTTCAACAGGCAGCCGTCCCTCCACAGGATGTCGGTGATGGCGCACTTCGTGGTCGTCCTGCCTTTCAGGACGTTCAGGCTTCACCCCGCTGTCTGTACTCCATACAACGCGGACTTCGACGGGGACGAGATGAACCTCCACGTTCCGCAGAGCGAGGAGTCCAGATCGGAGGCCCTCATGTTGATGAAGGTCCAGGACCAGATCCTCTCGCCCAGGTACGGAGGCCCCATCATAGGAGGGGTCAGGGACTACATCACCGGCGCGTTCACCCTCACCAGGGACGAAACCCTCCTCACTCCGGGCGAGTTCTCCAACCTGGCCCTGGTCGGAGACTACGACGGGGACCTTCCCGAGCCGGCCGTAAAGGGGGCCCATCCGATGTACAGCGGCAAGCAGCTCTTCTCGCTCTTCATCCCCAAAGGAATGAACTACGTCCTGACCTCGAAGTGGGCAAAGTCGTCGAAGTCCGGCGCCTCGGGCGACGTCGTCATCAAGGACGGGCAGCTGATCTCCGGGGTGGTCGACAAGGCCGTGATCGGGGCAGAGGAGCCGGACAGCCTCCTGCACCGCATCGCGAAGGACTACGGCAACGAGGAGGCCAAGATCTTCTTGAACTCGATTCTCAGGGTGGTCAAGACCTACCTGACTCGGAGGGGGTTCACCTACGGTTTCAACGAGCTGGAGCTTCCTGCTGAGGTCAAGCAGGGCATCAAGGACGGTCTCGACGAAGCCTACGCCAACGTCTTCGAGCTGATCAAGAAGTACAAGACCGGCCAGCTCCAGCTGACCAGGGGTCTCTCGCCGGAGGACTCGCTCGAGGCGTACATCGTGAACGAGCTCTCGAGGGCGAGAGACAAGGCCGGCAGGCTCGCGGACAGGTCCTTCCCGACGGAGAACTCCGGCATGATAATGGCCAGGACAGGCGCCAGGGGGTCGAGCCTCAACGTCGGCCAGATGACCGCCGCGCTCGGGCAGCAGTCGGTCAGGGGTAAGAGGATCGAGAAGGGGATGAGGGGACGGGCCTTGAGCCACTTCCCGTGGTTCGACAACTCCCCAGAGGCGAAGGGCTTCGTCAGGAGCAACTACCGCGACGGGCTCTCCCCGACCGAGTTCTTCTTCCACGCGATGGGCGGCAGGGAGGGGCTGGTGGACACTGCCGTCAGAACGCAGCAGAGCGGTTACATGCAGAGGAGGCTCGTCAACGCGCTCGAGCACCTGAAGGTGGAGTACGACCTCACCGTGAGGGACCCCTACGGGCACATAATCCAGTTCCTTTACGGAGAGGACGGAGTGGACCCGGCGAAGAGCGACCACGGCCGACCGATCAACCTGGACAGGATGATCGAGACCCAGGAGCTGAACGACAAGTCCCGGGCCAAGCAGGACGAAGCGACGATCGAGAAGCTGATGAAGAAGTACATGCCCTCGCTGAACGAGAGGCTGGTGAGGGAGCTGCGGGAGAAGCTGACCGCCTCCCACCTGACGGAGGACGGCGCGAAGGCCGCGCTCGAGAAGGTGGCCGAGGCGCTGGACTATTCTCGGGTCGAGCCGGGAGAGGCCTCCGGCATCGTCGCTGCGCAATCCATCGGCGAGCCGGGCACGCAGATGACCCTTAGGACCTTCCACTTTGCGGGCGTAAGGGAGAGGGACGTCACGCTGGGCCTCCCAAGGCTGATGGAGCTGGTGGACGCGAGGAAGATACCGGCGACTCCTTCGATGGACATCTATCTCGACAAGGAGTACGGCGGCACGAACGAGAAGGCCGTCAAGGTCGCGAAGGAGATACTCTTCACGAAGGTGGGCAACGTGGTGGGCTACAGCGAGGTCGACCCCACCGAAGGAATCAAGCTGCACCTCAGCGAGCAGCAGATGCTCGACCGGGACGCCTCCGCTGAGAACGTAGCCAAGGTCATCGAGACCGGGAAGAGGAACGTCCAGATCGAGAAGGGCGGCAAGGTCATCAGGGTCAACCTCGAGAACGCCGACCTCTCGACGCTTTTCACGATGCGCAACAAGATACTCAACATGAAGCTGAAGGGGATACCAGGAATCACCCGCGTCACAGTGGTGAAGGAGAACGACGAGTGGATCATCCAGACCACCGGCTCTAACCTCGGCAAGGTCGTTGCCATCCAGGGAGTCGACCCCACCAGAGTCTACACCAACAACGTGCACGAGGTAGCCCAGGTGCTGGGGATAGAGGCCGCCCGGGCGACGCTGGTCCGCGAGGTCATGAGCACCCTGGACGAGCAGGGGCTCGAGGTCGACATCAGACACATCTTCTTGGTCGCCGACCTGATGACCTCCAAGGGATACATCCAACAGATCGGCAGGCACGGGATTGCGGGCACGAAGAGCTCGGTCCTGGCCAGGGCCGCGTTCGAGATCACCGTCCCGACGCTCGCAGAAGCAGCGGTGAAGGGAGAGACGGAGGAGCTGAAGGGCGTGACCGAGAACGTCATCGTCGGTCTCCCGATTCCGGTCGGGACCGGGATGATTGACCTCTACATGAGCTGATCGAAATTGGTGGAGAACACACAACTCTCGAAGATACTCAAGGACGCCATCAAGGGCGGCAAGTACACCATCGGTGCCCGCGAGACGATAGCCGGGATGAAGGGCACCAAGGCCGTGCTGTGCACCAGGTCTCTGCCCGACCAGCTGGGGGGCAAGTTAAGGACCGAGGCCAAGAAGCACGGCGTGGCCGTGGTCGACATCGACATTTCTTCCGCCGAATTGGCGAGGATGGTCGGAAGGCCTTACAGGGTCTCCACGCTGGCGCTGCGGTCGCTCGGCGAGGCCGACCTGAAGATCTTGACAAGGTGAAAGCCCGATGACAGAGATCAAGCTTTCCTCGGAACAGCTGTCTCTGATGTCGCTCTTCCAGGGGATGAGCGGCGCCACCGCGCGCGACTGCATAGTCGACGAGAAGCAGAACAGGATAATCTTCGTGGTGACCAAGGGGCAGATGGGTCTGGCCATCGGCAAGGAGGGCTCGTCGGTCAAGAAGATCGAACGGGCAGTAAGGCGGCCGGTCGAGGTCGTGGAGTGGTCCGACGACGTCTCAGAGCTGATCAGGAACGCGCTAGGCCCGAAGTTCGTCCAGGAGGTGAGGGTCAGCGACAGGCTGGACGGCACCAAGGGGATCGTCGTCGTCGTGGACCCTCGGAAGAAGGGGGTCGTCCTCGGTATGGGCGGAAAGAACGCGGAGAGGGTCAGGCTCCTGGTCAAGCGATACTGGGGAATCTCCAACGTCCAGATAACGAGCGCGCTCTAGCGTTTAAATAGAGTGGAGAGAGGTCGCTGATGAAAATATGACCGGACCACCGCGCGGAGAGTTCGCCGCGAGACAGATTACGCTCAAGCGTCAGAGGTTCCGCTGGTCAAACAAGTGGTACAAGAGACGAAAGTTGGGCCTCGACTACAAGTCCGATCCGTTGGAGGGGTCCCCCCAGGCGAGGGGGATCGTGCTGGAGAAGGTGGGGATCGAGTCGAAGCAGCCCAACTCCGCGATCCGGAAGTGCGTCAGGGTCCAGATCGTGAAGAACGGCAAGCAGGTGACGGCCTTCCTCCCGGGCGACGGGGCGCTCAATTTCGTCGACGAACACGACGAGGTGATGCTCCAGGGGATAGGAGGCTCGATGAAGAGGGCAATGGGAGACATCCCGGGCGTCCGGTGGACCGTCTTCAAGGTCAACGGCGTGTCGCTTAACGAGCTGGTCTACGGAAGGAAGGAGAAGCCGAGGAGATAGACGACGAGCAAGACCACCCTCGAGTATCCGAACCTGCTCCTCTGGGGCAAGTGGGACTTCACGCAGGTCACCGTGGACGACCCAGGGCTCCAGAACATCCTCTCGCTCAAACCGGTCCTCGTCCCTTGGAGCGGCGGCCGGCACGAGCACCGGCGCTTCGGCAAGACGAGGGTGAACGTCGTCGAGCGGCTGGTCAACCAGTTGAGCCACTTCGGCAAGAAGTACGCAAAGAACACCGGAAGGATGGGCGGCAAGAAGCAGAAGTCCGAGAACGTCGTCAAGACCGCCTTCGAGATAATAGGCCTGAAGACCGGCCAGAACCCGATACAGGTGCTCGTGAAGGCGATCGAGCACTCCGCGCCCAACGAGGACACCACCAGATTGAGCTACGGCGGAGTCGTCTATCACCAGTCGGTCGACATATCGCCGGTGAGGCGGGTGGACATCGCGCTGCGCTTCATATCAGAGGGCGTCAGAGAGGCGTCCTTCTCCTCTTCGCGCGGCGTGGAGGAGGTCCTAGCTGAGGAGCTCACCAACGCTGCAAACGGCGACTCGAACAGCTACGCGGTCAAGAAGAAGAACGAGCAAGAACGCGTCGCGATGGCCTCGAGATAGGCTACTCGCTGTTCTTCGAGGTCTTGTCTTCCTTTCTGAGCGCCATCCCGCGGAGCTCGTTCTCGAGTTCGGGCGGCTCGGCGAGCATCGATTGCGGGTCCGCCAAGAACCTGCGCATCAGCTGGATGATCGGCCCCGGCCTGAAAGCAGGAAGCTTGTGGGAGATCGTGAAGTCCCTGGTGGGGTCCTTGGCGACGGCGCCGAGGATCTCCAGCCTAGAGGTGCCGATCGCGTCCCTGAGCAGGTAGCCTGCCTTCGTCTGCGTGATCATGTCGTCCTCGGCGTAGACGATGAGGGTGGGCTTCCGCAGCTTCGTCAGCCTCGGGAGCTGCGACTTGTCGTAGGCGCTCGAGATGAGCACGAGCGACCTCACAACCTCCGGTCTCTGGAGCGCTAGCTCGAGCCCGACCTGGCCGCCCCACCCAGTTCCGACTACGCTCGCCTGACTGACCGAGAGCTTCTCGAGCATGTCCGCGGCAATCCGGGCCTGGGCAAGGTAGTCCGGCGTCTCGACGGGCCTGCTAGACTTGCCATAGCCTGGCATGTCCGGCATCATCAGGTTGAAGCTGTCTGAGAGCGGGAGCAGAGGCTCCCAGGCCCTCCAGTCCTCCCTGTGGTCGCTCCCGTGGAGCATAAGCAGTGTCTCGCCCTTGCCCAGCGAGGCGCAGTTCACCTTGAACTCCCCCACTTCGAGGAGCTTCTCGCTGGCCTGCATAACCTCCTGAGGCCTCGGGCTCTCCTATCAAAGCTTTCGTTCGGGGACGGCGGGCAAGGCCCCCGAAGTCGGGGAGCCTCTAGAACGAATCGTAACCATTAATTACGGCTGGAGGACGCTTGGACGAGCAGAAACATGCCCAAAGACCCGATGACCCTTTTCGGGGGCCTGATGCAGAGTTGCATCAGGGAGGATGAGACAGAGGATCGCAAGGTCGTGGTCGAGAGCCTCGTCTTCTTGGTCGCCGGAGTGGCCAGCAGCATAGTCACCACGTACGTGCTGGCTTCGCTGAACATCCTCGTCTAAAGTTTTCAACTCATCAGTGAAGGATAACTATCTTTCCCCCATTTACCGATTTCAGCCCATGATACGTTTCGATAACGATGGGAAGAAAACTCGTCCTATTCGGATTCTGGCTCATAGGATACGCTCTAGGCTTCTTCGCCTGGTTAGTCAGGGCCCCGGTCATCAACTGGGTAGAGACCCTCGGCTTCAGCGCGGACGCCGCGGGAGCGCTCATCACGGGCTTCGCAGGGTCGATCGTGATGCTCGTGGGAGTAATCCTCTGGAGCTACATGTCGTCATCGAACTGAAGATAGCAAATAGCTACCCACGCTTCAGTCGATGACACGAATATTTTTGGATTCCCCAGCGTTCGTGTTTCCTCATTCGTCCCGCGACCTCCCAATTCCGAATCCGGTGCTGCCGAGTGAGGAGCTGTCCGAGCAACAGATAAAGCCCAGAGCCGGGTCGGCAGTCAGCAGCGTGTCCGAACCCTCCCGGGGGAGGTTCCCCGTCTCCTTCGCACTCGGATTAGTAGTCGCGATCATCATCGCGGCGATAGCCGGCGTCTATCTGTACAAGCCAGCGCCCGCCTCCCCGTCGGACTGCGTCAGCCCCACCCTGTACACCGTGGAGCCCTGCGTCTCCGTCTTCGCCGAGCTCAAGTCGAACGCGGTGGTCTTCCAGGTGATGAACCAGGGCGCTTTCCAGGTGACCCTCGACCAAGCCACGATCTTCGGCGCTCCGTCCAACTCGGGCTTCACCGGGAACGTCACCATAGGCCTCAACGGGACGACCCTGGGGATCAACGGGCACCAGACCTACACATCTCCTCCGCTTCCCAGCCTCAGGGCGGGCGACAAGGTCTTCGTCCGCGTCTCGACCACCTCCGACACCTACTACATGCAGAACCTGACGGCCTGACTTACCTAATCCCATTTTCTTCGGCACTAATCTTAAATACCGCTCGGGGAGGTCGTGTTTTGTAGAGAGTGGCGTAGCATGGCAAATAAGCCTCACATGAACCTGATAGTAACCGGTCACGTAGACCACGGGAAGAGCACCTCGATGGGGCACTTCCTCTTCGACCTCGGCGTCGTTGACCAGAGGATGATCGAGGAGTTCGCGAAGGAGTCCGAGAAGACCGGAGCGGGCGACTCTTTCAAGTACGCTTGGGTGCTGGACGAACTGAAGGACGAGAGGGAGAGGGGAGTCACGATCGACCTGGCGTTCCAGAGGTTCGAGACCCAGAAGTACGACTGGACCCTCATCGACGCGCCCGGACACAGGGACTTCATCAAGAACATGATCACGGGGGCGTCCGAGGCCGACGCAGCGGTGCTCGTCGTCTCGGCGAAGAAGGGAGAGGAGGACGTCGCGCTCGGTCCGGGAGGACAGGCGAGGGAACACGCGTTCCTCCTGAGGACGCTGGGAGTCACCCAGCTGGTTGCCTGCATCAACAAGATGGACGACCAGACGGTGAAGTACTCCGAGCAGAGATACAACGAAGCGAAGCAGGACATCGAGAACCTGCTCAAGACGGTAGGATACGACATCAAGAAGATCAACTTCATCCCGATATCCGGTTGGACCGGAGAGAACGAGGTCAAGGCTTCGACGAACATGCCATGGTACAAGGGGCCGACGTTGCTCCAGGCACTGGACCTCTTCGTCGAGCCCCCGAAG
Organism: uncultured archaeon; assembly: GCA_963731775.1. Classification (GTDB taxonomy): domain Archaea; phylum Thermoproteota; class Nitrososphaeria; order Nitrososphaerales; family Gagatemarchaeaceae; genus DATJAJ01. Next base: position 108,422 of record CAVSWV010000005.1, on the reverse strand, counting down.
CCCACCGACAAGCCGCTCAGACTCCCGATACAGGACGTCTACACGATCACGGGCGTCGGCACCGTCCCGGTCGGAAGGGTCGAGACTGGCAAGTTCAAGGTCGGCGAGACCATCTCAATCATGCCGGAGGGCCTGACCGCCGAAGTAAAGTCGATCGAGACCCACCACACCCCGATGCAAGAGGCGCAGGCCGGCGACAACATCGGCTTCAACCTGAGAGGAGTGGCGAAGACCGACTTCCGGAGAGGCAGCGTCATCGGACCCGGCAACGCCCCAGCGACCATCGCCAAGGAGTTCCTGGCGCAGATCATAGTTGTCTTCCACCCGACCGCGATTGCTCCCGGCTACACTCCGGTGCTGCACGCGCACACCGCCCAGGTCGCCGCGACGATAACTGAGATCGTGGCGAAGATCGACCCGAGGACGGGCCAGGCGACGGAGGAGAAGCCGAAGACCATCAAGACGGGCGACTCGGCAATAGTGAGGATAACGCCCCTGAGGCCGATCGTCCTCGAGACGTTCAAGGACTACCCGGAGCTCGGAAGATTTGCGCTTCGAGATATGGGTAGCACGGTTGCTGCGGGTATCGTTCGCGAAATAACGGTTAAGGGTCAAGTAGAGAAAGTAGCTGCCAAGGCATAGTCTGCATTTCTAATTCCTTTCGACCAGTTCCGGGAACGCCGCTTGGTGTGAATTATTGTGGACTAGGACACATTACCAAGTCAGGCCCTCTTATAGCGCATCAATTGGTGAAACCTGTAACCATCAGTGAACTCGTTGATTATCGGCAAGTCGGCCGCTTCAGTCGCTCTTACGACCGATCGCAGAGGCAGGCCATTTTCAGACCTCGTGTAGGCGCTATTGAGGCCTAGGCTCTTCAAAAGTTTCGTCACGAATTCGGCATTTGGAACGCTAGTGATTTCGACAACGTACTTTTTCACTGAGCCGTCGCTGTCTGCCAAAGCCTGAGCGAACCTCTTGCGGAATTCGAAGGGCGTGGTGAAAATCCATTCCATATGCACGGGCGAATGGCTTGTCGATTGGTTCCAGTCCAGACCTAAACAAGTGGAAAACATCCAGGCTATCAATGGCGATCGCTCTGAGGACCACCTAAACGCGGCCGTAGGCTCTTGTGCAAGACGAGTGTCGCCTGTCGGTGGTTTGTCCCGTATCCGGTCCGCTCTTAGACCAAGGCAATTCGCGCATAGGCAGACAAAATCACCCAGCCCTTGATTTGATTCCCGTTTCTTAGTCAGTTGTAAATCAAAGTTCATAGATGCGAACCGTTCCTGTGGACCGCCTGACTTGCTCGCGTCTCCGAGCAACATCCCCAGGAGATAGGCGAATAACTCGGTCTTCAGTCTCTGAACATCTTCCTTTGAGAGCCGGAACTGTTTAGCTCTCTCAAACGAGCGTTCCAGCGGACGCAGCTGATCAGTTAGGGCGAGAATGTCATCGTAGTTTCGAATTGCGATTGGCACTCGTATCCACTGGTCTTGTCTGTTTCCACCAGAATCAAGGTGTAAAGGGATGGCCTGGAGTTCGGGGGCAGTAGGCACTCCCAACGCAATTGTTGCGGCCCGAACAAGATACGGCTGGTCTCTTCGCTCCGTCCATTTCGAGATGGTCGTCCTATGAACGCCCAATTGAACGGCAATCTTCCCAACCCCGAACCCTTCTCGGTGGAGCCTCATGAAAGTGCAGAATTTCCTCAGTTGTTCGATCCCCTTCTCAGTCGCGTTGATGCCCCAGACACGCGCCTCAACGAAGTTTAGTGTAGCTTCTCCCCCCTTGGTCAGAAGAGCTATCGCACTCGACGAATAGTTCAGAGGCAATTGTTCGACATGATGTTTGCCCTGATAGACATCGACTCCAAGCCTGTGCAGCCACATGCTGACGACCTTCTGGTCTACCTTCTCGTCTCTCCCGATCTGAAGTATCGACTTTCCTTTCGAAAACGCCTCCGCCCACCTTTCCGCGTCTTCCTGGCGCCAATGCCTGTACCTTCGCTTTCCATCAGGGCTCTTGACGTTTGTGTCAGCGACTGTTGCCGCAGTAGCGTCCAGACGAGTCCAGCTCCCGAAGAAAAACACGAGGAGATATTTACGCGCCCACATTCAGCTAACTTTTGAAGAGTTTTCTTGGGAGTCTATCTCGTCGTCCTCAGGCCGCGATCCGGGCCTTCAGAACTTCCCTGTACCTCGGGATCGACCTTGCGTCATCCAAGGTCGGGAAGAGTGAGACGTTCTCCGGGACCGCGCCTTCCGGCGTCAGCCCGTTGCGGGTCGGGATCTTGCCTCCGAACGACTCGACCCTCGACTGCCACTCTTCCGACAAGGCGAAGTCAAACGCCTTCTCGGCCCACTCGGGGTTCTCGCCGCCCCTGACGAGCGCGATCGAAGGCGCGAAGGTCATCATGTACGGGACGTCCTCGGGCATCTGCAGGTTGACCGGCCTGTTCTGGACGTCCAGGTAGTAGGCCACGCACGAGTGCGTCGCCGGCAGGCCGAGGCAGCTCCTTCCGAGTCCGATGTTCAGCGCCATCTCGGGCATGCACTGGTACATCGTCGGCTTCATGGCCGCGACCCGGTCCACAATCTCGTTCCACCTTCTGCTCCCGATCTCCCTCTCAAGGACGCTCAGGTAGGTCAGGCCCATCTGGCCCTCGACGTTGTTCGTGATTTCGTGGGTTGCGAGCTTCCCCCGCCACCTCTCGGAGAAGGCGTCTTCGAGCGTCTTCGGGACCGCGTCCCCCTTCACGAGGTTGGTGTTGTAGGCCATCCCCACCTGGGAGAGGGCCATCGCGCACCACGCGCCCTTCGCGTCGTAGTACTCCTTCTTGTACGCCCCAAACTCCGGCGAGTCGTACGGTCGCAGGAGGCCGCTAAGCTGCATGTTGAGGACCATCCAATGAGGGGCGATCACCAAGTCGGCGGAGGGCTCTCCGGCCTCGACCTCGCTCTGGATTCGTTCGAAGACCCTCTTCGGGTGGTCCCTGAAAGTGATCAGATGGACGTGGTCGTCTGGATACCGCGACCTGAAGGAGATGTCGAAGGTGTCGAGCATGAACGAGAACGACGTGTAGACTCCGATCTTGGTCATGCGAAAATCCGTCCCGCTCCCGTAGTTAATGGTTTGGGTCAGAATTCTGGGTTGAGGTCCTTGATGGCGGCCAGTATCCTTCCCTCCATCTTGAGAACCTTGTTGAGGTAGAGCAGCATCCTGGGCATCGAACCCCTGAACCTGACGTTACCCCTCAGCACCTCGCCCTGGAGCTTGGCCTTCCCGCTTACGACCTTTACCCACTCCTCGTACGGGGCCGCGAGTCTGAATTCGGCCTGAGCCGCCGGATCGGCCTCCCTCGTCTCGACTCTCCCCCCTTCAACCGATATCAGGAACGCGTTCGGCTTGTCAGTGCATTCCAAGAGGAAGGACGTCTTGGTCGCCCCCAGGGCGCTGACCAGCTCAGAGTCGCCGGCGAGGACCCGCTGGGCTTCGGCAAAGAACTCGGCCGACCAGAATCTCATGTTGGCACTAACTCACCGCGGAGCGGATAAAAGCGTACCAGAATCCCGCGGTGCTTAAGCCTAGCATTAACCTGGGCGAAGACGCCCCGCTAGCTCCTCCGGGCAAAGCGAGAGGCGGCCAGAAGATTAAGAAGCGAGGTTGCCGAGAAACGCAACGGATGAGCCGCAGCGTCAGCATCGCGGTCAACCGTTACGCCTTCCACTGGGCTTACCCGGAAATTGCCGCCGATGAACTGGGGCTATTCCGGAAGCAGGGAATCCAAATCCTCTGGCACGACGCGACTCCCCCGAGGGTCGCAGACAAGAGCGCATTGTACCGTGACCTCCTCACCGAACGGAAGACGGACGTGTATCACGCCGGCGAATGGGCCTGCATCAACCGGGTGCTCAGCTCGCCGGACTCCTGGATCGTCGCAAAGTCTATCCCGGGAAAAGGGACGCTCAACTCGACCTTCTCACTTTTCGTCCGTCCGGAATCCAAGATCAGGAAGCCGTCGGACCTTGCGAATAGAGCGGTTGGCATAGAGAGCGGGACCGGTTCTTACTACACAGCCTTGCTCGACCTGGAGAGATGGCTCCCGAGGCAGCGGGTCAAGCTCGTTCAGTTCGGAGAGCCTCACAAGAGGCTGCTCGCGGTCCTCGCTGCAGACGTGGACTGCGCTTCGCTCGTCGGACCCTGGGCGGACATCGGGGAGGCCCTCGGCCTAAGGAGGATACTGCGGACTTGCAGAAGCAACCCGACGACGATAGTCGTCAGGAGGGACATGGAACGAGGATTGCTTCGCGACTTCTTCGTCGCGGTGAACGGCGCGATTGGGATGATCAATGCCCACCCGGAACGGTTCCGGAGGTCATACTACGAGCGGGTGGCGTCGATACTCGCCGAGATGCCGTACGGTGTCTGGGACTTCAGGCACGACCTCAGAAGAGACGTGACCGTGTCGAAGTGGAAGCCATGGGAGGCCTATGCAGCCGCTGATTTCAGGTCAGCCTACAGGTGGTTGCTCGTGCGCGGCCTCGTGGAGCCTGGGCACAAGAGCGCGGAAGTAATCGCACCCTACTCCCGTTCACTCTTCCCGTGAGCCCCGGCGGCCGAACTGGGCGCGATCTTCTCCTCAGGCTGGATCACCGCGAAGAGGTTGATCTTGAAGACCAGCGCGATCACCAGGAGCATGGCGGCCAGGATTCCCACGAAGAGCACCCCGCCGGCGAGGGCGATCAGAGGTTCGTCTCCGTACACGTTGAACAGTGCCGCGGCGAACAGCGAGTTTCCGCCCGTCGCTAGGAGGACCGCGGCGCCGAGGTCCTTGATGCTCACTATGAGGACATAGACGGCGCAGACCAGGATTGCGGGTCTCAGGATCGGCAGCGTCACCTTCCTCACCGTCCGGGAGAGCCCCGCGCCGCAGATCCTCGACATCTCCTCAAGCTCTGACCCGACTTGGAGCATCGGTCCCGAGAGGAACCGCGCGATCACAGGGACGTACCTGATCGTGTACGCCAGGGTCAGGGCCCAAATCGTTCCGTAGATCGGGAGCGGAAGGAAGACGAGCCCCCATAGCAGTCCGACGCCCAGGACGACGGTGGGGAACGCCAGAGGAAGGGAAGCGACGAGCTCTGCTCCCCTGCCGAACCTCCCGCTCCGCCTTGTGGACATATACGCGAGCCAGGTCCCGAGCGCCACGGTCGCGACGGCACTCGTCAACCCAACGAAGATGCTGTTGCCTACGGACTGTCCGATCTGGGACACGTTAAGGAAGGCGCCATAGTTCGAGAGGCTGAGTATCGGTTTAAGCGGCGCCCAGACCGGGCTCTGCAGGGACGCGAAGACCAGGGTCCCGATGATGGAGACGGGATACCCGAGGATGAAGAGGATGAACCCGACGCCCACCGGCCACCGGAACCTGCCAAGCTTGAAGATCCGGGGCGCGCCCGCCCTCCCCGAAACCGTGACGAAGCGCTGGGAGGCCCGCACCGACCTCGAGTAAAGGATGATCGCCGACATCGTGACCGCGACCATTATGAGGGCGTAGGCGCTCGCCAGCCCGTAGTCGGGGATCGCCTGAAGATGCGCGTATCGGTAGACGGTGCTCGCGAGGACGTAGACGCCGCCCGGAAGGCCGATGATCACAGGGGCGTCGAAGGCCTCGATTGCCACCACGAGGCAGAGTATGCACGCAGAGAGAACCGCAGGCAGTACGAGCGGGAGGTCTATCTTCAGGAAGGTCTCCCGGAGTCCGGCTCCCGAGATCAGCGACGCCTCCTCGAGGCTGGAGTCCACGAGCGACAGCGAGGGAGAGATCACGAGGTACGCCAAGGGAGTCAGGCCTAGTCCCATGACCAGAATCATCCCACCGAGTGTGTTGACGTCGAAGAAGGTGCTGCCGAGAAGCGCAGTTCCGGGGTGAAAGACCGCGACCATCCTGGAGAGCAAGATGTTGTAGAGCCCCACCTTGGGTCCAAGCAGATAGTTCCAGGACATGTCCTCCACGAACCAGGGCAGAGCCAGGACTAGCAGGAGCGAGTAACTCACGAGTCTTCTGAGCGGTGCGTCGGTCCTCTGCGTGGCGACAGCGAGCGAGAACCCCGCCATCACGGCCAGCGCCGCCGCGCCGAGCGAGTAGACCAGGGTGTTGTAGAGCACCCCTCCCAGGGTCGGATCGCTGGCTACCGCCGCGTAGTTCTGGGTCGTGAAGACTCCGGGGGAGCCGGGGCTCGAACTCCAGAAGCTGCCGAAGACGAGGTAGACGATCGGATAGAGCCCGAGGGCGGCCGCCAACAATACTGGAAGGTATGGCGCGATCCCTCGCAGCTTCATACGTAGCCCGGCCTAGAATCCCCACACTTTGAACTTGGTGCCCCAAGCGGAGGCCTCAGATGAGACCTGTGCGGTTGGGAATAGGACAATCTTCGCGCCCGGCGCGACGCTCTCCAGCGTGTACTTGGCTGTGACTCCTGGCATGGCCGGGATTCTCACCGCGCTGTTTCCGATTATCTCCTGCCCGTTCCTTGAGAGCGCGAAGTTCTCGAAATCCTGTGCCGCCTGCATGTTGGGCGTGCCTTTGACGATGCCGAGCGACTCGAGCACGGTCATAAGAGGTATCGAGGTTCCGTTCGCCATCTTTGGAAGGAACCAGCCGATGTTCGCCCCCTGGGACTGGAGCCTCAAGACGTCGTGGAGATAGGTGAAGTCGCCGATCTCGTACTGGCCCGAGGCGACCCCCTGTGCGATCGCGGTCGTGTCGGAGTTGGGCGAAGGCTGCGCGTTCGTCGCGAGCTGGTGCATGAATGCTGTCCAGGTCTGGTTTCCGAGAATCGGAGCGAGAGACAGGAAGTACTGCGTTCCAGTGCTGCCGAGCGTGGGGTCGAGGATAACCTCCTTGCCCTTCATCGATTGGTTCGCAAGCCCCGCCAGTGTCGGGAGGTTTCCTGCGTTGTAGACCTGCGTGTTGTAAGAGAAGACTACGGGAAGGAGAAGTGCGGCCGACCAGTAGCCGCTGTGGTCATAGTAACTGGACGGGTAGTTGGAGACTTGCGACGAGTTGTAGGAGGCGAGGAGGCCTTTGGACTTCATCAGGTTCATTATCGAGTTGGTTATGAAAAGGACGTCCGCGGTCGGTTTGTTCCCTGCCAGATCTGCGGTCACAGTCGTGTAAGCCACAGGTGGGGTCATTTCGGTGTATTGGACTGAAATCCAACTGTAGTTCCCTTGGAAGTCGCTTATCAGCCTCGACATGTCCGTCGCGTCGACGCTCCCGTAGACGACCAGTGTCACCGGAGCGGGCTTGTTGACGTAGACCTCAAAGTACGCGACGCCCGCGACCACGAGGATCGCAATCACGACCACGGCCGCAATGATCTTATTCCTCGAGCGTGGCTTCTGGACCTCCACTCTTGGTCGCCGTTTTTACTGGCAACATACATAATAGTCTTCAGTTAGAATAACTCTAACCGAGAGTTTCAATCATCTAGCACTAGACACGACATCGGGTCCAACCGCAGGGTGACCTTGTCACCAGCCCCGAGTCTCACATCCTCCATCCCAAATTCCTGAACCTCCGCGGCGCCGGACTCCGTGACGACTCTTACGCTCACGTGTCCCGATGGCCTCCGCACGAGCCCTGTCACTGTCGCCGCGATAGTTCCGTCTCCGCTACCCTCGGCGATAGTTATCCCTCCAGGCCTTACGCAGACCTTCACCATGTCGCCGGGTCGCCGATCCTTTGTTGACTTCACGACCAGAACGCCTGCTGGCGTCGCTAGAGTGAGCATACCTTTTGCGGAGCCGCTGACCTCGCCTTCGATCACGAGCATGCCTGCTAGGAACTTTGCCGTGTACGAGTTCGGGGGGGTCGCCAGGAGGCCCTCGGGGCTGCCTTCGGCCACGACCCTGCCCTTGTCGAGAATGATGAGCCCCTCGCTCAGGGAAAGCGCGTCGACCTGATCGTGCGTCACGTAGATCATAGTCAGCCCCATCCGCTTCTGGAGCCGTTTCAGCTCGTCCCTCAGTGCCTCCCTGAGCCGCACGTCCAGGTTGCTGAACGGTTCGTCGAACAGGACCACGGAGGGATCGTACACGACCGCGCGCGCTATCGCCACCCGCTGCTGTTCTCCCCCGCTTATCTCGAACGGTCGCCGCTGTGCCAGCTCCTTGATGCCGAGCATCTCGAGGACGGAGTTCACCTTGTTCACCATGTCAGAGTCGTTCCTTATCCGCAGCGGATAGGCGACGTTCTCGGCGACCGTCATATGGGGCCACAGGGCATAGGACTGGTAGACCATCCCCACGCCTCTCCCTTGGGGCTGGACGTTCTTCCCCGTGGCGGAGTCGAAGACGACGCTATCTCCGATGCTAATCGTCCCCATATCGGGCGTCTCAACGCCCGCTATGCACCTCAGGACGGTCGTCTTTCCCGAGCCGCTAGGACCCAGAAGTGTCAGGAACGACCCCCGTACTACTTCAAGGCTGACCTCGTCGACCGCTTTGACTAGGCCGAAGCTCTTAGAGATTCCGCGCACGACGACTTGCAAGTCCGCCACCGCCACGGACTCCCTATGGTGCTTAATCTTCCTGATTGTGGCTCGTCACCTGTGCGAGGGGCTCAGTCCCTAGGTATCGCGGGAAATCGTCGTCCCGGCCCTCCCCGCCAGGGCCTCCTTTGCGGTGCTCAGCGACGTAATGATGGACTTCTTCCCTCCCGCTTCGACAAATCTGGTTGCACTCTCCACCTTCGGGCCCATGCTTCCCTCCGGAAACTGACCTGCAGCAAGATATCCCTTGCACTCTTCAAGGCTCATTCTTGTCACCGGCCTGGCGCTTGGCTTACCGTAGTCTAGGTACACCTTGTCTACGTCGGTCAGGATAAGCAGCACGTCGACGCCGAGCAGGCTCGCGAGCAACGCAGCCGACCGGTCCTTGTCAAGGACTGCCTCGACGCCGGCCATCTTGCCGGAGTCGTCTCTTGTCACAGGTACCCCTCCTCCGCCGGAGGCGATGACTATCACCCCCGATTCGAAGAGGCTCTTCAGGACCTCCCCTTCGACGAATTCCACAGGTGTCGGCGAGGGCACGACCCTCCTGTATCCCCTCCCGCTGTCATTGATCACCGTCCATCCCTTCTCTGCTCGAAGCCTCGTCGCTTCGGCCTCCGAGTAGAACGGGCCTATCGGCTTCGTCGGATGCCCGAACGCCGGGTCGGCGCGGTCCACAAGGGTCTGGGTCATCACGGTGACGACCGGCGTCCTGATTCCCTTAGCCCTCAACGCCCCATCCATGGCCTGCTGGAGCATGTATCCGATCATGCCCTGGCTCTCCGCGCCGCAGACGTCCAACGGCATGGGCGGGAGCATCTCCTTGGCCATCTCGTTCTTCAGAAGTATGTCGCCCACCTGGGGGCCGTTTCCATGCGTGATTGCAATCTGGTCGCCTTCGCTGACCAACCAGACGAGCTGCTCGGCCGTGTTTCTGACGTGGGCGATCTGCTCCTCCGCCGTGCCCTTCTCGCCACGTCTGAGGATGGCGTTTCCTCCGAGCGCGATCAAGACCTTCAAGGTTTCCACACGCTCCTAGTGTCTCCTCGATCGCCTGTGCAAGACGCAAGTCATGCAATGGGGGCCACCGTAGCCGCCGGTGATCTCCTGCAGGAGGATCGGGGTGGCGTTGATGCCGAGGTCATCAAACTCCTTCTTGTGCGGAAAGAACTGGCCGGACTCCCTTAGCTGGGCGTAGTCCTTCTTGGCCTCCAGGAAGAGGCGTCTGTACCTGTGCGGGTTCAGTTTCGCCTCGGACTCCAGTGTCTTCAGGACCTTGCCGACCACCTTCTCCACCTCGACGGTGATGATGTTGCGATCGCTGACGCAGAGGAAGTTTGACGCGTAGGACATTTGCTCGAGCGTTGTTATCGGTACTATCTTGAATCCCTGGCCGGTCAGGTAGTCGTAGACGTTGAGCTTCGCGCTGGAGCGCCGGTACCGCCCGTCAGACCTCCTCCGATATACCTCAACGGCCGCGCGCTTCAGGAGCGGGACGCACCCCACCGCGATCCCCTTCCCCGCGATGTTGAGGTAGGTGTCCAGATGCATGTTGATCATCGGGTCTGGTTGGTCCCCCGGTATCAACGGGTGGGTTGCCTGACGGACGACGGCGACCTCCTCGTAGCCGACTCCCCTCCTGAGAATCTGGTCCACCGCGCTCCGGTTGGTCCTGTCCCCCAATCCAAGCATGGCGAAGTTGCCCGCGGGCATGAAATCCCCGCCCTCGAAGGTTCCAGGCCGTCGGACCCGATAGGCTATCTTCGCCCCAGACATCTCCAGCACCGTGCTCGTGATCAGCGGCTCCATCTGCCTCTGGGGCTTCGACATCCTCCCCACTATCAGCCCTCGGTCGGAGACCGCCTGCTGGTCCCTCATGAAGTACAGGTTTGCGAGCGGGACGTCGAGAGTGGGACGTGGAAAGATGACCCGTATACCCTTCCTCTCCTCTAGCCCGATGCTCGGCCTGAGGATGAGGATGTTGAAGATCGTCTCCGCGTCGAGGTCTTGGACGTTTTCCTTGAACTCCCTGCGGGCGGCACGGACCTCGTCGGGCGGGCCGCTGAAGCCAACCACGTCCACGGCGTAGCTTCTCGCCCTTTCGAAGATTTCCGCGCTCTCCTCGGCGAGATGAATGGCGAGCCGTTTCAGTCTGTGTACCTTGATGCCGGCGGAGGAGAGCGTATGTTCCAGCTCAATGTGCTCCTGGATGGCCTCGTCCATGCTGAACGCCCTCTCGTAGAGGAACGAGAACGGCTCGAGCAGTCCGAAGAACATCTCGATTCCTGGTCTGTGAACGACGAGTTCGTCGAGGGTGTCCCACTCAGCATTGACGCCGGTCTCCAATCATCTCGCCGAACCTTCTCCGAGCAGCCATTCCAGGACGGCGGCTGCCCCGTACAGCTTGTTCTCTCCTTGCCGCCAGACGACCGAATGTCGCCCTTCGAGCACCTCGTCGGTGATCTCGAGCCCCCTGTGCGCGGGGAGGCAATGCATGACGATCGCGTCCTCCCTCGCCAGCTTCAAGAGCTTCGAGTTGATCTGGTATTCGGCGAAGGCCCTGAGCCTCCTCTCCTTCTCCGCCTCTTCGCCCATGCTCACCCACACGTCGGTGTAAACGACGTCCGCGTCGATCACCGCCTTTCGGGGGTCGTTCACGGTCCTTATCGCGCTCCCCGTTGTTCTCGAAATCGACAACGCCCTCCTCATGATCTTCGGGTTTGGCAAGAACCCCCGGGGACACGCCACCGTCATGTTCATCCCCATGAGGGCGGCTCCCAAAATTAGTGAGTTGCAGACGTTGTTGCCGTCGCCGACGAAGACCAGCTTGAGCCCCTTCAGCCGACCCTTCGATTGGCTAATTGTGTAGAGGTCGGAGATGGCTTGAGTCGGGTGCTCGAGGTCGCTCAGCGCGTTCACCACCGGAATACCCGAGAACTCCGCCAGTTGCCTCACGGTGTCGTGAGAGTACACCCTCGCTACGATGCTATCGAGGTATCCTCCCAGGATCCTGGCTGTGTCCTTGACGGGCTCGCCCCTGCTCATCTGCAACTCGTTGGCTGTCAGATAGAGCGAATTTCCCCCCAGCCTGAGGGTGGCCACTTCGAAGGACGTCCGCGTCCGCGTCGACGGCTTCTCGAAGAGCAGCCCGACTATCCGTCCCTTGAGTGACGGCACAGGCTGCCGACGTTTGATGGACCTCTCGATTGAGGTCGACCTAGAGAGTAGCTGCAGAATCTCCGCCGAACTCGCGTCCGCGACCGAAAGGAAGCTTCTCATCTGCCAGAAGCCGCCTTTGATTCCTTAGCCTCATCCAGAGTCCCATACGTGGTTATGCCTCCCAACACCCTTGCTATCAGACGCATCGAAACCAGAGAGAGCAGGAAGACTGTGGCGACCACCACTCCAATCCCTAGGGCCTCGACTCCGAGTTGCCCGAGCGCGGCCGACCCACCGCCGAAGAACAGCCCGTTCGCGAGCCCAGGAGTCCCTGAAGCAGTCGCGAAGTCGGTCTGCGCGAAGAACGCGATCATCAAGATGCCGAAGACTCCCCCCGTGAGGTGACCTGGGAGCAATCCGACCGGGTCGGAGAACCATTTGGGCTTCGCGAAGACGCCCTCCGCCCAGATGAACAGCGGCCCAGCGACCAGGCCGAGTACCACCGCGCTCCCGGGGCTCACGAATCCGGCGAGGGGCGTAATCACGATCAGCCCCATGAGAATCCCGTTAGAAGCGTCGAGCAGGTTTGGGTTCCGCCGAAGGGACAAGTAGACGGCTGCGGCTGTCGAGAGCATGGCTGCCGAGGCGGCAAGGAAGGTCGTTATGATGACGACCAGGACGCCCTCGTCGAAGGCCAGGACGCTCCCCCCGTTGAATCCGAACCAGCCCATCCACAGCAGCAGTATCGAGAGCGTTAGCGGAACGCCCTGGATCTTGTTGGGGACCTTCTCGGACGAAGAGAGCCCCCTCCTCTTCTCCTCGCTCCATATCTGCACGAGTATTGCCAACCCGGCTGCTCCGGCCGCTGCGTGGACGACGAGGCCACCCGCAAAGTCCCGCATCCCCATCTCGTAGAGCCATCCCGTCGGATTCCAAATCCATGCGGCGGGAAGGTTCCAGATGAGCACGAAGTATGGGATCGTGAAGAGCAACATCGCCTTGAGCTTGACCTTGGTCAGCATTATGACGCCTACGAGGGCCAGGGTGACCGAGGCGAAGGCGGCCTCGAACAAGAAGTAGGTCGCTGCCGAGAGTCCCGTGCCGAAGTATGCAACCCCCGTTGACCACCAAACTCCACTAAGCACTCCGGCGGAGTTGGCTGAGAAGGCGCCAAGGAATGGCAGTTCGTAGAACGGGTTTCCGATGACGCCGTGGATCGTGGGGGCGAACGCGGTGTAGAACCCGACGAAACCCATGATCACCAGAGCGGCTCCCGTCATCAGCATGGTCTTCAGGAGACCGACGGAGTACGATTCTCCGAGCTCTCCCACTTCGAGGAGCCCGACCGACATCGTCATGGTGAAGACCAGTAGGGCCGCGACGACGACCCAAAGATTGTTGATGAGGTACGAAACGATCACAGTTCAAGGTCACCCTCTACGGGAGAGGCAGAGAAGTGATTGGTTGGGCCGCGAGGATTGCTGGACCCGGGGTCATCAAATCGGGAGTTCTTCCCCCGAATCATCGTCCTTTAACCGTATGGCCCTGTAAGGGCACGACTGCGCGGCGAGTTTGAGCCTCTCGCTGCTGATCTGTCCCTTCTCCACGTCGTGCATCCCCAACGGCTCTTTCACCTTGCGCCAGTGGCCCTTCTGGGTGTCGTCGAACGCGAAGATCTCTGGGGCAAGAGCGACGCAACTCATCGCGCCGAGGCAGAGGTCCTGCTCGATCTTTACCCCGATCTTCAGGTTGTCCGAGGTGACGATGATCTTCTCTCCTCTCCGCTGGAGCCCCTCCAATGTCGACGAGACCAGGCGTAGGACCACGTCGGACAGGTTCTCCCCTGACTTTCTGGCGAGGGTCAGCTTCTCGTAGGCCCTCTTGGTGATTGAGATCGAGACCCCATCTTCAACGGGTGCAGACATCTATCGGTCCCTCCGGACGGGCTGGTTGCCCAATTCTCCCGGCACAGTGCATGCGGCTGCTGGCGCCGCCAACGCTTCCATCACTTCGAGCTTCTTCGATTGCATTTCTTATCCTTTCCATTAGGCCCCTTCAGTATTAGAGCGAGACTGTACGTCTGTAGCTTGCCACGAGCCTGATGTCTACAGTTGTAGACTCTTCGAAGGATGCTCGCGAGAACGAGGGTTCACATCCCGCAACATCTTTGCCGTTTTTGACTCCCTTCGGCCTTAATGATAAATCCAGGCGATTATGGGGGTGAGCGAGTGAAACAGTGTTCGAGTCCCTGAGAGACGCAAAGATATCCAGTTTGGTCGAGAGTCGTCCTCTTCTCTCCGAAAGCGACAGGGTCGGCAAGGCGACGGGGATGTTGCGGGAGAGGGGGGAGTACGAGGTCTTCCTGACGAAAGAGGGGCGCCTCGCATTGGCGACCGTGCGAGACCTGCTGTCCGTTAAGAATCCAGACTCTGAGCGACTGGGGAGCGTAGCCTACTACGCGCCCTCGCTTGAGGCGACTGAGACCGTCGGAAAGGCGGCCACCTTGATGTTCGAGTACCGGCTCAGGGCGCTGCCGTGCTCCGAAAAGAAGGGGTCGGTGAAGATCATCTCGGCGAGCGGAATCCTGTCTCAGATAGGCGAGTCCGAGGCTTCCAAATTGAAGGCCAGCCAGATAATGACCTCAAACTTGACCACGATGTCCCCGGAGGACAGCGCGGAGAAGGCCAGACAGACCATGATGCAGAGGACCTTCGACCACCTTCCTATCGTCAAAGACTCGAAGATCGTGGGGATCGTGACGTCCTCTCAGCTTCTCTTCAGGCTCCTCCCGGAGGAGGGGATTCCCGCCCAGTTCAGGGGACGCGAGGTATCCCGTCTCGACTTTCCCGTGTCCAGGATAGGCGACGAGGCCACCCTCCAGGTCAAACCTTCCGACTCCCTGTGGACGGTCCTCAGCACTATGAGTCGGAACGGGTCCTCGTACGTGCTGGTCACCGAGTCTGGGAGCCTCAAGGGGATAATCACGGTCAGAGACGTCATGAGCGTCCTGGTGACGAAGGAGAGCGTTCCTCTCCCCTACTACATAGTCGGCCTTCCAACCGATCCGTTCCAGGCCGAAGCCGCTAAGTCCAAGCTGGAGAAGCTGGGGACCTCTCTGACTAGGAGTTACCCGTCCATCGAGGAGATCCGAGCCGTCATCAAAACCAAACAGATCTCGAAGTCGCGCAGCCGATATGAGGTCACGGTTGCGGTCTACACCCCCGGAGGTATGAACGCGTACGCCGCCGAGGGGTACGACCTCGCGATGGTCTTCGAATCGATCGGGGTCATGCTGAAGGGACTCATGGCCTCGAGGCAATCGAAGGTGACCAGGACCCACGGCGGGACTCTACGCAAGAGAGCCGCCTAGCCATTTCTCGGCCACGAGTACCACCGCAGCAGGGTGAGGATTCCAAGGCAGGCGAGGACTAGACGGTCTTGGTTCTCTCTTCGGTCGCACGGATTTCTATGAATCCGTCCGAGATCTTGGTCCCAAGTATCTTGTACGGGTACGCGGATAGGATCCCCCGGAGGAACTGCTCGGTGCACGCGGTAGACTCTGCTGACAGCCCAGCGCCGAGAACGCGGATGACGACCTTGGGCGCCCCTGACTCGTCGGTCCTCTCAAACTCCACCCGCTTGAAGGGGAGCAGTCCCTTGAGTTCCTCGACCCGAGTGACGAGCGTCTTGAAGTCTTCTGCAAACATGTGCAGATAGGCCCCGACTCTCTGGCCCTGCTGGTACCATTCGTGGAACAGCCAATCCTTGTCCTCTGTATACATCTTCTTCAGAAAGCTCTCCATGAGATCCCCCGGCAGAGGGATGGCGTCCAGATCCTTCAGAATCCTGGCGAACCTCCAAGACGAGTAGATTTCAGATGCGCTCCCTCCGTACTTGCAGACCCTCAACACCGCGCTGAGAGCCTCGTTCGTCAGGGCGTACAGGCTCTTGTTCTCTGCGGTCGCTTCGTCAGAGAGACTGTCGGCCACCTGCTCATCGACTGCGATGTTTGTTCTCGCCAAGCCGTCTTGCGCGGTCTTTCAGCCGCCTATGGCTATAAAATCATGTTGCGGTGCACCGGACTCGCGATTCCCGGAGTTCCGGTCGGGCGGTGATATGGCGCGCCCCGCCATCCGGGCTGGAATCGTTGTGAGCACTTGTAGACATTCTTCTGGTCACTGACACAATCGTACAGTCGCTTACTAATACCTCGAGCCCCTCTACAGCGAGTGGATTTGACGATGATTGGCACTGAAGCTTTGGAAACTACCGGTGATACCGGTGAACGAAGCGCGGGGGCGCGGGGGACTAGGCGTGCCTAAGAAGACCTCCAAGAATGACTCCGTGGTCGTCTCCGACACGGCGAACCGGCGGGGGCAGCTGGTAGAAATTGTCCGAGCTGCGCTCGACAATTATCTTCGGCCCGGAGAGGAGATAGTTGGAATAAAGATCGGCCGTGTTGAAGGGAGCGACGTCTTCGGATTCGTCAAGCTCAAGACCAAGAAAAGGGAGAGCTCGCTCTTCGACTTCAAGGCTTCAGTGTCACCCTCGGGTTCAATCTCATACTTCCAAGTGAACGACACAAGGATGCGTCCTGGCATTGACTGAACGAGGGCGCCCGCGGAAGACACCGCGGTCCGATTGAACCGTACGAATCCCACGAAGTCCGTGTTGTGTACGAATATGAACACGGGTAGGACTTGGCTGACAAACGTACAAGCTCCCTCTAATACTGCTGCCCCTGTATGCATGATTGGCCATGTTAAGTACCCAGTCCGAAGTTGAGTTACGGGCCAAGTCGAGGCCGCAAGCGGTAGTCGTTCCCGTAAGAGACCCGAAGACCGCTCAGGCCATACTCAAGGTTGTCTCGGACGAATACTCGAGGAGGATCCTATTCTCGGCGATCTCCGAAGCGAGGACCGTCGAGGACCTCTGCAGATTGAACCACGTCCCGATGAGCACCTGCTACAGAAGGGTTCACGAGCTCGTCGACTGCCACGCGATGATAGTGGACCGGGTTGTGATAACGCGAGATGGAAAGAGGTACGAACTCTACCGGAGCGCGATCGAGCGCGTAAGCATCGGACTCGAGGAAGGGGACCTATCGGTCGGTGTGACGCTCAACGGAGCCATCGCTGAAGAGCTTCACGCGAGATGGATCTCCATCGAAAGGTAGAGCTCTATCAAGACCTACTTGCCAGACCGACCCTGAAGAGACCCCTAGTACGCGACCGGCGCGAGGGCGATAAGGCCGCTCGCCAGCAGGAACTGCGCGTTGAAGTTGCTCGAAGCGCCAACCAAGCCATCGGCAGCATAGTCTTCGTAGAAGAGATATCCGCTTCTGCTCGCGAGGAAGAGATGACCTGCCCCATCGACAGCCCCTTCGAAGAACGAGCCGCCCATCCCCTGTACGCCTCTTGCTGAAACCACTGCCATCGTTGCCGGGTTGATTTGGAGTATCTGCTCGCTTTCGAAGAGGAAGAGATCGTGAGTGAAGGGGTCGTAGACCAGATTCCTGGCCGTGGGGTACGTCTGGCAGCTGCCCGACGAAGGTTGTTTCACACAAGTAGTCACAAAGCTCGAGGGGTTCAGCGTTCCGAATTCATCGTTGCCGTTTCCGAGAGGGTCCAGATAGTACGCGTGGTTGAGATCCGACCAGGCAACCGAGCTGACCGCGGTGCTGTCTCCGGAGACCGAATGCTGGGCGCCGCCCGCGAAGGGCATCAACGGCACGAGCGCGAGTGTGCCAGGGTTACCAGTCACCCACGCGTAGCTGTCTCCTGGATTCAGCATTACGTTGTAGGGCGTCGGGGTCCCCGGATTCACGGTCGATGCGACCTGTCCCGTGGAAGGGTTGATCTCGCTGACCGGGTCGGAATCCGAAGTGACATTGGAGGTGACAATCAAGAGATTGTTGGCCGAGTCGAACGCTATGCCTCCCGCCCCTCCCTGCAGCTGCCCGGTTATGAGCGCAGGAGAGCTGAAAGTAAGGCTCCTATTCGTCTCTCCCGAATAGGTCACGTCCATGACGTTGCCTCCGTCTGTCGTGAAGTACAGGACGCCGCTGAACGTTGGAGGAACCAACGTGAACGTTGTGGTCGTCGAAGTGATGCTCGTAATCGTCTTGGTTGTTGTGACCGTCGCCGAACTCGTCGAGGTTGTCACGGAGGTAGAAGTGGATGTAGAGGTGGAAGTGGCGGTAGACGTCGAGGTTGAGGTTACCAGTTCCGTAGAAGTGGTGGAGCTGACCGAAGTCACGGTCCGAGTCGAGGTTAGAACAGTCGTGCTCGTCGCAGATCCCGTGGACGTCACGACGGTCGTCGAGGTTGTACGAGTCGTCTCGGTCGTCACGACGGTCGATAAGGTCGTCCCCTGGCTGGAGGTCTTCCCTGCGTTCAGAAACGTAGTGCTCGCGGCGTACCCAATGCTCACGCTCACTATCAGCATCACAACTATTGCCGTGGTGACAACTGTGTTGGCGGCAATCCTCGTCCTCCCTCGCCCTCTGCGAGCTTGCGACCCCGTTTCCAATTCTGAACGAGGAGGGTTCCCCTCGGAGGCTTAAGCCTTTGGTCAACTGGATCCCCCTAGGCAACAGGCTCGAGTGAGACTGGCCCTGATTGGTTCGGGCCGCTTGGAAGAAGACAGTTCCTTCGCTCTTGGGACTTTACTGGTCTCGAGCCGCGATTACTCAGGTCGGAACGCTTTTGTAGCCAAAGAGCGGAATCCCCACCGATTTGACCGAGGAGCACGAAGCTGCGGCCCTGTTCCTGCTCTCCACGATTTGTGCGGCCGCCATTGTCCTCGCGGTCACCGTCGCGATAGACGGCGGAATCTCCACAATACTCTTTGAGGTATACGTCGCGCCGCTGCTGGTCTCCTCCCTCGCACTTGGCATCTTCTGGCTCGTGCTCTACAACAGACACAGGAAGTCTCGGAAGTCGTTGTACCCCGAAGCGGCTGCAAGGTAAAGTTTCGGCACTTCGGACGATCAGAGTCTGGCAGACTTGGAAGGCTTATTTCGGCAGATTGTCTCTGTGGCACTCCTGCGCGACTACAACGAGGGAGATTATGAGTAACCCACTCTTATTACCCAGAAAATCCGAACTTGGAATCGCCCCCATTCCGCTTCGGATCACGGCCGGGCGCAAGAGATAACCCCCAGATTGATTGCTGAACCCTGACCAAAACACTTAGGGGAAGGGTCGCTGTCGCATCCATGTTGAGAGGCCCGACGGCGCCCGGCAGATTCCTCCGAGTCGTCGAGGTCTTCCCTCCCGCGTTGCCTCTGAAGGGCCTCAAGAGCCGGAAGGCAGATCTCAAGCTGAAGCTCGAGGACTTCGTCGAGGGGGTCGAGGGGATTGAGGATCTCGCCGACATCATCCTCGTAGCCGATCTGAAGGACACCGGCCTGGCAAAGTTCTCCTCTGTGGCCGCCGCCTGCCTCCTCCGCTCGAAACTAGGGGTAAACGCAGCGCCCGTGATAGTTGCACGAGATTCGAACCGACAGTCCGTCTCTTCGCTCGTCATGACCGGCCTGTCGATGGGGCTCTCCTCTGTGATGCTGGCCTGGGGGGATCCCTACGTGGCTGTACAAGGGGTGAAGAACGTGTTCGACTATCGCTCGCTCTCCGAACTCATTTGGGACACGAGGTCCCTCGCGGACCGATATGGCGTGGACCTGACAATCCTCGCTCCCATTGACCTCTCGAAGGGGCCACAGAACCTCGCGCGTCTCGCGACATCGAGGCTCAAGAGCGGGGCCGACTACCTGCTGGCACAGCCTCCGACCACCGACGCGGGCTCGACCTTTGATAGCCATTCGGCCGCCATCGAAGATGCAGGCTTGAGGTCCAAGGTCCTGCCCAACGTCTTCCCGTTCCGCGATTTCGCGGACCTAATGGCGTGCGGCGCAAAGTTCCGCTGGGTCTTTCCCCCGTCCTTGAATGAGCTGGCGCAGGAGGGAGGCGAGGCGCTGCTCCGCGAGGCGAAGACGGTCGTCACGAGGGCGAAGCGAGATGGCATGCCCGGGGTCTACCTCTCCACGCGAGGAGACCCCGAGGTGGCAAGGACCCTCCTCGGATGATTCTTTCGGCCATAACAAAATCGTTATATTGCTACCCGCGGACGGAGGGTCCAACCCATTGGCAAAAGACTCGGCTGTCGGGGGAGCCATCTTCGCGGGTAGCATCCTCGGGATAATCGTCTACGGGCTGCTCCTCGTCTTCGCGTGGGAGATCACCATTCGAGTTACGGCCTTCCTCGCGGTCGCCCTCTTGCTCGGGATCCTGGCATGGATAGGTTATACAATGGCCACGACCCCGCCACCAGAGCCGATCGCCGACATACCGCCGATGACCCCCGAGGCCAAGCCTGCGGCTACAGCCGAACCGAAGAAAGAAACTAAACTGTAGGACCACGGTCCTCTCGGAAGATCATGCCGAGCCGGGCAAGACTATATAATTCGAGATAGTTCGTCGTGGCTCCGTTTCAGGTTCTAAACTTGAAGATGAAGCTCATCCTGGTCGTCGTGGCCGCGGTCTCATTCGCACTCTGCGCGCTATTCCGCGGATATGCCGCCGTCTTCGTCCTGAGCCTATCCGGAGCCTTCCTGCTCTACGGCATCGCCCAAAGCGCCGGCCGTAGGCTCGATTCGTTCAACGACGTTCCAAACGCGTTGAGGTTCTTCATGGCCTCTGCGGCGGGAGGCCTCTTCGCGTTCCGCTCCGGTTTCATCGACATCTCCACCACGTGCTTCCTCTTCGTCGGCTCTCTCTTGCTTAACGACGAGTATCAAAGGAGGACCTTCGATTCCCTCCGGAAGCGGCGCAGGGGAGGGGCGGTAGCCCTGTTGGGGATAGATGGAAGCGGCAAGTCCACCCATTCAGGAGAGCTGGAGGGGTGGTTTCGTTCGCGGGGGTACTACTGCACGAATCTCCCCTTCCACAGGTACCTATTCGTGGAGATTCTTGCGTCTGCGCGGCGCGGGGACGGGGCGGCCCCGGGTGGACGCCGAGGCGGTAACCCCCTCAGGCCGCTGCTTTCTGCGGCGGACAACCTGATCCTGTGGGTCGCCACCTCCCTTGGCCGAGGGGTCGAGGGGAGGGTGGTGCTCTACGACCGTTTCATCTGGAGCACCTACGTGAAGTACGCGGCCCTCGGTTACCCTGTCGCGCCCGTCAGGTGGCTCTACCTTTTGCCGCGCCCCAAGTTCGCGATAGTCCTCGACGTCCCTGTGGAGAAGTCGATGGGAGTGATCGGCTCAAGGCCGGACCACATCCGGTACACCGCCAAGGTGCTCGCCCAAGAGAGGGCGGAGTATCTTTCTATCGCGAAACGATCAGGCTTCCCCGTCGTTGACGCGACTCGGGAGTATTCATCGGTCCAAAGCGAGATCGAAGGGCTACTCGCCCAGGCGTTCCCGGTCAGACCCGGTGTGACCGGATGAACCCTGCCGCGGCGGCCTACGTTGCTCGGTTCCTGGAGGACTCTCTGGGACTCCCTGAGGGTTCGGTAGACCCCGCTAGCGTCCCCTCCGAGCTTGCTGCTGCCATCGGGAGCGCGATGGGAGGGGCAGAGAACTCCGCATCGGCCGAACCCCGCATCGAATTGATGGTCCTCGACTTCCTAGAAGACCACGAAAGGCGGTGGCTCGACGCGACGGGCTTCAGCGTCAGGAAGGCGAGGTGGCCCGGCGGAGCACGGTACGCCGCATGCCTGACCCACGACGTCGACAACATCGAGCGGCCATGGAGCCACGTGGCGGAAAGGAGGGAAAGATTCTCGACCAGAGATTACTGGCTCGCAAGACTCGGCATAATCTCGCTCTACAACAACCTGTCCCGCGTCGCCGACATGGAATCAAGACGCGGCCTCCGGTCCAGCTTCTATCTTCTCTCCTCCAATTACGACCTGTCGCGACTTTCGAAGGAACTGAGCACTATGAAGACCGACGGATGGGAGATCGGGCTCCACGGGGACTTCGGCACGCACGACTCCGAACAGATGATGAAAGAAGCCGCCGAGAGGTTCGAGAAGGGGACCGGGATAAGGCCGGTGGGCCTAAGGGAACACTATCTCCAGTTTGCATATCCGCAGACTTGGGAGATAGCCCGCTCGGCTGGGTTCCGATATGACTCGACCGTGGGCAACAGGGACCAGCTCGGGTTCCGCCTCGGCCTATGCGTCCCGTTCCGGCCCCCCGGGAGGGACTGGTCTGCGATGGACCTGCTCGAGCTCCCGCTGGTCCTGATGGATACGACGCTCTGGGGATACCTGAAGAGGACCGAGGAGGAGGGGTTGAACGACTTCAGGGCAATGAAGAACGGGGTCGCGAGGGTGAACGGGCTCTTCACTCTGCTTTGGCACCAGGAATCCGTGAGGATGAGGGGCGGCAGAATCTACGGCAAGCTCTTGGACGAGCTTCGGGCTGACGGGTGTTTCATCGCCTCGGGCGACGCCATATCCACCTGGTGGAGAGCACGGTCTGCGCCCCTGAAGGTCGAAGCGAACAAGTGCTCGTTGGACGGCGCGCCCGAAGGGCTCGTCCTGCTCTTCAAAGCTAAAGGCGAGCGAAAGGCGAGCGTTGAGGGAGGGGTCATTGAGACGCGAGGTTCTGAGGCGACGATCAGGGTGACGGGGCCAAGGTTCCGCATGAAGGTCGAATGAGATGGCGTCAGAGCGCATCCTGGTGACGGGGGCGGGCGGGATTGCGGGCGTCAACTTCGTAAGGGCGCTCAACGCGTCCCCCGCAGGCTACAAGGTGGTCGGCACAGACTACAGCAAGTATTACATCGAGTTCCCCGACTTGGTGTCTAGGTACCTCTCGCCGAGGCACGATTCGAAGGAGTTCCTTCCTAAGATAATCGCGGTCGCGAAGAAGGAGAAGGTGAAGTTCATACATCCGCAGCCTTCGAGCGAGGCTCTCGTTCTATCGGCTGAGCGGGGGAGGCTGCCCGCGCCGGTTCTTCTTCCCGAAGCCTCCATAATGGAGGTGGGGCAGGACAAGCTGCTGACGGAGAAGAAGCTCGTCTCGGCCGGAGTTCCGGTCGCGAAGACAGTCCCCGTCTCCAGGCTCGGAGACGTCCGGGGGGCCTTCGACCTGCTCACGCCCCCGCTCTGGGTGAGGGCTAGGCACGGCGCTGGAGGGCGGCTCAGCCTCCTCTGCGCTTCCGTAGGGGAGGCCCTGGACTGGGTCGGGCTGTGGGTCAAGAAGGGGACTCCGATCGACGAGTTCATAGTACAGGAGTACCTGCCTGGGCGCAACATCGCCTGGGACAGCATCTGGAGCGAGGGGAGGCTGGTGACCTCTTATTGTCGCGAGAGGATCGAGTATCCCTTCAAGCACATCTCGCCGTCGGGGATCACCGGCACGCCATCGGTCGCAAGGACGGTACGCGACTCGAGGGTCAACTCCACCGCAGAGAAGTCTGTGAAAGCGATCTCGGACAGGCCCAACGGCGCCTTTTCGGTCGATGTCAAGGAGGACGGTGTGGGGCGGCCGTGCGTCACCGAGGTCGACTCCGGCAAGTTCCACACGACGATGCCGCTCTGGGGCTACGTCGCCTTCAAGCATTTCAAGCTGCCGTGGTTTTCAAACCTCGCTGACCTTTACGTTCGCCTTGGGCTAGGCCACTCTGCCCCTGCCGACGCGCCGAAGTACGACCTGCTGCCCGCGGGTTACTACATGATCAGAAACATAGACTCCGGAGTCCTCCTCTGGAGGGAAGACGGATGGAAAGAAAGGGTGCTCTAGCCCGATACTCCGCGTTCGTCTTTGACCTCGACGGCACCATCTTCTCGATTCCGGTCGACTGGAAGGGCGTGAGGGCGGGGCTCGAATCGCTGCTGGGACTGAGGCTCGACCCGAGGCCCCTCTTCAACCAGCTGGACGAGTGTCTCGTGGCCAGGCCCGAGTTGAGGGGCGGCGTCTTCGAATTGATCGACAGCTTCGAGGCGCGGGCGGCGTCGGGGGCGAGGCCGCTCGAGGGAGCGCTCGAACTACTCTCCGAACTCTCAGCCTCCTCACGACTCGCCCTAGTGACGATGCAGGGAAGGATGCTGTACGACGTGATCTCCAGGCGGTACGCTCTGGACGCGCTCTTCAAGACCTCGGTCACGAGGGAAGACTCGATGGACAGGGCCGCCCAATTGGGCGAGGCCATCTCGGTGATCGGTTCCTTGCGGGCAGAGACTCTCTTCGTTGGCGACCGGCCGAACGACGTGATCGCCTCAAGGCGCGCCGGAGTCGACGTCGCGCTGGTCGGGGCTGTCCGCCAGACAGCCGAGCTGCCCGATATGAACTTCGCGGACCTGATTCAGATGAGAGCTGCGCTCACTTGAGCTTCTGAAGGATCTTCTGGTGGATCGTGGGGTTGGCCGAAGCGACGAAGCCAAACCTGCTCGAGATGTCGAGGGGAGGGTCCAGCGCTTGGCCGTCTTGCGTGGTCTGCACCGCGCCCGCCTCCCGGGCGATCAGAAAGGCTCCCGCGTAGTCCGTTACACGCATCCTGTTGCGTATGTCCACTACTCCGTCGACCCGGCCCTCGGCCATGTAGCAGAGTTCGAGCGCGTTCGCGCCAAAGTGTACCTGCCTCTTGACGGAGGATATGAGAGGGGCAAGTTTCACCACGGTGTCGGCCTTCGATTTCGACACGTCGATCGTGAGCACGGCGTCTTCGAGTTCGCCCGCCTTGGAGGTCGCGATAGGGCCCCCGTTCTTGGTTGCGCCCTTACCTGACTCGGCGTAGTAGACCTCGCCGTTCACCAGGTTCCTGACCACGGCGAACCTCGCGTCACTCAGCCTCCGCCCCTCCACGATTGCGATTGAGGTGCAGTAGAACGGAATCCCTCTCTCGAAATTCGACGACCCGTCAATCGGATCTACGATTGCCGTCCACCGGCTCTCCCTACTTCCTATCTCTCCCCTCTCCTCGCTGACGACCCTCAGGCCCTCCGCCCCGGAGAGGCATTCCAGTATGGCTGACTCGGCGTCCCTGTCAGCCTCTATGGTCATGTCCCCGGCCGCGCCCCTGCCCACGACCCTGCCCCTTGCCGTGCCCGCAGCCGCCTCGTCGGCGACCCTCTGCGCGCGGGCCGCGGCGTCCAGGAGGACGCCTTTCCACTCGGTCAAGGCTCGGTTCCTAGGAGGCCGCGCCGCTTCAGGGCGAGAAGTATCGAGGCCAGAGTCTCTCCCCTGTCCGTGTCGCTTGTCACTTTCTCGTAGTTCGGCTGCGCCAGCCTTGCGTGCAGCTCATCGATGGCAGAGTAGTATCTAGTCTGGAAGAACTCGTTCAGGTTCTTCTCGCGCTCCCCCTTGGAGAGCTGTCTCCTGTTGATCGTGTCCGCGCGCGCCTTCAGGAGCAGGTAGACGTCCGGCTGCATCCGGCGGTCGGAAAGGACCCGCTCCGCCAGGGCCAGGAGCGTCGGGTACGCGTCGCTCTTCTTGAGGTCGTACCTTATCCGAGCATAGGCCAGGTCTGACAGGAAGTAACCTTCGGCCACGATGTTGGACTTCTCCCTGTTGTTAACGATGATCGACGAGCACTGCAGCGTCGCTCCGACGAGGCTGTAGTCAGCAAAGGTGTCAGCCCTCTCCGCAACAGGGACCTCCTTGGAGACGAGGTGGGCCGATTCCGCGATTCGCAGCCATCCGAGGTCCTCGAGCGCCATCGCCAGGGTCGTCTTCCCCGTCCCGGAGAAGCCCTCGATCACTACGAACACCAAATCGCTCGCCCGAGGATTTTGGTCTAGATATACTATTTCGACTTCACGGCAGCGAGGTGAAGAGGGGCAGATTGAAGGCGATCAGGTATGCGAGATAGACTGCGAACCCGACCCCCAGGTACGCCACAGTGGGGACGCCGTACGCGACCTCGACGGAAGATCCGGCCTTGACGTCGGCCACCACGTCGTCCCTCGCAAAGTTGACGTCGGTGTTCACCTCCTTCCTCACACCGTCGACGATCACAGCCTTCGGGATCCATCTCTGCTCCTTCAGGAACTGCTCGATGGGTATCAGCTTTGAGCCACGAGCATTTCCCTTCACGAACTCGTAGCCGATATGCGCCACAGCCACGACTGCGGTCGCGATGAGAGGGAAGACCGGCGATGCCGGGTTTGGATCCGCGGAGACCAACAGCAGAGCAATCCCGTCCGCCTGGCCTATCGCGCCGAAGAAGATGAAACCGACGCAAACCACTCCCACGAGACCCACCTTCAGCAGGAGTACGTCCACCGACGGGTAGGTTGCATACACAGAGTAGGCGACTCCGATTATCGCAGGGACCCAAACAATATCGAGGACGGCCCTCTCCTTCACGTCCTGGTATGCGGCTATCAGCAAGGACGAGCAGATTAGGATCTCCGAGTACACGCCCGCAATTTTAGCCTAGAGCGGCTTATAAGCAGCTTAGGCCTTTTCTTCGTTGTTAAACACGGGGCGGGTCGTCGCAGCGGGATCCCGTCTGTTTCCCATCTCGATGCCCGTGAGGCTCGACGCCTGGTTCTCCCCCCGTCTCGAGAGGGCCCTGGTCTACGCGCCGGCGTCGGTATACTCCAGGTTCGCTGCCGCGATGTTTCTCTATCCGCTCCTCCTTCAGTCCTTTTCCCTCGTCCTTCTTCCCCAATCAATCGCCCTATTCGTGGCCTCCATGTTGGTGGTCATCGAGACCCTTCCTCTGACTTTCCTTTACTTCGGAGCTTCCAGGAGGAGACGCCAAGTTGAGGCCGAACTACCTTTCATAGCGATGCTGTTCTTCATCCTCTCGCACGAGACGTTTCCGAACCTCCCTGACGCCTTCGCCAGGATCGAGGAGCTGGGTCCGGGGGTGTTCCCAGGTTTCAGCGTCGAGGCCCAGACCCTTAGGAGGAACCTCACCTACAAGACAGGCTCGGAGGCTTCCGTGGTAGAGGAGACCTTCGCCGACCATCCTAGCATGCAATTCAGGGAGTTCATCCACGGCTACAACACCGCCCTCGTCACCGGAAGGGACGCGCACGACTTCGTACGTGACGAATCAGAGAGGATGCTTGACCTCCTCGAAGCCCGCTGGAAGGCTTTCTCAAACCAGGTAGCCTCGATCACGGAGGTCTCGTTCGTTGTCCTGGCCATCTTCCCAATTGGGATGCAGATGATCGCTGGGGCGTTCCTGAGCGGGAGCTCGGAGGCGTTGCTGCTGCTGACGATCGTGCTCCTATTAGGCGTAACCTCCGGGATCCTCGCTTGGATGGACGGAATCCAGCCGGTTCTGTACGACGCGCGATACCCCGTGAGGACGGTCATTTTGGGGGGCGTCCTCCTTTCGGCCTCTCTCTCCCTGTACGTCCTTGGAGTCCTGAGCGCGGTAACGGCTTCTTTCGCGATTCTCCTGGTGTCAGTGGCCTACGTCATACACTCCCGTACCTTCTTCGTCCGGCTTCAGAAGGGCGAGAAGGAGACGGCGGCGATGCTCCATGACCTCGCAGAGGAGACGCGCGCGGGGGTGAACCTGCCGACTGCCTTGTCCCGGCTCGAGGACCAGTCTCAGCGCTTCGAGTCCTTGGACGCTCCCATCTCGACCTTCGTCACCCTGCTGGATCTGGGACGCCCCCCCAAGGAGGCTCAGCGGCGGATTGTGCATTCATCCTGGCTCGTGAAGGTGTCCTTCGCGCTCCTCGCCATCTCGTTCGAGACCGGATGCGGGTACGAGCAGCTCGACAAACTGTCTCTCTCTTTCAGGAGAATCCACGACGCCAAGAGGTCAATTCAGTCCTCGGTGCTTCCGTTCGCAGTCCTGGGGGCATCGGTTCCCGTGATCTCCGTCGCGTCGTATTGGTTCCTCGGCAGCATCCAAGGCTTCGACTCTCTCCTGCCCGGGCTCTCCGCCACGGGGAGCTCCTGGGGCGTCAGCCTATCCATCATCGCGACGTCTGTCCTCACAGGTTTCATGGTCTCCAAGGCCTATTCCTTCTCACTGAGGAGCCTCGTGGCCGTCCCGCCAATCATGCTCACTGCGCTCGTCTCGTTCATCCTGTTTGGACTTTGAACCACTGTAGCAAGGACACCGTGGGCACTTAAATAAAACAGGGAAGTCTATGGCCATGAAAGTTCGCAAGGGGATAAGTCCGTTCATCGCGACTGTGATTCTGGTGGCAATCACCATCGGCATCGGGGGAGTGCTCTACACTCAATTCAGGAACATCGTCACAGCCGAGGTCAGGAACCCGTCAATCTCGGTGGTGGACTCCAACGTGGCGGCAGACAGGCAGACGATAACGCTGATAGTGAAGAACGACGGGAACGTCCAGTACACTCTCTCGAAGGTCCTCTTCTCGTACCAGGGCTCCGACGAACAGTTCGACCTAGGAAGCAACGCTACCGTGGTATCGGGTACGGCGGAAGTGGCGCCAGGCGATCTGGTGACGCTCCAGTTCACGATCGCTGGCACGACCCTCCCGCAGTTCGCGTCGTACTCCCTAACTGTGGTGACGGACCAACTTGCGCGGGGCTTCACACTCCAGGCGTAGGCTCCGGAGGCGCGGCTTCGCCGAGCTGTACGCCGGGCTGACAATCGTTGCGATCACGTTTGCGCTCTCTTTTCTCGTCTACTCCGAGGTCCATGTATCGGTGAGGTCGCAGCCCGTCTACTCGTTCGAGTCCTATTCCGTTTACGGGACCACCTCCTTTCTCCACTTGTCCATCAACGCATCCGGTCCGACAGCACTTTCGCAGTTCAGGGTCGACGGTGCGTCGTCATCAAGTGGCATCCTCGAGCTAACTTCGTCAGGTTACCAAATAGCCGAGACTTTGTGTTCCTCCGGAGCGACGAGCTTCTTCTCGGTCGACTCTCCCTCTGGCATCCTGACCGTCGGGTCGAGCGGCCCGGTCTGGATCGATGGAACTGAGTCGGCCAGCGCCCACGTCGCGGCGGGTTGGCACGAGATCGTGGTTTCAGACTCTTCGAGCTGCCAGGTCACCCTGCCCGGCGGAGAACAGGTATCGTACCCTTCGCAGGCTGTCTCGTCCATGCCGGTTGTTCAGGAAGGCCCGGGTTCCTTCGATTCGATGATACCCTTCGTGACGAGCGGCCATTTGATCACCGCGGTCTTCGACGGAGCGATAGAGACCTATGCATTCTAGACCCGGCATCGGCGAGGTCGTCGGATCCGTCACGATGCTGGCGATCACCATCTCCCTTCTAGCGGGCGCGTCCGTCATCGCGGTCCTTTCGATTCGGGCCGCTTCGGCCCTGGCGCAAGACTCGAGCCAGGCTGAACAGAGAGACGCGGGCCTGTTGGTAAGCGTAGTGATGACCCAGACCAACGGCTCGGGCACATTCGTGTGGCTTTTCGATTACGGCTGGACCAGCGCGGGAGTCAAGTCTGTCTACGTCGACGGTCGGGGCGTCGCGTGGTCGTCGACCTGTAACGGAGACTGGAGCGGATCGGCGTGCCTAGTCACACTCCCGCCGTCGAGTGGCGAACTCACTATTCTGATTGGGGGGTTGTCCATTGCGACGTCTGTTTGATCTTCGGGGGCCGCCCCGGGAGGTTCTCTCCGACTCGCTCGAGGTGATACCGTTCGAAAGCCCGAAGGACGGGAAGGTCGTCTCCAACTATCTCGTCCCGTACGAGGTTCGGGCCAAGAGTGGGGTGGCTTACAAGAGCGCCTTCGCAGTCTACATCTACGACCGGCTCGGGTTGCAGACGTACCTCGTCAAAGAGCCCTACCTGGAGCCGGGTCTGAGGGCTGCCGTCTCTGGCGCGATCGAGTCGCTCTCGACCTGGTTGGCCCCCTCACCGGTGGTTGACCTGGATCCCATTGGCTATCTCGTCGCGGAGATGGAGCGCTCCGGACTCATCGGCGGCATCTCGAAGGATGACATGTCGAGCGCCACCCACTTCCTGCTCAGGGACATCCTCGGGTACTGGCTGCTCGACCCGATGATCAGAGACGGCGAGATCGAAGACATATCGTGCGAGGGAATCGGCAGACCGGTCAAGGTCTGGCACAGGAGGTTCAACTCGACGGGATGGTTGGAGACGAATCTCGCCTTCACGGACCAGGAGAGGATGGACGCCGTCGTCTCGAGGCTAGTCCACAGGTCGGGCCGATCTATCTCCAACTACTCTCCCATCGTCGACTCTGTCCTGCCCGAGGGCTTCCGGTTGGCGGCGACGTGGGGCAAGGAGGTGACCAGCCAGGGCAGCAGCTTCACTATTAGGAAGCAGCGGGCCGAGCCCTTCACCATATCGGAGCTGGTCCGGACGCGGACGCTGAGCGCCCAGATTGCCGCCTACCTTTGGATGATGCTCGACCTGAAGGGGTTCGTGGTCGTCTCAGGCGTGACGGCGTCCGGCAAGACGACCCTGCTCAACTCGCTCGCAACGCTCCTCAATCCCGCTTGGAAGATAGTCTCGATCGAGGACACGCGCGAGATCAACCTCCCGCACTCAGGGTGGAAGCCTCTCCACACAAGGGCAGTGCAGGGCGGCGCCAGCGTGACGCTCTTCGACCTCGTGAAGTTGAGCCTCAGGGAGAGGCCCGACTTCGTGATACTGGGGGAGGCAAGAGGGTCGGAGGTCCAAGCCCTCTTCCAGTCGGCGGCCGCGGGGTCGGGGTGCGTGACCACCTTCCATTCCCCCAACGTGGAGTCGATGACGGCGAGGCTGACGCAGCCTCCGCTCTCAGTCTCTCCTTCGATGCTCGACATCATCGACTCGATCGTATTCATGGTGAGGAGCCCGGACGGGTCGAGCAGGCGCGTCAGCCAGGTCATCGAGATGTCGGAGAAGCCCACGACGTTGTTCTCGGAGAACCAGGGCGGCTGGGACGGCGTCCCGGATCAATCCCGGCGGCTGGAGACCAGGGCGAGAGGATTCGGTTACTCGGGCAGGAGGCTCGAGGCCGAGCTTGAGCGAAGGGTCGGATTCATCGAGCGGATCGCGAGCAAGGGCCAGGTGGACTACGCGCCGATGTCGCTCGAGCTCAGGCAGTTCTACCTCTCATCGAGCCTCACCGTCTGAGACTCGAAGATTCTGACCACCTTCGAGAGCTCGTCCGCGTCGGCGGCCGACTTGTCGTCGCGGATCCGTTTTATCCTCGGGAACCTCAGGGCGAAACCACTGTCGTGCCTGTCGCTGCGTTGTATGCTGTCAAACGCAACCTCGAGAACGATCTCTGGTTTGACGGTCCTCCTGTAGCCAGAATCTCTCAGCGTTATCTTCTTCAGCCGGGCCGTCATCTGGTCTATCTCCTCATCTGTCAGGCCCGAGTAAGCCTTCCCGATGGTCTTGAGCTCGGGACCGTCCCTGACCGCGAAGGTGTAGTCGCTAAGGACTCCGGCTCTCTTTCCATGGCCGTACTCCGCCGCTACAATAACGGCGTCTATCGTGTCCAGCTCTTCCTTCAGCTTGGCCCAGCCCGTCCCCCTCTTTCCCATCGAATATGCGCTCGAGGGGTCCTTCACGACGAGACCCTCGTATCCCAGCTCGCGACTCCTACGGAAGAGCGCGGCCAGCTCCTCCTCCCCGCTGACCAGACTTCGCTCAGCCCGCGTCAGGGGGCTGTTCTTCAGGGCCGAGTCCAAGATCGCGCTTCTCTCTTCGAGAGGGAAGCGAAAGAGCTCATCCCCGTCCAGCAGGAGCGCGTCGAAGAGAAAATAAGAGACCGGCGCCTGGAGCGCCGCCTCGCTAAAGTCCCGAATCCGCCGCAATCTGCGCTGCAGCAACTGGAAGGGGAGCGGCCTGCCGTCCCTGAACGGGACAATCTCCCCGTCGAAGATGAACTCGTGGGGGACCACGCGCACGGCGTCGACCACCTCGGGGAAGAACGCGGTCACCTCCTCGAGCCGCCTGGAGTAGATTCTGACCTCGCCGCCCTTCTTGTGGACCTGCGCCCTCACCCCGTCGTACTTGAATTCGACGTAGAGCGGCTTGCCGAAGTGTTCGGCGATCTCCCCGGCGGTCGCGAAGGGCTCAGCCAGCATGAAGTTGACAGGTCGAAAGGGGGACATCTTCACCTTCGCCATAACTCCTTCTGCCGCCGCCCTTGCCAGGAGGCCGATGTCGCCCACGAGCATCCGCGCCTCGGCGACCGAGTCCTTTGGTAGCGAATAGGCCTTCGCGATCGCTTCCTCCATTAAGCCCTGGACGAGGC
Organism: uncultured archaeon; assembly: GCA_963731775.1. Lineage (GTDB taxonomy): Archaea > Thermoproteota > Nitrososphaeria > Nitrososphaerales > Gagatemarchaeaceae > DATJAJ01. Next base: position 76,568 of record CAVSWV010000005.1, on the reverse strand, counting down.
CGGTGCGCATCTCGCCGGTGAGCATCTTGACGATGTACTTCCCCTCGACGGGGCTCGCGCGAAGCAGGAGGGACTTCACGACTCCCTTCCTCCCGGCCGACGAGCCCTCCCCCTTCAACCTCCTGAGCCTTTCAAACGAGTCCGACAGGCCCAGCACCGTCAGAGGCTCGGCGAAGAGCGTGGTCACCTTCTTCCTGCCCAGGAGGCGCTCGACCACCTCCCCGAGGTCCCCATGCTTCAGGTAGATCTTGGAAATCTCGTCGCTGTCCGTAGCGCAGACCTCCTGAATCGTGTCCAGAAGCGTCGAGTACCCCACCTGGACCTCGTCCCTGCTCCCGGACTCCGAGACCCTTCCGGTGGCCATCCTCGCGGCCGCCTCGGCTTCCTGGGGGGAGAGCCCGGCTAGATACCCTGCCACCGCGCTCACCTTCTCGTTCTTGCCGCTGGTCGCGCGAACTTTGTCCAGCGTCTCGGCGAGGTCCAGAAAGAGGCCGTCGCTCATGAGCCGAGCCGCGCGGCCATGACGTAAGCGGGCTCCCCGTCTCTGTAGTATGCCTCCAGCCGCCCGGTCACCTTGTAGTCCTTCCTCTGGTACATGACGATCGCCCCCTCGTTGGATACCCGGACCTCGAGGTAGCACTCGGAACAGCCCTTCTTCTGCATCTCCGACTCGGCGAGGCTGAGGAGCTTCGTTCCGAGGCCCTTCCCCCTGTGCTCCTCGAGCACCGCTATGGAGACCACGTGCCCCTTTCTAGCGAGGCCAAGCCGCTTGGTCTGGGAGAACCCGTATTCTATCCGGCACATTATGTACCCGACAATCTTCCCGTCCTGCTCGGCTACCAGGAAGGTCTCCGGGAACTCGGCCAGTATCTCGAAGTAGAAGTAGTCGGAGTAGTGCTCGGGAAGAGTCTTCGTGTTGATCTCGATTACGGCCTGGATGTCCTCCCTGTCGCACGCCCGGATTCCGTAGCCCCCGACCTTCGTGAGTCCTACCTTCTGCAATCTCCCGCCCAAGCGGAGAGACCCTTGCGTTAAGACTTTACCGTTTTCCAGCATAGCTTATTACCGCTCCCGGGCGGTGAGCCAACCGTTGTCTGATCGCACGGCCGAAGTCGATTCGATCCTCAGGCAGAGATTCTCCGTGACGGACAGCTTCAACCTGCCCAACGACGAAATGGAGTACAAGGTCACTTACGAACCAACCTCCAAACAGAACTTCGTGGAGCTTTGCGCCGCACTCGCTCCTATGGGCTACACGCCATGGCTCGTGGGGACTAGGAAGGACGCTGCCATAATCGTGAAGAGGAAGCAGGCGCCCAAGAGCTCCAACTCAAGGATTCCCACCCTTCTGTTCTTCCTGACCGTCCTCGCCGTCGCCTTCCTTTGTCTCCTCGACACGGAGACATACGCCCAGTACGCCCCAAGCCTCTCCCCTTACCTCGTCACCCTCGTCTTCGGGGGCGCGGTGATCGCGATATTTGCCGCGCACGAGTTCGGCCACCGGTACGCCGCCGGGAAGGAGGGCACCGCCGCCCCGACCTCTTACTTCATTCCGGGGTTCCCGTTAATCACGTACTTCCTGCCGAACATAGGAACGGTCTCGATTCCGCGGGAACCTTCGGTGAACAGGGACTCCCTTTTCGACATCTACATGCTGGGCCCGATCGCGGCGTTCATCGTGGCCGTCGCCCTTTACGCCGTCGGAGAGTTCGCGTGGGTGCAGTCAGCGATACCCTTCCAGGCGAGCGGTGGGGGCACGATAAGCAACTCGCTCTTCCAGGACCTCATCGATGCGGCCTTCTCCCCGTTCATCCGGTCGATCCCGAGCGGCTACGTCAGGCTCTCCCCCTTCGCCGACGCGGCCTTCGTGGGGTTCTTCCTCACCTTCCTGAACATCCTCCCCATAACACAATTCGACGGCGGCTACCTTACCGCCTCGGCCTTCGGCGAACGCGCTGTCAGGGTCGGGACCTACCTGAGTGTGCTCGCACTGATACTCCTTGACACCTACAACTACTGGGCCATCGCCGTCTTCATCCTGCTGCTGGCGCCGAGGGCGACGAATCCCCAATACCTGGACGAGATCTCCGACGTGTCTACCTCGAAGAAGCTGATCTTCTTCGTGCTGCTAGCAGTCGCCCTGATGTCCTTGCCTGTTCCCCAGAACTTCGCGAGGATTCCGTTATGAGGGCGTGACCCTCGACTCCGACGCCCTTGTCACGACGTTGAGCTTGGAGCTCCGCCCGATCTTGCTTAGTAGCTTGCCCAGCGCTTCGCCGGTACCCTTGGAGGCGCCGAAGCCGAGCTTCGACCTCACATAGAGCTCGGGCATGCCTGACAACAGCATCACGTCATAGTCCCTCTTTAGGGCGTCCAGGTAGGCGACCTCCTCAATCCCTTCGATGTACTTCTCCGTCCTTCGGACCCCGTGCGCCAGTCGTCCTGAAACCAGCATCTCAAGCGCTTTGGACCCGAGGCCCTCTGAGCACTCCCCCGCGATGAGGATCTCCCCGGATCTTCGCACGCCCTGGATGACGTTCCAGACCGACCTGACCGCGCCGGATAGCGTGTCGTCGTACCCTGCCCCGCCAACGCCGACCACCAGCGCGCGGGCTTGAGACAGGCCAGCGCTGTAGAATCCGTTCCGAATCGCGTCGAAGGGCGCGTCCTCCATCACCGATCTTATCTTCCCGCCGCGAGGTATGACGCTGACGAATCCGGCCTCAGAGATCCTGGACGCCATCTCCTCCACGGACTCGTAGGCCCCGGTCTTCTCGAAGGGCCTGGGGATGAACCCCTCGTCCGCGAGCGCGGAGATGCGGCGCGAGTTCCCTACCCAGCCCAGGCAGGCTCCCACCTTCGAGTCGGAGAGGCCGAAGAGCGGGTCGGGCGCCGCTGTCCCGATGAAGAGTTTGGCCCCAGGCGAGAGGAGACCTTGGTCGTACAGCGTCTCGTCCTTCTCTGTGCTGGCGGGCCTCGGCATGGTCCCGAGCCTCTCCTTGAGCGAGGGAATAGCGCTCTCAAGCTTCTTCGTGTCGTGGGGGACTATCCGAAGCCTCTCGTTCTGCTTCAGGGGCTCGGCCAGACCCTTCAGCAGTTGAAACGTCGTGGCCCTCGAGTCGCACACGAAGAGCAAAGACGCTTTCCTGACGCTCTCGGCGAGACTCTCGGAGTCGGTCGTGGCCGCCTCCTCCACGGGCTCGACGACTCCTCCCAGGTTCTCGGCCTGCAGAGTAAGAAGCGTCTCCACCTGCCCGTAGGGTATCCAGATTTCAGGCAAACTCCATCTCGGCCTCCGCGTTGTTTTATAAGTTAGAAGAAGTCGGCGAGGGCTATGGCGTGGAGGAAGCGGGAGGCACAGGTTCGCAACCTGGCAGAGGGCCTTGTCAAGGCGGGCGCGTTCCAGTTCGGGACGTTCGAGCTGGCTGACGGCAGGGAGTCTCCGTACTACATCAACCTGAAGTCGCTTCCGAGCTACCCGGGCGCGTTCGGCGCCGTCGTGGAGGCCATGACGAGCATGGTTCGGGCCAAGATGCCGAAGGTGAAGGCGATCTGCGCGGTACCAATAGCTGGGGTGGCGCTGGCCGCGCCCATGGCGCTGGCGCTCGGCAAGCCCATGGTGTACACCCGGATCTCGAAGCACGCCGACGAGCGGGTCATCGAAGGAGAGCTCAAGCCCGGCTCCGACGTCGTGATCGTCAACGACATAGCGATTTCAGGCCGTTCCATCCTCGACTCGGTCAGGGCCGTTGTCCAGGAAGGAGGAGAGGTCAAGCACGCGGCCGTCCTGGTCGACAGGATGGAGGGAGCTAGGGAGCTCCTCCGCAAGGACGGGGTGACGCTTCACTCGGTCGTGGACATCATAGAGCTCGCAGACACGATGTTCGCGATGGAGCTCATCGACAAGGATAACCTGCGTTCGATTACAAAATCTGTGGGGGGCCGCTAGTAGACCATGAGATTCTTTTCTTCAAGAGTCACATGGAGATTGTTTACGGCCCTGTAAACCTCGCTCTCCTTCTTCGCGCCCGTACACACGAGCTTGCCCGATGCGAACAGCAGAATCACGGTCTTCGGGTCTGCCATTCTGTGGATTAGACCTGGGAATTGCTCTGGCTCGTACATCGACTTCGGGAGAACCCTTGCCGCCTCCTCGAGGTGGACCTTTCCGCCTAGGCTCGCCGATGCTACGATGTTCTGTATCTCGACTTCCGCGTTATGCTTGATTGGTATGTTTCCCTTTCTGAGCCTTCGGACGACTTCGTCCACCGCCTTCCTGGCCTGCTCCTCGGACTTGGCTCCCGTGCAGACCATCTTCCCCGAGCTGAAGATCAGGGTCGCCGTCTTTGGGTTCTTCAACCTGAAGACGAGACCGGGGAATTGGTCTGGGTGGTACTCGACGTCGACGAAGTTCTTTGTTATGAGGTTTAGGTCGACTGTTTGGTTGATTGATGCTGAAGCTACTACGTTTTCGATGCTGACGATGGCCTTAGTTTGAGGCATGTCAGCACCGCAGAATTTGGGTCTCTATATAAAGGGTATTTAAAGCCTGGGCGGTTCGACTCCGGAACGGATCAGACCGCCGGTGGCACAGAAGGCGATTTCGGCGCACCGTCTCCGCTAGACCTCAGCTCCGACGCGATAACGAATATGATGATCAATGCCGCAAGGGCGTAATTCGCCCCGTACGGAAGCGACGCCAGCCTCTCGACGTAGGGGATCACGAAGACGACCTTTCCCGCGATGCAATTGGCCGTGACCGGCCCGTTGGCTATTCCGGAGCTCTGGTCGGTAGCGCCGTTGTTGTCGCCCTTCGTTATGAAGCCGTTCCCGGAGAAAGCCACGACCCTATGTATGACCGAGAAATCCGAGGTCGCGCATGGAGGGTTGTAGACTATAATGTCCCCGATGCTGATGGCGTTCGACGGTACGCTCTGGATCACCACCAAGTCCCCTTGCTCGAGCGTGGGGAGCATGCTGGTGCCGGCCACCCTCCGAGAGTCGTTGAGGATTCCGTAGGCCAGCAAAGACAGGACGAGAATGACTATGACCGCGAAGACGATCGCTTTCGCGCCCGGGCGTCTCATGTGAGACGGCGACCCCGTTGTGCGTCTGTTAAAGCTTCACGCCCTAGATACGTTTTAAGCCCGATACGAGTCGCTGACGTGGGTTGAAGCAGGGTCTCTGGAAGGTTCTCATCTTCGATGCCGTTCTTCTGGTCTACGTGTACTTCGTCCAAGAGGACCTCGCCTGGCGAAGCGAATATGCAGTCTCTCGCGGAGCCACAGTAACTACTTCTTTCTTCCCTCTGACGCGAACCTTCCAAATGGTGAGGGGTGGGGTCCAGCTGACCAGTCCTCCGACCCTAGACTGGCTGCAGGTCGTGGTAGGACTCCTCATCCTCGTCAACGTCGTCTTCCTGCTCACCAGCAGGAGCGTGCCAGCCCCGACGCCGGCCGCCGGGGCCCCACCAATGACCCAAGCTTCAGGCAGAACTTCGCTATTAGTCGAAGACTGGAGCCTTTCTGTAAATTATTCGTGAATCCGCCCAATTTGCGCTAGAAACTGGAGAATTTTGGAACCCGCCAAGCCTTAAATACCGTCCGACAGTGCTGCTTTTTAATGCGTACCGAAAAAAACGCAATATCTACCATACAAGCAGTCATAGTAGTAGTCATTCTCGTGGTTGCAGCAGCAGCCGCGATCTATCTCTACAGTTCAAGCAGCTCTTCAAAGAGCACAAGCTCAACCTCGACAACGCCGACGAGTAGCTCAAGCAGCTCCTCGAGTTCGAGCAGCTCACACAGCAGCAGCTCGTCTTCCTCTAGCTCTTCCAGCTCCTCTTCGAGTTCGTCAAGCTCAAGCTCATCTAGTTCAAGTTCGTCTTCGTCATCGTCCACTACGGCCAAACCGACCGTTCTGACGTATGAGACGCCGAACACTCCGCAGTACCTGGACCCTGGAGTATCGTACTTCTCGTTCGATTACACCATGTTCCAGCAGTACTACGAAAGCCTCCTATGGTACAACGGAACCAATTCTGGTACCGTAATCCCATGGTTGGCCCAGAGCTATACGGCCTCAGCTTCCGGCACATCATACAATTTCACCCTGCGCTCGGGCATCAAGTTCGCCGACGGTGAGACTCTAAACTCATCGGCGGTATACTTCTCGCTCAACCGCCTCCTCCTGGAGGATGCGAGCACCCCGACCGCGCACGGGAGCCAAGCAAGCTGGATCCTCCAGCAGTTGGTAAACCACAGTCTCAGCACCCAGCAGTCTGGCACGCCTCAGGTATATGGAAACGCGTATGTGAGCGCGGTCCTGGCCGAGAACTTCGTCCAGATAACCGGGCCTGACACCTTCACCATCAACGTGATGCACCCGAATGCGGCATTCCCGTTCCTGTTGTCAGGTGAGTGGTCTTCAATACTCGCTCCGTCGTATGTGATGCAGCAAGACCTGGCTCTTTGGAGCCAGTCGAGCAACGGCTACACCCTACCTTACCCAACGCTCAGCGGCGGGATGAACGCCCAGATCCAGCAGTACTTCGACGACCTCAGCGCGACCTGCAACTCCGGCGCGACGCCGGGCGGGTGCGGTGCGACCTATCTCGATGGTTCGTACACAGGCTCGAAGGCTGGGACTGGACCGTACGTCCTCCAGAGCTACAACAAGAACACAAACGACTTTGTGATGACGGCCAACCCCAACTATTGGGGCGGACCGTCGGGCAAGATCCACGCTCAAATCCAAACAATCGACATCAACTATGTGCCAAACACCAACACGCGCGAACTGGACCTGCAGAACGCTGCAAAGTCCGGCCAGGCGATGGTGATTGACCCAGACGCTTCGCAGCTGTACGACCTCGCGAACAGGTCGGCCTGGCTTAACAGTGGCCACCTCGTCTCGACGATCAAGGGAGTAACGCTGTACGGCACCTATGCGAACCTAGCAACGCTCTTCGACCCGTTCGACACGAACGTGACGAGTGCGCTGACTGGCTCGTACTACACATTCCAACCGTTCGCTGACCAGAGAGTAAGGCTCGCGTTCGCCGATGCGGTGAACATCACCGACATCATGGACACGGTGAACAACAGGCTGGGCCAGACCGCCATCAACGTGGTCGCCCCAGGGTTGCCACCAGCGGGAGATTACTTTGCGAACGACACGCCAATCTACAGCTTCAACCTCGACCAAGCCCAGAACATGTTGCTGTCAGCAATGGAGCACCCATTGACCAGCTTCAACTTCGTGAACGGAACCGCGGCACCGGCCGGGTTCTTCAACAACTCCTTCGGGTGTACGACGCTTGACTCCCACAACCAGTGTTCCAGCCCGGTGTCTCAAAACATCCAGCTGGCCTTCGGAATAGGAGACAGCGTCGATGAGGCGATCCTCGACACGATCGCAGGCAACATCAACAACATCAGCAACACGTACAACATGGGGCTCTCAGTCTCAGTTTTGCCGCTGCCGACGGGGCAGCTGCTGAACGATGCCTTTGCCTCACCAACTCACCTCTACATGTACGCTCTCGGGTGGTTCGCGGACTACCCGTGGGTTCTTGACTTCACCAACGCCATGTACGCGCCTGCGAACACCTATCCAGGACCGGACGGCTGGAACCTAGGCGCGATGGCCACGCTGTTCGCAAAGGCACAGGCGGACAGTGCAGCAAACAACATCAAAGCACTTGACTCCGACATCAACCAGATGAACATAGTCGCGAACAACGCGGTCATGTACCTCTGGACCCAATACCCGCTCAACTTCATGGCTTTGACATCCAACATCGGTGGCTTCTACTACAATCCTGCACTTTCAACTACGGCAGCCGGTGGAACCGGACCCGAGTACTTCGCAGCCCTCTACATAACGTAGAGGGCTTCCCGAATATTTTTTTTAAGGCTTATATCCTCCAAGACGACCTTCCGCCCAAGTAACTATTGAAACTGTATCAGTATGTCATCCGCAGGCTTATCCTCGCTGTCTTCGTACTCATCACGATATCGGTGATTGTCTTCCTCCTGCTAAGGGGTCCCCTCCCACCTTCGTCCGTGCTCGCACCCTACATCTCCCCGAAGATGAATGGCCCTGAGAAGCTCCAGCTCGCGCAGTCGCTCGGCGTGGCGACCCCGTCCTGCCCTTCCTTTACCGCCTTCTCCCAGCAAGCGAGCGGGTGCATCGTCCCCCTCTATCAGCAGTTCTTCGGCTGGCTCCGGCAGGTGCTCAGCGGAAACTGGGGATTCAGCAATCTGCCTGGAATCTCGGGCACCGGCGAGACAACACTCCAGGTGTTCGCGGGTAAGTTCCCCTACACAGCCGAGCTGGCGATATCGGGGTCGTTACTGACGATAGTGGTCGCCATCCCTCTTGGGATCGTGTCCGCAACTCGAAACAACAGGCTTCCCGACCACCTCTCCAGGCTCGTGGCCCTTCTGGGGTACTCGATTCCAATCTTCGTCTTCGGGTATCTCCTACAGCTCGTATTCGGGCTCTACGTCTCGATCCCGACGGGAGGAGGGTTCTCCAAGGGCCTTTTCCCAATCTCGGGAGCGTTCGCCCAGGACTGTGCGATCTGCTTCTCGAATCCGGGCACGGTAAGGGCGGTAACGGGTGCGCCAATATTCGACGGGCTCCTTTCGCTCAATTTCCCCTACTTCTGGGACGGCGTCGTGGCCATGTTCCTGCCGGCCCTCGCGCTCGCTATCACGACCATCGCCGCGCTGACGAGGATTCTCAGGTCGAGCATGCTCGATGCCCTGCGCCAGGATTACATCCTTCTTGCCAGGTCGAAGGGACTAAGGACCAGAGTGGTCGTCTACAGGCACGCCCTCCGGAACGCCCTGCTCCCGGCGATAACGGTATCGGGCCTGATAATCGCATTCTTGTTCGGGGGGGCCGTGCTGGTTGAGACAGTCTTCGCACTCCCCGGGATAGGGGCTGCGGCCGTCTCTGCGTCCGTCGTCTTCGACCTGAACTTCCTTGAACTCTACATTCTGGTCACGGCATTGATAATCGTCCTGGCCAATCTCGCCGTCGACGTCATCTACGCGAAGCTCGATCCGAGGATCAGGTACTAGGCGTGTAAGATGGGGCAAGAGAACCAACCCAAGAAGAAGTCCGAAACGCGTTACATACTACACCTTCTGCGCCGGAATCCGCTGGTACTCATCGGCTCCGTCCTGGCGCTGGGCTCAGTGGCCCTCGGGCTACTCTCGCCCCTCCTGGTCAATGCCAATGCGTGGAATACCCGAAACTTTGACATCGCGAAGTGTTGGAACAACCCGATCATCAACTGGCACATCGCCAACATCTTCACTTGCCCTGGCACGACGGTCTATCCTCTCGGGACCGACGCCTACGGGAGGAACCTATGGCAGATGATCGTACTCTCGGTGCCCCTCGACCTTCAGATAGCCTTCGAGATAGTCGCGGCAGCTTTCGCATTGGGAGTGACGCTCGGGGCGCTCGCCGCCTACGCCGGCGGCATAGTCGACGAGGCTGTTCTCAGAATAACCGACGTCTTCTTCGCTCTCCCGGTCCTCTCGCTGGCCATAGTCCTCGTCACCGTAGGGGCGCACACCTTGAGTTGGCTGACGCTCGCCGTCTTCGTGATCTGGTGGCCCACGTACGTGAGGCTCGCCAGGTCCCAGATCCTCAGCGAGAAGGAGAAGCCCTACGTCGAAGCCCTCAGAGCGATGGGTGCAGGAAGGCTGCGGATCATATTCAGGCACCTGCTGCCAAACTCGGTCTACCCCATGCTGGTGCAGGCGACACTCGACATCGGCGGAGTAATACTCACTTTTGCAGCTCTCATGTACCTGGGGTTCGGCCCGTCCCCTCAGCTGGCCGAACTCGGAAACCTCGTCAACGACGGCATCTCTAAAGCCAGCATTCAGACAGCCCCATGGATTGTGCTCTTCCCGGGCCTTGCGATCATGATCATCGCCTTCGGATTTAATCTGTTGGGCGACGGAATCAGGGACATACTGGATCCACGGCTGAGAAGATAGCTTCTGGTGACATCATGGCGACCACCTCAGAGACTAAAATCGAAAGTTCCGCGCTGGACATCAAGAACCTGATCCTAATCTTCCACACATACGCAGGCGACGTCAAGGCGCTGGACGGGGTCGACCTCTCGGTGGAGAAGGGCGAGATCCTGGGTCTCGTGGGTGAGAGCGGCTGCGGGAAGTCGGTGACGGCCCTCAGCATAGCCGGTCTTCTCCCCGAGAACGCGCAAATAATGGGAGGTGAGATACTGCTGGACGGTAGGGATCTGCTCAAGCTAGACAAGGAGCAGATCAGGAAGGCAAGGATGAACGACATCGCGTTCGTCTTTCAAGACCCCATGACCTATCTGAATCCAGTCTTGAGCATTGGATCACAGCTCCTGGAGACGCTCACCGATGACAGGAAAGCGCACATGCCGCTCTTCATAGGACTCAAGAGGAAAGAACTGGAGTCGAAACTGGCCGACAACCCAGGAGATACTAAGACTATGGAAGACCTAGCGAAGCTGAAGGCCGGGACTCTCAAGCTCGGGCGGAGGGAGACATCAAGGCTGGCCAAACTCTACGTCATCCAATACCTCAGAGTGGTGAGGCTCCCCGAACCCGAACAGGTCTTCAAGATGTATCCCTTCGAGCTTTCAGGAGGAATGAGGCAGAGGGTCATGATAGCGATGGCCCTCGTCCGAACCCCGAAGGTCCTGCTCGCCGACGAAATCACGACCGCCCTTGACGTGACGGTCCAGGCTCAGATTCTGGAATTGTTGAAGGACCTCCGAGACCAGATTGAGGGGGCGATAATCCTCATCACTCACGACTTGGCGGTGGTTTCAGAGGTCTGCGACAGAGTCGCGGTCATGTATGCAGGGAACATCGTCGAGGAGGCGACCGTGGACGAGCTCTTCGCGAACCCGCTTCACCCCTATACCCGGGGTCTGATGGCGGCGATCCCGAGGCCCGACATCAAGGCGATACACCTGGAGTCGATCAGCGGGTCGGTCCCAGACCTGATATACCCCCCCACCGGATGCCGCTTCCACCCAAGATGCCCCAAGGCCTTCGACAGGTGCATCAACGTCAAGCCTCCCCTCCTCGAGGTGAAGCCTGGCCACAAGGTCGCGTGCCTCCTCTACGGAGGATGAACTCTTGAGCGAGTCCCGCTACATCCTGGAAGTAGTCGACCTCTACAAATGGTTCCCAATCAAGTCGGGGATGCTTAGTAGGACGACCGGTTATGTGAAGGCCGTTGACGGGGTCAGCCTACAGGTGAAGCGGGGTGAGACCTACGGGCTGGTGGGCGAATCCGGCTGTGGAAAGACTACGCTGGCTCGGACTATGATTCGGCTCACCCCATCCACCAAGGGATCGATCTTCTTCGAGGGAGCGGATATCACCAAACTCAAGGGGCCGAGACTCAAGCCCTTCAGGAGGAAGATGCAGATTGTCTTCCAGGACCCCTACGCCTCGCTAGACCCACGGCAGTCGGTAAGGTCGACGCTGACCGAACCGATGAAACTGCACAAGCTGACGACCAGCAGGGCGGACGCCAACGAAAGGGCCGCCCGTCTCATTGACTTGGTCGGTCTCAACCCGGATCACCTGGCCAGATTTCCCCATGAGTTCAGCGGTGGGCAGCGGCAGAGGATTGCCATAGCCAGGGCGCTTGCTGTCGAGCCCGAATTCGTCCTCCTCGATGAACCGACTTCGTCCCTCGACGTCTCGGTGCAGGCCCAGATCCTGAACCTCCTGCGGGACCTACAAACCCAACTGAACCTGACCTACCTCATCATCTCTCACAACCTCTCGGTGATCCGCTACATGTGCCACCGCATCGCCGTGATGTACTTGGGACGGGTCGTGGAGATAGCCGAAGCGGGCGTGATCTACGACAGCCCAAAACACCCCTACACCTTCGCCCTACTCTCATCGGCCCCGATTCCCGACCCAAAGAAGAGGAAGGGGACGGCTGCCCTCCAGGGAGACGTTCCGAGTCCGATAAACATCCCTTCGGGATGCAGGTTCAGAACCAGGTGCCCCTACGCCACCGAGAAGTGCACGAACGAGGCTCCGGTCCTCCGGGAAGTGGCGCCTGGACACTGGCTGGAGTGCCACTACAACATCGATTTCCAGAAGAAGATTTCCGTAGTCGCCTCGTGACTACCTTATGATGACCAGGAGCCCGAAGAGGATGATGACAATCAACAACAGCGGGAGGAAGATCGTCTCCAGAGATGCTATCGCGAGAGCCACGTAATCCCGCCAATCGAGCATAGCCCAGAAATCCGCCGCGTTTTTCTCGTCGTCCTGGTCGTCAATGTCGGCGTCCTGCGTGTCAGCCAGTGGTCAACGCCGCCTAGATCTCTGCCATCTCGGACCACTTCGCCCTCTCGGTCCTAGACCGGATCATTCCCAATCCCTTCCACGGCTTCGGAGGCAATCCCGAGGTGAGGCGTTCCATGAACACGGCCGCATGTCGAGCCACCTGGCTCTCGGATTCTCGGGCTTCCAGTTCACGTCGAAGTTCGAGAGAGGTCTCTGTCTTCTTCTTTGACCCCAATAACCCGTACGCCTCCCTCGAGTTGTTCTCCACGACTACCCTGAAGTGGCAGGGGGGAAGGACCTGGAATTCCGTCAACCAATCGGTCTCGTTCCTCAGGTAGGGATAGCCTAATGCCCTAAGGCTCCTCTCGACGTGTCTCACGAGCTTGGGGTACTCCAACCCGGTCGAAACGCGCATCTGACCACTCCAGAACCTCCCCAGATATAACCCGTTCACCGGGGCTCTACCAGCATGGTATAATACCGTGGGCGAGTATCGAATCGTAATGGCCAGGCTCACCGAGCGAACCCTGCCAGTCTTCCTTGACGGCCTCAAACCGGCTTCTGACTTCGGAGTCGATGTCAGGGAGATTGGGTATGGGCTGGGCCTGGTGGACGTCGAAGGAAATGAAAAATCCATTCGCGCCCTGGCGGCCTGCAGACAGGGAATCCCGCCCGAGTCCGTCTCCCGCCTGCTGGACTGGAAAGCGTTCGAGAAGTTGTGTTCCGACCTCCTTCGGGCGTATGGCTACCTCGTCACCGAGAACATCCATCTGACCAAGCCGAGGGCCCAGATCGACATCTACGCGCGTTCCCACATGATTGCCCTGGCGGTAGATTGCAAACACCGAAGTCGACCTGCAGGTCCCTCCAGCGTTTCCGTATGGGTCGACGCCCAGGTCCTGAGGGCCGAGCGGCTGAGGGCATGGAGGAGGGACTCGCCGCCGATAGCGTCGGCGATCCTGGTCCTCAACGATGGTCAGGTAAGATTCGTTAACGGAGGTGCGGTCGTTCCCATCTTCGCCCTGAGGAGCTTCGCCGAGAGCGTCTTGGAGTACTCCGGGTTCCTTCGCCTGGTCTAGCGCATGAGCGCTTCTGCCAGCTCGCGGTCAATCGGAGGCTGTCGCGTCTGGAGAACCCCTCTTGTCACCTGCACCCAATTCCGGTCCTTGGCGAAGAGCTCCTTCAGCATCTTGGCCCCCCTCTCCTTCTCGGGGGTGGCCAGGAGGCTTACCCCAACCCAATACTTCAGTTCGTCGATCTCTGGCACGAGCTCTAGGGCCCTCTCGTAAGCTTTCAGGGCCTCGGGGAACTTCTCGGAGCTGAGGAGGTCGTCGCCCTTTCCCGCCCACTCGTAGCCCCGGTGGTATCTCAGGAGCCGACCGAGCTCGGGGACCGGCTCCGGGTGGTCCTCCACTCGGAGTTCCACGATCCTCCCGCCCCAGTACGTCGCGGTCCCGGTCGGGCCAACGACCAGCAGGGCCGAGGACTGCTTCCCCCTGATGTCCCCTCCCGCGTCCTCTCCGGCTTGGAGGGAGGCCACGAGCCTCTCCGGGAGTGGCATCCCCTCGTTCTTGACAAACGCGTCGTGCATCGAAGTCCAGACCCGCTCGCTTCGCATTATGTTTCCCTGGCAGCTGAAGCCGTTCCCGACGACGTGCCCCGCGTAGGGGATGCACTTCGAGCCCGTGTGCGCCGCGACGCTGCCGCTCGCGTCAACCATCGCCACCTGCCTCGACTCGCTCCTCTCGTCTCCCCTGAGCAGCGAGCTGAGGGCCTCAGTCGCGGTCTTTCCGGCTCCCATCAGCTCGAGACCGAGGGGGCCGTATCTCATGTCCACCATCGACTGGGTGGCGACGGCGCCGACGCCGGCCCTCGCCCATGTGACGACCGAACCGACCGAGAAGTAATGGGACTGCACCGCCACACCCATCTCCCCGGACTTCCTGTCCCTCGCGACTATCGAGTAGGTCAACCTTTCTCGAGGGTCGCGCTCCCGATTTATGCGTTGCGCAGTCGGATACCGATTAATACCTCGCCCGCGGGAAACCGTCGCATGGTGAGGGTAGCCCTCGTTGGATACGGCGCGATAGGAACAGGGATCCTCGGCTATTGCCTGGAGAGGGGGGACGAGGTGCAGGCCGTGGTGGACACCGACCCGACGAAGGTTGGCAGGACCATCAGGGAGCTCACGGGCCAGAACAGCGACGTCCGCGTCCTCCACGACGTCCGCCAGGTGAACCAGAAGGACTTGGACGTGGCAATCTTCGCGACCAAGTCCCGTCTCGGAGAGATCGCCGACGACATCGAGTTCGTCCTCGGCGGGGGAGTGAGCGTCGTGAGCACGTGCGAGGAGCTCGCGTATCCCCTTTATCCCTACAAGCACATCGCGAAGAGACTCGACGCGGCCGCGAGGGGGCGGAAGGTCTCGGTCGTCGGCGTGGGCGTGAACCCGGGGTTCATCATGGACTGGGTTCCGGCGGTGGTCGCCTCTGCCTCCAAGAACCCGTCGCGGATCCAGGTAACGAGGAGCGTCGACGTCAGCAGGAGGAGGAAGCAGCTCCAGGGGAAGATGGGGGTCGGGAAGACGAAGGAGGAGTTCGCGAAGGGGCTCGAAGCGGGATCGTTCGGGCACGTCGGGCTTGTGGAGTCGCTCCACTTATTGGCGGCCTCGCTGGGCGAGGAGGCCAAGGAAGTCACCTCCGGAATCGCTCCCGTACTTGGGGCGGACGACTACGTGATGGGGGCGAGACAGTTCGCCGAGGGGAAGGCGGGAGTGTGCTTGATCCGGCTGGATCTTGAGATGACAGTAACCTCCACCGACTTCGACCTGATAGAGGTGGTCGGCGACCCGCACTTGAAGCTGCGGTTCGAGAATGGGGTCTTCGGTGATTCGGCGACAGTCGCGCTGACTGTAAACGCAGCGGAGAGGATCTTGGGCGCGCGCCCCGGTCTGTTGACGGTCCTCGAGCTGCCCATAGCGCCCCCGGAGAGACGTTAGTTTCTCCGGAGAAGAGAGAGCGGCGTCTCGGTCAAATGCCTTCCGGTCATCTTTGACCTATCCATAACTCTGTTACCTCATTGACGCCAAGGGTCGGACCCGCGCTCCGCGATATTAACCTACTCCTCGATCTTGTGGATGGCGTTGAGACCGGTCTCGTCGTCGAACTTCCTGGTTGCCCTGTTCTTGGTGGGAGTGATGACGAGCTCTAGGAGCGGGAAGACGGTCGCGGATATCAGGTGTCCCCCGATTAGGCTCATGTCCTTTCTGCCGAAGGTGCAGTGAGCGTGCACGAACGGTCTGCCGCCCTTGATCGTTATGTTCCCGAGTATGCTCGTCACCTCGAGGAACTCGTCGTATTCGTGCTCCTCGTACTTCTTGGTATGATGGTTGAAGTAGGCGAGCTTCAGCTTGTTCACCCCGCCGATGGCCTCGAAGCGCGCCGTCTTGATCTTCTCCTTCCTCGCGATCTTCAACACTTCGTCGATGATGCTGTCCCCTTTGTCAAGCTTGTAGATTCTGGCCATGGAATGTCTCCTCGCGGAGCACGTTAATAGGATGACCTCGCCTCGCCACGGTTAACGGACCATGGCCAGGCTACACTTGAACAAACGAGGGCTCAGGGTGCTCGGGGTAGCAGAAAGCTTCGCACCCGGAGACGCCCGGTCGGTCTTGGGCGGGGTCGTCATGCGGGGAGATCTGATCGTTGACGGGGTGGCGTTCGGCCACGCCAGGGTGGGAGGAGACGACGCGACAGATCAGGTGGTAAGGCTGTGGCGGGCACTCAGGCGGAACGACGTCAACCTGACGATGCTCTCGGGCTGCATAATAAGCAAGTACAACATAGTCGATCCCGACGCCCTCTCCAGGAGGCTCGGAATGCCCGTCGTGTGCCTGACGTACAACGAGACCAGGGGAATCGCCGGCTCGATCCGGAAGAACTTCCCCGGCGACCGTGACAAGATCGAAGCCTATCGCCGGCTCGGGCCCAGGAGGTCGGTCAGGCTATCCTCCGGACACAGGGTCTTCTTGAGGGACAGCGGAATCTCGGACGAGGACGCGTCCTCCGTCGTGGATATGTTCACGCTCCAGGGCTCGGTGCCCGAACCGGTCAGGGTGGCGAAGCTCCTGGCTCGCGCTGCGACTAAACGATCTTCACGCCGGGGTTCATCAGGGACTTCGGGTCGTAGATCCGTTTGATCTCTTGCATGATTGCGTAGGTCTCCGGATACTGTAGCCTAACGTAGGGCGCCCTGAGCATTCCGTCCCCGTGCTCTCCGGTTATCGAGCCTCCCATCCTCCAGACCTCTTCAAAGCACTCTTCCATGATTTCAGTGAGAGTCCTCAGGTCATTGGCCGACTCGGGATCGAGCAGGGGCCTGGTGTGGAGGTTTGCGTCCCCCGCGTGACCATAACAGATGTAGTCCAACCCTCTTTCTTCGAAGGCTCCGATCACAAACTTGAGGAGCCGCCCCAGATGCTGAGGAGGAACTACGAGATCCTCCACCCCGGGAAGGGGGACCCGGTTCCCTTTGCGCATCTCCGCGGCGATCGTGAGAGTGTCGTTCCGCACTGCCCAAGCCGCGGCCGACTCAGCCCGATCGGTGATCAGCAACGGGTCTGATCCAGATATCCGCCGGTCGGCCGCGAGCGCTTCGATCGAACCCTCGACCTCGGACTCCGAACCGTCGAGCTCGCAGAAGACCAGATAGTCCTCGTCTGATCGCGAGAGATTCTTAAGCCGAGTCTCGCTGCCCGTCTTCCTGAAGATCGACTTGTCGACGAGCTCGAGGGCGCTCGGCAGGTGTTCGCGGAGGCGGGAGACGACGTCGTCAAGCTCCGCCAGCGAGCACTCCAGGACGGCCAGAGCAGATGATCTCGGCCTCTCGCTCGCCTTCAATCCTACCTCAGTCAAAACACCAAGTGTCCCTTCAGATCCGACGAATAGCTTCGGCAGATCGAGGATGCCGTCGTGAACCACGCGCTCAAGCCTGTAGCCAGATGAGTTCTTGGTCACGGCCGGAGCCTCGCGAGCGATGGCTGCCTGATTTCCGACGAGAAGTCCGGCCACCTCTGCGGTCTCGCCTCCGGCGCGCAGCGCATCCTCAAGCGGAATCGGGCGCACCACGCTGAGCCCGGATTCGGGGAGGACTGCACGAAGCTCCGTGACATATTCCGCCGTTGAGCCGTACTTCAACGACCTCGTCCCCGACGAGTTGTTAGCCGCCATGCCCCCGATACTGCAGGCTCGGTAGCTTGAAGGGTCCACTGGCATCCATTGTCCGGTCCGTTCGAGCAGGCCGTTCAGCTCGGCCTTTACTAGGGCGGGCTCGCAGGAAACGTGATTCCCGCGAATTGTGGCCCTCCTCCTATCCTGCAGCAACACGATCCCCGGGCCGACTGACTGGGTGGGAATCGAGGTCCCGGACCCGCGTGCCGTCAGTACGGAGCCGCGGGCGACGGCCCCCTTGACCGATTCGACCACCTCGTCCTCTGTCTCGGCGATCCAGACCGCGTTGGGCCTGATCCTGATGAATCCCGCATCCCTCGAGTACTCCTCGAGGCTCGGGTCGGAGGTCAGGATCTTCAATCGAGCCTTCAGCGGACCGGTCTCATGCGGCCGAAGTGGTCGAGCTTGCGCTCCCCGCCTTGACTATTACTGTGCCGGACATCCACGAGTGATACACGCAGTGGTACGGGTAAGTGCCCGGAGTTGTGAATTGGTACACGAAGTTGTCACCCTGGTTCATCCCTCCGGATTGGCTGCTGAAGCTCGAGCCCGTTACCGAGTGGACCGCAATGTCCTGGTTCGTCCACTGGACTGTGTTGTTCACTCCTATCACCACGGTGATGTTGTCGGGCCCGTATCCCGGGGCGCCCGACTGCCCCGCTCCCGCCCCGGCCGTGATGTTCACAAGGACGCAGGAGCCCGGAAGGCAGGTCAGGCCCGCCGACGTGGCGGTGCCTGTCGGTGGGGGTCTGGCGAAGTTGAACTGATAGTACCCGATGGATGCGATCGCCGCGACCACCACCACGGTCACGATGATGCCTGCGATAGCAGTACTGGAGCTGGTCTTGCTCATTCCCGCGTGCCGTGGTGGCAGAGAGAACGGCCTATAAGATTTTTCTGACGTCGACGCGTCCCAAAACTGGAATCAAAGGTAAAATAGCCCCCTAAGACTGACCCAGACTCGCGGTTAATAGATGTCGGAGGACCACACTGACGAATCTTCCGCACAGGACTCCTCTGATGCTCAAAAGAAGAAGGCTCAGACTCCGGCAGTTTCCACCCAGACGCCAGCGCCGATTGAGCCAATAGCTCCGAAAGCAGCGACGCCAGCTCCAATCGCGCCAATCGCGCCAATCGCGCCAATAGCTCCGAGAGCGGCAAATATTACTCCCATTGCGCCGATGGCACCCAGGCCCGCGGGAACTCCCGCGCCCCTCGCTCCCGGTGTCCTGAAGCCAGTGACTCCAAGTCCTGTTACGGCCGCAGCGCCCAAGGCAGGAACGATTCCGCAGCAGACTCCGCCAACAAAACCTACCGCGAAGTCGGGAGGTCGCAGGACCTTCCTTCAGCTGATGCTTCTTGTCGGCGCGGTCGTGGCCATGATCCCGTTTGTCCCCTGGGGCAATTTCCTCTCAGCAACTCTGGAGAGCAACTCGGTACAGACCAAGCCCCAGCCCGTGGTGATAGACAACAACCCCGTCTACGGGGGGGCCGCCGGGGCGACTGTGAAGGTTACAGACCTCGCATCCTTCCCGCCTAACAGCCACTGGGTGATAACTTTCCCCTCCTCAGGGAATTCCACGATCGACTTTCAGAACCCGGACACCTTCGTCAAGTTCGAGCTGATTCGCCTGCCAGCAGAGCTAGGAGGCAGCAAAGAGGACGCGACCGCGTTCGTGGCCTTCAGCAAGATCTGCGTCCACCTCGGGTGCAGCCCCAACTACGGGGGGAGCACCGCCCAGAACCCGCCCGCGGCCCGCCAGAACTACGAATGTCCGTGCCATGGAAGCATCTATGAGGTGGCGGACGGCCTCGCCGTCCAGGGACCCGCTTCCTCCCAGCCTGCCCCCACAAACGCGATCCCGATGCTGACCCTGACCGCCGATCCAGACGGAACTCTGGTCATCCAGAAACCAATCTGGGACGTCAACCACAACGGCGTCCTCGCATACGGCCGTTACATCGACACTTACGAGGATTACCTGCTTCCGATTGCGGAGGGGAAGCTTCAACCCCCGGCCTTCCCCACGACGACGACCTCCAGCTCTTCGAGCTCAGGGTGAATAGATGGCACAGCCAGCATCCCAATCCCCACCAGAAAAGCAGGACCTGATCCGCAAGTTATACCACTGGTTTGTCGATGGACTCGACCGGACGGTCTTCAGGGGCGTCCAGTATACGTTCCCGAAGAGGTTCGTCAGCCCCCTCGGGTATCTCGGGGTACTGACGGGCATCGTCTTCCTGGTCCTCGGAGTCACAGGGGGTCTGCTCATGATCTTCTACAGGCCCACCATCACCGGATGCGGGAACGTCACCTGCGCATTCTTCAGCGTACAGCAGATCAACGACGTGATCCCATATGGGTATCTGCTGAGGAACATCCACTACGCCGCCTCCAACGCGATGGTGCTCCTCGCGGTCCTTCACATGTATTACCAGTACTTCAGCGGAAGATTCAAGATAAAAAACGAGATCCTCTGGGTGACCGGGATAGTTCTCGGCATCATCACGGGGGTGGAGGCCTACACCGGCTACGACCTAATCCTGAATCAGAGGGCAGGCCTTGCCATAGAGATCGGCTTCCAGCTCGCGAACGCTTCGCCGCTGATAGGCCCGGCTTTGAGGGTCGCGACATTCGGCTCGGGCTTCACGGATTTCATCCTGAGGCTCTACTCGGCCCACGTCTTCATTCTGCCCATGATCATGATCCTGCTGGTCTTCATCCACTTCCCGCGATACCTCGTCTTCGATCTCCCAATCGTTTCCGCGGTCGTGGGAGGGATAATGATAATCGCCGGGATCTTCCCGGTCGCGGTCAGCATCCCCTACAACCCAGCCAACGGGACTCTCACGATACCCGAGTGGTACCTGACCGGAATCTACGCACTCCTGAGGACCGGATTCGACAAGTTCGTTATGGGCGGCCTCATGCCCGCTCTCCTCTTCCTCATGGCGCTGGTGGTTCCTTTCGTCGACACCTCGAAGAAACTCTCCTGGAAGGACAGACCGTTCTTCACCGCGCTGGGAATCACGAGCATAGCCCAGATCCTCGTGACCACCGCTTGGGGTTTCTACATCAATCCTGACACCACCCTTCCGACCCTGCAGCGACTCCTGGTCTCGCCCTCCTACTACTTCGCGTCGATGATAGGGGTCACCATAGTCTGTTTCGTGATGACGTACGCCTTCCTCGGCTACATCAAGTCGAGGGAGCGTATCAGGAAGGCGGCCTCACCGCTGGGGCCACTACTGAGCAGGAAGTGGGTCTTCATCCTCTTCTTCGTCCTGATAATCGGCCAGGTCGCGCTCGACGGGCTCGCCCTGGACGCCTTCTCTATGGGCCTCAGCAACATGACCCTCTTCGACCTCGGTTCCGTGCTGGTGATGTTCGGGGTCATTGTACACCTTTACAGGTACGGGCAGAACCTACCCTTCTAGTCGGAAAGCGTGATGTCCGCGGCCATCTCGACCCACCTAGGGCCGACCACCCTCACCCTCCTCATTTCGTACTTCGCGTCCGCGGGAAGCAGCGCCGCCAGCTCGTTCCGAAGCGCTTTCGCAGCGTCCACCTCGTTCTCCGCCGACAGGTGCCGATAGTAGTGTATGGTCGCCCCCTTCGCCGCCATGGCGAGGGCAGCGGGCACGTATCTGGCCGCATCGGACGGGTGCGGCATGATAATCCGGTCGAATCGGTCCGAGAGCAAGCGAGGCAACTCCCCGGCATCGGCGTTCACGACGGCAACCTGCCGCTCGACCTTGTTGGCGGCGTTGTTCACCACATGGTACCTGCAAGCTTGGTCGTTCAAGTCGCAGCTGGTGACCTTCGCCCCGGCCTTCTTTGCGATCGGAATCGAGAACGGTCCGACCCCGGCGAACATGTTCAGCACTGACTCGCCCCTCCGTGTTGAACTTGCTATCCGAAGCCGCTCTGTCGAGAGGCGAGGCGAGAAGTAGCAGGTTCGGAGGTCGAGCCTGAAGGTGCAGCCGTTCTCCCTGTGCGTGGTCTCCGTACCCTCCTCCCCGGCGAGGTGGTTCAGCCTCCTTAGCCTGAACTCGCCCTCTATCCCGCCCTCCTGCTCGTAAACGCTTCGGACGTTGCCCAGCTCCTCGATCAGCGCTGCCCCTATCTCCCTCTTCTTCGCGAGCGAGACTCCGGCCAACCTCACGACCGCTATGTCGCCGATGACGTCAACACCGGAGCCGATGCTCCCCGCGTCCTCTCGCGCGCTGGTCCTTTCGACAGCCTTTCTAATCAGTCTCGGCACTTTCTTCCTTCTCCTGCGCGGCTACGTAATAGTATTCGCCCCTGGACTTCTGTTCCCTGTCCAGCTTGCTGCCTGGCTTGTTTACCCTGGGCCTTCCGCTGTTGACGTCCCGCCTGTAGGTCAAGCCCACCTCCTTCAGGAACGTGTTCATTCCGACCTCCTTCTGGAGGGGTGCGGTCGACGCGCCGCTCCGAGCCGGAGTGCCGGTGAAGACCATCAGCTGGTCCGAGATGGCGTCGATTACCTGCAGATCATGGTCAATCACGATGGCGGCCTTGCCCCTCGCTTTGACTAGCCTGTTTATCGCCCTCGAGATCACGAACCTGTCTTCAACGTCGAGGAACGCGGACGGCTCGTCGAGGGCGAAGACCTCCGCGTCCTGGGCCATGGTCGCGATAATCGCGACCTTCTGCAGCTCCCCCCGCTTATGTCGTTCATCCTCCTCGCCATCAGCTTCTCCATCTTGAGGGGGACGACCAGCGAGTCTTGCAGGCCGGGGTCCTCGTACCGTGTGCCGAGAGAATAGAAGAACTCTGCTACGGTCCCCTCGAAGGACGAGCTAAGGTACTGCGGTTTGTACGAGACCTTGGCGTTGATGTGAACCTCGCCAGTCTCGGGCTTGTCCTCCCCCGCGATCATCCTAAGGAAGGTCGTCTTCCCGAGGGCGTTGGCGCCCACGACTCCGAGGATCGTGCCTTGGTAGAGGACACCCGCGCTCGACTTCAGGCTGAACTCTGGGAACCCCTTTGTAAGGTCGGAGTACCTCGCCACAACCGATTCGCTCTGCGCCACTTCGGCGACGGACCTAGCACCGAACGAGACGGGATGATCCCTGAACCTCACGTTCTCCTGAGGGAGGTAGCCGTCGAGCAGCGCGTTGATCCCAACCCTGGACGCGTAAAGCCCAGAGACTATCCCATACGCCCCCGGCTCGCCGTAGATTATCTGGACGTAATCCGCGACATAGTCGAGGAAGGCGATGTCGTGTTCAACCACCAGAACGGACTTTCCCCTCTCGGCCGTCTCCCTGATGAGCCTGGAGACCGCCAGCCTCTGGTAGACGTCGTTGTAGGACGATGGTTCGTCGAAGAGGTAGAGCTCAGCGTCCCTCAGGGCGGCGACGGCGACCGCGACCCGCTGGAGCTCACCTCCGCTGAGCTCTGACACCTTCTTGTTGAGGGTCTCCCTCAGGCTCAGCTCGTCCACCACGTGATCGAAGCTGGCCCTCTCGTCCATCTGGCGGAGCAGCGGTTCGACTTCGCCCTTCCACGCCTCGGGGATCTTGTAGACCGCCTGCGGTTTGGTCGAGACCTTCATCTCGCCGTCGACGATCCTTTCGAAGTGCTCCTTCATCTCTCGCCCACTCAGGTAGGAGAGCAGCTTGTCCCACGTCGCCTCGTGCTCGTAGTCTCCCAGGTTCGGGATTATGGACCCGGCCAGGATCTTCAACGCGGTGGACTTCCCGATACCGTTCCTGCCGACTAGGCCCACAACCGAACCTTTCCTGACCGTTGGTATCTTGAAGAGGCGGAACTCGTTGACGCCGAACTGCTCTATCTTGTCGGTCTTCAGCTCCTCGCTGAGATTGAGGATGTCTATCGCGTCGAAGGGGCAGACCTTCACGCAGATCCCGCAGCCGATGCAGAGCTCTTCGGAGATGAGCGACATCTTCTTCTCGTCGAGGACTATGCACTCCTCGCCGTTAATGTTCACTGGGCACTCTTTGATGCACTCGAGCCCGCACTTTTTTGACTGGCAAAGATCCCTATCGACGACAGCTACGCGCTGGACCATGGCGAACGCCTCAGTGCTCTGAAAGCCGCTTCGGAATCGGGCAGAACGAGCAAATAGCGCTGTCTCCCTCGAGCGCAAGGCTCTCGCAGCTGTGTCTCCTTCGTATCAGCCTCCACACCTCGTCATCGGACTCGACTCCACCGAGGTGGATCGCCTCGTGTTCCTGGATTACCGGGAGGAGCCTGCACCTTGAACAGAGGGACTTCACGAACGCCACCCTGTTCGACCCGTTGTAGAGAAGCAGGACGCCCGTGGTACCCAGGAGCCAGGCGGAAATGGCCAGCCCCACTAGCCCTGCCTGAGGGTAAAGGATTACAGACAGTGCCGCGCTCGCAACGACGAGTGCGCCCCCCACGATCATCCCGGTCGCGCCGCTTTCGAACGAGAACCCGATCGCGTTCTTGGGGAGAGAGGAGAGGAGCAAGGGAGGCATGACGAGCCTTAGGGGGCGGGAGAGCCTCACCGTCTTGACGCCGCCTTCGGCTCCAAGCCTGGCAGATTTCAAATCAGGTCTATCACCGCAATATCAGGGCACGCTATTTATCTCTGCGTCCGGGCTTGGCCTGCGGCCTCGCCATCCTCGCCCTGACTCGCCTCCTCAACTCCTCGAGGTTCTCGGTGATCGGGCTGGACATGTTGAGAGCCATCGGCGAGATGGAGATCTTGTGGCGCGATAGCACCGCCTCGGCGTCTGAGTTGGGAGGGAACTCCGATAGCCTCTCCCCGAAGAGCCAGTAGTACGGCCTTCCCCTCGGATCCTTTCGCACCAGCACCTTGTCCGTGTATTTCCTCCTGCCAATCTCTGTTATCGCCAGTTCGGTGCTGGAGTTGACCTTCGCCGGGAAGTTGACGTTGAGCAGCTCCGCGCCGCTGGGCATCCCGTTCTCGAGAACGTCCCTGATGATCTCCGCCGCTATCTCGGCGGCCTTCGAGAAGTCCGACCTCTCCAGCTCCACGGTGAACAGCGTCTCGTCGGTGACCTCCATCGAGAAGGCGATCGCCGGAATCCCGCTCAGGGCTGACTCCAACGCCGCTGCGACGGTCCCTGACGCGAGGATGTCCTGGAAGGTGTCGTTGTCTCCGATGTTTATCCCAGACACGATCAGGTCCGGCCTTCTGGGAAGGATCCTGTTCACCCCTATCATCACGCAGTCGCCCGGACTCCCCGAGACCGCGTAGCAGTCCAGGCCTCCCGCCTCGACCCTCCCGACTCTCAGGGGCTTGTGGAAAGTCAGGCTTAGGGCCGTCGCGCTCTGGGGCGCCTCGGGGGCGACTATGATGACGTCGGCGTACTTCGACGCCGCCTGCGCGAGCTCTATGATGCCGTTGCTCTGGACGCTGTCGTCGTTCGTGACCATGATGAGCTTCTTAGCCGTCAATGCGTCTCACCTTGCCAAACGCTCTCTCTATAGCCCTTCTGGAATTGGACAGGCCGTAGTGCCGGCGGAGCGACTCCTCAGCGTCTTCGAGTGTCTCCTCAGTGAACGCCGTCTGGATCACAAGCCTGTCTTCATCCTTCAGGACGACGCCATCTATCAGCCCTCTCAGATGGGCCTGTGTGTCGAAGAACGAGTCGATCATGCGTCCCAGCCTTCGGGTCTCGTCTCTGATCCGTCGCCGCTGGACCAGCGCGTCTTGAGAGAGGGACTGCAGCTGTTTCGAAGGGTTCTCAGACTTGTAGACTGTCTTCCCGAGGTCTGTAACTTTGACAACCATCAGGTCGCCGAACGAGAAGTCCCCGATCTGAACCCCCTTCACCGAGTATACCTTGCGAGCCGTGATTTCGTCCCCCTCGATCCTCTTCTGGTCGAGGATGCCGAGCCTCTCGAGGACGGCGATATGCTTGAGGACCCCCTGCACCGTTATTCCCGTCAGGTCGGAAAGCTCCCTCAGTGTCCTGGGTCTGACCGAGAGCAATCCGGCTATCCTCAGTCTCGCCTTGGACGATACAAGTTCCCCGACGATGTCGTAGTCTGGCACAAAGGGTACCTTGCCAAAAGATTAATATAAGGTTAACTAGACGCTAATTAACCAGTGGTTAATTTGAGCGATGACGACCTCAGACGCAACCTCAGGGACGCCTTGGACGAGCTCGACAAGTTCTTCCAGGAGTTCGAGAAAGACCTCCAGGACACGGTAAGGAAGGGAGTGAACGAGGGCAGGAAGTTCTCGTCGCCCTTCGTGGCCGGATTTTCGATGAAAGTCAACCCCCAGGGGAAGCCGAGCATCGTCCCGTTCGGGGACAGCGCCCAGCAGATGGGCTACCGGGCCCCTCTGAGCGAGCAGATCCTCGACGACAAGGGCGGGATGTTGAGGGTCGTGATGGACATGCCTGGGGTCGAGAAGAGCGACATCGAGATCTCGACGACCGACCGGAGCCTCATGGTGAAGTCGGAGAACCCTGAACGCAAGTACATGAGCGAGATCACTCTCAACGGAGAGGTCGACCCGGAGTCGGCCAAGGCGGATTACAAAAACGGAGTCCTCGAAATTTCGTTCTCACTGAGAGACAAGGCTAATAAGGGCTACAGGAGGGTTAAGGTTGACTGAGAGTGGCGGTGGAGTGAGCCAGCAACAGGTTCAGCTGAAGGTCCTAGAGGCATACACCCGCGACGTGGGGCGCGGCGTCGCTAGGATAGACTATGACGCGATGGACGCACTAGACGCATCCACTGGCGACGTCATCGAGATCAAGGGAAAGAGACGGACAGTTGCGAAGTGCCTCCCGCTCTATCCCTCGGATGAGGGAAGAGGCATAGTGAGGATCGACGGGCTCATCCGGAACAACGCCGGCGTGGCCATTGGAGACGTGGTGTCGGTGAAGAAGGTCAAGGCACCTCCGGCCGAGAAGGTCGTGGTCGCCCCGCTCGAGGCCGTGCCGCCGATCGACGAGAGGTACCTCGCAGACGCCCTGGAGAGCGTGCCGGTAACGAAGGGCGACAACATCATGATACCGTACTTTGGCGGGCGGCTCACCTTCCAGGTAGTGGGAGTGAGCCCGGTAGCGGACGCAGCGCTCATCACGCAGAGGACCGTCTTCGTAATCTCAGAGAAGGGAGAGGCCCTCCGCGGAGTACCGCAGGTCACATACGAGGACATCGGGGGCCTGAGGGACGAGATCCAGAAGGTGAGGGAGATGATCGAGCTCCCGCTGAGGCACCCCGAGATCTTCGAGAAGCTCGGTGTCGAAGCCCCGAAGGGGATCCTGCTCTACGGGCCACCTGGGACGGGCAAGACCCTGCTGGCCAAGGCAGTGGCGACCGAAAGCAACGCCCACTTCATCCCGATAAGCGGACCGGAGATCATGAGCAAGTTCTACGGGGAGTCAGAGGCAAGGCTCAGGGAGATCTTCAAGGAGGCAAAGGAGAAGGCCCCCACTATCATATTCATCGACGAGATCGACTCGATCGCTCCCAAGAGAGAGGAGGTCACTGGCGAGGTTGAAAGACGGGTTGTCAGCCAGCTCCTCTCACTGATGGACGGGCTCGAGGCGAGGGGCAAGGTAATCGTGATAGCTGCGACGAACAGGCCGAACGCCATCGACCCCGCGCTCCGCAGGCCGGGAAGGTTCGACCGCGAGATCGAGATCAAGGTACCGGACAAGAGAGGCAGGCTCGAGATCCTGCAGATTCACACCAGGCACATGCCGCTGGCCCAGAACATGGACGGCGATAAGGCGCTCCCCCCAGAGAAGAGCGTGGACCTCGAGAAGCTCGCTGCGGTCTCCCACGGCTTCGTGGGCGCGGACCTCGAGTACCTCTGCAAGGAGGCGGCCATGAAGACCCTCAGGAGGAACCTGCCAGACCTCAAGCTTGAGGAGGACAGGCTCAGCCCGGAGACGCTCGACAAGCTGATCGTGACTATGGAGGACTTCCAGGGCGCTCTGAAGGACGTGATGCCCTCCGCGATGAGGGAGGTCTACCTCGAGACTCCGGACGTCCAGTGGTCGGAGATTGGAGGGCTCGACAGCGTCAAGAAGGAACTCCAGGAGGCTGTAGAGTGGCCCCTGAAGTACCCTGACCTCTACGACAAGATCGGCTACAGCATGCCCAAGGGCATCCTGCTCTACGGACCATCGGGGACGGGGAAGACCCTGCTCGCAAAGGCCGTGGCCACGGAAAGCGAGGCGAACTTCATTAGCGTACGTGGCCCAGAGCTTCTCAGCAAGTGGGTGGGTGAGTCGGAGAGGGGCATACGCGAGGTCTTCAGGAGGGCTCGACAGGCTTCCCCATGCGTGATATTCTTCGACGAGATTGACGCCCTCGCGCCGACCAGGGGAATGGGCGGCGACAGCATGGTCACCGAGAGGGTCGTCAGCCAGCTTCTCACCGAGCTGGACGGCATCCAGAGCCTCTCCGGAGTGGTGGTCCTCGCCGCAACGAACAGGATGGAGCTCATCGACCCGTCGCTCCTCAGGGCGGGCAGGTTCGACAAGCTCGTGATGGTGGGGCTGCCGGACAAGAGCGCTCGCAAGGAGATACTCCAGATCCACATCAAGGGCGTTCCGACGAGCAAGGACGTCGACGTCGACAGGATAGTCGAGATGACCGAGGGTTTCAGCGGCGCCGACATGGGCGCGCTAACGAACACCGCTGTCTCGATAGTGCTCCAGGAGTTCATCTCCCAGTACCCCAAGCCCGAGGACGCGAAGAAGCACATGGACGACGCCATCGTGAGCATGGACGCCTTCGCCGACGCCATCAAGAAGGTCCGCTCCTCCAGGGAGGGCAAGCCGATGGAGAAGGTCGCGGTTCCCTACTACCGCTGAGAGAGAAGCTAATTACCTCAGCGCCCCAGGCGGCGCAACGTGGAGCAAGAGTCCAAGATCATCGGCCGGGGCACGTGGCTCGACAAGGTTGCGGACGAAGTCGTCAGGCGCGAGAAGCAGCTTGGCCGGAGCCTATCGCTGCTAAGAGTCGAGAGCGGTCTGGGCGCGTCGGGGCTGCCGCACATCGGTAGCGTCGGCGACGCCATCCGAAGCTACGGGGTCAAGATGGCCCTCGAAGGAATCGGCTACCGATCCGAGCTCATCGCCTACTCGGACGACTTCGACGGCCTGCGAAAGGTCCCGGCAGGATTCCCTGCCTGGCTGAACGACTACATCGCTCAGCCCGTCTCACGGATCCCGGACCCCTTCAACTGCCATTCGTCCTACGCGGAGCACGTAGGTTCGCTCTTGAGGGATTCTCTAGACAAGCTGGGGATAAGATACCGGTTCCAAAGCGGCGCCGTGGCGTACAAGTCAGGTCTCCTTAACGACCAGATTCGGGCGATTCTCTCCAACTCCAAGGTGATAGGTAAGACAATCAAAGACATGGTTGGACAGTCGAAGTACGAGGAGACTCTCCCTTACACACCCGTCTGCAGACAGTGCGGGCGGATATACACGACCCAGGTGAGCTCCTTCGACCCCTCGACCGACGAAGTCCACTACAAGTGCACAGGCACAGACCTCGGGTCCAAGCACCTGGACGGCTGCGGCTTCGAGGGGAACACGAAGGTGACGGAAGGGAACGGGAAGCTGATGTGGAAGGTCGAGTTCGCGGCCAGGTGGGCTGCGCTGGACATCCGCTTCGAGGCCTACGGGAAGGAGCTTACCGACTCGGTCAAGATCAACGACTGGATAGCCGAGAACGTCCTCCACTTCGCCCCCCCGTTCCACGCGCGCTATGAGCTCTTCCAGGACAAGGGAGGCAAGAAGATATCCAAGTCCGCCGGAAACGTAGTAACGCCTCTGGAGTGGCTCGACTTCGCTTCGCCCGAGTCCCTTCGGCTTCTGATGTTCAAACGGATCATAGGCGCGAGGAGCGTCTCGCTCGACGACATACCGGTCTTCATGGAGGACTTCGACGACCTGGAGGAATACTACTTCTCGAAAGGAAAGGACCCAAACGTGATGAAGGACGCGAAGCAGAAGGGACTCTATGAGTACACCATGCTCCTGAAGATGCCCGAGTCGAAGCCGATCCATGTTCCGTACAGACTCCTCGCTCAGCTGGCCTCGGTGGCTCCGTCTGGAGGCGCGGAGGAGTTTGTCTTCAGAAGGCTGGTATCGTATGGCATGGCGAAAGAGCCAAGCAAGGAACTCTCCCAAAGAGTCCTGTGGGCGTCCAGGTGGGCTGCCCGGGAGACGAAACCTGAGCCCTCCAAGGTGGAGCTTGCCCCGCACGTGGCGAGCGCAATACGAATGTTTGCGGAAAAGGTCCCCAAGTGCACCAACGCCGAGCAGGTGCAGGCGGCCGCGTTCGACTCGATAAAGGAGAACGGGCTCAAGCCCGGCGACTTCTTCCCGGTCGTTTACGCGCTCCTCCTGGGCTCCGACAGGGGTCCCCGTCTCGGACCGTACATCCTGGATGCGGGTGCGGTCGTAGTGAGCGAACGCCTGAAGCACGCCGCCGGAGAGTAGGCAGCTGTGCCGCAGAGAGAGGAAGTCCCAGTCGGCGCTTTCTCGGTCCTGGTAGAAGTACCCTTCTCCCTTTGGGTCAGGGGAGAGTGGCCGTGGCCCTCGGGGTTGTCCCGATCCTCCGAAGACATAATTAGGCTTCGAGAGACATCGCGGTCGGGCCCGTAGCCTAGTATGGATCAGGGCGTCACGGCAAAGGCCGCGTGAGCCTGCGAAGCTGGAGTTGATCTCGACCAGAAGCCGAGGGTTCAAATCCCTCCGGGCCCGTTCAAGAACCTCCAAACGGATTTAACTATTGAATCATCTCCTTGTCCCATCACTTTGTCCCAGGGTGACCGAAGACTCGCTGCGATAATGTTCACGGATATGGTGGGTTACACCGCCCTAGGGCAAAGCAACGAATCGCTCTCGCTCGCGCTTCTCGATCAGCAGAGGAAGCTGTTGAGGCCAATCTTCGCCAGACACCACGGGAAAGAAATCAAGACGATAGGCGACGCGTTTCTTGTTGAGTTTCCCAGCGCCTTGGACGGCGTAAGATGCGCATATGACATCCAGGCGGCGACAAGAGAGTTCAACATCTCCCTGCCCAGTGAGAAGAGAGTGCATCTGAGGGTTGGGGTGCATCTTGGAGACGTGGTGGAGTCCGAAGGGGACATCTCGGGCGATGCGGTCAACGTGGCATCTCGAATCGAACCCCTGGCAGACTCCGGAGGTATATGCATCTCGCGGCAGGTCTACGATCAGGTCCAGAACAAGTTCGAGCTCCCTCTCGTGAGTCTCGGCAGCAAGTCTCTAAAGAACGTGAACGTCCCGATCGAAGTCTACAGCGTGGCAATGCCCTGGTCAACAGTCGCTTCCGTAAGAACCGAGGGCCTAGACCGGCGTCGCATCGCCGTACTGCCTCTCGTGAACATGATCTCCGACCCAAGTGAAGAGTACTTCGCTGACGGCCTGACGGAGGAGCTGATCTCCGCCATATCGAAGATTCGAGAACTCGAGGTAATCTCGCGCACTTCGGTGATGCAGTACAGGAAGGGTGTCAAGCCGGCAGGGGAGATCGGCCGAGAGCTGAACGTGGGCACCCTCTTGGAGGGAAGCGTGAGGAAGTCCGGGAATCGGATCAGGATTGCGGTCCAGCTCATCGACTCGAGCAGCGACAAGCACCTGTGGGCGGAGAACTACGACAGGACGCTAGAGGACGTGTTCTCCATACAGAGCGACATTGCGCAAAGCGTGGCGTCGGTGCTCAAGGTCAAACTCCTTGAAGGCGATAGGAAGAGGCTCGAGAAGGTCCCTACGAGAAACCCGGAAGCTCACGCCCTCTTCTTGAAGGGCCTATCTTGTCACCTCAGGCTGACAGAGGAGAGTCTGGGGGAAGCGTTGAGATTCTATGAGGCGGCCGTCGAGAAGGACCCTCAGTACGCATTGGCCTACGCGAACTTGGCTTTGGTCTTTCTCGACATGGGATTTACGGGGAAGGTTTCGCCGGTTGAGACCCTGCAGAAGGCGAGAGAGCTGGCCAAGCATGCCCTTACCTTGGATCCTGACCTCTCCGTCGCCCACTTCGCGATGGGCGTCGCCCTGGCCGCCGATTGGGACTTTAGTGGAGAAGAGGCCGAGTACGATCGCGCCACTGAACTTGAGCCAGACTCCCCACCAGTCCTGAACGGGAAAGCCATACTAATGTTGCAAAGGAGGCGCTTCGACGAAGCTGCCAGCCTCGCGAGGAGGGCCGTCGATGTGAACCCGCTGGCTCCCGTCGTACTCCAAAATGCAGCGACCTGCCTGCTATACTCCGGTCACTCTGACGAGGCCATCAGCCTGCTCAGGAAGGTGCTCGAGATAGACCCAGAAGCTGCGTTCGCTCGTGACAATCTAGGCGTGGCCTACGTTCAGAAGGGGATGGTCGAGCAAGGAATAGCCTCCATCCGCGAAGCGATCGGCATGTACAAGGGGTTCGACGTCGGGGCCTGCTCAGACTTGGCTTACGCGCTAGGCAAAGGGGGCAAGTCCCCGGAGCTCAAAGGTCTCCTAGCTGAAACTCTCGAGTTACAAGAGAGAAACGGCCGCTGCTCCATGGCGCTCGCGTCCATCTATGCGAACTTGGGCCAGAAAGACAAGGCGTTCGAGTGGCTAGAGAAGGCTTTCCAGGAGCGTTCGGGATACCTTCCGACGGTAGCGTTCGACTTTGCC
The DNA here is from genome assembly GCA_963731775.1 of uncultured archaeon. Taxonomy (GTDB): domain Archaea; phylum Thermoproteota; class Nitrososphaeria; order Nitrososphaerales; family Gagatemarchaeaceae; genus DATJAJ01. The sequence goes on along the minus strand of CAVSWV010000005.1, from coordinate 44,341 downwards.
TTCGAGGCGCTCCAGTCTGACCCGCGTTGGAGTTTGCTAGCGGCACGTCTCGGACTCGGCTGAGCCTCGCCCTGGGAGAACCCGTCACTCTTCTTGCCTTGGACGAGCTTCATCTCCATTTCGTCAGTATCTCCTCTCTGCGGAAAGTCGCTCTCGAGACGAAGAAGAGCAGCACGTCTACCACGAGCAGGGCTGCTACGATTATCAGCAGGTTGCTGGTGTCCCCGAGGTTGATCAAGTTCAGTTCTCCGGAGACGTAGAGCCCAGCGAACGGAATGACGGCCAGGGCCCCCAGTTGCTGTCCGGCCCTGACGTCGGTCACCCTCGAGGAGATGATTACATTTACTTGCACGCTCATCAGCAATGCGAGCGGAATGAGCAGGAGCAGGACCACGGCCGTATTCGAGTCAGGGAAGTAGTAGTAACCAAGTCTTGTCCCTTGGTGGTCAGGTCCATGAGAAGCATGAATAGCGTGGATCCTCCCAGTATCGCGGCCAGCGGCGGAAGGAAGGCAGCTATCCCCTTCCCGAGGAGAATCTCGCTGTCTGTCGTCGGTGTCGCAAGCAGCGGCTCGAGGCTCTTTTCGACCTTTTCTCCGACGATGGTGTAAGAGGAGATGGGGGTTGCGAGGTACGCTGCCAGGATTACGTAGAAGAAGAGGAACGCAGGCAGCAGCACAACCAGCTCGGCAGGTGAAACTCGGCTTGTGCTCCTCTGGCCGGCGTAGCCTATTACTCCGGGGAGGAGGACGGCGATGAGAAAGGGAGGGACGAACAACGCATAGATGACGTTCTTCTTCTTACGGTAAGTCTTGAAGTCCTTCGCCGCTATGATCCAAGACTTGGAGAGCCGCACGTTCAGCTCTCCCCCTCTCCAACCAGCTTCAGATAGACATCTTCGAGCGAGGCGCTGGCGATCGTTACGGACTGGATGTGTCCTCCGGCCTTCGCGATCGCCTCGATGACAGCGGCGTTCTCCTTCTCAGGGTCCTTCAGTTCGATTGTCAGCTTGCTCCCTTGCGTCATGACGTTCCCCGATAGCTTTCTCAGCCCAGCCAGAACCGCCTCTGTCGCCTGCTCCTGAAGCAGCACGACGGTACTTCTGGTGCTTCGTCCGCTGCTCAGCGCACTCTCGAGTTCCTGAGGAGTACCCGTCGCTATGAGCTTGGTGCTCAAGATCCCAATCCTGTCGCATATCCTCTGGGCCTCGTCCAGGTTGTGCGTGTTGAGGAAGATGGTTCTCTTCTCTTTCTTCAACTCGAGGATGAAATCCCTAACTGTCTTGGCGGACTCCGGGTCCAAGTTGGCCGTTGGCTCGTCCATGAAGAGGAGCTTTGGCTCGTGTATGAGGGAGCGCGCTATGGCGAGCTTCTGTTTCATGCCTTTGGAGAAGATTCCCGCCATGACGTCCCTCTTCTCCCACAGCCCGAGCATGGTAAGGAATCGCTGGATGTTCTCCTTCCTCTGGGCATCGGTGCAGTCGTACAGCTTGCCGTAAAAGTCAAGGTTGTCGTAGGCGCTCAGGTCGTCGTAGAGGCCTACGTTGTCCGGTACCAACCCGATGAGCTTTCGTATCTTCATAGCGTCGTCGTCTTTGCCCACGTCATAACCCGCTATCTTCGCTTCGCCGCTGGTCTTTGAGATTAGACAGCAGAGCATCCTCACGGTAGTCGTCTTGCCAGCTCCGTTGGGCCCCAGAAACCCGAAGACCTCACCCTCCTCGACGCTGAGGGTCACCCCGTCGACGGCGGTGAGACGGTCGAACCTCTTGGTGAGATTGTTCATCTCGATCATGTTCTGCGTTCAGACCTCGACCGTTCCAACCCAGCGTTCCACTATTTAGACTGAGGGGGTCGGTGGCGACTCGCAGCTCCGACTCAGACTTCGTGGTACCTAATCTGAGAACCTTCGCGGACCAGCTTTCCTGGGGGCATGTGGGCCGGAAGAAGGATGGCATCCTCCCGAAGCGCCTTATCGATTATGTTGGCTCTGCTCTTCTTGTTCGATTCCCTGTCGCACCAGCTAGCCATCCACGTCGGGTTCTCCACCTCGACGTAGTGGTGGAAGAGGTCGCCGAGGCAGTAGGCTGTCATCCCTTTCGACGATATCCTGACCACCTGGTGGCCCGGGCTCTCCCCCGGTGCTGGAAGCACGTTCACTCCGCTAATTATCTCGAGTTCTCCTTTGACGGTATAAAGCATCCCGAGCTTCTGGAGGACACCGAAAGTCTGAGACTCGTTCGACTGGGGATCGGCGAGCGCCTTGACCATTTCTGACCAGTTGAGATCCGCCTCTCCCAGATGGTAACGCGCGTTGGGATATGTCGGTACAAGACTCCCAGCCTCGCCGCTCGTCACTCCGGCGTAGTGGTCGTAATGAGCATGGGTTATCACGACGTGGGCGACCCCGTCCTCGGCCACTCCCATCTGCCAAAGCTGTTTAGGGAGCCCAGGAGGCGGGATGTACCCCTTGACCGAGTACGTGCTGTCGGCAGAAGCAAATTTGGAGTACTCGCCGGCATCCACGAGCACCGAGATGCCCCCGCTTTCGAAGTACACGCTCTGGCTCGGAAAGTTCAGCTCCTCTTCGAACAGCTTCCCAAAGCGGGGCCTCCAAACCTCATCCGGCTCGTCTATCACTGCCGTAAGGCGAAACTTGAGGTCGCCGATGTTTATCAGGGAAAGTTCTATTTCCCCAACCTTGATCTTCCTCATCGGTCTCGGTTTGTACCTAGACTAGATATAAGAATCGTGGGCGGTCCGTTCAGTAGCTCGCTTGCCTCAACGTTCTGAAGGAGAAGAAGAAAGCGATGCTGGCCAAGGCCGTCAGGAGCCCGAAGACCTGGAAGGTCACCGCCACCGAAATCGAGTTCGCGAGGCCGCCCGACAATGCCGCAGAGATAGGCGTGGCCAACGTCACCAACGCTGTCAGCGCTGTCACTGTCCGCCCAAGAAGTTCGCCAGGGGTCTTGGTCTGGATCAGCACCGAAATTGGCAGGTTGATCGCGGCGCCAAGGAATCCGAGGCCTCCCGATAGGAGTATCGCCATGACCGGGCTCGACACCAGTCCCATGGCGAGGACGAGCAAGCCCAGCCCCACTATGCCGCCGAAGACAACCCTGCCAAGCTGCTTCCTCAAGTTAAGCCTCGAGGCCATTATCGATCCTACCACCGCCCCCAGGGATGATGCAGCCAGGAGAAAGCCGTAAGTGGAAACATTGCCGCGAATCGTAGTCGCCGCGTATGGCGCGAATAGCGCACCGGCCACAGTGGCCAGGAAGTTCACCACCACCGCCACGACTACCAGCTCCAGCATCAGACGGCTAGAGCGGATGTAGTCTATCCCCTCCTTGAAGTCGCGCCGGAACGAGCTCGCGATCACCGCGGCTGCCGCCCTCACCTCGCCGTAAGATGACGACATGGAAGTGACGATGGCGAACGCGAAGACGAAGGTGAGGGCGTCATAGTAGATGGGTATCGTCGGACCTACGAGGTAGACCACGGCTCCCCCGATGCCATAGCCTGCCAGCTGGTTCAACTGGGAGCTGAGGGCGAAGAGAGCATTTGCGCTCGGGAGGTCGTCCACGCTCACCAGCTTGGGCATTAGCGCGAAGACCGCGGGCCTGACGAACTGGGCGCCGGCGTTCAAAAGGAAGATCATTACCAGCAATACCGAGAAGTCGAAGCGACCCGTCCCGTAGAGAACTGCTATCGCCACTGTGATGGCCGCTTGGAACAGGTTCGCAGCCAGGAACAGGCGCTTCCTGTTGATTCTGTCCGTGTAGACCCCCGCGACCGGCCCGACCACGACCCCGGGGAGTAGCGAGACCGCGACCACCAGCCCAACGTTGAGTATCGACCCTGTCACGCTGTAGACCAGCCAGACGACCGCAACATCGAAGATGAAGTCGCCCGACTGGGATACTAGCTGGGCGATCCAGAGCATGAGGAACGGTCGATTCCCCAGGACACGCCGATAGCTTGACCTGCGTGCGACGGGAGTGCCGTGCTCATCGGGGTTAGACGTATCAGCCATGCTGATACGTAGCGTTTATATTTATACGTATATTAAGATTCTGTGATTGCCGAAACCCTCCACAGTCGACGTCCTGAACACCCTTCGCAATCCGACGAAGCTGAACATCCTCATGCTCCTAGGGGAGCACCGGGAAATGACCGTCACGCAGATGGCGAAGTTCATCAAGGTCTCAAGGGCGAATCTCTACCACTTCGTCTCGGAGATGGTTCGCGAGGGGCTGTTGCTGAAGCCAGAGTCTAGAGTCAAGGGGAACTACGTCGAGAAGTACTACAGGCTTAATGAGGAGGCGCTGAACCGCGCCTTCAAGAACGAGAATCGCGCCGGCCATCACGCCCGTTCTCCCACAGAGTTGAGGGACCTGATTCGTTCCTTCTGTGCGTCATTGAGCGTCCAGTTCAGGATCTATGCCGAGCAGATGGCGAACGCGGACTCGAAGGTCCTCGAAGCAATCGAGAGCGCAGACAAGGAGAAGAAACTCGTCTTAGCGTTCGCCGGGATGACCGACGAGGAGTATGCGGTCGCGATAACGCAGATTCAGAAGATACTGAAGGATGCGGCTGCAGCTTCCACCGATGAGTCCGGCCCGCCCAGAAACAGACTGATCGTTGTTGCCATGCCAAGTTTCGGTTCGAAGGGCGCAAGTGGAGAGACGTCTGACCGTACCAAAGGTTGATCTCGAATGCACCACGCCTCTATCGTCCCAAATCGACGCGTGGTCTACCTACTGGTCGTCGCGTTGCTGGCGTCTTCGATTGTCTTCTATCCGTTTTCTTCCTCCGCCCAACAGACTGGCGCGTGGCAGAGGACGACCGGCTATCCGCCTTCGGTCGCATCCGGCCTGCCGCAGCCGCTCGGCTATGAGTCATGCGCGACCAGTGGCGGGTACGTATACTGCGTCGGGGGCGACGGCCCGAGCGGCTTCCTGAACTCTTCCTATTACGCCCCCGTCTCTTCCAGCGGAATCGGAATCTGGAAGCAGACAACAGATTATCCGGAGAGCGTCTTCGGCGCCTCGTGCGCGGCAGACACACTGGACATCTACTGCGTGGGGGGAGTAGGCGGTTTGTACGGCGAGAACGCCACCTTCTTCGCGCCAATATCAGCCGGAGGGATCGGGGCTTGGAGGCAGACGGAAGACTACCCCGCTGACAGCAATCCGCTGGGGGCCGCCGCTTCCTGCGTCCTCTCCTCGGGTTACGTCTTCTGCGTTGGAGGAGTTGAGACCTCGACGGGGATAAAGAACGGGACCTATTTCTCCAAGACGAGCACCTCGGGCGTCCAATCTTGGCAATCTTCGAGCTCATACCCTGGTCCGACCAACCCAACCTGCTCTGGAGCGTCGGGCTTCATCTACTGCGTCGGAGGCGCTGACCAGAACGGCTCTCAGACGCCCTCAAGGGACGTCTATCTCGCAAGTCTCTCGCCCTCGGGTTTTGGTGCATGGACGGAATCGAGCCAATACGGCGCTCCCAACGAAGGGGCTTCTTGCGCCGCTTCGCCAACGTTCGTGCTTTGCGCAGCGGGGCAGGGCCTTGACCTTTCGGAGACCAATGCGACCTTCTCGGCGCCGATCTCGAGTGGCGGTCTCGGTCCTTGGAGCGCGGGGGCGAGCTATCCTGAGGCCGTCAAGGGTCTCTCTTGCCTTTCACCCACAGGGACGCAGAGCGTCTTCTGCATAGGGGGGCTGACCGCCTCCGGTGCCACAAACTCAACCTACTTCATCACGGTCGTCGGCGGAGCGAACAAGTGGACCGAGACCGGGAGCACAGAACTCGCCTCCGGAGTCGAGCTACAGTCATGCGCGATCTCCGGTACGACCCTGTACTGCGTAGGCGGAGAAGACGCGCTGGGGCCACTCGACTCGAGCTACTTCGCACAGGTCACAAGCGACGGCTTGGGCAATTTGTCTCAAACGACTTCCTACCCCTTAGGACTGGTCGGGGGTGACTGCCTCGCCGACTCTGGATTTCTCTACTGCGTCGGAGGGAACTCGAGCGAGACCTTCTTCGCTCCGCTCGGGTCTGCCGGCATAGGCAATTGGACGAGGACCACCAGCTACCCCATGCGGATAGAATCCCAGTCCTGCATTTCATACTCAGGCAATCTCTATTGCGTCGGCGGGGAGTCCCTCGGCAAGGCCACAAACTCAACCTACTTCGCGCCTGTCTCCGCCTCGGGCATAGGTGATTGGAAGCAGGGGAACGAGTATCCGGTCGCCGCAGGCTCAATTTCGTGCTCCGCCTACTTCGGCCTCGTCTACTGCGTGGGCGGAACGGCGTCGCAGGGGGCAAGCGGATACTACTCGAGGCTCACCGCTTCGGGTTTCGGCATCTGGACGAAGACGACACCGCTCCCGGATGACCTCCTTCAGGCGTCGTGCGTGGTCGAAGGCGGCGAACTCTACTGCGTAGGAGGCCTGGTCAACAACTCCACGGTGTCGTCCGTTTACGACGCCCCCCTATCGAGCGCCGGCATCGGTTCCTGGGTCAACTCCACGGCCTACCCGAACCCCATCGAGGGCCAGAGTTGCGTGTCATCCATCCAAGACATCTATTGCCTTGGGGGAACGGCGTCCGGAACGAGCGCTCCCACCGACGCGGTCTACTACTCGGCGCCCCCGAACTCAACAACCACCACCCTCACGAAATCGACGGGGCTCAGCTCAACGACTGGTGCATCTTCGAGCTCCTCGACCGGTTCGTCTACTCAGTCGCTTCCTTCCACATCGAGCTCTTCAGGGACCACGGGACAGACCGGAAGCTATAGCGGAGAAGAGATCGAAGCGGCTGTCGCGGCAATCGGGTTGATTTTGGTCGTCGCGGCCGTGGTGTTGTTACGGAAGAGGTCGCAAGAGCGAGTCCGGGGCTAGGCTTTCAGTCGTCCCCCTGATTGGGTTTCGGTCGACGGAACTCTCTGTTCCGGTTCTACGCTAACACGTTCACGTATCCAGTCATCCACGGATGATACACGCAATGGTACTCGTACAGTCCCGCCTTCGTGAAGGTTTGGGAGTACGTCTGACCCGGGGCAATCGGACCTGAGCCGAAGCTTCCGTTCACGCCTGTCACCGTGTCATAGGAGATGGAATGACTGATCCAGGTGACCGTGCTGTTGACCCCAATCACTACAGTGATGTTCTGAGGGCTATAGTTCCAGGAGACCGGGGTCTCGGCAATGTAGACGACCGAACCTCCGCGTCCGCTGGGAGAAGCCGCTATTGCGACCGTAGTAACCGCGAAGTACCCTATGAGAACGACCAGCAAAGTGACGGACACGGACGTGGTGAGCGACCGATTTGTCCTCGTCGGCAATCCAGGCGCCTCCACCTTCGGCCTGCTCGGCCCGGCTCCGGAAGCTCCCTGGAGCCAGTTCGGGTTTCCCAGCAGGAGGTACGCGACTCCGACCAGCAGCGAGGGCCCCGTGAGTATCAGGACCCAGCCAAGCGTGTTCTGCTGTCCGATCGAGTACAGCGAATAGATCTGACCCCCGCCCGGATTGATCAATAGTACTGCGTACAGCATGTGTCCGAAGAACGCAGACAGAAGCGCGCCTATCTTGGCCGAGTCTGACAAGGCCATTATCACCGATCCGCCGATGAGCCCGACCGCGAAGAACGAGAAGTGTTCCACGGCGTGGGTCAGGGGGTTGAGGACGGCTGCGTCCCACGGCCCGGGGAGGTGCCAGAAGACCACCAGCCCCACTGCGACTGTGTAACCAACGATTCCCGTCAACCGGGTTTCGAACCTCTTGAACGTCCCCCGCTTGTGGAACGGGTACGCTACCAGTACCCCAGAGATGATGATCAAGACGTGCTGGAGCATGTGAAGTGTAAGGTTGACCTCCGTAGCGTCGTCGAAGGGCGGAAAGCCCGCCGAGAAGACAAAGAGGACGACGCCCAAGAACTCGATTGAGCCTAGCACCTCGAGAATCCTCGAACCGCGCAAGGAAGTTCTCGTTCCCGTGAGTTCGGCGTCTACTTAAGCTCGGGCCGGCCTCTCTAGGTCTGAGACGGGCAGCCGTTCTAAGAATCTCTATATATCTCTAGGGAGATTAGAGAATATGTAGATATACCCTTCATCCCACATTTTGGCGTTTGACCTCTGTCGGTTCCGCGCGGCGCGTCTCAGTCTCCACACGCGTGGTGATAATCGCGGTCGTCGCCGCCCTTTACGCTGTTGCGAAGGGGGTCACGGGGGCCGTACCGACGCCTTGGGGAGTCGGCCAGTTGCTCATCGGCATTTTCGTGCCTGCGTTCTTCGCCGTGGTTTCGGACACGTGGTCGGCCGCGATCGGTGCCGGTCTTGGAACCTTCATAGGGGATTCGCTCTTTCTCACCTCGAGCACGAACCCCGCGCTAAGCCTGATAGCGGGAGTACCCGCGAACTTTGTGGCCTTCCTCTTCTTCGGCTGGTTCGTCAAGAACTACAAAACCTGGAGGGCCTTTGTCGCCGCTTCCGTTTCCTTCGTGACCTTCGGGAATCTCATCGCGGCCTCGTCAATCGTATTCTTCGGGGCCAACGTCTACACTCCCCTCGTAGGGCTCGTCCCCAAGTACTACTTCTCCGCCCTGATTCTGGGGTTCACACTCTTCTGGAGCATCACCATGGTCCCGATAGTCATTGCGGTGGTTCCCATCCTCGTCCGGGCAGTCAAGCCGTTGGCCGGCCGCTCCCCGATACTCTCGTTCACGCCCTCCTGGACAGAGTCTGGGGGGAGGACCGCGCTGTGGGTCTCAGTAGTGTTGGCGCTCGTCCTTGCCGTGCTGGCCGTTCTCTATCTGCCGGGGGTCTTGGGACTCTCCACCTATCCAGCGGCCACATCTGACCTCGGACTCGGTCTCGTCGGTCTGGTGATTGTGGCACCCGTGGCTGGAATAGTACTAACCGCGAAACGCAAGACCTGAAATGGGCTCCCGATTTGCAATCGCCTTCGCGCCAGGAGCGATTTCAAACTTCTTCAGCACCTATGGCCAGGTTTCGAGGGGTCAGACCGACTTTTCCCACGTGGGAGCGAAAGGCGGCGGCTTCATTCTTTCGAAGGGCGTCTTTTCCAAGCTGACTTCGGAGGGGGCCGCGAAGGATCGAGTTCGCATCTCGGTCAACGGCGATTACAAATACGATGCGAGGACCACAAGACTCGCACTCTCGCTGTTCCTTGCCCACGAGCCGCACCCTCCCTCGAACCTACTCCTCGAGCAGAGCGTTGAAGTCCCAATCGGCCAGGGCTTCGGGGCCAGCGCCGCCTCGTCTCTCTCAGCAGTGCTCGCTCTGTCGGCGATCCTCGCCCCAAGGCTCTCGAAGGAGCGCGTGGCCTACTACGCCCATTCGGCCGACATTATGGCCGGGACCGGGCTCGGGACCGTCTCCGTCGAATACGACGCAGTGGGGGCGGGCATCATCGTCAAGGCGGGATGCCCCGGCATCGCCAAGTTCCTGAACGTACGAGTCCCCCGAGGCCTCGCGGTCATCACCGCGGCCATCGCACCTGAAGAGAAGGGATCCATCTTGGGATCGCCTGCGTTGCGCTCGAAGTTGAACAGGCTCGGCGGCGCGGCTCTTCGGGCGGCAATCGCTGGCCACGACTTCGATTCCCTGATGGTGGCGGGCGAGCGATTCTCAAGGAGGCTGGGCCTCGCGTCCCCCAGCGAAAAAGCGATCATCGAGGCGGCCCTAGCGAGCGGCGCCCTCTTCGCGAGCCAGAATATGATCGGCCACGCGGTCCACTCAATCGTCCCCAAGCCGCTCGTAGGGCGCGTGGTGGAGACCCTGATGGAGAAGGAGCCCCGATCCCGAATCGACGTGATGGAAATCGGCAAGACGAGGGCCGGCGTGCTCTCTTCCGGGTGGGTCCTCTAGCCGACGCTGACGAGTTCTTTAGTGTAGCGGGTCAACAGCTTGGGCTTCGCATCCACCACAACCGTGTCCTCTATCCTGATCCCGTACCTACCCTTGAAGTAGACCCCAGGTTCGTCTGTCACGACGTCGTTCATGAGCAGTTTCGCTGGGTTGCCCTTGAAGATGCCCGGCATCTCGTGGATGTCCACGCCGACGCCGTGCCCGATGCTATGCGTGAGGTAGCGGTCCAGCTTGTGCTTCCTCAGCACTGAGACCGCAGCCTCGTTGACGTCTCCGCAGACCGCTCCCGTCCGAATGGCCGCCATCGCGGCGGCCTGAGCCTCTAGGACGACCCCGTAGTTCCGCTTCATCTCCCCGGACACCGTCCCGACGGCGAACGTGCGGGTCGCATCCGAGTTATACCCCTTGTACCTGAAGAAGATGTCCGCGAGCAGGAACTCGCCCTTCTTCACCTTGCGGCTCGAGAGCTCCACGTGGGGGAACGCGGCGTGCTCGCCCGAGGCTATTATCGTCGGGCTCAGAGTGAGGTCGTCGGAGATAGGGGTCGTCTCGTTCTCAATCGCCACCCTCATCACCTCGGCGGCGATCTGCCACTCCGTCCTGCCTGGTCTGATCTCCTTCTCCAGCACCCTGAATATCTTGTCCAAGACCTTGGAAGCCGCCGTGATCCTCGCAATCTCGACTTCGTCCTTCACCCGGCGGGCAGATAGAAAAAGCTCGGGCGATGCCTTGAACCTGGAGCTGCTCCCCAAGCCTGCCGCCTCATCGGTCACAACCTCTCCCCTCCCCAGCTCCTTCAAGACCGCCGCCCTCGCCTCGGTGCCGCGTCCCACCGCAATCACCTCGACCTCGTGCCCCTCGGCCCTGGCCCTGTTGCCCTCCATCTTGCTGGTCACGAGCACAGTCCTGTCGGGCAGGACTATGGCATGAGCAGCGCCGCAGAAATCGGTGAGGTAGAAGACGTTGGCTCCCGTCGCCGCCACCACCTTTCGGCCTTTCGCTCTGGCGAGGACCTTCTTCCGCCTCTCCTCGAAAATCGTCAACTAAATCCGGCGACCGAACCAAGCGCTTATATGGGTTCGCCGAACTCTCCTGTTGTAGGGGCATTTCACACCGTTGACGTATATTCGAAGGCTAGAGATGAGAGGGTTCAAGTCATCCGGCCCCCGAACTGTCGTAGTCAATCTTGAGAAAGGTTTCACCGTAATCACCGGTCCCAACGGGAGCGGAAAGTCGAACATCGCGGACGCTATACTCTTCGCAATCGGCGAGAACTCGCCGAAGCAGCTGAGGGCGGCGAACGGAAGGCTGAGCGGGTTGATCTACGATCCCCACAAGGACGAGACACTGTCCGTCCAAAAACCGAAGGAGTGCAGGGTCACCCTCCAGTTCGACAACAGCGACAGGGCGATCCCCTTTGACTCGGACCTTGTCACCGTCACGCGGGAGCTCAAGGACGACGGCGAGAACCTGTACTACCTCAACGGGAAGAAGACGACCAGAGGGGCGCTGACCGAGGTCCTGGACCTGGCCGGTCTCTCGCCGGGCGGGCTGAACATCGTCCCGCAGGGGGCGGCGACCAGAGTGGCGGACCTGACGCCGGACGAGAAGCGCGGTGTGATCGAGGACGTGGTCGGCATAGCTAAGTTCGACGAAAAGAAGAGCGAAGCGCAGAGGCAGCTCAGCCAGGCCGATCAGAGGCTCGAGGTGGCCATGGCGAGGATCGGGGAGATGAAGAGCACCCTCGAGTCGCTCGACAGCCAGAGGAACGATACGATCCGATTCAACTTCCTTGAGAGCCAGATCAGGTGGCTGACCGCGGTGAGGACGTCCAAGAAGATTGGAGAGCTGAAGGAGCGCTTGTCGTCCCTGAGGGTGGTCGAACAGGAGGCGAACGCCAAGCTGACGGAGCTGGGAGCGCGGCTCGCCGATTACGAGAATAGGATCGTCCAGGTTGAGAACGAACGGACGCGTTTCATCGTAGAAGTGGTCCAGGGAGGAGGGGCTGGGCACGTGGACCTGCAGTTCCAGCTCGCGCAGACCGAGAACGACCTAAACAGTCTGGAGGCCGGATTGAAGGACTCGGAGCAGAACCTCAAGGACCTGGAGACGGAAACGATCCCCCAGCTGAAAGAGGTAGTCGCGAGCAAGCAGAAGGAGGCCTCGGCGAGCAACTCCGTCGTCAGGCAGCTCACCGCAGAGGTCGAGAGGCTCGACTCGAAACACGCCGAGCTCGCCGGTAGGCTGAAGGACTTCTTCGCCGCGTCGGAGGAGCTAAGGAGCACGCTCGACAAGAAGGGAAAGGAGAACGCGAGGGTCCAGGTCAAACTCGCCGACCTCGCCCAGAAGCTCAACCAGGCGGAGCTCTCCATCAACGCGCTCAGCGCGAGCGCCAACGCCGAGAAGAAGAGAATGGAGGAGCTGAAGCAGAGGGTGGACGGGTACTCGGAGGTCCTGGGGAGCCTCGACGCGAACACGAAGAAACTCTTCGAGTTGTACGAGGGGTCCACAAAGGAGCTTAACGGCCTGGACACGAACCTCGCGAGCACGGAGAGGCGCAGGGCAAAGCTACTTGGGTCGATCGAGGGCGCAGCGAGGATCCTCGAGAAGGCTACAACCGAGGTCTCGAGGGAGCAGGCCTTCAGACAGATCTCCGAGAGCGTGGCGGGAGAGAGGACCGGCCAGCTCAAGCTCCAGGAGTTCTGCGATAACGGCGGCATCCCGGGATACGTCGGCCGGCTGAACCAGATTGTTAGGTGCCCGCCGCAATACTCCAAGGCAGTAAACGCCGTCCTGGGAAGGTGGATGGCCTCGTTCGTCGTCCAGGACCTTCACACCATGACCCAGGTGATCAGAGCGGCGAAGTCTCTCAAGGCCAGAGCGTTCTCAGTGATCCCCCTGAGCGAGGTGGAGAGCAGCACAGCTGTGGACGTGGAGAAGTCGGCCGGAGTGATCGGTCCTCTGGCCGCGGTAGTGAAATTCGAACCTCGGTTCACGGGCCTCATGAACTTCCTCGCAGGGGACACGGTCGTGGTCGAGACCGAGGCGATCGGCTACATCCTCGCCTCGGAAGGAGTCCGCGCCGTCACCCTAGATGGGGAGATCTTCGAAACGGGAGGAAAGGCGTTCACATTCGGCTATCAGGAGATCTTGATGAACCTCATGCAGGGCCTCGAGAACCTCGAGGGCATCGGGGAGATCGAGGACGCGGTGGGAGCCCTGAAGGGGGCGATCGACCGGAGAAGGTCGGAGCTCGAAACCATCGAATACGACTCCAGATCCCTGATGAAGGAGAGGGTCAAGCGGATCGTCGACGTCGCGAGCTTGAGAGCCGAGTCGGGCACCATAACCCGGATGGCGAATCGCTACCAGAAGATATTCAAGAACATGAAGGGCGAGTTCGAGAAGCAGGCCGCCGTCGTCTCAAGGCTGGAGGCAAGGCTGGCGGTAAGCAGCGAGAGGAAGGGGTCGATCGTGAGGGGCATGACCTCCCTCCAGGACCTACTGAGGAACACACATGCGTTGGGATTGGACACGATGCTCTCTGAGATCGAGGCCGCCAAGCAGTCTCTCTCCGCCGAGATTGATTCCATACGGAACAGGATCGCAGAGTCCAGCCTAGCTCTCTCCAGGGAGAAATCGAACCTGGAGAACGTCCTAGAGCGCGCCCTGGAGGAGAACAGCATCGACCTTGAGAACGCCGTGGAGGATCTGAAATCGTTCCGGGAGTACGTGAGAGACGCCCCCAAGAGGATCAGGGAGCTCAGCGAGCTAAGGGCTTCTCTGACCAAACAGATTGACCGGCTGAAGGAATCCTCCAGGATGAGCCAGCCAGTCCTTGACGAATTCGACACGAGGGTACGAAGGCTCAAGGAGGAGAGGGACTCGATTTCGAGGTCGAGGCTGACTCACGAGAGGGAGATCTTCTCGCTCACAAGCCAGGTCTCGGCATCCCAGGAACGGATCGAGGAAGCTCTCGGCAGCCTGAGGATCCTGGGATACGCAGAGGAGCCCGAGGTGTTCGACTCGAGCGACTCGCTCCTCTCCGAGCTCGAGAGGGAGTACCAGCTCGTGGTCGGGTCGGTCAACAGGGGTGCGGACAGGCAATACAGGGAGATGTACACCAACTACAAGAGCCTCTCCGTCAGGCACAACGAGCTCGAGAAAGAGCGAAACTCGATCGTGTCGTTCATAGAGAGCGTAGAGGGCGAGAAGAGGAAGGTCTTCGTCGCGGCGTTCGAACGGATCGGCGAGGAGTTCAAGGTCATCTTCAACAAGCTGACGGGAGGGGAAGCGTGGCTCGAACTGGAGAAGCCGGACGACATCTTCTCGGGCGGGATAATGCTGATGGCAAGGTTCGGGACCAAGCCCGCGTGGGAGTCGCTCTCTCTGAGCGGAGGCGAAAAGGCGGTCTCCGGGGTCTCCCTGATTCTCGCTATGCAAGGAGTCCAGCCGCATCCCTTCTACCTCTTCGACGAGATCGACGCTGCGCTCGACGCCGTGAATTCGGGCAACCTCGCCCAGTTCATCAAGAGCAGGTCCAACGAGGCGCAGATGATCGCGATAACTCTCAGGGACGTCTTCGTCTCCGAGAGCGACATGACCTACGGGGTCTACTCGGCGGGAGGGGTCTCGAGGCTGATACACTACAAGCCGGCGGAGGTGCCCGTAAACCGTGGGTGACACGGCATTCCTGGCCAGGCCGCCGCTGAACATCCTCATAGACCCAACTCTCGCAAGAAGGAAGAGCCCGTGGGAGATCAACCTCTCCGAACTCCTCGATCTCTTCCTGCAGGCCATAATGAAGTCCGAGTTCGTTGACCTGCGCGCAGCCGGAACCGCGGCCCTCTCCTCGGCCACGATTTACAGGTTGAAGGTGGAATCGCTATTCCTCTTCGAGCGCCTCAGAGCGAAGAACAGGACTGTCGACGCGTCCGAGCCGCCCCAAATCATCGTCATGCCCTTCCGGTACGAAGTCTACTCGACCAACGTGGAGGAGCTCTTCGACGAACTGGCGCGGATACTCGAACAGATCGTCAGCGAGCAATCGGGAGGTGCCCAGCAGAGCCCGCTCCCCGTGGACGAGCTGCCACCTCCCAACATGGACGACTACGTGATCTCTCTCAATTCGCTCCTTCAGGAGTTCCGCAAGATACTGGTCGAGCGGCTCCGAGCGACGGGAAAGACGCTTCTCTCGGAGCTCATCACGGGGCTGAGTCCCGTCGACGCCGCCCGTGTCTTCATCCTCCTCCTCTTCGCGGCGCACAACGGCGAGGTTGTGATCAACCAAGAAGAGACGGATGTGGACGCGCTGGTGGTCTCGGTGGGTCAGCTTGAGTGAAGCCCAGAGCGAGGCTCCTCAGAAGGAGCTGATTGCCCGGATCGAGGCTGCCCTCTATTCTGCGGGGAGACCTCTGGACGCGGAGCAGCTCGCGAAGGCGGCCCGAATAGGGTCGGAGCGGAAGGCCGCCGCCCTGGCGAGGGAGATCGCGAAGTCGGTCAATTCTTCCCTGCAGGCGATCGAGGTCGTGGAGTATCCTGGTCCTCGGTTCGCGATGCAGCTTAAGACCGACTACACGCAGGTGGCGAGGCGGTTCGCGACCCGGCCGCTCCTGTCGAAGGCTGCCCTCAGGACCATGTCGTTCGTGGCCTACTTCCAGCCGATTACAGCGGGAGAGCTGGTCCTCCGCCGGTCCTCCGCCGTCTACCAGCATCTAAGGGAGCTAGAAGCCGTGGGATTCGTCGCCAGCGAGAGGCAAGGCCGAAGCAAGGCCTACAGGACCACGCAGCGGTTCGCGGAGTACTTCGGGCTCAGCCTCGACGTGCCCTCGATGAAGAAACAGATGAGCGAACGGAACCTCTCTCTCTAGCGGAGACCGGCCTCCCCTCCGCGCCCGTCAGCGCCAAAATGCTTAACACCTGCCGCTCGGAGGCGGGCCTGCAATCGTGATAGTGGGTTGACCAGATCAATCGAGAACCTGACCAAGAGGAAGTCGACGGGAGGACGCCGGAAGATGAACCGCGGGAGGAGGGCCTTCGAGAGGGACAGCTACGCGCTGGAACCGGTCGTGTCCGAAACCTCTGTGAGAGTCTCACGGCTGAGAGGTGGGCGAATCTCCACGGGCCTCACCACTGCCGACACCGCCAACGTCGCCGACTCGTCTGGCAAGTCGGTGAGGTCCAAGATAGTCAGAGTGAAGCTGAGCCCCGCGAATCGAGATTACCAGAGAAGGGGCGTGATCACAAGAGGGGCGGTCATCGAGACCGAGGCCGGCGAGGCGAAGGTCACGTCGCGCCCTACAGACGACGGCGTGGTGAACGCGGTCCTGATCAAGAAGACTTGAAAGACTACGACCGTTTTGTAGTTTGGCTCGACTACTTCAACTCCGAGCTGAAGCGTAACCAAGGCAGGCGCGTGCCGCTGAACTCGGCCACCCGTTCGCCCACATTGAGGGAACTGGAGGAAGCCTGCAGGAAATTGAACCTCGAGCCCCTTCCCCAAAGCGGGCGCTATCCTAGTTCGGCGCTCAAAGAGTCTGGGTACGTCTCAATCAAGAAAGAGAAGCCAAAGCAGGCTCTGATTATGAAAATAGCTAGAGAACTATCAGCTGTGCGCGGACAAGCCCAGAAAAAGTAGAATTTTTGTTCGACAGGCTCGAAATGCCTCACATCGGCGTCATAACATTTAAAGGTGGGAAAGTTTACGTAACGAAAATCTTGAAGGAAATCGGAATTATTCTGCATCAAGCAAAGAGCGGTAGGCTCATTGTCAAACTTTCTGCGGCGGTGCCTGCAGGCTCCTTCCTCGTCGACGACAAGGGGAGGAGACTCGGCAGGGTCACGGAGCTCATCGGCCCTGTGAGGGCCCCCTACGCCTCGGTCGCATTAGTCACAAGCCGGATAGGGAGCAGCGGCGACTCCGCATACATTGCCGGGTGAATCGGCTGAGCCTCTGGGATACAAAACGAGACGACGCGTTTAGGACCTACTGTCCCGTCTGCGGAAACAGGCTGATTGGGGACACCGAGAAGGGTGAGCAGGTCTGTCCGGGATGCGGTTTCGTCACCTATGCGCCAGCCGACGAGGGACCCGAATGGAAGGCGATGGACCTGGAGGAGAAGAACAAACGAGTCCGGGTCGGCTCCCCCACCACCCTGGCCCTGCACGACATGGGGCTGACCACGGAGATCAGTCGCACGATGCGCGACTCGCATGGGAAGTACCTTGACCCGGCGATGCGCGCGACCGTAGAGAAGATGAAGAAGTGGCAGAGCCGCATAAGGACGATCTCCAGCGAGGAGCGCGGGCTCTCAAACGTCCTATCGAAGATCAACGAGCTCTGCGAGGCGCTCAACCTCCCGGACAACGTCGCTGAGACCGCCGCCCAGATCTACAGGACCTCGGCGAGGATGAAGGTGGCGAAGAGCAAGTCCATCTTGGGCATGACCGCCGCCACGGTCTACCTGGCCTGCAGGAAGTGCGGCGTGTCCAGAAGCCTGAAGGAGGTCGCCAGGGCCGCCGGGATGGAGAAGGGTAGCGTCGCGCGCTATTTCAGGCTGGTTCTCAAAGAGGTGGAGAAGGACTATGTGCCGCCTCCGTCAGTGGAGAAATACATCTCCAAGCTGATCAACACGGCCAAGATCAATCCGAAGGTCGAGCACCTGGCCCTCACGCTTTCGAGGAAGACCAACGACTCGAAGATCTCCAGCGGAAAGGCCCCGGCTGGACTTGCGGCGGCCTACGTTTATCTATCCTCCGTGATGCTCTGCCAGCACTTGCCGCAGAGGGAGATAGCCGAGTTCGCCGAGGTCACTGAAGTGACCGTCCGAAACAGGTGTCGTGAGATACTCGACAACTTCGTGATTCGCCAGGAGTTCGTGCCCGTCCCGTGAAAGCGAAACCCAAGGTGAAAGCGAAGTCGCAACCGAAGCCCGCCCCGAAGGCGGCCAAGCCGATGAAGGCGTCGAAGTCGCCCTCTGAGCCGAAGCCCCGGGCGAAGAGAGCCCCCGTAGAGGAGGAGCCGACCGAGCGGACTGAGGAGGAGCTAGTCGACCTCACATCTCGCGTCTACAAGCTGGTAGTCGAACGGGGAAAGGACGGAGTCCTTCAGAGCGAGATCTGGAAGGAGCTCGGCTTGACGAGCCGGGACGGCTCCAGGCTCGCGATAAGACTAGAGCGACGCGGACTGATCGGTCGAGTGAAGGTCCTCGAGGAGGGAAGGTGGACCTACAAGCTTACGCCCCTCCGATTCCCGACTGACATGGCCTCGATTGAGAGGGCGCCGTGCATCGTCTGCCAGTACGAGTCGAAGTGTTCGATTGACGGCGAGATCAGCCCCTACGTGTGTCCTTGGATCGGGCCGTGGGCGATAGCAGAGGCGAAGGAGGCCGCCATGCAGATCGCTCAGCCGCCAGTCGCGGCCCCACAATAGGCTCCCCGCAGGAGTGAGGCGACCAAAGTACGACCGCGTCCGCTTGCTATCTAAGGACTGAAAAGACGCGTTCGTCTGAGGGGTCGATCACGAGATGAGACTTCACGAGGCGCGGAAAGATCTCTACCGAAGACTGGCCAGGGAGCAGGGGTTCAAGAGCAGGGCCGCCTTCAAGCTCATCGAGGCCAACGAGAAGTACGACTTCATCCGCGACGGGGAGAAGGTGGTCGACTTCGGGGCCGCCCCGGGCGGCTGGCTCCAGGTTTCCTCGCGGCTGGTGGGCGAGTCAGGGCTCGTGGTCGGCCTCGACCTCAGCGACATCCACCTCAGGGAGAAGAACGTCAAGACCGTCCGAATGGACGTCCACAACCCGAAGGCAGCGGACGCGATCCTGGCGATCACGGGCTCGCAGGTCCCGGTCGTCCTCTCCGACCTCGCGCCGACCGTCTCGGGGATATGGGAGATCGACCACACCAAGCAGATAGACATGACCTTGAGGGTCATCGAGCTTTCGGGGACGCTCCTCCAGCCTGGAGGCTCCTCCTTCTTCAAGCTCTTCGAGGGCGAACGTTCGAGAGAAGCGCGCGAGGTCTTCAAAGCTCGCTACAGGGACGTGAGGCCGGTCAAACCGAAGGCTAGCCGGAGCGTCGCCGCGGAGCTCTACTACTTCTGCGACGGCTGGAAGGGTCCGCTCGAGCCTCCGATGCCAGTCTGACCGCTTCCGCCACGTCATCGTACCTCGCGTCCGTCTTCAAGCCTGTCACCTCGAACGGCTGGGAGTGGCACCTGAAGCCCGACCCCTCCAGAATCTCGACCACCCTCCGTTCAGGGACGCTCGCGACCTTCAGAGCGGAGCAGATCCGTTCCAGGCTGAAGCTGTACGGGGGCATCGAATCGCTGCCCACGAGCGAGGCGAGAATCCTCCCGGCCTCCCTGAATCCCTTCTTCTCGCAGTACTTCGCCGCACTCGCCGCCAGGCCATCGTCGACCAGGCCCCCAAGCCAGAGGGGGCCGGCGACCCTCGCTTTGGAGCCGCAGAACTGGCACTCGGTTGACGGTTCTGGCGATGCGCCGGCGTTGTGGCAGTGTGAGCAGACTGCCAGGTACCCCTCCCGCTCGACTGACCTGTCGGCCTTGCTCGCTCCAACCATCGCCCTGATGTAGACCCTCATGTAGTGGCGGGTGCTGTGCGCGGCAACGGGCTGGACGCCGATATCTATGCTCCCCGCGAGCCTCATGCACGCGTTGATGAGTATCCTCAGACCGGTCTCGTGCGCGTACTCGTTGTTCCTGGGCAGTGACCAGTAGCGCCTCCTCGCGACCTCCGGGTACACCCCGCAGAGAACGGCAGAGTCTGTCGCTGTCACGGAAACAATCCCGCCGTCCTCGACTGCATGGAACGCGCTCTGAAGGTAGGGGGCGGGCGTCCCAAAAGGATCGACGTCGACGTATCCGTACTTGTCGTCCCGGCGGAACCTCGAGTACAGGAATTCGTTCGCCTCCCGCGCCTCGAACCCGCACCTCCCATCGACGGAGTTCAACCTGGCGTTCCTCCTGGCCAATCTCAGCGACACGCTGAAGTCCACCATGGTCACAGCCATCTCGCGGCCGACTTCGTTGGCGATGCGGACCCCCCTCGAGCCAATCCCAGCCAAGGAGTCGCAGAATGTCCGCCCGCGGGACGTCTGGGTTATCGCGACCGACACGTCCCTGTTGATCGAGGCGGCGGGATTGAAGAAGATGGGAGTGGTCGGCGGGTCGGGGGTATTGAGACTTACAGTCGGAACCAGAAGCTCCGTCGCCCCTTCCCGAATCTGCGTGTACTTCATCGGTCTCGTCTCCTCCGCCCGGGGCCCTAGAAAAGGAGGCTGGGAAACGGAGTGATTGGAGGGGACCGATACCCCGTCGGCGAGGTAGCTTATTCTACCGCTCGCTCGGAGCACCTCGCGGCTTGAGCGAGATCTGGCTGATAACTGGCCCGCCGGGAGTCGGAAAGTCCACCCTTGTCTCGAAGATACTGCTCAGGGTCAAGAGCAGGGGAGTGATCGTCGGGGGATGTGTGACCCGCGAAAAGCGTCTCGAAGGTCAGCGGACAGGCTTCACGATAAGCGACCTCACCAACGGAACAGTGGGAGAGCTCGCCTCCTCGACTCGCTCGCTGGGGCCGAGGATCGGCCGATACAGGGTGAACCTGCAGGAGCTCGCCTCGGTCGGAGCGAGGGGGCTGACCGACGCGGTGGCGGTATCGGAGCTGATAACGATCGACGAGGTGGGCCCGATGGAGCTCGTCAGCCCGGAGTTCAGGCGCGCGGTCAAGCTGTGCATCGAGTCCTCGAAGCCCATACTCGCGGTGGTCCACGAGAGGCTGGACGACCCACTCCTCAACGAGCTGAAGGAACGCGCGACATCGACCACCATCATGACGCTGCTAAACCGGGAGGGCCTGGCGGACGACTTGACCGCGAAGATCCTCGGCGCCGTCGGCGCGCCGCTGCCCGGCTGACGGGATTCTCCAGCGGCGGGGTTTCTTTCGAAAGACAGTTAAGAGAAGTCGAGGCCACCGGCGCGATGGCCGGTCTCCTCGGCGGAGTCGACGAGGCAGGGAGAAGACCGCGGTAGCCCCGCGGTCTCCCTAGAGGGTGCGTCGTCGGTCCGCTGGTCGTGGCTGGAGTCTCGATCCCAGAGGGTTCTCTGCACGAGCTGAACTGGCTGGGAGTTAAGGACTCGAAGCTCCTCTCCGCGACGCAGCGCGAGGCGCTCTACGCGCACATTCTCCGGCTGTGCGATCGGGTCGAGTCGGTGAAGATCCCGCCCGCCGAGATCGACAGAGTTGTCAGGACCGGGCGGAGACTCAAGCGGCTCAACTTCCTCGAGGCGAGCTACATGGCCGGAGTAATAGACCGACTAGGGGCCGAAACGGTCTGGGTCGACTCCTGCGACACCCGCCCAGAGCGGTTCGGGGAGACGATCTCGAGTCAGATGAAGGGAGTCTCGCGAGTGGTCGCCAGACACCACGCCGACCGCGACTTCGTGGTCGTTTCGGCGGCCTCCGTGGTCGCCAAGGTTGAGAGGGACATCGAGATTGAGAAGCTGAGGGCCCTCCACGGCGACTTCGGATCAGGCTATCCCTCCGATCCCAAGACGAGGGTCTTCTTCATCGAGTGGCTCAGCCGAGGCCAGGCGCTCCCTCCTTTCGTGAGAAAGAGCTGGAGGACCTGGGACAGGCTCGAGCAGAGCGTCCTCTTTCCCCTCTGACCTTACATGGAAGCAAGGATCATCGCGTGGTCCTTGTCGAAGGGACTCAGGTCGATGACAGAATGGACTCGGAACCCCGCGGCTTCCAGCCTCTTCGCCTCCTCCTTGAAGACCTCCCTGGGCTCCTTCACAACGTCGATGCTCCTCGCCTTCACGATCAGGACGAGCCAACCTCCCTTCCTGAGGAGCTTCCTGCAGTTGAGGATCGCTATCTCCGTTTGGTCCTGCTGCGCGACGTCGCAGTAGACCACGTCAACGATGGATATCGAGTACTTGGCGGGATTCCTGGCGTCCGCGAGGTAAGGGATTACGTTGGTCCTCACCCGGGCGACGTTCTCCACGAACTCCCGCGCCACGCGGGGCGCGAACTCCACTCCGATGACAAGCCCCCTCTCCCCGACGAGGTCGGAGACGTGGGAGGGGGTCGTCCCCGTTGAGGTGCCGAGATAAAGGACCTTGTCGCCTTCGCGTATCACGTCCTCGGGCAGGCCCTTCAGGATCCCGGCGGCCAGCTTGCTCCTGAACGGGTCCCACGTCCTGAATTCCTCGCCGCCTCGAATCACCAGCTCCTCGTTGTAGACCTTCTTCCCCTTGACCAGATTCTTGGTGAGGAGGAGGATCCTGCCGTCCCTCTGCTCCTTCAGCAGCCTACTCATCTATTTCGCTTCTGGCGTCTCTCTGGCTTTCGCGGGGGCGCGTCCTTGTACTTTCTCTTTATCTGATCGAGCCTGAGGTCGAGGCCCGGCAAGAGGCTCGGCTCCTCGGACCCCCGATAGCAGTCGATCCTCGCCGCGATCGCCACCTTGTTGGCGATCGTCCTGGCTATCTTGCCCCGTTGCCACTTCGGCGCAGTGTGCACCTCTTGGTGCTGGAAGAGTATCCCGTGCTTCGGAGGCCTCGCACCCGTCTTCAGCGCCCTGAAGAGGGCCTTCTCCGCGCCCAGAACCTGGATGGTGCTGGCCGGTAGCGTCGCCATCCGGTCGAGGCCGCCCGCCTTCGCCATGAGCCTTGCGCCTATGGTGGCCCCGGCGACCAGAGTGACGTTCGGGGCGATCCTCTTCATCGAGCTCTCCACGTAGGTGTTGAGCTTGTCCCGCTCGACGCTCAGGGCCATAGTAAGCTGGGCGAGCTTCTGCACGCGGTCGATGTCCCTCTCCGAGATGTCACCTCCCTTGGAGCGCTCCCTCGCCGTGAGAATCGCCTCGATCTTCTTCTCAGTGAGCCCGCGTCCCAGGAGGTTCTCGGCCGTGAAGTTGGCCCTGTCGCCGACGTCGGCGATCATCTTGCAGAGGGCCATGTTGTCCTGCATCATCTGGGTCAGTTCCGGGAAGTGCAGTCCGTACCATTCAATCGTCCGGGTCGCAGTTATGTTCAGGAACTTGTCGGTGTCGTCGAGGGCCATGATCGCATTGACGAGGTGGAGGTCGGGCCTCGAGGAGGCCTCCCTGATGGCCTGCTCGGCCGTCGCTATGCCCTTCTTCCTGATCTTCGCCAGCGCGTCCGCCTCGTCGACGGCGAGCTTCGCCTCTACCATCAGAGCCACCTTCCTCGAATCCAGCATTTCTTTCTCCTCCGCCCCCATCCTGACCGGCTGGAGCCCGACGCTCCGGACCGGCTCGACGAGGGACTCCTCGGAGACCATGATCTTGATCGCGCCCATCTTCCTGGCCCTCTCTACCAGTGTGGCCGCCGAGGCAGAGCCTTCGAGCGGGAGGCCGCCTTCTAGCAGTATCGCGCCTGCCTCCGTCTGATAAATCTCGAGTTCCGCCAACAGAGTTCGTCCGAGCTCCCGACAGGCGCGATTAAAGCGTTTGGCGCGTGTCTGGTGCCGAGCCTACAGCGCGGGCCCGATCGCTATGTGCGACGGGAAGTATACCCTCAGGCCCCAGTTCTTGGAGTTGGAGTCGAAGCTGGTCTTGCTCTCCAAGACGATCTCGCAGTAGCTCTCGCCCTTCAACCTGCACTTCGTCTCCCTGACCGTGTGCGGCCAGTCGTAGAGCACATCGACTATGCCCTTGCAGACCCCCATCAGGAAGTAGCAAGACTCCCTGCCAGCCGGATTGGACGCCCTCGACTCGCAGAAGAGGCAGTTCTCGACCCTGATCACCAGCTTCTTCCCCGTGACGGTGTCTCCCTGGAGGTCCACCCGCCCCCAACCGGTGAACGACGCCATCCTCTCGAAGTAGTCTTTCATCGAGCTGGGGTCCTCGAGCAGTGTGATGTAGTCCTCCGCCAGTCCGCCGCCGTACGCCTTGCCCATCTCGAAGACCAACGGAGGGGCCCCCTTCAGGAGGTTGTTGAAGAGCGCCTCCTCCATGACGTTCCACGCCCTGGCGGTCATCAGGAAGAGCCTCCTCTTGCTCGGCTTGAAGCTCATCGACCCCGCGTGCAGATCTCTCACCAGGAGCTCGCTGTCCTCCTGGGGGGTCGGTTCCGTCCTCCTCTCGTCTCTCGTCCTCCTGGCCTTGGGCTGGGGCGAGGACACCCCTTCGTAGGTCTCCATCGCCTTCCTGAGCAGGTCGGCGATCGAGAGGTTGTCCTTCTTCGCGATCGAGGCTAGTTTCAGGTACTGCTGTTCGTCGAGGCTGACTGTCTGGACCATCTTTGGTTACACCTATCGACCCTTGGGCTACTCGTTCGTCGGCTGCTTATCATATCCACGTTTACAAATGAACACATATTATGAGGCGGAGTCCAGTCTTCGAGAACAGATGAGCACGACCCGAAGCTTCCGCCTTGAGAACGACCTTGACGAGCGGCTCCAGGAATTGGCCAGGAAGCAGCGCATTTCCGTGAACCAGTTGGTGACCCGGAATCTCAGAAAGCTCATCGAATGGGACAGTGCCCTGCCGGTCGGCGGACTGGCCGTCGTAACGCCCGAGCTCCTCGTCCGGTTGCTGGAGAAGCAGAGCGTCGCAGAGTCGAAGGAGTTGGGGGAGTGGGTGGGTAGGTCGTTCTGGCTGCCTTACGTCAAGGTAATGCTCGTGAGCGTGAACCTGCCGAACCTGCTGGAGGTCCTGAGGCGGCTTTCGCTCTACGGAGGGAGGTTTAGCTTCGACCATATCGTCGAGGGGCGATCCCATAGGATAGACCTCAAGCACTCCATGGGTCTGAGATGGTCGGCCTTCTACGCGGGGGCGCTCAAGGTTGCCTTCGAGGAGGGCCTGAACATTGAGCTACAGCTCAAGGTCTCGAAGGACGACTGTGTGGCGAGATTCGTCGAATGAGACGGCCGAAACCAATTGCCTCCAACGACGCGCCTCGAGGTTTTGGGCCAACTGGGACAATCACCAGTTCTGTCACAACAGTCTTAAATCCTCGCTAAGCTCCATGTTGACTGTCAAATGGCGTCAGGGATCACAGAGCTCCTCGTGCTCCTGGTAGGCCTGATAATCCTCTGGGTCATCGTCTCCATACCCGCCTACGTGGCCGGCAAGGTCGTGACGGGCGGGAAGGCAACCTTCGGCGAGGCCATGGGGGCGACGCTCGGGGGAGCGATCGTCTACGTGTTGGTCGTGTTTGGCGTCAGCATCTTCCTCGGTGCGTTGCTCGGCTCGGCGGCGGGCGCCTTCGCAATCCTGCTAGGGTTCATCGCCTACCTCGCGGTCTACAGGGCGGCCTTCGAGACCGGCTGGCTGGGCGCCTTCGCGATAGCCGTGCTTGCGGTCGTGGTGACGATAATCATGCTGGCGATCATCGGCGCCATCCTGGGAGTGAACGCTCCTACCTATTACAAGTACGCGTTGTAGAATCTCAAACTCGTCCGTGTTCGCGCCTCTCCACTCGCCACAGAATCTCGGTTGTGGTTAAATGGGAAATACGATTCTAAAGACACTTGGCTTCGTGCCTCACTTGCTCGAGCCTATTATCCAGTCAGCAAGCGAAATTCTGTAGCAAGAAATGCTACTTTGAAGCGCTTCGTCTCGGTATGATATCAAACAAAGGAATGTTTCAGAAAGGCCAGGCGTCTCCGAACAAGGGGAGGACGCTTGAGTCCTGGGTGGGACCAGAACGGGCGCTTGAGATAAGAAAGAAGATGTCGAAACTCTCGAAGTTGAAAGCCGAGTCACTTAGGCGATTGAATTCGGATCAGACGATTCTCGAAATGAGGGTAGTGTCACGGAAGCACCACGAAGAAGTTGTACGGTTAATTATAGAAGAGCTTCGTTCACTTGGATATCGCTGTTTCACCCTCTCCGAATACGTTCGCGAGAAGCGCATCCCAGATGCCATCATCTTTGACGGATTACGCCTCACTGCTCTCGAGGTCGAACAAGAGAAAAGATACAAACCCAGCCACGAATCAATGACTTTACGGCTGAGCCACCTGAACTCTCTCGCGCAGTTCTTCGACGGCACGATTGTTGTCTTCCCAGATTCGAAAGCGGAGCCAGGAAGCATCGCTCATCAATTGCTTTCGGAGATACTGGCGCGAAAAGAGTTATTACGAGGAAATCCAGGCGGACAATCAAAGGAGGTATGAAACACAAACATGCCGACCCACGGGAGTCAGCACCGCAGCTCAGTGCTGAGTGCCTCCAGTCACTAAGGCCGGAAAGGTAAGATCTCAAACTCCAAAATTGGAAGGTAAGCCGAAGCGAGGAAAGATCCCCAAAGTGAGGAACAAGCGCACCTACGACAAGCGCTTCACCCTCAAACGCAAGCCAGGCCAGAACTGGATGCGGCAGTGACCTCGGGCCGGAGAGACCAGTCCGATCTGGCGGTCTCCTCAATCGTTGAAGCCGTGACCTCCAGCCGGTTGCTCACCCGAGGCGCGCTGGAGAAGGCAAAGAAGGAGGCGGCGGTCAGGTACTCGCTCTCGAGATACGTCTCCAATTCCGAGATCATAGCGGCCCTGCCGGGAGACAGACGCGAGGAGTTCGAGGCGATGCTGCGGGTCCATCCCAGGAGGAGCGCCTCCGGGATAGTGGTGGTAACGGCCTTCTCAGCGCCGTTCGCCTGCCCCCACGGGACGTGCGTTTTCTGCCCCGGAGGCCCGACGAAGGGGACTCCACAGAGCTATCTCCCGGCGAGCCCGGGCATGCGCGCCGCGCTGGCGGCCGATTTCGACCCGTTCAAGCAGGTGAGGGGGTGTCTCGCGAAGTACTCTTCCAACGGGCACGACGTAAGCAAGGTCGAGACGATAATAGAGGGCGGGACCTTCATCGCAGTTCCTCCAGAATACCAGCTCGGCTTCGTGAAGGGAGTCTACGACGGCCTCAACGGCTTCGTCTCGCCCTCGCTCGAGGAGGCCCAATTCGCCAACGAGTCAGCAGACAGCAGGTGCGTCGGACTCACGCTCGAATCGAAGCCAGACTGGTGCCGGCAGGAAGACATCGACCTGATGCTGGATTACGGTATCACCAGGCTGGAGATCGGCGTGCAGTCGCTGAGGGACCCGATCCTCAAACTCAGCAACAGGGGGCACACGGTCGAAGACACGAGGAGGGCATTCAAGGCGGCGCGGGATTCGGGCCTCAAGGTGACCGCCCACATGATGCCCGGACTACCAGGCTCCGACCCGAAGACTGACCTTGAGGACTTTCGGGCGCTCTTCGAGGACGAGGATTTCCGGCCCGACATGATGAAGGTCTACCCTACCCTAGTGGTCGAGGGGACCTCTCTCGAGAGACAGCACGCTTCGGGCCTGTACGAACCCTACGGATTGGAGACTGTCCTGGACCTGCTCAGCGAGATGAAGAGGTCGGTCCCGAGATGGCACAGGATAATGAGGATACAACGCGAGATTCCCGCTTATGAGATCGAGGGCGGCGTCAAGAACGGGAACCTGAGGGAGCTGGTGCTCGAGAGAGTGAGGCGGAAGGGATTCGCCTGTCAGTGCATCAGGTGCAGGGAGGTCGCGCTGGACGGCCCCGAAGACATCGATGGGGGCGAGGAACCGTCATTCAGGTCCGAGAGGTACGAAGCCTCTGGCGGGGTCGAGGTCTTCGGTTCCCAGGAGTACCCGCGGAGCGGCAGGATAGCGGGCTTCTTCAGGCTCAGGCTGCCGTCCGGAACTGCGCCCAGGACAGAAGTTCAGGGCGCCTGTGTGGTTCGGGAGCTGAGAGTCTACGGGAAGGTCGTCTCGGTCGGCAGGAGAGAGGAAGGCGCTTACCAGCACAGGGGAATCGGCAGGGCGCTGATGGGGCACGCCGAGAGGATCGCGAGGGAGGAGCTCGGCGCAAAGTCCGTATTGGTGACGAGCGCCGTCGGCACCAGGGACTACTATCGTAGGCTAGGCTACGAGAGGAACGGGCCCTATATGTCGAAACTGGCCTAGTAAGGGTCCAGGGGCGCAGCGCACTTTGTGCAGACCACGGCCGTCTGCGCATTCATCGCGCCGCATATTGGGCATGGCTTCATGGCTCCAGAGCCCTGGGGGGCGGGCCCTCCAGCAGCTGGCGCTGGCCCGGGGGCCGGCATCGAGGCAGTGTTCTCTCGCATCTCGGTGGCCAGGACGTTCTCCCTGGGGTTCGGCTTCGCTCGCCAACCCCACAGCGCGAGGACGATCAGAAAAATGAAAAGGATCCAGAGCGCGTAGAAGCCGCTGCTGAAACCGTTGTCCGAGAATGTCCACCCGTTGAAGACCTCGAAGGGGCCCAACGTGAGGAATCCCATCCCGATCATGCCTAGCACTCCGGCCCCGAGTGGAAAGACGCCGACGACCGCGGCCGCGAAGATGAGGATGAAACCCAACTGGTAGAGGTAGGCGAAGAGGACGACGCTGTTGGAGCCTGAAGCCTGGGCGCCTGCGATGTTGTTCACGAAGAACTGGAAGTTGCTGAAGAGGCTTTCAGGATTGTTGGTGGCCGAGGCGGCGGTCGAGAAAGGGAGCCCGAAGATGCAAACGAGCGCGGCCACGCCGATTATCGCTCCCAGAATCCTCGACGGATGCATGCGCCTCAAAGGAGCCCAGTCCGTATAAAAGCAATGTTTATGGTTGCAAGGCCCTCCGACCAACTTGGTGAAAACGGTCGAAAATCTCCGGTTGCGAGCACCCTGACTCCCTTCTCTACGACCCCCAGGACGGCATCTGGGCCAGCGTCGAAGGAGAGTCGTACCGGATCGGGCTCTCGCCGTCGCTGTCATGGATTTCCGGGGGGTTCACCTCCGTCACGTTCAAGCCCGTCGGCGCAAGGATCGAGAAGGGCAGGAGCGTCGGATCGGTCGAGGGGCCAAGACACTTCGACGTGGTGAGGGCACCCTTCGACTGTCAGATCTTGGAAACGAACCAGCTCCTGACTGACGACCCGAAGGTACTGAACAAGGACCCTTACGGCAGAGGGTGGTTCGCAGTGTTGCACCCGGTCGGCGGGCCATCCATCCTGAGGCCGCTCGATCAGGTCGCGGGCGAACTCAGGTCGAGACTGGAGGAGTTGGGGGTCCGTTGCTTCGGAGAGTTCCCGGACCTCGAACTCTTCGAGATCGGCGTCGAGTGCTCGGCGGTCTTGGTAAAGCTCAACGAGCTGCTTTCCAGCTCGGAGCGCGGCGCGGTCATTCACGTCGTCTCCGACGACCAGTCGGCCGAAATCGAGATGGAGAGGTGGGCGGAGGAGACCGGGAACAGGCTCATCGAGACGAGCCGGGAGGGAGAGCTGCGACACTTCATCGTAAGGAAGGCCTGAAGCTACTTCTCTATCGGGAACTTTACGGAATTCCCCCATTCGGTCCATGACCCGTCGTAGTTCTTCACGTCCGGGTAGCCGAGCAGATACTTGAGGACGAACCAGGAGAAGGACGACCTCTCCCCGATTCTGCAATAGGTTATCACTTGGCTCTCGGGGGCAACCCCCTTCGACCTGTAGAGCGCATCGAGTTCCTCCCTCGACTTGAAGGTCCCGTCCCCGTCATTGACCGCCTGCGCCCAAGGGATGTTCTTGGCGCCGGGGATGTGCCCTCCCCTCTGGGCGTGCTCGGTGGGATACTCCGGCGGAGCCAGGACCTCGCCTGTGAACTCCTTCGGGCCTCTAACGTCGACCAAGACCCTGTCCCCCCGGCCAAGCGAGTCTCTGACTTGGTCTTTGTAGACCCTTATCGTGTTGTCCGGAGGTCCAGCGCTGAAACTCGTTGGCGCGAACGACGGAACCTCCTTGGTCAAGGGTCTGTCCTCCAGGAGCCACTTCTTCCTGCCGCCGTTCATCAGCCTCACGCGCTCGATGCCGTAGTACTTCAGGTCCCAGAAGGCGTAAGCGGCGAACCAGTTGTTGAAGTCGCCGTACAGCACCAGGGTCGTGTCTGGCGTGATTCCGCTCCTGCCCAGCAGCTCCTCCAGCTGCTCTCTCGAGAGGATGTCCCTGGCAACCTGGTCGTTCATGTCTTTCTTCCAATCGAAGAGAACAGCGCCCGGTACGTGTCCGGCTTGATAATTGGCGATCGGATCATAATCGACCTCAGCCACTCTCACCATGGGGTCCGAGATGTGCCCGTTCACCCAAGCCGTATCCACAAGGGTCTCGGGGTGGGAGTAACCGACGGCTGAGTCTGCCATTACATAACATAAGTTATAGTCTCTATTTGAAGGTTATTCGTCTGGCAGAGGGTGTTGGGGGAGATGATAGTTAGAAAATACATAGCATAGATTTTGGGATACTATGCGATTTCGAAGGACTTTAATACCTCGAGTGCCTACCAAGCGGAAGGATAGAACATGCGCTCCAAGAGTGCTGTCGTTTCTGTCTTCGCGATTGTCCTGATCACGCTTGCTTTTAGCGCGCCTGCGCTCGCATCAAAGGCGAATCCGTCGGTCGCTCCCTCTTCCGGGTACAAGCACCTGACGGCCCAGCAGATGGATGCTAACACTTCGACGGTAACGTCGACCTCGACCGTGACCTCGACGGTCACCTCGACTTCGACAGTGACGTCGACCGTGAACAACACAGTGACATCGACTTCAACAACGACTGAGACGTCCACCTCGACGACCACTACTACGGCGACGTCCACCACGACTTCTACAACAACTGCCACCTCCACAACGACGGCCACTACAACATTGACAACCACATCGACGACCACCTTGACCTCGACATCGACTCAGAACGACACAAAGACGACGACTGAGACGCAGACTGAGACTTCAACGGTTACTACGGGGGCAGTCAACGGGACTGCCACGGTCACGGCTACGACGACAGCGACCCAGGACGTACCCGTCACCGTGACCTCGACGCACACCGAGATCCAGAATCAAACCGAGACCTCAACCGTCCAGGTTCCCACCACGACGACGGCCACGCAACAGGTGACCCAGACCACGACGGTCGGGACGACGGAAACGGTCGGCGCTCCGCCGACGACCGTGACAGATACCGTCACCAGCGTATCGACTTCGCAGGGTATCGCCAGCCCAATGTTGGTCGTCGACGTGAAGGACAACGCTGGAACGCCAATCCCGAACGCCACAGTGACCGTGACGGGAACAGGCGGATTCGTGGACCGGCTGAACACAAACGGGACGGGTATCGCAGTCTTCTCCGACCTTCCCGCCGGCGGGACATATACGGTCTCGTCGAACATAAGCGGGACCACCGTGTCCACGCCCGTGACCGTTTCCACGTCAAGGATTGCGCTGCTAGAGCCCGACGAGGCTACGGTTTTCACGACGCCTAACGCATCGTCAAGCGGGCTGCCTCTGGCGACGTTAGCAGAGTACCTGCTGGTATTCGTGGGAGGCGTAGCCGGGCTCTGGCTCGGAATGCCGAGGTTGCTCAAGCGCGTGGGCGGGAAGAGGTCCCAGACAACCGTCAGACCGCAGCTGGGCCCAAGCAAGTCGCCGATCAATCACACCGTCTCTCCGGGCCTTGCGCTCGGAGGCGCGGTAAAGAGAGAGGCCGGCGGCCAGAAGAACCAGCCCTCCGGCAAGGGCGTAAGCCAAGGCCTGCAGCTAAGGGCCGGGAGTGCCGCAAATAATGGTGTCCCTGCTGGCCTCAATGAACCAATTGTGGGGAAGGGCGTAGGAAGTGATGTGAAAGGGCCAGCGCAGGTTGGAAGGAGAGAAGAGGGCCCCGGAAAAGAGGGTAAGGAGACCGGCGACGTAGCTGGGAAGGGCCCACTCGAACTTGCTGGCGTAAAGGGATCGGGATCCGAGCATGTAGCCAAGCCCCAAGGGAGCGGGAATGTTAACCGCGAACGCCAAAGAGAGCATAAGCAACGAAGCCGGGGCAACGATCAACGGAATCGTAGTGTGAAGTATGGCGTCCAGCACGTGGCACGCCACCGCTAGCGCTACGAACGAAGACACGAACGCCATCAAAAAAGTCCCCAGCGTCCGGCCCAGAAGGTAGAGCGTCGAGGACTTCGGTGCTGCGTAGATGTGGGGGAAGATGGCCAGGTTCTTGCCCTCGGCGGGTAATCCTTTAAGACCGCAAGAGGCCGAACTTGTGTAGCATGGAAGAGACCGGAGGATACAAAGGGAGCGCGTTGCGTTTCTTAACAGGAGCTAAGGCCAGCGTCGGCGATGTACTACAGGTGACGACGGACTGGGGCACCGTGACCGGCACGGTCGTGCCTCGCTACACATACAACGACGAGGAGCACCTAGTGCTCAAGCTGAGTTCCGGGTACAACGTCGGCCTGCGGGTTGAAAGGCTGAAGTCCGGCGTGGTGGTGAAGAAGGGGGAGAAGCCGAGTTTCGCTTCGCAGCCCTCCCCTAGATCCGAGTCCAAACTTCCCGCCGTCCTGATCATCGGAACCGGCGGCACCATCGCGAGCAGGGTCGACTACCGGACAGGCGCCGTTCATTCGGCGGTGACGGCGGCCGATCTCTACGCCCTCATCCCCGAGCTCTCAAAGAAGGCGAGGATCGAGCCCGAGATCCTCCTCAGCATTTACAGCGAGAACATGAAGCCGGAGTACTGGGCCCTTATAGCGCGAAGGGTGGAGAAGGCTGTCGCCGCGGGCGCCGCCGGGGTCGTCATCACGCACGGCACCGACACCCTCGGGTATACAGCGGCGGCCTTGAGCTTCGCGTTGGACGGGGTGCCGATACCGGTGATCCTCACAGCAGCACAACGATCGTCCGATAGGCCTTCTTCCGACGGGGTCCTAAACCTGATGGCCGCTGTCGACGCCGCAGCCAGCGCCCCGTTCTCGGGAGTCTACGTCGCGATGCACCTGGACTCGAGCGATGATGTGGTCGCCTTCCACAGAGGAACCCGGGTGCGGAAGGATCACACGAGCGCAAGAGGTTCCTTCCAGTCAATGGGCGTCCCCCTCGCGGCGGTCTGGGGAAAGTCTGGCCCAGAGCACATCGAGGGCTCGCTGCCCCCACGCGCGGCGAACAGACCCTTTGCGGCGCGGGCCGACTTCGACGCGAGCGTGGCCTTGATCAAGTTCTATCCCTCGATGCCCACGATCATACTCGGCGCTTTGCGGAAGGGCGGCACCAAAGCGGTGGTGATCGAGGGCTCGGGTCTTGGCCACGTCAACACTGAGAACATCAATGAGCTCAAGAAGTTCGTCTCCAACGGGGGTCTCGCGTTCATGACCTCCCAATGCCTGGCAGGACGGGTCGACCTGGACGTCTATGATACCGGTCGCGACCTCCTGGCGGCGGGTGTCGTGCCACTGGAGGATATGCTGCCCGAGACTGCCTTGGTGAAGGCCATGTGGGTGCTCGCAAACTCCGGCTCGGCCGAGGAGGCGAAGACGATGATGTCTAAGGGCCTTGCCGGCGAGACCACGTCAAGACGGTTCGGAGAGTGAGTCCGCATGGAGCTTCCATTCGACCCCTCGGAAGTCAGACTAATGGTCGGACTCGAGATCCATCAGCAGCTCTCGAGCAAGGAGAAGCTGTTCTGTTCTTGCCCGATTGCGAAGTCAGAGGAGCTCCCTTATTCCTTCCGGAGGCGCCTGAGGCCCGCGCAGAGCGAGACCGGGCGCATCGACCCTGCTGTGGCCTTCGAGTTCTCCAGAGAGAGGGAGAACGTCTATCTCTGGAGCCCCGAGTCCTCCTGCCTCGTTGAGGCGGACGAGGAGCCCCCCCATCCTATGAACGACGAATGCGTGGAAACGGTGCTCGTTGTCGCGCAGATGTTGCACTCGAACATCGTCGACGAAGTCCACGTGATGAGGAAGATCGTCATCGACGGGTCGAACACGGGGGGATTCCAGCGAACCTCGGTGCTAGGCTTGGGCGGATACCTCGAGTGCGAAGGCCGGCAGGTGGGCGTGCAGACGGTGACGCTCGAGGAGGACGCCTCGAGGATATTGGGCGAGGACGAATCTTCGCGGTACTTCGCCCTCGACAGGCTCGGGGTTCCGCTAGTGGAGATCGCTTTGGAACCGGTGACGGGCGAACCCGCCTCGGTCGAGAGGATCGCCCTCCAATTGGGCAGGGCCCTCCGGGCCACGGGAAGGGTCGCCCGGGGGCTGGGAACCATAAGGCAGGACCTGAACGTCTCCGTCATGGGGGGGAGGGTGGTAGAGGTGAAGGGCGTCCAGAACCTCGCTCTGCTTCAGAAGGTTGTGGTCTACGAGGCTGCCCGTCAGGTCTCACTCGTCATGCTCGGCACCGAGCTCGCGAAACGCGGCGTCACGCGCGCCGAATGCAGGGTGGCAGACGTGTCCGCCCTGCTCAGGGGCAGCTCCTCCCGCGTCATGAAGAAACAGACGAGGGATGGAGGCAAGGTCGTCTGCATAGTCGCCAAAGGATTCTCGGGGCTCCTCGGGCTCGAGCCTTTTCCGGGCATAAGGCTAGGCAGGGAGCTGGCGGAGGTTGCGAGGGCGTCGGGGCTCGGCGGGATAATCCATTCGGACGAGTTCCGGAGGCAGGACATCGGGGACGCCGAGGAGGCGAGCCTACGCGACAAGACAGGATCAGCCCCCGGCGACGCGTTGGTGCTGGTCGCTGGCAATCCATCGAGGGTGGACGCCACGGTGCCGGTCCTGATTCAGAGGCTCGAACAGTCCATCGGGGGCGTGCCGGCCGAGACGCGTGCCGCGACGGCCGACGGGGAGACGAAGTATCTCCGTCCCAGGCCCGGGGCTCAGCGAATGTATCCGGAGACGGACATCCCGGAAATCCTCATCAAAGATGCGCGTCGGAAGCGCGCCAGAGCCCTTGTCCCCGTTCCATGGGAGGAGCAGGTGAAGGATCTTGAGAAGAGGTATTCGATCAGCGAAGACCTCGCCCTCAAACTGTACGACGGAGGCCTGACAACGAGGTTCGAGCAGCTGGCGCTTGAGTTGAAAACAACGCCTCCCTCGGTCGTCGCCTCCGGTCTCACCGAGCTGACCGCCCGCGTGGCGCGGGAGTTCGAGGCCGATCACGCCCTCGTGGAAGCCCAGGCTGTCGAGGTGCTCCGCGCGATCGACCGCGGCGAGGTCGCGAAGGAGGCCGAGTACGAGTTGCTGGCGGCAATAGTGGGGGGGGAAGCGCCGGACGTCAGGCACGCCATCTCCAGCTTGCGATTGACGCCGATGGGCGAGGAAGAGCTCGCCGGAATCATAGATCGCGTGATAGCGGATGGGGGGTCGCTCATCAGCGAGAAGGGCGGGGACTCGTTCTCCGCGTTGATGGGTGGGGTGATGAAGCGCGCGAGGGGAAGGGCGGACGGACAGACGGTGGGTGACCTCTTGCGGAGGAAGCTTGACGAAGCCTTGCGCAAGAAGGGCGACGACTCCAAGGGGGACTAGGCGTTTCTAGTCAGGACAAAAAGGGGAGAGGTGTCTGCCGCGGGGGCAGACACTTCGATTTCTAGTGCCTTCCTCTAAGAGCGACCAGTGCTGACAGGGCCACGACCGTAGCCACTGCCGCGACCGCCACGCCGCTCCACAGCAGGGTTGTGCCTGTTGAGGATGCGGCCGGCTTCGACGTTGTAAGCGCGGTCTGATGGACGGACTGGGAGGTAGACGCAGAGGTAGCGGCGCCTCCCGCTAGAGGGAGGATGAATGACGAGATCTTGGAGGCTGGGCTGGCTGCTGCCGTGGTTGTTTGCTCTGCGCTCGAACTCTGCGTAGAGGTCTGGACCGCTCCCGAGCCGTTGCTCTGCGGAGTCGTTAGACCACCGGTGTTGTAGACCGGATACACGCAGCAGGCATTTGGCTGGTAATGGAGGGTGATTGTTGCGCTGTTGGCAGGTGGCACGATGAGCGCGGAACCCGAGAGTTCCACGTAGGTCGGAGACCAGTACACCGTCACGTTGATCTTCTGGCCCGCCACTGTGGTGGTGACTGTTGTCTCGTTGGTCGGTAGGTTGACCGGCACCGACATAGAAGCGCTGACTTCGATGGGGGACTGCGGGACCGTCAGCGTCGCCATCCCCTGGCTGTCGGTCTGACCGTAGAAGTTGTAGTTGGAGTTGTACCAGTAATAGGACTGGCCCACCACGAATGCTGACACATACGCGCCGGCCGTCGCGGTCCCATTCGCATAGGTCACCTTGAGGGTGACGTTGGTAGATGAGATCTGCGAGGCGTTCTGGGTGGGTATGTTGACCGACGTCGCTCCGCTCACTTGCTCGAATACGTACCCGTACTCGACTGAGGGCCCGACAGGCGGATAGATTATGGCCGTGGTCTGCTTGATTGGCGGGGAGGAGACCAGTGGGCCCGCGCAGACGTTGCACGGGAAGGACTGGGGCTGGTAGTATGCGGTCGCCGTGATGAGGTAGCTGCCCGATGGCAGCTCGAAGCCTGCGGCGGCGTAGTTGGACTGAGTGTACGCCACCAGCGACCCGGTCGTGTTGTAGACCGAGACGTCGTACTGGTAGCTGAGGGCGGAGTTGCTGGTCTGGATGAAGACCTGAACGTTGTTCAGGCTTGCGGTCGAGGTCGCGTGAGCGTAGATCCCTCCCGCCCCAAGCACCGTTATCGCGAGGAGCGAAAGAAGCAGTACGCTCGAAACCTTGAGCCGCTTTCTCTGGCTGTCATTTTGCGGTTTTTCGTTCGGCATTGTTCTTCTCACGGCCTCCTATGTGGGCGCACCCGAGTTAATCCTAAGCCACCGAACAGCCGTTCAACCCTTGCGAACAGCCCGCCTACGCCAATCCGCTATCTCGAGTTCGGCGTTTGCCTTCTTCCCGCCCTTCGCTTCGGCCAGTCTTGCGCCTTGGTCGCGAGGTCTTCCGAGCGGCGCACCTCATCCTATTATGGAGCAATTCACTAAGGATTTGGGAACCATCTCGGAAATCCGCTAAATACGTTCGTTCGTGATTTTGTAGTGTCTTGAGCAGAAAGCTGCTTGTGGTAAGCGTCATCTTAGTCTTGGCCGGA
Organism: uncultured archaeon; assembly: GCA_963731775.1. Classification (GTDB taxonomy): domain Archaea; phylum Thermoproteota; class Nitrososphaeria; order Nitrososphaerales; family Gagatemarchaeaceae; genus DATJAJ01. The sequence goes on along the minus strand of CAVSWV010000005.1, from coordinate 7,550 downwards.
CTCGTGATTATGGCCTATGGAGATCCCGCGGTCAGGCTGAGCCTCGGTTCTGGTGTGAGCCCCATAACCTCCTCCACCTTCACTGGAACGAGGACATTCAACTTCAGCGGTTCCAGGTCTTTCACCTTCAACGGGACTGGCGGGTTCCCCGGAGGGCTGGCGACAGGAAGGGCGGGCAACGTAGCCGTGGTCTCCTCGAACGAGCAGATAGAGACATTCGTGGGGGTCGGACTTGTGGCTGTAGGCCTCCTGCTTGAACTCTTCTCATTGTTCCTATGGCAGGCGCCGGTCCAGCCTCCCAAGGCTGCGACAGGGTAGGTTAGTACCGATGAGGAGGGAGGAAGCCGAAATCGGGGCGGACCCGAACGCCATTCAGGCGGAGAACCTAGTCAAGCAGTACGGCGAAGGCCCGGAGTCGACGACGGCCTTGGGCGGTGTGAGCTTCTCGATCGAAAGGGGAGAGTTCGTGACCATCAGCGGGCCATCGGGTTCCGGCAAGAGCACACTTCTCAACCAGATCGGGGCCCTGGACAGGCCCACATCGGGAAGGGTCTGGATCGAAGGGCTCGACATTTCAAAGCTCTCGAGCGTCGACTTGGCGAAGGTGCGCAACCGACAGCTGGGCTTCGTTTTTCAGGACTTCAACCTCATCTCGAGGATGACCACGGTCGAGAACGTCGAGCTGCCACTGTCGATAGCGGGTGTCCCGGCCAGGCAGAGGAGGGAGCGGGCGATGGAGCTCCTGGAACTCTTCGGGGTAGCCTCGAAAGCAAGGCAGAATCCCACCAAGTTGAGCGGGGGCCAGCGGCAGAGAGTAGCGGTCGCCAGGGCCCTTGCGAACGACCCGTCCATCATCCTCGCGGACGAACCTACGGGCAACCTCGATTCGCAGAACGCCAAACTCACAATGGACTTCCTCGAAAAGCTGAGCACAGACTTCGGCAAGACGCTAGTAGTCATAACGCACGACCCGGTCGTCGCCAAGGGCGCGCAACGAACGATTCTGATGCGCGACGGCCTCGTTGAGAAGATAGTGGAGAACTGAGAAGTTGAAGCCCACCGCCTTTCTGGTTTCGTTCCTGGTTCTTTCGATTGCGCTGCTCGGCAGCGCGATCTACACTTCCCCTTCAGCGTCAGCCGCCGCCGCGAGCACTACGACGATCTGCATGCCCACCGCGTCGCCCTTCATAACAACGGACGTTAGCTGGGGGACCGGCCCCTCGCAACCGGGGCCGGGACCAGGAAGCCTTGACGCCCCGTTGACTCTGGCGTTGATTTACACGGGTCCCTGTGCGGCGACGGCCGTCAGTTTCAAGTTGAACCTCAGTGCGCCCTTCTACGGGACGGCCGGAACGCCGAACCTCACCGACTACGCCGTCAACGTCGCCACCGATTCCGCTCTGTCCGAAACTTACTACGTCGACGTGAGTTCGAACGCGTCGCTTGGGATCTACACCTTCCCGCTCTACATAGGTTACAATACGAGTACCTACACGGGCCTCTTCTCTCAGACCTTGAAAGTCGGCGTCTCCCTGAACGGGATACCGTCTCTGAATTTCTCTCCTAGCTCGCACTATCTCTACGCCGGGCAAATCAACCGCCTGACTGTTGCCACCTCGAACAACGGGACCGGAAACGCGGTGTCGATAGATCCAGTGGTTAGTTCACCGACCCAGCTGAGCAACCTAAACTCACTCTCCCCAATCTCGCTGCTCGTCCCCGGGGCCATCAACGTGCAGACGCTCCAGATATTCGTGCCATCTTCGATGGCGGGTTCTGCGACCTCGCTCACCATAGCCGCCGCGTATTACGACTCCTACTCGGTCTCCAGCTCTACGTCCCAGACGGTGGGATTCTACGTCACCAGCGCCGAGCCCGCGACTCCCTTCCAAGTCATGGGCGTCACTTGGGGGTCGGCTGATTCGTCCCCCCAGCCGGGGGACCAGAATGTTCCGCTCGTGGCCACCTTCCAGTACACCGGATCGGCTTCTGTGAACGACCTGTCGGCAGTAATCGTGCTTCCGATCGGATACTTGGGCGCTGGAGGGGGGCGGACCGCGACGGCGTTCTCACCCACAGTGGCGCCGGGGGGAACGGTGCAGATCACGTTCTACTTGGACATCGAACGCAACGCGACGCTCGGGACCGTCTTCGCGCCCATCGAGATTGACTCCGTCACCTCGACCGGTTCAAGTCTCAATCAGACCACGGAGGTATTGATTCCGAAGATCAGCAATGAGCTCTCGCCCTTCGCGCTGCAGACGGCCGAATGGGGGGCGTCCAACCCATCGCCGCAGCCTGGCGACAGCAACGTCGCCCTAGTGGTCACCTTGCAATACGAGGGCGCGACGGTGCTCACGGAGGTCCAGGCGACTGCAACACTGCCCTCGGGCGTAACAAGCCAGAGCGGCGGCTCCAGCGCAGCGGCCTACCTCGGGGCGGTCGCCCTCTATCAGTCAGTGCAGCTGACCTTCTATCTGAACCTCGCCGACTCGGTCTCCCCAGGCAGCTATTCGTTCGCCCTGAGCCTCAATTATTCATCGGCTTTCGCCTCAGGAAGGGGACAAATCATAACCGTGGCTCCGCCCGCATTGGGTCAGAGGCCTTCCGGAGCCGGCGCCTCGGTCTCCGTAGCGCAGCTCAACGATTCGGTGAGCGACGGAGCGTCCTCCTCGCTCAGCTTCAGGCTCACGAACTCGGGGACCGAGACGATATACTCGCCCGCCCTCTCCGTCACAGCGTCCTCGCCGCTGATCGTGCTGGGCAGCTCCCCATCGCCGGACTCCTCCTTGGCGCCGGGGCAGTCCGAGACGCTCACAGCCGTCCTATCGGCGAGCCCCACGGCGACCCCGGGAATCTACAGCGGTTCTGTTTCGGTCACGTTTCTCGACCCCGCGGGAAGCCAGCACTCTCAAGCCTTCCCGGCCGGCTTCGTCCTCGCAGGAACGGTCAAGTTCGTCGTTCAAGACGAGTCGGTCACCCAGAGCTCGAGCGGGTTGACCGTCAGCGGATCTCTGCTAAACGAGGGGGGGACGCCCGCCTACTACGCTCAGGTCACCGGCTCGGTCGAGGGCTTCGCTCACTCAAACGCGACGGCCTATTACGTCGGCGAGATAGACCCCAACACACCCCAGTCGTTCACGCTAACCGTTCCTCTGGCCGCTCCGGCCAGCGCCCGGTCCGCGACGGTTCTATTGGGAGTGAACTACCAAGACAGCTTCGGGAACAACAAGTCCATCGGGATGAGTTCGAACACAGAACTGCAATCTGCCCAACAGCTGGCCGGGGGTACCGTCTCCACGGCAACGGCGGCGAGCTCAGGGGGAAACCTCGTCTCGATAGTCTTCCTGGTTGTGGTGGCCGCCATAGTAGTGGTCGGGGTGGCAGGAGCGGTGATGGTCCGAAGGAGGAGAGCCGTCCAGAGCCCCCGAAAGGAAAAGAAAGTGATCTAGGAAACGGGTTGGAAACGACTTGAGACCCCTCGACCTCTTTAGATTCTCGGCGAGGGCGCTGCGGGAGAGGAAGCTCAGGGCGGCGCTAACGATCATCGGAATCGTGATTGGCCCGGCGACGATCGTGTCGCTGGTCAGCGCGACGCAGGGATACAGCAACGCGGCGACGTCGAGATTCTCGAATCTGGGTGCGAACACCCTATACGTGAGCTCGGTGGGGCGGAGTTTCACGCTCACGGACGCAACTGTGTCTGCGATTGGAGAACTCAGCGACGTCACGTACGCAATTCCATACCAGCAGCTGAGCGGCCAGATCACCCAGGGAGGAGGGACCGTAAGCGTCTCGATAATCGCCATGGACCTTTCTCAGATCAATGATGTCTTCCCGTCGTTGAGCCTCCAGCAGGGGACGCCCCCGACGACCACGGACACGATCGGGGCCGTGCTTGGGAACTCCGTCGCGTTCCCCGCCATCAAGGGTGCCACCAATGCAACGGTCAACGGAGTCATAACCGTTTCGGGGGTGAGAACCGAGAGCTTCATCAGCTTCGGGGCTGGCGCGGCGGGAGGCGCCTTCGGCTCCTCTTCCTCTTCGGGAACGTCGCACTCTTTCATAGTGCGAGGAATCTATAACTCCTTCGGGTCGAGCTTCAACCTCAACCCCGACTCTTCAATTTTCATCCAGCTTTCCGCCGGTGAACAGATCCTTCACAGCCAGACGTACAGCGGCGTCGTAGTGGTCGCCGCATCCCCGGGCGACGTGGCGCAGGTTGAGTCCGAGCTCACCACTGCCTTCGGGCAGAACATCCGTACGACCGCCGTCACCTCGCTAGTTTCGACGATACAGTCGGTCACAAGCGGCACAACCACGCTCCTTGAAGCTGTGGCGGCTACCTCGATACTCGTTGCTTTCATCGGGATAATGACCACAATGTTGACTTCAGTCCTCGAAAGGACCACGGAGATAGGTCTCCTCAAGGCCCTTGGGCAGAGCAGCAGGGGAATCATGCTCTCCTTCATCGCCGAAGCCTCGTTCACTGGCTTCCTCGGGGGTCTCATCGGGGCGGGGGCGGGTGTCGTCCTATCATTCTTCGTAATATCCGCGTTGAGCGGGACCGTGCGGGGGCTGGGTTCCACCGGCGTCGTCGGCGGCGCAACCAGGGCGGGGGCGGGGGGTGCTGCGGCCTTTGGGGGACCAAGCGTCGCATCCGCCAGCTCCACGACGCTGGCGATAACCCCCTCCTTCAGCCCCGAGATCATCATCCTTGCCATCTTGATAGCAGCCGCAATCGGAACCTTGGGCGGCCTCATTCCCGCTTGGAGGGCTTCGAGGTTGACTCCCGTCGAGGCTCTTCGCAGGTCGTAGATTCGCTTTGATCACTGTCTTGGGCGCGCTTTGGGAAGTGTGCCGAGGGCTCTCCTACCCTGTCGCAAGAGATCTCTTCACGAGAAGGGCGCTCAGCTCGCCGCATCTAGGGTGGGTTCTGAAGGCGTCGGCTGCGGTCTGTTCATAATGGAGGTAGAGGAGGTATAGACGAACTCGCCGTCGTCTCCCTTGAATCTCCTGATTCTGCCGGTCTTGGCTAACCGCAGCAGCGCTACAGCGACAGATTGCTTCGGGTAGTTCAGTCCGTAGGATTGCAACGCCTCCCTAACGTCCGAAAGCTTCCTCCTATCCCTCCCCCAAGGGTCGGAGAAGAGCTTGCCAATGATGTCGGCTAGAGAATCGTTCTTCCCAAAGTTCACGCCGGGCAGGTCGACATGGGGTGGGCTCTTGATCGCCTCGGGCGAGGGCGAAAGGGCGTCGCTGGTGTCGGCATCCCTCGCGGCAGCCGCGGTGCCGGGCAGGCGCTTAATGAGCTCAGGTATCAACTCGATCGCCTCTTGCAGGTGCCCGTCGTCCGCTTCCACCTCCGCTTCAGCTGCGCCCAGCCTGACCCTGATCTTTGTCATGAACCTTTTCGACTGCCACCGATTGACGCCGATGATTTAAGCCTAGTTCGAGGGTAGTCCTACCTCGAATCCGCATGCCGCTTAGACTGGCGTCGCGCTGGGCGGCCGGCTCCGGGCTTCAGATCGGGACCCTGAAGTCTTCCTTGACCGTGGTGAGCACCACATGGGAGTTGCTTCTTTCTACGAACGGCAAGGTCAGGAGACTCTTGGTGAATCGGCTTAACTCTTCCCTGTCTTTGAACTTCGAGACCACGATCCCGTCAATCTCACCGGTGACATCGTACACAGCGCAGACGCCCGGCAGTTTCGAGATCTCCTTGTCCATCTCGAGGAGCTTCCCCTTCGATACCATCACCTCGCTTATGACTGTGAGCTCGTAGCCCAGCTTACCATAGTCCAGCTGAGCGGAGTAACCACGGATCATCCTATCCCTCTCCAGCCTCGCCACCCTGGCTGTGACAGTGGAGGTCGAGACCTTTAGCTCAGCGGCCATCTGTCTGAAGGACATCCGGCAGTCAGCAAGGCACAACCGCATTATCTTCATGTCAAGCTCGTCGGGCTCCGAATGTCCAGGATTCACACGCTCGAGAGGCTGCGCGGAGCTACGTCCGTCCATTCTTTTCCTAGTTTGCCTCATCAATGTCCAGAATTGCTTGCAAGAACCTTATATTCGTTTCTTAACTCCCTGACAGACGATGACTTTCAACATAAAGGACGGCAAGTTTGTGAAGAGGGCATTCACTCCCAGGGAGGTCATGGACTCGATAGTGAGGAACGGCGTCAGGTTCGTCGACCTCCAGTTCACCGACGTGCCTGGAAGGTTCAAGCACGTGACCCTCCCATCTGAGATGATGGAGGAGGGGTTTTTCTCCGAAGGAGTCGCCAAATTGGATGGTTCGTCCGTGAAGGGGTTCGTTGGGATACACGAGTCTGACATGCTCCTGGTTCCTGACGCCTCGACCTGGGGACTCATTCCATGGACCGAAGGCGATTATAAGACAGGACGTCTGATCTGCGACGTTCGGGCGGGATACGGGGCGGGCCGTTTCTCCAGGGATCCGCGTTACGTCGCGCAGAAGGCAGAGGTCGCGATAAGGGCCCAAGGCTTTACAGACTCGCTGTGGGGACCAGAGGTCGAATTCTTCGTCTTCGAAAGCGCGACCTGGGAGGCCAACAACCCCTTCGCATCCGGCTTTGCCATTAGATCCGTCGAGTCAGCCAACGAGGCGCGGGGGACGAACTTCCCCATCAGATTCAAGGACGGATACTATCCCGCAACTCCTGTCGACACTCTCGATTCCTACAGGGCCGAATGTGTCAACTTCATGAGGGACGGCTTCGGCATACTCTCCAACGCGCACCATCACGAGGTGGCGACCGCAGGTCAGTGCGAGATAGACATCTACAGGGACGAACTCGTCACCATGGCGGACAGCGTCATGACCTACAAGCACGTGACGAAGAACGTCGCGAGCAGGAGGGGGCTCATCGCTTCCACGATGCCGAAGCCGATCTTCGGTGACAACGCGGTGGGCATGCACGTCCATTCGAGCCTCTGGAAGGCAGGAAAGAACTCCTTCTTCGACCCCGGCGACGCGTACGCGGAGATCAGCCAGACGGCGAGGTACTACATCGGAGGAATACTGGAACACAGCCGGGCGCTCTGCGCCATAACCAACCCGACGACCAACTCCTACCACAGGTTGGTGCCAGGCTATGAGGCGCCCGTCTACATCGCGTGGAGCAAGTCGAACAGGTCGGCAAACGTGAGGATTCCGGCATACGAGAAGGGGTCGGAAGGGAGCAAGAGGATAGAGTTCAGGACGCCTGACCCCTCGTGCAACCCATACCTCGCGATGGCCGCCGTTGCAGCAGCGGGTCTGGACGGAATCAAGAAGAAGACCGATCCCGGCTCCCCGGTGAACGAGGACATCTACGAGCTGACACCCGAGAAGAGGAGGGACCTAAAAATAGGCGAGCTCCCGGGAAGCCTCAAAGAGGCAGTGGAGAGCCTCAAGAGCGACTGGCACTTCCTGGAGGGAATCTTCACGTCGGACCTCGTCGAGACAATGATGGAACTGGAGATGGAGAGCTATCGGGCGGTGTCTGCGCGGCCGCACCCGTACGAGTTCTACTTGTACTTCG
>CAVSWV010000004.1:0-376112 GCA_963731775.1 uncultured archaeon | reverse complement strand
TCTCGAGCTCCCTCTCGCGCTTGAAGCCGTTCTTCGAAAAGTGAAGGAGGAGGTAGCTCCTCCGCATCTTGACAGTGTTCTTCGAGAGGCCCTTGACGATCAAGGAATCCAGGTAGGAGTGTATGAGCTCCTCGATCTCCTCTCTCGGGAGGGACACCAGCTCGTCGGGGTTCTTCCCCCCGGAGAAGCGCACGAGCCAGGAGAGTATCTCGGCGTAGCCGGTCACGCTGGAGTACGAGCCGAACCCGTACCCGGAGCTCTTCCGCTGGAGGTGGCGCAGCACGTTGTTCACGCTCGGGTACTCGCTCCTCCAGCCGTCTATCTTCAACTCTGTCAGCGACCTCGATACCAAGGCTATCGTGCTCCTCCAGCACTCGCTACTGTTGGAAAGGCTAAAACGAGACGATATTGGCCGTCCCCAGCGGGCCCGTAGCTCAGTACGGACAGAGTGGCAGCCCCCTAATCTCGTAGGAGAGAGCTGTAGGCCGTGGGTTCAAATCCCACCGGGCCCGTCTCTGATTCTGAACGAAGACGCCCAGAATCCTGGCTGCATTGCGCTCGCCGTTGCACGGCAGCATCGTCCATGGGTCGGCTGAGACGACCCAAATTACCGATTCATCCGCTACTATGTAATTCACGGACTGGTTTGTCTGTTTCATCGGGGTTCTTTGGAGAGGCTCTAGTTGATCTTTGCACTAGTAGGAGAAACGAAACCCCGGCTACCGCTAGCACAACCTGGTAGGAAGCAACCCTCCAGAGTACGATTGCAGTCCATGAGGAGAACCTGTAGACCAGCCCCAGGTAGGACGCGACGGCGAGCTCTGTGATTCCCGAGCCTCCAATGGATATTGGGAGTGCAGCTATCGCTGTCGCGCCATAAGCGACGAGAGTGCAGGAAACGATGTCGATGCTAAGGCCTGCTGCGTTCAAGACAATCCATAGTGCCAATCCAGATAGCAGCGCCTGTACGAAAGTGAGTATCAGAGCATTGAAGATGGTGGGCAAGGCATCTCTGGAAAGAATCGCCCTGGCTGCCAGCGAGAAGTTCACGGAGCCCTCCTGGACGGACTTCGCGAGTCGTTCAGCTCTGGGCGCTCCGATGAAGCGGCCGAAGAACTTGACCAATCCTTCCGGAACCTTTGGGAGTCCTCTGAGGGCGGGAATCAGGAAGAAGAAAGAGTATCCGATCACAGCAACCAGCACGATCACGAGGATTGTTGACGCCAAGACGGTTGCGCCTTTTGAGAACGCGTATGCCGCGGAGACGAATCCCAGAGCAGAGCTGACATACACGTCAATCACCACTTCGAAATAACCGAGCCAGAGGGCCCTTCCAGGGACCACCCCCTTGCCCGAAAGCCAAGCCGCGCGAACAAACTCGCCGCCGATCATGGACGGGGTCGAGAGGGCGACAAACTCGCTGCCCATCCTGGCCAGAGTGAGGCCGCCCAGGTTGGGTTTGGGGTCGGTGGAGAAGCCGCGTACTATGACCCGGAAGCGCAGCGATTGGACGAGCAGTCTCGCGACGGAGACCGCCGCAGCCAGGGCGAAGGGAACGTACCCCAGCTTTGCGAAATCCGAGACGGTCAATCCAGAGAAGACGGAAATTAGGATAACGACTGATGAACTCACGACGATGCCCGCTACAATCCACCTGATTGACGACCTCGGAAGGTGCAGGCCGCCTGACGTCTAGACCCCTCTCCCCAAGCTTTTCAGAACCCGGCCGGAACGCCGTCCCCTCTGACGTCACAGACACCTTTGCGACCTCGTTTGAGCACCTCGACGCCCTGACAGACGCCTGTCCCACCGGGGTGAGGGAGTATCTTCACATCATAAGGCGTGGATTCGAGACCCTCGTACCCTTCTTCCGCCAGCATGGTCTTGCGGTCGCTTCTGAGGAACCGCGGATGGTCGATCGCCTTCTCGAGCGGCATCGAATAGTCGACCATGTTGGTCACGAAAAGCACGTGCTGCATTGGCCTGTAGTCACCCCCGCTGCATCCTATTGCCACTTCGGGCGTCCCGTCTCTCTCTAGGATGAGCGATGACAACGTGTGGAGGGGGCGCTTTCTCGGCTCTAACCTGTTGGGTCCAGAGGTGCTGAAGCTTGCGCCTCGGTTGTTCAGCATGACGCCGCACTCCTCCACGTACACACGCGACCCGAAGTGGTGGAAGAGACTCTGGATTCCCGAGACTATGTTGCCGGAGGAATCGGCCACGGCGAAGGCTGTCGTGTCGCCCTCGCGGACCGACCTGGAGCGTATCTTTTGGGCTGGTCCGACCTTCATGAACTTGGCCATGTCGATCCTGCCGAAGCGGGGGTCGCCGAGCATCTCGTCTCGCCGACCGTACGCGAGCTCAGCCGCCTCCATCGTGAAAGAGATCCTATCTCGTGACAGGGGATTGGTCTTCGCCATGTCGCGCTCGGAGAGGAACTTGAGCATTAGCAAGGTGGTGGCGCCCATGCTGTTGGGCGGCACCTCGTAGACGGTCGTCCCCCTGTAGTTGAGGGAGAGCGGCTCGACCCACTCGGGCTTGAAGTCGCTGAAGTCCATCGCCTTGGAGGCAATCCCGGCGCCTACCAGTTCGGTCCGGATCTCTTCGGCCGGCCGCCCCCCATAGAAGGCGTCTGGGCCTGACTCTGCGACCTCGTCGATCACGCGGGCCAGCTCGGGTTGTCGAACCCAGCCGCCGGTTCCACCGCCCCATCGGACCCCGAAGACCTCTTGCGCCTTGCGGGTGAGGAATCTTGAATTCGCGTCTGCCGACCGCGATAGGCCCTCCGAAGCAGGGAAGCCCCGCCTTGCGAGTCTCGATGAGGACACCAGGAGCTTCCCGAAATCCAAACTGCCGAGTCTCTTATGCATCGCCCAGACACCTGCGACGAATCCCGGAATCACTGCCGAGGAGTGCCCGAAGGTGGGGATTCCCCTCTCCCCCTTGGAGCGAAGCAACTCGAGTGTGAGACCCGAAGGTGCCCAGCCGCTCGAGTTGATGCAGCGCACCCTCCCGGTCCCCGCGTCGTAGACCGTCGCGAAAAAGTCCCCGCCGAGCCCGCAGCACTGGGGAAGCGTGACCGCGAGGGAGAAGCTGGTTGCGACCGCAGCGTCGACAGCGTTTCCCCCACGTCTGAGGACCTCGTACCCCGCGAGAGAGGCCAAGGGCTGCTCGCTCGCAACGACGGACTCCTCTGAGAGGAGGACCTTGCTGAGTGTCACAGGTCGATGGACTGCATTTCTCTGCTAATAAGAGATGTTCGAGTTTGAACAAACGGGAGCGCGCACCAGTTCCCCACACTTGCAGGAGAGTTTCGCCTTGCGGCAAGCTATTTATAACGACGCAGCGCCATCTGGCGTTCCTGCATGACAAGTAGCGCACTGCGTTGCGCCAGAAACCGGGATGATTACTTTTGAGGGAATCTGACCTTGACGCCGTCCTTGGTGCGGTGGAGAATCCCACCAGAAGAAAGATTATCGCGAGGCTCAGCGAGGAGCCGAACTACCAGCTTCAACTCTCGAAGGAGCTGGGCGTGAGCCAGCAATTGGTCGCCAAGCACCTCACCAGCATGGAGGACGCGGGCCTGGTCAGCACGGTCCTGGAGGACAGCCCCAGGGGGCCGCAGAGGAAGGAGTACCTTCTGAGGAAGAGCATCTCTGTTACCATAGATCTAGCCCCGAATCTATTCAGGGCAAGGGTCTTCTCGTTCGGCCCTGTCCCGGGAGCCAACGAAGACTCGGAGCAGGCTCAGTTCGCATCGAAGATGAACGAGATTCTTCGCTATCCTGAAGAGGCCTCGAAGCTTCAGCCTCTTTCACAGCTGATTGGTGAGCTCGACGGGAAGCTCAGTGAGATAGAGGACAGGAGGGCCGTCCTTCTCTACCTCAGGAACGTGGCGATAAGGGAGGCCGCGAGGTTGACCACGTCGCTCGGAACCGCCGACAGGCGCAACGTCCTGGGCTATCTCATGAAGGAACAGGCAGGCAACATGCTGGACATGTCACACTCGCTGGGACTGCAGCAGCAGGTGGTTGACACGATCCTCCAACAAATAGAGGAAGAATTCGCCGCAGGCGAATAAAATCAAAAAAGGAGAGAGGAGGGTACGGTACTCCTCTATAGTCCTAGGTCTGGGAAACTTGCTTGAGGAACGCCCAGTTGTCCCTGGAGGGTCCGGATGCGCGTCGCATAGTCTTTCATGCGAGTGCCGTCGTTCTGGACCTTGGCGATGCGGTATCCTTTCCAGGCCTTGCGGAGGGCTCCCCAAATCTGTCCCTTGGTGTAATCGGTCGTGTTTTTTGCCTCCTTGTTTCTTTCAAGGGAGCTGGAAGGTATTTTCGAAGGCGAGTCTAGACTAGTTGAGCAGATTATGAAGCAGGACTACTCTCGAACCCAGCCCGTCGGCCTAGAAGAGCGAACGGATCAAGAGGATAACGTTGCTCGGGTGCTCAGAGAGCCGCCGCTGCGAATACGGATACCACTCTCTCCCGTACGGCAGGTACTCCGAGACCTTGTAGCCGGACTTGACGAGCTCTTCCTTCAATTCGTTCCTGATTCCCTTCAACATCTCGAACTCGAAGTCGACGTGCTTCGACTCTGCGAGCTTCTTGGCCTCCTCCACCAGCCTTGAGTTGTGAGTGGCGATCGCGAAGTGGTCTCCTTGGTCGAAGAGCTGTCTCATCAGGGAGCTGTAGCTCTCGTTGACCTCCCGCCGCGTTGGATAGACGATTTCTCGCGGCTCTCTGTAGGCCCCTTTCACCAGTCTTACGTGACCTCCCCTTTCAAGCAGATTCTGGAGGTCCTTCTCGCTGCGTCGCAGGTAGGCCTGGAGGGCCACCCCCATCGTTCGGTGCCTTGCCAGGCCCTCCGAGTATAACGTGAGCGTCTTGTCGGTGAATTTCGATCCTTCCATGTCGATCCACAGCGGCTGGTTGAGCTTCTCCGCGTTGTTCGCGACAGATTCGAGGCGGCGAGCGGCCCCCGCGTCGTCGCTGCCGAGGGCAAACTGGGTGAGTTTCACCGAGACGCTGCCACTGACCCCGTTCGCGCGGACAGCGTCCTGGAGGGAAAGGTACTCGTGGAGGTGGCCTTCGGCAACCGAGGCCTCTGTGACCTCCTCCCCGAGGTAGTTCAAGACGACCCCCATCCCCCTCTTGTTCGCCCTCTTCGCGTCCTTTATCGCGGAATCCAAGTCGACTCCGGCAATCCATCTGCGCGCCACCCTGAGAAGAAGCCCGTTCTTGAGACCCATTGAGACCTCCGTCGAGGTCATAGCATATTAACCGTCGCTAGTCCACTCAGAAGGTGAGCAAGAGCGCCAATCCCGCGAGGCTCGAACGACTGAGGGGAGAGATAGCGGAGTCAGGCCTGCAGGGGATGATAATCTCTCCGGGACCAAACAGCCGATACCTGACGGGCGTCGAGTCTATGCTCCTGGAACGCCCGTTCATGCTCTTCGTTCCGGCATCTGGCGATGTGCGGCTCGTTGCGCCGGAGCTCGAGTCCGGGCCATACCGGAGCTGCACGATTCCGTTGACAATTCACTCGTGGACGGACTCCGAAGGGTCGGCGGTCGCCATCAAGGCGACAGTGAGGGGGCTCGCGAAAGGGAGGTGGGGAGTGGAGGGGCGACTGCCGTTTCGCTTTCTGGCACATCTGCGAAGATTCTTCGACGTTGAGTTCGAGGACGGCGAACCGACCCTGCAGCAGCTGAGGGAGGTCAAGGATCAGGCAGAGGTGAAACTGCTGAAGGTCTCGGTGGCGAAACTTGGCAAGTCGTTCCGAGAGATTCCCAATCTCCTGGAGGAGGGGATCACAGAGATAGAACTGGGAAAAAGGATTGCCGACCTGATCTACTCGAACGGTGCTGTTCCGGAGTCGCAACTGATCGTTCAATCGGGCGCCAGGACCGCAAATCCACACGGGTTCGCTTCAAAGAGAAAGATCGGTAGGAAGGAGCCGATTATCCTGGATCTCGTCTCTTCGCACGAGGGATACTATGCAGACATCACCAGGACTTTCTGCATGGGGACCTCCGCAGAGCTCGAGAAGGTCTACGCCGGGGTGCTCGAGGCCAACTCCCTGGCTTGCGCCGCCGTGGGAGGAGGAGCTCGGGCGGGAGCCGTCGACGCTGCCGCGAGGGAACATCTCCGGAAAGTCGGGCTCGGCAAGTACTTCACCCACAGGACGGGACACGGTCTCGGACTGGAGATCCATGAACCGCCCTACATCGTGGAGAGGGGAAAGGAGCAGCTGGATGACGGGATGTTCTTCACGATCGAACCAGGGGCGTACCTTCCTGGAAGGCTCGGAGTGAGGATAGAGGACGACGTTACCCTAGTCAAGGGAAGGGGCGCGGTCCTCTCAGACGTTCCTAAGGAATACGGCTGGTGGAACTAGCCGCCTAGAGCGGCTTGACCTTCGAGAATTGGGAGACCATCGTGTTGGTATCCCGAATGTGTTTTATCTTCTCGATCTTGCTCATGACTACCTTGTAGACCTTCTCGTCGCTCGGGAAGACTACCTCCTTCTCGGACTCGACGACGGCCAGGATGTCCCACTCTCCGGGTACGACGTGAACCTCCTTCACCTCGTCTAACTTGAGGAGCTCGTTCACCACGTCGTCTTCTGACCCTGGGTCAACTTTGATGAGGACGAACGCCTTCTTGTATCTAGATGGCAACGACATCAACCTCCTACGAACTGCTTTTAAAACTCTCGCCATCAATCCACAGAAATGAAGAACCTCGAGGTCGCCGACCTTCTGGACAGGCTAGGGAGGCTCGTCGAGGCAAACGGAGATGACAGGTTCAAAGTCATCGCGTACCACAGGGCCGCGACGAGCGTCAGGGACCTCCAGGAGGACATCGAGGAGATCTGGAGGAAGGGCGAGCTCGAGGAGATAAAGTACATAGGGTCTGGGATTGCGAAGAAGATAGACGAATTCCTGAGGACCGGTCACCTGAAACTGATCGAGGAACTAGAGTCCAAGGTCCCCCAAGGAGTCCCGGAGCTCACAAAGGTGCAGGGGGTGGGTCCTCGTACCGCCTACAAGCTGTCTCACGACTACGGGATCTCGAGCGTCAATGACCTCAAGAAGGCTATGGAGTCTGGAAGGCTGGACAAGGAGTTCGGCTCCTCGGTGAAGGCCTCGATATCGCTGGGGATTGCCAAGCTCCAGAGCTACGAGAGAAGGATGCTTATCCCGGAGGCCGAAGGCACCTTCGAAAGACTGCGCTTCTATTTTGCGAGCGCAGGCATATTGGTGGGCATGGCCGGGAGCCTAAGACGCGGAAAGAGCACCATCGGCGACATCGACGTCCTCTCGACCGACCCGACGGCTTCGGAGGTCATCGAATCATATCCTGACGTAGCGCAGAAGCTGGAGAGCGGCCCGAAGCGGACCAGCGTGAAGCTCACCGGAGGCGCCCAGGTGGACGTCAGGGTCTTTCAGAAGGGCGAATACGGAGCGGCACTAATCTACTTCACCGGCTCGAAGGACCACAACATCGCGCTCCGCAACATCGCGATCAAACGAGGGATGAAGCTGAACGAGTACGGGCTGTTCAACGTCGAGACGAAGAAGAGTGTGGCGGGAGAGACGGAGGAGGCCGTCTACGCAAAACTCGGGCTCGAGTTCATCCCCCCGGAACTCAGGGAGAACCACGGAGAGATCGAAGCCGCGGCGGAGGGGGGCCTGCCGAGTCTGGTCCGATCAGACGAGATCCGGGGGGACCTTCAGATGCACTCGATTTGGAGCGACGGATCAGAGGAGATAGAGAAGATGGCGCGGGCCGGGAAGTCGAGAGGGTACGAGTACGTAGCGCTCACCGACCATTCTGTCTCAGTCAGGGTCGCGAACGGCCTGTCGGAAGAGCGGTTCAGGAGACAATGGAAGGAGATCGACAGACTGAACGAGGAATTCGCTCCCTTCAGGATCCTGAAAGCGGTTGAGGTGGAGATAAGGTCAGACGGCTCTCTGGACTTCGAGAGGAAGTTCCTCGACCAGTTCGACCTGGTCGGCGCCTCTTTGCACCAGAGCTTCAGGCAGCCATCGGAGAAGCTGACCCAGAGGGCGACGACGGCGCTTTCGCACCCCTCGGTGGACTTCCTTTGCCATCCGACCAACAGGCTGATTGGCAGACGGGAACCGAACCCGATAGACCTCAACGCAATCATACGCGTCGCCAAAGACAACGGGAAGATGCTGGAGATAGACGGGCAGCCGGACAGGCTCGACCTAGATGAGATCTGGGCGAGGCGGGCGATGGAGGCGGACGTCAAGTTGGTGGTCGACTCCGACGCGCATTCTACTGGCGAGCTCGACAACATAGACTACGGGGTGACGATCGCAAGGCGCGCCTGGTTAGAGTCCAAGCACGTGGCCAACACTAAGAGCTTGAAGGGAATCCTGAGCGCTGCGTCCTAGTCTCGTCTCAGCTTAATAACGGACCCACGACAAACGCGAGAATTGCGGGGGTAGCTAAGCCTGGTTAACAGCGTGGGACTTAAGGCGGCTTTCGTGAGAGATCCCATCCCTCAGGGGTTCGTGGGTTCGAATCCCACCCCCCGCACCTAGACCGCATCGCGCTAGCGAGAGGATCCTTTAGCCTCGATTCACTGCAATCCTTATTATCACACGGATTGCTACTTCCATGGGCAAGGGCAAGACCTTGCCAGAGAATTTTGTCGCAAAGCTGAGCGGCGCAACGCACGTCTACACCTTCCGTGATCTCATCTTGCTGCCCGGGAGGAGCGAAGTCGAGCCTAAGGAGATTAACCTTCAGAGCAACCTCACCAGGAAGCTGAGGCTCTCCATCCCTGTGGTTTCGTCTCCGATGGACACGGTGACCGAATGGCGGATGGCTTTGGAGCTCGCGAAGGCAGGGGGCGCAGGGGTGATCCACCGAAACATGAGCTCTGACGACGAAGTAGGTCAGGTGCTGAAGGTAAAGAACTCTAAGGTTGACGCGAAGAGCGAAGATGGCGCTGGCAGACCGCTTGTGGGCGCGGCAGTCTCTCCCATGGACCCAGGACGGTGCAAGGCCCTCGACAGAGTTGCGGACTTCTTGGTCTGCGACGTCGCTCACTTTCACAACTCTAACGTCATCAAGGCTGCGGCAAGGGTGCTACCCGAGTTGACCAAGGAATTCGTCGTGGGAAGCGTCGGCACGCAGAAAGCCGTCCAGGACGTCATAAGGGAGCTTCCTCGAGTCGACGGCTTCAGGGCGGGTATAGGCTCTGGTTCAGTGTGTGTGACCTCAGAGCTGACGAGAGTAGGCGCTCCCACGATCTTCGCCGTCTCCGAAGTGGCGACGGCTCTTGCCCGCGAGAAACTCAAGATACCGGTCATCGCGGACGGTGGGATTCGCTCTCCCGGCGACGCTGCCCTCGCCCTGTCCGCGGGAGCTTCGACGGTCATGCTCGGGTCGAAACTCGCGGGCTCAGACGAATCCCCGGGACCCGCGGTGAAGGTCGACGGAGCCATGATGAAGGTCCACCGGGGCATGGCAAGCTCCGCGGCGAGAAAGGTCCGATTCGCCCTGGACAGGTATTCCGTACCGGCCAAGGGACTCGATGAGGGGGTAGAATCGTTCGTTCCGGCCACGGGGAGGGTCGACGCGTTGATCGGGACCTTCGCGGACGGCCTCCGTGCGGCCTTCGGTTACGCGGGCGCAAAGAGCGTAGTCAACCTCTGGAGCGTTGCCTCCTTTGGGCTGGTCACACCGCAAGGGGCGACCGAACTGGGCGCCCACTCTTTGAAGCAGAAAGGAGGAGAGTGACTTGGAGGACGGTCTCCTGCGAGGGGGGATTGCCGTCCTCGACTTCGGAGGCCAGTACTCTCACCTGATCTGCCGTCGAGTCAGGGCGTTGGGAGTCTACGCGGCGTTGCTCCCTTTCGAGACAGTATTCGAAAGGCTGGAAGAGTTAGGAGTGGCAGGCGTGATACTCTCCGGTGGACCCGCGAGCGTCTATCAGGACGGAGCACCCAGCCCCGACGACAGAATCTTCACTGGTGGGATTCCGGTCCTGGGAATATGCTACGGCTACCAGCTCATGGTCAGAGCTTCCGGGGGCGAAGTCCTCCGCGCGCCGAAGAGGGAGTACGGGAGGTCCACACTTAGAATCGAGGAGCGCTCCGGCATCTTCGCTGGCATAGAGAAGCCCAGCCTGGACTGCTGGATGAGCCACGGCGATTCGCCCGCAAGGTTGCCGGGCGGCTTCGTGGTCATTGCGACGAGTGATAACTCTCCCTTCGCTGCGTCCAGATCGTCCTCGGGCCTTCAGTACGGCGTCCAGTTCCATCCCGAGGTGGTCCAGACGGAAGATGGTCAGAAGATTCTCTCCAATTTCGTGCTGGGAATCTCCCACGCTCAGAAGCAATGGTCGATGGGGGACTTCCTCGACCGTAAGGTGGACGAGCTGCGGAGGACCGTGTCGGGGCGGGTTCTGTGCGCCGTTTCCGGAGGGGTGGACTCCTCGGTGACCGCCGTGCTCCTCACCAAGGCCGTGGGCACGAGACTGCAGTGCGTGTTCATCGACAACGGACTGCTTAGGGAAGGAGAAGCGGCGAAGGTCTCGGAGACCCTCGGCCGCGATCTCGGCGTCCCCATCGCGGTGGTCGACGCCTCCCAGCGATTCTTCTCGGGGCTCCGCGGCGTCGAGAATCCCGAGGAGAAGAGGAGGACCATCGGCAAGATCTTCGGCGAAGTCTTTGAGGGGTTCGCCAGAGATAACGGCCCCTTCGAGTACCTGGCCCAGGGGACGCTCTATCCCGACGTGATAGAGAGCGGGCGCTCCACGGCCCCAGCCTCGATCATCAAGACTCACCACAACGTGGGTGGGCTTCCCGGAGATCTCTCGATGAAGGTGGTCGAACCCCTCAGAGAGCTCTACAAGGACGAGGTGAGAGTGCTCGGGACGATCCTCGGCCTCCCGTCGTCGATTGTCGCGAGACACCCATTCCCCGGCCCGGGCCTAGGGGTGAGAGTGATTGGCGAGGTGACCCCCGAGAAGCTTAGGGTCTGCAGGGAATCGAACAACATCGTTGAGACGGTCCTCGTGGAGGAAGGCATCTATGAGAAGGTGTGGCAGGGTTTCGCTTACGTAGGAGACGACAAGGTGACGGGCGTCTTGGGAGACGAAAGGCGCGTTGGATTCCAGGTGACGGTTAAGGTGGTCGAGTCGCAAGACGCGATGACCGCCGACTGGTACAGGATGCCCCCCCTTGTGCTAGAGAAGATCTCCTCGAGAATAACCAATGAGGTCGAAGGAGTGGTCAGCGTAGTCTACAGCGTCTCCTCGAAACCTCCAGCCACCATAGAACCTCAGTGAGAGATTGAGACAATCCATAAGCCTGCAGACGAAACTGGCGGAGCTCCATGTCCACCTGGGGAGTTCGGTCGACCCCGCGGTGATGTGGGAGATGGCCCACGCGCAGGGCTTCAGGCTACCGACGAAGAACTACTGGCGGTTCGTCGATCTTATCACGGTGAATCCGAAGAGGGCGAAGTCCTTCGAGGGCTACCTCTCGATGTTCAAGTGGACCGAGGCAATCCAGTCCAGCCCCCTCGGGGTCGAGCGGTCTGTCTATCAGACAATTGCAGGCGCGTATAGGAAGAACAACATCACCCTGCTCGAGCTCAGGTTCAACCCCATGAAGAGAAACAGGGGCGGGGAGCAAGACCTTGACCACATAATGATGGCCGCCTTCAGGGGCCTCGACAACGCCTCGCTTCAATACCCGGTCAGAACGGGGATCATCGTCTGCCTCGACAGGACATTCAGCCTCCACCTCAATCGGATCCTACTCCAAAAGGCCATCAAGTACAGGGACAGAGGCGTGGTCGGCATCGACATAGCGGGACCGAAGAGGAAGGGTCTCTCGTACTCAGAGTACAAGGACGTCTACCGACAGGCCAGGGACGCGGGGCTGGGCCTGACGGTGCACGCTGGAGAGGACGAGGGCCATCGGTCCGTAATGGAAGTGATCGAGCAGTTACACCCGGAACGGATTGGCCACGGAGTCAGAGCCTGCGAAAACGAAGCTGCTATAGGGATGGTGGCCGACAACAAGGTAGTCCTGGAGATCTGCCCCACTTCGAACCTCCATACGGGCGTCGTGAAGGGTACGGCGGAGTTGAAGGCGATATTCAAGAGTCTGAAGGAACACAAGGTCAGGTTCACAATCAATACAGACGGCCCTGAGATGCTCATGACGAACCTTCGTGCGGAGATCGACTTTCTCATCAGAGAGGAGATTCTCGATGTTGATACGGTGCTGAAGGCCAATCGGTGGGCGTTCGCTGCCTCGTTCATGAAATGAAGACACTGAACGAACTCTCTCGTCGGGCTCGCTTCCGATAGGATACCATTCGAATCCCCGACAACCCTTATTATCGACAGGAGGTGGTTTTCGAACCGAATGTTCGTCAGTTACTTCGGAATCAGGGTGACGGACCTGGAGAGGTCAACGGAGTTCTACACCAGACTTTTCGGGCTCATGGTCGTAAGGAGGGGCGACAATTCAAAGAACGGCGGGGGAAAGTACGTCTTGCTCAGAGACCAGCAATCCGGCCAGAGATTGGAGCTCAACTGGTACCCGGAGACCTCGCGGTACTCGACGGCGTACGAACCCGGCGAAGGCTTGGACCACATCGGAGTCAAGGTCGAGAGCGTTCCTGACAAGATCAAGGAGTTGGCCGCCAAAGGGGTAGAGGTGGTAACGGTTCCTGACTCGATTGCGGAGCCTGACTTGGGGAGCACATTCACGATCCACGTTGGTTTCGTAAAGGACCCTGATGGGAACTGGATTGGTCTGTACGACCACTCTGGACCGGTGGGGAAGTACAATCCTAACCTCTACTGAGGACCAGGTTCCAGACTCGTTGATCTTAGGAAGACGTCCCTACGCCTGACAAGCGAATCAACTCGCCCGGATCGGGGACGGTTTCGAAGTTGGTCGAGGCCTAGTTACCCGCGGGCGGAGCGACCCCCGCACGATCGCCCTGACCCATCAAGAAGCCTCCGAACCCGATTGACCACAGGAGCACCGGATAGACCACCATTCGCTCCATGCCACCGGGACCAAGACCGAGGTAGACATCTCCGATGTAGAGTACCATGGCGACAAGGGTGAACAGTCCCAGGACGACCGAGAAGTAGGAGATTGGTTTCTTGGAGACCCGATAAGCCATGATCGCGGAGAAACCGGCGAAAAGGAACGTTATGAGACTGAAGATGTCGTGCCAAACGCCCGTCGTCTCGGGAAACAGACCGACGCCCGCCGCCCCGAATCCGCCAATCGCGACGACTATCGTGAAAGGCCTCCAGTGAAACGCCTTGTTGAGGAAGAAGGCCGCAATCAGCACGGTGATGCCGAGCAGAAGTATCGATGAGTTGAAGATCATCGAGGATGGTTGGTGGATGACACACGTTCCGCTTGACGGGCAGGTTGCGCCCAAGTCGCTTATGTAGTTGGTAGAGACGTTGTAGCTCGGATTGACGTAGTAGATCTCGGCCAGAATCATTCCGATGCCGAACTGGACGGCGCCCAGAAAGAGGGCCGTGCCGGCCTTTGCGGCGTTCGACAACGCCATCGCTTGCTAGGGGTGAATTTTACGTTAAAAACCTGAGGCTGAACCACAATGTACTCCGCACAAGCACTTTTATCACCGCCGCTCGCCTCAAGAATCGTTGGACTTCCTCCAAGAGGCGAAAAAGAGGGAGAAGGAGATCGTAAAGACCCGCCGGCGAATACACCAGAAGCCGGAGCTGGCCTATCACGAGGTCGCGACCTCGAAGCTCGTTGCAGAGAGGCTCGAGTCTCTCGGGATCGCGGTGAGACGCGGAGTTGGAGGGACAGGGGTGCTTGGTACGCTCAAAGGCAAGAAGAGGGGAGGGGTCGTAGCGCTGAGGGCGGACATGGACGCCCTGCCAGTCGAGGAGAAGACTGACGTTGAGTTCAAGTCCCGCGTAAAGGGAACCATGCACGCGTGCGGGCACGACACCCACGTCGCAATGCTCTTGGGGGCCGCGTCAATCCTGGCGGAGAACAGGAACGAGCTGCACGGGACTGTCAAGTTCATCTTCCAGCCGGCTGAAGAACACGGCGGAAGAGGGGGAGCCAAGCCGATGATCGAGGACGGGGTCATGAAGAATCCCAGAGTTGACTTCGTCTTCGGGCTCCATATCAGCAACAGGGTTCCATCAGGCGCCTTTGGCATCAAGGCTGGTGCCGCGATGGCAGCTCCCGACATGTTCTGGCTCAGGATAATCGGGAAGGGAGGCCATGGTTCCGCCCCCCATGAAACGGTCGATCCAATCTACGTGGCCGCTCACGTCATTCTGGCGCTCCAAGGTGTGTCTGCGCGCTCAATCGACCCGGTCAAGCCGTTCGTAATCTCCGTAGGCAGCATCCACTCGGGGACCAAAGGCAACATCATCCCCGACGAGGCTGTCATGGAGGGGACGATAAGGAGCCTCGACGACAACACCAGAAAACGGGCCAAGAGTTTGGTAAGGACGGTCGCGGAGACCACGGCGAAGGCGTTTGGTGCCGAATGCAAGGTCGATTTCATGGAGGACGCCTATCCAATCACCTTCAATGACCTCAAAGTGACGGAGAGGGTGGCAAAGCTGCTCCCGAGCGTCCAGGGCACCAAGGTAATCAGGATGGACCCGGTCCTGGGTGGGGAGGACTTCTCGAGATTCCTGGAGAAGGCGCCAGGAACGTTCTACTACCTTGGTACGTACAACCAAGGGAAGGGATGTGTGCATCCGAACCACAGCTCCAAGTTCAAGGTCGATGAGGACGTGCTAAAGTACGGGTCCGCCTCCCTCGCGATGCTCGCCGCTGAGTTCGGGAAACCATCCTAGGCAAGAGAGATGTTCGCGACAAAGGTTAGCGAGAGGGTCTATCTAATCGACACCGTCGCGCTGGGTCAGACGGGCACGGTCGCCGCATATGCGATCAAGGGGCCAAGGCCGACATTGATAGACTGCAGTTACGCCTCTTCCTTCCAGAATGTTCTCGATGGCCTCTCCGAGATCGGAATCGCTCCTTCTGACGTCAGGTATCTCGTCCCGACCCACGTGCACCTCGACCATGCGGGGGCCGCAGGTCACTTGGCAAAGGAGTTCCCCAACGCAGAGGTAATCGCTCATGAAAGAGCGGTTCCCCACCTGGAGAATCCGACGAGACTCATCGAGAGTGCGACGAGGGTCTTCGGAGCGGAGATGATGGCGCTGTACGGCACTCCGATCCCGATTCCGTCGGCACGAATAACGCCTGTGGGAGAGGAGGCGCGACTTGACCTGGGCGACGGCCTCACCGCGACACTCACGCACTCTCCTGGGCACGCGCCGCACCAGATTGCCGTTATGCTCGAAGAGGAGAGGACGCTTCTCACCGCTGACGCAGTGGGGATTCTCTATCCAGGGATGAAGACCATGATTCCGACTACGCCACCGCCGAGCCTCGACCCCAAGATGCTGGTCGCGACAGCGGAGAGGCTAGCGGGGATGGACCCCGAGCTGCTTCTCCTGCCTCACTTCGGCGTCAGAAAGGACCCCAAGTTCGTGTTCGAGCAGACGATGGAAAAGACCGACCAGTGGCTCGGGAAGACAGCCGGGATGAGGGATCGGGGCATGAGCCTTGACGAGATCACCGATGCGATGATCGAACATCTCGCCGGGCAGGAGCGCACGTCCGAGCTCCCAATCTACGTCAGAGTCTCCGTCAAGACCTCAGTCATGGGCATCGCGCATTACCTAGAGAAGAACGCTTGAATAATCCCCGACGGGATTTTCCCAATCATTGACCTTGGTCTACGCGTGCATAGCGCCACACGCGGATGAAATCGTGCCTCGGCTGGCGGGCAAGAGGCGCGGACTCTTCTCGCAGACGAGAAAAGCTATGCGCAAGATGGGGGCACAGATGGCCGAAGCGAGACCAGATACGATCGTCATCGCCAGCCCGCACAATCTGAGGCTGCGCAGGCACATCGGAGTCGTCATTTCCGAGAATTCGACGGGAGCGGTCGGAACTGGGCGGAGAAGAATCTCCTTGCGGGCGCTCGTGGACGTTCACCTGGCCACGCAGATACTCGAAGCGTCAGAAGCGAAAGGTCTCCCAGTCGTCGGGGCCAACTACGGCACCTTCACGGGAAGGATCTCGGATCTGCCGATGGATTTCGGCACCCTGATACCCTTGTGGTTCTTGCTCAGGGAGAACCATCTCAAGAGCAGGATCGTAATCGTTACCCCGTCGCGGGAGATACCCCCCTGGGAGAACCTCAGATTCGGGAGGACCTTGGCCGAAGTCTGCGAGAGTCGGAAGAGCCGGGTAGCGATGGTGGCGAGCGCAGACCAGGCACATGCCCACAGGAGGGACGGGCCATACGGGTACAGCGAAATGGCAGCGGAGTACGATCAAAGGGTGGTAAAGGCCGTCAGCCGTGGGGATCTTGCATCGATCCTTCGATTCAAGCCGAGCTTCGTCGCTTCGGCCAGGCCTGACAGCTACTGGCAGATGCTCATGCTGGCTGGTGCACTTGAGGTGGCTCCTATGCGACCCGAGGTCTTCTCATATGAGGTGCCGACGTACTTTGGCATGATTTGCGCTGGTTTCTTACCGCCCTGAGGCTAGGGTATCCTCTCGGCGAGCAGCCCGTAGTTCTGGTCCTTCCTCAGCTTCTCGAGCGCGTCGAGGGGATTCAGACCTGGTTCCGTGCTGAGTACGAGGAACCGTCCCTCCTTGAGGGGTTTGAAAAGTAGATTCAGCCTTTCGTACCTTAGGGCGATGGCGTCCAGGCTCCCGAACCATTTCTGCCACGACCTCGTTATCTCCCCGATCTTGGCGAGCTGCAGATCGATGTCCTGCGCCTCTTCCTCCGGCTCGATGGACGAACTTCCCTTCCGCATCCCTCCGGCGAGGATGTACTGGTCCTGGTAGAGGGCCACGAACCGTATCCGCACGTCTGCGGCGAAGATCTCGTCGATGAGCTTGATCAGGGACTTCCGCTGAAGACGCCCCTTCGATTCCGGTGCCATCACTCCATGCGCAGCAAGACTGGCTATTACCTTTGTCCCCGAATCAAGAGGAGGTCAAAGCAGCAGAAGGCTCGATGTTATTATGAGCAGCACGAGCAGCGTTATTCCGAGGTACTTCGTGTCCCGAGTCTTGCCGAAGTAGAGTACCGAGACCACGACTCTCGTGTAGGGCGTCAACATTAGGATGATGATCCCCAGGGCCACGAGATTGATAGCGTTGGGGGCGCCGAAGGCCAACGGAGCCGAGCTCCAGACGAAAGAGAAGAAGTTCTTGGAGACCACATGCCAGGCCGAGGAGGAGATGTCAATCGCGTCGCTTCCGGTCTGAAGATAGTTGATCAGCAGCCCAGCCGACTCAAAGACGACGCTCAGGGCGACCCCGATTATCAGTATCAAGCTGATCATCAGTTCGAGATTGGAGTCGGAGCGACTCAAAGCGACGCCACCCCCTTGTACAGCATCTCGACTATCAGGAAGAGCAGAACGACGAGAAAGAGCGAACGGACAGTCTCGTTCCTAAGGTTCTGGAGGACTCTCGCCCCGATGAGGGCCCCGATCGTGGTCCCGATTGCGAGCGGCGCGGCCAGACTGAGGAAGAGGAGCCCCGAAGAGAAGTAGACCGAGGCGCCCGCCAGGGCGGTCATTCCGATGATGAAATTGCTGGTTGCTGTTGATACCTTAGCCGGCATTCCCAAAATGATCTCATGCACTGAGACTTTGAAAGCACCTCCTCCGATGCCGAGCATCCCCGCCGCGACCCCGGCAATGAACATGCCAGGCGCAGCCAGCGCAGGCCTGTGAAGCTCGTAATGCACCTCCTTCCCTGTCGTCTTGTCGTAGTATGTTCCCTCCAGATCGAGCCATTTGGCCATGGCGTCCTGCTTCACGGGCTCTAAGCTCCTCTTCGACTTACCTCGCACCGCCGCGAAAGATGTCATCAGGAAGGCTGCGAAGAAGAAGTAGAGGAGCGTCGGGTCGACGAAGCTTGTGATCGTTGCCCCCACTATCGCGCCGATAGCTGTGAAGATCTCGAGGTAGAAGGCGGCCCTTACGTTGCTCAGGCGGTCTTTCACGTAGGAGGAGGCTGATCCGCTTGAGGTCGCGATAATGGCCACCATGCTGGCGGCTATCGCGTACTTGATCGGGACGTCGAAGAAAATCAGTACCGGGATCAGTATGCCAGCCCCGCCGAGACCGGTCATAGCCCCGACCAAGCCCGCGATGATTGCGATGAGAAGCACTTCGAATGTCCCTATCAAGGCGACCCCCGCCACACGGTCAGCCCCTCTCTATTTCAAAATGCCCAGTCAGGCAAGTTCGAGAGCCGACACAATCCTCCGGTTGCTCTCGGCCACACCCTCGACCCCCGTGTTCAGGATGATGCAGGGGACCTTCCAGGTCTCGAACATGGCCCTGAAGAAGTACTCCTGGCGCGCGTTGTCGAGCTCGAGTAGGTACGGGTTGTACCAAGGCTCGTTTGACACCGTTCCCCACTTCTCCTTCGGCCCGGCGCCAGGCAAGATCATGTACTCTCCCCTCCGCAGCACGTCGACCGCGCCGTCCGAATCCAGCCTCTCTTCGGCCGGGCTGTGCTTGTCCCTCCTGAGGAGCACCACGAGATTCACTGGGACTTGGTCGACAACTTTCTCCGGACCGAGCAGGGCCTCCCTTTGGACGAGGGTTCTCGAGTTGCCGAACGAGTAGTAACACCAGTGCGCTCCTTCGTTGAAGACGCACTTCCTCTCCGTCAAGGTGCAGCCTTCCGGACCCTCGACATATTCACAGCCGTCCTTCGTGGCGACAATGTTCTCATTCAGCGACCTGTCGAACACCTCCCGGAGCCACGGTTGCTCCCTTTGGCTCTCGGATCGCATGTAGAGAGCCTTTTCGGGCTGTCTGGCGACCAACGGCCCGTCGGGACTGGACGGAAGCTGGCCGGGGAACCTTACAAAGGCCCAGTCGTCCCCGCAGATCTTGCCCTCGTCGTGCTGGAAGATCCTGAAGGAGTGCGTCGTTTTGCCCGTGCCCGTCGGCGCTATTATTACCACGCCCTTTCCCTTGTATGACGCTGTCGCGCCGTGTATCGACAGCGTGTTGAACCGCCTCTCCAGAACGGCCGCGGCGATTCCGAGTGCCCACGACTTGCACTGCCCGTAGTATTCCGTGTTCACGAACAGGGCCGTGCTGAGCTGAGGGCAGTAGTAGGCGGAAGGCTCGACCCCATCGACGCCGTTGACCGAATAGATCTGCGCGTGAGGAAGTACCGAGCCGTCGGCCGGCCACCAGTTGTTCTCCCAGAACTTGCGCTGGTGCTCGCTGTTGGTGACGAGCTCGACGATGATCCCGTTCAGGTTCGCACTCAGCGACCTGCCGCCCGACCTTCCCAAGACCGACTTGGCCCGATCAAGTAGGGCTGAGAATTCATCCCTGCCGGTGTTCTTGTTGGCCTTGACTCGGGCTCGGGACTGGGTAACGTAGTTGTCCAGCTGGATGGCGGCCATTCGTCCCCTTTTTGGCGGGGCTCGCCACTCTCCTTAAAACAGTTCTCGAGGGATTAGCGCGCTCGTCGTTCGACGAACAAGCGTCAAGGTTCAAACGTCCGACAGAGTTAGCTCGCCGCATGGGTTCCCGAGAGACGAAAGTCTATGCGTTGGTGGCGGGACTCCTGATCCTTCTCAATTTCTCGACACTCCTTCTCGCGTATCCCACCACTATGGAGATCAACTCGGGCTGCTGCGCACCGGCGGACAAGCTGCTCCAGAAAGACTTCTCCGCGTTCTATTCAGGCGCATGGAGGCTGATCCACGACCCGACTCAGATCTACACCCCCGGAGCGGTCCAGGACGGGGAGCCCTTCTCATCTCCGCCGCCTGAGCAGTTCAAGTACCTCCCATCATTCCTGCTGCTGGTCACGCCGTCACTCTTGCTGCCCTATCAGGAGGCGCTGTCCGCTTTCGACGTCTTCCAATTCCTTCTGCTGCCAGTCCTGGCCTACATCATCTACCGACTGACGAGGGCAAGGGGCCTGCCGATCTCGATTTTGCTCGCAGTGGCCGTCCTGCTCCTGCCGTCACCGACGGCGAACTGGGGGCCTTCGGCGAGCTACTATTGGCAGTGGGCGGAGGGACAGAGCAAAGTGCTCGAGACGTTCCTGCTCATGCTCTCGTTCTATCTCGGCAACCGCGGCAACCACAAGCTCTCCGGGGGAATATTCGGGCTGTCCGCTTTCGATCCGAGGTTCGCACTTGTCGCCCTTCCGCTCTTCTTGACCTACAACAGACTGAATCTTCGGGGCGCACTTGGGTTCGCGGTCGGGCACCCTCGCGGTCACGAATCTGCCCCTTCTCTTCCCTGGAGTGGCCTCTGGGTTCGTCCAGATGATAGCAGGCGGAGGGGCGGCGACTCCCCTCTACTACTACTCTTGGATACCTCTCCTCTCAATCGGGGCCCTGACGGCCATTGAGTGGAAGGCCGTCTGGAGCTTTCTCAGGCATCCAAACGGACCGGTGGCCGGGGGCGGGTAGGAAACCCGAAATTGAAGTCTTGAACAGTCCGGCCGAGGTCGCCCCACCCAGAAGTGGCGGTCCTCCCCCGATGTCTGTCGTCAGCTAATCAGCCTTATATCCTTCAGAGACGTTTTGCAGCGAAGATTATGGCGAATCCCAAGCGAGGTTTCACGCGGATTCTAGTAGCCGTTGACGGTTCAGACGTCTCAAGACTGGCGGCGGAGCACGCCGCTAGAATCGCGCGGCAAGACGGGGCGGAACTGGTGATCTTGCACGTGGTGCCATCCCCTTCCTCCGAGGTCCCTGGAGGCCTGTCAGACTACTACGACGGCGCGAGGACGGAGGTGAGGAGGTGGATGACAGACATCGAGGCGGCGGTGGCCAGCCACGGCGTCGGTCCCAAGATCGAGATCGTGGTGGGCGCCTTGTCGGTCCTCGACGCGATCCTGGGATATGCGGAGACCATTTCGGCGGACCTCATCGTCAGCGGGACGCGCGGGAGGACCCCTTCTGCAAGACTGAGGGTGGGAAGCGTCGCTAGCGGGCTTGTGTCGTATGCCAACTGCGCCGTAATGGTCGTAAGGTAGTTGCATAAGCCAAGGCCCGCAAGATGCCGGTAGCCAGCCTCTCGAGAGTAGAACTTCTGGCCCCCGAAGGAGAGCTGGGGGTGTTGCTCGGCCTTCTGACCGAGACAGCCGAGTTTCATCCTTCGAAGAGGGAAGGTTTGGTCCAAGACACCGGTCTGCTCCTCATCGGGTCCCGCGCTCATTCCGTTGCCTACGATGCTGGCGAGCTCCTGCAGAAGTCCGCAGCTCCGTCCACCGACGGGCGGCCTGTCGTCTGCGACTTCAAGGCGCAGTCCCTCGCCCAACTCGTCAGCGGACTGGGGGAATCCCTCAACGACTTACGGGACAAACTGGCGCAGAGCCAGGAGGGTCCGGAGAGACACGAACTTCTGAACAGAGTTCGAGGGATCCGCGAGGCGGCCACGACTGTCTTCAATGACCTGCAACGAATAAGGGTCTACCCGGGCCTGCGGAGATCGGCGGTCCTGGAGGGTTACGTGCCGACAAAGTCCCTTGAGGCGTTCACTAAGATGGCACGAAAGTACCTCATCGCAGCCGAGCCTGTGGACAAACGACGGCCGAACGACCCTTACGTGCCGACGCTTCTTGTCAACTCCCGGCTCGCCACTCTCTTCGAAAGCCTCACCCTGGAACAGGGAGTTCCGAAGTACAACGAGATAGACCCGACGCCAATAGTTGCGTTCGTCTTCCCACTGTTCTTCGGAATCATGTTCGGCGACCTTGGGCATGGCCTTCTGCTCGTGGGGTTTGGCTGGTTTCTCGCCAAGCGGACAAAATACGCCAATTGGGGCCAGCTCATCATCGTCTTCGGGGCTTCAGCGAGCATAATCGGGCTCGCTAGGGGGCTCTTCTTTGGGATCGGCTTCAGCAGTCCTCTCAGCGGAATCATCCCCTTGCCAAACGCCCTGAAAGGGGGCTTTCAGATCACGTACGTGCCGTTCCTCTTGGAGACCGCGATAATCGTGGGGTCGTTCCACCTTGCTACGGCCTATCTCATCGCTTTCCTGAACCAGGTGCGTTCTAGGAACTACGCCGACGCGTTTCTGGGCCATCTGCCGACCCTCGTCCTGTATTCGAGCCTCGTCCCGCTCGCCCTGGCTGTCGCGGGCAACGGGTTGATGGTGAGCAACCTGTTCCATAGCACGAAGAACACACCAGTCTTGGCCGAATTCTACGGGTTAGACGTGCCGGTCTCTGTCACGGCCATGGTTTCGCTGCCTCTTGTCATTGCATCCTTGTCGGTCCTGGTCATCGGTCATCCGGTGAGGGCGTACCTTTCGACTCACAATCTCCGCAAGACCCTGCTGGCCCTCGGAAGCGGACTGCTTGAGAGCGTGACAAGGCCGTTCGAGTTCTTCGTGAACACGATCAGCTACATCCGATTGGGAGTGCTTTTCATCATATGCTCGATATCCACCGGCCTCGCAACGAGCGCCATCTCCCTGGGGCTGCCTGGGATTCTTCTCGCGGCGTTTCTGAACCTCCTCGTGATGGGGATGGAGGGATTCATCGTCTATGTTCAGGACCTGAGGCTGCAGATCTACGAGTGGTTCACCAAGTTCTACTCCGGCCTCGGAGAACCGTTCCGGCCCCTGGTATCGGGGGGCGATTACTCACGCATCTCTTGGGTCTGAGGTTAAGTTGAGTGCCCCGGGCGGGATTCGGATTCACGCAAGTTCCATAGCTAGCCTTCGAATATCGTCGTTGACCTTCCTAAGTAGCGCAAGAGAATTGTACCGAATCGTAATAGTCCCAAAGGGCAGCCGGCGTTTCGCTTTTCCAGTCCCACCATTGAAAACAACGGAGGATATGAAATTCGAGTTCCTCAGATTGGTGATGGATTTCCAGTAGTTGATGCATTCTGTTTCGCTGTCTTCAAGATGCAACATGAGTCTCGCCTTGATACGGTTCTCATCGATTGCCAACGTGCGCAAGTACTTCATGAAAATGGCAACCATCATTGGGTCAGAGTTGACGAATTCGACGCGCCTGTCTCTTTCTCTCTTGCTTCCTTCACACCAATACAGAAGGGTGCCGACCGTCCTGATCCTCAAGCGGGTCTCAACTCGCGCGTAGTATTAAGCCACCCACATGCCAACTGGCTTCACTAACTCGTAACAGAAATGGCATGAAACTCACGCAGGAAGGCTCAAGATTAAAGACTGGACATCAGCGCCTTTCCGCGGTGCCCAGGTAGTATAGCCCGGTCAAGTATGCTGGCCTTTCGAGTCGGCGACCCGGGTTCGAAATCTGAACAAGACGAAAATCCCGGCCTGGGCACTTCCTTTGAGTCGCGTCTCCTTTTGGTGTTTTGGCGAAGAGAAACATATCAAACTATCAGCTCGGGTTTCGCCCGAACAAGTAGTAGCACCAGTATCCTGATTCCAATTGAGCCCTCGCGGGATCTCCTTGCACGAATCTTACATCCAACGTCAGGTGCAAGAGACCATCTTTCGGAAGATATACGTTCCTGCTCCCTCTTGTTGCTTTACTCTGCGACAGAGGCCCGCTTTCAAGAGCTGGAAGAGAACGAACACCAGTCCCCAAGTTCTGAGAAGATCTTGGCTGCCTTTTCTGGGGTGAAATCTAACGGTGATGTAAAGCGCAACAGGGCGTTCTTTGGGAGATATGCGTTCCTAACGCCACGCCCCTCGCATGACCGAAGGTCTCCGGCGACTTCAGAAGCCCGGATGTTAGATTCGTAATACTGCTTCCGTCCGATGCGCCTCACGACGCTCGATTCAGTCGGGTAGTCCGTTAGGACGACGCAATCTCCGGCTGTTTGCGAAAGAACGAAGCGGGTCAGCGTGTGTTCGTCGGGCGAGAGTCCGCACTGGCCGGTTGAGCGGAGCGATTCCCAGATCGTCGATGACTCCATTCTGGGGGAGAACCTGAGTAGAGTCCCCTCGCCGGTGAGCTTGATGCGGAAGTACTTCGATTGGAGCTCTTCTACTGAGGTCTTCTCCTTCTCGGACGCGATTACTTCTGGGAGGACAGGCGCGATTGCGTCAATCAGGTCGTCGTTCGACCAGCACAAGCCGACCTGGCTTATGGTGATCGTCGACCTACCCTTCTCTGCTCTCAACACATCGCCGACCGACACCCTATACCCGACCTCGACGAGTCTCCTCCGAAGGATATCGACCTGGGAACTATTCAGCTTCGGCAGGAGGATGTAGAATCGCTCTTCAAGGCGGATCTGGTCGAGCTTGAAGCGCAGCAACGGTCTCACTTTCCGAACAAACGTTATATACAATACGAATGCCCGAAAGCCAGATTCCTCTATTGAATGGTCGCAGGACCGTCGCTGTCGACTCCATCCAAACGAGAATGAACAGCTACGCCGTCAGAGTCGACAAGGCAATCTCCCGGGAACTGGCCCTCTACGCCCACTCGCGGCTTTACGACCCTTTGGTTTACGCGGTCGAAGGGGGGAAGAGAGTCCGTCCGCTCATGCTCTTGCTCTCGGCCGAATCCCTCGGATGCACGGATGATGTTGTGCTGGACGCGGCCGTCGCGGTCGAGCTACTCCACACGGAATCGATAATTCATGATGACATAATCGACAACGAGGTTGCGAGGAGGGACAGGATGACTTTCCACGTCAAGTACGGGTTCAGCGCGTCCCTTCTCACGGCGGATTTCGTCTTTGCGATGATACTCGCGATCGCCGCGAGGTACAAGGATAGGCGGGTGGCCGAGGTGATCAGCAACGCCGCGCTCCACATGTCAGAAGGGGAATACTCCGAGTTGACGATAGATCCCAAGACGTACAAGCTGGACTGGGACGAGTACCTCAAGATTGTCTCCGACAAGACGGCAGCCCTCTTCGAGACGTCAGCGAAGTTGGGCGGGCTCATCGCCGAAGGCAGCGACAAGGAAGTCGCCGCCCTCGCGAACTACGGGAGATGCTTGGGGATAGCGTACCAGATCCGCGACGACCTTCTGGACTGGAAATCGCAGGACAAGGTCGCCCTCGGCCTTCTGAAGAGCTACAGTGAAGGAGAGGTCGTAGGTAAGATGACCGCGCTCTCTCAGACCTACGCCGAAGAGGCCAAGAGACAGCTCCTCCTCCTTCCCAGAAGCAGCGCGGCAGGGTTCCTAGAGGAACTCACGGACTTTACGATATACAGGAAGCACTAGAAAGAGACGATCTTGTCCGATTACCCGGTCTGGCCTAGGATGAGTATCGCGATCGCGAAGCCGTAGATTGCGATAGCCTCTGCCAGCACCACGAAGATGAGCGCCGTAGTCCTTACTTCCGCTTTCTCCGTCACGGCGGCGATGGCTGCCGCGCCGGACTGTCCGACACCGTAGCCTGCTCCGAAGGCCGCAAGACCGAAAGCAATTCCCGCCGCGAGATACTTCAAACCCGCGTTCGAGGATGTCGCTGCGCCAGTAGAGGTGCTGTTCGTGGAGGCCGCGAAGACCGTCGGGAGCATCCCTGACGCGAGCATCAGTAGGGCCGCGCCAATGAAGAAGAGCGGGAGGAACGAAAGCTTACGCATGAATCGACGAACACGCCACCTTCGAGCACGTCTTATAAATGTTACAGGAATTCTAGGATTTTGGCGAGGAACACAGAAGTTCTCAGAGCCTTAGCATGCTCGCGATCTTTCGCGGGTCCATTCCCGCCTCGATTCCGATGGCTATCGCGGCCAGATTGCTCACCTCGAACTCCAACAGCTTCGTGACCGCCAAAGCGCAACCCGGGCCGAGGCCCTGCCAGAAGAACGATTTCGTCACTATGTTCCGCATCTCCCTGCCGAACTCGTCTTCTACCTCGTCAATCAGCTGCTCATCACCCTGCGACGCCTGCGCTGGGACCGGGTAGATTTGGTCTATCAGCTTCTGTCCTTCCGAGACCGACTCAGAAGAGGCCATCCTTGCAAGTACCGTCGCGGACACCTTGTAAGTCGGTAACACGACCAATCCTTGGATCTCCTGTTCTGACAACTTCCAGAGCTTTGCACGGAGCACGCTCAGGACGTTGTAGGAATCGATCTCGTTCGTCACGATGTCGCCCACGCCTGCAACGTCGGTCGCCCTGGATGACGCGTACGTCCTGAAGTTGGTCGAGTATTCCTTCGCAATGGCGGCGAGGACTGCATGGTCAATGTATACGTCGAACAGCCTCACTTCCGACTTAGCGGCGAATAAGGCCAGAGCTTTCTGTGCATCCTCGTAGAATTCGGTACCGGAGAGCAGAGAGACCGCCTCGGTCACGTCTTTCGCTGTCAAGACCTTGACGATCAGGTCTCTCCGTCCGACTAGCTCCTCGGCGGTCATGTCGAGGTACTCCATAGTTTCGTCGTAGCTCCTGTCCAATGCCTTCGACTTCAGCGCGACCTTCAAGTCCCAAGCGATGTACTTCAGGTAGTAGAGCTCGAAGATTTTGTATTTTCCGGCGGTGCTCATCAGAGAATGGTGGACCTCGGCAAGTCGCCCCCTGAGGGCGAGTTCAATCCTCCTCGCTACGAATGGCGGCGCCATGCTCGCGAGGGCGTCGGAGTACGGCGTGCTCCTGAGCCTGTTGATGAGCTCCTCGAGCGTGGTGCATTCGGCCAGTTTCTGCACCGTGGGCTTGTCCAGCAAGAAACCGTGAAGCGCGTGGGCTTTCGTCCCGATGTAGGTCTTGCTCGACAAATAACATTTCCTCCAGGTTTGGAGACGGGCGGTTCTTTTCCCTTATAATCGTTTTAACCCGTCAGAGGCCGGGACGGGTTTAACGCTTAATATGGGATGGGGGGACGGCTGGAAATGCAAAGAGTGTTAGCATTTTTTGGGTCTTGCCAAGCTCTCGAAGGTGACTGTGATAGCTCCTCGGAGCGAATACGGTCAGGTCGCGAAGGCCCTCGCCCAATTCGAGGATTTCCACCCCGTTGAGACGACGCAGCCGAACTTCGACCCTGTAATCCAGGAGCTAGACGTCAAGGCGGTACGGCTGTTCGCTCAATCCGACCAGGCCGTGAAGGATCTCTCGATCCAGCTGATGCCCGGGACAATCGACATCGTCTTCCGGGGAGTCAAGATTCCACGAACCGAGTTTCGGGCTGAGACCTGGGACGAACTTCTGAATCAGGCGGAGACAAAGCTCACCCCCATAGCGGATGAGGTCAAGTCGCAGAAGAGCTTGTTCCAGAAGGCAGTGAAGGATGAGACCGACGCGCAGACGCTCAGAGACGCGCTCGAGAGCCTCTCGAATTTCTCCGCGGACCTGAGCGAACTGCCGAACATGCATCTGTTCAAGGTGGTCGTGGCTGCCGTCTCCAACGCGGCGTTGAATGAGTTCAGGAACTCTTTGCCGGATGCGATATTCGTGACCCAGCCCTTGGGACCAGCCCAGAGCATCGTAATGGTAGCACTGCCGAAATCAGAGGAGTCGCGCCTGGACAAGACCATGAAGGCGCTTGAAATCAAACCGCTGGTCATACCGACTTCCCTCCCGCAGAATCCGGCCGAGGCGTACCTCGCCCTCACTAAGCAACAGGAGGCGGCGGGGATGGAGAAAGCTGCTGTTGAAGCGCGACTAAATCAGATCAAGTCGGAGAACGATGTGGTCCTGCTCGCAATCCGCGAGCTGACTGAGGCCGCGAGAGTGATGCTTGACGAGGCGAGGATATCGGGAAACCTGAAGAGGCTCGCGATGATTTCAGGCTTCATTCCGGAGAAGAGGGAATCAGAGTTCAAGAAACAATTCGGGAGATGGATCGTCTACTCCGCGCCCGTCGCCTCGGAGGAGCACGGCGAGAAGATCCCCTCCCTGGTCACCACGAATGGGTACATGGAGCCGTTTGAGCTCATCACTTCCCAGCAAGGAACTCCTGGGCACGACGAGGTTGACCCCACACCTCTGATCTCGTTTGTTTTCCCAGCGTTCTTCGGGCTCATGTTCGGCGACTTTGGGCACGGGCTGGTGATCGTCTTCTTCGCACTACTGATCCGACAGAGGTCGGCGGGCAACCTCCGACAGTGGGGGAACGTATTCCTGGTCTCCGGTCTCTCGGCCGTTATCTTTGGAGCGATCTTTGGCGAGTTCTTCGGGCTCTCCCTGAAGACCTTCCTTTCGATTCCACCGGTCTTGGAGATAATGAACAGGCCGGAGGGTGTGAATCCCACGATAAACACCGCAAACATCGAGACCGTCATGGTCATCGCAATACTAATCGGAATCGCCCACCTTACCATCGCCCTCTCTCTAGACGTTTATGAAACTGCGAAGATGCATGAGAGGTTGGAATTGCTTGTCGAGAAGATTCCCACCTTGACGATGTATCTCTCTGGCGTGGGCTACGGACTGGCATTCATAGGTGCGGGATACAATTTCGACGTGCTCAAGCCTTCGGGACAGACGCCCTTGTTGGGAATCGCGAATAACGAGCTCGGAGTCGTCTCGGTTGTGATACTCTTCGCGTCCATGATAGTCCTCTTCAGCGGGAAAGGGATTGCGACACTGGCTGGAAAGATGCATGGTGAGTCGGCAGGGGCACAGTTCGCCAACGGAGGTCTCGAGGTCTTCGAGAGGATATCTCAGTTCCTTTCCAACACGATAAGCTACGTCCGGCTCGCTATCATGCTGCTCGTCCACGCGGTGTTGCTCCTCATCGTGAACCAGTACTTCCCGATCACCAATCCAGTGACAATCCCATTCTGGGTGGTCCTCAACTGTCTGGTCATCACCTTCGAGGCTTTCGTCGTCTACGTCCAGGACCTGAGGCTGCACATCTACGAGTTCTTCACAAAGTTCTACCGCGGATCTGGAGTGCCGTTCAGAAAGATTCTCCCCGACCGGGTCAGGGTCTGGATAGACTGGACCTAGGCTTCACTTGAAGATGTTGGGGACTGCACTTGAGGCGAAGTTGAGGAGTGGCTGGGGGAAGAGGCCGAACCCTATGATCAGCCCGGTCGCCACGGCGAAGATCAGCACGTAGGTCCTCGGCTCCGTGACTCGTCCGGCGACGTCAGGCTCGTCCATGTACATGCGCTTGACGATCAACCCGTAGTAGCCGATACTGAGGGCGCTGTTCAGTATCCCCGCGACCGCCAGCCATCCGTACGGGCCGTAGGCTACCGAGAGGAAGAGCAAGAGCTTGCCCCAGAACCCGCTGAGGGGTGGGACTCCGGCCAGAGCGAGGAGGGCAATGGCCATGGTGAAGGCCGTGATGGGCATCTTCTTCGAGAGGCCGCTGTACCCACCGATGTCTCCTCTCTTGAGCTCGAAGAGGACCAGGGCCGCGACTACGAAGGCTACCCCCGTCATTATCGCATGGTTCACGATTTGGACCAAGGAGCCTGTCATCCCGATCGTCGCCGCGGCCGACTGCGGATTGTAAGCGAACGGAACGAAGCCGATCAAGATGTAGCCTGCCTGCGCGATGCTCGAGTACGCCAACAGCCGGGTCATGCTCTTCTGCGTCAGCGCGGCTAAGTTACCCAGCGTCATCGTGATCAGAGCCAGTCCGGCGAAGACGTTCGCGACCGAGAAGGCCGGGTTCTGCGTGATCACGTAGGCGGTCGTTATCGCCAAGACGACCCGGATCGCGGCGATGAATCCAGCCTTCTTCGTAGCGGCCGCGAGGAGGGTACTGATCGTTGTCGGAGCGCCCTCGTACGCGTCTGGAATCCACATGTGGAAAGGCACGATCGACATCTTGAAGCCGAAACCGGCTATGAAGAGAAGGACCGCGATGCCGGTGAGGACCGATGGCTGAGATGAGAAGACTTGGACCACGGTAGAAATCTGAGTGCTGCCCGAGAGGCCGTATGCCAGGCTTATCGCGTACAATATGATTGCGGACGACATCGCGCCGATCACGGCATACTTCACCGAGGCCTCGTTGGACCGAATCTTCTTGTCGAAGCCCGCCAGTACGTATGTCGGGAGGCTCATCAACTCCCAGGCGACGAAGAGCATCAGCAGGTCCGCGGCGAATGAGAGGAGGAGCATGCCGAGGGCCGTGAAACAGAGCAGACTGTAGTAGACCGGGTTGTTCACGCTCTTCAAATACCCGAAGGATGCGACTGTGACCATGAGCGTCACGCCCAGGGTCACGAGCGCGAAGAGGACGCCGAGCTCGTCGTTGGCCAGCAGAGACCCGAACCAAGCGGTCTGAGTGGGGTTGACGGAGTATAGCCCCACCAAGACCATAACGACGGCCAGCACTAAGGCGAGGATGTAGCCCGGAAGGTTGCCGAGATCCTTCTTGGAGAGTTGGAGCAACGGAAGCAAGAGGGAGGACGCACCGAGGATCACGATCGAGACCGTCAGTGTATCGGCCATTCTACTTCGCCAGCTTTACCAGCCCGTAGAGATACTGTGCGACGTTCTGGGAAGGCGTCAGGATGATGTAGGACGCTACTAGGATGACGACAAGCGGCACCAAGTATCCTGCGAATGTTAAGACGTCGGATCGGGTCATGTCGTGGACGGTTCGGTCTCCTTCGGGGGCAGACAGAACCGTTCTTTTGATCATCCAGAGGAAGTACGCCGCTGTTATTACAGGCACCAAGACGGAAATCGCGGTGACGGAGTAGGCGGACAGGCCTGCCGAGATTATCATCAGCTCGGCGAGGAAGCTGGCGAATGGTGGGAGTCCCATTGCGGCCCCGGAGGCGAGCATCAAGATCGCAGCAGTCCTCGGCATCGTGATGCGAAGACCCTTGAGAAGCGGAATCTCCCTGGTGCCAGCCTGATGGTGGATGTATCCTGAGAGCATGAAGAGGCTCCCTACCGCAAGAGCGTGTGTGAACATCTGAAGTATGGCGCCCTGGATTCCGAGGAGGTTGCCCGAAGCGACGGTGGCGTACGCGCCGAAGAGCACGAAGCCCATGTGGTTAATGCTGGTGTTCGCTATCATTCTCTTGAGGTCGGTCGCCCTCAGTGCGACGATCGCGCCGTAGAACATGGTAACCAGACCCACCGCCATGAAGGCCCAAGCGTACTGGAACGAGGCCTGGGGGAAGAGACTGATGCTAATACGGAGGAATCCGTAGCCTCCCATCTTCAGCAAGACGCCGGCCAGCAGGACGCTGATCGGAGCGGGTGCCTCGACGTGCGCGTCGGGCAACCAAGTGTGGAATGGCACGACCGGAAGTTTGATGCCGAAACCGATGAACGAGGAGAGAAGCGGGAGATATTGTATCCCAGCCGGTATCCTACCCGCAAGCGCTGGGATATCGAAGGAGGCCATCTGGGCGGGCATCCCGAGGTAGACGTAGAGGAAGCCGAGCAGCATCAGCGTGCTTCCGACGAAGGTGAAGATGATGAACTTCATCGCGGCGTACTTCCGTCTGGGGCCTCCCCAGACGCCGATGAAGAAGAACATCGGGATCAGGACGATCTCCCAGAAGATGTAGAAGAGTATCAGGTTGAGCGAGGTGAACACGCCCATGATCGCGCCCTCGAAGAGGAAGATCAGGGCGTAGTATTCGGGCTCGTGATGGTCGATCAGTTTCCTGGACCCGAGGATGACGAAGACGGTGAGCAGCGTCGAGACGAACATCAGGGGCGTGCTCAGCCCGTCGACTCCCAGTAGGTAGTTGAGCCCGAAGTAGGGGAAGTTCACCCACGAGTAGTCTTCGGAGAACGCGAACTGCCCGCCAGTCGGGGGCTTGGCGAAGACCGCCGCGAGGACGTAGGCTGAGACGACAAAGAGAAAGGTCGCGAGCCCGAGGGAGACGTAGATTCCCCACTTCTTGTTGGCTCTTGTGGCGAGATAGATCAGGGGGGCCCCTACGATGGGCAGGAAGATCAGCAGAGAGAGGACGAAACTCACGTCAGTGTGACCCCCGAGTAGAGTAGGAATAGGATCAGGAGTACCACGACCCCCGCGGCGAAGACGAAGATGTATCGCTCGGTGACTCCTCCCTGCAGCCTCCTCAGGGTCCGCGAGAAGGCTTGCCCGACAGTAGAGACCCCGTTCGCGATCCCGTCAATCACTTTGGCGTCCAACCAGATGCCCGCGTTCGAAAGAGAGATGCCGAAGGTCGGCCCGAGGTTGTTGATGCGGAAGAGGCCGTTCAAGTCGAACTTGTCGCTCAGCCACCTAGAGGCCGCGAGCGGTGCGTCGACGAAGACCTTGTAGTAGATGGCGTTGATGTACCATCTCTCTTGCAGAAAGACGTAGACGTAGTGCATGAAGCCCGTCTGTCCGACAAACCGGCTGGGGCTCGCCCTCCTCGATATGTAGAGAGTTAAGGCGACGA
The DNA here is from genome assembly GCA_963731775.1 of uncultured archaeon. GTDB lineage: Archaea > Thermoproteota > Nitrososphaeria > Nitrososphaerales > Gagatemarchaeaceae > DATJAJ01. The sequence goes on along the minus strand of CAVSWV010000004.1, from coordinate 343,762 downwards.
AGAATCCGATGGCAACGAAGAGGCCGGCAATTCCCGAGGAGGCTAGGTTGAAGCTACCCTGGGCCGCCGGGAGGGCCTGATTCGGAAAGAGACTCACCACGTACGCGGAGGCGGCGCCCTCCAGGGACTTCTCGATATTGAGCTGCGGGACGGCGAAGCCGAAGAGCGCGGTGAGGCCAAGGATGGCGGTCGCGCCCGCTAGGACGACGTAAGGCACCCACATTATGGGGCTCGGTTCGTGGACGTGGTGCCCCCCGCTCTCGACCGCCTCGAGCTTCGTGCTGCCCTTGCCGAAGAAGACTAGGCCCAGCATTCTGAAGGAGTAGAATGCGGTCAGGCCCGCGACTCCTGCACCCACGAGGAAGAGGCCGTATTGGCCTGACGTCCAAGCGACCCCCAAGACGGCATCCTTGCTCCAGAATCCGCTGAATGGGGGGATGCCTGAGAGGGAGGCGACGGCGATGAGGAAGGCCGCGAAGGTGATCTTCATCTTGTTCCTCATCCCGCCCATGTCGCTTACGTACTTCGAATCGGCGGCATGGATGAGCGCGCCCGCCGCCAGGAAGAGGCACGCCTTGAAGATCGCGTGGCTCAAGAGCTGGTAGAGCCCCGCAGAGAGTCCGGAGACGAAGTCCGGCGAGAGCCCGGCAAGGCCCATCGCCATCATCATGTAGCCGATCTGCGAGATCGTGGAGTAGGCGAGAATCTTCTTGAGCTCGAACCCGACCAGGGCTTGTGAGGCCGACAGGAACGCGGTGAAGGCGCCGATCCAGGCCACGGTCAGGAAGAACGGCTGAACCATAGAGATGTTCAGGGAAGCGACGGAGAGAAACGCGAAATAGAACAGCGGGGCTATCCTCGCGACAAGGACGACCCCTGCGTTCACCATCGTCGAAGCGTGGATGAGGGCCGAGACTGGGGCAGGACCGGCCATCGCGTCCGGGAGCCACTCGTGGAGCGGGAACTGCGCGGACTTGCCCACCGCCCCGCCGAAGATCAGGAGTCCGACGGGGACGAGCAGGCCGGAGTTCACGAGTTGTGGGGCCCAGGTAGACGCGGTCTGCGCCAGCTGGTAGTAGTTGAAGGTGTGCGCGTAGTAGAACAGAATCAGTATCCCTGCCAGCATGGCGACGTCCCCGACCCTGGTCATGACGAAGGCCTTCATTCCCGCATGGGAGGGCGGGTAAGCCTGATCCTCGCCGAGCGCCTTGTCGCCCGGGGATCCGACCCAGTCCTTCGTCTCGTCCTTGAAGTACTGGCCGATCAGCGCGTAGCTGCAGAGCCCGACCATCTCCCACCCGATGAAGAGGGACAGCAGGTTGTCGGAGAGGATAATCAGCTGCATGCTCCCTATGAAGAGGCTGACGAAGAAGAAGTAGCGGGCGATGCCGTCGTCTCCCTTCATGTACTCCAGGCTGTAGACCATGATCAGGAAGCTTATCCAGGCGACTACGTTCGCGATTATGGCGGTGAAGGGGTCGGTCAAGACGCCGACGGTCAGGTTCAGCCCCGAGATCCACGGAACGCTCGTAGGGATGATCGAATTGACGACCGAGTACTGCTGGCCGAGCAGCGTGGGGAGGAGGACGGTCAGGGCGCACAAGGCGGAAAGTAAAGAGAAGACAACGGCGATGTAGTCGCGAATCCTCCCCGCCTTCCTGAGCCCTGCGGTAACTAGAGCTCCGATGAATGGCAGCACGAAGATGAGCCAGATCAGGTAAGAGGGGATTTCCATGCTCATCCCACTATCTTACCTCCGATCGGTAGCGAATTGGCGAAGTTGATGAGGAACTTTGAGACCAGGTCGGGATAGATCCCGATGACGACCGACGCGACCACGACGGCCAGGAGCGGGAGGGTCATCGTGAGAGGGGCCTCTTTGACGTCTCGCAGAGACGTGGGGAGCTGGCCGAAGAAGATCCTCCGGACGGGCCACAGAGTGTAGGCAACGGTCAGCATCGTCGCAATAAGGCCGAGTATCGCCACCGCGAGATAAGTCTGCGACCCTGCCGCGCCTTGCGTGAAGATCCCCGCGAACATTATCCACTCCGCCTGGAAGCCGCTCGTCGGCGGGACCGCGGAGAGGATTAGGCCGCCAAGTACGAAGAGGCTAGCCGTGAACGGGATCTTGCTCGCGAGGCCTCCCATCTCTCGCACGTCCCTCAGGCCCGTCTGGGTGAGCAGGATCCCAGCGACCGAGAACATGATGAACTTGCCCATTATGTGGCTCAGGAAGTAGAAGACGCCTCCGGCGACTCCGAGCGCGGAGAAGCTCGCAATCCCGAGGATCGAGTAGGCGTTCTGACTCATCGTCGACCACGCGAACAGGTACTTGACGTCCGTCTGGGCCAGCGTGACCGCGCCCCCGTAGAACATGGTCAGGACCGCCCACGCCATCAAGGGCAGGCTGAAGGCCTGAAAGGCGCTCGGCATCCCGAACAGGAGAAGCCTCACGATCACGTAGTTGCCGATCCCTGAGACGACGGCCATGACGGGGGCGAAGGACGTGGGCGCCTCCGCCTCGGTGATGGGCAGCCACATGTGGACGCCGAAGACGGCCAACTTGACGAGCCACCCTACCAGGATCAGGCCGACGATCCAGTAGGCGAGGCTGCTGGACTGGGCCGAGTTGAGATTTGCTTGAGTGATGTCGAAGCTCCCGGTCGCCGCGTAGACGAAGAGGATGCCCGCGAGGAAGATGAACGCGCCCAGATGGTTCCAGATGAAGTAGATTATCGCTACCCTTTCTCTCTGGGCGTAGCCGAAGAGGCTTATGATCACGAAGGTGGGTATCATAACCAGCTCGAGGAAGAGATAGAGTTCGATCAGATTGGTGGAGAGGGCAATGCCAATCAGGCCTGCTGAGAGAAGAAGATAGTTCAGGTAGTAGTAGCCGTATTGGTTCTTCCTCTCTTCTCCGAAGATTGCCTTCACCCGCCTTTCCATGTATGGGATTGAAAAGACCGCGCTCGCCGTGAGCACGAGGCCGACGATCACCCCGACTGGCGCGCTTAGGCTGTCGGCCAGGAACCCGAAAGTCAACCCCGCGCTCGGGGCCCAGCTGTAGAACTCAGGCGGGACCACGCCTCCGGTCCCGAAGAGCTGCATTCCTGCGAGCGCGAGTAGTAGGGTTGAATACAGTAGTCCGGCAAAGGCCACCCAGCCCACATTCTTGCCGAGCTTGTTGCTCAGCAGAAAACAGACCGCCGACAGAATTATGGGAACCAGTACGGTCTGGAGAAGAGGGTCTGGAATCGCCATGATGTCACTCAGCTAGCTCGCTGACTCGTATTGGTCCATGGTCTTCCAATGTTTTCAATTCTTGTTACTCTCCCATAGACTTCAGTTCGCTCACGTCGACGTCCTTGTGCAGCCTGTACGCAACGACGACTATGGCCAAGATCACGGCCGCCTCCGCGGCCGCCAGGGCGATCGAGAACAGAACCACCGTCTGCCCGACCGCGTTGTTCCACACGAACTGGCTGAACGCGATGAAGTTCAGATTCGCGGCGTTGATCATGATTTCGACGGAGAAGAGTAGCCTCAGGGCGCTCTTCTTCACGATGAGCCCGTAGACTCCGATGCCGAAGAGCATCGCGGAGACGAAGACGTAGTCGACGAGCGGGGTCATTGAGGTTCCTCCCTGTCGACCCGCGCCAGGGTAAGAGCCCCCACGACCGCGACGGCCAGAACCAGCGCGAGGACTTCGAGAATCGGGGCGTAGCTTGTGGAGATCAGTTGGCCTATCTGGGCCGCGCCTGCGGGGTTCTCGGGACCTCCGGCCGGTAGCAGATGCGAGGCGGCGGCCGCGATGACTATCGAGATGGCTATCGCTCCCCCGGTCAGACCTCCCGCCAGTCTGGTTATCGAGATGGTGGAGACCTCCTTCGACCACTTCTCCTGCCGGACGAGCATCACCGTGAAGAGGATCAGCACGGCGATGGCGCCGACGTAGACCGTGATCTGGAAGACGGCCACGTAGGGGGCGTTGAGGAGGAAGAAGAGGGCGGCCACCCCGAAGAGACTCCCCGCGAGAGCGATGGCACCGTAGACGATCTCCTCGGCCTCAAGCGCGATCAGGGCGCCTCCGAGCGTGATTATCATCATGGCAATGAAGACGAGATCAATCATGCTTGGCGGTCCCTCTTTCGGTGTCGAACTCGACCTTCTTGGTCTGCCCCTCCAGCCTCGGAGGGATAGCGAGTTGGTCGGGAGTGTACTTCAGGCTGGTCTTGTCGTAGGCCGAGAGCTCGTAATCGTTCGTCATGTAGAGCGCGTCGAAGGGGCATGCGTCGACGCAGAGCCCGCAGAAGACGCACCTTCCGTAGTCCACGGCGGGCCATATCTCTTTCTTGTTCTGGGGCTTACCCTTCTGGACGGGCTGCATCTCGATCGCGACCGCGACACCGTCGCACGCGATGGCGCAGAGTTGGCATCCCGTGCACTTGTCCATGAACAGGATGTGTCTGCCCTTGAAGCCGGGGAGGCCGACCCCCTGCTTGGGGTCAAACTTGTATCCGGTGCCCTCGAGGTCGAGCTTCTGTTCCGGGTAGCGGAGGGTCATCCTCGGCATGAAGAAGTGCCTGATGCCGCTCCATGTCGAGATGAAGACTCCCTTGAGGTAGGAAAGCGTACCCATTCTAGTGCACCAGTCCCAGCCCTACGATCACCATCGTTAGAAAGACGTTGGCGAATGCGAGCACCAGGAGGCGAATCCAGCCAGTCCTCAACATCATGTCGATCCTGATCCTGGGCATTATGCTTCTGGGGAGCATCATGGCTATCATGACAGCCGTGGTCTTGAGCAGGAACCAGGCAACCGGTGGCAGGATTGCGGGGCCAAGCCATCCCCCGAGGAAGAACGTGGTGAAGAGACCCGCAAGTACGTACATCCTCGAGAAGTTAGCAAGCTGGAAGGCTCCGAAGAGCATCCCAGTGTACTCCGTCTGCCATCCAGCGACCAACTCGCTGTCCGCTTCGGGAAGGTCGAACGGGATTCTCTCGAGCTCTGCGAGGGCCCCGACGAAGAAGACTATCGCGCCCAAGGGCTGGAGCAGTAAGAACCAGATCCCTACGGTGCCAGTGCCCGCGCCCTGGGCGTTGACTATGTCCATCAGGTTGAGCGAACCCGCGAGTATCACTGCCCCGAGGAGGGAAAGAACCAGAGGTATCTCGTAGGCCACCAGTTGGTGGAGGGCTCTCAGGCCGCCCAGGAAAGGGTACTTGCTGTTGCTTGCCCATCCGGCCATCAGGGTGATCACGGGCGTGAAGCCGAGGATAGCGAAGACCAGGACCGCGCCGACCGACGGGTTGGCGATATAGATCGTGGGCGAGAGGGGCACCAGGGAGATGAGAGCGCCGGCGACAGCCATCAAGGCGAACGGCACGGCTATGAAGGCCGCGACGTCGACGCCGTTCGGTATTATTATCTCCTTGAAGAGAAGCTTGAAGAAGTCGGCGATGTTCTGAAGGATTCCCTCGAACCTGCCGGCGTACATTGGTCCCGTCCTGAGCTGAATCTTCGCGGTCATCTTCCTCTCGACCCAGCCCATCAGGATCGTCGAGTAGAGCGCTACGAAAGAGAAGCCGGGGAAGACGGTCAGGGCAAAGAGAGTCTTGAAAGGCTCGGAGCCGAGCATAGAGAAGGTGAGGGACATCATCTGGTCAGGTTTGGTCGTGGCCAAGGCGAAGTAATCCATGGGGAAGTGGAGGATCGAATCGAGGGCATAGTAAATCGGGACCGCTATCAGAGCCAGGATCAGGACCACCCAGAAGACGACCTTGAGGATTCTTCTGATGAAACCCTCGAAAGTAGTGATCTGATTGGTCATGCTTGCCCCTGCTGACCTGCTTGCTGGCGCTCTCTCGTACCTTTTATAAAGTTGAGTGCGGGGAAATCGAGTTGTAACGGATTCAATCGGCTCTTACAGGATTTCGATGGACCCTTCAGAGAAGCCCTTGTCCGTCAGCATCTTCGCCGCGCTCTCCCTGTGGTCCCCCTGTAGAATGAGGATTCCGCCCTTCACGGTGCCCCCGGTCGCAAGGCCCCTTTTCATCTTGGTGCAGAGCTCGTGAAGGTCCTTGTCGCTCATCTTCAAGCCTTCGATGACGGTCGTTGGTTTGCCAAAACGACGCATTTCCATTCTTATCTTTACGCGCGCCTGTTCTCGATCCAGCTCTGCGAGAATGTCCTCGAAACCTTCATCCAGGTCTTTACTGGTCACTGTTCGTGCTGGCATTGGATAGAGTGACTAATTAGCCTTTACCCGAGTACAGCTTTTAACAACCGATTCCGAACCTGAGAAATTGAGGGCCTGTAGCTCAGTGTCAACCTGAGACGAGCAATTCGGTCAGAGCGACCGGCTCATACTCCTGTACGGAGACACCGGTCGGTCGAGCGTTCAAATCGCTCCAGGCCCACTCAACTTAACACGCTTTAGAAGGATTCCTGATGCCGAGTTTGAAGATCCGAGACTAGGTCCATTTGGTTAATAACCTTCGCACGTTAAACTGCGTGCTAGGTTGACCTGAATGGTAACCAAGAAGACCGCCGCTATCCTCACCGTCGTGGGCGGAATCTTCTACATGATCGGAGGTGCGCTTGTGGCAGCCCTGCTCAGTTCGGTCTCCTCAGGCCTCGGATCGGGGTTATTGGGAGGAGTTGGCGGTAATTACTATATCGGTCCATTCGCCGTCGATAACGCGAACTCGACCTTCGGGTTGGGCGGACTAGGTTCAGGGAGCGTGAACGCGATAACAGACGTCATTCTTGCAATCGGCCTCGTCACTGGGTTGCTAATCGTCTTCGGCGGCGTGCTGATCAACTCGGAGAACGGCGGACGCAGGAAAGCAGGTGGGATACTCGTGATAGTGATGATCCTCATTGGAGGGCTCACCACTTTGGGAGGTTTGCTGATTGGATTCATACTCGCTGGGTTGGGGGCCTACTTCGGGCTGACCTACAAGTCGCGCGGGATGGTCTTCGGCCTCGGTCCGATCGGTACCGTCACACTCGGTTCAACCGGGAGCGTCCAGTCGAACGTACCCGCTGGCACGGGGCCGCTTAGCTATTGCATCAAGTGCGGCTCACAGATACGCCAGGGCGCCGTGTTCTGCGGAGCTTGCGGGGCCAGAATCGTCGATTAGACAGCATTGCGCAAAATGCCGGGCCATCCCGCGGTCTTCAGTTGCTACGAACTCACTTTGGGTTCAAGTCTCGGACGAGCTGCTTGTAGGCGCTCTTTACCTCATCCACGGCCGCTTCGTCTTCGAGGGTCGTGATGTCCCCTAGCTGGCCACCAGAGGCGACGGCCTTGACCAATCGCCTCATTATCTTCCCGCTCCTAGTCTTGGGCAGCTTGGTCACGAAGAAGACCTGCTCCGGATCCGCAATTGCCCCGAATCTTTCATGGACCCAGTTCTTCAGATGGCGGTTGAGCTGGGCGTCGGGCAGGTGACCTTGCTTGAGGACGACGAACGCGATCGGCACCTCCCCTTTCACGGCGTCCGGCTTCCCTACGACTGCCGCCTCGGCCACCGCGGGATGGGAGACCAGGGCGGATTCCAGTTCATACGTCCCTATCCGGTGGCCGGCGACCTTGAGGACCTCGTCGGCCCTCCCGGCGACCCACACGTACCCGTCGCCGTCCTTGATCGCGTAGTCGCCCGAGTAGAAGTAGTGCTTTCCAGGGAACCTGCTGTAGTAGACGCTCTCGAACCGGACCGGGTCTCCCCACATGCCGGTCGGCGGGCCTGGCATCCCCGGGAACGGTCTCTTGATGACGAGAAAGCCCTTGGTCCCGGGGGCCACTGGATTCCCGCCATCGTCAACTACGTCGGCGTCAATCCCGGGCAGTGGGGGACCGTTCGCGCCGGGCTTCATTGGAACCATCCCGATACCGGGAGCGTAGCTGATCATTATCCCGCCGGTCTCTGTCATCCACCAGGTCGAGCCCACGGGACACCTCTTCCCGCCCACGACTTCGAAGAGCCATCGCCAGGCTGATGGGTTGATCGGCTCCCCGACGCTGTGAATCAGCCTGAGAGACGTGAGGTCGTGCTTCTTCACGGGCTCCTCGCCGAAGCGCATTAGCATCCGGGTCGCGGTAGGCGTCGTGTAGAAGACGTTGACCCTGTTTCGCTCGATAATGGACCACCAGTTGTCGGGCCCGGGATAGTCAGGTGTACCCTCGTACATCACCGTGGTCGTGCCGGCGATCAGCGGACCGAAGACGATGTAGCTGTGGCCGGTGACCCAACCTATGTCGGCGGCGCAGAAGTAGACGTCCTTCTCCGAGATGTCGAAGACCTCCCGCATCGTGGCGTGAAGCAGGACCGAGTAGCCTCCGTGGTCGTGGATGATCCCCTTTGGGCCCCCCGTCGTCCCGGACGTGTAGAGGACGTACAGAGGGTGGTCGCTTTCCAGACGCTCGGCGGGCACCTCTGCGTCCGCGGGGACCGACGCCATCAGGTCGTCAAACCAAAGGTCCCTCCCCTCTGTCATCCGAGTCTCGACGCCTGCGCGACGAACGACAACCGTCTTTTCGACGGTCGGGGACATCAGAGCCGCCCTCTCCGCGATTTCCTTGAGCCGCACGACCTTGCCGCGCCTGTAGAAGCCGTCCGCCGTGACGAGGACCTTCGCCTTCAGGTCGTCCATCCTGATCGAGAGGTTCTCTGCGCTGAAGCCGCTGAAGACGACGGTGAATGTCACGCCTAGCCGGGCGAAGGCGAGGAGGAAGATTGGCAGCTCGGGGGTCATGGGCATGTACAAGGCCGCGCAATCCCCCTTCCTCAGGCCGAGCCTCTCTCGAAGCGCCCAGGCGACTCTGTTCACTTCCTTCCAGAGCTCATGGTAGGTGTACTTTCTCACCTCCTTAGGCAGGCCATTCTCATCGCGAGGTTCTCCCTCCCAGATTAGCGCAGTCTTGTTCCTGCGCTCGCCTCGAATTTGCACGTCGAGGCAGAGGTGAGAGATGTTCGTCTTCGCACCGCCAAACCAACGCCAGACGTGGGGATGTTCTCCCTCCTCCAAAACCGACGTCCACGGGGAGTACCAGTCCAACTCCCTCGCTCTCGAAGCCCAGAATTCCTCAGATGCCTCGATGGTCTTCCTGTGGAGCTCGGCGTAGGTCACCACTTCGATATCCCCCTTCGCCCAGCCCGAGACCCGCAATCTCTCTCCGAATGGGAGCGCCTCCCCGACAAAGGTGACCTCATCCATCCTCGATTCGTTTGCAGCGGGCATCGATTCCGATATAAGCGTGGCTCGCTGGAATCGCGCGAACTGAGACCAGTCAGCTGCGTCGCTGGGCGCTGGGGTTCCTTTCGCTCTCCCTGTGCCAATCCGGGAACCGGCTGAAGTGCTCGTGCGACATCTTCCAGCCTGAGGGAGAGCGGACGAGCACCATTGTTACCCTCGCCTTTGAGCCGACAGGAGTTCCTTCGAAAGAGTAGTCATTGACGAACATGCCCTTGTAGGACAGATAGAAGGTCGCGACCGCGACCCGGTCGAACATGTCGATCCTGAGGTCGTCGATCTGGTAGGTATAGTCCGAGATGTTCGCGAAGGCCGCCTGCTCGTACATGAAAGCGTCGTCTGAGCCCTGTCGAGTAAAAGGCGGATTCTCGTCGAACTTTGTGAACGAGCCGTCGGTCGAATGAAACCCGCCGAGGGAAGGCAGGTCCTTGTTCTTCCCCGCCTCGAAAAAGGCGAAAATCACCGCGGCGACCTCCTTCTTTTGGTCGTCGGTCTGCGACGAAGCCAAGATGGCTTGCCATCGGATTCGGTGATTTAAACTGAGGTCGCGTGTTCAGAACTAACTTAGTTAATTTGATATACCGAATGGCGGAAGGGCGGACTAGGTTGGAATTGGTTTCCTACTGAAATCAGTTTGAACCTCATTGGCGCCGTAGCTCAGAGATTGCGTCGCAGTCGTCGCGATCGAGAAACATGGTAGAGCAGCAGGCTGTTAACCTGTTGGTCGTCGGTTCGAGTCCGACCGGCGCCGCTTAATCCGATAGCTTGCGCCTTCAGGCGCTCTACCGAACGAAAGCGGCCTCAAATTCCTTGTAGGCGGCCTCGAACAGCGTCTTCTTCGGATGAGACTTGAAGCCGTAGGCGCAGATCTTGTTGGCTGCGCCGGCGGTTCCTGACACCGATGATTCGTATGTGGCCCTAATGACGTCGAGAAGCACGTTACCCGCGTTGGCACCGTCGGCGGAGCGGAGATAGACGTCGACTTCGACGCCAGAACCCATGAAACCATTGCCCTCAGCCCAGAAGTAGCTGGTTCGATCATTCCCTAGGTAGTCCACGAAGTCCGTGGTTCCAGCGACGGTCTCGAACTTGTAAGGGACCTCCGAAGCCACGGAGCTCGTCTTGACGCTACGCTTCGCAAGCTTGATTCCCTCGTCCATCGTGTTGAAGGTCTCGGAGCCCCCTCCCACGTCCAGCTGATAGCTCTTGGTGATCTTGATTCCCCTCTTGACCATGAGGCCCAACAGGCCCTTGTGAAAGACGGTACCGCCGAACTGGCTCATCAGGTCATCGCCGACGATCAGTCTCTTCCTTTTCGAGAACGCGGACGTCAAGATGGGATTCCTCATCAGCTGCGCCGGCGTGCAGTTCACGAAGGAACAGCCTGCCTCGAGTGCGGCCCGGGCGTATGCCTCAGAGGACTGGTCCGAGCCAGACGAGATCAGGTTGACGAGTACGTCGGCGCCGCTCTTCTCCAGCACCCTGACCGCGTCTCTCCTCTCGGCGACGGCAAGCTTCTGCTCTTTGAGGTGGGGCGGGACACTCCCCTTCATGAGCCCTGCGCTTACCCTGACTCCGGATTCCCGCAGGTTGACGTATCGCCTGGCCACATTTGGCGGCGCGAAGAGGGCCTTCGAAACGTCCAGCCCGACCTTCCTGGCGTCTATCTCAAAAGCGGCCACCAGCTCGATGCCGCTCGGCTTCAGGCCCGCAACGTCGGGGTGCCACAGCCCTTCTGCGCTCGGTCCCGAGTAGAACTTCAGCCCCTGGACCAACGCGGAGGCGCAGTTTCCGACCCCCGCGATCGCTATTCTGACCTTCAATCGAAGATCACTTGTACTTGGAGAAGATGGCCAAGAAGCCGACGGCGAAGAGGAGGATTCCCAGCGTGTAATAGACCGGGACCAACGGCGCCTGTTGGGTCAGGTATGAGCTGTTGACGTACGTGAACCAGATCAACGCCCCGCCGAAGGCCAAGACCAGGACGCCCAATATCCGCATGAGAGCGTCGATTCTTGACTCCTGAGGGGTTAGACTCAAGCGATTTCTCTTCCAGCCACTAAGGAATGAGTATTTAGAAGTTCTCGGCAGGATGTTCGGCGCGATTGGACTTCGAGGACGTGATCAAGGAGCTCAGAAGCCAGGCGGACGGCGAGGCGCGCCTGGGAATGGAGCGATACTGCATCTCGGTGGGCAACGCGCTCGGAGTGTCCGTGCCGAAGTTGAGGCGGCTTGCCAGGTTAGTGGGGAGGGACCACGGACTTGCGCTCCAGCTATGGGGTTCGGGAATCCACGAGGCCAGGATCCTGGCGGCCCTTGTCGACGACCCAGAGGCTGTCACGGAGAGGCAGATGGACAGGTGGGTCGGTGAAATCGACTCCTGGGACGTCTGTGACGCCTGCTGCGGGAACCTGTTTGACAAGACGAGATTCGCCTACGACAAGGCGTCGGAATGGAGCGGCAGCAAACGCGAGTTCGTAAAGAGGGCGGGTTTCGTGATGATGGCTGAGCTGGCCGTCCACGACAAGGAGGCTCCCAATGGCGAGTTCGTCGGCTTCCTCGAACTCATCAAAGCCGGCGCGACCGACGACAGGAACTTTGTGAAGAAGGCGGCGAACTGGGCCCTGCGTCAGATCGGCAAACGGAACCCGGTGCTGAACGCGGCGGCAATCAGGACGGCGGAGGAGATGCGAGGCTCCGGCAGCAGGAGCGCCAATTGGGTGGCGACGGACGCCCTAAGGGAACTGAGGAGCCAAGCCGTCCAGCGAAGGCTCAGACGCCTTTCATGAGCTCTAGCTTCTCGGGAAGGTACGTGTCCACGATGTAGCTGAGCCCGTACCTGGAGAACGCCTCCTGCTCGCTCTTCTTCTTGATCCGGAGGAAGGTGTCGAGCTCCTCGTGCCACATCTTCTCGGTGTACCTGGGATCGGCCTTCAATTCGTAGAGCCTCTTGATATCAATCTCGGTCAGCTTGTCCGACGGGAGCTTGTACTTGACGATGTCGGAGGCCCAGACTCCGAGCCAGACCGCCTTGGGGGTGGTGAGCTCTCGCAGGTGCGCCGCGTTTGCCGAGCCGCTCCTGATGACCATGGCGATGTGCGCGCCCCACGGGTCGGCGTCGCAGAGGATTCCGACCGGCAGACCCAGCTCCTGGTTGAGCCTCCGGAGGAGATAACGCGTCGACCTCGGCGGCTGACCCGCCGTGTTCACGAGGATTGCCTTGTATCGCTGATGGACCCTCTCCTCGACGAACCTGGTGAAGAGGCCTCCCTTCTCGATGGCGATGACCATCTCGGCGTCGGTGTTCACGAACTCCGCCGTCGTCAGCGCCGGCCCAATCATGACCCCGTCCGGGTGGGCAGAGAGGTCGAGCGTCTTTCCTTCGTAGCCGGGCACGGTGTACTCGATCGTCATGTTGCCGAATATAGAGCTCCTCTCCTCCGGGTAGATGTTCAGCCCCTCCCTTGCCATCTGCATCAGCACCTCCAGATCGGTGATCAGCTCGTCAGATTCGGCCTGGTCGACGAACTCCACGTTGAAGGCCTGGGCAGAATAGTAGACGTCCCTGAGGGTCGAAGTCCTCTTCTCCTCGACGAGCTTCTTCGCGAAGAAGGCCAGCCAGACCAGCTGGGTGAAGGGCCTGATGTGCTTTATGTTTGCCGATGAACGTTTTACGCTCGCCGAACCGAGCACGAACTGCTGGAGCTTCTTGTCATAGAGGATGTTGTGCACCGACCTGCTCGAAAGGGTGAGGCTGGGGAACTTACCCGCGTCCAGCTCTGAGTAGACCTCCTGCCCGAGCTCCCTGAGGAGGCTCTGGGCGCTGTTCTTCCTAGCTTCCGCTGTACTCGTCGATTTTCTTTTGCTCAATCTCTCCACCTGCTACCTCGGCCGTCGCCACCACTGGGGTTCCCCCACTCGGGGCCGGCTTCGCCTCCGTAGGCTCGCCGATCAACTTCCGGTAATGGGGCATCCTCCTCTGTTCGGCAAGCTCCATCGAAAACTTGGCTATCAGAGGAAGGTACTTGCCGTAGATGTTCATCTTCCTCTGGACGGCCTCCATGCTTCCCTTCCTCGAAAGGTAGATGCCGAGTCGCCTGAGGGCCTCCCTGGCCGCCAGCCTGATGTCCCGCTCTATCTCTGGCCGGTCGGCGATGTACTCCTTTCCGACCGTCTTGTAGGGGATCTTGGTGCTGCAGATGTGCGTCATGACCGCGACGGGCGCGTCCTGGGGAACGTGATACCTCCTCCAGTCGACCTCCTCGTTGAGAACCTTGAAGCTGACGTCGCTGCTCTCGTCGTACAGGAGAGGAATCCGGTTCGCGTACCTGAAGAGCTTCTGGCCCGGTTGCAGGATCTTGCCCCCGTACGCGAGGCCAACCTCTACCAGGAAGGGGAATCCCGAATAGGAGGATGGAGGGCGCGAAACGACCGTCGAGAACTCGGGCTGGAGTTCCTTGTTGATGCCCGCCTGCAGAATCGCCTCACCGACAGGCGAAAGGCACGTGGCGTCCGGCTGGAGGAAATCGGGGAACCTCTGAAGGGCGTCGACGATTGCAACAATCTGCTGGTTGGTCAGGTTCCGGGGCTTCATCTTCGGGTCTATCCCGGCGAACGCCAGGAATCTGGTGGCGATCTTCTCCCCGACTCTGTGGAAGTGGGTGACCATGAAAGTCTTCATCTCCTCCTTCTCAGAGAGTTTGACGATCCGTTTGAACGCCTCGACATCGATTCCGTACGGGTGCGGGAGGGTCTCCTTCGGAGCGGCGGGCATCTGTTCGGTGACCCGCTCATACAGGGTGACCTGCCCCAGAGGGTCCACGAAGGTTATGTTGGCGTAGCTCGCAACCAGCGCCGTCTGCTTGAAGTAGTCTCCTATCTTCTGCGAGGCGCGCAGATAGTCGCCTTCGAGGGTCAGGTCCACCCTGGTTCCAGTCTTCCCGTTAGCCTTGCTGGACTCTCTCTTCAGGACCATGGGCCTGTTCTCCGAGATGTCGATCAGCAACTCGAAGCCGTACTTCGTCTTGCCGTCCGGCGACGTGATGATCCTGACCGGCTTGTTGGTCGTTATCTGTCCGTAGAGGATGGCCATGGTGCCGCCGAGCCCGAACATGCCCCTAGACTGCCGCAGGACGTACTTCGACCCGTAGAAGACTTTCCCGAAGGCGCTCGGGACGTGCTGGGGGTCGACGCCAGGCCCGTTGTCGGTGACCGTCAGCCTGTAAGGCGCCGGGTCGGTGGACTCCACCGCCGAGTTCGCAGGGATTATCCGGACGTAGACCTCCGGCAGTATTCCGGCCAGCTCGCAAGCGTCGAAGGAGTTCTCAACGAGCTCCCTTACGGCCATGTACAGGGCGCGGGCAGGATTCGTGAAGCCGGCAAGGTCCCTGTTCCTGTAGAAGAATTCCGACGGGGATATCTCCGCAAATGAGGTCTTGCCGCTCATCTCTGGTCGCCACTAGACACTACGATGTTCATTCCCGCATATGACACAGAGATGCCCATTACCATCCTTTGACTACCTGAACTTGCCCGCTCCAGCAGTATCCACTTGAATCGGATTTATACTAACCCTCGAGTTTCCTGAGTTTCTCCGCGATCGTTTCCGGGGAGGAGCCTTCCCACAGGAACATCCGCTCCATTCTCCGCTTTGTCCTGGCCTTCTGAAGAGTGTTGTAGACGGTCCTGTGCTGGCTGCCGGATGCTAGCGTCCTGACGGCTTCAGCGGCCAGCTCGGCCTCCGCGACCTCCCCTATTATGGAGACCGTTCTCCCGTAGACCGACACGTAGCACTGCGTCAGCTCCTCTATCACCCTTCTGGACTTGCCCTTCAGCCCGATAACGCGACCTCGAATTCTCTCTATCGAGTTCTCGCTCTTTCCGGCGTACGCTCGAAGGTCGATGACCTCGAGCACGCACCCTTCGGAGAGCAGCCTCTTCGCCCGCTGCGGAGAGAAACCTCTTCCGATGGCCTCGATCACCCTCGTGGCCGTCAGGGGATCCCCCTCCTCCACCGACTCTGACTTGATGATGACCGACCCTTCCTTGCTGTCCACGTGGAGCTGCACGCCCAGCTCCTCCTCCAGAGCCTTCTTTGTGGCTCCCTCCTTGCCGATAATCGCCCCCACGCGTTCAATGGGTACGCGCACCATCTGTTCGAAACTCATTCAACCAAGCCCTCTAACCACGAAGCAGCGTCTTTCTCGAAGAGGCCCCGCTTCTTAAAGAATCTGACCATGTTTGTCAGGTCTCTATGAAGGAACTCCTCGGCCTGGGGGTGCGAAATTAGAACCGCCGAACCCAGATCGAAGAGGATTCTCTCCTCTCCGTTCTTGAGGATGTTGTATTCGGACAGGTCGGCGTGGACGAGTCGCGCGGACTTGTACAGTTTCTTGATCGTCTCGAAGGTCCACTTGAAGTCCTCCTCGTCCACCTCGCACTCCGCGAAAGTCGGGGCTGGCCTCGGAGGCACCCCAATGTACTCCATCAGGAGGATGTTGCGGTAGAATGCGAGGGGCCTCGGAACCCGGATTCCGACTGATTCCGCGAGCTGGAGGTTCTTGAACTCTTTCTGGACCCAGAGGTATATCGTCTGCCTGGAGTTGGTGGGCAGCTTCCCGAACCTCCGGTCGCCGGCTATGTAGCCCATCCTCTTCTTGAATTCGGCGCTCGAGGTGAGGTAGATCTTGACGGCCACGGGAGAACCGGACGGCGACTCTCCCCAGTAGACGCGCGCCTCCTTCCCGGAGTTCACGACCCCGTGAAGCTCTCCGAGCTGCCTCCTGCCGAACAGCTCCTCCACAGCCAGCCTGGTAGCCCTGTCGAATACCTCCTCTATCGACTTCCTCTGGTCAGAGTCCTTCCTGAGGTATCTTCCTTCCCGCTCGAATCGCATCAGCCGCTCGCTCAGTTTGGAGCTCTCATCGTCGTCGTCCAGTCGCTCGTCCTCGCTGTCCTCTGCCACGCATTCGCCAGTTTGGCGCGAAATGAAAGGGTTTCTTACGGGCTTTGGAAAATTTATAGTGGGGGAGGAAAGCGGCCGAACCACATACAGTAGTCTGTGGCGAGCTGAACAAATTGACAATAGAAGGAGAAGAGCCGACGGAATCAGAGCAGCCTGAGATGGTGGAGAGCTCGATCGAGAAGCTCCTGGACGAGGAGAAGAAGCGGAGCCAGGAGTACCTCGCGAACCTCAGGTACCTCCAGGCGGATTTCGAGAACTACCGGAAGAGAAACGAGAGGGAGGCGGGCGAAGTCGAGGAGTCCACCGCAAGGAAGCTGATCATCAAGCTCCTCAGCGTCGTGGATGAGCTCGAACTCGCCATCACTCACGCCGACGCCAGCGCCGACAGCGGCGCGTATCTCGACGGGATACGGATGGTCTACAAGAATCTCATGTCCATACTCGAAAGCGAGGGGCTGAGGGCCATCGAGCCGATTGGGAAGCCCTTCGACCCCGAGATACACGAAGCGGTTGAGAAGGTCGAGGGGAATGGGGAAGCCGACATCGTGGTCCAAGAGGTCCGTAAGGGATTCACTTTCAGGGACAAAGTGATACGGCCCAGCATGGTAAAGGTTGAAATGTCTAATAGAAAGACCGAGGAGAAGAAGGTAGTGCCAGATGAGCAGCCCAGCTAGAGAGAAGATTGTCGGCATAGATCTGGGCACCACGAACTCGGCCGCCGCGGTCGTCGAGGGAGGAAGGCCCGTGGTGATACCTAGCGCGGAAGGCGCCACCCCTTCGGGGAAGATGTTCCCGTCCGTCGTCGCTTTCACCCAGGACGGTCAGCTTCTCGTCGGGGAGCCCGCCAAGAGGCAGGTCGTGACCAATCCGACGGGGACCATATTCGAGATAAAGCGAAAGATGGGCACCGACAGCAAGGTTACGGTGTACGGAAAGGAGTACTCCCCCGAGCAGATAAGCTCCTTCATCCTTCAGAAGATCAAGCATGACACCGACATCTTCCTGGGCTACTCGATAAAGAAGGCCGTGATTACGGTCCCAGCGCACTTCAACGACAACCAGCGTCAGGCGACCAAGGACGCCGGAGAGATCGCAGGGCTCGACGTAGTTCGAATAATCAACGAACCGACGGCGGCGTCTCTCGCATATGGTCTCGACAAGTCGGACAAGGAGATGAAGATACTCGTCTTCAGCTTCGGAGGGGGAACGCACGACACCACGATCATGGAGTTCGGCGGAGGCGTCTTCCAGGTCCTCGCGACGAGCGGCGACACCCAGACGGGGGGAACGGACGTCGATAACGCCGTGATCCAGCTGCTGCTGGCAGACTTCAAGGCCAAGACAGGGATAGATTTGAGTAGCGACCGGACGGCAATGGCGAGGCTGAAGGATTCGGCGGAGAAGGCCAAGATCGAGCTCTCCAACCTGACCTCGACCGAAATCGACCTGCCTTTCATAGGGAGCGATGCCTCGGGTCCGAAGAACCTCCACTACACGCTGACCAGGACGAAGCTGGAGGAGATAGCCCGGCCAATAGTCTCCAAGACAGAAGGCACCATACGCAAGGTGATGAGCGACGCGAAGCTGACTCCCGAGGGGATCGACAAGGTGATACTGATCGGGGGCATGACAAGGATGCCGCTCGTCAGAAGGTTCGTGGAGGACGTGGTGGGCAAGCCGGCCGAGAGGGGCGTGGATCCGATGGAGGCGGTCGCCGTGGGAGCCGCGATTCAGGGCGCGGTGCTGGCCGGGGAGATAAAGGACATCCTGCTCGTCGACGTCACGCCGCTGTCTCTCGGCGTGGAGACTCTTGGCGGAATCGTAGAGAAGCTCATCGAGAAGAACGCCAATATCCCAACCAGGAGCAGCAAGACGTTCACCACCGCGGCGGATTTCCAGACGGCCGTGACCATCCACGTGGTGCAAGGAGAGAGGCCGATGGCGAACGACAACGTCTCGCTGGGCATGTTCAACCTCACCGGCATACCTCCCTCTCCCAGGGGCGTTCCGCAGATCGAGGTCACGTTCGAAATCGACGCCAACGGACTGCTGACGGTCACGGCGAAGGACAAGGGGACAGGCAAGGAGAACAGGATAACGATCACCGCGTCCACCAAGCTGTCGAAGGAGGAGAAGGAGAGGCTCGTGAAGGAGGCCGACTCCTACGCGGACCAGGACAAGAGGAAGCGGGAAGAGGCCGAACTGCGGAACGACGCAGACTCGACGCTCTACACCGCGGAGAGGACCAAAGGCGACCTGGAGGGCAAGGTCCCCAAGGACCAGCTCGACAGGGTCGACGCGGCCGCAGCAGAGTTGAGGAAGTCACTCGAAAGCAAGGATCTGGCTGCCATGAGAGGGAAGAACGAGAACCTGAAGAAGGTGCTCCAGGAGGTTGGCGCGTCGGTCTACCAGCAGGCGCAGCAGCCCCAGCAGGAGGCGCCCGCGGAAGGCGCGGAGCAGGCTGGCGGCAACGTGAGCGACGCGAACTACAAGGTAATGGACGAAGAGAAGAAGTAGCCCGTGAAACAGGATGGCGGACAAAGACTACTACGAAGTCCTAAATGTTCAGACCAACGCGAGCAAGGAAGAGGTGAAGGACGCCTACCGGAAACTGGCGCTACAATTCCATCCGGATAGGAACAAGTCTCCCGAAGCCGAGGAGAAGTTCAAGGACATATCAGAGGCCTACGCGGTTCTTTCCGACGACGAGAAGAGACGCCAGTACGACTCCTACGGCAAGGAGGGGATACACCAGCAGTACACCACGGAGGACATCTTCAGGGGGGCAAACTTCAACGAGGTCTTCCGTGGGTCCGGTTTCGCGGGATTCGACGATATCTTCGCCCAGTTCTTCGGGGGAAGCGTGACCTCCCGGAACGGCCGGGGCGAAGACTTGACCTACCGCCTCACGCTCAACCTGGAGGACGTCGCCTCAGAGACCACGAAGGAGATCGAGGTCCCCAGGATGGAGGCCTGCCCGACCTGCGACGGGAGCGGCGCTCAGCCGGGGACGACGAGGCGCACCTGTGGCGTATGCGGCGGGACTGGACAGGTTCAGAAGGTCCAATCTGCCGGTTTCGCCAGGCTGGTTCGGGTCGCGGCGTGCAGCAAGTGCAGGGGTAGCGGATACCTCTTGGATTCGCCCTGCAAGGAATGCCACGGAAACGGGAGTCTTGAGAGGACCAGGAGGATCAAGGTGACGATTCCTGCGGGTGTTGACGACGGCCACACTCTCCGCCTGAGGGGTGAAGGGAACGCTGGGGAGACCGGAACACCGGCCGGTGACCTGTACATACTCATCAACCTGAGGCAGCACCCATTCTTCACCCGGCGGGAGAGCGATCTCTACTTCCCAGCGAAGATCGGCGCCGTGGACGCGATGCTTGGGACGGAGCTTAACGTCCCCACCCTGTACGGAAACGTGAAGCTCTCGGTACCTGCAGGTACGCAGCCGGGATCCCTCTTCAAGATAAAGGGAAAGGGGCTGCCAAAGATAGGCGGGTGGGGCAAGGGAGACGAATACGTGAAGGTCGAGGTCGTCGTCCCCAAGAATCTCTCGAAAAGCCAGCGGGAGCTCCTTCAGAGGGCCTTCGACGAAGGTCAGCGCAAGAACTTGTAGATCATCAGGAAGGGGACGCCCTCTATCTCCCGGACGGCTTCCCTGGCCCCCATCCTGTTGTTGAGAGCGAGTGCCACGGCGCGTGTTCCTGCGAGGTTGACTATCGCGCAGCGGCGGATCAGCTCGACCGCCTCCTCACTCTGGACTATCTCGTGAAAATAGAACTCTTTCGAGATGTGGACCTTCAGCTTTCCCTCCGTGACCGTCCTTCCGAGCAACTCCTCGTCGCAGATGTTTACCAGCGTATTGCCTTGGTACTCGGCCGTGCTTACTGAAAATCCACCCGCAGACACTCTACGCTACCTTCGCGGCGGAGCGCGCGCCACAGGCCTCGCAGACCATGAACCACATGCGCTTCTCCTTCTCCAGGTGCGTGTCCGGGCTCCCGCAAACCGTGCAGATTACCCCCTCCTTCACGTAGCGCTGCAAGAGCTGCGAAAACGACTCCTTGTCCTTCCTACCGATAAATATGGCTCTCTCCCCGTCCAGCGACGCCGCGGTTGCGAGCTCCTTCGCCAAGAACATGAGCACCCTGCTCGGATCTCTGCGGATCAGCTTGGGAAACTCGGAGTAGTTCCTGAATATCGTCTTGTTTCCGACCCAGATCACGTCGGGTTCAGGTAGCTCGAGACGGAGAGCCCCCGAACGCTTCGCGTCCTTGTCGAACCCTACGCGGGCCCTTGCGAGTAGGTCCTCATATGACCGCGCCACGATGAAAAAATCGGCTCGCGGGTATTTCAATCCTTTGGAAAACCGTAAAAGCGGCCGCCCCGTAGCTGGAGGCATGGTATCCAAAGAGTTCTCGCTTGCGTTGATGGTCTCAAACGGAAAGAAGAGCGCGAAATGGTACGAGGATGTCCTCGGGTTCGAAACATATGTCAAGGGCCACTGGGTCCTGGTCTGGCCGAAGGGCTCGACGGCGAAGATACACCTTTGCGAAGGGAAGCCGGAACCCGGGAACAGCGGAATCGCGTTCTGGACGAAGGACATCAAGAGGAAGGCGGCCAAGATGAAGGCCGACGGAGCAAAGTTCACCCAGAACGTCACGAAGACGGACTGGAGCACCATGGCGACGGTCGCCGATCCAGACGGCAACGAGATATTCCTCTTCGAGGGCGACGGGCCCCTAGGTTAGCCTAGCTTCTCAAAAGATTAAAAGAGAAAAGCGTAAGGGCCGACTGTGAAAACTCGGGCGGAGGTCGGGGTATTCGGGGGATCGGGCTTCTACAGCTTCTTCGACAAGGCGGCGCTGGTCCCGGTCAGGACCCGGTTCGGCAGACCGAGCGCCACGGTGAGGATCTCGGACGTCGGCGGGAGGAAGGTCGCTTTCCTCCCGAGGCACGGGGTTCACCATGAACTTCCGCCTCATGTCGTCCCCTACCGGGCCAACGTCCAGGCCTTCAAGCAGCTCGGCGTCAGCAGGGTCATAGGCCCCTGCGCCGTGGGGAGCCTGAAGGCGGAGGTGAGGCCTGGCGATTTCGTCTTCTGCGACCAGTTTGTCAACTTCACCAGCGGGAGGAAGGACACGTTCTTCGACGGCCCGCTGACCACGCACGTCAGCAGCGCGGAGCCCTACTGCCCAGAGATGAGGTCTGTGGCCCTGGAAGCTGCGGGGAGGCTGGGCTTGGCGTTGCATCGTGCCGGCACGGTTGTGGTGATTCAGGGACCGAGGTTCTCTTCGAAGTCGGAGAGCCGGTTCTTCCGAGGTCAAGGCTGGGACGTGATCAACATGACCCAGTACCCAGAGGTGATACTTGCGCGTGAGGCGGAGCTCTGTTATCTGAACGTGTCACTCGTAACCGACTACGACGTTGGCCTCGAGGGGGATCCAAGGGCAAAGCCCGTCTCCCACGAGGAAGTGATTGCATTCTTCAACAAGAATCTGGGGAGACTGCGGTCGCTGATCGTCGAGATCGTCAAAGACCTGCCGAAGGATCGGGGCTGCGAGTGCGGGAGCTCGCTGAGAAATGCGAGGCTGAGCGCATGACCGGCAAGTTGGAGCGCGAACTGAGGAGGGTGATAAGGGACGTGCCAGACTATCCCAAGAAGGGCGTTCTGTTCAGGGACCTGACCCCACTGTGGAAGGACAGCGCGTCGATGAAATTGGCGACCGACGCACTCTACGACTATTCGAGGGGAATGGAGCCGGAGAAGATCGTCGGAATCGAGGCCCGGGGGTTCATAGTCGGCGCACCCTTGGCCTACAGGCTGGGAGTGGGTTTCGTACCCGCCCGAAAGGCGGGGAAGCTGCCCACCGACAAGGTCCGCACGAGCTACAAGCTCGAGTACGGAAGGCAGGGATTGGAGATGCATTCGGACGCCATAGAGAAGGGAGAGAGAGTGCTGATCGTGGACGATCTCCTAGCCACAGGAGGGACATCTAGAGCAGCGAAGACTTTGGTGGAGCGGCTGGGCGGAAGAGTCGTCGCCTTCGCGTTCATAGTGGAGCTCTCCTTCCTGGGAGGAAGGAAGAAGCTGGCCGGATACGAGGTCCACTCGCTGGTAAGGTATGGCCAGGAATAGCGGCTCTCGCATCGCGGTCATCGCGGGTTCAGGAGTGGCCGAACACTTTCGTCTCGCCCACGAAGAGGTCGTATCAACCGAGTTCGGGAGGGCCACCCTCTATGAGGGCGAGGGACTCGGGTTCCTGGTGCTTCCCAGACACGGGATCGGGCACACGACGCTACCCCATGAAATAAACTACCGCGCCAACATGGCTGCACTCCGGAAGCTCGGGGTGAGAACGGTCATAGCGACTAGCGCGGTTGGGTCGATGAACGAGGGGTTCAGGGTCGGTGAGGCCGGGATTGTGGAGCAGTTCATCGACTTCACCAGGACCAGGCCGGCGACAATCCTCAAGGGGAAGATAGCCCACACGGACATGACGGAGCCCTACAGCCCGAGAGCGAACAGGGCGATTCTCAGGGCTTCGGAGAAGGTCGGGCCGAAGATCCACCCCGGTCTGGTCTACGTTTGCGTGGACGGTCCCAGGTTCGAGACGCCGGCCGAGATCAGGATGTTCAGGAAGATGGGAGGGGACGTTGTGGGGATGACCGGGGTTCCGGAGGTCGTCTTCGCAAACGAGTTGGGGATTGATTACTCCTCGATAGTAATAGCGGCGAATTGGGCCGCGGGCACGCACGGGAAGGTCAACCACGACGAGGTCCTTGGGGTGATGAGGAAGGTGACCCCGAAGGTGAAGAAGCTGATAGAGGAAACGGTTAACCTCCTCTCGCCTCAACCAAGGGCCGCGAAGTAAGATGGGCAAGATAGCGGATCCAAAGCTCGCGGGGGAGGGCGAACGGGACTTCCTATGGGCGAAGAGTCACATGAAGACTCTTACGACCATCTCCGAAAGATACGCAAGCAAGAGGCCGCTTGAAGGAGTCAAGCTCGGCCTGTGCCTCCACGTGACGAAGGAGACCTCCGTTCTCATCGATGCGCTGCTCTCGGCCGGAGCGGAAGTCAAGCTGGCGGCAGCAAATCCGCTCTCAACCAACGACGGCGTCGCGGCCTACCTGTCAACGAGGGCCGATGTGTGGGCTTGGAGGGGAGAGAACGCGAAGGAGTACGGGTGGTGTATCGAGCACGTGCTCGCGGAGAGGCCGATGCAACTCATCGACGACGGGGCCGACATGCATGTGGCCGCCCACAGGGCGAAGGCGAAGTTGGACGGCGGATCCGAAGAGACGACGACCGGCGTCGTAAGGCTGATGGCCCTACAGAAGCAGGGGAGGCTGCGCTACCCCGTAGTAGCCGTCAACAACGCGAAGACAAAGTTTCTGTTCGACAACAGATATGGAACGGGACAAAGCTCGATCGACGGGCTCCTGAGGGCGACGGCACTGCTGCTCGCTGGCAAGCGGGTGGTCGTGGTGGGCTACGGATGGGTGGGGAAAGGTGTCGCGAAGCGTGCCCGCGGCATGGACGCGAAGATTACCGTTGTCGAGGTCGATCCAATCAAGGCAATCGAGGCGCACCTTGATGGTTTTGAGGTGGCAAGCATCTCCGAGGCAGCGAAGAGGGGCGAGATCTTCATCGCCGCCACAGGCCAGAAGCACGTCATCCCGTTCGAGGCCATTCAAAGGATGCAAGACGGGGCGATCCTCGCGAACGTCGGCCACTTCGACGTTGAAATCGACGTGAAGACGCTGTTTTCAAAGGCAAAGAAGGTCAAGGAAGTGAGGCCGCACGTCGACGAAGTGACTCTTCCGAGCGGGAGGAAGGTCTATCTGATCGGGAAGGGCAGGATAGCGAACCTGGTGGCCGCCGAGGGGCACCCTCCCGAGGTGATGCAGATGTCGTTCGCCAACCAGTTCATGGCTGCACTCTACATCAGGGAGAACAGAGGTAAGCTTGAGAACAGGGTGTACGACGTCCCCGAAAAGACTGAGAGAGAAATAGCCTTCGCCACTCTCGCCTCCCTCGGCATCTCAATCGACAAGCCGACTAAGGAACAGAAGGATTACGCCGAAGGGTGGGCGATCTGACGTCAATCGTTTTCAACCTCGGACAACGCTCATATAACTGAGAGGCCGCGGTTCGTCCGAAATGAACGAGGCCTGGCCTGAGAGGACGCTGATTACGGCTGCGTTGCCCTATGCGAACGCCGATCTTCACCTGGGACATGTTGCCAGCACCCACCTCCCCCCTGACATCCTCTATCGATATCTGAAGCTCAGGGGTCGGGAGGTCGTACAGGTCTGTGCCTCTGACGACTTCGGGACCCCGATCCTGATTGCGGCTGAGAGGGAGGGGAAGAAACCGAGCGAATACGTCGAGATATGGAACCGCAGGTTCGACGAGGACCTCAAGGCTTTGGGTATCTACTACGACCTCTTCGACCGGACGAGCTCCCAAGAAAACGTCAGATTGGTGCAGGGATTCTTCACCAAACTGAACGAGAAGGGCTTCATATTCCTCTCCGATGTGGACCAGTTCTACTGCGAGTACGACAAGAAGTTCCTGCCAGACCGCTACGTAAAGGGTAAGTGCCCGTTCTGCGGCACGGAGGACCAGTACTCTGATGTATGCGAGAATTGCGGTAGAACGCTTCAGCCCGGCCAGATCCTGAACCCGTTCTGCTCAATCTGCGGCAGGCCGCCAGTGAGAAGGAAGAGCACTCACTACTTCTTCAAACTCTCGGCATTTTCGGAGCGATTGGACGAATGGCTGAAGGGAAACGAGAACCTGCAATCTGACGCCAAGAACTACGTCCTGAATTGGATCAAGGACGGGCTCCAAGACTGGGACATCACCCGTGATATAGACTGGGGGGTGCCTATCCCACTCGAGGAGGCAAAGGGAAAGGTGCTGTACGGCTGGTTCGACAACCACCTCTGCTACATAGCTACGGCGATGAAGGTTGCGAGAGCGCGCGGGGAGGAAGGGCTAGATTTCTGGAACAAGTCCGCCCTGTTCCACTTCATCGGGAAGGACATTGTCTATCACCATTACCTCTTCCTACCCAGCATGCGCATGGGCGAGGGAAGCTATCGGCTCCCAGACTACATCCCAACGAGGGGACACCTGACGCTTCAGGGGAAGAAGATCTCGAAGAGCCGTCACTGGTCGATAACCATCAGGGAGTTTCTGAAGCTCTTTCCCCCGGACTACCTTCGGTTCTACCTCGCCAGGATAGTGCCTTACGACCAATCTGACGCCGATTTCAACTGGGATGAGTTCAGCGAGAAAATCAACAACGAACTCGTGGCGAGCATAGGAAACTTCGTCTACAGGACGCTGGTCTTCGTGAAGAACAAGCACGGGAGCGTCGTGCCGGAGCCTGGACCGCCCGGGGACGATGAGAGGGCAGCCGTCGAGGACCTTAGGATTGCGGCGGAGGACACGGCCGCACTGATTGAGGAGGGACACTACGACAGGGCGCTCAGGCGAGTTCTGGAGTTCTCGACGCGGTGCAACCAATACTTCCAACGTAAGGCGCCGTGGGAGAACGCGGCCGACGAGCCGACGACCATGTTCTACGCGTGCAACTTCGTTTCCGAGCTCGCGGTCCTGATCAATCCGTTTCTCCCCTTCAGCTCTGAAGCGATCTGGAAGCAGCTCGGATTGGAGGCGTCACCCGTCAAGGCCGGGTGGGGGTCAATCGGAATGCTCAACCTGAAGGTTGGACATCGTATCGGAGACCCGACCCCGCTCTTCAAGAAGGTGGAGGAAGAAGAGCTCGCTCCCGCAAGGAAGCTCCCGGTTTAGTCACTCGCACGATGGGAGTGCGTCCAAGACTCCCTGGAGAGCGTAGTCCATCTCGTCGTCGATCGACTTGGTCCCCAGGACCTTCCATAGAGGATCATAGTCGTCGTACTTCGTGGACTTGAAACCAGAGGCAAGCAGGCTCACCTGGAGCTGGGAGGTTCCGGAGTAATTCACTCCGTACTCGACGTCGACCATCTGGTTGTTCATCATCGAGCCGAGCCTCCTCACGGCGACTTCGACCTCCGACGCGCGGACGGATTGGTCGCCCGTGAGTATGACGACGGCGCGGCTTGCCTCCTTCGCTTCGGCTATCTTGCTCAGCGAAACGACGGCTCCGGCAAGCGCCTCCTCTGCCTTGTCCGGTGAGGCTGAACTCGCTAGCCCCAACAGCGCGTAGCCGTCCTGGAGCACCGTCCCTAGCAGCTTGTTCAGTCCCACGGGGACAGATGAGTCTGACGACTTCGAGAGCAAGGATCCAAGCGCCTTCACAGCCTCCCTGTTCGCCGAGTCGTACACCTCGGTGAGGGTCGAGTCGCTGGGCGACGACCTCAACATCGTGTCATTGTCGATCACTATCACCCCCCGGGAAGCCTGGCGGAGCCTCTTCAAGGAAACGCCGGCGTAGAACTTCAGCTTCTTCTCGTATTCGAACGGCATTACGGCGACCCCCACCGCGGTCGCCCCACTCTCTTGAGCGAGCATCGCCACGAAGGGAGAGAGCCCGCTTCCAGTCGCTCCGCCGAGCCCCGCGATGACGAAGACGACCTTCGCGTCCCCGATCGCCGCGCTGATCCTTTCCTTTGACCGCAGCGCGAGGCCTCGAGCCATCGCGGGAGTCAATTTCTGGTCCACTGGACAATCTACGAGAATCTTCGTTCCGCCCTCGGCTCTGTCGAAGTCGCTCTGATCGCACGAGACGTATGCGAACTTCTCGACTAGGAGAGACTCCCTGCTGAGGAAAGAAACTATCTTGATTCCGGCGCTTCCGATTCCGACCGCCATCACTTTCGCTGGGGTACTCGGTTCAGACATTGTGGGGCATAGGCCCTTTAAATTGCGAGGGATTTACGAACAGCAAATCAAAACTATAAACAATTGGTGCACACTAAATTGACCAGCGCGACTTGAAGTGCTGTAATCGCTTTTACTTCGGTTTGGGGGATCTGGCGTCCCCGTTGACGAGTCTGTTGACAAGCTCGTCCATCATGTGCCCGCCGCATTCGACCCTGACCTCCTTGACGCCGTCGACTGAGAGGGCCGCCTTCCGAATCTCCCTGCCGATGTCCACCGCGAGGGGACTGTAGGCCGAGAGCGGCTGGAATTTTATGTTCACGGCTCCGTTCAACTCTGACACCTCGGTGACCAAGTTCAGCTCTCCGAACCGGCGCATCGTCTCTTCGTCCACCAATTCGTTCAGACTAGAGGTTACCTTCTTGGTCAGCTCGGTTTCCAACGTGGCGGACGAGCCACCTTCAGGTTATAATACCTTTTACCGCTCTACCAATGAACTTTCAGGCTGCCTGGATGCGAGGCCTTCACCTCGTCCACCCGCCCCACGCTCGTGTTCTTCGGGACGTCGCCAAGCGACCCATCCTCGATCGACCTGTGGATCTTGTTAAGGGCTGATGCATATTCGTCGAGCATCTCCAGCGGCTCGGACTCTGTCGGCTCTATCATGAGGGCTTCGTTCACTATCAGGGGGAAGTATGCGGTAGGGGCGTGCATGCCGTAGTCGAGCACCGCTTTGGCGACCTTCATCGCCCCGCCGGGGAGCTCGCTCCTTACTGATATCACGGTCTCGTGTTTCCTCCAGAGATTCTTCCCTTGGGGCAGGAAGGCGGTCTGGTCGAGGTTCCTCCATAGATAGTTCGCCGCGAGAACCGCGAGCGAGGAAACGTCGTCCAGCCCGGACGCACCGAGGAGACGAATGTAGGTATACGCGCGCAAGAGAACCGCGGAGTTGCCCACGAAGCCCTTGAGCTGCCCGATTGAGTGCTTCAGACCATAGTCAAGATGATAGCTACTTCCTTCCTTGGCAATCACCGGTACCGGGAGGTAGTCGGCCAGTTTCCGGGTGACGCCGACCGGCCCCGCACCCGGACCGCCTCCGCCGTGCGGGGTCGCGAAGGTCTTGTGGAGGTTCAGGTGAACTATGTCGAACCCCATGTCTCCGGGCCGGGCCTTCCCGAGCATGGCGTTCATGTTTGCCCCGTCGTAGTACATCAATCCCCCGGAGTCGTGCACTTCTTTGCAGACTTCGACCACCTCGCTCTCGAAGAGTCCGAGCGTGTTCGGCACCGTGAACATCATTCCCGCGGTCCTCTCCGAGACGAGCCGCTTCACTGCGCTGGCCCTGACCAGGCCGGACTCGTCCGACGGCACCTTCATCACCTTGAACCCGGCCATTGCCGCGCTGGCTGGGTTCGTCCCATGCGCGGAGTCAGGGACAAGGATCTCGTCCTTGTCCGCCATCCCAAGGTCTCGGAGGCGCCTCCGGATGATCAGGACCCCGGCGAACTCTCCTTGCGCGCCAGCCGCGGTCGACAGCGAGAACCTGCTCATTCCGGTTACCTCGTTGAGCATCTCGCTGAGTTCGTAGAAGATCGAGAGCAGCCCCTGGACCGTTTCCTCCGGCTGGAGAGGGTGGGCGTTCTTCATCCCGTCCGAAGAAGCGATCATCTCCGAGACTTTGGGGTTGTACTTCATGGTGCAGCTCCCCAGCGGATACATCCCCAGCTCGACAGAGAAGTTCATCTGGGAAAGCCTGTTGAAGTGCCTGAGCACCTGCAGCTCGGACAGCTCGGGCAACTTCAAGTTCCCGCGCCGCATCTTCGGAGGCAGGAACGAATAGGGGTCCTTCGTGCGCTTCTTGATCTCGGCGTCGAACGGAGGAAGGGCGCCGACCCTTCCGGAGCGGGTGAGGTCGCAGAGGAGGGGCTCGTCCCAGAAGGCCTGTCTGAACTTCGGCATCCTAGAGCGCGGCCTCCAAGGATGTCGCCAGACGTTCGATGTCCTCCGAAGTGTGAACCTCCGTCACGCAGAAGAGCCCGGCCCCACTCCCCAGCCCGAAGCTCTTCGGGATGGGCGAGCCGGCCATTATGTTCTTCTTCCCGAGCCTCCTGTAGACGGTTTCGGCACGCGCCTTCTCGTACCTTACCACGAATTCCTTGAAGAACGGGCCGGTGAACATGGGCGCATCAAGGCCCGGGATCTCCGAGATGCGTTTCGCCGCGAAGTGCGAGTTCGAGATTACAGATTCTCCTAGCTTCCTGAAACCGGACTTCCCCAAGAGCGAGAGGTAGGTAGCGGCGGCTAGGGCCATCAGTGACTGGTTCGTGCAGACGTTCGAGGTCGCAGCCTCCCTCCTGATGTGTTGCTCTCGCGTCTGGAGCACCATCGCGAAGGCCTTCTGGCCTGGGTCCGCAATCGTCGTGGTCAGTCCGATCAGCCTCCCGGGCATACTTCGTGCCAATTTGAGGTCGCCGACTGCGAAGATGCCTAGGTGGGGGCCTCCGTAGTTCATGGGGATCCCCAGCGGCTGTCCCTCGCCGACTGCGATATCGGCAGAATAGCTGCCTGGTTCCCGCACCAGAGAGAGAGAAATCGGGTCCACGCCCACGATAGCTAGGGCTCCGGCTCGGTGCGCGGAGGCGACGAGTTCTTCCGCTTCCTCCTCAAGCACTCCAAAGTAGTTTGGACTCTCGAAATAGATCGCAGAGGCATCTGTTCCCAGGGCCTTCTCCGCGGCGCCGAGATCCAGACGGCCAGTCTCAGAATCGAAACCGACGGTCTTAATCTCCAGTCCGAGCGGCTCGACGTAGGCGCGCATGACAGCCGTCCTCTGGGGACCGACGTTGCCGGCGACCACTATCTTCTTCCGGCCGTTCACCCTTACGGCCATCCTCGCAGCCTCCGCGGCGGCCGACGCCCAATCATAGAGAGAGCTGTTGCAGGCTTCCATCCCGAGGATGTCGCACATCAGACTCTGATACTCGAACAGACTCTGCAGCATCCCCTGGCTCGCCTCGGCCTGATACGGGGTGTAACTAGTGTAGAACTCCTGCCTTGAGATGATGGACTCGACCACTGCCGGGATGTAGTGCGGCCAGACACCGCCGCCCAAGAAGCAGAGCGATCCGGGTGGCGTCTTGTTCTGCGAGAGCATTTGTTGGATGTCGCGCTTCACGTGGTACTCGGACTCCCCCTCTCTGATCGTGAGGCCCCCCTTCAACCGGATTTTCGGGGGGATGTCGGAGAAGAGCTCCCCGATCGACTTGACCCCTATCCGGTTCAGCATCTGCTGCACTATCGCATCGTCCAAGTTTGGGAGTAGAGGGTGCTGCTTCGACATTTCCCGCGCCAACCCTGCCAGAAAGAACGCTTAAAATAAGAACCTAGTGGCCCCGAGCAATCAGTTGAAGAAAGCAATCGCAGTCGCTGTTGCTGCACTGTTCATCCTGGTCTTCGTGCCGGCGCTGGCCAGCACGAACGCTCAGTCGCTACCCCAGATTGACGTCTACAGCAAGTACTCGATAAACCCATTCGGTTTCGCGATTATATCCGAGAACTTCACGCTTACGAACAACGGGACCGCGCCGATACAGACGCCCAGCGTAGAGCTCGGATTCACCCAGAATGTGACGACCGCGATATCCGCCCAGAGCGTGAAAGTGACGGGGGCCGGCTACACCGAGTCCCAGTCTGCGGTCGGTAACCAGACCGTCTATGTGATAGGCGACGGGGGGGCGTCCTTGGCGGCCGGTAGCACCAGCAAGTTCTCTTTCCAGGCGTACACGGTGAGCATCGCGGAGCAGAAGAACGGTAGCGATGTCCTGATAATGACCCGACCGTTCTTCAACCTGCCCGTCACGCTGATCAAATCGGTGATCCAGATGCCCTCGACTGCCCAGTTCGGCACGATCCCTACCGGATTCGTGCTCAACCAGTCCACGAACGTCACGTACACGTACAGCCTCAAGAATCAGAAGAGCCTCGCCGCGGCTAGCCAGATTTCGGCCATATCCAAGACGAGCGCGACCAGCTATTACCCTATTGACGTCGTGGCCGCAACCCGGACGATCAGCGAAGGCCCGAACGGGCTCCCGATGGTGCAGGATTACGTGAAGCTCAAGAACTTCGGATCAACCGAGATCAACGCGCTCCCTATCTCCCCGCTGGAGAACCTGACCGGAAGCGTAACCGTCCTTCCGGTGGCGCAGCCCCCTCTGCTGAGCGCGGTCAAGGTGGGCCTCTCAGGTGGAGCGATTGACATTGCGAACACTACGGTTGGCCTTCCTGTAGACCCCGGGGCCAATCTCAGCCTGACCTACACATATCCGCTCGGGAGCCAATACTACACAACCTCTGGCGGAGTGGTGACGGTCAATGTGCCGCTCAGCCCCCCGGTCCCGACGTACGTCGGAGTGTACACAATCGACCTGGCACTTTCACCGGGCGCGAAAGGGATTCTCACCGCCCCTGACACCCTCACTAACGTAGCGCCGTTCCAGACGGGTACCTACAAGCTGTCGTACGGGCTCTCCTTGGGTTGGGCGCTCGACTCCGGCGTCCCAGTCGCTTCGGTCCTCTTCATCGTCGCCTTCCTGAGCCTCTTCGCGTTGGGGACGAGAACCACGGAAGAAGAAACGGAAGAGTTCGAAGAGAGCGCGACGGAGAGGACGTCCGCCATGATCAAGGCGTTCGAAGAGAAGACCAGTCTGATCAACAGCATGTTTGACGAGATCTCGAACGCCGACCCGAGCCAGATGAACAAGGCTTACTTCGACGAGATAAGGGGCCGGCTCGACACCTTCAGGAGCAGGGCGCTCCAGCGCCTCAACGAGGTCAAACAGAAATCGACGACCACCAGGTTCTTCGAGCTCCTGAACGAAATGCACAAGACGGAGAGGGAAGTAGACAGAGCTGCGAAGGACAGGCTGAACCTCTACGAGCAGTTCTACACGAAGCGGATGCGGAAGGAGGTCTTCGACAAGCTTCTTCCCAGCTACAAGAGCAGGCTGGACAAGGCCCTGAACCAGCTCTCAGACGAACTGAACACCGCCCAGAAAGAGGCAAAGCTCGTCTAAAGGCGCGCCCTCGCTCCGACGAGGGGCGGTTCTGCGCTGGTCCCCCATCAAACTTATCAAGCGGAGGGCCGCGAGAAGCCTGAAATTGAGCGACGGAGTGCGCAAGCTTGTCATAATAGGATCCGGGCCCGCAGGTCTCACAGCGGCGATATACGGGTCGAGGGCCGACCTGGACCCCCTGGTCTTCACTGGCGTCGCCTACGGGGGTCAGCTGATGGTCACCAGCGGCGTCGAGAACTTCCCGGGCTTTCCCGACCCCATACTCGGTCCTGACCTGATGGAGAGGATGAAGTCCCAGGCGGAGAGGCTGGGTGCCGAGCTGGTGGCCGAGGACGTCGAGAAGGTTAACTTCAGGACCTACCCATTCGAGATACGAGCCTCGAACGCCACTGTGAAGGCGTCGTCCGTAATCATAGCGACCGGTGCCACCCCAAAGAGGCTCAATCTGGCCTCTGAGAAGCGATTGATGGGGAAGGGCGTTTCGAATTGCGCTGTATGCGACGGCTTCTTCTTCCGCGGCAAGAGGGTGGCGGTCGTGGGGGGCGGGGATACGGCCCTCGAGGAGGCCACGTTCCTGACGAAGTTCGCGAGCTCAGTCCAGGTGATCCACAGGAGAAAGGAGTTCAGGGCGAGCGCGGCACTCCAGAAGGAGGCATTCTCTAACCCGAAGATTGGGTTTGTCTGGGACAGCGAGGTGGCCGAGGTCCTTGGGGACGAAAGGGTCCAGGGGGTGAAGCTGCGTAACACCGCCACAGGCCAGGAGAGCAGGCTGGACGTGGACGGCCTCTTCGTAGCCATCGGCTATCAGCCCAACACCCGTCTCTTCGAAGGCCAGATAGAGCTGGAGCAAAACGGCTACATCAAGGTAAGGAACGGGACGGAGACAAGCGTTCCGGGGGTCTTCGTGGCCGGGGATGTCCATGACTTCCGGTACAGGCAGGCGGTCACCGCTGCCGCTGACGGATGCAAGGCTCTGCTGGACGCCGAGAAGTTCGTGAAAAGGAAGCTCGTAGAGGTTAGCTGATTACCGACTCGAACCGCTCCTTGTCGAAGGACGCACTCAGCGGCCCGATTATCGAAGTCTGGTATCCGCAGAACTTGCACCTGTTTCCAGAGTCAAGATTGTATTCCAATATCTCGTAGCCGTACCTTCCTATCAGGGTCTTGGAGCACCCCGGGCAATATGTGCTCTCCGCAGGATGCCCCGGGACGTTTCCGATGTAGACATATTGAAGTCCCGCCTTCTTCCCTACCTCGACGTGTCTTTCGAGTGTCTTGACTGGGGTTTGCGGTATGTCCATCATCTTGTAGTCTGGGTGGAAGCGGAGAAAGTGTATCGGCACCTCTGGGCCGAGGTTGTCGTACACCCAGGCGCAGAGCTTTTCGGCGGCTGCCAGGTCATCCCCGACGCCGGGGATGATCAGGTCGGTTATCTCCAGGTGGACCTTCTTCCTCCTCTTGATCTCGCTCAAGCATTGGAAGATCGGCTCGGCGTCTGGGATACCGATGTACCTCCTCACAAAGCTCCTCTCGCCGCTCCCCTTGAAGTCGATCGTTGCGCAGTCGAGGAAGTCGTCCATCATTGCCACAGTCTCCGGCGTGTCATAGCCGTTTGAAACGAAGATGTTGAAGAGTCCGCTCTTCCGCGCCAGCCTGCCCACGTCCCTTGCGTACTCCATGAAGATGGTGGGCTGGTTGTAGGTGTAGGCCAGACCGTCGCATCCGTATGACGTCGCCTTCTCGACGACGTCGGCCGGTTCCATCTCGACGCCTTCCGTCTTCCTTCGCTGGCTGATGTCGTAGTTCTGGCAGTACTGGCACAGCCAGTTGCAGCCCGTCGTAGCAATCGAGAAGATTCTTGAACCCGGTTTGTAATGCACGACGGGTTTCTTCTCAATGGGATCGATGTGCCCTGCGATTACCCTGCCGTAGACGAGAAGATACAGCTCTCCGTTGACTACCCCTCTCACCCCGCAGAGGCCGACCTGCCCCTCGCCTATCTGGCACAGTCTCGCGCATGCTGTGCACTGGACCTTTCCGTTCGGCAGAGGCCGGAATAGCTCGGCCCGCTTCCCAGAAGCTACGGTAAGCTTCGCTGGAAGGGACATGACTTTCTTGGGCGCGTGTCTGCCCTTTAGTCTTTGCGAAATCCGTTAAGGGCGATGGGCTTCCAATGGCTAGTTTCTTAAGCAGGAAGTTGAGTGCGGCCGCACGAGGTCCGATCCCTAGGCTTGGAGTACAAATGGGTCGCGCTGTCGAATACGACCATAGGCACGCTGATGGCATCGCTTGACGGCACGATCGTCCTGATTTCGCTGCCCGCCATCTTCAGGGGCCTGCAAATCGACCCCCTGACCTCGTTCCAATACCTACTTTGGCTTCTATTCGGATACAGCGTCTGTACCGCGACGCTCCTCGTCACCTTCGGCCGCATCTCGGACATGTACGGCAGGGTCAGAATGTACAATTTCGGTTTCGCTATATTCACGGTCGGATCGGTCCTCGCCTACCTCACCCCGAACACGGGCGACCTGGGGGCGTCCGAGCTGATTGTCTTCAGAATCATACAAGGAATCGGCGGGGCGTTTCTCTTCGCAAACGGGGCGGCCATCATAACCGACTCCTTTCCCGAAAACGAGAGGGGGCAGGCTCTCGGAATCAACATGGTGGCGGTCCTGGCCGGCTCCCTGCTCGGGCTCGTAGGCGGAGGGGTGCTCGCCACCTTCAACTGGCGGTACATCTTCCTCGTGAGCGTCCCGGTCGGCATATTCGGGACGGCGTGGTCCTACTCCAGATTGAAGGAGCTCGGGAAGATCAACAAGAACCAGAAGCTGGACGTCTGGGGGAACACGACATTCGCCGCCGGCTTGACCCTCATCCTCGTTGCAGTCACGTACGGTCTGCTGCCCTACGGCAGCGCGTCCATGGGTTGGGGCAACCCATGGGTAATCGTCACGATGGTCTTGGGACTCGGGCTCCTCGTCGCGTTTCCGTTCATCGAAAGGCGCGTGGCATCTCCAATGTTCAGGTTGGAACTCTTCAGGATCAGGATGTTCAGCGCGGGGAACTTTGCGGGCCTCCTGTCCTCCATCGGTCGAGGCGGCGTGCAGATCATGCTGATAATACTGCTCCAGGGAATTTGGCTTCCGCTGCACGGATACAGCTACCAGTCGACCCCCTTCTGGTCCGGCATCTACATCACGCCCCTGCTCCTCGGGTTCGTCGTCATGGGTCCGATTAGCGGGCGCCTGTCCGACCAGCACGGCGCCAAGGGGCTGGCGACCCTCGGGATGCTCGTCACGGCCGTCACCTTCGTCCTCCTGTCTTTGCTCCCCTACAATTTCGTGTTCTGGGAGTTCGCGATAATCCTTTTCGCGATGGGAATCGGCGGAGGATTGTTCGCCTCTCCGAACACCGTCTCCATTATGAACTCCGTCCCCCCGGAGCACAGGGGAGCCGCGTCTGGGATGCGGGCCACGTTCCAAAACGTGGGTCAGACGATCAGCATCGCGATCTTCTTCACGATAGTGCTCTCGGCCCTCTCGGGCAGCCTCCCGAGCGCGCTGAGCTCCGCCGCGACCAACGCGAACGCGCCTCAGCTCGCAACAGCATTCAAGAACATCCCTCCCACAGGCGCTATGTTTGCAGCGTTTCTGGGCTACAACCCAGTCCAATCAATCCTCGCTTCGCTGCCGGCTAGCCTCGTGAACACGCTTTCCCCGACCGTCCTGGCAAATCTCACGAGCAACTCCTTCTTCCCGAATGCCATCGCCCCGGCCTTCGTCTCGGCCCTCCGTGTAGCCTTCTACATAGGTGCGGGCATATCAGCCGTCGCTGCGTTGATTTCGCTCTTGAGGGGAGATAGAGTCTCTCCCGCGAAGGGGAGGGCGGTCTTGAAGGAAGGTGTCGGAGGTTCGAGTCCACAAGAGGTGCCGTCCGTGCCGAGCGGGGGCTTGCCTGGAGCTCGAGGCGAAGCAGAGTGAAGCCGGCAGATCAGGGGGTTGGGCGACGCGACACTCCCGTCCGGATTCCGGTCGCAGTCGCTCTCATCGCTCTCTTGGTCTCCGTGGCCGCCCTGGGCTACGCCTACCAGGGAAGGTCGTCTGCGCCCTCGGGTGGTACCGAGGCGAGGGTCTTCGTAGTCTTCGTCCAGAAGCAGAATTTCTCCCAGACAGAGATTGGGATACCTAACTACGCATTCGTGCCGGACACCATCGTGGTTGACCGTGGGGACACCGTCACGATACACTTCTACAATACGGACACGGACAAGCACACATTCACCATAGGTGCGCCTTACGACATCAACATCGACCTCGCCGGAGGAGAAAACCAGAACGTCACCTTCGCAGCGAGCGAGGCAGGTGTCTTCACGTACTATTGTATCTACCACCTTCCCACCATGGTCGGGCAGCTAACCGTGCTCCCGGATTAGCCCGAGCCTCCACGGCACGGGGAAGAGGACGGAATATTTTTGGCCACGTCAGCGTCGAGCCTAGGAAATAGGCACACGGGCGACGCACTCATTGGCGAGATAATCGGATGGACAGGTAGCCCGGCCTGGATTCGAACCAGGGTCGCCGGCTCCAAAGGCCAGCATGCTTGACCGCTACACCACCGGGCTGCAGGACGGAAGGACAAAGCAAGTTCGTAAGGTAATTTAGTCTTACGAGAGCGCCTTCAGGATGAATTCGGTCACCTTCTCGGCTGGATCTTCCATCGAATCCAGGACCGCCTTCGCGCGGCTCTTCCTTTGGGCCCCCGCGCGGCCCGCCAGGAGCCTCTTCGCAGCGCTGACAATCTGCCCGGGACTCTTCGCCTTGGTTAGGAGATCGACGGAGACGAGGTACTCTTCCGTCCGCAGGGACCCCTGAAAGGCAGAGACCGTGGGTACGCCCATGAGGGAGGCTTCGGCCGTCATGGTTCCTCCCATGCCGACGAACAGGTCCGTATGATTGAGCATGCTGCGTCCATCGATCACGTCCCTCGGGACGATATAGCGCGACCCGAACTCACTCTCGACTCGGTCAAGTTGGTCGCCGTATCTGCACAGCGCGACCAGGTTGCAGCTCGGAAGCGCATCGCCGATGGCCCGGAGAACAGTCTCGTTCCAACTTTCATCCGTCCCAGACATGTAGGGGGCGTAGCTCTCCTCGAGTCTCACCGTGACCGTCTGGTGTCTCGAGTTCAGGCGCGGGACCGGGAATGCCTTGGATTCTCTCTTGAGCCAGGCCGCGGGGTCGAGCGCACGGTACTTCGTCACTTGGTCGCGTTTGATTCCGTACCTGGACCAGTCTCCATACGGGATGATCCAAGGGCAGAGAAGGTGATAGGAGAGCGGCAACGATAGGCTTCCTGCCACAGTGGAATGGGGAGAGTCGTTCACGGCGATGTGTCTCACCCTCAGCCCGAAGGAGACCCGTGCACATACGGCTGAGCCAGCGGAGATGGAGAGGTCCGGCTTGAATTCCGAAACGACCGGGATGAGAGCGCCCTGCCGGTTGGTAGCCTCGACGAGCTGGTCTCTGAGGTCCTTACCACCTCGACTTCCGAAGTACTCAAGCCTCAGACCGCGCATTCGGGCCACAGACTCGGTCTCCCTGTACTTCCGGGAGGTCGCGAGGACCTGGCACCCTTCCTTGCGGAGCGCCTCGATCATCGGGGCGAAGAAGAGGACCTGTTTCGGAGTCAAGACGTCGAACCATAATCGCGAACCCAATTCTCGCACCGGAGACTTGCCGATGCGCGTCGCGAATTATATAACTGATTTCTCCCGAACCGATGCGCAATCTCGGCGCCTACTCTCCGAAGAAATCGGGGCCTCATCCGTCAAAGTATAATTACGCTCTCCGCTCAAGCCACCCTAGACTCAGTTGCCAAAGCCACGCGTTGCCGTCTATGGCCTGACCACTGAGGGGTACCGACTCGCGGCGACGATCATCGACAGGGCGGACGTGACGGTCATCGACGAAACGCTGCAGATGGCCATGGAATTGAACCAGGGCTTCCTCAAGAGGAATCCAGACCTCTCCGAGTTGATGAGCCAGGAGCCGCTCTTGAGCCTGAAGCCGCTCGAACAGGTCCTGGGAGGGGCCCAGCTGATCTTCTTCACGCCGAGGCTCAGGCGCCCGTCCGAGGAATCGCTCATCGAAGCCGGCACCAAACTCAGGGACCTCTCGAGATATCTTTCGAACGGCGTCACTCTCGTCAACAACCTTCCGACCGGCCCCGGGGGAAACTCTGAGAACATAATGATGGTCGAGAAGCAGACCGGGCTGAGGGTCGGTCAGAACCTGGGCTACTCGTACATGCCGCTGAAACCTGGCGACCCGCAGCCGGGGGTCGTCTCGAACGCGGGGGGGATCGGACGGCCTCTACTCGACGCTCTCGGCCTCGTGCAGAATTCCCAGAACGTCTTCGCCGCCGAACTGGAGTACGCCTCGACCGTCCTTGAGGGGGCGATCGGCTCGGTCACCCAGATAGAACTGGCAAGGAAATCCAGGGAGGCGAAGGTTGTGCTCAAGGAATCGAAGGAAGTTTTCATCCACGAGTTCTCGAAGTACTTGTACGACCTCAGGGCTATCCAAGCGAGCGAGGAGACGGGGGAATCGATCTCCTACCTTGCGGGTGCGACGTTGAAGAGCCTTGAGAACTTCGTCAGGTACGTCGTCGACGAGACGAGGGAGGTTCTGAAGGACAAGGAGCTGAAGGCCAGC
The DNA here is from genome assembly GCA_963731775.1 of uncultured archaeon. GTDB lineage: Archaea > Thermoproteota > Nitrososphaeria > Nitrososphaerales > Gagatemarchaeaceae > DATJAJ01. The sequence continues at coordinate 304,905 of CAVSWV010000004.1, read as the reverse complement.
AGGACCAAGATCACTCTGCTTTGGAGCCTCGACAGGTACGAAATGAGGGCGGACAGACCCCAGATGGCTGAAAGTATCCAGCAGCGCCTCAAGGATTACGTCACTGACGTGGACATCGTGGCCAACTCGAGGCTGAATGGGATCTCCGACATCATCGACACCATGAAACACAACGTCGTGATCGCGTGTTCGAAGGAAGACTACGAGACCTTCAAACAGATCCGGAGGAGCCATGCGGGATCTGACGCGACCGTGATTCGTGCCACTCCCTGGTTGACCAGAGAGTGACCCGAATAACTCTATATCTGGAGGGAACACGGCAGGCTCTCACTGTATGACGAGAGTAGGCGTGATAGGGACGGGAGGATGGGGCAAGAACCACGTGAGGGTGCTGAATGAACTCGGGGCCCTGGCGGGTATTTGTGATCTTGACGGGTCGCGAATGGAACTCTTCTCCAAGAAATACCGCGTGCCAGGCTACAATTCTATCGATGAGATGGTCAAGACGGAGAAGCTCGATGCCGTGACGATCTGCACGCCGGCCTCGACCCACTTCGCGATAGCGTCCAAGGTTCTCTCAGACGGTCTCCACGCATTCGTGGAGAAGCCGATGACCACCAATTCTCAGGACGCCGAGAAACTGATCGAGGTGGCCAAGGAGGCAAACCGGGCTCTCTCCGTCGGGTTCATAGAGAGATTCAATCCGCCCATCACTGAGCTCAAGAGGCTAATCGAACAGGGGCGGCTTGGGGAACCGATCCTGCTGGAGTTCCACCGGGAGAACAGGCGGGGGGACAACATATTGGACGTTGGGGTCGTGAAGGACGCCTCGGTCCACGACATAGACACTGCCTGCTGGCTCTTCAACGAGACCCCCAAGAGCGTCTACGCCAGAGTCGGCAGGATCCTGGTCCCGCTTGAGAAGGAAGACTTCGCCGCGATACTCCTCGGCTTCAGCGGCCAGAGGACAGCCTTCCTGACCACCAACTGGGTGACCCCGAACAGGGTGAGGACCCTGACCGCGGTCTTTACGAACGGCGTGGTGGACGTCGACTTCGTCACCCAACAGACGAGCATACACGAAGAACACGGGACGACGATTCCCCTAAGGGGCACACAGGAGCCGCTTTTCCTTGAGCTCAAAGAGTTCATCACGGCGATCGAAGAGAAGAGGAAACCCCTGGTGACGGGCGAGGACGGCCTGAGTGCTATCAGGATCGCGGAGGCGGCGCTAGCCTCGAGCAGCTCTGGCGTCCCCATATTCCTGGGGAAGTGAGCTAATTGAAGAAACCCGTGAACTTCATCGCGCCGGACGCGAAGCTCGGCAGGAACGTGCGCGTGTGGCACTTCGCGTACATCGGCTCGAGGACGGTGATCGGAGACAACGTGAAGATTGGCTCGCTCGCTCACGTCGACTACGATGTGGTAATCGGCAGGGACACGAAGGTCGAAGGGAGCGTGTACATTCCGCCCGGGTCCAGGATAGGGAAGAAGGTCTTCATCGGCCCCGCAGCGGTCCTGACGAACGATCCTTACCCTCCAAGCAACCGTTGGGCGGGGGTCACCATCGAAGACGAAGCCGTGATAGGCGCCAGGGCGGTGATAAAGGCCGGCGTCCGAGTCGGGAAGGGAAGCGTGGTCGCCATGGGGGCCGTGGTCACGAAGGATGTGCCGCCTGGCAAGGTGGTCGTCGGGATCCCGGCCAGGATAGTGTACACCCGGAAGGAGTACGAGGCTAAGCGGCTGCGGTGGGAGGTTGGGGGGCCAACCTAGCCCTGACGTAGAGCCGCGTCAGCGATATTATCACCACGAACCAGAGCAAGGCCAGCGCAAACGTAAGCCCGATCTTGAGCAGCGAGTATTCCGTCAGGCTTCCGACGTCGTGAATGGCCGGACCCAGGGGGATGATTACGCCGAAGAAGAGGTAGGAGTCCCCGAGGACCAAGAGCCACGCGACTGTCACGATCCCGAAGAGCGCGGCCATTTTCATGCTAGTGCACCCAGGTGAGCAGAGAGGTCACCACCGAGAGAACGCAGGCAAAAGCTGTGAGCGTGAGTATGCTCTTGACCAGCTGGCTTTCCGTCAGCGGCCCTCCGAGAAGAATCATGCGAACGAGCGTTCTCGGGGCCGAGCTCTCAACGGACGCGTAGAGCCTGCCGTCGTCCCCCATGAACGTGGGTCGCGTGCCCATCTTGCGCCGCTCGACGAACCCTCTCACGCTTGAAAGGATGTAGAACGAATTGAGGATCGCCGGTATCAGCGCCACCACGGCCGCGATCTCAACTCCCCCCGTGACCGCCAACGAAGCGAAGACAGTCCCGAGAACGAGGGCCCCGCTGTCGCCGTCGAAAGCCCGAGCCGGGAACCTATTGAAGTAATAGAAACCCAATGAGATTCCGACGAGGGGCAGCGCAACGGCGAGGTGCACCAGGGAATAGCTGGAGTCCACGGCCGCGCGGATACCAATTCCAATGGCCACCGCCAGCGAGGTGAGAAGCGCAAAGCCGGATATCTGGCCGTTGAACGAGTCCATCATGTTGTAGGCATTGGAGACTATCGGGAACGAGGCGATAACGAGGACGGTGTAGATCGAGAAGTGCTCTCCGATGGCGCCAAGGATCGGAAACGCTAGGCGGCCCGAGTATACATCGGGCTCCGCATATTGGGCCAAGACTAGCGGGACGGCGGTCAGGAGCAGGAGGAGAGGCTTGATCTTTCCGCCGAGGACGTACAGGTCGTCCGTGATTCCGACGGCGAAGGTCGACGCCGCCACCGCCACGATAGCGAGTGGTATCAGCGTCCCGTAGATCACGTAGGCCGCCGCCTCCCCGACCACCAGCGCTACCAGCAACATGGGGCCCGCGGGCGACGGCACCTTCGCGCCAGCCGGCTTGTGTACGTCGTCGTTTACGCGCCCTCGGCGAATCAGAAAACGCAGGTAAGGAGGCATCGTCAGCATTAGCACGATTGCCGGAAGGAGGAACGTCGCCAGCAGCCAAACCGTGTCGGCAGGCGAGAGAACCAAGCTGTGCCTCGCCTCCCTGTTTTCTACTTAAATGATTTCGATAATCGTGGAATTGCGCTTCAACGTTAAATATGCCTCCCAGCCGACCAGCAAGAAAGGCATGAACATCAAGGACCTAAGGGACGGGATGAGACGAGTCGATGCGGAAGGAGAGATAGCGGAGATTGCCGAGCCGAGAACGGTTAACCTGAGAACCGGGGACCAGGCCAGAGTTGCGGATTGCATGTTAAAGGACGATACTGGGCAAATCAAGCTATCCCTTTGGGATGACCAAATCGACCTCGTGAAGCAGGGCTCCAAGGTCAGAATCACGAACGGCTACACCAACAGCTTCAGAGGGGAGCTCCGACTGAGCGTCGGCAAGTACGGGAAGCTCGACGTCCTGTAGGCCGAAGAAAGATTCGCTCCTGACAGCCTGCAATCATCGGGTACCGCTGTCCCCATTGACGGCGCTATCTGCAGTGTGGAAATCGTCGGGGACCTTGGCCTTGTGTATCTCTTGGCGTAACAGGTAGAGATAGGCCACGGTCGGGACCGCGGCGCTGACTAAGATGTACTGGATTGGCGTTGTATAGAAGAGGACCAGCTTCAGCTGCTCGACGATCGACGCCCCTGCGGAGAATTCGTCCGGCAGGAAGTAGGGGGAGACGAAATAGAAGATGTTGTAAGAGAGGGCGACGTAGATTAGGGGCAGCGCGGTGAAGATCCATGTCGCCAACCTCTTCCTCTGGAGGATGAGGAATGGCAGGATCCAGTAGAAGTATTGCGGATTGACGTAGTTGTACGTGAGGTAGAATATCAGTACGGAGACGATTATCCACTTATTGACGTCCGCGTCACCTTTCCTGTAGATCCACAACAGGATGATTGCATACAATGGCAGGCCGAGCAAGAGGAACAGGGGGACGGGTGGTGATCCAAGCACGAAGAGCACCTGTTGCCAAGTCAGGCCGTTGACGGAGAACTCCCCCGCATAGGTCGGAATCCCTCGCGCGTACAGGAAGACGAAAAGGGTCTGTACAAGGTTCCCGAAAGCTGCGTAGAGCCCGATGGTCACTGCGAGCGCCGGGAGTATTGCGGCAAGGGGCCTGATCGCCCCCCGGCCGTCCCTCCTGAGACTGATGACGAAGAAGAGAGGGACCAGAAGCATGGGCCAGATCTTCACCGCGGCTCCGAAGGAGGCCAGAAGATATGCATAGTAGGGTTTGTTCCTGGTGAAGTAATAGACCGCCCCCAGGGCAAGCAGCGTGGCGATCGGGTCGAGCTGCCCCCACACGGCCGCGACGAGTACCACCAGCGGGTTCGCCACCCAGGAGACCGCGGCTGCCTTGCTACCGGTCATCTTCTTGAGCAGGATCCCCGTCGCGAGCGCCGAAGCGACCATCGGGAGCTTGAGCAGGAAGACGAGGACCGGGAGGGACCGAGGCACGTATGCGAGCCAGATGTTGTACGTCGAGGTGAGCCAACCGGGCCAAGTCAGACCTGAGACGCTGGGCAGGCGGGCTCCGGTCACCCCCTGGTAGATCAGGAAGGATGTCGCACTGTACACGGTGTAGAGAGGGGGATATGCCCACTTCAGGGCCGATGGGTACAGAGCCGGTTTGCCCGCGTCGAACGGGTTCACGTGCTGGAGTATGCGGATCCCCGAGCTCAGGAGGAAGTAGACGTCGTATCTCTGACCCGTGTAAGGGGAGATGACGAGGTAGACCACGGCGGAGCCCACCATGAATAGACCGTAACTCGCCTTCCTCCCGAACAGGAAGAAGCCCGCCCCGAAGAGGGCGAGGCCTGCGTAAACCGCCAGGTCGGTGGGGAGGGCGGACGGGTCGACGGCAATCGTGAATGAGGTCGGGCTGGACGAACAAGAATCGATCGTCGCCCTGAAGGTATTGGTGCCCAGTTGGGCCCAGTACGAATTCAGTCCGAGCGTCGTCTCGGTGAATCCGACGGAGTTTGCCGTGAAGTTCGAGAAGTAGCTCCATTGCGTGCCCCTCAGGTACTGCACGATGACCGTCTGGTTCGCGAAGGAGGCCGAGTAGTTCACATCGAGGACCTCGGCAAATGTGGGATTCACCCCGGGGGCGGGTATGCCGGATGGCAGGTGGACTACTGGAGGGTCTACCTGTAGGCTCAATTGGCACTGTACCGCGTTCACGGGCCTGGATCCGAAGGCGAGCAGTAGGACCGACGACGAGGAAGAGCATGGCGAGCGAGGCAGGCGAGCCCCTGGCACGCAACTCTCTCCGCACCCGCCCTACGACCTCTTCTGTAGGGCGGAGAAGTACCTCGAGAGCGCAGCCTCCTGGCCTGGTTCGATGGCGTCGGATCTGAACTTCCTCACCCACGCTATCGCCCCATCGACGTTCAAGCTCCTCGTCTTCATGGCGTACGCGGCCAGGACGCACATGGTCCGACCCCTCCCGGCCAGACAGTGCACGAGAATTCTGTCTCCGGAGGCGGCCCTTTCCACAATCTCGTCCACGGCTTTGTCGAGGGAGGACAGCTCGGGCGGAGCGTGGTCCTTCATCGGGACGTGCATGTTCCTGATTCCTGTGCCCGCGAGCCACTCCGCCGGCAGGGGGTCCTCGGTGAGCGTGAGTATGTCGTCGATCCCCTGAGCGCCGAGCCAGAGGATTTGCCTCCGGGAGGCCGGGTATCCTGAGGCAGCAAGCTTGCCCGGGTCAATCCAGTGGAATTCCGTTGGTTCGGCCGCCCATGCCGCCCTCAGTCTCCTCAGCAAGACGCCGCTCCTGCCCAATTCGGTCACACGGTCCGGCTCAGCTGGCCATACCTCTGTACATCTCCCTCAACCGCCTGTAACGGAGGGACTCGTAGATGCAGTGGTCCTCCCCCGTCTTGGCCACGAAGAGTCGGCCATCGTCCCCTTTGCCGGCCAACCTTCTGTTCTGGAGCATCGATTTGACCGCAATGTAGCGGCCCACGGTCAGGAATAGGAACGAGTTGAGGACCCTCTTCGCGACAGAAGGTTTCTTCGCGATGCTTGGCCCCGGCGGGCCCACCCTCTGACCGTAAAACCTCGGAAAGAAGCCTCTCATCCAAGCCCCGTCCGTGAGCAGACCCTCGTACTCTCCGCCTCCTTCGATCACGATTGCGGTTAATGCGTCCCTTGCGAAGAGGGCGTCCTGTTCCCTCTTGAAGAGAGTCTTCGCGAACCTCATGTCGATGACGCAGCTTAGGCACGCTTTCGAGAAGCGGTTAGAAGCAAGCCGTGATGCGCGAAGCAAGAGTAGGGCCTTCGTGAGGAAGATCCAGGCGGAGTCATTTTCGGCTATGCAGAAGAAGTCAAGATCGTCGGACGCTCTCGCTGAAGCGTACGCGGTCGAGCCGCTTATCGCAATCACTCTGGAGCCGCTCCGTCTCAGCTGCTTGGCCAACTCGGATGCGATTCCAACGTTCTGTAGCGCGTAGGTCCTCTTGATCAGTTCACGGCCGACCTCCGGCTCACCCTCTCGCTCAAAGACGAACCCCGATTGAAGTTGGTACTTGGAACTCAGGGTCGGGGAGACGACGAACGCGTCCTCAAGGTCCGCCATCGTACTCTCGGCGCGAAGGAGGACGTGTAGGTCCTTAAGCGACAGCGCCGAGTCGTTCAGTTTGGCCACCGAGTACAGCACGTCGATTCGTGAAATGCTCTCCTCGCTCAGCATGGCCTAGCGCCTGAACCTTCTCCACACCATGTGGCGTCGGGGCGAGAACGCCCTGTCGAAGATTGACAGCGAGGCCGCCAAGGTTTCTGTGACACCTGCCACGGGAAGGATCAGGAGGAGCGCGGGGCGCGACCTTATGACCTTCGCCATCAACCTCACGGCGAGACCGGGTCTCGTAACCAAAAGCGATTCCATGGTTCTAGGAGGTCTTCCGAGCGCCCCCCAGACCTGGGCGTGCCCGAAAAGGATCCTCCGTCTCTGCTGAATCAAGTCCTTCACGTTGGCAGGAACGTCGATGCTCACGGTCGATAGGCTGCTGAACAAGATGCGGTACCCTCTCGAGAAGACGTACCCCCCGATGTAAGCCCCGTCGTTCACCACCTGTGGGGGTATCTCCGGCATCAGGCTTGACCTGACGACCATGAGCTCGTCGCAGTTATGGTTGCTGAGATGGGCATGGTTCAGCTCCAGCGACGAGACGTTATGCGCGGACCACATTAGGTCGAGGAGCATGGACGTCATTCCGTTCTCGGCGCGAAAGACGGGTCGGGCGGATGCCGAGCCGATCTTAGGATTCGTGTTGATTTCCATGAGTAGAGCGGCAATCGCGCCCTTGGACGGCATTGCGTCGGAGTTCACCATGACCAGGAACTCTCCGACGGTGTGCCGTCCTATCCAGTTGATGGCTTCGACCTTTCCCTTTCTCTCAGATTCCACGAGGATGAGGAGGCGCGAGTCCATTCTTGCCGCCTCCTGAACGGCCTTGACAACCTCATGCGGGCAGTCGCTTGCGACTATGATGACCCGCTCGAGCGCGAAATCACTGGGAAACTCCTCGTCTTCAATCGCTTTCAAGAGTTCGGGGAGATTTGACGCCGAGTCCGAGGCGCAAACGCCTATCGTGAAAGCGTGTATGGTCTCCGAGATTGTGGATTGGGCCATGCTTAATCACAAGGTGGTCTTCAACAGCGCCGCGATGCCAGCGAGCTCGAACAGACCCATCACGGGCATGAAGGCGTAGGACCCGGCGTCAAGGAACCGCGCGTTGTCATAGTAGCCCATTGCCGTCCCCGCGCTCTGGACCAGCAGCAACAGCGCGAAGATGAGAAGGGCGACGGGATACGTCGCCCGAGTGTGATATGCCGTCCGTCCGTAGACGATGGCGAGGGCCGCCAACAGTGCGACGTTCACTGCGTAGAGCACTATCGCAATCTCAATCAGCAGGTCCATGGTTTAGTTATTCCGTCGTTTTGGGTATAAGCGTTCGCCAGAATCTCTTCAGAGTCGGTTCAGGATCTGTTCAAGAAATATAAGCCGACAAGGCGAGCTTGCGCTCGTGCCAGATGCATCCGACCTGAGGCGGGTACTCTGGTACGTGTTAGGGGGGGCCAGAGGCGGAGAGAGTCGGGCGAGAATAATCCGCGAGCTCGAAGCGAGGCCCAGCAACCTCAACCAGCTCGCAAAGCGGCTCGACATGGACTACCGCACGGTAATGCACCACATGGACGTGCTCAAGAGGAACTCGCTGGTGAACTTCGAGGGTGAGAGGTACGGACAGACGTACTTCCTGAGCCCCCTGCTCGAATCCAACTTTGTTGTCTTCAAGGAGATCGCTGCGAAGTTGGGCTTTGGTACTCCCGCCAGCGGGAGCTAGGGATTTGGCCGTCGCGCAGCGGGTCTGTTAGCGCTTCTGGAACACGAAGAGAGTCTGGTCGCCCAGCCTGTTAAGGGGGAATCGGCCCGAGAGTTTCTCCTCGGCCTTCTCGATCAGGTTCTTAGTCCGGCCGAGTTGGACATAGTAGTTGCTCAGATAGGCGGGAGGCACTATCGTCGGTAGTCCCACGATACGACTCACCCTGAAGAGCCCGGAGAAGTACTCCACGAAACGCCACGGCGGATAGTAGGTCGCGGGTATGTCTCTTCCTCCGACGGAGATCATGATCGGCTGCTTCTTTCGCGGTGTCGCAGCGCCGATCTGCATTATCAACGCGTGGGAGAGCATCTCCGAGACGCACAACGAGTTCCGGATCGACACGACGAAGTACCCGTCTTCTACGAGCACCGCGTGGAGTCCTTTCACGAACCTCTCCATCTCGGGCTCGCAGTTCAAAGCACCGTTGAAGGAATAGACGGCGTCAAACCCGCGTCTGGAAGGCTCAATGGAGTAAGTTAGGTCGGCCGCCCGAAGGACCTGCGGCCGAATTTTCGCTTCCAGCCGCCTTGCCGCTACCTTTCTTCGCAGGAATTCTATCATTGTTTCCGAGATGTCCGTCGCGACTATCTTCGATACGTGCTTCGAAACTGTGATCGCCTCCTCGCCTGTGCCGCACCCCACCTCCAACAGCAGGCTGCTGGGTTTGACCAGTTTGAGGAGTTCTTGTATTGATCGCTTTCTCACGTAGCGATTAATGTAGTTGCTCGCTATGGTGAAATCGTACTCTTCGGCGGCCGAGTCGAAGGCACCGGTCACGTGCTGAAGGTAGTCCACCCCGGCGGATTTCCAGCCGGAGAAGTCGACCGAGGTCTGATTCTGCCCCCTTGACGCGCCCCTAATCGTGGGCGATGTAGTTGGGGCGAGTCTGAAGCAGTGGTCGAAGCTGTGGTACCATTCGCCAACCAGCCTGCGTCCGTACTTCCTTACGTAGAGGCCCGCCACCTGAGCCTTCTCTTCCGGGGTCGCCTCCGATGCCTGGACGAGGTATACCAGTTGGCCCATTCTCACTTTCGCGGCCCAATCGGCTGAGAGATTCCTCTCCCAGTCGGACTTTTCGCCGCCAGCCACGACGAAGAAGGAACCCGAGACGGTCACAAATCTGAGAAGGACGATGTGGGGAAGGCGAGTCTTCCGCCCCGTCGTTATCAGTTTGAGGAAGGCCGGCCCAGTGGCGCTAGCCCTTGTATCCTGCGATCTGTCCTGAGAAGCCCTAGCCATCTGAAAGCGAGAAATGACGGGTCTGGAGCTCTAATTAACGGTTAATCGACCAGCTCCACCCGTTACCCTTGTGCCACTGACCAGGGAGTATCGCCCTTCCTCGAGTCTGCGGAAGAGGCTGCCAATGGGTCAGACGCGCCGGCTTTCGAGGATCCCCTCGACGTAGCCTCTCGCGAGCGACCTCAGAGCCCGCCCCCCCGACCTCCCACGCACGACGTATGCGAACGCGTTCGGGAGAACGAATCTTAACGATTGTAGGGCGCTGCGGAGCGTAAAGAACCTCTCCTCCCCGCGAATCATCTTCATCATGATGAACCAGTCACGAATCTCATACCTAACCCGCTGTGGATCGGCTGCTCCGTGCGTGGCCCACCACCCCAGCCTTCCTGGTGGTTCGACGTCGTGCAGGATGAAGCAACCTGTGTAGGCGAAGACCCCCCAGCCCTTCCTCTTCAATCTGACGGCGAGGTCCATTGAGCTGTTCACGACCAAGCGCTCGTCGAACCCCCCGATCTCATCCAGGGCCTCTCGGCGGACGACGGAGGCGTTCGGCAACGCGTCGGTCGAGAAGTATCTCCCCTCCAACCTCGGGTTTCTCGGGAGGTTCCTGCCGAGCAGCTCGAACTTCGGCGGCTGTCGTGAGAAGGGAGCAGCGTATACCCAGACCAGGTCCGGCCTTGATTTGTAGAGGACGGCCGGCATCACCGCGCCGACGTCCTCCTTTCCGGCCAGCACGTCCAGAGCGAGGGGGATTGTCTCCTTGAGGACGACGTTGTCGTCGTCTATGAAGAAGACGTACTCCGAGACCGCCTCCCTCCACCCCAGGTTCTTGGCCCTGGAGATGAACACGCGATTCGGAAGGAGGAGGTGTTTGACGTTCAGACGGGGAAACATCCCGGTCAGGTCTGCTGGGATCTCTGAGTCGTCCACAACCACGACCAACTCTATCTGGGGGGTGCAGAAGTCCTGGATGCTCCCAAGGAGGGCGACCAGTTGGCGCCGCCTATTGTGAGTGGGAATCACGATCGTGACCAGTCCCTGCGACATGATGATCGTCCTCGCGCCCGTGCTAAAATGACTTGCCTTTGACGGATCGGGGGATCTGCTCTTAGGGGAGTCTCGCCGATGTGACGTGGAGAGGTGAGACCTGCCGCCTCGGGGCGTCGGAATTACGGTTGAAGGGGAGCCTTGGCCTCAGATAGTAGCCTGAGCGTTTCCTGGATCGTCCGGTCAAGCTGCGGATCTCTGCCTCCGAAGAAGTCCGCGGGGGTGTTCTCCACCTCTATAGTGGGGTCGGTGCCGTAGTTCTCCACGCCCCAGCCAGTGTCTGTGAACCAGAACGCGGCCTGCGGCTGGGTTACGAAGGTTCCGTCAATGAGCGCTCGCACGTTGTTTATTCCGACGACCCCGCCCCAGGTCCGGGTTCCTACCAGGGGCCCCAATCCCATTAACTTGAAGGAGTGGCTAAAGATGTCACCGTCCGAGCCGGCCCACTCGTTCGTGAGGGCGACGATCGGTCCCTTGACCGAATCGTTGGGGTACGGGTACAGGACGCCCGTCCTCGACTTGTCGTAACCTATGCGCTTCCGCGCCAGTTTTTCGAGGAGTAGCCCGGACACGTGGCCGCCGCTGTTGTATCTCACGTCCACGATCATGGCATCCCTCTCGGTCTCCACGGGAAACAGCCTGTGGAACTCTGCGTATCCGGTGGACATCATGTCGGGGATGTGGACGTATCCGACCCTTCCTCCGCTCTTCTCATGCACATACTTCCTGTTCGCTTCGACCCACTCCCGGTAGAGCAAGCGCTTCTCGTCGTAGAGAGTCTTTACCGTCGTCTCCCTCTGGCTCGCGCCGCGCCGCACCCTGAGGCTTACCTGTGTGTTCGCGCGGTTGAGCAGGAGCATCCTGGGAGTCCGGGATTTTGTGAGCGGAATGCCGTCGACTGCGACGATTACGTCGCCGGCCCTGATGTCCACTCCAGGCGACATGAGGGGAGACTTTTCTCCCTCGTTTGAAGGGTCGGCGACGTGGACTTTGGTGACTTCGAATCCGTCGCCGATGAACTTGAAGTCCGCGCCAAGGCTTCCGACTGGGGGCAACTTGTCGTCGCCGTAGTCGCCGCCTATCTCGTAGGCGTGGGAGGTCCCGACCTCGCCCTGCAATTCCCTGATGATGTCTGAGAGTTCAGACCTGGTGCTCGCCCGCTCCACGAGACGCGAATATCTTGCGTACATCGCGGGCCAGTCCAGCCCCTTCAGGTCTTCCCTCCAGTAGTTCTCGCGCATAAGCCTCCAGGTCTCCCGGAGCATCTGCGGCCACTCCACTTCGGGCTGTGCCCAGACCTTCATCCGCTTCAGGTCGACCCAGCCGGTCTTCCTTCCAGGCTCCCTCGAATCCATCTTCTTGTCGTCGACCTTCTCCGTGGCCTTCACGACCCTGAAGTCGTCACCTATCCTGAGAATCGCCGTGGCGCAGTCGGCCGAGACCTTGAAGTCGGCAACTCCGACCGCGAACGTGTCCTTTGCAAGTTCGCTGAGGTCAAAGCTCTCGATCACGCCGCTCGGTCTCGCGCGGCTCAGGAATCCGCGTTTGCTGGCTCCCTCGACCGGGAAGGAGAAGATGAGCAGCTTGCCCTTGATTCCCACCACCTTCGAGTAGTTGGCCTCTTCGAGAGGGAACGGCTCGACCCTGCTCTGGATGTCGTCGGTGTCGACTGTGAGGTCCGGCTTCTCATCCGCGGTTCCCTTGGGCCGATCGGCGGGAGGCTTCGGCACGGGATTGAATGGTGAGGCGACGTCTCTCCTGAGGGTGACAAGGAATGGTTTTGCCGCCATCGGGAATCCGAGGTCGAAGACGACCTTGTCGTAGACTGGGTCGAGGGACCGGTGGGACAGATAGTAGAGGTATCTTCCATCAGGATCGAATGCCGGCGAGAAGTCGTGGGCGCCGACGGAGGTGACCCGGACGACACTCCCCGTCCGGGCGTTGACGAGGCGTATCGTGGTCGAGTGGAGGTTCTCGGGGAAGACGTAGGCAATCCACTCGCCGCCGGGAGACCACGCAACTTGGTCGATTTCGCCAAATTGGCTCTTGTCGAGAAGCTTGCTCGTTCCCGCCTCTAGATCCACAAGGTGCAGCTCGCATCGGCTGTTGGTCGCCGCCACAGCCCTTTCGGTTGGCGAGGGTGCGATGGATTGGATCAGACCCAGGTCGCGCTCTACCGTCTTGAGCTTTCCGCCGGACGTGGTCCAAGTCTCGATGCGCTCCTCGCCGGACGAGTCCGATATCGTGACCAATTCGTCGCGGTTCAGGAAGGCAGTCTCGCGATACCTCGTGCCGGCCTGGTCGCCGAGTTGTGAAACGGCCCCCTCCCAATTCCCCATCACGAACGGCTTTCCCCTCACAGTCAGGAGGGCGACGTGTCCCTGGGGGTGGAGGCCGAACTCCTCGACAAACTTGGAGGGGTCGACAAATCTCGGTTCTCGCTGCCTCCTGGGCGAGGGCAGATCGAAATCGAGCTTCGTTGTCTCCTGCTTCTCCGGGTTGAACAGGAACAGTTCTCCTCCCGCGTGGAAGACGATCCGCTTCCCGTCCGAGCTGGCGTTCCTAGCATAGTACTCTTTCTGATCGGTATGCCTCTTTAGCCTCCCGCCTGACCTGTCCACGCTGTAGAGGTTTCCCATACCCTCGTGGTCCGACACGAAGTATAGTCCCTCTCCGACCCACATCGGGGAGGTCAGGTTACCGTCGACCTCCAGGAACTTGTGGAAATCCTTCCCGTCCAAGGAGGCCCAGAACTTCCCGCGAGTTCCACCCTTGTATCTCTTCCAATGGATTAGGTCCTCCGAGTTGCGCGCTACCACGATTGCGTCCCTTCCGTACGAGATGCGGGAGGCCGGGCCGTAGGGTAGCCTCTGTGGTTCACCCCCTTCGGCGTCGACCGTGAAGAGCTCCCTCGCCCTGAAAGGGCGTCCTGATTCGCTCGAAACCACTATCATTCCGTCGGGAGTCCAGCCCGCCACGTCAGTTAGGGGACTGCCGAAGTAGGTCAGCCTCTTCGCTTCCCCGCCTGAGCTGGGAATCAGGTAGACCTCCGCTCGGACTTCGTCCGTTCCCTTACGTCCAGTAAATGCGATCCACTTTCCGTCCGGCGAGAATCTAGGCGTCTTCACAACGCCAAATCCCACCGTCACTCTGCATGGTTCGGGCTCCGAGACTCTCGTAATCCAGATGTCGTCGTCCGACACGAAAGCCAGCATATCGTCGTGTATGTCTGGATAGAGATAGTAGCCCTTCACAGTCGCGGTCAGGATTTGGTCGTCTAATAATACTTAACTCTGCAGGCGTCGTGGCGAGCCGACCAGTTCACGGCTGGAGTCAGTTCTTCAATCGCAAAGATTAACTCCGCAGAATTGTGGTCGACTCCAAATGCAATCGGAGAGGGCCGGCTGAGGCCCGCGTTGCCACCTCACAACAAGACGATCAACAATCTTCCCAAAGCCGAACTCCATTTGCACATCGAGGGTACCCTCGAGCCCGAACTGATGCTAGAACTGGCCCGCCGAAACCGAGTCTCCATGCCCTACAGGTCGCTCGGGGAGGCCAGAAGGGCGTACAAGTTTCAGGACCTCGGGTCCTTCTTGGAGCTTTACTACCGAGCAATGGGCGTGCTTCTCAATGAGGCCGATTTCTATGACCTCACGAAGGCGTACCTGCAGCGTGCCGCGAAGCAGGGAGTCACTCACGCAGAGATCTTCTTCGACCCTCAGGCGCACACTGGTCGTAAGGTGCCTTTCGAAGCGGCCCTAAACGGAATACACCGGGCGCTCTCGGACTTTGAAAGGGAGACAGGGACGACTTCAAAGCTCATAATGTGTTTCCTTCGAGACCAGAGCAAAGCCTCGGCCCAGGCCGCGCTCGATTCGGCCCTCTCCTTCAAGGACTGGATATTCGCCGTCGGCCTGGATTCGAAGGAGATCGGGAACCCTCCTCGAAAGTTCGAAGATGTCTTCAAGCGGGCCAGGAAGGAGGGCTTCCTGGCGGTCGCCCACGCGGGGGAAGAGGCGCCAGCTTCCTACGTCTGGGAAGCGTTGCGGCTGCTGAAGGTTTCGCGCGTGGATCACGGTTATCGGAGCCTGGAAGACCCCGGCCTAGTCAAGAGACTCGCTACGGAGCGGATCCCGTTGACCACGTGCCCGCTGGCCAGCGTGGGCGTCGGATACTTCGGATCGCTGGAAGAGTTCCCGATTAGAAAGATGCTGGACATGGGGCTGATCGCAACGGTGAACTCCGACGATCCTGCGTACTTCGGCGGATATGTGAGCGAGAATTACGACGCCATCCGGAAATCGCTCGGGCTTGGCCGCGATCGCGTGGTGACCCTCCTCAAGAACTCCTTCAGGGCGTCTTTCTTGGACGAGTGGGCGAAGAAAGCCAACCTGAGAAAGCTACAGGAGAAGCTCAGAACTTGGCCCTGAGGTGGCTCCCAGCAAGGCTCGGCTGTCCTATCACGGACAGGCTCAGCCTATCTTTTCGAGCAAGACGTACGTCATGGCAAAGTTGCCACCGCCCAAGAAGCCCTGTCCGCCTCCTGATCCCCAGCATTGTACGACTCTGTAGCCGTGGGCAACGCGGGTCTCCAAAGCCTGTAGGAGGTTCTCGCACTTTCCCGACTCTGCCATGATGACGAATCGCTTGCTGGGCGACTCGGTCGTGAATCCGGTCATTTCCTCACCTCTGTGTGGCGAGGAATACGAGGGTCAATAAAATCTTGCGTGAAGTCCGTAGGTTTCGGGTGACGGAGATGCGGGGGGTGGGATTTGAACCCACGAACCCCTAAGGGATAGGAGCCTCAGTCCTACGCCTTTGACCATGCTGGGCGACCCCCGCGTAGTTCGGCGCCTCTCGATTCAATTCTAAAAGCATTCCCACAAGGTTAAAATCCGCAGGAGGGTGTTCTTCGCCTGACCGTGGCCTTCCGCATCCAAGTAGTATTCGACTGTCGCGACCCCGATACTCTGGCGAGATTCTACGCCGAAGCGTTGCACTACAAGTTACAAGACCCGCCCGGGGGCTACCAAACGTGGAATGCCTTCCTGAAGGCCCAGGGTGTGCCCGAGGAGGATTGGGACTCCGCTAGCGCAATCGTCGACCCCGAAGGAAAGGGGCCGCGGGTCTATTTCCAGCTGATGGACACGCCGAAGCCGGACAAGAACCGACTCCATCTCGACATCAACGCGAGCGGCGGGCTGAAGGTCCCTCTCCACGAACGCAAGGGCCAGGTGGATAGGGAAGTGGAACGACTCCTGAAGCTCGGAGCGAGGAAGGACCACGAGCTGGAGGACGGGTATGAATATTGCGTGGTCATGAACGACCCCGAAGGAAACGAATTTTGCGTTCAGTAACTCTTTAACCAGTATACGCTGTGGGTCGAATTTGTGCCGGCGTAGCTCAGCCTGGTAGAGCACACGCCTCGTAAGCGTGGGGTCATGGGATCAAAGCCCATCGCCGGCTATCTACACTTCAAAGGGCCGGGGTTGGGCGCGCTGGATAACGATTGGACTTGACATCGAACCGCCCCAGGATAAGATTTCGACCCTGGAGTAGTCCGGTGTCGGTCCCCAAGCAATGTACGACTGTGCCCCATTGGGGCCATCTGTCTTCTTTCCCGATTGGCCGTGACTTCCAGACCCGAAGATCAGCGTTTTCAAGAGCTGTCTTCCCTTCGAGTAGGTCTCTGTAAGTCTGTTTTGCGCAGATGCTCTATTCATGTCTACCAAGCACCTCCTCTGTCCTCGTCAGAAGCTCGTCCAAGTCAATCGGCAGACCATCGATGACGTCCCGCACCTGTTTCCTTGCGAGCTCCGCCAGCACGCTCTTCAGGTCGTTGGCCAGAGCCTGGTCTTCTGTACTGCGCGTCTTGCCGCCAGTGCGGAGCACGACCTTGCTTCCGATGATTTTCACCGTGAACTTCTCCGTGTCGAGGGAGATTCCGTTCTGAGTGACGTGGAGGGTGTGCATCGCAGAGTTGGTCTGGATGTCGGTAGGGTCGTACTCGAAGCCGTCGCTCCCCGACGTCATCTTCATGAAACCCTTCTTGACGTAAAGAGTCGAACCGTTCCACTTGGCGGAGAGAGCGCCGTGGCTTGACCTTGCGAAAGTCGAACCGTTCTGGCCAACTGCTGACCAGCTTCTGCGAGATTTCTTCTGCTGGTGGTCAGAGTCGTCGTCCGGGCCAATGTTCACTTGCGGGTGTTCTTCGTCTCTCCCGTCCACGTTGATGTTTAACGGGCCCACTCTGACGTGGCTGGTCCCTTCCTCCTGGTGTACGTGGACGAACGGCATGTCCAGGTCTTGCGACGAGGCGCTGAGCCCGTACGCCTGCGACTCGGAGTCCGACAGAAGCTGCGACATCGGCTTGCCGCTTATTTTCGCGGCGTCCTCGGCGGAGGTCTTCTTGGCTTGGAGAGGCACGTCCCTGAGCAGTAGAGGACCTCTCAACGTAGCCTCGATCTTGCCCATTGGGGTCTCGAAGTTCGAGCGGAGCTCGCCGAATAGCACGTCCGCGAATGGTCTCCCCCTCTTCAGCACGGGTATCGCAACCGAATCAGTGGCCGACGTCAACTCTGCTGTCTCCAGGTTGACTCTCGCGCCTCCAGCCACGACGAGGGGCTTGGCCCTCGCCCTGAACTTGCGGTCGTCTCTGGCGACGGCCCTGACGGCGAACGCGACGAGGCCCGTCGCAAGCGCGAGGATGACCAAGTCCGCGACTTTGCCAGAGATGACGCTCGGGAAGCTGCTTCCTCCAATCCAGGAAAGTATCCAGATCACGATTATAGCCGCCACCGAACCGCCGGCCATGTTCCCAAGGAAGCTCGAGAACGCCCTAGTCACGCCTTGCGACGTCCTCGTCCTAAGGGCGGAGCCGATGAATATCAGGGCAAGGGAAATGACTAGTAGGTCGTAGGAGTAACTGTACAGGTCGAAGAACCCTCTGAGCAGCCACACCAGGACGATGACGAAGAACGCGAAGGCCATGGCGTCTGCGAGGCCCTTTGCGACCCTTGACCCTGAACGTCGTTGCCCTAACTCAGTCAACTGACCCCCCTCCGAGCGCTTCGTTCATCAGCGCAAGCGTCCTCACGAGCATCCTGCCGCGCTTCGTCAGCTGATAGCCGCCCTCTTCTCCGGGAACTACGAGACCGAGCCCAGTCAGGCTCTTCAGATGGAAGGAGACCGTGGGAGCCTCGACCTGCAGGGCTGCCTTGATCTCCGAAAATGTTTGGTTCGATATGTAGAGCATCTTCGCGATCTTGATTCGCTGGTTGTTGGCGAGCGACGTCAGCAGCTTGGCAGCCTGGTCCTCCGGCATATCCTTAACGAGGTCGTCGACTGCCCTCTCGCCCTTCTCCGCCAGGCTTGACCTGACGTTGTCTCGGATGAGCTTTACCAGGTCTTTTACCACCACGGCTGATGGCTCCGTCTGACCTAGCTGGTCCCCTTCGATTTCGACGTGGATGGAGCCCTTGGACGGGCCTGCTACCGCATCGGCCACCTCTCGCTTGATCTCCTTGCGAAGAGATTCAAGCTCTTCCTTCAGCTCTTGTCTGAACTCGTCCATGTCGTTGGTCAAGTATGCTCGCCTATACGCCCTTATGCAGAATAGTATATATCTCTTTACTCTTTATATACTCAGAACACCTAGTTTGTACTAAAGAAGGAGATTCGTTCGATGTAAGTATACTAAATCCGACTTAGCTGGCCACGCCCACGTTGATGTAGGCGTACCCGGTGGCGCCGTTAGGGAAGTTGTCCGTAGCTTGGGAGGTCTGCAACGACCCGGACCCGTCGGTCGCCCTGGCGTAGATGCCGTAGCTCCCCGTGGATGGAGGCGTCCACTCGTAGGCCCACAGGGCCCAGGTGTCGCCAGAAAGGGCCGGTTTCAGTTCGGCGGCCTGCCAGGTCTTGCCTTGGTCGAAGCTCACTTCGACCTTCTGGATTCCCCTGTTGCCGGCGAAGGCATAGCCCGCGACGATGATGGAACCGTTGTTCTTGGAGAGGCTGAGCTCCACTCCAGTCTGCGGGGACACTATGAAGGCGACGGTGTTGACCGCTGCGTTGTTCGTCCAACCGCGCGTCTGCCAGAATCCCTGATACGTGGAGTCCACGAGCGATATCCTGTTCACCCATTTCGCGCTCATCATGCCGTAGAGCCCCGGGATCAGTCCTCGGAGGGGGAAACCGTGCCTCACCGGAAGCGGCTGATCGTTCATCGAGTAGGCGATCATGCTGTCCGGCATGAGGGCCTTGGAGAGCGGAATCCCGACGCTGTAACCGTCGACCGAATAGAAGACGACGTAGGAAGCAGACTGCTGCGCCCCTCCGGCATCCTGCAGCAGGTCCGAGAGCTTGACTCCGGTCCATTTCGCGTTGCTGATCAGGTCCCCGTTGATGGTGTTGCTCACGCATTCGAGCGTCGTATACTGGGCTTGCGAGGGGAGGGATTGCAGGTCGCTCAGGGAATAGTTCTTCGGGCTGGCGACTAGGCCATCGACGGCGAGAGACCAGCCAGAAACGTCGACTGTGGGGTCTAGTACGTCTATTGCGACACGATAGAAGCTCCCGTTCGTCGTCACCTCGGAGTCGACGAGGGCTTGTAGTCTGGGATCGGAGAAGATCGCCGGGGCGCCGTTGAGGTCGATGGCCGTGCTTCCGCCCGTCGCCTCGATCTGGGGCGTCAGGAGGGCGCCGAGGCTGGAGATTCCAATCACCGCGGCGATGACGGCGAGGGCGCCAATCGCCCCCTTCTCGAGGAAGTCCCTCCTTGAATCTCCCTCCCGGCCTTGAGACCTGTGCGGCCTCCCTGCAACGAAGGACGCGTCAAGCGTGTATCTAGGGGAGAAGAGCAAGATGAAGACTCCCTGGACCAGTAGTAAAGACAGGGGGAAGGTCCATGAACCGGATGGGGAGGCAAACGCCGAAGACTGTCCAAACAAGGAGGCTCCGGCGATTGGGAACAAGACTAGCCCGAAAAGGAGCCAGGGAATGAACGAAAACGCGATTAGGGACTCGAACTTGGATACCGTCTTTGAGATGAGCCTTCTCGCGAGGAACCTGTCGAATGCCACTGCCAGCAAGCCGTAGACTACTGCCGCGATGATGGTGGCGATGATAAGACCCAGCTGGCCCGCGAAGTCCCCGAATTGCTGGACGGCGGGCTCTTCGATTGATGCGGGTACCACGGTGAGGAAAGCGTTGAGAGCCGCCTCAGGAGGGTAAGGGGTGATGTTGGCGAGTCTGAGGAGGAAGTTGAAGGCAAGCGCCCCGAATCCTGCGATTAGTCCGCTGAAGAAGACTGTCCAGCTCCGTTTCATGCCCAGATGAATGGAACAGGGCTGAAAGGTGATTTAAAGTTGGTTGGCTTTCAGTTACAAATCTCTTAGTAATCCTCGCCTAAAGGAGGTTCAACTTCCTCGCCACCTCTTCGAAGATGTCGAAGTGGGACTCGAGCCACGGATGGAGGAAGTATGTCATCCCGTACCTCTCACCTGTGGCCGTCACCAGCGAATTTCTTCTGAGGACCTCGATGTGGTGCTGGATGAGCCTATACTGGACACCCAGTCTGTTCGCCAGCTGGTTGAGGTTGCAGGGCCGCTCCCTCAGAGCGACTATGATCTTCGTCCTGTTTTCACCGCCCCGTGTTCCTCCAAAGAGGTACCAGAGCAGTCGGCGGAGCTCGGGGTCGTCTGCCATTAGGAATCAGAAGCTAGCCATCCACGAGAGCGCCGTTCGTATTAAGAGATTTTGAAAAAAGGTTAAACGCTCGGGACGAGGCTTCTTTCATCAGAACATGGAACTGATGATGGGGTTGGCGGCGGGGCTTGCCATAGCGAACTCGTTCGTTCTGATCGCTCTGATCTACTTCTACACCAAGATTGCGAGGCGAACCAGGGCGACTTACTCGGTCGGACTCTCGTTCTTCGCTCTGTTCCTCCTACTCAACAACCTCCTCACTGTCTTCGCGTATACCTCAATGGCCCCTCTCTTCGGCGAAGGCGCGCTGCCGTACCTCTCCGTGATAGGCGCGTTCCAGCTGGCAGGGCTTTCCGTCCTGTTGTGGCAGACCGTATAGACCGTCCTACGCCGTGCCGAAGGTCAGCCCTAGCTCGCCGAGCCATTTTCTGTAGGCGACGGCCAACCGGTCCGACCTAAGGTGCAGCTCGGCCTGTAGGTCGAGGGGGAGGAGTTCGGGCCTCTGGGACTCGACCACGGGGATGTCCTGAGACACAATCTTGTCCTGAAAGGCTGCCAAGTCTTCGATAGGTTCGTCATGGGCATAGTTGATCGCCATCCACATCCATCCAATCGACCTCATCTCATCCACGGGGGTCACGTTCAGCTGAATTGCCATCGCTCCTTGGCCCGTCTCCTTGAGAAGGTAGGCGGTGAATGGTCTCAGAACCCGGTAGGTGTATACCACTTCTTTCCCCACTCCCGTGCCGTCGGGATCGGGCTGCCAGACTCGGACACCGGTTGCTTCGATACCTGAGCTGTCAGACCTTACCTGGTAGTCGCCTATCTTTGCGTGAGCCTCGTCCCCGAGAAGCCCCGCGTGCACGAATGGGAAGTGGGCGATGTCCAAGAAGTTCTCGACTGCTCTGGTCGCGCTTGCGTTGTAGACATAAGGACCTCCGAAGACCTTTCTGAAGGAGCTGTCCTCCCATTCACGAAACTCTGGCACACTCCTCTTAGGGTCGCCGAGCGATGCCCAGACGAGCCCGTACTTTTCAAGGCAGGCGTAGGTCTTGATGTGGGCCGACGGCGGGGGCTTCTGGTCAGGGTGAGCCGGGAACATGACGCACTGACCGTCGTCGCCGTACCTCCAACCGTGATAGCCGCAGACGAGGTTGTCACCTTCGATTCTGCCAAGTGTAAGCCGCGTACCCCTGTGGGCACAGAGATCTTGCCACACGTTAGCCCGCCCCTCGTGCCTCCAGAGGACCAAGTCTTCGCCCAAGAGCCTGGCCTTCCCTAAGGAACCCTCAGCGAGAGCGTCCGAGGCTGAAATCGGATGCCAGTCGTCGACTAGGAGGGGGTCGTGTACTCTCTGCTGAAGACTCATCGTTAATCAGGCGGCAGTTCCTTGTACGCCAGAGATATATCGATACCGCGTCTCTTATGGTACCTGTAGGAACCGAAGTAGAGGAGGGCACCGACGAGGAAAGTGCCAATCAAGAAGGTGAAGGTCAACGAGTTCAGCGCCCAGACGCTCTGGTTCGAAAGGAACTCCCAAGAAATGAATCCGAAGACGACCATGTTGAGGACCCCGGCCAGTGCGAGGATTACTCTTGCCCCTCCTCCCTCCTTCTTTACTGCGTGGACGACGGCTGCGAGTCCGACCACGATGAAATAGAGCATCGAGGCCAGTATCCCCCCGAAGAGTGGGTTGGTCCCAGCGCCGATTCCCTGAGTCGTGTAGAAGTAAGCAGCGAGCCCGATGAGTAGTATAGTCACCACAAGGTCGACTGCGTGCGCGAGTATTGGAGAGCCGAATCTAGAGCTGACGTTAGAGAGCCTCGAGGGGAGGAACCTATCGAAGGACTGCGCTAGTATGTACCTGGAGAGGACTATGATACCGTACGCCAGCACACCCATGTTCGCGAGTATCCAACCCAGCCCGATGAACGTGGCAACCAGTGAGTTGTTTGAGACTCCCATCGCAAGGGTCCAGAAGTTGAACCCGCCGAAGACCAGTGTCGGGTTCGAGTACGCGGCGTTCGTGAAAGCCTGGCCCGCCGTTGCATACATCGCAACCAGGCTGCCCGTGAGAAACACGAAGGCGAGTACCGCCGATATCGGGACGTTCCACCTGAGTGCGCTCCTTCCTTTGATCTCAGCTGCGACAGCCGGCGCAGCGTTCAGCCAAGGATAGACGAAGGCGCCCATCAACGGGAGGAGGAAGAGGTTGGGGCTCCAGCTGAAACCGGTGGACCCTGGCGGCCCGCCGGTCTTGATACCGTTGACGAGGTTGTTGAAGGTCGTGCCGGCAGGGGCGCTAGAGTTGGTGAACAAACCGTTACCCGTTACGCCGTTGATGTAGTTCTGGACGCCAGCGTGGCCCGCACCAAACAGGACGACTATCGCTGTGAGCAGCGCGACGAGTCCTATTATCGTCGTCGCGGTAACAACTTTGAAACCGGCCTTCGGCTTTAGGACGTTTATCCCTATGAGTATGGCGAAGATCGCTGCACCAAGGAGGAACTGGTTGAGTGGAGCTGCCGGCGCTCCCGGATAAGCCCCCGAAGGCGTCAGGAGCCCAACAAAAAGCTGGCTCGACGTGTTGAAGAAGTATCCCACCGTTCCTATGGCAAAGACGGTCGAGAGTACTATCAGAGCGAGGTAGGCGGTGGTTTCCGCCGTGTATCCCACGAATGCGGCAACGCTCCCGATGGGTCCACCGAGGTTCCTTGAAACGAAGACGTAGTCTCCGCCTGCCCTAGGATAGCGTCGCGAGATGAAGGTGTAGATCACAATTTGGGGAACCGTTATGACGAACGCTATTATCGAGACGTCTACGAGGTTGATCCCAGCGACGCTCTGCCCCGCAAACACCATTGGAAGGAGGCCAGAGAGTCCGATGACGCCGAGGAGAGCTCCAATCGACATGTTGCTCAGGTTGAGCGTGATGCTATCGAGGAACGAGACGTTCTTTACGAGCCCGGTGCTTTCCCTTACGAAGACCTTGGACTGAGGCTCTTCCTTGTCGCCCAATTGGCTCTCAGAGGTTGTGAAAAGTGAGTCTATATTTAACGCTGCATTAGCAAGGAGGTGTTAAACTCGCGCGACGCTGCAAATGTCAGTATCCTATCTCGGAACTTGGTCTCAGGTGACGCATCGATTTGACCCGCCCGCAGACCTTGCACTTGTATATCCCGCGTCCTCGGGGGTTGTAATCCCTGGTGTCTACCACCGCAATGTGTTCGGTGCGGGACATGCACTTTTCGCAGTAACGATAATCTGCCATCTCGTCTCAAATCTAAGCTCTTCTACACTCGGTAAAAGATTTATCGCTGCGTGGCGGCTCTCCGTCCTACGTCGTTCCTCACGGCGGTCGGGATTGCGGTGATGATTGTCGGCATCGCCGTCGTAGCCGCCGGCATCCTCCTGGAAGGAACCCGAGGGGAGCGGGGACGAGTGAAGGGCGGCGCAGTCGTAATGATAGGGCCGATCCCCATAGTCTTTGGCTCGGACGTCAGGTGGGCCGTGATCGCAATCATCCTGGCCATGGCCCTGACGGTCATAGGTCTCTACGCTTTTGTGATTTGAAACTATGAAGGAGCTCTTGCCGCTTGGATTCCTAATCCTGCTCGTCGGATTGGCCCTGCTGACTCTTGGGGTCTCTTCCCAAGGAAACGCGTCAGTAGGCGGGTTCTTCTTAATCGGACCAATACCCATCGCGTTCGGCTCTGGACCTAACGGAGAAGCGCTCGGATTCTTCGCGCTTGTTATGGGAATCGTCATGTTCGCAGCATTGTACATCTACGTTCGGCGCCTGAGCAGCGGCGGCGTTGGGTCAGACGAGGAAACCCATAAATAGAGAAGATTGAACTTGAAAATTATGCAGAAAATGCTGCCGCTGGTCAACATTACCGACTCCGCCCGAGTGAAGCTTGCGGAGGTGCTGGAACAGGAACAAGCCAGTGACAACTATCTGAAGATAGAGGTCTATCAGGGTGGGGGCTGCGCGTGCAGCGGGGGCTACAGATACTCGCTCAGCTTGGAGAAGAAACCGGGCGAATCTGACCTGGTGGAGGAAGTCGGAGGCCTCAAGATTGCGGTAGACAAGGGGAACGAAGAGTTGATCAGGGGTTCGAAGATCGATTACTTCGAGAGCCTGCAACGAACCGGCTTCAAGATCGAGAACCCGAACGTACACGCCGAAGCCTGCGGCTGCGGCGGACACTAACCCCCGCATTTCACCGCCCGAAGGCAGCTCTCAATCTCCGTTCCAGCGACTCTTGATGAAGAACTTAAGAAGCCAGCAAGCTGCCAAACGCTGGATGAAGTACGTGGAGGGCTCGCGGAAGGTCTTCCTAGACACGGGGACGAGATTCCCGAGAGAGGTCATCTGGTCGGTTTGTCTCGTCAAGTATGCGGCGGCGAAATCCAACCTTTCCCTAGGACTACTTGACAGGACGGTCGCGCGCGCGGTCATGGACAAGGCGAAGTACGCAATGAATGGGAAGGCCGATGATCGATTCGTGGTCGATGTCTTCCAGACCGGTTCGGGGACTGGCCTGAACATGAACGCGAACGAGGTCATCGCGGAGCTCGCCTCGGCTGCCTCCGGGAAGAGGATCCATCCAAACGACCATGTCAACATGAGCCAGTCGTCGAACGACGTCGGACCCACCGCCGTCAGGATTGCAGCCGTCCGAACCGTCAACGAAGACTTGCTTCCGGGCCTTATTTTCTTGTCGCGAAGGCTTGCTGCGCTCTCAAGAAGGACAGCTACAGTCTACAAGGCGGGAAGGACCCACTTGAGGGACGCGCTCCCGGTGACGATGGGCCAGGAGTTCGGCGCCTTCGCGGATGCTTTCGACCGGGACGTCAAGGCTCTGAAGGACTCCGTGAAGTTCCTCCTTGAGCTGCCAATCGGCGGCACCGCCGTCGGAACAGGCCTGAACGCCGATCCGAGGTTTGGCTCTTCGGTGACGAAGGAGATCGCGGCCGAGACAGGGATGCGGTTCGTCGAGGCGAAGAACAAGTTCAGGGCAACGCGCCTTCTCACTGACGTTGCGTTCCTTAGCTCTGTCGAGAGACTGATAGCGCTCGACCTCTTCCGGCTTTGCCAGGACCTTCGGCTTATGTTCTCGGGGCCAATGACCGGCTTGGCGGAAATTGACATCCCGACCCAAGAAGAGGTGGCGGGGAGCAGCATAATGCCGGGGAAGACCAACCCGATCACCGTCGAGAGCGCGGTCCTTGCTTGCGCGGAGGTGATGGGAATGGATGCGGCCAACCAGATTGCAGCCTCTCTCGGTGAGTTCGAACTCGCCATGGGGGTCCCCCTGATGGGTTACAACATGGTGGTCCAGACGAAGTTGCTCAGCGAGGCTCTAAACAAGGTCGGTGCCGTGGTAGTCGACCACGTGGTTCCCAACCGCCAGAGAAACCTCGCCTACGCAGAGTCAAGTCCGGCTCTGATTACGGTGATATCTCCCAAGATTGGTTACGACAAGGCATCCAAGGTGGGGAAGAGGCTTGCCCGAGGGGTGCCGATCAGAGAAGCGCTGAAAGAACTGGGTTACAGCAGCGAGGATGTCGACAAGATACTCGACCTCAAGGACCTCGTGAGACCAGGAATACCGTCCGAGAAACTCTAGCGCTCTCGGCAACCTAGACCGTCCGACTTCATCGCCTAGTTCGGACGCCTATTCGTTCCATGAGCTTGCCGAGTTCGAAATCGTCCACCGCGTCCATCCGGAGGTACTTCAGTATCTCCTGCTCCCCCATCCCAATCTTCCTTGCCTCGGCGACGGTGTAGCGGTACGCCTCAAGTTCTGTCGGGCGTTCGATGTATTCGAACGCCTGGTCGTAGAGCTCCTTTCCCTCGAGAAACTGATGAACGTGAACCAGTACGTGTATTACGTCGAGGTAGAGGAAATCCACTTTTGCCGTGGCGAGATGCTTCTCGCCTACGCAAATCGTCCCTGTGTCGCGGTCGAGCCATAGGCCCCAGGTTGTCGGCTCAATCCTGAGCTTCAGGTGCCGTAGGGTCTTGAACATTTCGGATTTCGAGCCAAAGACCTTTGAAAGAGCCGTCGAGGATTCGAGGCCGACAAAGATCTCTCCCAACCTGTACTCTCCCATCTTGGCGTCCCTCCTCACCTTGAAGCCCCTTACTCGCAATGCGAATCTCTAGGGTCGATTGGGCAATCAAAAGAACCGAGCTCAAGAAAAGTTAACCTAAGCAGCCAAAATGCGCCTTCGCGGAACGGGGACCCAAGGAGGAAGCCCGACCGGCGCTGGAAACTTACTTTATGTCCCCCTTCCTCCCACAACGGGGAGCGAATCAGATGATAGCGTCAGTAAGCGGGATTCGAGGAGTCCTGAACAGGGGCCTCTCCCTCTCGGAATTGTCCGGGTTCACGACCAACTTCGAAAGGTCATCAGGTTCGAGCGAAGTACTGTTGGCCCGAGACACGAGAAGAACAGGGGAGGTAATCAACCGCGCAGTGGTGGCCAGCCTCCTCTCGCTTGGAGCCACGGTCCAAGACTTCGGGGTGATCTCCACGCCCGCCCTCTTCAGGGAAAGCAGGACCCGTAGGAGGCCGGCAATCATGATCTCGGCCTCTCACAACGAGCCGGAGTTCAACGGACTCAAGTTCATCCTGGATGGCGCGGGGATTGACAACGCAGGGCTTGCCGCCGTGACGAAACGGCGCGTGGATGCCGGAACAGCGTACGAACGGGGGGCTCTGAAGCACCCGAGAGCCGGTTACAACCGGGAGCTGGTGTCGCGGTTTGGGGCAGGAAGCTGCGAGGGCGTGAAGGTAGCAATCGACCCGGGTGGAGGCGCGGCGATCTCGCACGCGGGCCCTATCCTCCGCGCGCTCGGATGCGTGGTCTTTTCGGTGAACGACGTGCCGGGAGTCTTCAGCCGAAGGATCGACCCCTTCGCCGACAGACTCGCCACCCTCTCGCAGATCGTCAGGGCCAGAGGGTGTGAGATCGGCCTGGGATTCGACTGCGACGGCGACAGACTTGCTATCGTCGACTCTCAAGGGGCCAAGAGGAGCGGCGACTTCATGTTGACTCTGGCTCTCTCCGAGCTGCTGCCGGGGTCAGAGAACAAGCGGGTGGTAGTCTCCCTTGACACGACCCAGGCCGTGGATGAAGTGGTGGACCGCGAGGGCGGCGAAGTGTTCAGGTCGAAGGTCGGCGAGGCGAACGTTGTCGGTTTGATGAAGGAGAAGGACGCGTGGTTGGGAGGAGAGGGCAGCAGCGGCGGCCTCATCGACGGGTCCTTCAATTACTGCAGGGACTCGATGCTCGCCGCTCTCACAATCATCCGTGCCATTCGTGAAAGGGGTACGCGCATATTCGACGGGGTGAGGAGCCCATGTCAGGTTCGGCTTGGTTTTCAGCTCAAACGGTCGAAAGCAGAGAAGGCAATCAGGCTCCTGGCGAAGAAGTACCCAGGCTCGGATCTCACCGACGGTGTGAAGATCAGCCTCCAAGGCGGCGAATGGGTGCTGATACGACCGTCGGGGACGGAGGATCTGGTCAGGGTCTCCGCCGAGGCAGAGGGCAGGCGTAGGGCGGAACAGATTGCTGGGGAGTTCTCGGGCAGACTCAAGGAGTTGAGCCGTTAGCACGCCAGACGAGTACGGGGTAATCCGGTCGGTCACGAAGAGGGCCACCAGGGCGCTGGACCCTTACTCGCGGATCGGCGACGACGTGAC
Organism: uncultured archaeon; assembly: GCA_963731775.1. GTDB lineage: Archaea > Thermoproteota > Nitrososphaeria > Nitrososphaerales > Gagatemarchaeaceae > DATJAJ01. Next base: position 276,809 of record CAVSWV010000004.1, on the reverse strand, counting down.
CTCTATCCCAGCAGGCGGGCCGCGCGTCGTCCTGAAGGTCGACATGCTGGTGGGGAAGACAGACGTGCCCGCAGGTATGAGCTACCGACAGGCCGCCAGGAAGGCAGTCGCGATGTGCGTGAGCGACTTCGCTGCCAAGGGAGTGGCGCCGGACTCGTTCATGATTTCTCTGGGCCTGCCGAAGGGGACCTCAGAAGAACGGGTCGACGAGCTGGCCTTGGGGTTTCAAGACGCGAGCAGGGAGTGGGACGTCAATCTCATCGGTGGGGATACCAATGAGGCGCGCGATCTGGTGATAGACTGCGTTCTGGTCGGTTTCTCGAAGGGTTACGTCCGGAGGGTCGGTGCCAGGCCGGGGGAGATCGTCGTGGCTTCGGGGAGTTTCGGGTACCCCCCGTCGGGTTTGATGATAATGATTGGTGGTGCCAAACCCTCCGCACGATTCAGGCGCAGGGCCGTGGCAAGCGTCACTACGCCGACGCCGAATCTGAAGGTCGGTCAAGCGCTCGCCGGTCATCTCACCAGTTCGATGGATTCGAGCGACGGTCTTGCAATCACTCTCCACACCTTGGCCGAGATGAACAACGTGGGAATCACCGTCGACAGGCTGCCAGTTGAACGGGATGTGGAAAACTTCTCGAGGGCGAACGGGGTTCGCTCGGATGAGCTCGTCCTCTTCGGGGGAGAAGAGTACCTCATTGTGGGGACCTTGAAGCGCCGGGACTATGGGAGGGCGCGAAGGGCGGCGCGCGCCGCTGGGGGGGACCTGTTGGCGCTCGGCGTGGTCACCGGCGACAGGGGGCAGGTCCTACTCCGCGCGGGTTCTCGGACCGAACCAATCAAGAAGAAGGGCTGGATACACCTAACTTGAAGCCGTCCTCACTATCTTTGCGAACTTCTTCAGCAGCAGGTCGGCGCCGTTCTGAGTCTCCGACTCGGCGAATATCCTGACTATCGGCTCGGTACCGCTTGGCCTTATCAGAACCCAGCTCCGGTCTTCTGTCCTGATCTTTAGACCGTCGATCTTTTCGATATCTCCTCTGGATCCGCGCTCGACCGCTCTCATTACCTGTTCAACCCTCTTCCGGCTAATCTCGATCTTCGTCTTGGCCTGGAAGAATTTCGGTACGGAGTAGGAGAGGGCCCGGGAGAAGGCCATGCCTCTCGCCGCCAGGCATTCCAGCATCAGCGCGGTGGTCATCCCTCCGTCTCGGACCGGGATGTGGGGGGCGTAGATGCAGCCTCCGTTCTCCTCGAACCCGAAGAGTGCCTTCCGTTCTATGATTGTGCGAGAGACGTCGACACTGCCGACCCTGGTCCTCAGCACCTTGGCCTTCCGTCTCTTCGCGATGATCTCGACCGCCTGCGAGCTGCTGACCGGGGTAACGATCGTAGCATCGGCTTGCCTCTCAAGGATGTAATCGGCCAACAAGCAACCTGATTGGTCTCCCCACAGGACTCTCCCACCTTCGTCACAGAAGATGGCCCTGTCCCCATCGCCGTCGTAGGCCACTCCGATGTCTGCTCCGGCCGACTGTACGGCTACCGACAGGTCCTTCAGGTTCTCGGGGGTGGGCTCTGGACCCCGACCTGGGAAGCTGCCGTCGATCACCGAGTTCAAGGTGACAAGCTTGCAGCCCAGAGACTCCACCAGGAACGGAGCGGCCACGGTTTGGGCCCCGTTGCCCAGGTCCATCGCGACAGTGAACTTCCGCTCCGAAATCGCCTTTGAGTTGACCTTGGAGAGGATGCTTCTGATGTAGTTCCTCACCACTGAGGGTTCCGACCTCGAAACTCCTACGCTCTTCCAATCGGCCCTGACCGCCCCGTCGTCGAAGAAGATCTTCTCTATCCGCTGTTCGTCCAGTCGAGGGACCTCAACCCCGTCCTGGCCGACCACCTTCAGCCCGTTGTACTCTGGCGGGTTGTGGGAGGCGGTGACCATCACGCCTCCGCGAAATCCCCCGTTTCTCACCCCCAACTGGAGGGCCGGAGTGGGCACCAAGCCGGCCTCTGCGACATCCCTGCCAGAGCTCATCAGCCCTGAGATGGAGGCGTTCTCGAGGGCCGGGCTGGACGTCCGCCCGTCCATGCCGAGCAGCACTTCCCCTTCCCCGTAATAGGTGCCGATGGCCTCGCTGAGCTCGATCACAAAATCGAGGTCGCGTGAAACCCCCGGGACGAACCGCACCCCGTTGGTGCCGAATAGTCGCTCCTTGGAGGCTGACAACGGGAGCGCGTTTCTCCCCGAACAAATTAAAACCCTTCTAACTGCGTTGGTTTCGCCAAGCGTGCTTTCCGGAGAGGCCGGATGCTGCAAAAGCTTATGTCGAATCCCTGTGCGGCCCGCAATGGGCCCGTAGCGCAGTACAGGGACATTGGCGCTCCAATACTCTAGTCAGGTGGGTTACCATTGAAGTTGGATATCGGAAAGCTTGCAAGAGACCGATTGACGTATGCCAACCGCAATGGCAATCGTTACGTCTTGGACACTAGACGCCTCAAAGATTCTAAGGTTGAGGTTAGCTACCAGATAACCCATGGCGCGGCGAAGAGAATTGTTCGGCTTGTCTTTCCTGACCATGTTAGAGTTGATGAGAAGTTCCTTTGGGTCCTAGGTTTGTTCAAAGGCGAGGGTTTGAAGAGCGTTGGAAGTCGGTCTTCGATGTATCGATTTAGTGTGGTGAACAACGACCCTTCGGTAATCCGAGCTGTAATCAGAGTCCTTGATGAGAGTGGTCTCGAGTCATTGGAATCTATGAGGACTAGAAGCGGATTGATTAGAATAAGTTACGGTCCCTATTGCGACAAGAAGGAAGCGCGGGAATACTGGGCCTTGGAGCTGAGCTTGCCCCCATCGGGAATCGATTTAGCCAGAGATTCCGAGCCACAAAAGCGAGAGGCTCATGGAAGCTGCGCACTCACCCTTAATGATGTGCTTCTTCGCAGCATATTCGACTTGATTGCTGAGAATGTCTACGACGTCTTGTTTCATCCAGGCTCATCGTCGTGAATGGTTAAATTGTTGGTCCACAGAGCAAGTAAAGGGCCCGTAGCGCAGATCAATTGAAGAGCGAAATACGGATAGCGTGGCAGAGTTTCACGCCAAACCTTCTAAGCTGTAGGTCGTGGGTTCAAATCCCACCGGGCCCGCCTACACTTGACCGTGGTCCTATCGTCCGCTGCGAGGGGGAGGCGGGTCCTGATCTGGGGGGGTTCCTCAAGGCTTAAACGCGCGCAGGGACTTCCGAGATCGTGGAGTACATCAGGCCGTCTCTCGACAAGATAACCGCCCTAGTCGTCTCAGACTACGAACAGCTCCTGGCCTCGGGGTGGAGGCAGGACGCCGACCTCTACGTGCGGAGGGGAGGTCACTTCGTGATCAGGCTGCTTCAGGATTGCTACGCGGCGAACGGGATGAAGGTCTTCGCGAGCGGGATAGATTCGAGCCGGTACACAGAGGTCGGGAAGGCCAAGGGAAAGCCGAACATCAGGCTGCCTTCGTTGACGTTCGAGGGACAGAAGATCTTGGTCGTCGACGACGTCGCGGACGAGGCGGACACCCTGCTCGCCATCAGAGACGAGATAACTAGGGCCGCCCACGGGAGGGTCGAGCTACGCTTCATGACGCTGTACAAGAAACCTTGGGCGAAGCTGGTGCCGGATTTCTGGGCAGAGGAGACCGACAAATGGATCAACTTTCCGTGGGAACCCTTCGAAGTTCTTGGGGACATAATGGCGAGGCGGTCGTCAATCAGTGAAAAGGTGAAGGAGATCCGAAAGGCGGGTTTCCGCAAGGGCGATCTCGGCCTCTATCTCAGAGTCGTCGGCGCTGCCAATCGGGATCGAGAACTTGTAGCGAGCGTGCGTGAGATGACGAAGAGGATTGCCAGGTAGTCCGACGCCATTGCTAGGGACGGACGGCCTTTGGGCTGCAGATCGTCGTCAGACAGAGATTCCCGTGGTCACGTGGATGAAGTAACCGAAGAAGTAGAGCGCGACCGTCACTCCCAACATGATTCCCAGTATCTCGAAGAAGTCCCTAGTGAAAGGCTTGCCCGAAATCACCGAGCTGTAATAGGTGGTGAAGGTGATGATCATCACGCCGAGAAAGAGGGATGTGGAGAGGGCCGCTATCATGTCCTTTGTGAGGAAGTAGGGGGTAGCGAGGATTATCGCGGTTATGAAGTATGACACGCCTGTGTAGACGGCCGACAGCCTTGCGGAGCCTTGGAAGCCCTGCTTGGCCTGGGCAAAAGCCGCGGAGGCCATCGCCAACGACGCAGCAGCGCCGGCGACTATCCCCGCCAGTCCAGCGATCTCCGTCTTGTCGTATAATCCGAGCGACCCAGCGTGGATCCCCGTTATCTCGACCAAGGCGTCCGCGAGACCCAGCACCACGAAGGAGATGTACTGTATGGCCGAACTCTCTATCTTCCGGCTGAACTCCCTCTCGTGCTCCACCTCGTCGGCCATCATCTCGTCAAATGCGGGCTTGTCCTCCGCGGGAATCAGGTGCTCGACCGACTTGTACTTGCTGATGCTCTCCCTCTCGTGCCTGTCGAGGTATCTAACCGTGAAGGTGAGGCCGAAGAGGGCTTTCAGGAAGAACGCCCAGCGGATCCCCATGGAGTTCAACCTCGGTTTTGAATCGGGAACGTACTTCTTCCAGAACTCGTAATGTTTGTTTTCGGTCTCTGAGAGCTGGTGAAGCGTCTTCGCGAACTCCGGGCGGTCGCCAACCTTCACGGCTAGCCGCTCGTACAAGACTTGGTCGGAGTATTCGTCGGACAGGCCGGCTTCGGCCACCTTCGCGAGCTCCGGCTTGGCGGATGACGAGGGCGGCATCTCTTGTGGTCTCTCGGTTTCCCGTATTTGAACCTGAGGAGGTCTATTTCGTTCAGATGGATTGAGAGAAAATGTTGGCCCCGTGGGTTATAGTCAGAATTCCCGCACTGGAAAGGCGAGAACCACAAATGCCACAGGCTTATTGCGTAAAGTGCAAGGCAAAAAGGGAAATCAAGAACCCGCAGAACATCACCATGAAGAACGGCAAGAGGGCTGCGACCGGTACCTGCCCAGTCTGCGGGACGAAGGTATTCAGGATAGGCGGATAGAGCGACAGGGGTTGCGACTACCCTCCTCTCCATTTTTCCTTCTCGCCGTCGACAGCACTACTCGAGGAACAACGCAGGTTTCAATGGAAGAGCCTCGCTCGCCTTGCCCGCCCTCTCTATCACGCCGGGACTCCCAGAGTCTTCGACGGCCACCGCTATCCCGAGCTCCCTTGACATGAATTCGGCGGCATCGCTCAAGGTGATGAATTCATCGAACTCCGGGTTACTCGAGAGGCTCTTCACGAGATCGTCGCCCAGCTCGTACCGAAGCTTGAAGATCTTGTCGGGGGTCACTCCCAGCTCTGGATGCTTCTTGACGATGGCTCCTACGCTCTCCCCCTTCTCCTTGGCGGTCGAGATTTCCAAGAAGTACTGCTTGGCTCCTTTGGAGGCAACGTAGACGTTCAGCTTGCTCTTCTGACCCCTGACCACCTTCAGCACGTTCCTCGAGTCCTCGAGGACCCTTTTCACCGCCGTCTCCGAAAGCTCTGCAGTCTCGTCCAGGGGGAAGTCCTTCAGGGAGGGCCAGTCAGCCTGACAGGCGAGGCCCTTCCCTCCGAGCTCCTTGTTGAGTTCCTCCGCCACGAAGGGGATGAAGGGCGAGATGATTCGCACCCAGGCGTTGAAGACGTCAGTGAGGGTCTGCCTCCGCGGTTCGGACCTGTGGATGTACCATCTGATGTCGTTCCAGATCTCCAGGAGGGCTATCGCCGAGGCCCTCCTAATCTTCATCTGGTCCAGAGCGGTGGTCAGCGAACTGATTCGTCGGTTCATCGTTGAGAGCAGCCACGCGTCCAAGGCGTTCGGTTTTCTCTCTGTCGAGCCGCGGATGCTCTTGGCCACGAACGGAATTATGGTCTCTACCCGGAGCTTTGCGTCTTCGGCGCTCTTCGGCGACCAGTCTGCGTCGTCCATCCCGTCGGCTATCAAGGCCAGGGACAGCCGGTAAGCGTCGGGACCAAACCGCTCGAGCGCGGCCTTCCAGGTGACGAAATTTCCCTTAGTCTTGCTCATCTTCTTCCCATCGATCTGGATCATGCCGTTGACGCTGAAGCAACGAGGCCAGAACCTCTCTTCGAAGAGCGCGGCGTGATGGAACGCGAAGAAAGTCAGGTGGTTCGGGATAAGCTCCTTCCCGGAGTTCCGGAGGTCAACGGGATACCAATAGAGAAACTCCTGGCGTATCTCCTTCAGCAGCTTCTCGTCGAGGCCCGCGGCCTTGGCCACGTTGGGCGCGTTTCCCTTTCCCAAGAGGACGAAATCGAACATCTCTGGAGTCAGGTTCTCGGGCCTGACCTTTTCCTGGTTGACGAACTTGCTGACCGTGTAGAAGGCCATGTAGACGGTCGAATCGCTCAGTGTCTCCACGATCCAATCCTTGTCCCAGGGCAGCTTCGTCCCCATCCCGGACCTCCTGGCGCAAGGCCAGTCGTTCAACCACTCGATTGTCGAGTAATACCACTCCCTCGACTCTGCGGGGAGGACGTTCGCCTTCTCGATCAGCCCCTTCGCCCTGTCCTTCCATTGGCGGTCAGAGTAATTGAGGAACCACTGGTTCTCGAGCAGCTTGACGTAACATCTGGTCCCGCACCGGCACACCACTCTCTCCGATAGTTCGAACATCTTGGTGACGCGGCCGCTCTTCGAGAGCAGCTCCATCGCCCTTTCCTTCGCGTCGCGGACCTTCAGTCCCGACAAGGGGCCGGAGTTGGCGTTCATCACACCGCCGTGGAACTCGTCGCGGTAGATCTCTGCCGTCGCGGCCTCCAGTCTGGGATCCACGCCGTCGGCGATCGCGAACTTCCTTACGACGTCTTCCGCAGGCACCTCGGAGTAACCCTTCAGCGATATCACCGGAATCGGCTTCGTCGAGGCCGCCAACTCCCTCACGTCTCTCGGGGCGTCTAACCTGCCTTCCTGGATGTCCTTCAGGGCCATGAGGTCGTACGGAGCGTGCGCGGGCACGCTATAGACCACCCCGGTCCCTAGCTCGGAATCGACGAACTTGGCCGGGAAGATTGGAAGCGACTTGCCCGTAAGCGGGGCTGTCGCCAGCCGGCCAACGAGTTCCGCACCCTTGAAAGACCGGACGGGAGTCACGGAGTGGCCTTGTTCAACGAGCCTGTTGAGCGCCGAGGAACTGACGACCCACAGGCTCCCGTCGACGCGCGCCTCCGAGTACTCGGAGTCCGGGTCTACCCAGATGTTGGTCGCCCCGTAGATCGTCTCCGGCCTCAGCGTCGCTGCTGTGAGCGAGAACTCGCCCAGCTGGAATAGCACGAGGTTGAACTCCTCGGGCGACACTCCCTCACCCTCCATCCTGTCGTGGTCGCCTGTGGGGCTCCTGTCGTGGGAGCACCAGACCACAGGGTGGGTTCCCTGCACGACATATCCGAGCTCCCTCAGGCGCAGGTACTGCCACTCGACGAACTTCTTGAAGGCCGGGTCGACGGTCCTGAACTCCCTGCGCCAATCTATCGAGAATCCGGTGTCCTTTATCACCTGCCGGCTCACCTTCGTGTAATACGAGGCGAGGTACTCCGGGTCGACGAACTTGTCAACCTCGCTCTCCGGAACCCCGTCCACCTCCACGAAGGCCCTTCGGGCGACCTTGTCCCCGTTCTTCAGCCGGTAGCTGAGGCCCACGATCGTCTGGCCGGTCCAATGCCAGGCCCAGGGGAACAGGACGTTGTAACCCTGCAGCCTCTTGAACCGGGCATAGACGTCGACCCGCAGGGAGCTGAACCCGGTCCCCACGTGGACCGGCCCGTTCATGTACGGGAACGGGAACGTGACGAACACCTTCTTCTTGCCGACGACCGGATCGGGCTCGGAGACCGCCCTCTCTCGCCAGACCTTCAACCAGTATTCGTTGTCTGTCATGAGATCAGCTCTTCACTGAACCGATGACCTTGTCTACGGCCGACGACGCGTCTTCCAGCCTGTCCGTCAGCGGACCTCCTCCTTGGGCGAACTTGGGGGATCCACCCCCCGATCCGCCTAGCGCCTTGGCCGCCTGCTTAACGATCTCGTGTGCGGAGAATCCGGCCTTGATGGCTCCTGCTCCGACGAAGCATATCACGCGAGCGGTCTTGGCGGATGAGAAGAGGGAGACGTAAATGAGAGAGGGCTCGACGGAGACGCACTTCTCTCCCTGGGCAATGATCTGCTCCTCGCCGAAGTCGGGTTGCTTCACCACGTAGAGCCTCGCCGAGCCGAGCCTCTTGGCCGAAGTGAGGACCTGGTCGGTAGAAAGGGAGACCAGCGTCTGACCGAGTGCCTTTTCCCTGGACCGCGCCTCGTCCAGATCGTGCAGCACTGACTTGGCCACCCGCTCGAGGTTCTCGCGCTGCGTTCCGAGGATCGAAGAGAGTTCCTCGAGCTCCGAGTCCATCTTGTGGACGTAGTCTACCGCGGGCTGGCCCGCGACGAATTCTATCCTCTCGACCCCGTCCTGTATCCTCTCGACCTTGGTTATCTTGATGAATCCGACCTCCCCAGTAGTCCGCGTGTGCGTTCCCCCGCACGCTTCGATGTCCCAACCCCCGATGTTCACCACCCTGACCATCCTGGTCGGGACGACGCCTCCCTGATAGAGCCTGAACCCGTAGGTCTCCTCGGCCTCCTTTCTGGACATGAAGGTGGCCTTCACGGTCAGGTCGCGTCTTACGATTTCGTTCGCCAGGTCCTCTATCTTTCTGATCTCCTCCCTCGTCAGATGAGAAAAGTGGGTGATGTCGAGCCTTCCGTAGTTCTCTTCCTTGAACGCGGAGTGCTGCCAGACCCAGGGCCCGAGAATCTGCCTGGAGGAGCCATTCAATATGTGCGTCGCAGAATGTATCTTCATTATCTTGAGCCTCCTCACCGAATCGACGTGGCATTCGACCTCCGTACCCTTCTTGGGGGCCTTCCCCTCGATCCTGTGGAGGACAACTGGGCCGTACTTCTCGACCTCGACCACCCTCGACTCCCCGATGGTCCCCCTGTCTGGCTCCTGGCCTCCGCCCCGCGGATAGAAGCACGTCCGGTCTAGCGCCACTTGCTTCCCGTCGAAGACTTCGAGCACGGTCGCCTTGAAGTCAAATTCGTACTCGTCTTCGTAGTAGATCAGCCTGGTGTCGGGGAGCTTGGAGACGTCGAACTGGGTCCTCTCTTCCTCAATCTTCTTTGTTGAGTGCCTCGCCTGAATCCTCTCATAGAAGTCCTCGGGGAGCATCACCTTGGCTCCGGCTTCCAGCAACTGCTCAGGCGTCACCCCGTCCGAGTCGTAGAGTTGGATCAGCTGATCCGTGCTCACGTCCCTTCCCGATGAAGCGATCGAAGACACCATCTTGGAGACGCGTTCCGACGAGGAAGAATAGCGCGAAAGCTCGACGCTCAGAACCTCGGCCACGTCCTTTCTGTGCTCGGCCAGCTCGGGGTTCATCTGCTGGAGATAGTCGATCTGCCAGTTGACCACGTCGAGGATGGACAAGGGGAACTTGTAGTAGTCGATGAAGTTCATGGCGCGCCTGAAGAGGACCCTCAGGTTGTAGCCCCCTCCGGAGTTGCTCGGGAGCATGCCGTCAACGATCGCGAACGATAGGGTGTGAGCGTGGTCGGCAATCGCGTAGAGGGCCTCCATCGGCGCAAGCTCCCTCTCTAGCGACTCGGGGGTGATTCCTAGTTTCTTGGCGATGATTTTTCTCGGCTCGGCTAAGGTCCCGTACTCGTCGATGTTCATCGCTCCGGCGAGGCGGGAGAACTCGAGGAAGAGCTTCTGATCGACCTTGACGCCGCACTTCTCGTTCATCTTTGCGAGCGTCGTGGTAAAGGTCGCGTCGTAAGCGGTCGGGGTACCCTGAGTGAGCCAGGTCCAACGCTCCAAACCGGCCCCCATGTCGACTACCTTTTCGGGAAGCTCGCGCAGGTTGTTCACGTCGCCTTCGAACGCCGTGAAGACGGCGTTCCCCATCTCAACTCCACGGACGAAGTACTCCAGGCTGTAGCCGAAGGCGTCCGCTCCCCCCCAGACGTCCTCCTTGAACGTGATCTCCTTGGGACCTATGCCAATCCTCTTGGTGAGGAGCTCGAAGTCGAGGTCGATGCACCTGTCCTTCCAGTAGCCATCCTTGTTCGCGATGCAAGTCTGTCCCATCATCGTGAATGACGTGTAGTGCTTGCCGCTGACCCCGACGCTCGGGATGTCGTTGAAACGGAGGCAGACCTGTGGGACGATCAGGGGGTTGGCCGGGAGCTGGAAGATCACTTTGCCACCCTCGATGCGCTGAAAATCGATGATAGATGCGACGGTAAAGTAGAGGTCTGGCCGCCACCTGCTGACGACAGGGTACCGCTTGACGCTCGCGTGCCCGTTCTTCACGAAGAAGTCCTCGACCGTCTTCCAGAGGCCGATAAGGTCCATCTTCTTCTTGGTTGGCGGATCGCCGATGAAGGAGTAGGGAGAGCAGGGAGGGTCGTCGCACCTCGTGCTCTCGGGATCGAGAGTCCAGAAGAAGCCTCCGCAGCTCTCGCACTCCTTGCGGACGAACCCTTCGCGCTTGAAGAGTTCCGTCTGGTAGTATCGCTTGTAATCGGTCGAGAATTTCGACCGGAGAGCCTCCTTCTCTTCCTTCAAACCAGTGAATCCACTTGCTTGTCGACTCCCACCCCGCGGTAGATAAACTTGGGATTCGTCCCTGTTAGAAATCTTAAATATTCACTCCTGGGCGCCTGTGTTAGAACAACGTTGGAATACATCTATGCTGCTTTGCTCCTCCACAAGCTGGGGAAGCCCGTGAACGAGGAGAACCTCACCAGCGTGGTGAAGGCCACGGGTGTGGCCCCCGACGCAGTGAAGATCAAGGCGCTGGCATCTGCCCTGAGCGAGGTCAACATCGACGAAGCGCTCAAGAGCGCGGCAGCGATGTCGATGGCCCCGGCGGCAGCTCCGGTCCCGGCGGCGGGCGCGGCGAAGGCAGAAGAGAAGCCCAAGGAAGAGGAGAAGAAGGAAGAAGAGGCCCTACAGGGTCTTGCGTCCCTCTTCGGTTAGGATAGAATCTTCCCTTTAGTCTACTGAAGGCCCTTTTCCTTAGCCCTGGCTAAGAGCGCCGCGGCTTCGGCTTCTGCCTTGGCGAGAATCCTTGGCGCCGTTTCCTCGTCGACCACGCCCGCCTCGATGGAGAGAGCGAGCGCTTCGCGGTAGATACGGCCCAGGATGTCGGGAGCCGTCTCCTTTGTAACGTATCCTATCACAATGGCGAGTCCCCGGGAAGAAGACTGCGCCTCCATCAGGCTCTGCCGGTACTGTTCAAGGTCTATCGCCACCAGGTCTCCCGCGTAGATCAGCCCCGCTTCGTAAGCCAGGGCTATGGTGAGACCCGCCTTGATCGGTTTTATGTTCAGCTTGGAGAGTAGGCTCGCGAGCTTGGGGGTGATGACCGCACCCTTCTTGACCGCGACCGAATCCTTGTTGACCCAGATGCTCCCCCCTTCGATCTTCGTCGGTACGCCTGCCTCCCTGAATTCGCTCAGGATCGGGCCGGCGGGCAGGCTCGTGTTGCCGGCCGGGATGATGATGTCGTCTGGGGAAATGTCGCCCGCCCTGGCGGCCAGGAACACCTTGCTCTTGTCCAAGGTTAGGAAGAGCTTGAACGGGTCGTATGTCGAGAAGATTAGGGCGTTCTGGCCTTTCAGATGCGACAGAAGCTGGTCGGCGTTCTTGATTCCAGCCTTCTGGAGGCCGATGACGGCAAGCTTGTTCTTGACGACGTAGACGTCGGCCTTCCCACGGAGCGCCTTTCTCACCGCCATGAGCTGGCTGGCCCTCACCTTAGAGAGGTTCGTGACGGCCAAAACGGGGTACTGCCGGGAGAGTTCGGCCACATGTTCGATTATCGCGACCTTCCTCGGGTTGGGCTCGTGGACCTGGACGGTCTTGCTCATTTTCACTCGACCGCCTGCTTCGCGGGCTTGCCCATAGTCGTCTTGACCATCACAGTCTTGATGTTCCTGTCGCCGTTTGGGAGCTTCTTCTGGACGGCTTGGACGACCGAAAGGATGTTCTCGGCCAGGTCCGAGTCGGTCAGCGAGCGGTCCCCCACCTTCGCCGCGACACCGAGGGACCCTCTCCCCCTGACGCGCACCGCCGTACGCATTCTCTGGACCATGGCGTCCAGCGGGGCGTTGTTCGGAACGGGCGTGGGGATCTTGCCCTTCGGGCCGAGGAACTGCCCCAATATCTTGCCCACTCTCGGCATCTGCGTGGTGTCAGCCAGAAAGAAGTCGTACGCCCTCACCAGCTTCTTCGCGTCCTTCTTGCTGCCCGCGAAGTTCTCGAGCTGCGACGGGTCCAGGATGTTGTCCACCTTGGCGTTCTTGGCGCGGACCGCGAGGTCCCCTGAGCCGATGAAGCAGATGCGCGCTTGCCTCTTGGTCGGGTGGGGCAGGTAGACGATTTCGTTTACGTTGAGGTCCGTCTTCTTGGGGTCTACGTCCTTTAGGGTCAGAATAACCTCTAGCGACTCGGTGAACTTCCTTTCCTGGCCTTGTTCCTTCCCCTTCTTGACGAGGTCGGCGAGCTGTTGGTTGGAGAGCAAACCGTACCCACGAATTCCAGTCGGAGCCCGCCCGAACAGATTAAAAGAGTTGCGGTGGCCGTTTCGTCACTTGAGCTTGTCGTCCCACTTTCCCGCGTCGATCTCCTTCATAAAATCGCGGGGGTCCATCCCTTCAATCTTGACGCCCATGCTGACGCAGCTCCCAACCACCTCCTTGACGGCCGACCGGGTTGACTTCGCGTATGAATCCGCCATCTTGCTCTTTGCTATGCTGACCGCCTTTTCGATTGTCAGGTCTCCCGCGAACTCGAGGTTAGGCTTCCCTGAGCCTTTGGGTATCGCGGCCTCCTTGACGATGAGCGCCGAGGTGGTCGGAGTGCCCACAACCACGGTGAACTTCTTGGTCTCCTGATCGACTTCTATCTTTACCGGCACCTTCATGCCTTTGAAGTCGCCCGTGAGTTTGTTGATTTCGTTGACGATGCCGAGAACGTTTACCCCAAGCGGACCCAGCGCCGGCCCCAGTGGCGGCCCAGCGCTTGCCTCTCCGCCTGTTACCAGTACGTTGATCGTCTTAATCTCTCCCATGACGTTCGTTCGGCGCTCCCTTTCTCAATATCTTAAGCTTTTGCGCCGGGAGTCCAGACTGGGAGCCCGCAGGAGATCTCAATCGCCTGCGAGAAGGCGGTTGGCTCGAGAGAGTGTGTCTGAACGGTAGGCCGAAGTTCGATGCGATCGGGAGGACTAGGCGCTAGGAGCTCGCGGCGGCTGGTTTCGCGCGCTCGATTATGCGGATGTAGGTCGCATCGATTGTGATCGGTATCTGGTAAGGCGTGTCCAGCAGTAGGACCGTGACCTCCTGCTTCTCCTTCTCCAGCCTCGTTATCTTTGCCCTCATGCTCTTGAACGGACCAGCGACTATCTCGACGGTGTCCCCCTCGTTCAGCTCCGCGACCATCGATTTGGTCACTAGGAACTTCTCTATGTCGGAGTATTGCATCATCCCGGGGATCTTGCTCCTCACGTGCTTGAAGCCCTGTATGCTCTCGTCAACGGCCTGCGAGGTGGCGCTCTCGAAGAGGACGTACCCCTTCCAGGTGTCGAGAGCCAAAATCGAGTAGATGGGCTTGCCCTTCTGTTTTGCCCGTGTGGCTACGAAGGTGGCAACCGTCCTTTCCTGACCTCCGGTGGTCTTTACGGGATAGATGTAGCTGCTCCTATGTTGTTCGCTCAAACTAAAGCCGTCGCCTGCGAACGGCCGATTCTACTCTTCTTATAACATTATCCCGTTTCGGAGAGGCCGAATGCAGGAACCGATAATAGTCGGAACGCCTTAAACCGAGATAGCGTAATGCCGTTCTGTCCCCGCTGCGGGAAAGAGGTCCTGCCGACCGACAGGTTCTGCCTTAATTGTGGCCAGGACCTGCAACGTCCAGCCGCGAGCACAGTCCAGGTCCAGCCGTCGGCGTTGCCCGCCTCCAGCCCGACCAAGTCGAAGAGCCCAGCGGGCGCCGCGATCCTGAACTTCCTCTTCCCTGGCACCGGTTACATCTACAACGGGATCGGGACCGACACGGGCGAGCTGATCTTCGGCGCTCTGGTCTTTGTGTTTTACTTCCTTGGCTTCGAAGTGGGGATCGTTCTCATAGGGCTCACGACCCCGCGATCGACTGTCAGCGTGCCCTATTCGCCCTACGAGGCGCTCATTCTGCTGGTCTATCTGCTTCCTTTCGCCTTCGCATACGACGCATATAGGAGGGCAAAGTTCGCCTGACGATGAACTTCTGCCCAGATTGCGGAACGCCCGTACAGGCGGAGCAGAGTTTCTGCCGTAATTGCGGCTTAGATCTCAGAGCCCGCGAATCCGCTGAGTCGCCGGGAGCGCCGCCGAAGAATCAACTCGCAGCACGGGGGATCGGCAACAACGCGGAGTACTTCGTTACGAGCGACGGGCTCTTGAAGGTGAGAATCAGGTCTGAGGTCTTTGTCATTCTGGTCGGTCTGATGGCCGTCCCGGTAGCGCTAATTCTCGGCCTCTCTTTCCTCGCGACTTCGCCGTTCTTCTACGCGATGGTCTGGTTTCTCGTCGCCGCCCCCGTTTACGACGAGTTCAAGTGGGGGAGGCTGAAGGCAATCGGTGGTCTCTCGATCGACGAGCTTGCCGGCCGCAAAGGTTCTGCCCTAATCCCTTGGTCCTACATCAGCAGGGCGCAGCTTCGCGGAAAGAGCCTGTCGATATTCTCGAAGCCCAACACGAGGACCTCGGTCCGTTTCGACCAGAGCGACGTTCCATTTCTTGAGCGCAGCCTTGCCTCGAGGCTCGGAGACCGCTTCAGAAGCATCGCTCCGAGACGAATGCCTGCTGTGATGTCGAGTCTTCCGCGCTTGGTTCTTGTCCTGTTCATAGCCAGCCAGGTCGTCTTCGGCCTTGCGGCCGTGCTACCGTTCTTCCCCGGAGAGGAGCAGGTTTACGCTGCAGCCCTGGCATCGCTGAGACAAGGCGTGACCAACGCTCCCCTTATCCAGGCGTACAAGGAAATCTACCTGAACAACGCTCAGCTGGCCGTGGGGACCGGGTTCCCGGGATTCGGCCTCTTCACCCTTTTCGCCTCGTCGTACAACACCGGGAGAGTCCTTCAGGTGATCGCGATCCAGGCGAACGTCCCGGCACCTCTGGTGATCTTCAACCTGTTCCTGTACCCTCACACCTGGCTGGAGGAGTCGAGCTACGCCATAGCATCGGGGGCAGGAGTGTACTTCCTGGCCAACTGGAATGCCGGTTCGATCACCGAGATGTCAGACAGGATGAAGAGGAGTTCGGTAAGACTGTCGCTTTGCTTTGTCGCGGTTGCCCTGCTCCTTGGGCTCGCCGACCTCTTCGAGGTAGCGGAACCTCCGCTGGGAGCCGCCGCCCTCCTGCTCTGGATCCCATTGGGCATAGGTGCCTTCCTGTTGAGAAGGAGATTGGCCAGGATCGGGCAACTACTGACGACCCGCTAGGCGGCAACGCTGGACGGGTTTGTTTCGGGCGCGGCGTGGGAGCCGGGAGCTATCCGAAGAATACGTTCCCTATCAGTTTGATGACGAAGCCTATGACGCCTACGATGACCACGCCCACGGTAACCAGCTTGAGATAGAGCGTGAACTCCGCCCTGTCGGACTTCCTGGCGAGCCTGAAGATTGCGGCCGCGGATCTCAAGAAATCCCTCAATCCCATGGTGGAATTCGAGCCCTCGCGCCTCGGCCGCTTTATATGGTTTGAGGCCTCTGTTTTGTTCTCAGGCTTCATATAGCGTTGAACAGAAACTAGCGCAGTTGATCGTTCAGGGCAAGCCGGCAACCGTTCTAGTCGGGTCGACGGCCGACGTCGCCTCCCGGAACCTAGTAGAGGCGATGATTGAAGGGCAGGGGTTCACATCTACGGGAGTAAACCTGCTCGGGGAACCCGTCTACCAAAGGGACTCTCTAATCCTCGCCACGTTCAATGACTTGATTGTGAGGCCCCCGGACCTCGATTCGTACTTCAACCCCCAGGCCTACATCTTCCTCTCGAGGCACAGCGCCGAGTCGGGAATCCCCTCCCTGACGGCGCACACGACGGGCAACTTTTCGGCGGAGGCGGAGTTCGGGGGGAGGGGCAGTGAGCTTGCCAGGGTCAACCCCGACCTCCTGAAGAACTACGTCGTCTCCTTATCCAAGCGGCGGGGGATGGCCCCGCAGTACCAGATCACGGTGGAGGGGACCCATCATGGCCCTACCTCGCTGTTGAAACCCGTACTCTTCGTCGAACTCGGAGCCTCGGAGAAGAACTGGAAGGACAAGGCGGCGGCGCGCGTGGTAGCCGAGGCGCTTTTCGAGAGCCTGACCGGGGCCCGGGAGTGGGAGAAGGTAGCCCTCGCCTTCGGGGGCACGCACTACCCCGAGAGGTTCAACAAGCTGCTTGCCGAGAGCGACATGTCGCTCTCCTTCATCGCTCCGAAGTATTCACTGGAACACATCGACGAGGCGATGCTGGGCCAAATGCTCCAGAAGACAACCAAGCCGGTGCGCTTTGCCGCGCTTGATTGGAAGGGCCTCGGACCTCATAAGGAGAAGGTCCTCTCGCTCGCGGAACAGTTCGGGCTTGAGGTCATCAGGGCGTGAGCGTGGTCGGCCGCGCTAGGCCAGAAGCGAATCGATGAACTTGTGGTAGTCGAAGGGGACAAGGTCCTCGTAACCCTGTCCGACGCCCAAGAAGAGGACCGGCTTCTTTGTCGAGTAAACGATCGAAAGGGCGGCGCCTCCCCGGACGTCCGCGTCTGCTTTGGTGAGAATGACCCCGTCGAACCCTGTGTGCTTGTAGAAGAGCTCGCTCTGCGAAACGGCATCGTTCCCTATCAGGGAATCGGCGATGAATATCTTGAGGTCGGGCTTGACGACCCTTACTATCTTCGCCATCTCTTCCATCAGGTTCTGGTTGGTCTGCATCCTCCCGGCGGTATCGACCAGCAGCGCGTCGACCCTGTGGGCTTTCGCGTAGAGGAGCCCGTCCCTCCCAACGGCTGCCGGATCGGCTCCGTAGCCCTGGGAGACGACCTTCATGGCAATCCTGTCCGCGTGCTCCGTCAGCTGCTCTATCGCGCCGGGCCTGTGTGTGTCTCCCGCCGCGCATACCACGGAGATGCCCTTCTTCTTCAGCATGTAGGCGAACTTTGCCACGGTCGTGGTCTTCCCGGTCCCGTTGACGCCAAGGAAGAGGATGACGTAAGGCTCGCCCGTCGCTTTCTTTGCGCTAATCCTCTCAAGGACGTCGATCGTCCCCGCGGCCTCAAACGCCTCCTGGAGGGACTGTCTGAGCCCCTGTTTGACCAGGTCGGCGGCCTGCGCGGAGCGCTCGACCTTCGTCCCCGACAGGCCTCCCTTCAGGTCTGTCGTCATCTTCTCGGCCACAGATTGGGCCACATCGCTTTCCATCAAGGAGATTTGGAAGTCGAAGATCAGGTCGTCGAGCTCGGCGTCGGAGAGCTTCCTTTCCCGTACGGCCGTGGTGATTGACGAGAACGCCTGCTTGAGTCGGTCGAACAAACCTATTCGTTCTGTCCCTGTCGGTTCAACAGGGTCTGAAGCAGTTGTCGGTCGGCGTTAAGGCGCTCGGCTATCTCCGACCTCTGGTTGACGAGCGTGACGAGCGTGGTCTCGACCTCGCGCGCCCTCCCATCGAGGATCGCGAGCGCCTCCTCTCGCGGCTTCTCGACGACGACGTTCGCGCCCATGTTGACTAGGACTCGCTCCACCGAGGGGGGCGAAGACCTAACCAGCGTCCCTCCACCGAGCTGCACGAGAACCTCTGCGGGCTTATGGTCGTTCAACCCCTTGATCGCCTCTATGGCCGCCCTGTTCTCCAGCAGAGCGCGCTCGAGCAGGTTCTGTCTCGAGGAGAGCTCGTTGTAGGTGCTTTCGAGGAGCCTGGACTCCATGACAAGTGAATTTATCCTTTCTTCGGCTGAATCTTCGCTCAATCAAAACACTTCTGTTTGGGGAACGGGTTTGTCAAACCTTCAGCGCCCTCGTTATAAACACAAGCTCGGGTCCGGTCGTCTGGCTTCCGGCAATTGCGTTCTTCGAGTTCGCCACTAGGCCGGAGGCTACGAATGGGACGCCTCTGTTTATCGGGCTGGCGTAGGCTTCGACTCCGAGGAGGCCGCCTATTCGGTCGATCTCTTCATCGTCTAGACCGGGGTAGACCGCAGCACCGCGGTTCGTGGCCACTATGAAAGCCCCCACCTGGTAGTACTCCTTTATCGACATCCGCTCGATGTCGGTGCCGAGAACGTCCCTCACTTGGGCGATCGCTTTCGATTCCAATATGGGGGAGACTAGGGCGCATTTGTCATTCGCGACCACCAGGTTGCCGGCGGCCGTGTACCTAGATTCGAGCCGGGCGACGTTGAGCCCGGTCGCGGTGGCTATTTCCCTCAACTCTTCCTCCTCGGCGAGCCTGGACAAGATTATCCCGTTCCCGTTCATGCACGCCAACGGGCCGAGAAGTCGCGAACCAGCCACGGAGGTGTAACAGACTGGGGTCTCTAGGTCGTTGGAGAGCTTTTCGGCCTTAGTCGGCGCGAGCCCCTTCGGCACGAGCAGAATTCGGTCGTTCGCTTTCAGGAAAACTCCGATGTTGGGACTTCTGTAGATGTCTATCAGGTGAAGACCCATTGGAGACACTCATTCTGTTTCTGGAGCGAGGCCGACAGTCACCAGACCGTCCTCGTCCCTTTCCATCTCCAGCCTGATCCGTCTGGGCACGTTCTTGATGCCCCGCGCCCAGATGAACTCGTTGACGTCCTCCTTGATCTTTACCTGAGTCGCTTTCATGTGCCTGACGGTGAACTCCCTGATGACTCGAATCGCGACCTTCGCCCTCCTGTAGGGCGGGGCCTCGAAGACCCGCCGGAGCGGCACGGTGTAGACCCTGGTCAGAGGCTCGAGTTTCTGTTCTGACAAGACTCTCACTTAAAGCCCAGTTTTCGGCGTCTCCAGTTCCGCTGCTTGGGGTTCGTCCTGACGTGCCTGTTGGTCCTCACTATGACCCACGTGGGGACGGACCGGGCCCTCTTCGTCGCCTTGATGAGCCTGTTCTTCTTGGCTGGGTCTTTGACTCTGGTCATGTCATATGCGCCTTATCTTGATGTCGTGCTTCTTTCCCTGTAGCGCGGTCAGCATCTGCTTGAGCTGCTCGTCGTCAATCACCCTCTTCAACTTCCCACCGGTGGCCATCTGCAGCACGTAGTCCTCGATCGAATTGGCGAGCTCGGGCTTCACCATCTTTACGTTCGCGAGCCTTTCCCTCGCCTCGGAGGTCAAGGCCATCCGGAGGACGTTCTCTCGCATCGCCTTCTTTTCATTCGAATCGTTCTCCGCGGGTCTCTGCGCAGGCTGGGACATCTCTTACCCGTACCTCGCGAGCATCTTGTTCTTTGCGACGAGCCCGTCGAAGACCTGTTTGCTCAGCTTGTCGAGCATCGCCGTGCCCTTCGGCGTCAGGACCCTCCCCTTCGGGGTCTTGGCAACCAGCTCGGCCTGTTCGAGCTGCTGAACGATCGTTCTGAGCGAAGAGCCGCCGGCGTCCCTGTGGTGCTTCGGAAAGTAGGCCACCGCCTTGCTTCCGCCGTAGGCCCTCTCCAGATCCCCAGGGCCGACGGGTCCGTGGAGGTATAGTTTCCTGAGGAGCGACGCCGCCCTAGTGTACCACCAGTCGGATTGCTGCGGGGGTCGCTCGGCGTGCGAGCCAGTCTTGGCGAATCGAGCCCATTGGGGCGCCTCTATCTGAGGCAGTGTCTTCATCTGCTCCGCTAGGGATGCGATCAGCTTCTCGGCCGGAACGTCGTAGACATTCACCAATTCTAGTCGCCCAGTGAATTTTCAGACCGTCGGTTCAGTATATTTAAGCGATTCTTATGATTTTTCGGTTGACGTGGCCGCACTCGAGGCAGGTCACCGTCAGAGCCTTGCGCCCCTCCCCGCTGAGCCTTACCCTCGCATTTACGCCGGGAACTATCAGTCTCTTGCAGCCGTGGCACGTGAATCGTTTCATGGAGTAGCCGAACCTGACGTTGAACTTGAGCAACAGGTCTCTGGAAGCCTTCGCCTGCCTCTTCGCCAGGTCGAGGTCGGTATGGGATCGTTCTATCGCGGTCTTGAGAAGGGCTTCGGCCGATTCGGCGGCCTCCTTCTTCGCCTCCCTCCTGTTTCTCACGCCCTGCGATTGGCCGGGAAAGCAATTAACCATACCATTTGTACGAACGGTCGCTTGAAGCTGAACTTCGTCCTGGCGGAGGCGGCGCTGGAGCTCGCGCCCAAGGAGACCTGGCGCTCGCCGGCGGTGCTGGCCGACTCTCGCAGGAGGGAACGCGCTCCGGGCGAGATCCTCCTGGACAGGAGCTTCCACCACAGTTCGATGGCGAGGCTCCAATCGTCGCTAAAGAGGGGCAGGCCGGACCTGGTCCACACGACGCTGTTGAGCATCACGAGCGCGCCCCTGTACCTCGACGGGCTTGTCAAGGTCTACATCCACACGGCGTCGGGCCTCGTCTTGGACATCAAGGAAGCGACCCGGATTCCGAAGAGCTACATCCGGTTCAGGGGGCTCGCCGAGAAGGCGCTCTCAACCCGAACGGACACAGACCTGCTCCGCGTATTCGAGTCGACCATGGACAACCTGGTCCGGAGGATCATCAGGCCCGATTTCGTCTGCGGTCTCTCTACGCAGGGTCGTTCCGTCACGATCCCCGAACTCGCCGACCTGTTGGTCGCGAGGAAAAACCCGTGCGTGATTGTGGGGGGCTTTCCGCACGGCCACTTCACCCCGGAGACGTTCAAGCTGGTCGACCAGTTGGTGCGGATACACGCCAGGCCTCTCGACGCGCACGTCGTCGCCTCGAGGATTCTCTACGAGATTGAGAATCGATTGCCAAAGTGAATCAACGATTAAAAGGGGTCGGTGTCGCAGTCAGACAAGTGCGGTCGTCGTCCAGATCTCGGTAGAGGACAGTCTGGTCTAGGACATCAGCCCTCCAAGCTGGTAACCCGGGTTCAAATCCCGGCGACCGCACCTATCCGATCCTCCCACAGGCGCAGAAGCGTGGGAGGAAGCGGGCGCAACCCAACAATGCAAGCGACATATTATTATCTGGCGAGGAAGTATCAGCGAAAAGATCGGGAGAGGCGCAAATCTTGGAAGTAGAAAACGTGTTCAAAATAGCGACGACCTACTCCAGAGTTCGCAAGTTCCTAACAAGCGAGGGTTGGGAATTCCAAGGAAAGGAT
The DNA here is from genome assembly GCA_963731775.1 of uncultured archaeon. Classification (GTDB taxonomy): domain Archaea; phylum Thermoproteota; class Nitrososphaeria; order Nitrososphaerales; family Gagatemarchaeaceae; genus DATJAJ01. The sequence continues at coordinate 255,349 of CAVSWV010000004.1, read as the reverse complement.
GAGGAAACGGAGATGGACTCGTTTAGAAACGAGAAAAACGGAAAAGAGCTGTTCGTCGAGGACATTTCGGAGGACTTTCCAGTGACCTTCCTTATGGGCGAGCTTAGTGTGGCGGAGTTCAGTAACATTGCTAGTGAATTGACGCCGGAGATTAAGTTACTGGAAGTCGACAGCAGTTGGGAAGGTAAACCGACGACCATCGCGGTCGCGATGACAGTAGAGCAAGTCAGGAACATGTTCGGCAGAAGAACTAGGATGAGAGAGCTTGCGGCTCACCGCATAGCGTCGCAGACTTGAAGCCGAGTGTCTGAATTCCCGGCGACGGAACGTCTATTCACGAAACGTTGAATTACTCTCAAGCGATTCTTCCCCTTTGACATCGGGATGACGCCAGAAGAGAACAAACAGGTTGTTCGCCGTCAATTCGAGCTACTCAACGCTGGAGACGCGAAAGGAGCTGCGGCGCTTTGGGGACCGGATTCTTACAATCATGGAAAGAAAGTCGATGCGAAGCAGCTGGAGTCGGTCTATGCGAGCCTGAGCTTGCTTCAAGAACGACATTCTATCCACGAGATGATTGCTGAGGGAGAGTGGGTTGCTGTTCGCACCACTTGCGATGGGGTACACACTGCTAATGTCCGAGTGAACAGTGGGATTTTCGCTGACATTGAACCAACCGGGCTAAAGTACACGGCCCAACACATGCATCTCTTTCGGATCGTCGGGGGGAAGATTACGGAGCACTGGGCCAATCGAGATGACCTTGCCGCCGCCCGGCAGGTCGGCCTGGAATTGAGACCGGCCCGCCAATAAACCGGAAATCGGGAGGTTCGACGGATTAGAACCTAAAGTCAAACCCCCGGCGACCGCACCTTTTCTCACTGAGCGGGTTCTTCTGTGGATCTTCATTCTTACTGGCATTTTGCCATGTTCCTGGCAGAACGTCCGGCTTTCCATCGTCAGGACTTCTGATTCCGTGATTTGCTTTGCATGATATGCTATTCGCTCCCGATTACGTGGGAGCAGAGTGTGCGACGGTTACATTCCCTGACGGAACGCTCAAAGTGACAGTTGTAGTTTGCACCGGAGCGATGAAGACATCCCCGACGGTGTAACTAGAGCCTTCATAGCCTACTATGATGTTGTAGCCATCTATGGTTGAGACGGTCAGTGCGATGGTACCATTGTCTGGAGTCGCTGCCGTTATCGGGCTTCCCCAATCTGTAGAGCCTCCGACACACGTGGTGTAGGAAATCGCATTGACCTCTGCGCCTGATACTGGTGCGCCTGTTCCGTCAGCGACAACTCCGACAGAGAACGCGTATCCCTGTCCAGTCCGAATGCACTGCGTCGTCTGAATTTCCGACCCGTGTTGCGCACTTAGATTGCCGATTTGGCTAAATTCGTAGACGGTCAGCGAAGCGAAGATTATGGTCAGCAAGACGAAGACGCTCAGAAGTAGATTCTTGCTGATCATGATAAGTCAGTCTCTTAGTGTCGGAGAAGATATAGTTCTATTCTCAACAACGCCCTTGGAATCTAGATTATGGGCGGTGCCTCAAATTGTGATGAAATCAGCGGAATGAACAGTCCCAGTGCCACGAGCTCTGACAGAACCAAGAACGAGTTCATAGCCTTCAATGCCAAGAGCTACCCAAGTCCACATCTTCCGGAGGGTAGCTCCTCTCGATGCTGTGCGCGCGCGTGAAGAGCCTCTCCTCCTAATCATGATTATGACCACCGAGCCCACGATGAGGATGACCGCTGCTACTCCTGCGAAGGAAGTCAGAGAAGGAGAGGAGTCAGACATCGTCGTAGATGTGGCGGGTTGGGAAGTTGTTGATGAATGAATTGCAGAGGAGGTTGATGAGGCAGGTGAGAGACTGCTGGATGTCGAGATCGTAGAGGATGTTGATACAGGCGGGTATTCCGTGGAAGTGCCGGCTGAGGCAGTGATGGTTGACACCGAAGAGGTGGCGGTCGCCGCGAGTTCGATGTCCGATATGACAGAAACGGTGTCGCCGTAGAAGTTGGTAACGAAAGTCTCGCCCTTGCCGGAATCGTATGCAACGTTTGATGGACCGCCTCCCACGGGAACCGTGTCAACCACGGCATTGGTCGCGTCTGAGATGACGGATGTCGTGTTGCCGAGTTCATTCGCCACGAGCATTTCTCCCCTCGAGGAGTCGTAGGCGATGCCGATGGGAGCAAATCCCACGGGGATCGTTGCAACCACTGAATCGGTGGAGTCCGCTATCACTGAGACGGTCCCGCTGCCTTGATTGCTGATGAAGATCTCCGCCTCAAGGGGGTCGTATGCTACGCCCGTCGGGAGATCTTCTACGTTCACCAGACCGACCACTGAGTTTGTCGCATCAGAGATGACGTAGACCGTGTTGTTTCCATAGTTGGCGACGAAGATCTCTCCGTCTGAGGTGTCGAGGGCCGCGTCAGTCGGGGCGAGTGCCACGCGGACCGTTGCAACAACTTGGTTGGTTGCGTCGGAAATCACCGAGACCGTACGTGAACCGTCGTTGACCGCGAAGACTTCGCCCCTTTCGGCATCGTAGACCACGTCGAAGGGGTTTCTGCCGACGCTCACGTTGGCGACGACCGAGTTCGTAGCATCGGATATCACCGAGATTGTCTTTCCTCCCGAGTTTGCGACGAAGACCTCGCCTTTCGCAGGGTCGTACGCCATGCCTTGCGGTTGAGCCGCCACGCTCACGTTCGCGAGTATCTCATCACTTGCGTCAGACACGACCGAGACCGAATCGGTACCAAAATTCGTGACGAAGATCTCATTCTTGCCAGAATCGTAAACGACGCCAGTTGGAAAAGTGCCCATTTGTATGGTCCTGCTCGCCGATTGGGCGAGGGTAGACGGAACAGAGAGAGGCGACCCGAGAAAGAATGCGACTAGTAGGCAGACGAGTGCAATCGTTTGGAATCGTGCGAGGGCAAGCATGCCATTGACTCCCAACTTTGTGCGATGGGGATGACTTAAGGCTTGACGGCTGTCGTCGAATCCTTGAATTCTATATTCGCAGTCAAGGATTTGGTTGACAGCTTTGGTCGGGTAGGTGTCGCCCGCGTCGGCCGCCAGGCTTCAGAAGGAGCCTTGGCTCCAGGTTCCAGATTACTTCCCGAATCTGTTGAAGAACCGCTTCAGGAATCCGTCGTTCTTCTCTGGCTCTGGCTGGACTTCGGTCTTGTTCACGGCTTGGGGCGCCGCTGCCCGTCCTGGAGCAGAAACCAGAGTCTCGGGCTCAATGAGCGACTGAGCCGCAGATGGCGCCGCTACCGCAGCCACCGGCGGCGCCGCGCTCATCGTGGCCCCGCCTACGTTCACCCTTGCGACACCTGCTTCTCGAAGCTCTGGGATTTCGGAGACCTCTGATATTTCCCGTGTCTCCGCGGCCTCCGGCCGGGGTTTGTCCGGCGTCACCGGATTGCCGGTCTCAACCCGCCTCTGGAAGAAGACATCATTGTATGATTCTTGCGATGAAACTCTTGACAAGGAAGCGGCTCGCGCGGCAGCCGAAGGGGCGGCTGCTGTGGCGGCGCCGGTCGTCCCCTTCTTCGCCCTGGCGAGCGGGTCGTCGCCTAGACGTCTGGGCATAGCAGGATCTCCTTCGCAAGTTCCTCGTAGGCCTTCGCCCCGTTGCATCCTGAGTCGTACTCGAAGATCGATTCGTGGTGGCTCGGCGCCTCTGCGAGTCTGACGTTGACCGGTATCACGGTCGAGAAGACCTTCCCGCTGTACTCGTTTCTCACTTTGGCCTCCACCTCCCTGGAGATCAGCGTCCTTCTGTCGTACATCGTTAGGACTATCCCCAGCACCTTGAGGCCGGGATTGATGTCCTCTGTCACTTTCTGAATCGTCTCTTGGAGCTGCACCACTCCTTCCATGGCGAAGTAGTGTGTCTGGACCGGGATTATCACACCGGTGGAGGCGGTGAAGGTGTTCACGGTCAACAACCCCAGAGAAGGAGGGGTGTCTATGAGAACGAAGTCGTAGCGATGATTGCCCTCGGTGAGCGCCTTCAGCTTCCGTTTCAGTTTGAATTGCATGTTGACGTCGTTGGCGAGCCTGATCTGGGCGGAGCTCAGGTTGGGATGGGAGGGTACGACGTCGAGCCTTTCCCTGCAGCCCTCTATCAGCACGTCGTCGAGCGTCACGGAATCGTCCAGGAGCAAGTCCGCGGAGGTCTTCGCGATGGGAGTTTCAGGTTTGACGAGGTAGTCGGTCGAGTTCGCCTGCGGATCCATGTCGATCAGGAGCACCTTCTTGCCCACCGACGCCAGCCGGCACGAGATGTTCACTGTGAGGTCGGTCTTCCCCACACCGCCCTTCTGATTCGCGATAGCGAGAATCCTTGTGGTCGCACCCTTGGTGGCGAGCATAGTCCTGGCTCCCGACGATGAAGCATTACCCGTATTTCCCATTAGCACTGTCTCTTTCTGTCGTGAAGTACTTTCAATAATAACGGGGAGGTGATTACATTTTCATCTGGAGGATAACTCATCTTAACCTAAACCCAGCTGGGAACGCCGTCCGAATGCGGCCGCGTGCACGCCCCTACTACAAGTAGACGTTGAACACGAAGGCGAATATGTAGATCGGGATCATCGCATAGATCCACTCGTAACGGAGAATCCCTGACGACCTCGGCCTTCTTCGGTCGCCCAAGAAGTCGACGGTCATGCAGAAGACGATCACTGGAAGAATCAACGCGAGCCTGTACCAGAGCAGGCTCCGGACGAGCTGGACGCTGCCGCCGACCACGAAGTAGCTCAACGCCAGGTAACAGACGGGGATGAGCGTCGCTATCCACGAATGGTGGATTCTCCGCCTGAGCACGTAGAACGGCTTTACGTAACCTCTGCTGAACATGAAGTCCCCGAACTTGTTGCTCACGACTGCTGAGGCGACGGCCACAAGGAAACCGAGTACTAGGTCTATGTGAAAGGCGGTGCTCGTGAAGTACTGCGGGACGGAGGGGGGCTCTCCGAACGAGATTCCCATGGGCCTGAGGGGAGGTTTGAATGCACAGAAATACTTACCGAGAAACGGTCCCGGCCGGATCTATCTTCTCGATACCGCCGAGCGAGAGTTCGAGATAGGGTAACATGGCTCGCAAGACCTTGCCTTCCGCCTTCCTGAGGTGAGCCTCGAACGTCGTCCTCGGAGACCTCACCCTATGGGAACGTGGGACGTCGTGGGTCGCCGAGGCCTGTTGTGATAGCCGTAACTGAGGGCCGCTCCAGCGCCCCTGATGAGGGTCCACGGCGTGACGGCCCGGGAAAAAGTTCGACAATCGACAAAGGTTATAAGCGCAACTCTGTCGGGGCGTCCAGCAAGCCAGGCGATATCATGACAAGACTATTAGCGTTCGTCGATGTCTTCGTGGAATCCGCGGAGATGGACAACGTAGTCGCGGCGCTGACCAAACTCGACACCCTCGAGGAGCTTTACGAGGTGACGGGCGAGTTCGACATCGTCACTTTGATCTCAGCGGAGGACATCGAGGAATTCCGCGAGATTCTCAAGAACAAGGTAATGAAGATCAAGGGGGTAAAGAGCACAGTCAGCTCCATCGTCCTGAAGGCCCACAAGGGCGCTCGATGCAAGGACGAACCATCTCGGTCGAAAGCGTCGCAACGTCAATAGAGCTATAGCAGGTTGGAACCCGCAAGTGGGGACGCCATGAACGCGCAGGCCTTGGGATAAATGGTCGATGTTCCTGGCGCGTTCTCCGTAGTCCTGATTCTGGGAACAATACTCGTCCTCGCTTGGAAGCTCGCCCCGTACGTCACGAGAATCTACACCCGGGGGCAGAGTCGACTGGACAGGTTCCTGAACCCGATCGAGAACGGCATCTACAGGCTGCTCGGAACTGACCCGGCCAAGGGGATGGGATGGAAGGAGTACTTCTTCGCCGGACTCGTCCTTAACATCGTGCAGATGGCGCTGGCGTTCCTCATCCTGACCTTCCAGGGGTCGCTGCCCCTCAACCCGCAGGGGTTCCCGGGCCTGAGCTGGAGCCTCTCGTTGAACACGGTCATCTCGTTCGCGACGAACACGAACATTCAGCATTACAGCGGGGAGAACACACTGTCGTACTTCAGCCAGATGACCGCGATCCAGTTCCTGCAGTTCACCTCTGCGGCGACCGGAATCTGCATGGGCGTGGCGTTGATCCGGGGATTCATGGCGGGGTCGAAGGACATGGGCAACTTCTACGTCGATTTCGTGCGGACACTGACTCGGTTGCTGATCCCGTTCTGCCTCGTGGCCGCCCTGATCCTGGTCTGGCTGGGCGTCCCTCAGACGCTTGGAGGAAACGTGTACGTGACAAATCTGGAAGGAGCCACCCAGAGGATTGTCGTTGGACCGGTGGCATCGCTGGTCTCCATAATGCAGCTCGGGACAAACGGAGGCGGGTATTACGGAGCCAACTCGGCTTACCCGTTCATGAATCCAAGCCCGATCTCGGACGTGCTCGAGATAGGGCTCATGCTGCTTCTGCCGACGGTTCTCGTCTTCGTCTTCGGGGACATGCTGGGCAAGAAGCGTGAGACGAGGCCGATCCTCATCGGCGCCTACGCGCTATTCGCCATAGACCTGGTCATCGCGTTCATTCCTAATCTCCCGCAGGTCGGGCCAGGCTTGGAGACGCGGTTCGGAGGCTTCTACTCAACGTTCTGGACGGTCGTGACGACGGCCGTGACCACAGGTTCGGTGAACGCGTCGCTCTCCGGCATACACCCACTCGGGATTCTCGCGGGGTTCATGGGAATGCTGATCCAGGCGACGCCAGGAGGCAAAGGCGTTGGCCTCATGTACATGGTGATGTACATCGTCATCACCGTATTCGTGGTCGGGCTCATGTCTGGCAGGACTCCCGAGTATCTCGGGATCAAGATCACCTCTAGGGACGTCAAGCTCGTCATGGTCGCTTTTCTGATCCATCCCCTGATCATCCTGATTCCCACATTGATAGCGTACGCCACGAATGCGGTCTCCGCAGTCACCTCCAGCGTCGGCTCAATCGGGTTCACACAGATACTCTGGGAGTACACCTCCGCGGCCGCGAACAACGGCTCGGATTTCCTCGGAGCATCGGGAAACACGGTCTTCTTCAACGTCTCGACGGCGATTGTAATCTTCATCGGGCGCTACGGGCCAATCGCGCTCCTGCTGGCACTCGCCGGCTCGATGATAGGAAGGAAGAGGACCACAAGCGAGGGAGGCTTGAAGACCGACAGCTGGGTCTTCTCGGTCGTCCTTGTGGGGAGCATAATCGTACTCGTAGTACTGACGTTCTTCCCGTTCTTGGCGCTCGGACCGATTCTCTCATATTTCCAGGGGAATATCCATGGCTAAGGCCCCTCCTGAGCCCGGGACCCGGGGAGTCGCGAGAAGGCGTGCGTCTCTCTTCTCAACGAAGGTAATGCTGGACTCGCTGGTCAGGTTGAGCCCTGTCGCGCTGTTGTCCAACCCGGTGATGTTGATAGTGGAGCTTACATTCTTCATAGTTGCGGCGATGGCCATCTACCCGCAGGGGTTTGTCGGGGTGGCCAGCCCGAGCGAGCAGGTCTTCTATGTCGAGGTCGCCGCGATTCTGCTGATAACGGTCTGGTTCAGCACCCTGTCGGACTCGCTCGCGGAGCGGCAGGCGAAAAATACTGCGAGCAGTCTCCGGAAGCTCGAGGCAGAGGTCCTCACCAAGAAGATCCTCACAGAGGGCTGGTCTAGATCAGTCGTCCCCACGCGGTCTACGGAACTTCGAAAGGGGGACCTGATACTCTTGGAGAAGAACGACCTCGTGCCCATAGATTCCGACGTTCTCGAAGGCATCGCGATGGTCGACGAGTCTCTGATGACAGGAGAGTCGACGCCGGTGAGAAAGGCGCCAGGCGACTCACTGATCGGAGGCTCGAGGGTGGTGAGCGACACGCTCACCGCAAGGGTCACAGTCAACCCTGAAGAGAGTTTCATCAACCTGATGATCAAGATGGTCGAGTCCTCGAAAAGACCGAAGACCCCCAACGAGCAAGCAGTAACGATAGTACTCATCGGCCTCACCGCGATATTCACCATAATCATCCTCGCCATGCTCGGCCTCTCTGTCACCCTGGGCCTCGGGGCCGACCTCTCGGTCTTGATAGCGCTCTACGTCTGCCTCCTGCCCACCACAATCGGGGCGCTCCTTCCGGCGATAGGGCTCTCCGGCATATCGAGGCTGTATGCAAGGAGAATCGTCGCCAAGTCGGGCAAGTCGATAGAGACGGCCGGAGACGCCGACGTCATACTACTGGACAAGACCGGAACGATAACGGTCGGGAACAGGGAAGCGATCGAGTTCATTCCGTTGGGTGGCCACACGGAGAAGGAGGTCGGAGAGGCGTCTTTCCTCTCCTCGTGGCATGACGACACACCTGAAGGGAGGAGCATCATCAGGCTAGCCTACGCAAAGGGATACGTCCCGAGGGAATTGAATTCGCTTGCCCTCTCCGAGGCGTTCGAGTTTTCGGCGACCACGCGGACCAGCGGAGTGAAGATTTCCCGCGCCTCAGGATTCACGCTGCCAAGGGGAAGGTTCAGGAGAAAGTCTCGCGGCGTCGAGAGCGTCGACAATGGCGAATCGGCGCCCGAGACCGACATTCAGATAATGAAGGGGGCCCCCGACTCGATTGCGAAGATAACCAGCTCGCTCCCCGAGTCGTTCGGAACCGCCGTCGAGAAGATTTCGTCGGCCGGTGAGACGCCCATGGCCATCTCGAGGAACGGCGAGCTCCTCGGTCTCATCAGGCTGAAGGACATCCTGAAGGAGGGGATTAAGGAGAAGATCGAGGCAGTAAAGTTGATGGGGATACGGCCCGTAATGATCACGGGCGACCAGCCGCTCACCGCCAAGAGCATCGCCGCCGAGGTCGGAATCACCGAGTATGTTCCGCAGGCGAAACCAGAAGACAAATTCGGGATCGTCCAGAGGGAGCAGGCTCAATCGCGAATCGTCGCTATGATAGGCGACGGGACGAACGATGCGCCCGCGTTGGCCGTCGCAGACGTCGGGCTCGCCATGAACTCCGGGACGGAAGCGGCGAAAGAGGCTGCCAACATGGTCGACCTGGAATCAAACCCCGCGAAGATAATCGAGGTCGTGATGCTCGGAAAGCAGCTCCTTATGACGAGGGGCGCGGTGACGGCGTTCAGCATAGCAAACGACGTTGCGAAATACTTCGCCATAATGCCCGTGATTTTCGCGACGGCGCTGCCGGAACTAGAGGCTCTCAACATCCTTGGACTGGGCCTCCACACGGCGGTCCTGTCCGCCTTGATCTTCAACGCCGTCATAATCCCCCTCCTGATCCCGCTCGCCATGCGAGGGGTCGCCTTCAGGCCCGCGGATACGATGACCATATTCCTTAGGAACGTGGTGGTCTACGGGGCGGGAGGCGTAATCGTACCTTTCGTGGGAATCAAACTCATCGATGTCCTGCTGCTGGCCCTTCACGCATAGGAGAATAGATTAGATTGACACCAACTAACAAAGCCAAATCGAACGTCAGGCCCCTGGTGGTCCTCGCCGTCCTGTCCCTGGTGATTTGCGGCCTCCTGTTCCCCCTCGCGGTCACGGGTCTCGGCCAAGTCCTCTTCCCGTATCAAGCGAACGGGGAGCTGGTCCAGGTGAATGGTTGTGTCGTCGGCTCAAACCTCATCGCCCAGAACACCACTCTGCCCATATTCTTCCAACCTAGGAACGACTCGGCGTCGGGGGTCGATCCGGACATCACGATCTCAGACGCTTACTCGCAGGCCGCCAGGATAAGCAATTCGACCTCGATACCTTTGACCAACATAACGGCGCTGGTCGACCACAACGAGGAGGGGACGTTCTGGATCTTCGGGACTCCCTACGCGAACGCCCTGAGGCTGAACTTGCTCCTTATCCAGACCTTCCCCGCAAGGTACCAAGGTTTCCCCCTGACCGGCTGCCATTGAAGCGGTTCAGCGGGAGAACAGGTCCTGCGAGATGAGCGTGCCCACCACCCAGTTGGGCTGGTCCACGGCCTCGTGGACTCGGACGTCGGCCGCGACGCTGCAGAGCACGTAAGCCTCCTCGCGGGATAGTCCAAAGCACTTCGTCAGGTAACCGATCATGTTCCTCACCGACTCTTGCGTGGCCGTCATCAAGTCTGTCGCAATCCCGGTCGCCGCGTAGAAACCCTTCTTGGGCTGCGGCTCGCTCTTCGTCTGGTAACGCGGCCATTTGAGGTTCTGACCTTTCTCGAGGCCGAAACGCAGCTTCGCCACCCCCGAACACTCGATCGCGCAGACGCACACTTCGCCATCGCCCATCGACGCGTGGACGTCTCCGGTCGAGAAGAGAGCACCCTCGACGTGGATGGGGATCTCAAGTCTGCTCCCCGCCGTGAGGTGGCGTATGTCGAGGTTCCCGCCGTGGCTCCCTGGCGGCATAACCTCGAACTCACCCTTCCTTCCGGGGGCCACGCCGAGCACGCCGCAGAAAGGCCTGATTGGTATCTTGATCCCCTTTTCGAATCTGGCGAATCTCTTGTCTGTCAGGTTCCACTTGTACAGGTACGGTTTCTTGAACTCTTCAAGGATCCCCAAGCCTGGGAAGATGCCCGACCAGCCGAAATCGCCGATCTTGACGTCGACAACCTCGACCACCAGGGCGTCTCCCGGTTTCGCCCCTTCCACGAAGACGGGCCCGGCGAGCGGATACAGTTTCGACGAATCCAGCTTTCCGAGGTCTTTCGAGGTCCACTTCTGCGTGATCTGCCAGCTGGAGACGTCGTTGATCTCGAATGAGACTGTGTCCCCCTCCCTGATGCGGACCACGGGCTTGTGGGCGTTGCTCCATTTGTAGTGATAGGCATCGTACTTGATCCTGTGTCGGGCGGTCAAGGCCTGCTACCCCCGGATTGGTACCTTTGTGGAAGCCTTGTAGTCCTTCTCCAGGAACCTGGCATAGGTGTTCCAGGTCTTCTGGGCGTCGCGCTCCCATTCCTTTCTGGGTTCAACCTCCTCCTTACTGTCGTATGTAATCCTGAAGATCATGTCCAGCTTGGTCTTGTTCTTGCCGAGAGCCTTGAGCTTGTATTCTCCTTGTTCCCTGCCGTCGCCACAAGTATCCAGCTTCCAGGCGCTCGGCGGACTGAGCCAGACCACCCTGAGGCCCTCAAGTCTCTTCCCTGCTTCCTCGTAGGCAATTCTCCAGACCACCCTCTCCTTTGTTCGCTCGAGGAAGTGCCTTCTGGTCTTGTCTCCCAACATGTAGTTGTCATCCTCCCTGAAATCGGTGCACCATGAGAAGGTGAAACCGAGCGGTGCTTTGAATGTCTTTGAGATACGGTAGGTTTTGGTGAAGGCCCTGGCCATCATAGGTGGTTTAGACTAGGTCGTCTTAAGTTTTGGGAAGCCGATATCTAAAGCCTAAATATTGAAGCTCGGGTTGGCTCGGTCGTGCCGCGGTAGCTCAGCCTGCTAATCCGATAGGCTAAGGAGACCGTGAAGGCTCATCAGCACCCGGCTGAAGACCGGGTTGTCGTCGGCTCAAATCCGACCCGCGGCACTCCCTTCTTTCAATACCGGGGCAGGGATTTGTCGACGTCGTCGGTCCATGCTCTGATTCCTCCTTTGAGGTTCCTGACCCTCTTGAACCCTGCGCTTCGGAGGAATTGCGTGGCGTTGCCGCTCCTTACACCGCTGTGACAGTAGACGACGATGTCTTCCGCGCTGTCGAGCTCCTTCAAGTGGTCCGGAAGGGTGCCTAGCGGGATTAGCTTCGCCCCGGAGATGCGACAGATCTGGTACTCGGCCGGCTCCCGCACATCGAGCAGCAGGACCCTCCTGCCCTGGTCGAGCTCCGCCTTGAGGGCCCGCGGCTCCACCTCCGCCAACTCCTGCCCCTTCTTGATGCCGCAGAACTGTTCGTAGTCTATCAGCCCGGTGACGCTCGGGTTACGGCCGCAGACCGGGCATCCTTCGTTCCTCCTGATCCTCAGCTCGTTGAAAGAGGTGTCCGACGCGCTGAAGACTAGCAACCGCCCGAATAGGGGCTCTCCGTGTCCCAGGATGATGTTCAACGCCTGGACGGCCTGGATGCTTCCCATGATCCCCGGAAGGACGCCGAGGACCCCTCCCTCCGCGCAAGAAGGAACGGAATCGGGCGGGGGTGGGTCGGGGTAGAGGCATCGGTAGCACGGTCCCCGCTTGGCGTAGAAGACAGAAGCCTGACCGTCAAACCTGAAGATGCTCGCGTAGACGTCGGGCTTCCCGAGCATGACGCACGCGTCGTTGATCAGATAACGAGTGGGAAAGTTGTCCGTCGCGTCGATGATCACGTCGTAGCCGCCCAGAATCTCCAGGGCGTTAGACGAGTCGAGCTTCACCTTGTGGACCTCCACTGTTACGTTAGGATTCACATCATGCAGGCGCTTCTTTGCTGTCTCGACCTTGCTCTTCCCGATGTCAGATTGCGAGTATAGGACCTGTCGGTGCAGGTTGCTCTGCTCCACTACGTCGTCATCCACGAGCCCTATCCTCCCCACTCCCGCGGCCGCCAGATAAGTGGCCGCCGGATTACCTAGGCCGCCTGCTCCGACAATCAGGACGGAGGCGGACTTCAGGAGCCGCTGCCCCTCCATCCCCACTTCGGGCATTACGAGATGCCTGCTGTACCTAGCGACCTCCTCCTGGGAAAGTTCGGGGAGGTTCTGACTTGACTTTGATGCTGCCAAGGTGGATGGCCTTTGGTCTGATACCCCGCCCGTTCTTTATGAACGGTTCGGTCCGCGTCGGCCGATTCGGGCAGGGCGTGGAACGGGAAGGTTAAACTACCGAAAAGCAGGGTCGGGCCGACGTGCTCAAGCTCGACTCGGTGAGTTCCGGGTACGGCAAGAACGAAATTCTGCATTCGCTGTCCTTGGAGATCACCGAACCGGCTATCTACGTCGTCCTCGGGCCGAACGGAGCCGGAAAGACCACCCTCTTCAGAACGATCGCGGGCGTTCTGGAGGCGACTTCCGGGAGGGTCACCCTCGACTCGAGGGACCTATACTCCTCGAACGAAGTTCGGAAGAATGTCGGATACCTGTCGCATCTCACAGCGCTGCCGGAAGAGATGACGGTCTGGAACGCCCTGGAATTCTACGCGAGGGTCGAGGGGGGGAACGTCCAGAGCGCCATCGACAGCCTAGGGCTGCGCGATCTCGCGAACAAGAGGGTCAGCGACCTCAGCCAGGGCCAGAAGAAGAGGGCCTCAATCGGCAAGCTGTTCTTGAGGGAGAGGAAGCTATACCTGATGGACGAGCCCACCTCGAACCTAGATCCGGTTGTCGCGAGGGAGGTGAGAGACCTGCTCCTCGGCCTCAGCAAGGAAAAGTACGTCCTCTACTCGTCTCACAATCTCTATGAAGCGCAAGAGATCGGGGACTACATCGTCCTGATCAAGGACGGCGCGCTGGGTTTCTTCGGGAAGAAGGAGGAACTCAGGGTCGGCCAGTACAAGATAGGGGTGAAAGCCTCGAGCGACCTCTCGGGGTTGTTCCCCGAAGGGAAGCAAGACAGGGACTACTTCGTTGTGGCGGTAGCAAACCACGACGACGTGGGAAAGGTCGTAAAGAAGATCGTCGAGGCCGGGATAACTGTTTACGAAGTCAAAGAGCTGGGAAACCCGTTGGAAGAGCTCTTCAAGGCGGGGACCCGGTAATGGACATCAGCAGGCAGGTCTTCAGGCGGAGCGCCAGCATGGGGCGCGGCTACGTGATTCTGAGCTTCGTCCTGGGCGTCATACTGGTGGCGGTGTTCAACGTGGCGGGCATCGCCGGCAATGTTGCCTCCAACGGCCAGACGGTGAACGTGACCCAGCTGCTGGGCTCTTACTTCGTGCCGTTCGGCGCCATGGTCGGAGTGATCATCACGATACCCGTCTACATGCTCTTCGTATTTGACAAGAACGCAGGCGTGCTGGAGTACCTACTGGCGGTCGGCATGGACCAGAGGGAGGTATTCACCGGATATCTGAAGGCCGCCCTTGGGCTCGCACTGGTCGTCATGCTGCCGCTGGTGCTCCTCAACACCGTGCTGACCCAGGTAGGACCCAGCATTGCGCTGGAGGAGGCCGGGCTCGCAATCGCCACGGGCGTCGCAGACGTCTCCTTCGTAACGGTGCTGATGACGGCCTTCAGTTCGATGCAGCGGAAGCCGTCGGGCATGAACTCCCCCCTCGGCATCTCGATAGGGGTCGTCCTGGTCCTGCCCGAATTCCTCCTGGCGACGCTGCTGGGGACCGCCATCCTGTGGCTGGACCTCGGCATCTTTGTGGCCGTCTCGGTCACGGCGATCGTGCTTCTCTTTTCATTGGACAGGCTGATCCGGAGAGAGAAGATGCTGCCGTAGGGCCCGTCGCTCTTCGCGAGGCCCTGCCCAAGGTCAATCCGCGGGATAGCTGATTCTCAGGCCCTCTACCTTTGCGAACGGGGTGAGCTTATGAGGCTTGGGCGGGCTCTCGCTCGTGATGTGGAGGACCTCGAATCCTCTGACGGTCAGCGCGTCGGAGATTAGGGAACGATGGCAACGCCACGGGACAGCCTCCGCGCACATCATCGCCGTCCTTTTCATCAGAGCGAGGCGGACGAGCGATTCAAGGTTCTCCTCGAATTCAGAGCCCTGCATGTAGTCCGAGTACCCCATGAACGAGGGGTTCCTCCATCCAAGGTTCGCCGAGTCGGGATTCGGGCGCCTCAGCCCGCCGAGACCCTTATTCCAGACGTATTCGATGCCCTTGTTCTTCAGGCTCGCCTGCAGTTCGCCTGAGTTGAATTGCGGGTTCCGCTTCGAGCGGGGGACGGTCCTGACGTCCACCAACGTCTGTATCTGGTTGACCTCGAGGAGCGTCAAGAACGCCTCCTCCGGCCTGGTCGAATGCCCAACCGTGTAGACCGATCGAGGGCCGTGAGCATCCATTTGATCTACTTGACGCGGTAATGCTTATACGCCCACCGCTAAACGTCGAATTCGGTTTAAGCAATGCCAGAAGTTGGTCAAACCGCACCTGATTTCGTACTCTACGACGCCGACAAGAAACTGAGGCACCTCTCCGATTTCCTCGTACCAAGTCACAGGACCATACTTGCCTTCTTCCCTGGCGCCTTCACCGGTGTCTGCACGAAGGAGATGTGTACGTTCCGAGACATGTTCCAGGACCTGCAGAGGATGAACGGCGAACTCGTCGGAATCTCGGTCGACGCCCCCTGGGCCCAGAAGGCCTTCGCAGAGAAGAATGGATTGACCTTCCCGCTACTATGCGACTTCTCGAGGCAGGTAGTGGCCAGATACGGCGTCGGTTGGAAGGGCCTCGGGGGTGTCGAGGGCTACGACTCCTCGAATCGAGCAATCTTTGTGCTGGACGACGCTGGGGTAGTCAGGTTCAAGTGGGTAGCGCCGGAGCCCGGCGTGCTCCCCGACTTCGACGCAATCAAGAAGTCGCTTCAGTGAGACGACGCGGGATCCTCTTTGGTTCCGGCATATTTGAGCAGCGGTTGGCCGCGCCTGACCGAATCTCCGGCTCTGACCTCCACGCGCTCCACCGTCGCCTTCCTGTCGGATCGGAGTATCGTCTCCATCTTCATGGACTCGATCACCACGAGTGGGTCTCCGACTTCGACGTGCGACCCCTCTTTCGCCTGTACCGAGATTACCCGCCCCGGCATTGGAGACGCCAGTTGATCCACGTCGTTCTCGCTCAGGCGCCTCTCGATAGGTCGGTTGAATTCCATTCTCGACCTGCGGATGGCGAATTCGATCTGTTCCCCCTCGACGAGAAGACGGATCTTCTGGTCGCTGACGGCGGTGACGGTGAATCCAAATGCCCGGTCGTCGATGTGAGCCACGTAGACGTTGGTTCCTTCCTTCCTCTCCAGCTGGACCTTGAAGGACCGGCCGTCGAGCTGAACGTCCACGTCTCCCCCTCGCCTCTTGGTCTCGACTCTGAACCTCGCATCGGCCGTAGAAAGCTCAAGTGAGGTCGTGGAATCTCGACCTCATGTCGTCTTGTGTCCGTATGCCTGCCCTAGCCACTCCGCGTTTCGCCTGCGGCCCGGAACCCTCGATTGCTATCACGGCCGCCGCCATGATCGCTCCCTCCTCCAGTATGGTTTGCCTCTCCTGTTTCCTGGTCTCGACGAGGGATTCGAGGACTCCGCTCTTCTCGAGGAACGAGACGTCTAGGTTCCACTTCTGGAACTCTTCGTGCGCTAGTAGGAGCTGGTGAAGCGATATAGTGGTCTTCACCCCGTCTATGCGGAGTTCGTCGAGCGCCAGGACCATTCGCCTCCTTGCTTCCTCCAGGCTCGCTCCGAAAGTGATCACCTTGGCCAAGAGGGAGTCGTAGTATTCGGGGACCACGTAGCCGGGGTAAAGGGCGGTGTCAATCCGCACGCCGGGACCTCCCGGAAGGAAGAGCTTGAGAATCTCCCCCGCGGAAGGTATGAACCCGGCCGCCGGGTCTTCCGCATTTATGCGGCATTGGATCGCCGCGCCTTTCAACTCAACGTCTCTTTGCGTCCGGCTCATCTTCTCGCCAGCCGCGATGGCCAGCTGCTCTCTTACCAGGTCTATCCCTGTGACCGCTTCTGTGATTGGATGTTCAACCTGGAGTCTCGCGTTCACCTCGATGAAGTAGAACCTTCCTTGTGAATCCATCAAGAATTCCACCGTCCCCACGTTCTTGTAGTTGACCGCCTCTGCTATCGTTATGGCGTATCTGCCTATCTTCTCCCTAGATTCTTCGTCCACGGCGGGGGAGGGCGCAAGCTCCAGCAGCTTCTGGTGCCGCCTCTGGATGCTGCATTCCCTTTCGCCAAGATGTATCGTGTTGCCCCGACCGTCGGAGACAATCTGAACTTCGATGTGCCTCGCAGGGCTGACAAGTTTTTCGATGTACATACCCGCCCTTCCAAACGCTCGTCTGGTCTCGTTCGATGCGACCGTGAAGTTCTCGACCAGCTCCGCCTCGTCTTTTACCCGACGAATTCCCCTGCCTCCCCCTCCGAACGCCGACTTCAAGAGCACCGGGTAGCCTATCTCTGACGCTACACTCTTTGCTTCCTCCAATTCGTCGATGACTTCGTCGCTTCCCTCGATTATAGGAACTCCTATCTTCTTGACCAGCTTCTTGAAGTCGACCTTGTTAGCCACTACCGCGAGCGTCTTCGGGCTAGGCCCGATGAAGGAGATCCCCGCCTCCTCGCAGCCTGCGGCGAAATTCCAGTTGTCGGATATGAAACCGTAGCCGGGATGCACCGCGTCCACCCCGTTCTCTGTCGCGATTCTGATGACCTTCTCTATGTTCAGATAACTATCTCCCGGGTCGGCAGAGCCTATCCTGACGGATTTGTCAGCGAGCTTCACGTGGAGCGCGGTGGCGTCGCAGTCCGAGTAGATCGCGATGGTCTCCATCCCCTGAATCCTGCATTCCCTGATGATTCTGACCGCGATCTCCCCGCGGTTCGCGACGAGGACGCTCTTGAACATCGGTCATCTACAACTGGATGTTTCCGTGCTTCTTGGCGGGACGGAACTCGCTCTTGGTCCTCAGAGACCACAGCGCGGCTATCAGCTTCGGACGAGTCTCCTCCGGACTTATCACTTCGTCGATGATTCCCCTGCTCGCGGCCACATATGGATTGGCGAACTTCTTTCTGTAGTCAGCTATCAGCATCTTCCGCATCCCAGCCTTGTCTTCTGCCTTGTCAATCTCCCTCCTGAAGATGATGTTGGTCGCGCCCTCGGGGCCCATTACGGCTATCTCCGCGCGGGGCCACGCATAGTTGATGTCGGCCTTGCTGTATTTTGAGCCCATGGCGCAGTACGCACCCCCGTACGCCTTCCTCAAGACCACCGTGACTTTCGGGACCGTCGCCTCACAGTAGGCGTAAAGCAGCTTGCAACCATGTCTGATGAGGCCGCGGTGCTCCTGGTCGCTTCCCGGCAGGTATCCAGGAACGTCGACCAATGTCACGACCGGGACGTTGAACGAGTCGCAAAAACGAATGAATCTTGCGGCTTTATCGGACGCGTCGACGTCGAGCGATCCAGAAAGCACCGAAGGCTGGTTTGCGACTATGCCTGCACTCTCTCCAGCGAGCCTTGCGAAGCCAACCGTGATGTTCTGGGCCCACCCGGCGTGCACCTCAGTGAATTCCCCTTCGTCAACTATCCTGCGTATGACGTCGCGCACGTCGTAGGTTCCGTTCAAATCGTCCGGAATCGTCTCTCGTAGCTCCGCGTCTTTCCTCTCGGAAGGATCGCTTGTCTGTGCGGTCGGCGGCGACTCGCTGCTGTTCCCTGGGAGGTATGATAGCAGCTTTCGGATGACGCTGAAACATTCCTCTTCGTTCTGAGTCACGAAATGCGCCACCCCGCTCTGGGTCGCGTGCATCTCTGAACCGCCGAGCTCCTCCGCGGTCACCTCCTCCGAGAGAACCGCCTTAACGACGTCGGGACCGGTCACGAACATGTTGCCGATCCCCTTGACCATGACTACGAAGTCCGTCATGGCTGGAGAGTAGACGGCCGCGCCGGCGCAGGGTCCGAGGATAGCGCTAATCTGCGGTATCACCCCTGACGCCATTGTATTCCTGAAGAACATCTCGCTGACTCCGGCGAGGCTGGCGACGCCCTCTTGGATCCTAGCACCGCCGGAATCGTTAAGCCCTATAATCGGGGCGCCGTTCTTCATCGCCAGATCCATCACCTTTGTGATTTTCCTCATCAAAGCTTCGCCCAGTGACCCTCCAAAGACCGTGAAGTCGTGGGCGTACACGTAGACCAATCTGCCTTCCACTTTGCCGTAGCCCACGACAACGCCGTCGCCCAGCGGCTTGTTCCTGTCCAGACCGAAATCGGCGGATCTGTGAGTCACAAACTTGTCCAGTTCGTTGAAGGAGCCCTCGTCAAGCAGGATGCCGATTCTTTCGCGGGCTGAGAGCTTCCCCTTCCTGTGCTGCTCAGCTAGCTTCTCGTCTCCCCCGCCCCTCTGGGCTGCCCGGTTCATCTCCCCTAGATTGGTTTCACTATCCTCTGTGGGCATGGAGGCCCCTGTTTCCCTTCGTTCATAAAAGGATGGACTCAGAGGTGGAGACGACTTGCTGACCATAGGCGATTGACGAAACCGCGGCCAGACTTGTCCCCCCTCGGAAGGGGGCTTATGGTCACTCGGCTAGTTCTACGAGTGAATCGAGGTCCTCGGCGCGGATACGCCTCTCTTCGCCCCCGACTGCGGTGACGAGAACGCCTTCGCTCGTGACGTCCCCGACTGCGCCCGAGATGGGTCGTTCTCCGCCCTTGAGATTGATGAGCACGCGACGACCAATGGTCGATATGTCTGGCTTGCGCGCTCCCACGACGTCTTCCCCTCTCTTCCAACTGGAGTAGAGATCGTCGAAAGCGCTGAGTATCCCGTCTCGAATGGAATCAATCTCTACAGGTCGGCCGAGCTCGCCCTTGAGAGTCGTCGCGGTGCCTTCGACCCCGGCAAGCGAATCGGCCCTGCAGTTGCAATTTAGACCGACGCCTATGATCGCATGTGAGAAACGTCGGCTGGAATAGCTGGATTCCGCTATAACTCCCGCGACCTTCCTGCGGCGAATGATGACGTCGTTAGGCCACCTAACCGAGGCGACAAGCCCGGTTCTCCGTTTGATGCAATCGACGACCGCGAAAGATGCTACCAAGGGCAATAGTTGGAGGCGGGAACTAGTGGGCGGTCTGAGAATGAATGACATGTAAAGCCCTCCTTCAGGTGAGAGCCAGGTCCTCCCCGTTCTCCCTCTCCCGGATTTCTGAATCCGGGCAATCACCACCGTTCGTTCCGTCGCGCCCCCCCTAGCTAGTTCCTCCGCAACGTCTTGGGTTGAAATCACTTGGGCTTCCTGTACAATCGACCAATGAATCTTGGGTTGGCTGGATTTCACGCGCAATCGCCGCAGTGGAATCGGGCAATTTAAGGTCGGCCGTGCGAAGAGAATAAGCGGCTCCCAGGCCCCACGGTTTGGCAGTGGTGAAAACCGTCATCTGGCCGGACCCAATTCTTATATTCGAACCGAAACTCGACTGGCTCGCGGCCCAGATAGTGTAGCTTGGTTAGCATAGAAGGCTGTGGAGGACACGTCCGCGGACACCTTCCGACGAGGGTTCAAATCCCTCTCTGGGCCTTCTTCCATGGGTAATGGGCATCCTGTCCCTCTCCTTCCATGCCTTTCTCCTAAACCGCTGTGGTTTTTTAGGGTCCTTGATCTTCCCAATGAATTGGCCCGCGGCGCGAGAACTTTTCCTTTGGAATCACTTCTTCGCGGCAGTCGACGCAAGCGGCACCCTGCTGGCCGCGTTGTTCTTCTTCAGAAGTAGCATAGCGTCAAATACCAAGACGCTTTCGCCCCTTTGATCCACGATTTCGTTGTGAGCAGTCAATATGCCAAATTCCCCCCTTTCCCTCTTCTCTCTCACAGCTAGCTTGACGGTCAGGGTGTCTCCGACCCGGACCGGCTTGATGAAGCGCATGTTCTCTATCCCGTAGAGCGCCACCAGCGATTCTTCAAACAACCCTGATGAGAACCAGAGTCCGCTGGCTAACGAGAGTGTCAGCAGGCCATGGGCTATCCGAGTCCCGTAGGCTGTTCTCTTGGCGTATTCCACATTAACGTGGATTGGATTGAAGTCCCCGCTAACTCCGGCGAAGTTCATGACGTCGGTTTCAGTTACCGTCCTCGCCGAAGTGGTGAATTCTTCTCCTTCATGGAAATCTTCGAAGTATCTTATTGTCATGGCCGATGTCGCCATGGCTCATGAGGTCAATAGTTATGGCTTTCCTTCCGAAGCCGCGATGCGGGATTGCCAGCAGAACAGCCGAAGTATCAATCAGGAATGGAGCCGGCCTGTCGTCAGGGACCTACTCGCACGCAGTGTTATATATGGCGTATGAAGACATAGAAGTCCAGAGTCTGTAGATAAATGGCAGAAGATACCAAAGGCAAGAGCGTCCAGGATATCACGAAGGAACTTGTGGAGGCCCAGATGAACGCCCTCAAGAGGGCCACCCAGAACCAGGCCGAGGCCTTTAGCGGCTTTCTCAATTCATTGAACAGCCTCTCTCAGGCGGGGGCGGTCTTCAAGACTACGGTCCAGAAGACAGGGCGAATCTCCATACCGGAAGCGGAACGCGCGGCCCTGGGCATCAAGGAGGGCGACCTCGTCCAAGTGGTCGTAATCCGCCTCAAGAAGACTTAGCTATAATACCAAAAAACGCCAATAAATACCAATGGATGGTAATGTTTATATATACTACAGGTTATGGCTGTCTAGGTCATACAAATGGCACAAGACAAGAACGCACAGAAGGCAGAGCCCATGAAGCAATTCAAGAGCTCTTACCTAGAACTGCTCGATCAGACGGTCGAGTTAGTCGTGAACCAACCAGTCGAAGCCTCGAGGAAGGTCCTCGAAACGGCTATCGATGCACATAACGACTTGATGGCGTCATTCGCGTCAGGCAAGACGGCTATGCCGGTCGGAGAAATCATCCAGGCCGAGAACAGACTCCTCCAGCTGTACTCCACTCAAATGGAGCAGGGAAAGGAGATTGCGACCAAGGGGTGGAACGTCTTCGCAGAGGCAACAGCCGCATGGCAGAAGGCGGTCTCGGAAGCGCAGACCGCCGCTACCGACACCTACAGGTCCTGGTTCCCAACACCGAAGTTCTAGAGAGAAGCAGAGGCCTCTAAGGCCTCGACTCCTTTTTTGACGAATGCTTCACTATCCAGCTCACCACTTTCGGCCAGAATTCCCGATGCGCCCTTGGGCTGACCGAGAGACCGATGTGACCGCCCTCAAAACTCATCAGGGTCTTGTCGCGGCTCGAAACAAGCCCGTCCAGCGGCCTGCTCATGTCAGGCGGCACCAGGTTGTCGTTGTCAGCAGTGATGATCAATAATGGGGCCTTGACCCGTCCGAGCCTCACCGTCTCTCCACCGATCACCAGTTCATCCTTGACGAGCAGGTTCTTCTTGTACAGGTCATTTAGGAACTGACGATAAGACTCCCCGGGGACATCTGGGCTGTCGAAGATCCACTTCTCCATTCTGAGGAAGTTTTCTACAAATTCCTTGTCTGCGACGTTCTCGTAGAAATTGACGTATTTGTCGAGCAGAAGCCTGATCGGGTTTACGAGAAGAAAACCCACGTTCATGAATTCAGCCGGGACGTTGCCGAAGGTGTCGACGATCTTGTCCGCGTCGATGTGCCTAGACCAGACGGTCAGGACGCCCGAATCTGACGAGAAGTCGATGGGCGCTGCCTGGGCGATAAGGCTGTTGACCTTCTCTCGATGGAACGAGGAATAAATCGTACAGAAAGTGCCTCCCATGCAGTACCCATGCAGGTTGACCTTGCTGACCTTCGACCTCTTCCTTATCACATCGACCATCATGTCGATGTAGTCCACCTGGTCCGCAATCGTCTCGTATCTGTCAGAAGGTTGCGGGTCTCCCCAGTCGATTACGTACACGTCTATGCCCGCCTTCAGGTAGTCCATCACGACACTCCGGTCCGGCTGCAGGTCGAGGATGTAGTATCTGTTGATCAGAGCGTAGACTATCAGGATGGGAATAGGGAGTAATCTCTTCTTCACCGGCTTGTAGTGGATCAGTTTGACCCTGCCCACCGCGTGGACGACCTCCGAAGGGGACATTTCGATTTGCGTGTTTATCGCGCTCGCGGAAAGCGGGCCACCCAACTTCGCGAATTGGTTGGAGAGGCTCTTGTTCCACTCATAGAACGAGCTCCCGACCGCCTTCGCCCATTCTTCACTCATCGGTTACAACCTCGACGAGACCGCCGGAATCCCGCGAAAGCTTGCGGACCGCGCGCTTCAATTCGTGGAGTTCCTTGTAGACCTGGTCAATCTCGGTCCTCGTCGGGATGTTGAGCAGGCCCTGGTACGTGGCGAAGAGCCCGTCACTCTTCTGCTTGATCTCGAGGATGCTCGAAACGAGGTCCCCCAGCCTCGAGGAGAACTTCTCGTCCCTCACCAGCGCGTCGAACTTCGACTCCAACTCTTTGATGAACAGTTCATACGACTTCTTCCTGTAAGCCTCCGGTGTTTCAAATTTGACGGAGGAGAGCTTCTTTGCAGCGGAGGTGGTCCCCTCGACCCAGGCCTTCGAGAAGTCGGCCATGGTGCTCGTCCAGTTCTCGTAGAGTCTTGCCTGGGCCTTGACCAGGTCAACGTACCAGCTGTAAGCCTTCGGATCCAGACCAGTGGTCCCCCCAACAAGGGAGGCGGGCGGCAAGGCCGTCATCTTGTCGAAAAGGCCTTGGAGATCCCTGATCCAAGATTCGTAAAGCGGGTTCTGGCCCCCGGCTGCTGCTCCGGGGAAAAGACCTCCTGTGAAGAGGCCTCTCCCTAACTCCGACCACGCCTTGTACACCTTTTCGTTATACTCGGAATCCATGAGGTTACGGAGTCCCAACCGTTTGAGTGGTCATTTAATGGTTCTGCAGAACTCTAATAAGTGGAGGGTCAAGTTCGGGGGTCGATGTCATCCGCTGGCGACCTGGCGGGCAAAGTATCGCTGGTGACCGGTGCTTCGCGTGGGATCGGCGCGGCGATTGCAATCTCTCTCGCAAAGGCGGGCTCGGATGTGATAATCAACTACAGGGAGGGCGAAGCTGCCGCCGAGGAAGTGGCAGACAGGGTCAGGGCAGAGGGGAGGAGGGCACTGAAATCGAGTTTCGACGTTACGGACCTGCGACGGGTCACAGAGGCCGTAGACAGCGCGGTCGCGCAGATGGAGCACGTCGACATCCTCGTCAACAACGCGGGCATCACTCGAGACAGGACACTTTCGCGGATGACCAAGGAGGAGTGGGATGAAGTGATATCGGTCAACCTTACCGGAGTTTTCAACGTGACGAAGGCGACGATGCGCCACATGCGGACCAGGGGGTGGGGGAGGATAGTCAACATCTCCTCCATTATCGGCATAATGGGGAACGTAGGCCAGAGCAACTACGCCGCGGCGAAGGCGGGGGTCCTAGGGTTCAGCAGGTCGATTGCCAAAGAGGTGGCGTCTTACGGCATAACCGTAAACGTGGTCGCCCCCGGGTTCACGCAGACGAGCATGGTCGAATCCCTAGCTCAACCGATTAAGGACACCCTGCTGAACATGATCCCGATGAAACGGTTCGCAACCCCGTTCGAGATAGGCGACCTTGTGGCCTTCATCTCCTCGCCGCGGACCGCCTACATTACAGGAGAGGTCTTCGTCATCAGCGGCGGCCTCTCTTAGCCTGTGACGAGTCTCCTAGAGTATACGGAGAAGAATGGGATGAACCCGTTCTTCTCGTAGAAGCTCGTGGCCACAACATTCTGGGTCGGAAACTCGGCTGTTACCAGCTCCACCTCCTTCGCGGACAGCCTGCCAAGTATGGCATTCAGGAGCGCCTCCCCGGCGCCCGACCTCCTGTGGCTCGGGATGACGTAGAATTCGACAATCTTGCCGATTGGTTTCGAACCGTAGAACCGATTCCCGCTGACCTCTCCCCGAACTATCCCGATCATCTTGCCCTCGTCCTTCGCCACCAGAAGGATCTGGTTCTTGTCAGCTAGGCCCATCTTCACGTTCTCCTTTATCTCCTCAAGAACCTCCACGAGCTCGAGGGTTGGCTCGAATTCGCTGTTGAGGCTCCAGAACTTGTGAATCAGGTCGGACGCTTTCTCCATCTCTTCGAACTTCAGGTTCTCTATGGTGACTGGCATGGTCGATTGGCCGACATCTCGTGCTTTAAGAATTGTGCGCGCGGCTCACCCGAATCAAACCCGTCTCCCTGAAGCAGTCTGTTATCCTCCAAAAGTGTCTCGGCAGAGTCAGGGTCTGGGTCTTCGCTCTCACTTGCTCGTGAAGCAGTGGTATGGGTATCCGCCGTTCACTAGTTCGACGGCCCTGTCGACGATGGCGTCGGAGATCTCCTTCCACTTCTGGTCCCAGTCTATCCCCTCGACGACGAGCTCCTTCTCTCCCCGCACCCGCTTTGAGGGAACGGTGGTCCAAATCGGGGTCCCGTAGAAGGGCTTCACTATCCTCACAGCCCAGCGGTTGCAGTTTAGCGTCCGAGTACCCGTCTGGAAGAACTTGCAGTCTCGGCAGAAGCGCGAAAGGAAGATGATCTCCCGCGTCCGCTTGACGGACTTCCCGAGCTCCTCGATAAGGCGCTCCGACTCCCTCCGTATCATCTCCGCCAGTTCCTTTTGGCCCGCTTCGGTGCTCGTGTAGTACTCCGGGTCCTCCGCCAGCGCCTGGTACCAGTTCAGGAATCCCTCCTCTTCTTCGCTCAACTGCGGCGCTCGCCGCCTGCCGCCACTTAAATCTGGTAGCGGTCGCCCTCATCGGAGAACGGATAAATAACAAAACCCGGCGCGAAGCGCTGTCTTGCGCGTAGCGTGCTTCGACGGGCGATCTGGACCAGCCCCGAAAGGGCTGGGATGAAGACAACACTGCTACGCGTCAGGACATCCGGTCCGGCGAAGAGTAGTGCACTCTGCCGCCCTTCCTCGCGTCGGCACGGACGTTCCTTATCGCCTGCGACGACGAGGTCTTGACCGCGCCATCGCCGACCATGAGTTTCAGTGCCTCGGCAGAGTCACCCTTCCGCAGGTTCACCCCCCTGACGCAATCGGCCAGAACCGCGACGCAGAAGCCCTCCTTCAGCCCGTCGATGACGGTGTTCTTCACGCAATAGTCGGTCGCCAATCCCCCGACCACGATCCCTCCGACTCCCAGGCCCCTCAGCCGTTCGGCCAACGTCGTTCCCTGGAACCCGGAGTACGCCTCGATCTTGGGCCTCGTCCCCTTGCTGATTATCGTGGCTCCGGCCGGTACGATCAGCTTCGGATGAAATCTGGCGCCTGGTTGTCCCTTCACACAGTGTGGGGGCCAGACGCCACCCTGGCTCTTGAAAGAGCGATGGTCCCTGGGATGCCAGTCCCTCGTGAAGAAGATCGGCATCCCCGCGCTCCGGAACGACTCGGTTACTGCGTTGATTCGCGGGACGATCTCGTCTCCATGCTCGACGGGAAGCGCGCCTCCGGGGCAAAAGTCGTTCTGTACGTCCACCACTATCAGGGCGGTCTTCTTCAGGGTTCCGTCACTTCGAGGTGAGAGACGGTTGGGCGGTCTGGACGCTCCTGAGATTCCTCGCCGCCCTCGCGCGGATTCGGTCCAGTCCCTCGTAGTCGCGGACGATCTTCCCGTCCTTGATCAGCGGCTTGAGAAGGCTCTCCGCGCCGGCCGGACCGCGCGAACCTGCAAGTGAAATCACGTCGTGGAATCCCGCGGTCCTGAAGACCTCCTTGCGTCCCCCCAATCCGCCCCTCTTGGCCCTGAAGCTCGTCTTGCCTCCGCGGGAGACCTCGACTATCTTGGCGCTGAGGTCGATCACGGGGGGGTACGCGACGGCGGTGCCAACCCCGTAGCCGTCCACGACGTCCCTCAGGTTCAGGACGGACTCCTCGTCGAGCCTGCCCGAGACTATGATCTTCACGCGCCTCCCGCCCCTGATGTTGAGCTCCCACCTGACCTCCTCGACTATCTGCCGGAAGTTGCCCCTCCTGGAGGCTGGGGTGTCGAGGCGGACACCCCAGAGGTCAGCCCCCAGGACTTCTAGGGCCTTGATAGACTCGGCCTTCTCGTCCCAGAAGGTATCGACGAGCGCGATGCGGTGGACCGCCTTGGGGGCGGACTCGTTGAAGAGCTTCCACGCGCGCGCCTGGTCGCCCACGATCTGGACGAGGGCGTGGGGCATAGTCCCCGAAGGCTTCACGTTCATGAGGTGGGCCCCGAAGACGTTGGAAATGCCATCGAAACCTGCGATGTAGCACGCCCTGTCGACCATGCCAGCCAGCGCAGGGTGCACCCTGCGGGTGCCGAAGCTCAGGAGGGTCCTGTCCCCGGCGGCGATCCTGAACCTGGCGGCCCGGGTCGAGACGCTGGTCGAGGATGATAGGAGGCCGAGAAGCGGCGTTTCGTACTCCAGGAAATCGACGTACCTCCCCTCTATGGTAAGAATGGGCTCATAAATCGCCGTGGTCGAATCCGCAAGGAAGACCGACCCCTCGTCGAGGGCGCTGACGTTGACGCGGAGGCCCTCGAGGAGCTTCGCGGCCTCGTAGATTCCGGTCACAAGGCCCCAGTTCTGGGGGTAGGGAAGATCCCTCGCGTAGACCTCCATGACGACCCTTGAATCGATCCCGTTCTTCTCGAGCACCTCCTTAGTCTGGAGGAAGTAGGTGTCGGTCGTCTTACCCGACTTGATCTCGCCTTCGCGAGCCAGCCAGAAGAGCCGATCCTCGAGGTCGTAGTGGCGCATGATTGGGAGGTTCGTGCTAAAGGCCCCCGCAAAAGTATTTCTGTCTGACCGAGCACGCGGTCACGATTTGCAGAAGACCGGAGAGTTGGACCTGGCGAAGGCCAGGCGAAAGATAGTTTCGTTCATCAGGAGGAAGGTCGAGGCGGCGCACGCCGACGGGGTCGTCATCGGGATCAGCGGCGGCATAGACTCGGCGGTGGCCGCCTATCTCTCCGTGGAGGCGCTGGGAAGCCGGAGGGTGCTCGGGCTCCTGCTTCCGGACATGCGGGTCACTCCCGAAGAAGATCTGACGGACGGCCGGACGATCACGGAAGAGCTGTGCGTTGAGACCAGGTTCGTCGACATCGCCCCCATCCACCGGGCATTCATGAAGAACCTGGAGCCAAACCGGCTGGCCGAGGGCAACCTGAGCGCCCGAATCAGGATGTCGGTCTGGTACTACTACGCGAACCTCGGCAACAGGCTGGTCGTCGGCACGGGAGACAAGTCCGAGAGCCTCGTCGGGTACTTCACCAAGTTCGGGGACGGGGGCGTGGACATCCTGCCGATAGGGGACCTCTACAAGAAGGAGGTCAGGAGGATGGGGGAGATCCTGGGGATCGGCAGGAAGATAATCGCGAAGAGGAGCAGCCCGAGGCTCTGGCCGGGACAGACGGCAGAGGGCGAACTCGGGGCGTCATACGATGTGATAGATTCCGTCTTCGAGCTGCACTCCCGGCGCCGCCTGTCGCCGAAGGGCATCGCCGCCAGTGTGGGGATCCCGACGTCCGAAGTGAAGAGGATCCTCGCCCGAAAGACCCAGACGGAGCACAAGAGGGCGATGCCGGAAATCTGCAGGGTCCACTGAGAACGCTTATACATCGAACCGCTCGAGCCAGCCTTCTAGGGCCGGTAGTTCAGCGGTACGAACGCCCGCCTCGCACGCGGGAGAACCAGAAATGGTCCCTAGGTCGGGGGTTCAATTCCCCCCCGGTCCACTTTTCCATCAGTTCGTGAGCACGTGAGGCGTGCTGGTCTGGAGCGCCTCGAGCTGCTCGCCCAGGTCGGCCCTCAGCCCCTTGTACCTGTTCCTCACGGTCACTTCGGTGACCCCGGCCGCCGCCGCGAGCTCCTTCTGGGTCTTCGTATCGCCCTCGATGGTGCCCGCGAGGTAGAGAGCGCTGGCTGCCAGGCCCATCGGCGCCTTACCCGCGGATATCTCCTTCTGCTCCGTGAGCCTCACGATGTCGATGGCCCTCCGGACCGTCCTCTCGGACATCCCGACCTTGGACGCAATCCTGGCCACGTTCTTGGTGGCGTCCGCGACGGGCATGTTGAGGTCCATCTCGCGGAGGAGTATGCGGTAGTCCCTCGCGATGTCCTTCTTGGTGAGGTTGCTGACGCTCGCGACGTCCTTCAGGGTCCTGGGCGTCTCGGTGTCTCTGAAGGCGGCGTACAGGGAGGCCGCGATTATCCCAGAGATCGACCTCCCCCTGAGGAGCCCGCGCTCCAGCGCCTTCCTGTAGATGTAAGCGGCCTTCTCCTTGACGGACTGCGAAACGGAGAGCTTGTCGGCGATCTTGTCGAGCTCGGACATGGCCTGGCCGAGGTTCCGTTCCATCGACCCGTTTGCCGGAGACCTGTTGTCCCACTTCCTCAGCCTGTCGATCGTGCTTCGCATCGGAGAGGCCAACGACCTTCCCGAGGCGTCCCTGTTTGAACTCCCTATCATGGTCGAGAGGCCCATGTCGCGGTAGAGTATGGAGGTCGGCGCCCCGGTCCTGACGCGGTCGGTTGAGCCGTCTTCTGAGAAGGCCCTCCATTCGGGCCCCGCGTCGACTGCTTTCTCCGTCACCACGAACCCGCAGTTACCACACGACAGCTCGCCGGTGGTCTTGTCCTCGAAGAGCGTTCTCTTCCCGCATTGCGGGCACTTGTCGGACGCGGGCAGAGAAGACATCCTTTGGGTATTCACTTTGTTATTCTCACCGAAAGTATAACATATGTCATGTTATATAAAGGTGGTAGTATTTTATTACTAAGTTAGTAACCTTGGCTTTACTTTCCCCCGCCGGATCGGGTCTTCGAACGCTAGTTGCTGACCGCTTTCCGTACCAGCTTGGTTCCGCAAACGGGGCATTCCGTCAGCTTGGGATTGGTGTAGAGCTTGCCGCAGCCCTTGCAGAAGAGCTTCCACGTTATGTTCTTCCACTCGCCACCTTTCATCGAGGTCTCCGAAAGCGGAATGGCTAGTATCTCCGCGACGTTCCTCACCGCGAAGTCGTCGGTCACGAGGTGGACGCCGCTCTCCATCGTCGTCATATCCAGCGCGAGGGCCAGTAGGGAGACGTCTGTCTGCGAGAGCGCCCCGATGTCCCCTGTCTTGGAGGCGGTCGACCTCACCTTTGCGACCGACTCGGGCGACGGCTCCGTCACCTGGACCCGCGTGTGGATCAGAGAAGAGCCCACGTTATGGTGCTTCACCTCCTCGAGGACGAGATAGGTGGTGTAGTAACGCCCGTTGCCTTGGTACGGGATTCCGGCGTAGAACGCTGTGGAATCGAGAACGTATGCGGACCCTGACAAATTAGGATTCCTTCAACTAATCACGTTGTCTGGCGCGGTTCGGCGGCTGCTTGGATTTTCCACTCGTATCTTCATTTTTCCTGCTGTGCGGAGTGGGTTTGCAAACTAAGCTTATTTAGTTTGCACATAAACGCAAGGCGCGGTTAGTTTGAGCAAGCCTGCTGAACTTGGCAGCGTCAAGGTCGGGAGCTACATAATAATCGACGGGGAGCCGTGCAAGGTGGTCGACTTCGAGCACTTCAAGCCAGGGAAGCACGGCAGCGCGAAGGTCAGGCTGATGGCGATCTCGGTCTGGACGGGCAACAAGAAGAGCTACGTCAATCCCGCGCAATCGAGAATCGACGTGCCGATGATCGACAAGCGGTCCGGCCAGATCACGTCGGTGATGGGCGACTCCGTACAGGTCATGGACCTCGAGACCTTCGAGGTCTTCGAGTCTCCGATGCCGAACGCCGAGGACATGGCGGAGCTCGGCGGCCAGCTCGCGCCGGGGGGAGAGGTCGAGTACTGGGACATCCTTGGACGGAAGAAGATAATGCGGGTAAAGGGCGGAAACTAGTCAGTAGCCTACCATCTACGGTTTGTGACCAATGTCTGCCGAAGCTGCCGTCGAAGAGTTCAGAGAGGCTTGGAATTGCTCGGACGACGGGGAGAGATTCTCACTCCTTCGCCGGTGCTGTTCTCCTTCCGCGGAGTTCTTAAATCCGTACGATCTCACCCACTCCCTGACCAAGCTCGCCCGGGCCATCTCAGAGTTTCGGAAGTCTTTCCCCAACTCCGCGATCTCGTTCGGAAGAGTTGACCCCTATCACTCGCAGTTCCGTTACAGCTGGCTGACCGAATTCAAGGGAGGGCGCGAGCCGCTTGGCGGTATCGACGTCGGCGAGCTGGATGAAGAAGGCCACATATGCCGCCTGGAGTCTTTCAGCGGGCCGACCCCGGGCGTCTAGGAGAGTGCTCTATCTGCGGATTGAATCTTCATCGTCATACTCAGACGGCTCTTCCGTAATCCCTTCATCTAGAGCAGCTTCACGAGGAAACGGCAAAATATAGGTTTTTGTGTGGGCAGGTTCTCGGAGCAAGAGCATCTTTGCAAGTCGAAGAGAAGGTCGGACGGGGCCGCACTTTCGTCGGGCTGGCCCTCGTGGCCCTGCTGGTGCTCGCGTTTCTCGGGATATTCGCGCTGTCAATCAACACTCAGCGCTCCAGCACTGCGGCCGGCAGCGCCCAGACGCAGAAGCTCATCGACCTATTGACGAACGAGAACATGCAGCTCCAGAACCAGCTGGCGGCCCGCGGGCTGACCACGAACGGAACTTTGGGCCTCGATCCGGTGGCGATCTATCGGGATACGAGCAAGAGCGTGGTGACCGTCCAGGGGACGCAGCTCAGCGCCTCGGGCAACGCAAGCGTCCTTGGATCTGGCTTCGTGACCAGCGTGCTAGGGGCGAACTACATAGTCACAAACTTCCACGTGGTCCAGAATGATACGGGCGTTATCACAGTCACTTTCTCTGACGGCGACGCCTTCCCCGCTCACGTAGTGGGCACAGACCCCTACAGCGACCTTGCGGTCCTGAACACGACCGCACCGCAGAGCGAGCTCCACCCGCTCCAGATAACGAGCTCGGCCGCGATTAGCGTGGGCCAACCTGTCATCGCGATCGGGAATCCGTTCGGCCTGTCAGGCTCGGAGACCTTCGGAATAATCAGCCAGCTCGGGAGGACGATATCGGAGTCGCTCGCGGGGAATTTCCCCATCGCCGACGTGATCCAGTTCAGCGCCCCCATCAATCCGGGCAACTCCGGAGGACCGCTGATTAGCGCCAACGGAACAGTGATCGGGATCACCACGGCGACTGTTCAGAGCTCCCAGGGGCTGGGATTCGCGATCCCATCCGACACGATTTTGCGCGAACTGCCTTCCTTAATCGCGACGGGCACGTTCGACCTGCATCCCTACCTCGGGATCGAGACCGTAGACATGGATTATCAGCTGGCGGGCCTCGAGAAGACGAACGTCACCTACGGGGTCCTCGTGGAGGCGGTCGTGAACGGCGGGCCGGCGAACCAGGCGGGACTGGCCGCGGGCCCGACCACGGTCGACCTCAATGGCAACCCGTTCACGATTGGCGGCGACATCATAGTTTCGATAAACGGCACGAAGATCGTGAACACCGACGCACTTTCGAGTTACCTCGAGCAGAACTGTCTCCCGGGAGAGACGATTGTGCTCGGGATAATCAGGGGCGGCCAGCCTACAACTTTGAGCGTGGTCCTGGGGACTAGGCCCTTGCCTCCCTCGTAGGCTTCGGCTCCAGCTTGGCCTCGAGGATCTCCAAGTAACCCGCGTCTCCCCTCCAGTGCTTCTCGGCGCTGACCAGTTCTATCCTCTTTTCGAAGAGCGGGCAGTCCAGGACGAAGGTCTCTCCCTCGCCCCCTTCGAAAGCCACGTGAAACTTGTACCTGGAGCCGAGCTTCACAAGCTCTTCTATCGCCGGGACGTCAACGACGCGCCCCAACCAGCTCTGGTCGAGGCCGAGCGCGGAGACGCTCGTGACTATGAAGGTGAACCCGTCGGAGAGAAGGCTCCTGAGGTGGGACTCGGGGTCAGACCGCCAGAACGGAGAGATGCATTCGACGCCCAGCTCCGAGCAGATTCGCTCGACGCGGGTCTTTTGATAGACGCTCGCGAGGGCCCCGGTGTAGACCCCTTCGAAGCCGAAGCGTTCCCTCGCGCCTTCGATCGCCGCCTTGAGATCCTCGAGCTCCTCCTCCTTCACGCCCCGGGTCGTCCGCACGACCTGCTGGACTCCCATCGATTCCGCTTGGAGGGACGTCCACCGAACGTTGGGGAAGTGGAACATGTACGACATGTCGTCTTCGGGGATCAGCGTGATGAGGCAGGCCAGTTCGTCGGTCTGGCTGGCGCGGTAGGCGGCATAAGTCGAATCCTTTCCTCCTGAGAAGAGGACGCCCACTTTCATCTCCTTGGACCGTCGAAGGCGCGGGCGGGCTCGGCGTTTAAGGGATTTTCGACCCGCGCGGAGCCACCGAAGGGCATTAGGGAATAAATAGACGGAAGGAGCCGCCGAGCTAGAATGCTCGACAGCCTGAGGGACGGCCTGCAGAACGCGATCAAGAAGCTGGTCGGGTCGAACACCGTGGACGAGGCCGTAATCAAGGAGTTCGTCAGAGACCTTCAGAGGTCGCTCATCCAGGCCGATGTCAACGTCAAGATGGCGCTAGAGGTGACGGAGAGGGTCTCCAAGCGCGCCCTGAGCGAAACCCCGGCCGGAGGAGTGACCAGGAAGGACCAGATAGTGTCCATCCTCTACGAGGAGCTGGCGGGGCTGCTCGGCAAGGAGGGAGGGCTGCAGCTCGATAAGGGCCGCGTCACCGTCATCGCCATGCTGGGAGTCCAGGGATCGGGGAAGACGACAACGACGGGGAAGCTGGCCCGCCTCTTCAGCAAGAACGGAATGAAGGTCGGGGTCGTGGCCGCCGACACCTTCAGGCCGGGCGCCGCGACGCAGCTTCGGACGCTCTGCTCGGCTTCCGGGGTCGAGGTCTTCAGCGACGAGAAGGAGAAGGACTCGATCAAGATCTCAAGGGAGGGCAAGAGACACTTCGAGGCTTCGAAGAACGCGATCATCATTGACACCGCGGGGAGGCACAAGGAGGAGAAGGGGCTGCTTCAGGAGATGAAGGACATCGTCAAGGAGGTCAAGCCCGACCTGACGATTCTGGTGATAGACGGCACCATCGGGCAGCAGTGCTACAGCCAGGCGCTGGCGTTTCACCAGGCCTCGCCGGTCGGGGGCATCATCGTCACCAAGCTTGACGGGGCCGCCAGAGGTGGAGGGGCGCTCGCCGCCGCGGCGGCCACCGGCGCGAGGATCATGTACATCGGGACGGGGGAGAGGGTCGACGACCTGGAGGAGTTCTCCCCGACCCGTTTCGTGGGCCGGCTCCTCGGGATGGGCGACATCAGGGCACTGATCGACATGGTGAAGGAGGCAGAGAGCGGCGTCGACGAGAAGCGGGCCCAGCGCATAATGTCGGGAAAGCTGACTATGGACGACCTCCTCTACCAGTTCGAGCAGGTGAAGAAGTTCGGGTCGTTCAAGAAGATAGTAGAGCACGTCCCGGGCTTCTCTGGCGCCGTCGACGGGAAGGAGCTGGAGAAGGCCGAGGCCAGGGTGCCGGTCTACAAGTCGATAATCCAGTCGATGACGAAGGACGAGAGGGAGAACCCGGAGAAGATCAACGCCTCGAGGGTCAAGAGGATCGCCTTCGGCTCCGGGCGGACTGAGAAGGACGTAAGGGAGCTCCTCTCCAGGTATAAGCAAACCAAGAACCTCATGAAAGCCAGCAAGGGCCGCGAGTTCAGGCAGATGATGAAGAGGATGGGCGGCCAGTAGTTGCCCCGGGTCTTGCAAAAGCACCGCCTCTGCGCCTCATGCCTCGAGCGCCAAGGCGGGGACTCCGAGGAGTTCGAGCTCTCGCCGCCCGAGGACTGCTTCATCTGCAGGGGCCTCTTCTCAGAGGTCGGCGAGATCGCCAAAGCGATAGCCAAGGCGGCCAGGCGGTACGAGTTCAGGACCTTCGCGATCGGCCTGGGAATGCCGGAAGGGGTGCAGGAGAGGGAGGACGAGCTGAGGTCGTCGCTGAAGATGAAAGGGGGAGAGACGGTCAAGGTTCAGCTTTCGCGCATGATCGCCCAGTCAGCGTCGCGCGCGCTCAGGAAGGGGGTCGACAAGGGAAGACCTGACCTCATGGTTGTCGCCGACCTCCAGAAGGCCGCTCTGGCGCTCTCCTCGAGGCCGCTGTTCTACTACGCCAGGTACACAAAGCCGAGCGGGGTCTCGCAGCGAAACGAGCTCTGCCGCGAGTGCCACGGACGGGGCTGCAAGAAGTGCCGGCTCACGGGCTTCCAGGCCGGGCAGAGCGTCGAGGCGCTCCTGCGCAAGCGCCTGGCTGAGACCGGGGGAGAGAAGATGACGTTCACCTGGATAGGAAGCGAGGACAGGAAGAGCGAAGTCTTCCCGCCGGGGAGGCCGTTCGTCGTCGAGGTGAAGAACCCCCTCAGGAGGAAGCTGCCGAGGAGATTCGAGCTCAGATCAAGGAGGGGGCCGATAGAGGTCTCCCGCGGGAGGGTCCTGGCCGGGAAGCCGAAGAAGCTGCCGAGCTTCAAGTTCAGGACGAAGATAACAGCCGAGGCCGCGTCCAAGGTGGACAAGAATTCCCTCAGGGAGCTGCGCAGCAGGTTCAACGGCACGACCGTGGAGTTCCGCAGGATCAACGACACGCCCGCGTTCAAAAAGGTCTACAGAGCCGTGGGCAGGGCGAGGGGGAGGGTCCTCGAGATCGACGCCGAGCTCGATGGGGGACTGCCCGTGAAGAGGTTCGTTAGCGGGGAACTCGTCTCGCCATCGGTTTCGGAAGTCTTAAAAACTGAGGTTCGATGTCGCAGATTCGACATCTACCGGGTCACAGAAACAGGGAATCTCGAACTTGCCTAAATCTCACGGATATCGAAGACGCACAAGGTCCCTCCTGACGTCGCACGAAAAGAGAGGGTTGAGCAGCATACTTACCGAATACTCTCCGAACGACCGGGTGGTCGTTAAGATCGATCCCGCACAGGTGAAAGGGATGCCGCACCGGCGGTTCAACGGCCTTGTCGGCGTGATTTCTTCGGTCGGGAGACGGACGGTGACCCTCGACGTGCCGGTGGGCCACAAGTCGAAGAAGCTGATCACCAGGAAGGAGCACGTAGTGCCGCTCCGGGAGAAGGCCGATGTCTGAGAAGCCGACGAAGAGGGTCCTCTCCATAGCGGAGGCCAACCAGGTCCTCCAGAAGATCGACGTCGAGAAGGCCGACCAGATTCAGAAGAGGACGCTGGACTACACATCGAAGTTCTCGAAGGTGACTCCGGAGGCCGCGAAGAAGCTCAGGAAGGAGCTCCAGGACGACTGCGGGCTGACGGAGGAGGAGTCGGTGGAAGTGGTCAACATAATGCCGAAGACGGTCGAGGAGCTCAGGACCTTCACCTCGGGCTGGAGGAAGCTGCTACCGACAGAGACCTTGGAGAAGATCCTGAAGATACTGCACGCGAAGTCCTAGGCGCGTCTAAGAACTATAAATAGAGCCGCCGCAAAAGCTAGACAGAGGCCCAGAGTCCACAACATGCATTCCGTCTCGCTCACGAATGCGAGGAAATTCTCCCCCGAATAATCAGGAAGAAGAGGTGTAGACTCCCGGTATGCTCTCTCCGGACAAGAAATACGAAGAATTTGCTTACGTGCTCGACTTCCTGCCGAGAGGGAAGTCCGTGGTCATCAAGGGGAGGGAGGGCTCGATCGTGCAGGCGATAGGGGAGGAGAGGCTCACCCTGCTGGAGCTGTTGGCGATAGAGAACCAGACCTTCGAGACGGGGGAACGGGTGAAGATCGGCAAGGAGGGGAGGGAGAAGATCGTCAGCGTCCTGGGGAAGCTCACGTTCGAGGAACTCTCGGCGGAATCGAAGAATTCGCTTCAGGGCGTGGTCGAGGTGCTGGTCAGGGCGAACGAGGCGAGATACGTCTCCTACTTCAACGAACTCCAGCCGCTCACGCCGAGGCTCCACGGATTGGAGCTCATCCCGGGGATCGGGAAGACGTTCATGAAGGAGATAGTGGATGCGCGCGAGAGGCAGCCCTTCTCCTCATTCGAGGACCTTCAGAAGAGGGTAGGCCTCAGGGAACCCGCGAAGCTCATCGCCAAGAGGATTGTCGAGGAGCTCTCAGGCGGTTCCAGGGTAAGCCTGTTCGTAAGGAAATGAAACGACGAAGGCTGGGTCAGCACTACCTGGTCGACCCCAGCGTACCGGAGGAGATGGTGCGGCTCGCCGAGATCGGACCAGACGACACGGTGCTGGAGATTGGGACCGGGAGAGGGGTCCTCACCGAGAAGCTGGCGCGCGCCTGCCGAAGACTCGAAGCGTACGAGGTCGACCCCGAGAGCTTCGAGGAGACCAAGAGGGCCGTCAAGCTCCCCAGCCTGAATCTTCACATGGCCGACGCATTCGCGCAAAGGCCCAGGTTCGACGTCCTTGTCTCCAGCGTCCCCTACTCGAGGTCCTCGGACTTCGTCGAATGGCTGGCCAAAATGAAATACCGGCGCGCCGTGGCCCTGCTCCAGGAGGACTTCGCGAGGAAGGTGGTGGCCGAACCGGGCGACCGGAGCTACAGGGCGGTCTCCGCAATCGGCCAGATTTCGGCGGAGATATCGATAGGTCGGAGGGTAGGGAGCGCGGCCTTCTCGCCCCAGCCGAGGGTCAGCTCCGTGATCGTGGTGTTCACTCCACGCAGGTTGCTGAAGGCGAAACAGATCGCGGCGATAAGGAAGGTATTCTCGCTGCGCAGAAGGACAGTCGGGTCCGCGCTCCCGAAACTCGGCTTCACGGTTCGCCCGGCGGACCGGGGGAGACGCGTCTACCAGCTGAGTCCCAGCGAGGTCTATGACCTGGTCTTGCGGCGCGGCGACGAGTAGCGCGAGAGATTTATCCTGCCAGACTCTAGCGTCGACGTGATTCCCAAGAACCTCAGCGTCACCCTGGTGGAACCAAGGTATCCGGTCAACGTAGGCTACGTGGCGAGGCTGTTGAAGAACTTCGGGCTCACCAAGCTCTACTTCGTGCGCCCCGAGGTGGACATGTCCGTTGCGGCGGTCTACGCGGCGCACGCCTCCGAGATCCTCGATAACGCCCAGACCGTGACGTTCCAGCAGCTCAGGAAGAGGAACCGGCTCCTGATAGCGACGACCGCGGTCAGGGCGAAGAAGGGTTCGAACGTGACCCGCCGCAGCCTGAGCCCGGAGCGGATCTCGAGGTACGCCCTGTCGGCAAGGTCGGCGTCGCTTGTCTTCGGGCGGGAGACGACCGGTCTGACCAACGAGGAAATCAAGCTGTGCGACCTGACCGCCGTCATCGACACGGGTTCGCGCCACCGGACCCTGAACATCAGCCACGCCGCGGCGATCATGCTCTACGTCGTCTCCAAGAGTTCGAGCCTCCCGAAGGGGGCCGCGTCCCGGACGGCCAGAGAGCTCTTCGCGCAGGAGTTCCACGGGCTTGCCGCTGCCTCTCGAGGGCCGAGCCACAGGGTGAAGAACATGCTGGAACTCGGCAGGCGGCTGGCGGCGACCTCCCAGCTCTCGGACGAACAGCTGCTGATGATGACGGGGGTATTCAGGAAGGCCATCCGTACGATCGAGGCGGGTCAGGGCCGGCCTTCGAAGACGTAGACCGCCCGCTTGATCCACCTCGTGCTCTCGAAGGGCAGCCTGAGGGGATAACGGAACGAGATCGGACCGGGCTGGAAGGGCCTCATCCCGAGCATCTTCCCTTCGAGGGCGACCGAGATCTCCTTTTCCTGTATCGTGTTCACTATCGGGACGACCACCACGAGCCGGCCGCCCGGCCTTAGGATTTCGGCCACGGACGCGAGCGAGTTCTCGTAGACGTCTCCCGCGTTCTCAACGAGCCCCTTCGCCGTCTCCAGACTGGGCCTGGAGTTCAACATCGGCAGGAGGATGGGTTCCGTCACCACCGCGTCCACCATGGTCCCAGGCAGGACCTTGGTCAGCTCCCGCGCGTCCCCGACCTTCAGCTTGTAGTGGGCTCCCCTGCGCGCCTGCGCGGCCCAGGTCACGTTTCGCTTCGCCTCGTCCACCAGGCGCCTCCTGGAATCGACGCCTATCGCCCGAAAGCCCTGCAGCATCGCCTCCGCGACTATCGTGCCAGAACCGCAGAACGGATCGAGGAGGGTCTGGCCCTGCGACAGTCCGGAGAGGTTCACGAGGGTCTTGGCCAGCCTCGGCGAGAGCGCTATCTCCGAGTTGGGGGCCGGCTTGGTCAACCCTCTCTGGATCATGGGCCAAGTCTCAGGGACGAAGGCGGTCGGCCCGACGCGGAATCCGCCCTGATACGGGAAGACTACGACGTCCAACGCGTGCCTCGACAGGATCTGATCCGCCCGGAGCTCGTTTCCGTTGGGCCGGAGGAGGTTCGTCTTCCTGAACCCGACCGACCTGAAAGAGTCGAGGACCTCCCTGACGAGGACCTCGTAGTCCGATTCGTCCATCTCGTACCCGCTGACGGCCAGATTCGAGACTTCGTCGAGCTCCTCGTAGACCCTCTTGGCGAGCGCGCTGATTCCGGAAGGGTCGCCCTCGGACGGTAGGGCAAGCGGCACGAACTTGTGCATCCCGGCAAGCTTAGCAAGGGAGCTCGGCGTTCCCCGCACGTTTTCAATGATGCAAATCCTCTGATTGGGCGTTTCCAGGCGCTTGAACTCCCCACGCAGGACGGTCGCTAACTCGAGCACCGAGAGGTTACCGAAGGCCAGGACGAAGGCCCCCTGATCCGAGTTCGTCAACGTCCGAGGCAATAGGAAAGGCACGGGTTCGTCGGTTCGGGCCGCAGTCCGTAATTAAGGGTAGGGCAGGCTGGCGCCGAAGCAGTCCCTAGTGCGGGTTCAACGGTCGTGAAGATTAATTAGGAGTGGTTTAGGGCGAGGTCTATCCGAGGAAACAGTAGCATGCATGGTTCGAACTACAGGGAAATCAAAGGGATGGCATACA
Organism: uncultured archaeon; assembly: GCA_963731775.1. Classification (GTDB taxonomy): domain Archaea; phylum Thermoproteota; class Nitrososphaeria; order Nitrososphaerales; family Gagatemarchaeaceae; genus DATJAJ01. Next base: position 215,696 of record CAVSWV010000004.1, on the reverse strand, counting down.
CCAGCAAGCAGTTCGCCCCAGGTGCGCCGAACCCCAAGGTCGCGCGGTTCACTACTGGAAAGGCCAGGCCGGACTACGAGGTCATAGTCAAGCTGGTGTCCGACGGCCGAGTGCAGATCAGACACAACGCCCTGGAGGCCGCGAGGGTGGCTGCCAACAAGAAGCTGGCGCTCGTCGGCGAGGAGAACTACCATTTGATTGTCAGGCCGTATCCGCACATCATCCTCAGAGAGAACAAGATGATCGCCACGGCCGGAGCGGACAGGCTGCAGGAAGGAATGCGAAAAGCGTTCGGAAAGCCGATAGGCCTGGCCGCGAGGGTCCACGCCGGCGAGACGATACTGGAACTCGGCATAATGTCGGCGAACCTGGAGAAGGCCAAGCAGTCGATGAAGGCAGCCTCGACGAAGCTGCCCATGAGAACCCACACAGAGATTTTCCCGCAAGAGAAGACGGTAGTTCAATGACCGTTAGGATAGACGAGGAGAGCGTCTTCAGGCTCATCGAAGAGAAGCGGCCGAAAGTGGTCGTGGTGAACGCCCCCGGCGGCCTGCTCCGCCAGACGAAGCAACTGATGGAGAAGCTCAAGAAGGAATATGGAGTCACGTCGATAATGGCGGCCGACTCGTGCTTTGGCATATGCGACACCGTCGACGAGGAGGTTCCGAAGCTGCAGGCCGACATAGCGCTCCACATCGGGCACAACGCGACCGTCAAGGAGGTCGGAGACTTCACCTATCTCATCGACGCTGTCGACGACGTCACGTTCGAGGAGGTCGTGAATTCGGCCCTCCCGGTCCTCGCGCCGTACAAGCGGATAGGGCTGGTGACATTCAGCCAGCACATGCACGAGCTTCCAAGGGTGAAGCGCCTGCTGGAGGAGAAGGGCTTCGAGGTCCTCCTCGGAAAGGAGAATAACCTGCTGATGGGGAGTCAGGTGTTCGGCTGCGACTTCTCGACGGTCTTCGCCCTCCACGACCAGGCAGACGCGTTCTGCTTCCTGGGAGAGAGCGAGTTCCACGCGGTCGGCCTGGCGCTTTCGAGCGGAAAGCCCACCTTCATGCTGGACCCGCACATGAACGAAGTGGTGGACATGGCCGAAGCTGCCGAGGAGAGGAGGAAGAGGGCGATACTAGCAGTATACAAGGCGCTAGACGCGCAGACCTTCGGGGTGATCACGGGCCTCAAGGAGGGGCAGAAGATGCTCGGAAGGAGCAGATGGATAACGAAGAAGCTGGAGATGCACGGAAAGAAGGTCATCCAGCTGGCGTTGCGGGACATCACCCCGGACCGCCTGGCACCTCACAGGGAGATCGAGGCGTTCGTCCAGACCGCCTGCCCGCGTATATCGATTGACGGCTTCACGTTCGACAGGCCTGTGCTGTCAATCCCACAGGCAGACGCGCTGGTGGGACTGCTGGAGGGCAGGCCGATGGGCGAGTTCCTCCAAAGGCCGAAATGGATAGAGCTAACTGTAGGGCTTGTGGGGAAGAAGGAGAGATGAGCGGCAAGTCCACGGTCTTCCCCGGAGACAAGCTGGCAGTATCCGAGGAGTACCTTCCAGGCATGCACACTTACGACGACGCCGGAGTGATCAGGTCGCTCGCGTTCGGCGCTGCCGTCCACGACAGGGGAGAGGTGTCGGTGAATCCCGCCGCGCCCGCGAAGGTGATAATGATCGGGGACTACGTCACGGGTCAGGTCGAGGTCGCCCAGGCAAGTTCGGCTGGGGTCAGGATATACTACGCCAACGGGAGACCCTTCGAGAAGGACCTCTCCGGATCAATCCAGATGCGGAGCGGGCCGCCAGGAAGGGGACGGAGGGAACCGCCCCCGGTGCGACTCGGCGACATCGTGAGGTGCAGGGTCTACAGCCTCCTTAACGGAATGATCCACCTGTCAATCAACGAGCAGGACGCGGGCGTCCTCGTCGCCATCTGCAACAACTGCGGCAGACCGCTCCTGCGGGCGGGCGCGAACCGCTTGAAATGCGACGAGTGCGGCAACGTTGAGGACAGGAAGCTTGCCAGCGACTTCGGCCAGACGCCGATTCAACCGTGAACTTAATAACGTGACCTGAAGGGCTCGTTACAGAAAATGCAGCTACAGACCTCGAACGAGGACGAGAAGGGGCTGACCGTCGAGATAACGGGCGAAGACTATTCGCTTGCCGAGATCGTCCACCACGAGCTGCTGGAGGAGAAGAGCGTGACCTTTGCCGGTGTCATCCCTCCGCACCCCCTAATCAAGAAGCTCGTTCTCAAGGTTAGGTCTCAGAGGATCAAGCCCGAGAAGGCCTTCGTGAACAGCGTACAGCGTGCCGTTGACACCACCCAAGAACTGCTTCAGAGCGTGGAGAAAGCGTTCGGTGGTGAGGCCACTTGAAGTTCTGCCCAAAGTGTGGAACCAGGCTCAGACTCAAGCAGATAAAGTCCGACAAGGAAGTCAGCATAACCTTCCTCTGCGACAACTGCGGATATACTAACAAGGCCGGCAAGACCGTGACCCAGACCACGGAGGAAGAGCTCTCGGGCGCAGCCGCGATAAAGGTCGTCGGCGAGAAGGAGAACAAGCTCAACACCCTCCCCTTGACCAAGATCGAGTGCCCCAAGTGCGGGAACAACGAGGCCATGTGGTGGTTCCTCCAGACGAGGAGCGGAGACGAGCCGCCCACGCAGTTCTACAGGTGCACGAAGTGCAACCACACCTGGAGATCCTACTCCTAGGTCGTTCTGCTGTTCACCCTCACGGCCTCATCGTTCGCCACGAGGATGTCGGCGTTCGCTACCGGAATCGACGCGAGGTCGTTCGGCCTGTACGGGCCGTACTTTCTCAGGTCCACCCCGACTATCTCTGAGACTGGTTTGGTGAACCTGAGGACGACGTTCCTGTTGGTCTCGGCCCTGTGTGCCATCTCAAGATAGGATGACTGGCCGGAGGAGATGGCGGTGATGAAGGTGACGAGCTCCGTCTTGTAGCTCTCCCCGAGAAGGCAGACGTACTTCTCTTCAGGCAGGAGGCCCGAGATCGAGTCTCTCGAAGTGGCCTTCGCCATCCGGAGCTTGACGAGCCTCCCGATGGTGCCCTCGAGGATCTTGAATTGCCTCTGGATGAGGCGGTTGGTGACCTCCGCGTTGCTCGAACCCATGGACCGCCTGAGGTTACGGGCGTAGACGGTCACCCGCGAGTAGAAGTCCGCCGGCAGCTGGAGGAGCGGCTCGGACTGCTCCTCGAGGTCGAGCTGCCTCTTCACGAACTCCAGAGTCGGTTCAGGCATTCAGGACACCTCGCCGAAACCTCTCGCTAATATGCAAATCGCCGCGTACGTGGGCAGGTTGACGCTCTCCGACGAATACGGTCCGAAGGACTCGCCCTTCATCGTGAACTTCGGGTAGAACGCCGCCCTGATGGTGACCTTTTCGCCGTTGAGCACCACCGGGTCCGTGTAGGGATCGAACTTCTCGACCGACCCGACCCTCATCTTCAGCATCCCGGAGCTGCCGTGGAGGGTTCCGGCCAGCCGGAAGACCCGATGGATGTCCGTCGTAACGGCCGAGTCGATCCTCGCGGACTGCGAGGCTATCGCCTGCGAGACCGACGTCCTCGGACGGCCCGTCTGGGACGGGCCCGCCCCGGTGAGCATGGCTATCCTGCGGGTCCAGCCCCTCAGCTCCTCAGGCGAGGTGCCCCGCATCCGTTTCAACGACGCCCAGATCGTCTGACTGGGCGGAAGCGCGGAGCCCCGTATGTAGTCCGCGATCTCTCCCCTGGCCTGCTGGTCCAGGGGCTCGAACCTGGGGTCGGCGACCTGAAGGTGGTACCCGCGGTTGCCCGAGAAGTAGATGGCTATCGCGCTGGGGTCTGTGCCGAAATCGTCAGTGAGGAAGTCGACCACCCTCAGGGCGTGGTTCTTGGCCGCGTCGAGGCACACCTTGCAGGTGTTTTGGAATATCTCCGTCGCGCCCTTGCACGTCGGGCAGGCGGGCGGCTTCGGGAGCCTTCCCGTGGTGTGGCACTCCCGGCAGTACCATATGTCGTGGGTCTTCTTGCAGGGGGTCGGTATGTCGGTGGCGTCGATGTCGAATATCAGCTCGGCCCCCTTCCAGCCCTTAGCCTCCATCGGGAGGGCCGGGGACTCGTACTTGGCGTTCGAGCAGTAGACCGACGACGGCGCCTGGCGGAGTATCTCCGCGGTCGCCTCCCCATTGCTCTTGAACGACAGGTGGCGCACCATCCCGCCAGCGAAAGGGATGTAGCCGAACTCCCTTGAGGCGATCTCTCCGGGGAAGTCGATCGAGTCCGCCCTCTTGAAGTAGTATTCCTTGTAGGCGTTCTTCAGGAAGGTCGCAGTTCTCTCGTTCAATGCGGATGCGTTGGAGAGCTCTGGGAGATAAGCAATTGTCCAGCTAGGCGCCGATTACGCCTGCTTCCTCGAGCACGTCGCCATGGCCGCGGGTGAAGTCGCCGTTCTTTAGGCCCGACCGTGGCCTGAAACCGAAGTCCCTGAACCATTCGGGGACCGTCAGGTTCTTGGCTTCTCTTGGGGTCAGGTTGACCTCGTAGACGAAGCAGATGTCCCAGTGGGCAGGGTTGGCGCTGTCGCCAATAGTACCTCTTACGCCGGACTGCACCCCGTTCAGCTTGAAACGGGTCGCGGGTAGACTCTTCCCTACCTGGTTCTTCATGACGCCTCTCGCCGCCTCCAATGGGGATTCATACCAGGCCAGGTGACTGCCCGGTATCACGTACTTGTTGCTCTTCGTGTAGACCGGGGCTAAATTCCTTCTGACGAAGAACCTCTCAATCCAGACCTCCGGCTTCTTCATCTTGCCGACGAGTATCTTCTGCCCCTCGGTGACGATGAGGAAGGATGAGAGGCAGGTCCCTCCGGGAGGGACGTTGTCCCGGGTGAAGAGCGCCTTCATTCTCTCATGAGGCGGCATTGGGGGAAGCTGCTCGGCTCGTTTTATTTATGCTTCGCGTAGAAATCGAGGAAGGAGGGCATAGTTTCAAGAAGTCCCGGCTGAAGTCGAGCAACTGCCAATCAATCTTTATTACCTCTGGCAGGGAGGGAGAAACTAGGCGGTCACCTCCAGATTTGTTCTTGGCCAAGACGGCTACCAACTCGGAATGGCGCGCAGTCACGTCGGCCATCAAGACCATCGTGGAAGAGGCGACCTTCGAGGCGACGAGCGAGAAGCTCAGCTTCAGGGCGATGGACCCGTCCCACGTGGCGCTGGTGGACCTCGAGCTGCCGAACTCTTCCTTCGAGAAGTACGAGTGCGACAAGCCGTTCAAGTTCAGCCTGAGGGTGGAAGATCTGGTGAAGCTGATAGGGAGGAGCGACGCGAAGGACAGCGTCGAAATCTCGTCCACGGAGGAGGACGCGATAGCGGTGAAGTTCGTGAACGGGTACAAGCGAGAGTTCTCTATCCATCTGATCGAGAGCAGCGGCGGCGCGGCCCCGCTTCCCAAGCTGGAGTTCGACACGAAAATCGGGCTGACGAAGGCCATATTCGAGAAGGTGCTGAGCGACATCTCCGTCGTCTCGGACCAGGTCACGATCCACGCGGTAAACGACAAACTCTCCTTCTCGGGCAAGTCGGACGTCGGTAAGGCCAACATCCAGCTGGAGAAGAACGACGCTGACGTTCTCGAGCTCAAGGTGGGGGCGGAGAGCAAAGCTACGTATTCGATCGACTACCTCATCTCAATCTCGAAGGCGCTGGGCGGGACGATCGACACTCTGTCCTGTGAGTTTTCGAGCAAGAAGCCGCTCCGGCTGGAGGCGCGCCTCAACGACCAGGGCAGCCGCCTCACCTATTTCCTCGCCCCAAGAGTGGCGTCCGACTAGCGCAGCCGGGTCGAAAGCGGAGAAGCGGGCGTCAGAAGAGACATTGGAACCAAGGCTTTTAAAGACCAGACGGGCGACGGCCAAATCTCGGTAGAAGACATGAAGTTCCCCAAGGAAATGCGGACGTTCTGTCCCAAATGTAAGAAACACACCGTGCATTCGGTCTCGCTCTACAAGAGGGGAAAGGAGAGGGCGGGCTCCTGGGGGGCGAGAAGGCAGGCTGGAAGGAAGCGGGGCTACGGAGGGCAGAAGTTCCCCGAGCTGATCAGGACGGCCAAGACCACGAAGAAGGCCACCTTACGTCTTAAATGCAAGGAGTGTAGCAAAGAGTTGATGAGGAAGGGCATCAGGTTGAGAAAGGCGGAGATAACAGAGTGAAACGGGGAAGAGAGCCGATACCTAAGACGAGGAGCAGCTTCATCTCCGTCAAGTGTCCCGACTGCGGCGAGGAGCGCGTCGTGTTCTCGAACGCGACCAAGGACGTCGGCTGCCGCGGATGCGGCAGGAAGCTCGCCGAGAGCAAGGGCGGACACGCGGTCATACTCGGCCAGATCCTGAAGAGATTGGACTGAGCGCCAGAAAGGCCTAAAAGCCGACTCGGGGCGCCAGTTTTGGATGAGCTTAGACAGGGGACTCCCGGAGCCAGGCGAAATCGTCGTCTCTACCGTGAGGGAGATAACCTCGCACGGCATCTACGTCAACCTTGACCAGTACGACGGCATGAATGGTTTCCTCCACGTCTCCGAGATTTCCACCGGTTGGGTGAGGAACATCGAGAGGGTGGCCAAGCCGCAGCAGAAGCTCGTGCTCAAGGTGATCCGGGCCGATAGGATCAGGAAGGAGATCGACCTCTCGCTGAGGCAGGTGACCAACGAGGAGCGCCGCGCGAAGGTCATCGACTGGAAGAGGGAGGAGAAGGCGATCGCGATAATGAACGCGGTGAAGAAGAAGATGGAGTTCGACGACGAGAAGCTGCGGTCATACGTGGGAGCCCTGGAGGAACAGTTCGGTTCCCTCTATGAAGCGCTGGAGGCCGCTGCCAAGAAGGGCGAGAAGGCCTTGGCTCCGCTCAACCTGCCCCACGACGTCGCGGAGACGATAGCGGAATCGGCGGCAGAGAAGATTGTGCCGCCCAAGTATGAGATTGGGGCTCTCGTCGAGGTCTCCTCGCGGGCCCCGGACGGCATCGAACAGGTCAAGAAGACCCTGCTGGCGGCATCGAACTCGTCCTCGGCGGAGATTAGGATCACGTACGCGGGCGCCCCCAGGTACCGGGTCCGGATAACGGCGGACGACTACAAGCAGGCCGAGAAGGTCCTCGACAGCGTGCTCGAGAAGATCAAGGACGGAGTGGCCAAGCACGACACGTTCAACTTCAAGCGAGAGATATCCAGGAAATACGGCGGCCCATCGTGAAGAGCATGATGATGAAGTGCGTCAGCTGCCACAAGTACACGATGGCGGCAAAGTGCCCGGTCTGCGGGGCCGAGACCACCACGGTACATCCAGCGCGCTACTCGCCGGACGACAGGTATGCACGCTACCGCAGCCCTCTAGCCTACGCTTGAATTCGTGACCTGGTAGACCAGGACCGAGTTGAAACACTGAATGCCGCTGTTGGCCACGCACGGCGACAGCGTCCCGATCGTCGGCGAGCTGGGCGAGGAGTAAGCAAGCCTGAACGGTCCGGTGCTGGTCGTGCCGAACGTCGGCTGCGACGGGCCCCCGTTGTCAGTGTAGACCTCCACCGGGAGGGTCCCGTTCGGGCCGAACTGGTAGCTGGTCGAGAACGCGACTCCCCCTCCAGTCTGCGGGACAAGGAAGCCCGCGTACTGGAACGGAAGCAGCTGGCCGAAGAGGGTGTTCTGGGCCGCGTATGGGGTCAGGTTGAAGTCGTCGACGTTCTGGCAGGCCGGGGTGATCGACGGGCACTCCAGCAGCTGCGACTCGTTCAATCCGCCAATCCGGATGAACCACTGCTTCTTGCTCTCGTCCCCTCCGCCGGCGGTGTAGCCGTTACCGGCCGGCACCTGCAGTATGTAGTACGAGGTCGTCTGCCCGGTCTGGGAGTTCTGATACTGGAAGACGCTCCCGGTGACGAACGTCAGTATGTACGTGGGCCGGTCTCCCCCGATCTGGTGCGCTATCTTAAGGGCATCCGTGAGGTTCGACATGAACATCTGCCCTATCTGCGCGATTCTGGACGCGTTTATCGTCCCGTTGTCGGCGGCGCTCGTCCTGTTGCCCATCACGGTGATCCAGTATCCGTAGTCCCACCAGGCTATGACTACCGAGTTGGACGGCGTGTTATGGTTAATCCAATTCAGCGTCGATGTCCAGTCTGAGAACTGCGCGCGTGAGAAGGTCGTCGCTCCATTGGTCAGGCTCACGGCCGAATCGGCGGGGCTCTGGTCGCAGAAGTAGGAGTTCGCGGCGGTGCACTGTATCGGGTTGGGAATCCAGTAGGTCCCCGCTGGAATAGCTATCAGCGCTATCAAGGCGACCGAATAGACGACCTTCATTTCGTTCCTCGCGTTGTAGGTCGGCTTCTTCTTGACCAGTGGAATCGCGCTCGGCTTCACCAGGGCGAAGGCGAGCTCTGCGAACCCGATGCCCGCCAACAGGCCGAGGGCGAGCGACGAGTAGACGAGAAGACGCGAGTAAGCCGCCGAAATGTACAGTCCTGACAGCCCCATGATCAACGCATACGTGGTGGGAACGTTCTTCCTGCGGAAGGCTATCAGCGCCCCGGCCACGCCGAACGATAGGAGTATGAGGTAGGAAGTGAAGTAATCCTGTCCGGTCGGAACCGCCTGCTCGGCCACCGACTGGACGAGCGGGCTCGAGACCCGTGCCCATGGGGCTATGGCCGAAAGGTAGCGGAGGCTTATCCCGCCGACCAGGCCGAAGCTGAGTATCGAGAGGCCGCCCACCATGAAGCCGAAGAGGAATTTGATTAGAGTCCGCCTGTAGTCGGCCGGCTTGATCCACGCCTTCGACCACTGTCCTACCAGGAGGAAGGCCGTTCCGCCAAGGAGCGCCAGTCCCGCAGGGTTGGTGACGATGCTGATGCCCGGCCTGGGGAAGATTGCGGCGTCGAAGATTAGGGCCGCCGAGAAGGCCAGCACGGCCTGCCAGGCCTCGCTCAGGTCAAGACTGAGGAACGGAAGCGTCAGGAAGAGAAGCCCGAACGCGACTGTGAAGTAGTCCGCCCCTCCCCACGCGGTCTCCGCGTAGCCCGCGAGCAGACCCGCTGCGGTCGCGCGGAAGATTCGGCTCCGGACGCCCCGGTCCTTGTCGAAGACGCTCAGGACCAGGTAGCTTGCGCTCACGAAGAGGAAGATGGCCAGCGGCTCGGACTTGAACCAGCCGAGGTTGCCCCTCTCGATCAGGGGAGGCGATACCGCGAACATCATGGCCCCGAAGAGGCCGGCTGCGTCTCCCGCGACGCGCCTCACCAGGAAGAAGAAGACGATGGCTGTGACTCCGCCTAGGAAGACCGGAAGCAGGATGAGGAAGTCGTATAGCGAGATGGGCACGCCGAAGACGTTGTGGACTATCAGGTAGAGGCCGGCGCCCGCGAGCTGGAGCCCGTCCTGCGAGGTCGCCGCCACGTTCCTGCCGTATGGGAACCAGGTGTTGATGTCGTGCCAGAAGAAGTAGCCCTGCTGGATGTGGCAGGTCGTCAGGACGTTGGCCGCGCAGCCGGCCGGGTTGTTGAAGAGCGCGTAGAAGAGGCCGTGCGTCTGGACGAGGTATACCACGTGCGATGCCGCGTAGTAGTCGTAGTACGGGTCGAACTCGTTCAGGTAGAAGCCGTACTTGGCGGCGAAGGCCCTAATGGTGATCGATATGGTGAAGATGATCGAGAGGCCCATCGAAATCATCACTGTCCTTCTGGAGAGCGTCGGTCTCCTGATGACAGAGAAGATGGCTCTGACGTTAGGTGCCAATTCTTGATGGCGACGCCTCACGGGGTATTTTAATCGTGCTGTTCCTTCTTGATGACCGAGTCCAGGTGGGCGGCGTACGCCCGCGCGTCCAGCAGGTTCTTGGTCTCGGCCTTGTAGTCGTCCGGCCTGACCTCGATGACCCAGCCGTCCTGGTAGGGCGACTTGTTTACGAGTTCAGGGGCCATCTCGAGCTGCTTGTTCACGGTCGCGACCAGCCCAGAGATGGGGGAGTAGAGCTCCGAGACCGCCTTTATCGATTCCACGGTCCCCATCACCGCGAACTGCTTCACGCGTTCCCCGGGCTTCGGGACGGTCACGTAGACGACGTCGTTGAGCGTCTTCGCGGCGTATTCGGTGATCCCGACCCTGACCAGCTCGCCCGCCATCTTGCACCACTCATGCTCCTTCGTGTACAGTAGCCCTTCGGGAAGGTCGTACTCCTTGAACTTCATGTGGCCTCGCCTTCCGGGTGTCTTCTATTTACCATTGTTCTGTCTCTTCCAGCCGTAGATCTTCTCGTCGTAGAAAGGAGGCTTGACTATCTTCCCGCCCGGCGTCGAATCCCTGATCCTCACCCTGACGTCGCTCCCGATCTCGGAGTTCGCCCTGGCCACATACGCGAGCGCGATTCCGCGGTGGAGGATCGGCGAGAAGGTGCCGCTTGTCACCCTGCCTATCAGCCCCCCGAGAGGGTCGAGGACCTCAAAGCCCTGTCTCGGTATCCTCTCGTCGAGGAGAATGCCCCTCCTGACTCGGGAGGTCTCTTTCTGCCTGAAGGCCTGCGTCGCTTCGAACCCGACGTAGTCCTTCTTGTCGGGGGAGACGACCCAGCCCAGGTCGGCTTCGAAGGGGTTGGTCTGGGTGTCGATGTCCTGGCCGTATAGAGGATAGCCCGCTTCCGTCCGGAGGGAGTCCCTCGCGCCCAGTCCGCAAGGTTTTGCCGTCTTCAGCAGTGCGCTCCACACTTCGACGGCGGCGGAGGGTTCCTCGTTCTTGGTGTCGTGGATGATCACCTCGAAGCCGTCCTCGCCGGTGTAGCCGGTCCTCGACAGGGTGGACCTGTGGCCCAGCACGGCGGCCTCCGCGCATCTGAATCTCTTGACGTCTTGGAGGCCCGCGTCGGTCAGGCGCTGGAGGCTCTCGAGGGAACGAGGCCCCTGGACGGCGATCATCGCCGAGGAACCGGTCACGTCGGTGACTGCGACGTCCAACGATTCGACGTGCGCCTCGATCTGGCCGAGGTCCTGGCGCGTGTTGATCGCATTGACGACGACGATGTAGTCGCCCTCTGATCTCTTTATGATTATGAGGTCGTCCAGGATTCCGCCTTGGGGGTTCAGGAGGATGGTGTAGATCGACTTGCCGAATGGCTGGGACTCGACGGCGGTGGGGACAAGCCTTTCGAGGAGTCGCCCGGAGTCGGGACCCTTCACGGCGATTCGCCCCATGTGGGAGACGTCGAAGATGCCGCAGTCTTTCCTCACGGCCATGTGCTCTTCGGTGATGTTAGTGTACCAGAGGGGCATCTCGAAGCCCGCGAACTCCGTCATTTTGGCACGCAGCTCGTGCTGCGAATAGAGTTGAGTTCGCCTCAAAGTTGCGGGTTTCGACAGGAGACTCTATTTAAGCCAGCGAGGGACGATGCGTCAGGTTGCTCAGCATCCGGCCTGTAAGCGTGGCCAGAGCCAGTTCGAGATTCGACATCGTGAAGGTGATCCTGGACAGGGTGGGGCGGGACCTGAAGGACCGCGACGTGTTGGTCATCTCGAGCAAGTATATCGCCATCTCTGAAGGGAGGATTGCCTCCCTGGGGTCCGTCACCCCGGGCGTCAGGGCGTCGGGGCTCGCGGGCCTCTACCGCATGGACCCGCGGCTCTGCGAGTTGATATTGCGGGAGTCAGACTTCGTGGTGGGGGGCGTCCCCGGGTTCATCCTCGCAAGCTGGGAGGGCCTCCTGACTCCGAACGCGGGCATCGACAAGTCGAACATAGAGCACGGCATGGTGGTCTTGTACCCTAGGAGGCCTGAACTCTCCGCCAGGCGTATCAGGGACGCGATAAGGTTTGAGACAGGGGCGGACGTCGCGGCGGTTGTCTCCGACAGCAGGCTGATGCCGACCAGGCGCGGGACCACCGGGGTCGCCCTGGCTTCCGACGGCCTCGAGGCGATAACCGACCTGCGCGGGAAGAGCGACCTGTTCGGCAACGTCCTGAAGGTCACTTCGCAGGCCATCGCTGACGACCTGTGCTCGGCGGCGCAGCTCCTCATGGGGGAGTCTGACGAGGCCGTCCCCGTGGTATTGGTCCGGGGGCTCGATGGGGAGCTGTTCAACGGTGATAGCTTCGACTCTGCGAGCTTCTCCATTCCCGCCGATGCCTGTGTTTACCTGAGGAGCCTCGGATACGGCATCTGACCGAGTTGTCCGAATAGGCTTTTAAGAGAACGCGGATTCCTGCCGCCCCATGACCTACGAAATCGCGTGTGTTGCCTGCGGGGGCTCTCTCTATTCGGGATTCGACTTGAGATCGCCCAACGACGTCCTGAAGGTTTCCGGTTACAAATGCAAGAAGTGCGGCGCGAAGCTGTCGGTCGATAGGTTCCGCGTCGAAGTGAAGAAGATCGACGGCTCGTTCTCCTGATAACGTTGCCAGCCGCTGACGCGCTCCGTTGGTACGGTTGAACCAAGAAGTCCCAGCCAGCGGCTACACGCTGGTAGTCTGCGAGAAGCCCGACGCCGCGAGAAGGATAGCCGACGCCCTCTCGGAAGGCAGGCTGTCGACCGCCTCCTCAGGGGGGACCTCCATTTTCTCCTTCGAGCGGGAAGGCGAGTCCTTCGTGGTCTGCGCCGCTCAGGGGCACCTTTACGACGTGTCGGACCCCTTCGATGAGCGCTCGGTCTACCCCGTCTTCGACACCGAGTGGTTCCAGCGGGACCTCGTGGACGAAGGAGCTCGCGGGATCTCCCCCAGGGTCTCTTCGATAGCCAGACTGGCCAAGAACGCCGGCAGGTTCGTCAACGCTTGCGACTACGACGTGGAGGGGGAGACGATCGGATTCAACGTGCTCCGCTACGCGTGCGGTGGGAAGGAGGCCTCGGCGGCGCGGGCCAAGTTCTCGACGCTAACGAAGGACGAGCTCGTCCGGTCGTTCGCTTGCGCGGCCGTGGAGCCCATGGCGGGGATGGCTTCGGCGGGGAGGGCCCGCCACCTGGTGGACTTCGTTTGGGGCGTCAACCTCTCCCGCATGCTGTCCCGGTCCCTGCAGGGCGCTGGTCAGCGGTACAAGACGGTCAGCATCGGGCGGGTGCAGGGGCCGACGCTGGGCTTCGTGGTCGATCGGGAACGCGAGATCTGCTCGTTCGTCCCCCTGCCGTACTGGTCGGTCAGGGGAATCTTCGACCACCACGGGGAGAGGGTGACCGCCGGATACTCCGTGGAGAGACTGTCGGCCAAGGCGGCGGCGGAGAAGGTCAGGGACGACTGCGTCGGAGAGGAGGGAGTCGTCGAGAAGGCCGCGAGGAGCGTCTTCGAGGTCGCGCCGCCCCCGCCCTTCAACATCGGAGACCTGCAGAAGGAAGCCTATCGCCACTTCGGTCTCTCCCCGAGCAGAACGCTTCAGATAGCCGAGAGGCTCTACCTGGACGCCCTGATTTCGTACCCCAGGACCGGGAGCCAGAAGCTGCCCGCGTCAATTGGCTACAGGAAGATCATCGCGGGCATCGCTGGCCTGCAGGAGTACTCAGTCCTCGCCGACGAGCTTCTCCGCGGAAACCTGGCCCCCCGTCAGGGCGCCCAGGACGACCTCGCGCATCCGGCCATCTATCCGACGGGAGAGAGGCCGCGTAAGTCCCTCGATGCCACCGAGTCCAAACTGTTCGATCTGGTCGTCAGAAGGTTCCTCGCCGCGTTCGCTCCGGCGTCCAGGAGGGAGAGCCTGAACGTCGAGATCTCGGTCGGCGAACACGTCTTCAGGGTCGGCGGGAGCACGGTCGTCTCAGCTGGATGGACGAGGCACTACGGAAGGTACCACAAGGCGCAGGACGTCGAGGTTCCGCCGATGAAGGTGGGCGACAGGCTGGGAGTCCTCGGGGTAGAAGTGGGCGGGAAGTTCGAGGCGCACCCCCCTCGATACAACCAGAGCAGCCTTCTGGAAAGGATGGAGAAGGAAGGGATAGGCACCAAGGCGACGAGGGCAGACACGATCTCCACTTTGGTCCAGCGGGGATACGTCTCCGGCGAGAGCCTTGTCGCGACGGACCTCGGCTTCAGCGTGGTGGAGACGATGAAGCGGCATGCGGAGGCGATAGTCTCGACGGGCATGACGGAAAGGGTAGAGGAGGGGCTGGAGAAGATCGAGTCCGGAGCCGAGGGGGACAAGCGGCTGATCAGGGAGAACATACGGGAACTCTCCCGGCAGCTCATTTCGCTCAACGAGGACGAGGAGGCGGTCGGACGAGACCTGGGTGCCGCCGCGGCGGCGAGTGCCCAGGCGAGCAACGTGTTGGGCCAGTGCCCGGTCTGCAAGACCGGGAAGCTGCAGGTGATCCGCTCGAGGAAGACCCACAAGCGCTTCGTCGGGTGCAGCAACTACGGCCACGGCTGCAGCGCCTCCGCTCCGCTTCCTCAAAGGGGGAACCTGAAGGTCGCGGCGAAGCCCTGCCAGCGGTGCGGTTGGCCGATCGTGAGCGTCTGGACGGGGAGATATCCCTGGAAGCTGTGCGTGAATCTGAGCTGCCCGTCGAGGGTCGGTAAGAGCCATGAAGTGCGTGGTGTGCCAGAGAGATAGCGCGTCGGAACTCTGCGAGTATCACGCGGACGCCAAGCGGGAGCTGGAGTCGGCCTATCCCCGCTGGAAGTCGTCGTTCGGGTCGCTGGAATGGTCGGACTATCTCGACGCCGTGTCGAAGAATCCGGAGACCGGGATCTGGGTGGTCGAGGTGGTCAAGCTTATGCGGGGGAGGCCAAGTGGGGAATCTGCCCCGTGAGTCCGCCTGGCCCCTCACCCGCGCGGGACGTCCGAAATCTTAAACGTGACCCAGAAACGGCCCAGTGGGCGAATGGCAGCGCGGCTAAGTGATTGAAATGATCAGAAGACTTCTCGAAAACACGTACGACAGAACCCTCGGCACTCTGAAGGACTCGATAGTCCGCGTCGGCCAGTCGGGGTCCAAGGTCGGTTGGGTCCAGATCCTGTACATCCTGGGCATCGTGGCGTTCATGGCCGGCGCGGTCAGCGCATTCTTCTTCCCGGTGGCCAATCAGGGATACATCATCTATCCCGCTGGAGGGGCCGAGACGGTCGCGGAGAGCGTGATAGACGCATTCGTGATCATGCTGGGCGGCGCCGGGATCTACGTCGTCTATCTCAGCGGAAGGCAGACCACCAAGCCGAGGATGGTCAACCTGTACCTGGCCCTCTCGATACTGCTCGTGGCGATCTCGGTCCTCCTGGGAATTCAGCTCTCGGTCCTGAAGGGCTAGGGATAGCCGAAGCTTCCTGAAGGCCAGAGCGTACCGCGCCTGCATCGCAGGACCAGCCTCCCTTCGTCGACCTTCACCGACACCGTCGCGTCCCCGTTCTCGGAAAACGACCTAGGCCGGTTCCGCCTGATGGGCCCGTCCCGTTCGTAGATGGTGCATAGGAAGGCGACTCCGTTCGTCCTCGCGATTTGGGACATCACCGCGGTGGCGAAGGTAAGCTTCCTCGCCGCCGAGGTAGGGTGCTCCGCGGACAATAGGTGGAAGAAGCTGTTGAGGTTGTCGAGGATGAGGACCTTGGATTCGCCCTGCCTCAGGAAACCGAGCAGCGCTTCCGAGACCTTCGACCCGACCTCGGGTATCTGGAACCGGGCCGCGTTGTGGCCGGCAGGGAGGTCTGAGTCCTTCATGAAGTCGAAGTTGGACGCGTAGAAGGCGTCGAGGTCGAGGACCGCGTACGGGCTGTTCAGCGACGACGCGCACGAGGTCAGCAGCCGTCCGAGCAGCAGGCCGGAAGGCCTGTCCTTCACCACGAAGACGGACAGCTTGCCGCGCAGCGGGTCGAGGAACGACTTCGCCCGCTGGACGCCAATACTCATTAGCATGCGCCAAAACGTCATCTATCGCGCATGGTATTTCAATGACTCGACTCTGTATCGTGACCTCCGACGGCCGCGCGTACTACGCCCTAGCGTCCCGTCTGAGAAAGGCAGGATTCAGCTTCCTCAGCCTGACGCCAGAGAAGAACAGCGGCGGCTGCGAGATCATACTAACGACCAGGAAGGAGGCGGGGCTCTTCCGCGGAGGCGTGATGTTCCTCGACGACCTTGACGACGACCCTTCCGTCCTCAGAGGGCAGGTCCTCTCCCGCCTCGACAAGGGAGACGCCACGCTCCTGGTGGGGGTTGACCCCGGCTCGAGAACGGGAATGGCGGCGTTCTACGGCGAAAACGCGCTGGTCTTCCGCACGTTCCACTCTCGCGACGCCCTCTGCGCCACGATCTCCAGGCTAGTCGGCCGCGTAGAAGCGAAGAGGTCTCTGATTAGGATAGGAAATGGGAACCCCGTCCTAGCCCGCAGCCTCGCCGAGACGCTCTCCTCGGGCCTTCCGAAGACCAGGATCGAGATAGTCGACGAATCGGGCACCTCCGTCAGGGGTCCCCACACGAAGGGACTTCAGACCGACGCGGGGGCGGCTGCGAAGATCGCGCTCCGGAAGGGCGAGGCGTTCGGCAGCGCGACCTAGCGTCCCCAGAATTCGTCAGAGATCCCTTCGATCTGCGGAGGCGTGAAGTCCCCCTTCCTCAGGTCCCCCTTGAGCCAGGAGGGCATGAGGTCCGTCACCGTCGGGGAGTCGAATCGTTTGTCGAGGAGGAAGACCAGCCCCCTCTTCCCCGGGTTCCTCAGATGCCTGCCCGCGGCCTGGAAGGCCTTCCTCAACGCCGGCAGGAGCGCCAGCATGAGGTACGATTCAGGCTCTCCGTTCCACTTCAGATACGTGTACTCTGCGTAGAGCTGTGGCGACGGCGGGGGCAGGGAGAGGCCGACGACGACCGTGGCGTCCATGAGGTCGCCCTTGAAGTCCTCGCCCTCGGAGAATCGGCCGCCCTGGACGGCGAACAGCACCGGGCCCTTCTCCGACCTGAACGACTCGGCCATCTCGTTCGCCTCTTCGTTCGACAGCCCCCTGGATTCGGAGAAGACCCTCCTCTCCGGGACTCTCCACGCGACCGCGTCCCTGACGGGCTCGAGTACGGCGTACGAGGGCGCGAAGACTCCGACGCCGTTCCGGCACGACCTGATGATGGCAGCGATCTTGGTCGCCATCGTGGAATACATCTGGGGGCTGCGCGACTTGAATTTCGTGGTGACGCCCGTGTCCAGGACAGTTCGGACCGTGATGAAGGGCGCGGCCGGGACGGCGTAGGTCGCCGGGTGCAGGACGTCGATGGAGAGCGAGCGGAGGAAGAGCTCTGACGGATTGATCGTGGCAGAGACCAGCACCGAGCTCTGGAAGGCGCGGAGGAAGCCGGGGAAGTCCCGGACGGGGTTGGTGTCGGCCAGGCCGAGCTGGTCTTCCCATTTTGTTAGCAAGAGGTCCCTCGAAGAGGATTGGAGCTTGTTCAGGAACTCCCCCACCCTCAAGATGTGGTACGGGAGCCTCCGCCCGGAGGCGACCGAGCTCCACGCGGCTTCCGAGCAAGCGGTGAGCTCGAAGACGAGGTTCTGGAGCCAGATCTCCCCGTGCCGGCGCTTCAGGTCGGCGATGAAAGCGTCCCTGTCGAGGTGCCAGCTGGTGATCTGGTCGGCCCATGCCCGAACGCTTCCCTGCAGGGCCCGCAGCGACTCGGCCGTCCGTGCCATGAAGAGCCCCTCGGCTTCGGCTATCGCCTTCTCGATGTCCTGCGCAGAGAGGCGCCCCGAGCCGTTGCTCCTGAGGAAGTCCCGCAGGTTGTGAGCCTCGTCGACGACCAACACGACCTTCTCGGGCTCGATGGTGTTCCTATCGAAGAGCACCGGGCGCGTCGCGGGGTCGAAGATGTAGTGGTATGGCACCACGACGACGTCCGCCTGGGTCAACGCCAACCTTACCAACTCGTAGGGACACGCGTGGATCGCTTCCGACTGGAGTAGGAGGCCGGTGTGGCTGGGGATCGCGCGGCTGACCCTCTCAACCGCCGCGTCGAGCTCGGTCCCGAGCAGCGACATGTTCAGGAAGTACGAGCAGAGGTTGTTGCTGACGTTGAAGCCGCAGTACCACCGGAACGAATCCTGCGGGATGAACCTCCCGGCGGTCCTCTTGAGCAGGCAGTAGTCGTACTTCGAGAACATCGAGGCCGCCCTGAGGGGCCTCTTTTTTTGAATCAGCGACAGCTCCTCCGTGACCCTCGAGACCTGCCGCTTTGTCCTGCAGGTGTAGACCACCTTGCAACCGGTCTCCTCGGCCGCGGAGAGCGCGCCGCAGAGCACGGCGGCCGTCTTCCCGAACCCGCTCATCGCCTCGGCGAGAAGCACCCCTCCGCGGGCGCAGTTCTCCCGGACCCGCGACGCCAGCTCCCTCTGGCTAGGGCGGAAGGATTCGTACGCTAACCAGTCCTCGACCGGCAACGACTTACCAGGCGATCAGGGTATTTTAGCACAGGCGTCTACGGCAGGGTCTCTGAGACCTGTCCGCCCCTGCCCAGGACGCGGCCCGTCGCAACCATCACGCCCTTCCTGTTGTCCTGCGTGGTGTAGACCCGGAGGACGTCCATGAACCCCGCGATTGAGCCCACCAGGGGCAGTTCGTCTATGGGGGTCTTCTCGACGACCTCCCTTCCCCCCAGCTTGCGGACCGTCGTCACCGACTTCAGTGTCTCCTTGGCGGAGGTGTACGGGAAGGAGGGGGTCGTCGGGACGTCGAGATAGATGTACGTCTTCTCCACGCCGGATGCCTTGGAGAGCTCGGCGATGACCTTCTTCCGCGCCGCCTCCCTGCCGAAGAGCTGACCGACGCGACCGTCCTTCCGCTGCAATACCTTCTCGAAGACGCATTTGACCAACCTCCTCTCCCGGAAGTCCAGTGCGAGCTGCCTCGCCTGCTGCAGCCTGCGGGTCTCTCCCTTTAGCGATATGATCCTCTGGAGCACCAGCTCGTCCGTCAACTCGAGATACTCGTTGATGTCCGAGAGGTCGGTCAGGTGGAGCTCGTCGTTCGCGAGCCTCATCGAGTGTGCGAGCATCAGCTGGGCGGCCCGGACCGTTCGGTGGAAGTAGACGGCGTTGAACATCTGGTACCTGGCGATCAGCATCGCTTCGAACGCGTACAGCCCTGCGGCGTCGACGGCCAGCCTGCCGCCCACCACGTGCAAGGAGTCGATCACGCGGTGGATGTCCACCCTTCCGTATTCGACCCCGGTGAAATACGAGTCCCTGAGGAGGTAGTCCATTATGTCGGCGCTGAGCCCGCCGGCGATTATCTCGTTCATGAAGCTGGGAATCCCGGTCCCGCTCCCCACGGCGAAGTCGGACATCCTCCTTGCGGAGAAGCCGTGTTTCGCGAGGATGTCCTTTATCGCGCTCTCCCTGATTATCCTCCTCGAGATGCCTTCGTGGTCGAGGCGTCCCCTCGCGGGGAGGACCTCCTCGAACGTGTGGGAGAACGGCCCGTGCCCGACGTCATGGAGCAGGGCCGCCAGCCTGATCTGCTGGGCGAGGTCCGCGCTGATTGGGAGCCGCTCCTGGATCGACTCCGTGATCTCACCGGCGACGTGCATGGCGCCCAGCACGTGCTCGAAGCGGGTGTGGACGGCGCCCGGGTAGACCAGGTAGGCCCCCGCGAGCTGGTGAATCCTCCTCAGCCTCTGCAGGAAGGGAGAGTCGATCAGTTCCCTCTCCACCTCGCTGGCCTTGATGTATCCGTGGATGGGGTCCCGAATCTCCGCGACGTGGGGCCCTCTCATTCTCTCAGTCGCCTCGACCCCGGACCGAGCAGGGTTGAGACGGCCTTGGAGACCGATCTCCGTATCTCGTCGATGTTTAGACTCGCGTCGACCACCCTCCAGCCGAACTTCCTTGCAAGGCGCAGGTATGCGGCGCGTGCCTGCTCCTGGAGCTTCAGGTCGCGCTCCCATTGGTCCTTGCCCGTGGACGCCCTCCTGTCGTAGGTCGCAGACGGCGGAGCGTCGAGGACGAGCACCAAGTCGGTCCTCGGCAGCCCTTCCTCGAGGTTAGAGAGCCAATCCAGCCGAAGCCCGTTTGCCACCCCGTAGGCCAGGTTCGATTCGGTGTACCTGTTGACGAGGACCACGTCGCCCCTCTCGAGCAGGCCCTCGATCCAATCCTTCTTCTCCCACCGGTTCGCCGCGAAGAGCATGTGCCTGACCTCGGGAGGATAGATCCGCGTCCCTTCCAGGAAGCCCCTGATCTCCTTCCCGATTACCGTGGTGTAGTCTGGAAAGGACATAGTCGTGACCTTCAACCCCCTCGAGCGTAGCCCTGATTCCAGCAGGGAGGTCTGAGTCTTCTTTCCCGCGGCGTCGATGCCTTCCAATCCGATGAGCACCCCTTTCGTTCTGCGCATGTGCACCTTGTCTATTCTCCCTTCCTAGATAAGCGCTGAAGCGACCATAAGCAGGAGTATCGAGACCGAGGCTATCTTGAAGTAACGTTTCGCGAACTCCGAGCTCGACCTGGTCAGCTCCTCGAACTCGTCGAGTATGTCGGCCCCGAAGACCCTGACCTTGCTGACCAGCGTCCCGGACCCGTATTCGCACGGCCCAATCCTGGACTCTGAAAGCCTCGCCAGTCTCGTCAAGAGTTCGGCGATCTCCTTCGGCGGCGTGATCTCCCCGATCGCGAAGTATCCCCTCGTGACGGTCATCCCGCGCGCCGCGAGGTTGTGGCTGTCCGAAGTGCACAGCTCTAGCAACCTGTAGCCCGCGGATTCCAGCGCCTCGGCGACCACCCCCCTGAGAGTCGGTTCGGCGTTGTTCGCGTCCGCGAGGACCAGGACCCACTTGGTCCCGCCGGTCTTCAGCACCAGGACCCCTATCCCACCGACCGTGATGTCCTGGCGGGTCCCGAACCCCGTTTCGCTCGAGTTCGCATATCCCACTACGAAATCCCCGGCGCCGCTCTTGCTCACTCCGCTAAGGAGAGCGGCCCAACCAGGGCTGCCGGTGTCAACCAGCTCCGGCTTAGGCTCGATCGAGTTGTGCGCGTCGACGACGGAGACGTCCAGCCCCTGCTGTCTCCCGAGCCTGGCCAGCTCGTCCTCAGTCGCGGTCTCAAGGTCTTCGGATCCGAGCGGGGCGAACGAGATGGTGAGGAGGGTGTCTCGCTGTATCGTCGTGGCCGTCACCGTCGCCGTGCCGATCCTGGAGGTGACGGGCCCGTGGGCCTTCGGCGCGTCCGAGGTCGGGATGCCGAGCGCGTACTCGTGGATCCCTTCGACGTACGTTTTGGTTTCCTGGTTGGTGGTGATGTTCCTCTCGTGCCCTCCGGGCCTGTGGAGGGTCAGGACAGAGCCCCCGAACTCCTGGAAGATCAGGCCCGTGAGGTTGTAGCTTCCCACCGGATGGAACGGGCCCGGGTGGACTCCGGGGAGGATGACGAAGAAGTCCTTCCCGTTCTGGCTGAACTTCAGTATCTTGGTGGAGACCTCGATCGTCTCCGAGTGGTCGGCGATGATCGTCTCAAGCTTGGCGGGCCTCCCCATCGTCCACGTCTTCAGGAAGGCCTGGAAGAGCTGGACGGTGTTCTGCCCCCTGCTGGTGCTGCGCTGCTTGAGCATGAGGGGGAAGAGGGCCAGGACGATGAAAGCGGCGGCGCCAAGGGGCAACGAGTACACGTTAGGAGAAGCCAGCACGCCGGCGAGCCACAGTGCGCCAAGGACGAGCGTCGGATGGAGGACTGCGAGGGCGGCCGACAGGAAGGAGTTTCCCTCGAACGCGCCGTCGATCACGATGAACTCGAACCCGGCCGCCACGAAGGCCCCGAAGACGACTGCGTTCGCCAGTGGCTGGCCGCTGCCGACCAGGTGGGACGCCGCGGAGCCCACGG
This sequence comes from uncultured archaeon, assembly GCA_963731775.1. Taxonomy (GTDB): domain Archaea; phylum Thermoproteota; class Nitrososphaeria; order Nitrososphaerales; family Gagatemarchaeaceae; genus DATJAJ01. Next base: position 193,869 of record CAVSWV010000004.1, on the reverse strand, counting down.
CCACGCTGATCACCCACAGGACCCCCCCGGCGAAGAGAATGGCGGTCGTCCGCCTGAAGGTGGCGATCGTGTCGACGTCGACCAGCCTCAGCAAGGCCGCGACGAGCGTGGAAGCCAGGACGATCGCGAGGAAGGATCCGGAGAGCGCGACCGGGTTGAGCGCGCTCGTTATGACCGTGACGAGGAGAGACGAGGTGAACGCGGCGTACAGGAGAAGGCGTACGGTGGAGGGGAGCGTGAATAGGAGCCTGTATCTCCGCGCCAGGGACTCGGTTGAGGATTTTTCCGTGCTGGCCGACCGCTCAGACGAAGAAGACGTTGATGACAATTGACGTGGCGATCAGGAGTATCGCTGAGATGAGGACGATCTCGGGCCTTATCTTGACTCCTTCGGTGTCTTCGTTGAAGAACGTAAGCAGCCCTGCGCTCGAGGCGGGCATCGGGTTGTTCTTCTTGCTGCTCATGATTTTTCGGCTGCCCGCTTTCGCCTCTTAAGCGTAGCGGCTCCACCGTGTGCCGCGTGAAACGCATAATTACGCAGCCGCCTCCAATCAGCTCGATGCCCAAACCCTCAGCCGCCTTCGATTCGGTCGTCCGTGACGTCAGGCTCCATGAGAAGTGGTTCTCCGAGAGCCTTCCCATGATCGCCAGCGAGAACCTCGCGTCCAGGACCGTGAGGGACGTCCTCTCCTCGGATCTGGGGCAGCGCTACGCTGAGGGCTGGCCGGGCGAGAGGGTGTACGCAGGTTGCAAGTATATCGACATGATAGAACTGACCGCGATAGACCTGGCGAAGAGGCTCTTCAAGGCCGAGTTCGTGGACGTCCGGCCCACCTCGGGGGTCGTCGCGAACCTCGCCATGTACTCAGCCCTGAGCTCCCCCGGGGACACGATGATGGTGCTGTCGATCCCCAACGGAGGGCACATCTCGGCGGCCAAGAAGGAGTTCTCGGGGTCGGCGGGGCTTGTCCACTCGCTCGACATCGAGTACTTCGCGTTCGACAAGAGCGAGATGAACATAGACGTGGACGAGACCAGGAAGCGCCTCAAGGCGCTCAAGAAGCCCATCAAGATAGGCCTGTTCGGCGGAAGCCTCTTCCTCTTCCCGCACCCGGTGAAGGAGCTCGCGCCGGCCTTACGGGACGCCGGCGGCACGGTCTGTTACGACGCGGCGCACGTGGCCGGCCTGATAGCCGGCGGCCAGTTCCAGGACCCGCTGCGCGAAGGCGTCGAGGTGATGACCTTCAGCACCCATAAGACGCTGTTCGGGCCGCAGGGTGGGGCCATAGCGGCCAGCTCCAAGTTCGCCGAGGACCTCAAGAAGGCGGTCTTCCCCGGGACCACGAGCAACCACCACCTGCACAGCGTGGCCGGGAAGGCGCTCGCGTTCGCCGAGTTCCTCGAGTTCGGAAGGAGGTACGCGAGGGACGTCGTCAGGAACGCCCAAGTGCTCGCGCAGAGCCTGGCCGGATCGGGCGAGGTCGTGCTCGGGGAGAGGAACGGTTACACGAAGTCGCACCAGGTCGTCCTGGACATCACGAAGTACGGGGACGGCGGCGCGATGGAGAAGCGCCTGGAGGCGCAGAACATCATCCTCAACAGGCAGCTCATCCCCGGGGACCTGCAGGCTGGAAGGCACTACACCAACCCGGGAGGCGTCAGGCTCGGCGTGGCCGAACTGACCCGGCTGGGGATGGGCAAGGGTGAGATGGTGGAGATCGCCGAAATAATCCACTCTGCCATGGGCGGAAAGACGGGGTCGGAGACGCGCGCCCGTATCAAGGAGCTTCGAAAGGGGTTCCAGACGGCGGAGTACTCGTTCAAGCCCTCGCCGGCCTACTTCTTCCGCTAGCCCGTGTTGGTGAACGCCGTCAGCTCCAACTGCTCGGGCTTCCTCTCCCCCTGGAAGAGCTGGTCGAGCTCCCGGTGGACCACGGCCAGGCGGCTCCTGAGGTAGGGGTCGACGTCGTATTCACGGGAGAGCTTCTCCGCGAGCAGCAGGTACTTCTCGACGGACGCCCTCGTGAGCGTCTCCTTCACTTCCCCGCCGCAGCTGGGGCAGGTCCAGGAGACCGGAGGCCGCCGGATGGTCATGCCGCACTTCTTGCACTTGAAGGACTGCGTCGCGTACTTCTTGGTGTTCCCCATTATGTCCCGAATCAGGTGGGTCTTGATTATCGACTCGACGACCTCCTTGGTCGAGACTGCGTTTATCTTGGAGGCGACCTCGATCTGCTTCGAAATCTTCTCGTTCAGCGTGCGAAGGATGGAGTAGGCCCCCCTCGAGCGCCTTATCGCGAGTGCGAAGGTCGGATGCGTGTACCCGTAGCCGTAGAACTGCGTCTCGCCGCCCAGCCTCGACCCGATCAACTCGATCTTCTCGTCGAACGCGGCGGCGGGCGGGGAGTCTCCAGTCAGCTCGTAGAACTGCGACGGGTATTGGGTCGCAACGTCGAAGTTGTGGGCCTGCTCGTCCACCTCCGCCGGAAGCAGTATCGGCTGCAGCAGGAGGGGGGTGTCCATGAGCCCGCCGATCTGGTTCGGGATGAACTCGATCGAGAAGTTGACCAGGATGTCGAGGAGCAGGAGCAGCGAATCCCCGTCGCCGTCGCAGTCCCTTCTCTTCGCGGCGTGCCAGCACGGGTTCGCGAAGCAGACCTGCGCCGACGAGAAGCCTGCGATCCTGCCGATCACTCCCACCGAGGTGTGCGGGGCGAGACCGACGACAATCTTCCCGATCAGGTCCCGGGGCCTCTCGACGTTGTAGAATTTCTCCAGCCCGTAAATCTGCTGGAGCTCGTCGTCGACGAACTGGGCCATCCGCACCAGGTCCCCCGCGATGTCCGCCGGCACGATGATGTCCTGCGGCTTCAGCTCGAGTATCTGCGACCTCTCCTTCAGATCCTTCCCTTCACGGTCCTTCGAGTATCCCAGTTCGACCAGCCTGCCGATCTCCGTGTCGACGTCGGAGGGCCTGAAGTGGGTGAGCGGCGCGTTCGTGATGTCGATCCTGAGGGTGCCGTCCTTGTAGACGTACACGTCGTGCTTGCTCCTGATGATGCCCTTCTCGAGGAGCTCGGGGGTCTTCGACGCGCTGGTCAGCCCCTTCACGCCCTTGACGAGCTTGGAAGGGTTGTACTCGAGCCTGGTCCTGATCGATTCGAGCTTCCCGCGCAGGTCGAACTCCATGCTCGAGAACGTGTTGGTCTTAATCCTGCAGTTCGGGCACGTGGCCTCCGTCGTGGAGATGCCGCAGCGCTGGCAGGAGAGGAACCTCTGCGTGGGTTCGCCGCAGATCTCGCACTTGGTGGATATCCTCCGCTCGTTGCAGGAGACGCACATCAGGTTGGTTATCTCGATCTCGACCTTCCCCTCTTTGGAGGCCTTGGTGACGTCCCGGGAGGCCCCTCCCGAGTTCCCGATCGGGAATAAGGCGTGGACCGGCGGCTTTAGCTTCCTGATCATGGCCTTCTCCGGCCTGGCGACGCGTATCCCTATCGTCGAGGTCGTCTGCCGTCCGAGCTTTATCCCGGACAGCTCGCGCACCAGCGCCACCGGGTCCAGGGACTCGCTCGCCGCGCCTCGGCTACCCTTCAGGTCCAATAGCTGCGAGAGTATGACCGCCTGGTCGCCCGTCACCTGCGCCTCCGAGCCGGTCACCGTGTGCTCGATCAGGGCGTTCTGCAGGTCCGATCGCACCTGCGATGATTCGATGTCGACCGATATCGTGTCGCCCTTCAGGACGCTGTTCTTCCTGAGCTCGAGGAGGTCGGGGCCGGTCAGGCGGTCGAACCTCGGAGTGAAGAACGGGTGGAGGGGGACTCCGAGGAGCCTCGAGATCGTCAGCGCCTGCTGCGGCGAAGGCAGCGTCTCCAGGGGCGATTTCACTAGCCTCTCGAGGAGGTCAGCCGGTACCCCTGCCTCAGACAGGATCTGGTCGGCCCCGGGGACCGAGGCCAGCGCCCGCTCGAGGTCCTGCGCCCACCACTCAGCCACATAGGGGGAAGGCGGGAGGTTCTTGTTGTTCTCCAAGAAGTCGCCGTAGCTGATCAGCACGTCTCCCATATCGATTATCTTCACCAGGCTCTCGCGCAGCAGGTCCGCCTCGGCGGCCGTCCTGACCTTCCTGACGGAGCCGTCCGAGAGGAGCACGGTGGGCCCCTCAATCGAGTCCACGAACGCGATGGTCGCCGCCTTGCCCGGAAGGTCTACCTTCACCTGCGTCCCCGCGACCACGGGAAAGTCGAGCAGCGTCGTGACGGCCGGGTGGATGCCGACGGTCGACAGCCCCGTGTTCATCGACCTCCCGTACCTCAGCCTGAAGCCCCCCTTGCGATGCGGCATCGAGAGGACGGCCCTCCCAGATATGACGTCCTCGAAATGCGCGCCTGCCTGCTCGGTTTCGTTGGTCGACTGCTGAGTGCCTCCCTTGATCTGGGTCAGCCACTCCCAACCCGAGATGTTCAGGCTCGCCAGCTTCTTCCCGAGCTTGTGCGCCCTCCCGATTATACCGTCGTTGAGCACCCGCAGGGCCCCTCCCCTCATCCTGTCGGTGCTGACGTGCTTCAGGTTCCTGTGGACTACCACCTCGATCGGGTCGGTCTCGACGCCGTCGATCTCGACCGGGAGGTTGGAGACCGCGAACCTGATGTCGTCGTCGGTGACCTTGTATTGGAAGTTCCCGACCTCGCGCTCGTAGATCCTGAGCTCCTCGACGAACCTGTCGATCTCGTCGCGCCCCGCCCGGTAGTTGGAGAGGCCGAGCTTCTTCGCGGTGACGTCGGCTATTACGAGGGAGAAGCCGGCCTCGGTGCCGCCCGCGGAGCGCATCGGGCCGGCGTAGGAGACCGATGCGTAGTCGCTGTTGTCGTCGTTCTGCCTTATCGAGATGCTGTAGATTCCCTCGATTGGGGCTACCGTCACTCCGTCGGTCATCACGGCGAGCCCCGCCCTGATCCCGTACTCGAGCGCCTTCTCCTTGGCCATGCTGCCGAACTTTCCCAGCGCAATCTCCTGGGAGATCGTGAGGGCGGCCACCTCCTTCGTGGTGGACTTCAGCAGCTCCCGCAGCCTCTCGACGAGCCCCTCGAACTGGTTCAGGCCCAGCATCTGGTTGACCCTGTCCGCAAGGTCGAAGACGGTCTTGGACTCGATCATCGCGATCGGGTCGAAGCCCATCGCCCTGGCCTGCTCCGCGGCGTGCTGCGCGGCTTCGTACTGCCCGAGGATGTCCGTATAGTAGGGGGTCAGCGACCGCGGAAAGGGCGCGAGGGACTTTACGTGGTCCCATGCGTCGTCGGCCGAAAACGACATTGGGAGGGGAGCCGGGGGATGTCGGACTTAAGCTCTTGGGGACGCGCGGCCTCTCAGGAACCGATACCGCCTCGCTTATCTAAGGCGGAGAACGGTCGGGGAAGAATGAACTACACGGAGCCGTTCGTCCCCACTCCGGTAGACATCATCCCGAAGATGTTGACCTTGGCTTCCGTCAGGCGGGACGAGACGGTCTTCGACCTCGGTTCGGGGGATGGCAGGATGCTGATAGTGGCCGCCAGGGACTTCCATGCCAGGGTGGTGGGGGTCGAGCTCCGGAGGCGCCTCGCGACGGAGTGTCGTAGGAAGATGAAGGCGATGGGACTCTCCAGTCAGGTGACTATACTGTGCAGCAACTTCAAGAAAGTGAGCCTGAGGAAGGCCGACGTCCTCGCCACGTACCTCTCGAGCTACACCCTGAACCTGATGGCGCCCAAGTTCTTGGAGGAGCTGAGGCCGGGAACCAGGATAGTGAACTTCGACTACGAGGTGCCCGGATGGAAGCCGAAGCACGAGGTCGAAGTCACCCCCGCCGGCTGGACGAAGCCCCACCCGATCTACCTGTACGTGATGTGAGCCCGCCCTACCTGCGCGTCTCAGTCACGAAGCCCGCGGAGTTCCAGAGCACAATCCACGGTTCGGTCTTGGTGATCAGACGGAAGTGGTTTTCGCGCCCCTTCTCGATCGCTCCGAGGGCTCCGGGGACCCCCGGCTCCAGCAGACCCATCTTGAAGGAGACCCTTCCCTCGAGGGGCCTGACGAGGATCGTGTCGAAACGCTTCTTGAAGGGGAACCCCCGGAGACGGTCCTCGGCTCCGAAATCGGCAGAGTAGAACTGCAGAAGGCCTCTGACCTCGTGGAGCGGAGGATACTTCGTCAGCAGCTTCTGAGACTCCCTCGGGCCGCCGGGCGTTTGGGCTAAGACCGACTGGAAGAGGCCGCCCTCCGTGTGGTAGCTGTACTTCGTTCCAGACCCGTTGCCTCTCGCGATTCCGAAATCGATCCCCCCGACGCCATTTGCAATCCAAGCCAACCTCCTCGGCCCCGCTCTCTCGGCCACCAGGATCGCTACCCTGAGCCCGACTTCGGGTCTAGGACGGTCAGATTTCTGCAAGTTTCGGCCCTCGCCTCGGGGCAGCCGTCTTCAACGTCAGTCAATAAATAGCCCCTGACTCATGAGCATTTGCATGTCCGAACTGGAGATCAGAAAGGCGGTCAAGGACAGGTACGCGAAGCTCGCAACGGCCCCAGGCTCAGGAGGGGCGTGCGGCGACGATTGCTGTGGCGGCTCGGACCTGATCGAGATCGGGAAGGAGCTTCCGGTCGAGGCCGCCTCGGTCAGCGCGGGATGCGGCTCGCCGCTGCTCTTGGTGCAACCGAAGGATGGTGCAGTCGTGCTGGACCTCGGAAGCGGCGGGGGGATCGACGTCTTCAGAGCATCCCAGATGGTAGGCGCGAAGGGCAAGGCATTGGGCGTAGATGCGACCCCCGAGATGATCTGGCGGGCCAGGGAGACGAAGTCCAAGTACGGAGTCAAGTATGCGAACGTCGAATTCAGGCTGGGAGAGATCGAGCATCTTCCGATCGAACCCGACAGCGTCGACTACGTCATCTCCAATTGTGTGATCAACCTCTCGCCCGACAAGGCGGCGGTCTTCGGGGAGGCCTTTCGAGTCCTGAAAGGAGGCGGAGTCTTCGCGGTCGCTGACATCACACTCCCGAGGGAGATCCCGGAGGGCGCGAGGAAAGACATGGACTCCTGGTCGGCCTGCATGGCTGGGGCCCTGACGGACTCGGACTACGAAAGGCTGCTGAAGGGCGCCGGATTCCAAGAGGTCCAGATCGAGCACGTTTCGGATTCGAACATCGGCGAGTACTCCTTCAGCTACCACAGCTCGCATATCAAGGCGAGAAAACCGGTCCCGAAAGCCCACTAACTCTCCTCTCGATTTCGTCCCTGATCTTTCGCACTTCCGCGATGGGCTTTCCTTTGGGATCGGAGAGGTCCCAGTCGACGAGCTTCTTCTGCATCTTCGCGAGCATCGGTCGGGGGCAGACCTCCTCAACCGAGCAGCCCATGGTCACCACGAGTCCCGCGTGGTCGATCATCTCGTTGGTCAACATCTTGGGCGAGTTTCTCGAGATGTCGATTCCCCTCTCCCTCATGGCTTGGACAACGACGGGATTGACACTCGGAGCCGGGACGGTCCCCGCGCTCAAGGTGTTCAGGCCGCGTTTTCGCGCGAATGCCTCGGCCATCTGGCTCCTTCCGGCGTTCTCCACGCACACGAACAAGATGGTGGCTCCCTCTTCGACCATGAAAATCACTTACCTCTCGGATCCCCGCACGAGGGGGGCGTCTATTGTCTGCAAGCGCCTTCATATTTTCCGTCCACCTTCCGCACCAGCCCGTGGACGGCCAGCCGTCGGACGATCCGCGAGAGGATCTCCTGGTGAAAGTCGGTGGACTCCTTCAATTGGGTGAATGTGACGGGCTCCAGGGATCCGCAGACGATGTCACAGACAGTCGTCTCCCTGCTCGTGAGCTCTACACACTCGTCGGGGCTGCAGTTTCCGGAGGCGCAGACGAGTTGCAACGAATGGAAACGGGTGGCACGGCTATTTATTGACTTACCCCGGCAGTGTATCGATTGGGCGAGCGCCGACCCTGAGCTCAGGCTGCCGTTTGTTTCGGGGCGGCCGGGAACTCCCTCTGCAGGAACGATATCATCGGATAGATGACGTCCATGGCGTCCTTCGTCGTCCGGATCGCGTGGCCCATGTCGGGGACCGAGTGTATCTCGAACTTCGCCTTGTTGGCGAGGAGTTCCATGGCGTATTGCAGGACGGGCTTCATCGGGGTCCTCGAGTCGTTCTGGGTCGTGATTATGCAGAGCGGCTTATTGACGCTCTTGACGTAGGTTATCGGCGAGCGCTCCGCGAGCAACTCCGTCTTGCGGTCGAAGAGGACGTCGATGAAGGAACGGAAGGTCGCATCGCTCATGTCGTACATCGCCTTCATGTCGGCGACCGGGGCGCCGGCGACGCCGCACGCCCACAGCTCCGGCTCCTTGCCGAGGCCGAACAGGGTGCTGTAGCCGCCGTAGCTGTAGCCGGCGATGGCAACGTCTGTCGCGATGTTCTCCTTGGCCCACTTCGTAGCTGAGACCATGTCCTGGAAGTCCATCCCCATGGGATCTCCGATGTCGAGGATGCGGAATTCCTCGCCGTATCCCGTGGACCCGCGGTAGTTGGGGGCGATTATGTTGTAGCCGAACGCGACCAGCGACGCCGGCAGCACGCTCCAGCTGTTGGCCTCCTCGGCCCAAGGGCCGCCGTGGATGTACGCGACCGTCCGCCTCTTGACCCCGCTGCCGTCGTCCACCACCAGGGCGGGGATCTCCAGGCCGTCGCTCGACTTGTATCTGATCATCCTGCTCCGGCCGAACTTCTCCTTGAGGAAGGACGGGAGGGGGTTGTCTATGACGATCCTCGAGGCGCCGGACGTCGTGTCGACCTCCCACACCTTGTACGGCTGGACGAAAGTGCTGTGGGCAAGGTAGGCCTTGCTCCCATGCAACGCCATTCCCGCAAGGAAGCCCGCCGGCGTGTCCACCCGCTTGCCGTCGACGAAGGCCTTCGTTTCCCCGTCCCTCTTCGCGATGCAATACACTCTGCCGTCCTCAGTCCAGTCGAACATCAGGTACTCGGCGGCTCCTGAGGCTGAGAGGTCGCCCGATCCCGCTGGCGCCGGGCCAGTCTCTCCGGTCTCTATGTCGTGCACGTAGAGAATGTTGGAACCGGTCATGTTGCTCTCGAACAGAGCCTTCGAGCCCCTCAGGCTCGGGCCCTTGTTCACCGATCCCTCCTTGGGCGTGAACACCTCCATCTTTCCGCTGTCAAGGTGGAAGAAGAACAGCTCGCTCGACCTCGGATTGCCCACCAGGGGACCCGACCCCGCCAAGAAGCGCCCGTTGGAGTCCGCCAGGCCCGTGAGCCCGTCTATGGTTGCGCGCCTCTCGACGGCTCCCGACCTGTAGGTGAAGAGGCCCGCGCTATCCTTGGTTGACGCCGAGAGTGCTACGACCCCCTCGTAGGAGGAGAGCCCGGTCAGCCTCATCGGTGGGATCTCCAGGGGCGTTTCCCGCGGCTCGGTGGCGCTAGACCGGTAAATCTTGTGCTGCTCGGCCCCCTTCGCGGAGTCCCGTATGTAATACAGGTCGTTGGTCGCCCTGCGCGGCTGCGCACCCCCGGCCACGTCCTCGGTGGTGATCCTGGACTTGTCGCCGGTCCTCGGGTCGAGGCACCAAAGGCAGAGCGTGCCCCCTTCGTCCGATAGATAGATCACTCTGTCCTTGCTCGACCCTAGGATGATGTAATGCGGTACAGTCACCAGCGCTTCAAGCGTGCGTACGGTTTCGATCGCGCTCGTGAGAGAAACCATGTGTTCTTCGGGTTATAGCCTTTTGCAGAAAATTACTCGCAGCGAGGCTGGTCAAGGGGTCGCGCGCAGAACAAGATTAAATAACTTACAGCTGGGTTTCGGACAGCAAATTGCCAAAGGACGACATCTTCTCGGAGGTGGAGAAACAGTCTGACAGCGCGGCGTCTTCGAGGGCCTCATGGCGCGGGGTCCTCAGCCTCGACATCCCCACCCTGGGGCTGGGCCAGGTCGACTACCACCTCAGGGCGGCCAAGGCGCACGGCGACCTGGAGGCGGTGAAGTACGTCAAGCTGGACAAGAAGACCGGGAAGGAGGTCGTCAGCCGCGAGGTGCCGAGGATATACCGCTACAAGGAGGGCCCCAAGGGCGAGAGGCTCGACCTCCAGGAGGTGACGCAGGACGAGGCGAAGAAGTTCGTCCGGTACAAGGGCGACCAGCCGATAACGGTGAGGACCGAGAAGCGTTACTTCCTGAAGTACGAGCTCGAGTTCACGGGGAAGTGGATAGAGGTCCCGCTGGACCAGACGGTGGACAAGCAGGACGGCGAGGAGGTAGAGCCCTTCGACCGCACCACGCGGATAGAGGTCGAGAAGGACGGGTTCGTCCCGCTGGAGAGGGTCGCGGAGTACAAGTTCAAGGAGGTCTACCAGCTCGCGCCCGACGCCGACAAGAAGGTAGGCGAGACGGTGTCCAGGGTCACGCAGCTGGCGCGGTACCTCACGGAGAAGGACATGGCGCTGGTCGCCTTCTTCTCGTGGGGTAGGGGTTACAACTTCTACACGAGCGTGGTCTATCCGTACGAGAGGAAGGACGGGCGGCTCTGGCTCCTCATGGGGCTGAGCGAGGGCATCCTGAAGCTCGACGACACCTGGGCCCTGGTCGAGGAGAAGGGCTCGGCGAGGCTTCCGGCCGTCCCGGTCGCGAAGAAGAAGCCGAAGGTCGTAATCTCGAAGTAGCGTTGTCCGACCAGCTCCCGAACTACGTGGCCGAGAATTACGCGAAGGCGGTCAAGCTCGACCTCGGTACCTGGATCGGGACAAACCCGCTCCCCGCGATTTGCGAACCGAAGTATGACGGGATCAGGGTCTTTCTCTTCAAGAGCGGCGACAAGCTGGTCGTCTCGAGCAAGCATGGCGGCATCTACACTCCGAAGGCGACGCCCCAGCTCTTCTCGCGGGTCCCCGAGTTCCTCCATGCACCGAACCGCATGATTCTGGACGGGGAGTACATGGCGCGGGAGGGAAAAGCGCTCCTGATCTTCGACGTCCTCCAGGTGGACGACAGGGACCTCAGGCCGAAGCCCCTGACGGATAGGAAGAAGGTCCTGGGGGAGATACTGAAGGGCACGGGCATCGAGGTCCCTTACACGATCGCGAGGTCCTCCGAGAAGATAATGGAGCTGAGGAACGAGATGGTGGACCAGGGAGGGGAGGGAATCGTGGTCAAGAACCCCCACTCGAGCTACGGTCAGTCGAAGTCCTGGCTGAAGCTGAAGAGGTTCGACACCATCGACTGCTTCGTCACGGGAATCACGGAGACGAAGGAGATGAAGATGACGGGAGTCGCGAGGTCATGGACCGTGGCGGTCCACGACGACGAAGGTCGCATCGTGGAGCTCGGCAACGTCGGGTCGATGGTGGAGAGGGTGGACCCGCGCCAGGTGAAGAAGGGGTCGGTGCTCGAGATCAGGTTCCAGGAGGTCACCAAGGACAGGAAGCTCCGGGCCCCGTTCATCCTGAGGATCAGACACGACAAGACCGAGGACGAGTGCCTCCTCTCGCAGCTGCCATAGGAGGAGTCGCTTGTCCCTCAAGAGAGACATGGAGCTGGCGGCTGCCGAGAAGATCGCCCTTGACTTCCAAGCTAAGACCAAGGACCTTTACACGAAATGCCTGCTGGCCGGGAGCATCAGGCGGCGCGAGCCCGTCGTCCACGACATCGACTTCGCGGTGATGCCGAAGGGGAGGAACTTCTGGCTTTGGAAGGACGCGGTGTCGCGGCGCGTGAAGGAGATCGGCGGGAGCGTCGTCTCCTTCGGCGAGGTCATCTCGACCTTTAGGTACAAGGGAGCCGGGGTCAACCTCTTCCTCTGCCAGGACGCCGACGCGTGGGGGGTGACGCAGATGTGGGCGACCGGACCGAAGGGCCACACCATTGGGATGACGATCAAGGCCAGGGAGAAGGGGCTCATCATCAACTCGAAGGGGCTCTGGACGCGGGAGGAACCGCCCCGACTGATCAAGACTCGGACGGAGGAGGAGGTCGGGAGGGCTCTGGGATGGAAGTTCAAGCCGCCTGAGGCGCGCGGGAAGGGCTCGAAGCAGGGCGCCGTTTTCCACTAGCGGGCGCGGCGCTCTTTCCTCGGTTACGCGTCGACGCCCTTACCAGTTCTGCCGTCGACCCATACGACCCGCCGCTTCTTCTTCAGCGCGAGTTCCACGCGATAGAGGGGGTAGAGGAACGGGGTCGTGCTCTCGAGCTCTGATTCGCCCCACAGCGCCTTGACGACCTCTCTTACCTCGCCCTCCTTCATCAAGACTTTGGGCGCCCTCGGGGCCTGGGCTGCCACTCTGTCCAGCTGAAGGGGCGCCGTCCGCCACTTGGGATCCGGGGGATCTACCAACCTCCTGTACAACTTTGCCTTTCCAACCTCTGAGGTGCGCACCAGCCTCCGGTCTTCGAGGGCCCTGAGCCGGTTCCTGACCACTCGAGAAGATACGCCCGTCCTGGCCGCCAGCTCCTTGGCGCTCAGCTCGCGGTCGATCGGCAACTCCCAGAGCAGCTCCAGCTCCTGTGAATTTAGACCCAGGAAGCGGCTCAGCCCGTCCCTGAACGATATGCTCTCCTCCAGATTGGCGAGCCTCCCCGTCTCCCCGTCCAACGTGACGTACTTCGTCTCGTACCGTTTCCTCAGTCGCCCCGTTCTGACCCTTACGGCCAATTCTGAGAGTTCGCGGTAGACGAGCCGGACCGACGTAATGGTCTCCTCGGGGCCGAACAAAAGGTACCTCTTCCCCCGCTTTACCCATAGGGGCACGTCGTCGTCGGAGATTGTGGGTAGCAGGCCGAGCTGTCCGCCAGCTCGGGGAGTTGACGAGTCGGGACGCACTTGGGAGCGGGGGACAGGCGGACTCCCGGCCCCCACGGGCGAGTAAGGGCGCAGGACCCTCCTCGCGAGCGTCGGGGTGCCCCCGCCGTGCCGCGTCTCCCTCTTCCTCACCCTCAGCCTGACGGGCTCCGGGGAGAGACCGCCCAACGCGTAGAACTCTCCGGGGGTCATGGAGGTTAGCTGCTTCGGCAGGCTGTTCCCCGGGAAGAACTGGGAGACCGCCTGCAGGTCGTTGCGGATGACGAGCTTCCCGATCAGCTGGTTCCCGCACTGGCTGAGCACGTTCTTGTCCACGAGGGAAGGGCGCTGCGTGCAGACCATCAGGCCGAGGCCGCGCTTCCGGCCCCTCCTGGAGAGCTCACCGAGGACTGGCAGCCTCTCGCCCGCCTGCGGGACGAAGCGGTCGGCCTCCTCGACAATCACGAGGTAAGGCGTCCTCCTCTGGGAGACCTCGCGGTAGAGGCCCGACAGGAAGACCCCGACCTTTCCCCTCGGGTCGTCGACCTCCGACACGTCTAGAATGAGCGGGGAGATGTCAGGAGCCTGCCTCGCGAGATCCTCGAGGTCGAGGCCGGCGCACTGCAGGTCGGCGTACTCGTCCTCCCCGACGCGCGTCAGCTCGAAACCTCCCTTCAGGCCCGAGTACTCGCCCTCGGTGTCTACGAGGACGAAAGGTACCCCAATCCTGCAGAGTTCCTCGCAAATCACGCCGACGGCGTAGCTCTTCCCGCTTCCGCTGGACCCGATGACGCACGTCCTCCCGGTGGCCACCCGGTTGGCGTCCACCTCGAACGGTCCCGACTCTGTCGTGCCCAGCCGAAGCTCCGCGCTCAGTTGCTCGACCTCCTTCTCTGGGGGGGCCTTCTCCGGTCCGCTCAATGTGTCTCCCGAGTCTGTCGATTCCGAGATTCAAGTGTTTCTTCGGAGGGAAGAAGGGCTCGAAACACAAACCGGCCCCCGCTGACCCGATGCGCGAGGCCGTTTGGCCCCACTCCGTTTCAGGGGCGTTCCAACTCGTTCGGGAACAGTCGTTCCTCGGGGTTCCTTAACCTCGGTGGGGACTTACCCGTCGTCATGAAAAAAATCTACGCGGTAGGAATCGCGGTGGTCCTCGCCGTCGTCATTTTGGTGGCGGCGGGACTTTCGATCGCGAATCAATCGAACCCATCGACAACATCGACGACAAGCCTCGGTTCCAGCACCTCGAGTGCTAGCTCCGTCGCTACCACGTCCAGCGGCACCACCGGGCAGCAGGGACCGAGTCAGTTCGCCGTATTGGCGACAGATCCCCCGATCTCAGCAGCTGGGGTGACCCACGCCTATGCGACATACAACGGGGCGGCCGTCCACAACGCGGCCGACAGCCAATCGACCGGCTGGGTCGAGATGAGCGCATCGGGCACGATCGACTTGGTGAATTCGGCCAACGTCGGTCAGACCGTCGCATCTGCCAAAGTCAAGGGCGGCACCTACGACATGGTGCGGCTCAACATCACTTCGGCGGTTGTGACATACAACAACAGCAACTACACGGCGACTGTGGCCTCAGGGACCACAACAGCCCACATGCAAGATGACGCCCAAGTCGGCGGCTCAGCCTCAAGCGCTGCAGTCATCGACCTCAGGACGTTCGTCATCAACACGGGCAACACCTCGAAGGCCCAGTTCACCATAGCAGCGTCCGGCCAGGCGACGGCGTTGCCGCCCAGCGCGGTGACGTCGGGCTCCCTCGAGGTGGGGGCGAAGTCAGACCTCCAGGCGCAGGCTTGGTGGAAGGCATTCGTGGACCAGACCTCCAGCAAGGTCGAGGTCTCCTCTGTGACCCTGACGAACACCTCGTTGGGCCTGCAGGCGGAGAACTCGGGCAACGCGACGGCGGCCATTGAGACCGTCATCGTGACTCCAATCTCGTCTGGAGGAAGCGCGAACATCTCCCTGCCTGGGTCGCTGACCGGATCGGCGGTCTTCACCGTCGACGGAAGCGGCTCGCTCCAGGCGTCCAACTCGCTGCAGGCCGCGGTGCTCCTGCTCGGGAGCAGCGCACAGCTGAACTCGGGGGCGTCGACGTCCCTGAGCTTCTCGGGCGCCATAAGCCTGAGCTTCGGCCTGCTGGCGCACCTAACCGGGGTCGTCTCGGGGCAGCAGTACCTCGTCACCCTGATGGGTCCGAACACGTTCGCCAGCGCAGTCGTGGTGGCCCAGTAGGGCCACCGCCTCCCTTTTTTCTCTCATCCACGACCCGAGCAGCCATTTTCTCGCTTTGGAACGGCCGTTCCGCGGGGTTCCTTATCTTCGGTCAAGCCGCTACCTGGGCCATGACTCGGGTTAGGCGTAAGGCGGCGGTCGTCCTGGCCGTGGGTTGCCTAGTCATGGCCGCCGTGGTGATGCCCTCGCTAACCGCGGCTCAAGGCTCCGGGAAGGCTCAACTCCAGTTGCAGGGACTGATTCAGGTCGGGGAGTCTGGAAGGGCTTACGCCACCGGCGTCATCGGCCAGGCATCGTCACTCGGCCTGGAAACGGCATCGGCCCAGGCGTTGTGGAATTCCGGGAATCAGTCGCTGACTACGGCCGAAAGCGACTTGGCGTCAGACACCAGCCTTGCGACCGGGGCGGCGGCGGCAGAGGCAGCCGCGTCCGACTTCACAAGCGCCGCGGCCAGCGCAAGCGCGGCGCTCTCGAACGAGGGATTCACGTATTCCGTGGACTTGGATGCGACGGCAAGCGCTATCATCTCGGTTAACCAGACCGCGTCTATGGTTTTGTCGATAATGGTCGGCACGTGCGCCGATGTTCCCGCCAATTCCACGGCGGCTTCCATCTTCCTGAACGACTGCTCGACAGGCAAAGCCGAGATCGGTGGCGCGGACGCGAGCCTGACGCGGGCCGCGGGCCAGCTGGCCGTCGCAGGGGTGGTTGGAGGATCCGCAAATCTGACGGTAGCCGACCTGCTGGTCGGCCAGGCCAGAATCTCTGTCTCAGAAGCCACCCAGGAGCTGCAACTGTTGTCGGCCTATTCGTACTCCGCGAGGGCCAGTGTGTTCGTCTCCGGGCCGCTGGCGGATATGGCGACTAAAGCCAACAGGTCCGTGTCCCTCCAGCAAGGCCTTGCGTCACAGTTCGACGCCCTTGCCTCCGACTTCCAAAATTTGGTCGTAATCCATGGTTCGTCTGAAGACAACGTAATCGAGTCTGGGATCGCCCTTGGTAATGCGGTCGCCGGGGTCGACTCGACGGTTGTGGTATCTAACCTGGGAACGGAACAGGGCGCCCTGGGCGAGGCGGAATCGAACCTTACCGCCTTCTACCAGCAACTCCCTTCTGGACTTCCCGCAGACCTCCTTGCGGGATTGGAGGGGAACATCACGGCAACCGAATCCAGCCTGACGACCCTCGTCTCTTCTGTGACCGTGCTATCGGGGGAAGCCTCGGGCTTCCAGATCGCCACGGCGGCGAGCCTTGGCGGGTACTCTTCGGGATTCCAAGCAGGTTTGAGCGCCGCCGCTGCCAATGGGGATTCGTTTCTCGTTAGCTACGCCCGACTGCAGTCCGATCTCGGGGCCGTGGTGGGTCTGTTCCCAATCCCCTCCTTGGTCGCATGGCAGACCGAGCTGACAAGGGTCGGCCCGCAGGTGAGTAGCTCCATCTCGTTCGCCAGCTTGTCCACTGCGGAGATGGACGATTCCCTTGTCTCGATGGGGCCGGAGGCTGTCTCCTTGAACAGCTCAGTGCTCGCTGCGTCGGTAGAAATGCCCGTCAGCCCTGGATTTGTGGCGAACGCAAGCTCGATACTCGTCTCGGAGAACGCGTTCCTGAATTCCTCTGGGCTCTCGGCGATCGGTCAGTCCATTGCGTCTCTCAACTCGAGCTCTAGTCTCGCTTCCCAGTTCGTCGTCTCCGCCCAGGGGCTCCTCAAGGCTCAGTTCGCCAGCTACAGCTCGGTCCTCGCGGAGATGGCGAAGAGTGTGTCTTCGCTGGAGATTCAAGACCCCGCCACGGTCAACTCCGTCACCTTGGCGGATGCGTACATCCAGTCGGATGTCAGGATCAGGGCGCAAGAAGTTGTCACCGCGCAGGGACAAATCTCAGAGGCGCTCACTAATTTTGACGACCTGCAGGTACCGTTGGGAGGGTCACTTTTCGCTTCTGCCTCCCTCGAGCTGCAGGCTGCCTACTCTGTCTCTCCTTAGCTGGCTACGCGGCTCTTTCCCTGTTCTTGATTAGCTCAATCTGGTTCTGGGAGCCTATCTTGGTGACTTTGACATAGCCGAGCCGCTCAAGCCTCTTGATCTGCCTCCACGCCGTCGTCTTGGGGAGGGCGAAGCGGGTCCTGATCTCCGGCTCGAGCACCCTGCCACCCTTCTCCGCGATGAAGTCGAGCACCTGAACGTCGTCAGGCCTCAGGCCGGCGACGTCGGTCGCGCCGAATCTGCGCCTCCTGCGCGCGAGAAGGAACACCGCCACGGCCGCCAGTATCACAGCGGAGACCACTGCGACTTCGTAGGCGGTTTGAGGGGTTCCAGTCGACCCGGCGACCGAGGTGGAACTCGAACTTCCTACGGAGGTCGTGCTGACGGAGCTGGCGACGCTTGTCGTTCCGCTCCCGCTCGTTGAGGAAGAAACGCTAGCCGTGGAAGAGCTGCCCGAAGAGGTTGTCACCTGCTGGATCGGTACCCCGTAGCTGAGTTCCCACGTCCCGGGGGGCACGGAAACGACGGGGGATCCGTTCTGGGTGGCGATGGACTGCGGGCTGCTAGAGACGGAGGTGAGTGTCGACCCCTGCGGTAGGACGACGGTCGCGTTGTAGAGGGTGGTGAACGAAAGGGTCCAGACCGTGCCCTGCTTCCCAGTCAGGCTCTGGGTGTCGTAGCCGAGGGTGACGGCGGTCGCGCCAATGGTGTAAATCGTGATGTTCGAGCCAGAAATCTGGAACTCGAGGGGGGCACCGTTCTGGTCGAGCACGACCACGTCGGACAGGACGGCGGACAGTAGCGTGACGGTTATCGAAGTGTCGTTCGGGTTGACGGCCAGCGTCTGGGTGATAGCTGACGTGCCATCGGCGGAGACATTCAGCGTGAGGGAAGTGCTGGTTGTGTTCGCGACCGCCCGTGGAACAGAAATCCCCAGAAGAATCATGATTAGGACGGCAGCCACGGAGTGCCTCATGCTGTCAAAGCCTCGATCTGGCCTGGACGCAGCTCGGAAGGGCACGCATATCGCTTATTGGGACTACGCCCTCTCCATCCGTGGGTCTTTCTGTAACCCGGCCGCGGGAATACCAGATCCCGAGTCCCGCGCTGGTCAGCATGCAGAGGTCGGCTGCCGAGTCCCCGACCGCAATGGTTTCGGTGGGGCCTGCACCGTACCTTTCGGCCATGCGCGAAAGCGCGTAGCGCTTACAGACGGACCCGCGGCATTCGCATCCAATCTTTTCCCAGCCCAACGGCATGGTTATCCCCCCGGTCGCGACGCCCTCTCGCTGACGAAGCGTGTTCGCTATATCGAAGTCAAGACCCAGCTTTCGGGCCACCAAACCCGTCGCGAGGGTGTATCCGTCGCTTATTATGCCGACCTTGTAATTCGAATCCTTCAGCCATTCGACGGCCTCCACTGCGCCTTCCGAGAGGGGAATCGCTTCGACTGTCTTCGTGATGTCAGGCATTGGAGCGCCTCGCAGAAGTCTGGCGATTCTCTGCGACTTCTGATAGGGGAGTGCCGTGGACTTCATCGCCCTCTCAACGTCGGCGGTGAGGCCCAACTGTCTGGCGACTTCGAAGATCACCCGACCTTCTAGGAGCGTGCCGTCAAGGTCGAATGCGGCCACCCTCGCGGAAGCCCCCTCTGACCTGCGGGTCATCTTCCGAATTCCGTCAGGGTCTGGGACGTGCTCCTCAGGACTTCCTGGAACCGTTTGACATCCAGGCCAGCCAGAGGCTCGATCTTCGGCGGGAAGGGCGCCGCCAGCCTTTCGGGCCCTATTCCCCTGTTGTCCAGCGCGACCGACATGATCTCTTTGGCCTTCTCCGTGCATATCGGCGAGCCGTATATCGCCTTGAGCGACGATGTGAGCATGTCCTCTATGTGCGCGTCTCCCTTGTCCTCGTGAAGGTGAGGGTTGCGCGTCTCGATCTGAAAAACGTCGACGCCGGCCGACATGACGTCCGGGTGCGGGGAAGGAGACAGCCCGCCGAACTGCTCCAGGATGTTGACGAGCTCGTAGGTCTCGACCGCGAATCCCGATCCAAAAAAGAGCAGGTCGGCGAGCGGCATGCTTATCGCGTGCTCGCCGGCGTTGCCGGTCTTGATGATTTCGGTGCCGAAGCCCGTGTAGCTCTCGATCAGTCGGTTGAGGCATTGGTTCGTGGCCTCCGAGACCCTCCCCCACTTGGGAAAGACCAGCTGGGCCCCCTCGATCTTGGGCTTGTAGACCCATGATACCCTGACCATGGAGTAAGGGCTTTCCGACAGAATGAAGCCTGCAGCGAATATCTCTACGTATTCGTGTACGGCCCCGGGGATGAAGTTGTCCGCGTCTATGAAGCCGAGATACTCCTTGCCTATCATCTTGGCGAGCGCCGCTCCGACGAACATGCCCTCGGCCTTGCCGTCCCTGACAAGCCCGTTCTGCAGGATCGACCTGTAGCCCAGCGTCTTGAAGGCCTCGGCGACACCGGGGTCCTTCTGATGAACTATCGTGATCTTCTCGTTCACAAAGTGATTGAACTCCCTAATCGTCTCCAATTCCATCTGGAACTTGTCCAAAGGAGACCTGCTGCTGTTCGAGACGACGATCACCTGACAGTCGTGGGGGATCCCGCTGAGAACCCCTTCCAGCAGGTTGGTCGCCTCGTTTTTTACGGGTACCACGATAGCCATCTTCTGGTTTATCCTGTCGATCTCGTCTGAAGATATTGTCGCGACCGCTTCCTTTACCTTCGTCGGGAAAGTGCTGGCGCCCGAGTCGAGCTCGTAGACCCGCTGAACCTCGTGAATCTTGACTCCGCCGAGACGTTCGGTCTTCCTAGGGAGCTCGAGAATCATGAGCAAGCAACGTCTGTTTCGCCTGCTGATATAGTATAGTCCGAATGGGTTGCACGCGGGACTTCTGACGGCCGTACCCCACCGAACTTGTCTGTCAGTCCTCCAGCTTCCCTGAACGTCACAGCCGCCATTGGATTCGGGCGGTCAGAACTTAAATAACAAAACTTGGAGCGAACATTCACGGTGCCGTCGTCGAACACGATCTCCGGAGCGCACGTAGTCGTCTACAGCACAGACCCGGAGGCCGACCGGGGGTTCTTCCGGAGGGTACTGAATTTCCCCAACGTGGACGCGGGGGAAGGGTGGCTCATCTTCGCGCTGCCTCCGGCAGAGTTGGGCGTTCACCCCGCGAAGAAAGACCGCGCCTCAGACCTCTATCTCCTCTGCGACGACCTGAAGGGGACGATGAAGTTCCTCAAAGCGAAGAAGATCAAATGCTCGGCACCGAGCGAGCAGTCATGGGGAATTGTCACCACGGTCACGCTCCCGAGCGGGGGCAAGATGGGCCTGTACCAGCCGAAGCACGACCTGGCGCCCCACCGAGGGTAGGGACCTCCAATTGAGCGCCTCCCCCGACGTGACCCGTCGCGTGAGGAAGTACGTCTTCGACCATTTCGAGAAGGTGGGGACGGCTCCGGTACTCGAGCAGATAATGCGCCAGTTCGGCCTGGACAGGGCGCAGGCCTACCAAGAGCTGGTGGCGCTTCAGGAGGCCCATCACATCGCTCTGGTCAAGGGGACTCAGAGGATACTCATGGCCTTCCCTTTCTCGGGGGTGGCGACGCCATTTCGCGTGACCGTCGGCGGGAGGACCTACTCCGCCAACTGCGCCTGGGACTCGATCGCCATACACGTGGCCCTGCGCAAAGAGGCTAGAATCGACTCCTACTGCCACCACTGCGCCGAGGACGTAAAGCTCCACCTGAAGGACCTGGGCGTCGCCTCATCGACTCCGGCGCATCCGATCGTGTACCTCGCGCTTCCCGCAGCCAGATGGTGGGACGACATCGTCAACACGTGCTCGAACAACATGGTCTTCTTCAGTTCGGAAGAGCACCTCGGAGAGTGGAAGAGAAAGAGCGGCACTGATGGAGGCGCGGCCTTGGGCGTGGAACAGACCATCAAGCTGAGCCTGCCGCTCTACAAGGACAAGATGAACATCGACTATGCCAGGCCGCCAAAGGATGTGATGCAGGCGCACTTCGCGTCCCTCGGATTGACCGGGGATTTCTGGCGGCTCTAACTCTCTGAATCGGTTCGGGTGTTTCTCATCTTCGCCCGAGATTCGCTACCACCAGTCGCCGAACCTTCCGAAGCGCCTGTACCCCCAGACGACCCACATCAGGCCGATTAGAAGTCCCGTGATGGCCAGCGAGGCGATGGCGACAATCAAGTTCTGGAACAGGTTATAGCGCGTAGACCATTCGAGCGCGTATGCGAGGATGAAGGCCAGCCACGCGACCAGTGCCAGCATGGAGGCGACTATGAGCCCCAGCGGCGAGCCGTGTTCTCCTCCCATTGGGGAAGAGGCCTCTAGGGATTCCCTCGAGAGCATGTACCTAGTCTTACTTCCGCGCTTCTATTTATGGGTAAATTCGTTTCTCACAGCTGGGACGTGGGGCTTCAAAGCTGAGCTGTGATCGAAAGCAGCTGGGTCTGCTGGCTGCCAGTCGAGAATGTCACCGTTATCGAAATCGTGTAATTCTGTCCCGTGCTCAGGCCGCCACCGGCCGTCTGCGTGATGCTGCAGGCGGCGGAGGTCTCGGCGCCCGAGGGGAGCGGGTTCGGGACGTCGATGGTCGCCCCGTTGAACATGAAAGGCGTCGCTCCGAAGGCGCATAGTACACCTACGGCGCTCTCGCCCATGCAGTTGACCCCGGCGCTTCCGGTCTGAGTGAAGCTGGACTGCCCCGTTGGGAACGTCGCGACTATGCCGGTGATCGAGATGGCCGTGGTGTCCTGGACGTTGATCACGATCTGCCCGGCCGTGTTTCCGGTTGGCAGGATAATCTGGCCAGACACCGTTACGAAGCCGAGCGAGGATGAAGTGAAATTCGCATAGAGGGTCGTGGTCTCGGTAGTAGTTGATGTCGTAGTCGAAGTTGCCGTCGCGGTGGTAGTCGAAGTCGTTGTCGAGGTCGTCGTGCTCGTCTGAAGAAGGGTCGTCGAGGCTGTGGTGGTCTTGGTTTCAGTGAGGGATTGGGTCTGGACGGCCGTGGTCGTCGTCGGGACTAGCTGGGTCGAGGTCTCCTGGATTGTCTTGGGAGTCAAGCTACCCGTGAGATCGAAAGAGGCGAGGATGAGACCGGCCCCGATGATCAGGCCAACCGCTAACAGGCCGGCGCCCGTGA
Source organism: uncultured archaeon (assembly GCA_963731775.1). Classification (GTDB taxonomy): domain Archaea; phylum Thermoproteota; class Nitrososphaeria; order Nitrososphaerales; family Gagatemarchaeaceae; genus DATJAJ01. The sequence continues at coordinate 171,614 of CAVSWV010000004.1, read as the reverse complement.
CTTGGCTTGAGGCTCGTCTGCGCAAAGTCGTTCTGAGTGCTCCATCGAAGTGTTGTGATTTAAGGCCAATGGTTCCTTTTTCTTCGCAGTCGTCTCGGCGCAGCCCAATCGTTCCGTGGGGTCATTAGCGCACGAGACCTCCTCGCCCATGTCAGAGAGGGGAAGGGAGCCAAATCCGTCGGTCGAATCGGCCTCGCGATCTGTACATGAAAGACATAATTGGGGCCCTTCAGCTGCAAGACAGAAGTTGCCAGACTACGCCGCGGAAGAAGAGAAGCTGAGGAAGCTATACGACCAGGCGCGCGCACAGGGAAACAGGAAGAAGAAGAGGGAGTACAAGGAGAAGATTGCCGAGCTGAACCGGCAGCGCAAGGCCGAAGAGCGAGAGAGCAATCGGTCGAAAGGCTAGGGAACCCCGCTCCCTGCGGCCCTGTCCCGTGGGCGCGCACGTCCATCCTCGTCGAGCTTATACGGAAGGAGGCGCCGACATCCGCTGACCAGATTTGAGAGAGTCATCAAGGCTAGAGAAGACGAACCTGCCCGGCGACACCTTTGAGGCGTGGTTGAAGACTCAGAAGAGGCAGCCTGGGGGTGGCGGCGGACGGGGGAAGTATGCGCCGGACTCTTACGACGCGTGGATTGACAAGAGAGTTGAGATGAAGAAACGCGGGACCAAGCCGCTGCCGAAGCGAGTCAAGCGCTAGCCTTTCTTCTTGCGAGTGGCCACCACCAATCAAGTGCTTCGGTCTGCGTATCGCCTCTTTGGGAGGCGCTTCTCCCCCGCGAGGGGCGACTCCTTTGATAGAAAACTGCATTCTGCGAGCCTGGTTTGTCCGAGACGACAGAGCCCGATACGCCGATTGTTGCGGAAGGCCGAGGACAATCCTCTGGCTCCCAGAGGATGTTTGGAGTCGTGATCGTGGTGGCGGCCGGGGCGTTCGGGTCGGGATACCTCCTGGGAAGCGCGGGCGGCGCGAATTCCGCGGCCACGTATCCGTGGGTCTTCAAAGGCGCCTACGCCGTCTACTCCATATCGGAAACTGGCCTCGCGTCCAACGCCTCGTTCGGCTACACGTACAAGCTCATGGCTCGTGGCCATCAACAGCTCAGAGGTGCACGAGGAGTCGATGGAGAACTCCACGGCGGCCGGGCAGACCAACTCGAGCCGGAGCGAATGGGTCCCCCTCAGCTCGGTAGGCGAGTTCGGGGCGTCGTCCAACATGAACCTGACGAGCATCTCGCAGGCGACCCTGCAGATAATCGGCAGACAGGTAGACTGCACCGTGTACCGATATTCGGACCCGACTGACAACGGGAGCGCAGACTACTACGTCGCCAACAACGCTGAGTTCCTGTAGAGGCGACGTTGACCGAAGGGGCCCAAGGTCAGATCGTCATGATAAGCGAACTCCTGACTTCGAATATCCCCGGCTTAGATTAGCGCCGTTTGTTTCCCAAAACCGTTAGATAACGACGCCCCCTCCTCGCGTCGGAATGGAAGGATTTTGGGAACGGCTTTGGGAGCGGGAGGAGGGATTCTTCCTCTCCGGGAAACCAGAGTTCCGGCACGACACTGCCTTCGTGGCAGTCTCCGCGATCGCGGGACAATTCTATTGCGAGTACAAGGTCGAGAACGAGTTCGCCTTCGGGGAGATTCCCACCGAAGCGAAGGACACGGGCACCGACCTGCACGACGAGCTCATCCCGCAGGTGGAGATCACCAGGAAACAGTTCGCCAAGCTGGTCGGCAGGAAGCAGCCGAGCTACGCGGTGCTGAGGGTCTGGGGCACGGTCGCCGACCTCCGGATTCTGGGTATGCCGGACCACATCGTGTGGTCGGAGGGGAAGCCGCTCTGGCTCGTGGAGCTCAAGACGACAAGGGGCGACCCGAGCGCACTGTGGCCCGACCAGATGAACCAGATCCGCATCTACGGCCTCCTCCTGGAGCAGATGGGGTTCGACTGCTCTCGCCTCAGGCTCGCACTGGTCAGGCTGAAGACGGGGGAGCTGTCGGACGAAGAGCGGCGCGTGTGGGTGGAGAGAGTCTCCACCAGCCTAGAGGCAGGCAAGCTAGCCGAGCTCGAGGCGAAGTACAGGAAAGCGATGAAGGTCCACCTACTCACTCACGACAAGGCCCTGGCGGAGGCGTGCATATTGGAGAAGCGGGGCTACTGGCTCGGTGAGAGGGAGCCCACTTCGAGCACCAGCGTTGGGAAGTGCAAGGCCTGCGAATACAATTCGGTCTGTCCGAAGAGCCTCTTCAGACCGCCGTTGAAATGAGCCTCGACGAAATCCGCCTTGAATGAGAATCGCGGAACGACCTAATCCTTAATGCCGCTTTTTTCGAGAGGTCCTTGTTTGTCCTCTAGTGGCAGCGCCGAGACGTCCGCGAGCTACGTCTACCTCTTCATCTTCCTCATCATCGCGATCCGCATTAGGAGGGTAATCAGCGGTGCCAAGGTCAGCAAGATGAGGGCGATACTTTACTCCGTCTGGTATGTCGCCTTCGCAGGGTTGCTGATCGCGGGTTCGTTCCTCACTGGCGTCTCGATCTCCTACGCGGCCCTCGACGGGGTCATCTACGCGGTCGCGATATTCGGCGCATATAGGGCGGTCAACCGAAGGCTGGTGTTCTGGAAGGGCGGCGACGGCTCGATCTACGCCAAGGGCGGGATAATCATCTACGCGATTTACGTCGCGGCTCTGCTGGTTCGGCTGACAATCGACTTCGTCTACGTGCCCTCGGCCCTCTCGTTCAGCTTCTCGTCCCTCTCGCTCGGCTCGACAGCGATCAACGCGGAGATACTCACGGATGTGCTGCTCGCGTTCGGCTCGGGACTGCTGACCGGCAGGAACGCGAGGCTCTACACGAGATATAAAGCGATCGAGCAGGGCAGAGAGAAACTCGCAGACCTTCCGGAGTAGTCCCGCCTCGAAAGTCTGGGCGCCCCCTCAAGAGCAAGAATCGCTTAAATTCCCTCGCGCCGCGAAAATGAGGCGGGCATGCTGGTTTACCGGAGACGTGGAATGAGCACACTGGTGGTCGCCATGGTCATTGCGGTGGTGCTCATCGTGGCCGCCGACGCCGCGTACTTGAAGACCTCGGGCGCGTCCCATCCACTGGGGCCGGCGACGTTCGTGGACATCTCGGCGGGAGCCTCGACGAATTCGGCGTCTCTGGGCTACTCGCCCTCGAACATCACGGTCGTGATAGGCGTCAACAATACCGTCATCTGGACGAACGGAGACTCGGCGCCGCATACCGTGACCGCTCTCGACGGCAGCTTCGATTCGGGCCAACTCAGTCCGGGCTTTACGTTCACTTACACGTTCCCGACCCCGGGCACGTACCATTACCACTGCACCATCCACTCTTTCATGATGGGCACCGTGGTCGTCAAGGCTGCTTAGACCGTGCTTGAAATCGTCAGGCTAGTTGTATCCGAACGGGGGCGCGGCCAAGAAGTGAGGGCGCGTCGGATAGTCTTATCAACGCCCGCGGAGGCGCGCAAGAACTCTAGTTGAGCCAGACAACGACCACTCTGCCCAAGCCAGCGGCCAAGGCAGGGATGAGCCACGCCGCGAAGGCCCTCCTCGTCCTGACGGGGGTCGCACTGCTGGTCAACTACGTCGAGACGATGATCATCCCCGGCGTCCCGGTGATCCAGAAGGACTTCGCCACGACCGCAACGATAGCCTCCTGGATAACGTCCTCCTACCTCATAGTGGGGAGCGCCGTTTCTCCCCTATTCGGCAAGCTTGGCGACATCTACGGAAAGAAGAGGCTCTTCCTGATATCGATGGGATTCTACATCGTCGGGGTGGGTCTCGGGGGTTTCTCCCCCTCGATTTACTTCCTGATTTTCGCGCGGGCGCTGCAGGGGGTCGGGTTTGCTATCATTCCGCTGGGCCTCGCGATAATCGTGGACGAGTTCCCGGTCGAGCGAATTGCGGGGGCGCAGGGGATAATCAGCGGGACTTTCGCAATCGGCGCAGCGGCCGGGCTCGTCGTCGGCGCCTGGATAGTGCAGAGCTTCGGGTGGCAGTACGCCTTCCACAGCGCGCTCGTCCTCAGCATCATACTCTTCGTCGTCTCTGCGAGGACCCTAAGGAAGGACGCCCCAGCGCCCAAGAGCAGGGCCGTCGACTACGCTGGTGCAGGCATCCTGATGGCGGGGATCACCCTCATGCTGGTCTGGGTGACCGACGGCCCGACCGTGGGATGGCTCTCGGCCCAGCAGGTCGCCTTCCTGGTCCCCGGGGCGGCGCTGACGGCCGGGTTCTTCGCGTTCGAGGCGCGGCGCAAGAACCCCCTCATACAGATCAAGCTCCTCAGGCTCAGGAACGTCCTCGTGGCGAACCTCCTGGGAGTGGTCTCGGGGGCGGTGATGTTCATGCTCTTCTTCGCCGTCGTCTACTACTCCGAGCTCCCGCGGGGGTTCGGCCTGGCCCTCGACGTCATCGCGGCCGGCCTTACGCTGGCCCCTTCCACCGTCGGAATGCTCTTCGGGGGGCTGGCCGTTGGAAGGGGACTTCCCAGGATCGGGCCGCGGCCGGTGCTGATCCTCGGCTCCATCCTGCTCGGATCTGGGTTCACGCTCTTCCTGTTCAGCCGCGGCAGCTCCCTCGCCCTGTCGGCCGACCTTTTCGTCGCGCTGGCCGGGGTGATCTGCCTCCTGGTGCCCCTGGTCAACATGATCGCCATCACCGTCCCCCGAGAATCGATTGCGGTCGGTCTGGGGATGAACACCATGCTGAGGAACCTGGGTGGTGCCATAGGGCCGGTGGTCGCCACCGCCATCATGGCTTCGTACACGGCTCCCGTCTACGCTACCGTCAACGGACAGGCGGTTGTCGTCGGCCACCTGCCCTCCGCCACCGCATTCAACGTGATCTTTGGGGTAGGGATAGCCCTCACTGTGGTGGTGCTCCTGCTGGCCCTGTTGACCAAGAACTACACCTTTAGGCAGGCGGAGAAGCCGCTCGTCGTCCCCGAAGAGTGACGGTTCTCGGAGTCAGCCTTCGAAGTAGTAGACGCTGTTGATCAGCGCCGTGCCCGCGGCCGTGTTGCCCCCCACGCAGTAAACCTCGGTGGCCCACGCCGCGCAGGAGATCCCCCAGACGCTCGCGGGGTAGTTCGTGCTGTTGATCCACGAACCGACTCCGTCCGATCTGAGGTCGGCGTGGTAGACGGCGTTGTGGAGGTAGCCTCCGATGCAGTACACCTCGGTGCCCGGCGTGACGCAGGACGCACCGTTGACGCCTTCTGAGAACGGATAGGCCGTGGTGAGCGCCCACCCTCCCACCCCCGAGGACGTGAGCGGGGCGTAGTAGACCTTCGTGCTGTCGTAGCCTCCGATGCAGTAGAGGTCTGTGCTGGTCACCACGCACGACTGCTGCCGGACGCCGACCGGATATCTCGTGGTGTTGGTCCACTGGCCGAGCCCTGACGAGGTGAAGGGGGCGTAGTAGACGTTGGCCGACTCCGGATTCGAAGGCGTGTTGCCTCCGACGCAGTATATCCCGCTGCTCGTGTAGACCCCGTCGGTCGACCCCACGCAGGCCAGGGTCCAGACCGGGGTCGGGTAGCTGGTGGTCTCGGTCCACGCGCCCACTCCTGAATCGGAGAGCGGGGCGTAGTAGACGGCGCTGGAGAGCGTCGAGCCCGTGTAGCCCCCTATGCAGTAGATGATGCCGTCCCCTACGGCGCAGGCGTGGGACCGGATGGGCGTGGGGTAGCTCGTGGTGTTCGTCCACGGACCCACCCCAGAGGACGTCAGCTGGGCGTAGTAAACGGCGCTGGCGACGTTTTGGACCGTGTTGGCCCCCGTCAGACCCCCGACGCAATACATGTAGCCGCCCCAGGCCACGCAGGCATGGGCCCAGACGGCGGTCGGGTAGCCGGCGGAGGGACTCCACACCAAGGGGGCTGCGGAGGTGCTGGAGGAAGACGTAGAGCTTGACGAGAATGAAGAGGTGGAACTGGAAGTCGAAGATGAAGAGGTCGAAGTAGAGGTCGAGGATGAAGAGGATGAAGCGCTCGCGGCAGTGGTCTCGGCCGGACCGCTCGCTGCCGCCGGATAATTGATGGCGTAGTAGCTCACGGTCGTGCTGACCGTGGTCATTATCACGACGACGATTATCAGCGAGGTGATAGCGGCTTCCGGTCTGGATCGGACGCCGGTCGCCATGGTTCGGTCCGCTATCCGGTCGAGTTCGAAGCTACTGCTGCTTCCTCGGCTTCGTCGGCCTCGGGTTGCAGGATCGGAAGTTTCCCCTTGTAGCGTGCGAAGAGGATGCTCCAGAAGACCGACAGCGTGAAGGCTGACAGGAACAGAGGCAGGACATACGACTTGAACAATGAGACCGACACGCCGCCCGAGATGGCGATGGTTATCACGAACAGCAGGACCCCGGCAAGGACCGTGCCCAGAATCGAAAGCAGAACTGTCTTGTGCTCTTCTGCAGACAACTTTTCGGAACGGCTTATCGTCGGTTAGAAAAACGTTTGCTGCACGACGGGGCTTCGGCTCTGGGCTCGGGCGCTGCACCGCCACGCCGCGATCTTCATGATAGCCTCGGCGACAGGGTAGCCGACGACTCGCTCTTCCGGTCGGACCCCGCCAGAAGGGCAATCCTGAATCATCCGGACCTATAGGGACTCAGTTTCTTCCCGCAGTCCTCGCAGAAGACGGCCGCGGCAGAGACCTGATGGCCGCAGTGCGTGCAGAAGCGGGGCACGGTCTGAGCCGCTGCCGAAGCTTGGGGTCGCGGTGCGGGTCCGACATACGGCCCGGCTGATTTGCGGGAGTTCCTGCGGTCCAAAGTGACTCCGACCGCGACACAGACGAAGACTATGAGGAGAGGCAGCAGGAGAAAGCCATACGGAATCCCGAAGAGCGACAATTCGGGGGCAGGCTGGCTCTCCGTGACTGGCGAGACGCTCCACCATTGTGAGACCGCATTGGGGTTGAAGGCCCGGACGCTGTCGGTAAGGTTTTGCCCGCTCGCCTGCGTCAAGTCGGAGGGTATGAAGACCTCCTGTCCGCCCGCAAGGACTACGCTACGATTCGTGGCGAGGCTCTGGACGAGCACCGATCCTTGGTAGTCGTACACGGTGGTCCCGTTGGCCAGCGCGTGGATGCTCAGCGCAGGGTCTGACGGGGTCGAAGAGTCGGTCGCCGCGACGCCTGCCTGCTGCGACACGAACACGGTCGCGGCTTTGAGCGCGTCCTTGGCCTGCTGGAACGCCCAGCCGTTGACCAGGGCGACCACGTAGTTGGCGCCCGCGGTCCCGTAACCGAACTGGTTGGCGGTGGTGAAGAATTCGCTCGCGCTGTCGTAGTAATCCTTGGCGCTCGTCGCAAGTTCCCAGGCCTGCGCGCAGGCCGCGTTTTGCTGGCAGGCACCGTAGAGCTGTTGCAGATAGGTCGCGGCGGCGGTCGCGCACTCGACAGCACCGCTGCAGGACGACTGGCCGTATTCGCCAAGCGTGTTCGGGCCGATCAGGGCGGAGTCCGGACTCGGAGAACATTCCCCGCCCTGGATCAGGCACGGCAGCTGGACCACGGAATTCCCGTCGGTCTGGAGCAGCGCCCCGTCTCCGCCCACGGGGGTGTTCGTTGCTATGCCACCCTCCTCGACCTGCAATCCGTCCGGAACGCACACGGAGGCGCCCTGACTGTTCGGGATGCCGCCGAGGTGATAGCCGGCCCCGCATGCCCCCGTCGAGGACGATGAAGACGAGGCCGAAAGTGATTCGGATGAAGACGATGAAATCGTCGGCGCCGAGCTCGTCGTCGGGGCCGTCGTGGTCGTCGCCTCGGACGACGTCGTCAGCGGAGTTGTCGTCGATGCGCTGCTGCTCTGGCTCGGACCGGAAGACAGCTGGAAGCTCACGCTCTCGCTCCCCGAAGCGTAGTTGTACGAACCCGTTTCAAGCGTGGCGAGGTCTATCGGGAAGTCCTCCGTGTAGGAGAAGGGCTGCGATGGGAAGGAGACCGCAGAAGAGTTTCCCGAGAACGTGCAGTTGAGCGTGTAGGCCGGGAACTCTCCGCTGACCGTGGCTTGGACGTCGGCGGTGGAGCCTTGGACGGCCCCCGTAAGGGTCTCCTGGCCGGTCAACGTCAGCGATGTGCCCTGGCACCCCTCGGCGGGCAGGATGTCGGCCGTCGCCTGGAAGGAGAACTGGCCGCTCAGCTGCCCCGAGTCGTCGATGGTGTACGACCACTGCCCGCTCCCGGTGATGGAGACGCCGTCGGTCGTCTGCGAGAATTGATACGTCCCAGACCAGTCACCCGCCCAGGTCTCCGCCTGCGCGCTGGCGTCCCGACTGAATGAGAGGAGTGTGAGGGCGGAGGATACGAGTACGAACAGGATAGCAAGTGTGAGTGTCTTCCTGAAAACTGAGCTGCCGGTCGCATCTCCGATGTTCAACGTCTTGTCGACGCTGCGTGTTTGAGGGCTCCCGCGTCTAATAACGGTTGTTCAGGCCGGGCAACGCGGATGGTCGCTCTACTTCTTCTGTGCGTTCCAGGCCTTCCAACGCGGGTTGTCCATGAACGGAGCTATCACGTGGGTCGGCTCGATCTTGATCAGGACGCGCCTTTTTCCAGGTATTCGGTTCTGATACTTGTCCTGCCCCAGGTACTTCTTCGCCATCTTGTCGATGTGCTCGTCCGCCCCGTCGAACGTTATCTCCTTGACGCGCCCGCGGATTACGGCCATGTTGTAGGGGCTGGTCGGGTCGCAGACGTCGAGCGCTATCATCGGGTTCCTCAAAGCGTTCTTGTGCTTCTGGCTCCCTTCGTTGGTGTTGATGAGGACGATGTCCCCGTCGTGGTCGACCCAGGTCTGCGTGACGTGGGGAGAGCCGTCCCGCATGAGCGTGGCGACGTTCGCGTATGTCTTCGCCTCGATGAGCGCCCTGACCGAGTCCGGAAGCGGTTTCAATCTTGGGTCAGACAAAAGACAGCGCGTCGTGTTATAGCTGTATCTGCTCATGACTTCCCTTGTAATCAGGCCCGGAAGCAGTTGCGGACGGGAGGTTCAGGACGACCTGGGGCGTCGGAGGTCCGTTGCCCCTCCGCCAGAAGGTTCGTTATGGGATTCGCTCCCCGTGCTTAAATATCATACGAACCAGAATGGGTTACCGCGGCTTTGCGGTTCCGACGCAGGCAGCCCGCTCGGGCAGGCACCACGGGGTCGAAAGGACCCCGCTGCCCCCGGGCAACTATCCGATGTCAGCCGTCAAGACGGCACTGTGATAGCGCATGGCCGGGTGTTGAGGCCGTCAGCTGAGCTTCGCCCCGCACTTGGGGCAGAAGGCGGCCGAGGAGGTTACCTGAGTGCCGCAGCTGGAGCAGTACTTCACTCCGGCCTGGGCCATAATGGCCGAGGCCGCAGGCGACATGACTGTCGGAGGCGGGGTGATTCTGGCCAAGTTGGAGTAGTAGTAGACGGCTAGCATTATCGGGAACAGGGGCTGGTAGAACGCCGAGAGGATGCCGGTGACCACGGGGCTGGCGACGCCCAAGGGTCCGGTTATCACCCCCACGACGATGGAGCCGATGATGAAGATTATCACCAGGACGACGTACGTCGCGAAAGTCTTGCCCCACCTGTGGCCGACGAGCTCGCGGCTCCTCGACATGCTGTCGAGGACTCCCCTGTTCTCGATCAGGAGGACCGGAAAGGCGAGGGAGAACATTATCGCGAGTATGATTCCGGGGACGACTATGGCGATGAACCCTACGATGACTATGATGCCGACCAAGATGGTCAGGGCCCAGATCCAGATCAGCTTCGAAGCGGCGAACCTGACCGAGGTCTCGAGTTCGGCCTGTCCCTTCTCGATCTGCTCGGAGGCCATCCTGATTGCGGTTCCCTGGGCGATTGGGAAGAAGACGACCGTGACGACGAAGATTATCCCGACGAGCGCGACGAAGGTTCCCAAGAATGACGAGAACCAGCTGGAGACCTGCGCTGAGGTCGGGTTGGTCGGCAGGACGGGGAGGGCGTAGGCGTGCTGCGCGTAAGCCGTGGCAAGCCCGATGATCACCTCCACGATCGCGAAGAGGATGAAGTACTTCGTGAAGTCTTTCCGGTACACCTCGATGGTCTTCGAGATGACCTCGCCCAAGCTGAGCTCGCGCTTGATGCCCTGCTCCGGCTGCATGCTCGCGCTGCGTCTCTCAGTTGCGTGATTTAAGATTGGAGCACGATTCTTAGCGTCGATAGCTGGCGGGAGTCTCACTGGGACGGCGAAGGGGTTGCCCGCCGCTAACTAGCGGGGGCCGGTCGCCTGAAGTCCTTCACGAACTTTGCAATCTCCGAGAGGAGCGGGTTGTTGTTCTCCCGGATTATCTGGACGTTGACCGAGGTGTTCCCGACGTTGACGGACATGGTCGGCTTGTACTCCATTCTTGAGAACCAGACCGTGCCGTAGTGGAGGACGCCCCTGAGCTTCTCCTTCACAATGTCCTCGGTGTCCGGATAGTGCCCGATCGCGATCACGACCCCGTCGATCCACGCCACGGTAGGCAGAAGCTGGACCCCCTGCGCCAGTGTCTGCTTGACGATGGTCTCGAAGAAGCGGGTGTTGTCCTGTTCCAGTATCTCGTTGACGACCACTTCCTGCCAGGGCATGTAGGTTATCTTTGCCAGGTCCGACGCTTCCCTTGAGAACTCTCTTACTGGTTCTGAATAAGGTTATCCGCGTACTTTCTGGTTCTCATTCTCGGCGGCTTTTCACGATGACCACAGACGGCGGCTCTAATCCCCCATAGAACACTGCGCTTTGTTGCTGTTCCTGGCTGGCGGCGAGGACTCCTACTGCCTTGAGCTTCTCCTCAACGCGTTGCCAGACCCCGTCCTGCTTCCATCTCTTCAGCCTCCTGTTGGCCGTGGAGTCGTCTCCGATGGGGACTCGGTGGAAATCGAGGTCGAGAAGAGGGCGAACCTCAAGGAGCTCTTCGGAAGCGCCAAGTTCAGCGTCTCGGCACAGCGGATCAAGGACGAAGCCAGGGCGGGCTGGAGGGAGTGAAGGATGGCAGATACTTACTTCCTCGACACGTACGCCATCGTCGAGTATCTGTCGGGCAGCAGGAAGTTCGCACCCTACATTGACAGCGGCCGCTGGGCGACCTCGATGCTCAACCTGATGGAAATGTACTTCGCCGCGCTGCGGGACAACTCAGAGGATTACGCCGACAGGGCCTACTTGGCTTTCCGTCAGAACGTGTCGGAGATTCGCGATGAGGACGTCAAGGAAGGGATGCTGACGAGGCTGAGGCTGAAGGCGAGGAGGCTCGACCTATCCTATGCGGACGCGGTAGGATACGCCATGGCCAGGAGGATGGGCTCTAAGTTCTTGACCGGGGACCGCGCGTTCAAGGGGCTCCCTGGCGTCGAGTTCGTGAAGTGACGGTCGGTCAACGTGAATCTGATGACCGATGGCTCTCTCGCGCGGGGTGCGTCAGGCCGTCAGTGCGCCCGCGCCAATTCGATGGAGCAGAAGCCGTCAGATCCTATCTCGAGCGGGATGTTGATGAGGTTGTAGTAGTTCTCCAGCGCGTTTATCCATGTGATTTCGGCTATCTCCCGGTCGCTGAAGTGCTTCCGGAGGTCCGCGAACGTGGCGTCCGGCACGCGCTTGCTGCGTGTCGCCTCCTCCGCGTAAGTCAGCGCGGCGCGTTCCCGGTCGGTGAAGAGCGGGCTCGTCCGGTACTCCGGCAGCGCGTCGAACTTGGCCGTGTTCAGGCGTTTCCGAATCGCCATCGACCTCCCCAGGTCGGTGCAGAAGGCGCACCCGTTGATCTGCGAGGCAAGGACCGCGATCATGTAGTGAAGTTCCGGGTCGAGCCGGACCTTCTTCAGCTCGAAGTTGCTGATCGAATTGCTGAACCCGAACGACCCCGGCATACGCGCGAGCACCACCTTCATCGGGGTCATCACCTTCCCGAATCTGCGGCGCGTTCCCCAGTAGGCCATCCGGGCCACGAATCCGCTGGGCTTCTCAATCGGTTCGAGTCTCATGGCTTGGTTGGGCGAATGCGCTTGGATTTAGCCTCTAGCCCGGTCCCGTTCAACCTCTAGCAAGAGGCATCGTAATCAACGTAAATCGGGTCTCCGACGCTTATGAATCTGGAATGCCCGCACCTCGGTCGTGCAGTGCCCTCTGTGCGAGTTCACTGGCGAAAGCACCCGCTCCTCGAACGGATGAGCTCAGCGACAGCGGGCACGTTCGACCCGGGATTCGAGCGAAACGCCCGGGAGAAGACGAGGAAGAAACCCGATTCGCCCGCCGGCCCGCTGGCAAGATAAGCTCACTATGGTGACGCCGAAGAGTCCCCCCGAAGCGTTCAAAAGACTCGGCCGTCTGCCTCGACTGTCCGGTCCCACGATGAAGCTTACTCTCCTTTTCACGCTGACGGGCGTGGCCATCTTCATCCAGATGGCCCTCGGCGGGTTGGTCACGTTCGGCTATCTGGACACGTCAGCCCACACCGTGATGGGGGTGGTCGTCCTTGCGCTGGCGCTGCTGACCTTTGTCACGGCCTGGAGGCTCAATCCCCGGCCGCGCACCCTCGCGGCAATCGCCGTACAGCTGGTCATCTTCATCGTGATCCAGGGGGCCCTGGGCTTCGCGGCGGAAGACACGGGCAACAACATCATCTCTTGGGTTCACCTCCTCAACGCCGTCGGCATAGTCGGCCTGGTGGTGGCGGGGAGGGTGACGGCCTCGTTCCACGATGGGACGCCTGCCGGGGCCCAGACGCGGCCGACACGATGAGGCGCCGGTCCGTCTCCAGCACGGCAATCGCCTTAGGTTTATAGAATAGCAAGAGGGTTCGGCTTGACCTCCGGTGAGGCTCGCATGAAGATTTGGCTCGCCGCCTCCCTGCTCGTCATCGCGCTGGCGATCAGCGCCGGGGCGGGTTACTTGGGCGGCTCTTCCAACTCGGTCACCAAGACCGAGACACTCTCCTTGACTACGACCCAGACGCTCACATCGACGACGACCCGGACGCTGACCGTCAGCGTTTCGTCCGCGACCGCGTCGGGCGGCCCTGCCGAGGTCGTTTCGGTCGTCGGCCCTCTTCCGCCCATCAACGACGCGGGGACTACTGTCAGAGTGACGATGGAGAACGTCGGCGGCGCCCCGATAACCTCCCTGAAGGTGACCCTTCTGATGGCTCCGACCATCCCGTTTTCGATTTCCTTCAACGTGACTTCGTCAGATCCGCTGCAGCCTGGCCAGAGCGTCCAGAAGACCGCGTTCCTGGTCTATGCCGACTTCGTAACGGGAGAGAACTACCCCCTTGTGATCACGGGAACGCTCGTCAACGGGACGCTGTTTTCCAGCACCGTGCAAGTTCAGGTCGTGCCGCCTGCCTAGGAGTTCTGGCCGACCGTCCAAAGGCCGGCGATTTCCCTAAAGGCCCGCTCGAAACCGCGATTCCATTAGATCCTCGGAAGATAGGGAACTTTCTCCTCGGCTGACCCAGCGACGCCCTGCTCATCCTGAGCATATTCCGGTGGGGAAGCCTGTCGGGGCATAGGTCGCCGTCACGTGGGGCGTTATCGTGGCCGGGGTGGTCCCCAGGTTCTCGATGTCGAGCACATAGACGGCGCAGCCCACCGAGGGCTCGAAGTTGTAGACGAAGCTCGATCCGGTGATGTTGACCAGCGGGTCGGAATTCTTCCCGTATCCGTTGGTGTACGTGATGAACCCGTAGAGGCTGAAGATGTAGAACCGGGCGGGTTGGCTCGTCGATATGTTGATGTGGTTTTGGAACGTGTCGAGCAGGTCCCACTGGATGGAGCCGCCCGCGCTCAGCGTTTGGCGCTCACCCCATATCTGGAACGTCTGGTTCGCCCCGCTCGGCACAAACACGTAGGACTTCCGTGAGTAGTTGGAAAGCAAGTCGCTGTATGCCGTGTGGCTCGCGTTCAGCTCGGACAACAGATAGTTGTTCTCCGCGATGAGGTTGGATATCTTCCCGTTGTCCGCGGAGTTGCTTGAGGCGAGCGACGAAATGCTGCTGTTGGCCGATTCGTTCATGGCGGACTCGGAGGAATAGGCCGCAACGCTGGCCGCAAGAAGCACGAGGAGAATAACGAGGACGGCGTAGAGTGGTTTGGAATTCGTGTTTCACGAAGGGCGATTTTCGATATTTATGGATTGGTTCTTGGGGCAGCCGTTAAATAGGTACTTAATGAACATAAGTACTTATGACCGAAACGATAAAGGTGGAAGTCGACGAGGCTCTCGCCAGACGGTTTCGGCGGAGGGCGGTCCAGAGGTTCGGCTACAAGAAAGGGAACCTGAAGAAGGCGGTGGAGGAGGCCATGGAGCGATACTCCGCGCCGGCGGGCGCGGACTGGGCCTCTGTCGAGGGGCTTCTGAAGTCGAAGTGGAGAGGTGCCACGTCCGTCTCTCTCCAGCACGCGGCCTGGTCTGGCGCGACTTGATCCTCCTGGACACGAACGTCTTCCTTGAACTGCTCCTAGGGCAGAAGAGGGCGGGGGACTGCAGGGACCTGCTGGAACGGGTCTCCAACGGGCGGATGGAAGCAGTCGCCACCCATTTCTCAATTCACGCGGTGGAGGCGGCGATAGGCGGGGGAGAGCTTCTGATGTCTTTCGTCAGGAACGTGGAGAGCTCCGAAGGCCTCCGCGTGTACGACACCGACCTGACGGAGGAGTCGTCCGCGGCCCTGCTCACCGGGCGGATTAAGCTCGACTTCGACGACGCGCTCCAATACTACGTCGCCAAGAGGCTGGGCGCGGAAGCCATCGTGAGCTTCGACAGGCACTTCGACGGCCTGGACGTTCCGCGTAAGGAACCGCGGCAGCTTCTGTCGTAGAGATCGGACGGGCGCGTGTCCCGTCCTTGGTTGGTCGCCGGGAGGGGCGGCTAACATTCTCTTTGGGAGACCATGACCGATGGCGGGGTCCAACCCTCCCAGCTTCCGTCCTGTCGGCGACGGCAAGGAAGGCCCCGCTCGAACCCCCGATCGGCCCTCGTCCGTGCCTCCTGCCCATCCGCAAGAACTTTAACCCGACCCACTCCGCATCCCTGACGAGTTCGCATGTCAGACAGCGAGAGGAGGCTCGCGGCCGTGATGTTCACCGACATCGTGGGGTACACCCACATGACGCAGGCCAACGAGTCCCTGGCTCTGGAGCTGCTGCAGGAGCACCAGCGCCTCCTCCGACCCGCGTTCGCGGCCCACGGCGGGACGGAGGTGAAGACCATCGGAGACGCCTTCCTGGTGGAGTTCAGGAGCGCCTTGGAGGCCGTGCTCTGCGCGGTCGAGATGCAGAAGAGGATGGACGAGCGCAACAGGGAGGTCGCCCCCTCGCGGAGGCTCGAGCTGAGGATAGGGATCCACGTCGGGGACGTGGTGCACGGGCAGGACGACATCTTCGGGGACGCAGTCAACGTCGCCTCGAGGATCGAGCCGCTCGCCGAGCCCGGCGGAGTCTGCTTCTCCCAGCAGGTCTTCGACCAGATAAGGAACAAGACCCCCCTCGCCATCGAGAAGGTCGGGGACGTGAAGCTGAAGAACGTCGACCTCCCCTTGGGCGTCTACAAGGTCAACCTGAAGGGCGGCCGGAGGCCGGAGGGTGAACGGCAGTTCCCAAAGGAGAGGGTGGGGGTGCTCCCGTTCGTGAACATAAGCCCCGACCCCAACGACGAGTACTTCGCCGACGGCCTCACCGAGGAGCTGATCGGCAAGCTCTCGGAGGTCAAGGGGCTGAAGGTCATCGCCAGGACCTCGGTCATGAGCTACAAGCGGAAGGACAAGAAGGTCTCCGAGATAGCCGCCGAGCTCGGGGTCGGGTCTATAATCGAGGGGAGCGTGAGGAAGGCGAGCAACCAGGTCAGGATCACGGTCCAGCTGATCGACCCCAGGACGGAGGAGCACCTGTGGTCCTCGAACTACGACAACAAGCTCGACGACATCTTTGCGATACAGAGCGACGTCGCGTCGAGGGTCGCCGCTTCGCTCTCCGCCGGCTTCTTCTCCAGGCAGGAGCGCAGGGACACGGACGACATCGAGGCGTACACCCTGTATCTCAAGGCGGTGCAGCTCTCCTACGAGTGGAAGGAGTCGAGCATGAGGGAGACGGTAGCCCTGCTCCGGCGCGCCATCGAGATGGACCCCGACTTCGCGCGGGCGCACGCGGCGCTCTCCAGCGCCTGGCACAAGCTGGCCGTCACCGGGTGCGAGGACTTCGCAGCGATGGCCAAGAAAGCCGAAGTAGAAGCCGTGAGGTCGGTGGAGCTGGATCCCGAGCTCGCGGAGGCCCACGCGGCCATGGCGAATGTTCACACCATGTTCGACCGGTTCGACCAAGCGCTGGGTGAAGCCGAGGCGGCGGTCCGGCTCAAGTCGAACCTTTCTGCCGGATACATGGCGCTCGGGATCCTTGACTGCAACATGCGGACCCCGGCCGAGGCCCTGCGGATGTTCAGGGAGGCATACAACCTCGACCCGCTCTCGCCCGGCACGGCCGAGATCCTGGCCTCCTTCGCGGGCTGGGTCGGCGAGGACGCACTGGCCCGCGACGTCCTCGACAGGCTGAGGGAGTTCAACCCCAGAAACCCGAGGGTCTACCTCTCCACGGCCGACTACTACATGGAGAGGAGGGACTTCGAGGAGGCCTGGAAGATGGTGGAGGCCGCCCGCGCCCTCGAGCCCGGCGAGCCGATGATCGCGCTGTCCGAGGGCCTGCTCTTCGCCTTCGAAGGGAAGAGGAGGGAGGCCGAAGGAGCGCTGGAGGAGTTGCGGCGCAGCGATACCGAGTCGTTCAGGCTCCTGGCCGAGCTGGACATCCAGGCCGCGCTGGGCAACCTGGACGGGGCGTTCAAGGCGCTCATGCGCCAGGCCGAGACGCACTCGTGGCCGTTCCAGATAATGGTCGACCCGCTGTTCGCGGGCATGCGGAAAGACCCGCGCTTCGCCGAGTTCTGCCGCAAGGTCGGGATAAGGCCGGGAAGCTAGCGCGGTCAGGACGCGCACCCGGAGTCATCCTCTCCAGGTCTGACGAGAACCCCCGGAGTTTTTTCGTGACCTGGTACTGCTTCATAGTGACACTTCCTCACTTCAAGGACTTGAGCGTGGCACCGCATTCTGATTACGTTTAACTAACGACTCGTCGTTGTTGGCAGGTTGAAAGCGAAGGCTGCGGGTCTCTTTTGCCTTATCCTCCTCTCCTTCGCCATCCTGGCTGCCGCCCTCCCGGCCGCCCAAGTGCGTGCTCAGGGAGGTACTCAGGGAGTCTTTCCCAACTGTCCTAGTGACCTTGTGGCGACGCCGCCTTCACAGCCGTGGATGTGCCAGACCGTCAACGTTACGAGCGGGACGGCCGAGTTCATCGCGCCTACGTTCCCGGCGAACTTCACTGTGGGATCGGGTTCGTTATTGATTCTGACCGGATTCGGGGCGGGAACCGTCGACTCCGTTTCGGTATCGCTCCGCGATTCGACCACGGGGCAGACTTTGGCCAATGGCACAGCGACGACCGATACCGCTCTGAGCGGGACCGGCTGCTCCGACGCCTCCACGATAACACTGACCGTCCCCACGAGTCCGGGGGACAAGGTAGCGTACGCCGACGGGTTGGAACTCAGCTTCGTCATCGGATTTGCGGGTGCCACGGGAAGCTTCACGTTCTGCACGGGCAGCACTCCGCCCACCGTCTTGCAGGTGAATCTGGGGAACGCCACCAGCAGCAGCTCTAGCTCCAGCTCCTCGACCACGTCGTCGTCCTCGACGAGCAGCAGTTCCAGCAGTTCCTCGAGTTCCAGTTCGTCGTCGACGACCCCGGTGTCGACGGGCAGCGCGAGCTCTTCAAGCTCCATCTCCTCGACCACCACGTCTGTCTCGTCGGCCAGCACCAGCTCCTCCAGTCCCAGCCCCTCGTCTACCTCCGAGGTCTCAACCGGAACTTCGGCCGTCCCGCTGTGGGTGTGGATTCTGGTCGGGATCATCGTCATCGCGATTCTGGCGGCGGCGGGGTACTTCCTCCTTGTCGGCGGACGGAAGAAGGATTGCACTCCGGAGCAGGTTGCGGCCGAGCAGGCCCGGTGCAGCGCCGCCTGCAGCGATGCCCAGAAGGCTCTCAAGGCGTATCAGGACCAGTGGTCTGCGCTCAAGAAGGAAGCAGACAACATCCAGAACACCATGCTGGCGGACTACAACAAGGAGATCGCCGATTTCAACGCCGACTCCCAGACGTATCTCGACGACCAGAGCAAATTCGAGGGCTTGAAGACGGATGCCGGCGCGCCCGACCTGAAGGCGGTGACGGCGGCCGAGTTCCAGAAACTGCAGTCGGAACTGGACAAGATAAACTCCGACGCCAAACAGATGGCACAGCGGATCAGCGACCTCAACGCCAAAGTCAACGCCCTCCGCGCCCAGATAGAGGCCCTGATAGCCAAGCTCAAGGCCCTCAAGTTCAGCTGCGGCGTCACCTGTCCCGGGCTGGCCGCGATAATAGCCGCACTGACGGCACTGCTGAACCAGGTCGCGCCCTTCACCATCGCGGTGCCCAACCCTCCGACGCTGCCAGCTCCGCCCGCGCAGGTTTCGACCACGGACACCCCTCCCCCGCCGACGCAGGTCACGCCGCCGAACGTTCAGGTCTCATGCTGCGGCCCGGACATCACAGTCAATGTGTTGGGCGCGATGCTCAATCTGATAAAGCAGTTCCTAGCGGACAGCGACAAGCAGGAAGAGACTCTAGACTCCCTCACAAAACTGATCGGGTGGAACAAGGGAATAGAACTGCTTCCATCCGAACATGCTTGGGACATCCTCGAGCTGACCCCTGTGGCCTTGGGAGGCTCGCTCGAAACAACTATGGGACTTTTTAAAGGCAAACAAAACTGTATGAAACCCATAGATCCTTGCGACCCTTCGGTCGAATTCCTCAAGAACTGCCATAATCCCCAAGTCGTAAACTACGTGATGTGGGGTGTCCTCGCGCGTTTGTATGATTGGTATTACTACGAATCCAAAGGAAACCCCGTCGAAGAGGGCGCGAAGACGGTGCGGCAGCGGCAGCAGTATTCTGATTCAGACCTTAGCATAGCTCACGGCATTCGTGGCGGGACGCCGCTCCACAAATCGCCGGAGTATCAGGACCAGGTCGCGATGGCGTCAGTCGGTTGGCAACTGGCGGACCTTTGCCTCAGAAGGATAAAACGCGGAACCTCTCCCTACCAACTTACGGCTCTGGACACGGTCACTCTGCAAGCTACTCTCGAGGAGAAGCAGAATCAATCGAGAAAGACGGCTCTTTGCATGCCGGGGGCCTGCGGAAAGTTTCCCACGGACAGACCGTTCAACTATTTTCTGGGTCCGGAGTAGGCGATTCCGCCTTTCCTAGGCCGCACGCCCGGGATAAAGCCGGGAACCTAAGGTGCGGGTTAAACCGCGAACTCACTTCATCCTAGGATGACGTACAACACGGAATACTGCAAGAAACACAACCTCTGGTACTGGCCGAATGACGGCTGCTCGATCTGCAGCAAGCGAGTTGCAAGGAAGAGACGGTCGCGGGGAAGACAACACTGAAGAATCTCTCCCGGAGCGTTCAAAGGGCGCGGCCGGCAGTGAATTGCCGAAGCAACCCTTAAATCGCGTAGACAGTTCTGTCTACATGCAAATGGCGACCACGCAGGTCCAGGTCAGAATCCCCAAGGAGCTGGTGGCGGAGATTGACAGGTGGGTGTCCGATGGCAGGTTTTCGAGCAGAAGCGAAGCGGTCAAGACGATCGTCGCCCTCTATGACGAGAGGGAGCGCACGCGGAGGTTCTACCTGGCGCTAGTCAAGAGGAGCGGCGATGCGAGAAAGCACCCGGAAACGCTGATTCCCCTCGATGACGTCTCTTGAGCTTCACCGCCCTGCTTCACCCCAAGGCCGCGAACGGGCTGAAGAAGCTTCCGCCGCCGATTCGGGACAGACTCCTGGAGGGTCTGCGGGGCCTTCAGGAAGCGCCCGAGAAGGGGGACCGGCTCAAGCCTTCGCAGTTCTGGCGGCTGCGGGTCGGGGACTATAGGGCGGTTTACGAGATTGACAGGAAGGCGCGCCGCATCGTCGTACTCCACGTCGGCCACAGGAAGAACGTCTACGACGAGTTTTCCAGGTTGGTCTGAGACACGCATCGTGCAGGGTGATCGTCATGCTCGGCCCGCACTTCCAGGTCAGATAGTCCTGCCGATGGT
Source organism: uncultured archaeon (assembly GCA_963731775.1). GTDB lineage: Archaea > Thermoproteota > Nitrososphaeria > Nitrososphaerales > Gagatemarchaeaceae > DATJAJ01. The sequence goes on along the minus strand of CAVSWV010000004.1, from coordinate 151,368 downwards.
TCGCGCGACCTCCCGCCATTTCCCCATCGAGTAGACCGCGTTGAGAGTCACCCATTCCTCATGTTTCCTCTCAAGAGGGAGGGCGTCCATGGCGTCGTAGAGCTCCCGGCGGTGTCCAAGGTCGAGGTACGAGTGCTTGGCCAGGGTCCTGAAGGCGGTCTTCGGGTATTTTGTCCTGGCCGCCAGTCCGTCGAGGAAACTCCTCTCCGGGGGGTACCCCTCCATCACAGCGATGTAACCCAGTAGGGAGACAGGATGCCAGTGCTGAATCCAGTAGTACTGGCTCCCGACCAGCTCCGCAACTGGTTGAATGGGCCTCCTCGACAGCGCCGTTCCCCTTCTAACGCCGATGGACTCCAAGTCCTCCAGCAGCCAATCGTCGTGGCCGGACTCCTCTTTGGCGTGCCTCTCGTAATACTTTGTGAGACCGATGCAAACCTTGTCTTTGTGCATCCGCCCGGCTCTAGCTTCCGCTGCGTTCATCAGGGGGACGCTTGCGCGAATTATCGTGTGAAGGGTGATCAGGTAATCTCTGAAAGCCTCCCTATCCGCTTCTTCGTTCTGTCGGACCGCCCTTCGGGTTCTTGAGGTTGGAGGAACGAGTTCCAGCGCTAGCCGGAGTCTTTCGCTGAACTTGCCTCTATCTGATGAGGATCTCGTCCGGTGGTTGCCTTTGGAGGACGGTGGGGATTGGGGCGTACTCGGCCGCCTCGCTCCTATGTTCAGTGGATCGGAGCCCAAAAGTCGAGCTGCACGTTGGTCGCCCCCGCGAGCTTGGCCTTATGATATACCGACGTCAGCCCCGCAAGCTCGCTTTTCGTCAGCGAAAGGACGAAGGCTCGTGATTCTACGGAAAGGGCCTTCACCTCGGGCAGCTTCTTGAGTTCGCCTGGGGTCAATCCTTTGACCTCTGCCTTGTAGAGGACCTTCCTTATGGCGGCCAGGTCCTTGTTTGTCAGTGCCATGGGATCTTCTTTGATGCCTTTTCTTAAAAGCCTTCGCGATGCGAGTCTTTTCACGGAGCCAGGCCTATGCCCTGCAGAAGGCGGGCGTATCGAGGATTGGGCCGCAGCGGGTCCCAAAAAGGAAAGGCGTAGGTCACGATCGGCCACGACTCCCGCTTTGCCACGGATTTTTCCAAGGCCTCCAGAGCGCTGTCGATTTCGCCGAGTCCGGCGTAGACCGTGGCCATTTCTCCTTGACTGTCCCTCTCCTTGAGTCTCGCGAGCGTGTCCATCGCCTCTTTTCTACCCCCCGTAACAGCCTGCGCATAGCCGAGAGCCCCGCCGATTCCCCAACTCCCCAGTGAAGAGGCCCTGTTCAGCTCGGAGAGAGCTTCTTCGACCCGCGACTGCTGCAGATGAATCAGCCCCAAGAGCATCCACGAGAGACCGGGCGCGTCTTCGAGCGCCAGGGCTTCTCTGGTCTTGCTCTCCGCCAAGTCGAAGAGCCTCACGTGATAGTATGCGGTGCCGAGGTTCAGTTTGACCAGGGGAGAGAGGGGGTCCAGGCTCTCCGCCAGCCTGACTTCGGAGATGCCCTCCTCCGACTTGGCTGCGATGAGCTGGTACAATCCGTACCACATGTGGGCGACGGAGTAGCTTGGGTTGAGTTCGATGGCTTTCTCGAGTTCGGTTCCTGCTTCTGCCCAGTTCCAATCGTGCTGCAGGGCGATGATTCCCAGAGACAGGTGCGCCTCGGGCAGACTCGGGTCGAGTCCGACGGCCTTGGCCGCTTCCTCCTTTGCCCTTGTGAAAGCGGCGGCCTCGTCCATCAGGTCGCCCGCAAGGTACGTGCAGCATTCGGAGATGGCGGCGTGCGGGTCGGCGTACTCCTGGTCTTCTCTCACCGCGGTCTCGAAGCACTCGATTGCCCTGTTCCACTCCTCCATCGTGGCCTTGTTCATGTGGTAGCGTCCCCTCAGGTACGAGGTGTATGCCTCGGTGCTGCTGGTGCGCGACCGTTCGATCCTCTGCCTATCGGAGGACAGGAGCTCCGCCTGGAGCGCCTGCGAGACCTCCTTTGCGATCTCCGCTTGGACGGCGAAGACATCGCCCATCTCCCTGTCGTACGTCGCCGACCAGAGGTGCTTGTCCTCTTCCGCGTCGATGAGCTGTACGGTTATTCGCAGTTTGTTCCCCCATTTTCTTACGCTCCCCTCGAGCAGGACCCTTGCCCCCAGCTCCCTGCTTATCTCACCCGCCGTCTTTACGGGGTTCCTGTACTTCAGCACGGACGTTCGGGAGATGACGCTCAGTCCGTGGATGGCAGACAGGGTGGAGATCGTCTCTTCGGTCATCCCGTCCGCGAAGTACTCGTCCTTGGAGTCCGGGCTTATGTTCGCGAATGGAAGGACCGCTATTCTCCTCTTGTCCCTTGCGGGTGATCGGCGGCTCGTCCACGGGAGCACCACGCTGTAGACTTCGACCGGCTTCTCGACGTTCTTCAGCGACGTCCTCCCGATGCTTTCGAACTCGTACTCCATCTTGTTGTGCACGCTCTCGTACAGCTGGGCGGTCACGCAGACGCCCCCGGGCTCCGCCAGCCCCTCGATTCTGGATGCCACGTTGACCGCATCCCCCTGCACGTCGTCCCTGGTCTCGACCACGTCTCCGAGATGTATCCCGATTCTCACCTTGACCTCCCGGTTCTCGAGCAGCGCCTTCTGCGCTGCCACCGCGCACCTGACCGCCTCGATGCTGCTGTGGAACTCCACGAGGAATCCGTCGCCGATGGTCTTCACTTCCCGCCCGTTGTGGGAAAGAAAGACCGGCCTGAGCGTGTCGCGATACCTTGCCAATTGGCGGAGCGCCGCCGTCTCGTCCTTCTGGGCCAGGGCGGTGTACCCCGAGATGTCCGTGAACATGATCGCCGCCAACCTCCTCGTGCCGTCGGTCAATTCGAGAAGCCTGGCTCTGAGAGACCGATTTGGGATTTAAGGTGTGGGTTAAGTCGCGAACTCTCCTCATCAGAGAACGACGTACAACACGGAATACTGCGAGGAGCACAACCTCTGGTACTGGCCGAATGACGGCTGCTCTATCTGCAGGAAGGAAGCCGAGAAGGCTTCTGCCGAGTCCCGCGCCTAAACAGCGAACACAGAACAAAGGACCGCTACCTTGGTCTTGGCCGTGGCTCGACAGAACCCAATCGTGAAGCCCGTGACCGGCCTACTTGATCATGATGGCTTCGTCCAGGCCCCGGAAGTGCTCGTCTCCAGTCACGACCCTCATCTTCCTCAGCCTGGCGGTGGCCAGGACCACCGAGTCCACGAGCCCCCAGCCCTTCACCTGAGGCCTCCGTTCGGCGCTGATGTTCCCGGCCAGCTCCGCCGTCTCTTCGTCGAGGGGCGCCAGAGCGGAGACGGTCTTGACGAACCGCAGGCGGTCCTTGGGGTCGAGCTTCTCCCTGGCGTACTTGTCGGTGAACTCGGCCAGCACTATCGTTGGGGTGAAGGCCCCGCCGCCCTCGATGTAGCCCCTTGCCCTCTCTCCGGCGCGGCTGCCGGCGAAGTATTCGATCCAGGCGAAGGTGTCCAGTATGTAGATTGCCGGTCACCCTTGGAACTCGTCGTGCTCGCGCTCCGAGAGGTGGATGGGTTTGGAACTGTCGGCGCCGAACATGCTCTTCGGCATCCGCTCCGCCCTCTCCATGAGGGAGTTTATCGCCTGGTCCAGGCTCCGGGCCCCTTCTTCCCTCATCATCCTCCTCAACTTGTCGCGGGTCGCCTCCCTGACGGCTATCGTCGTGGTCATGTCAGATATGGGATATAGGCTATGATATATATGCTCCGCGCTTCCTGTCGGCTCGGCCGGTCCGTGCGGGGGGAGGTATTACGCGGCACGAACTACCTCAATCATGTTATCGGCCGGTCCTCCCAACTTCCGCCGGAGCCCTGCTGTCTTTAGCCCCCCTTTTTCGCTTGTTCGTCGAGACCTTCTCGAGGTAAGGTAGATCTCCTGCTGACTTCTTCAAGAAGTCGAGCCGGTCGAAAGAGATTACAGACCTCAGGAGTCGTTGCTCTCTATCGACGAGGACTGACCCTCGAGCTCTTCTTTCTGGTTCCTCAGCTTCCCTATAGTCTTCTCAAGAGAGTCCGCCTTGTTCTGAAGGTCGAGAAGCGTCCGCCTCCTTCTGAGCGATTCGACCTCGGCGGCAAGGAATCCCTTCTCTTTTTGTAAGCTGGCGATCTTCGATTCTAATTCCTCTTTCCGCATCATACTGGCTGCAGTGGATGGGGCGTCATTTCTCGTGCCACTGGTGATGTTAGAAATGAGGTGCTGATCTAAATCGTAAGTCCCTTGCTTCCAAGGTGACTCGTTCCTGTCGCTCTCAGCCAAAGCTCGGAGAACTTGGAGGTTCTCTTCGATGGCCTCCGCTAAGATGCGGTTCACCTCCTCTGCGGGGATGATTTCGGGCTTCGGCTTCGGCATGTTCTCACTAACCAGACAACACTTCCGAACTTAAGTGCTTTTCGACCCAGACTGACAATTCCTCGAAGGGGACTTCCCCCGTTGCTACGCCTTTCAGGATAGAGACAGCTTCGTAAGGATCCAGGTCGCCAAATTTGAAACCGTTTGCTCGTAAGAAGACATCTGACGTTTGGAAGGGAGTTCTCTTATTCCCGTCCACAAACGGATGGTTGGTGATCAGACACCAGATGTAGTATGCGGCAATTCTTGAAAGTGCCTTCTGCGATTCGATAGCTTCCTCTACGTCCATGGCCGTCTCGATGCAGTATGGCAGGCCTCCCGCATACAATAGACCAGAGCCCGATTCGCCCATCCGCCGCATCACTATCTCGTGAATTGCTACCACTCCCGCCACGTCTGGGTAGCGAATCAACCCCGATCACGCTCCTTCAGCCGTTCGTTTTCATTCAAGTTTGTCATTCTCGATAAGACATTCTTCCTATTGCAAGCTGGGGTTTAAACCCCCTGCTGACGTTTCTAGGCGATGCCAGATCCACCCAACTTCCGCCATGCCGGCGACGGCAAGGAGGGCTTCCTGAACCGCTGCCACAACTGCGTCCACGAGAGGAGCTTCGGGGGAGGCCGCCTGGCCTGCCTCAGGTGTCTGGCGTGGGTGCAGGTGTTCACCGTCTGCGACGACTTCGGTTCGGGCTACGAGCGGATGGCATGTTCCGATGGTGATAATAGCGACGGGTTTTCGAGGAAGGAGGGAATAGGAATGCCCGACCATGCGGAAGAGGTGACCACGATCGTAAACAGGCGAATCAAGAAGGGGCGTGAACTGGAATACGCAAATTGGTTCGGTAGGATGTCTGAAGCCATCAAGAAGGCGCCCGGCTTTAGGGGGGTAACGGTACTCGTTCCTGGTGGAGATACTGATTTGCGGGTCGTCCTCTATCGCTTCGCCGACGTTGGGACCATGGAAGCTTGGGAGAACTCGCCCGAGAGGAAGGAACTGATGTCAGAGATTAATGAGTACGCGACTCAAGTCTACGATAAGGCAGGCGGCTTGGAGACGTGGTTCCGCATAGTCGATGTCCGGTCCGCGTAGCTCCGAGGCTCAGGATTAGTCACCGAGAATTCAATCCACTCCAAGTAGACCTGTCGAAGCTCATCCGTCCTATCAACCGATTCGGTCCTGTCATTCCGAGCTTGACTTCGACCCGGGAGGGATATTACCGCCTGAGTCCGCTCGAAACCGACGGATTGAATGGGGAGTTATCTTCTTACACGGCTTGACGGCATGGAACCTCCGAACCTGACGACGAGATTTGGGACGAACTCCCCGTGCTGCGCCACCTGCACCTGGATGAAGGTGATAGACGGGAAGTACGCGTGCGGCAAGTACGGTGACCGGCTCGTCATGGGGAGCAACGTCTGCGACGACTTCGATTCGATCTATGAGAAGAGAGGCAGGGAGGTGCTGGCAAAGATTCGTCTCAAGGCAGCAGCGGACAGAGGGGTCTAGGAAATTCAGCTAGGCCCCGACTTAACCAGACCTGCACGAGATCCCCTACCGAGGAACGACCGGCCTGGCGTGGGATCTAGGACGTGCCGTTGATTATCGTGTACGTGACCACGGTCTGATTGGCAATCGAGTACACGAAGTTGACCTGCGTGTTCACGGTCTTCGAGCTGAGCGTCGAGAAAGTATTGCTGTAGACCAGGTAGTAAACGTCGTTAGAAGGAAGGCTGAGAGAGAACCTGTTCGTGGTGACCTGTCCGCTGTTGTAGTATGGAGAAACATCGTGATGGTTCTGCCAGTTCACGAAGTCAGTCGAACCCATGACGAGCACGACTATGTTGTTCCCGCTACCTCCACTGGCAGTGAAGTTTCCGGAAAGCTGGTCGTTATAGGCGTCAGGAAGCACGATAAATTGGTAGTATTGGTATTGACCAGGGCCGACCGAGACCACGCCATTGACAACGTCCTGCGATATTTGGCTTGACGTAATTATCGTAGTGGAGGCCAGCGTGCCCCTCGTCGCGGCCGACGATTGAAGCCGGCCCTGTTGATACAGCGTTCCCGAAGCGAAGATGACCAGCAGTATCAGAAGGACTCCGATTACCACCAGATAGTTTCTCGGCCTCCTGTTCCTCACCTTGATTGTCCGCGGGTGCCCCTCTCCCTTCGTTATCTCGATCATCCTCAGTGCCTCCCTCCCCTGGTCGGTGAGTGAGTACGCGCCGTCCTGGGTCGTCGCCACCCTCCTTGCGGGCCTATTTTTGCGGCGGAGAACCCGGAAATCATCGCGAGGGACTGGAGGCGGACCCTCTGACGAGTGGGAAGGAGCTTGGAAGGAGGAGGTAAGCAAGTCAGACTAGGCAGGTAGGTCGGCCTACGCCTGGTGGGGTCAGCAAAAGGGCTGAGAAGATAGTCTCGCTGGCCCGTTGACTCAGGTCCAAGCGGCGGCAGAGCCTCTTGAGGAGCCGATTCTGCTTCCCTGGGATGCCGTGAGCAGCGAGGTCGGGTTCGTCGAATGTCAGAGAAGACTCGTTGCTTCCTAGATTTTGGTGGACTAGTCGACCCCGAACGGATGAACCATCGAACCGAGTCACATCGCGTTCAATTGATTCGTTCTTTGAGATACTCCAGATGTACTATTGATTTGTCTTGGTTCGAATCCCTTCCAGCCCAAAATGTCTCGGGGTTCGAATAGGCTTCCCCTGCCCTGCCACTCTCCGTCTTTGAACGGGGGTTGTGAGGCCCGCACTGATTTCGGTCCCAAAACACGATGTCGTTAATATGGACAAAAGAACGAGGTGAACAACATGTTGCGTTGCACGCCATTTCTTCTGTTTGACGGAAATTGTGCAGAAGCAATGACATTTTACCAAGAATGCCTTGGCGGAGAGCTGAAGCTTACGAAGCTTGGCGATACTCCCATGAAAGCCCAGTTCCCAGAGGAAAAGCACGACAGAATCATTAACGCTCAACTGAAAAGCGGAGATTTAGAAATTTCTGCAACGGATTGGATGGCTTCCCCTGCACGTGAGTGGAAACAGGGGAATACATACGCTGTATTTGTCATCGGTGGAGCATACGAAGAGCTGAAAGGAGTCTTTGACAACCTTGCGGCAGGAGCAGAGAAATCGGGGTTCCAGGAGTTGCACGAAATGCCTTTTGGAATGTACGGGCAGTTCTATGATAAGTACGGCGTTCAGTGGATCTTCAAGGGGGATTCGAAGATGCAGGGGGTGGACACTCGTGCTTAGATCCTCCTCCAGCTGCCGAAAGGCGCCCCGCCCTTAGCTAGAGGGGTTTAGCGCGTCTGCACGGGGTCACCGGTCTTAGCCTTCTGACGGTCTTGTAGGCTTCGAAGACGGCGATGCACAGACCCTCTATTCTGAACGAAGCGTCGAAGCGATAGAAATCAGCCACGGCTCTACTACGCCCTCCAACTTTCCCGCCAACATGTTGGGAATATGCGATTTGGGACCTTGTTCCGACTATGACGAGTTCCGTCCGGATGGGGCCGGCAATGCGACGGGGTCGACGGCTTGCAGCCAGTCGACTCTCTTCAGGGCCTCGTCGTGGGTCATTATCCTCTTCACCCTCGCCCTGCTCATCAGAGCCAGGACGGTCGCGTCCCTGCCTCCCACCCCCAGGTGCGAATGCCTCTTGAGCATCTCCACCGCGTCGAGGGCGTCTCTGTATTGGAAGTCGGATATGACGAGGGGGAATCGGAGGAAGAGGGCGAGCTTCTCCCCGCCGTCGACGGGCCCCAGGTTCTTGACGAGGAAGTGCGCCAGCTCCATTACTATCACCGTATTGATCCCTATCTGCTCCGACCTGAGGGCCTTCTCCACGGGCCCCACGACCGATTTGTGTTCGGGGCAGTCGCGGTCGAAGTAGTACGCCCAGATGTTCGTGTCAATGATGAGGATGGCCGACACCCCATATTTCCTTGAGGTCCTCCGGCTTGACCTTCGACCCGCGGACGCACCCCTCCAGTTGGGAGATGAACTCCTCGGCGTCGACCTCGGGAGAGAGCACGAGCTCCTTCCCCTTCGTCGATATCCTCAGCTTCTGTTCGGGTCTCAGCCCCAGCTCCGCGCGTATCTCGTTTGGTATGACTATCCTGCCTCTCTCGTCGATCTCGGTCTCTCCCATTCTGATTCCCATCCCATGTTATTTCCCATCAGACTATAAGCCTTTCCCGGGTTTCGCGTTTCTTCAGGAGAAGGAAGACCGATGTCCGAATCTGAAGAGGAATGATATCTGCACGACCTGCGCTTAGATGTCAAACGCATGGCAATACCTGCGGCCGTTTTCGTATGCTATTGTGTCGGGAAGAGTTCGGCGCTCGCGAACGGCGTAGCCCCTGGCGAGGGAACGCCGGTCGTCCCTCCAGCGACGAGCACTTGGATGAACCCGTCATAGGCAGGCGCTAGCGTCGCCGTATGGTCGTATCGGGCAGTCGACATGTTCCCCGCGGAGACGACTTGAGCCGGAACCGGGATTCTTAGTCCTCCTCCCCAGCGACCGCGTGGTAGGTTTATCCAGCTAGGCGGCCAGTACTCCTCCGCGGTTGCGAGCGTCCCCGAGGCGCCGAACGCCCCCATGAGATAGTTGTAGCCCCCCGCGAAGAGCACGTTCCCGTTGGGGAGCAGCGTGGCGGTGTGCGAGAGCCTCGCGGTCGCCAGATTCAGCGAGGCGCTGAACGTGCCCGCGTTGGGATCGTACAGTTCCATGCTGGCCAGCGTGGCGTCCTGCCCCATGCCTCCCGCGATGAGCACGAGCCCGCTCGGCATCAGCGTCGCGGTGTGAATCCACCGGGCCGTCGCCAGTTTGCCGGTGGTTGTGAACCCCCCGGTGGCGGGGTCGTATATTTCTGCACTTGCGAGCGGCATGAAGTTGGCGAAGTCGTACCCCCCGGTGACGAGCACCTTTCCGTTTTGAAGCAACGTCGCAGTGTGGAACGCCCGCCCTGCTTTCATGGCACCGGTGCCGACGAAATTGGTCCCGACACCCGGAGGAGCCGCCAGAAGCTGGCCGGACAGCTCCGCGCTTGCCAAAGAGCCCGCCGCGAAGGTCGGTCCCAGCCCTCCTGCGACGAGCACCTGTCCGATGCTGGGCAGCCATGTCGCGGTGTGGGCGTACCGCGCCGTCACCAGATTCCCAGTGGCAACGAACGCGTACGTCGCCGGGTCGTATATCTCCGCGCTGGCAAGCCCCGTGTTGGGGCCAGCCGCTCCGACTCCGCCCGCGATGAGGACCGCCCCGCTAGGTGGGAGCAATGTGGCCGTGTGGCTGGCCCTCGCCGTCACGAGGTTGCCAGGCGACGGCACTCCCCCCGGGAACATGAACTGCTGCACGCCGGGCTCGTAGACTTCAGAGCTTGCGAGCACGCCCGAGGACCCGTTCCCTCCCGCGATGAGGATCTGGCCAGAGAGAAGCGGCGTCGCCGAATGGCCGTACCGAGCCGTGTTCATGCTCCCGACGACCGTGAACTTCAGGGTGGGCGGAGGTTGCACCTGGATCTTCAACACGACCTGTTCCGCGAAGGGCACCGCCGTGACAGTGTAGCTGGTCAGCGCCGACACCGCAGTGGGCGTCCCCGTTATGATGCCCGTGTTCGGATCCATGCTCAGGCCGGCTGGCAGGGCCGGTGCGACGGTAAAGCCAGTCTTTACGGGGGGATTGGGTCCCAAGATCGGATAGTTGGGCGCTATTCCCCAGTACTGGTCGTAGACCGCAGGGTTGTTCGTGTAGCCCCAAAACCAATCCGGGTGCTTCTTCAGTATCGGTATGGACATCAGGCGCGCACCATCAATTGGTCGCCATGGCCAGGGACTCTGGTAGCAATGGGGGGCGGTTCGTATTTATCGCTTGGGCCCCTTCCTAAAGTACTTCCAGCCTCAGCTTAAATAGCAAACGCACAAACAATCGCTACCGTGGTCTGGGCCGATTCGGACGGCCAGTCTGTCCCGCGGGGAGACCGTTGAAGAAGTGGGCGCTGCTCATCCTGATACTGCTTTACGCGCAGCCCTTCCAGCCGTTCCAGAACAGCATCGCCGTGGCGGCCTCCCCCCAGGGTAGCGCTCCGAAGGCTCCGACGCCGCTCCCGCCGGGGACCTCCACCCTGATCGACCCATCGAACGCGACGCTCTATCCGAAGTGCGCTTCAATCGCCAGCACGCAGGCCCTCGCGAAGACTGCGGGTGTCGCGGACATCTCGGTAGCGGTCCCCAGCCAGGTCTTCGGGACGCAGGCTGTTGGACAGCCAATCATCATGACCGATTCGGTGTACGCGAACGGCACCGTCGTCGCGAAGGACGCCTCCGGCGACGAGTTCGGGATCGCGGGCCTGACGCTGGGCTCGGGCGGCACCGCGAAGACGACGCTCTGGGCCAACAGCACGGTCGCCGAGGTGAACTACCTCTTCTCCAAGGGTCGGGCTGAAGTCGCCAACGTCACGGTCACTTACGGAGTGAAGGAGACGCTCTGCCAGCCTTCGGGGCTCGAGATCAGGATAGCGGGTTCGGTCGCCTCGGGGTCGCGCAGGATTTCGCTCCACTTCCTGAAGCCGTCAACCTCGAACGGCACCGACAGCGTCTGGTTCGGCAAGTCGAGATACTCCCCCTACAACACAACCTCGGCGGCGAACAGACAGCCGAACCTCGGCTTCGACTGGTCTGACAGCGCCCTCCAGAATGCCACATACATCGGCCGCAACGAGACGCTCACCTACCGCGTGAAAGGTTCGTTCTCGATTGACCCGACGGTTGTCGTCTCGGGAGTCTCCGGGGGCGCAACCGCGACCACCGCCGAGAGGAAGGTCTTCCATTACGGCAACGAGTATCTGGTCTTCTACTCCGACGGGACGAACGTCGACTGCAGGTGGAGCGCCAACGGGAGCGCCTGGAGCGCAGCGACCGTCGTGACTAGCGCGTTCGGCGCGGGGCTCGCCTCCGACCTCGGGATGTGGATGGCGGGCGACCAGGTCTTCTACGCGCTCGCGAGCGCCGGGGGATTCTCCTTCCAGTACGGGGTCGGCCTAGTCCAGTCGGGCTGCTCCATCGACTGGCTGACCCAGCAGAACTACGCGACGAACTTCAGGACCGAGCCCTACGGCACCTCGGTGATGACCACAACCAACGGCACGGTCTACGTCGCCGTCGAGTCCAACTCGGGATGCTATCCAAACTGCGGCGAGCAGGAGCTTGTCTTCAAGAGCGTCGGCTCGAACATCCTAAGCCTGAAGTATGTCGGCGCGATTCCCGCCTATTCCCTCATCCTGCTTCCTCTGACCGCCGGGATAGCGGCGGTGACCGAGCCCGAGAACCCCGGGAACGGGCCGCTCGCCATCAGCTTCTCCGTGTCCACGGACGGCGGATACAAATGGTCCAGCCCGACCTACACGCCAAACCCGTACGACCTGCTCAGCTCGAGCGCGGTCTCAATCGGGAACACGGTCTACTTGGCCGCCGCAGACAACGCGGTCAATGGCGGAGGTCTGGTGGAGGAGGTCTCCTACACCTACCCCTCGTCCCAGCTCTTCGTCAGCCTCCTCGCCAGCGGCCTGACCCTCGCGTCCGCCGCCATCTCAACCGACGGAAGCTCCTTCGCGATGGCGTACTCCACCCAGAACACCGGGATAGGGCAGGTCTGGTACAGCGTCAGCGTCGGCGGGTTCGTCAGCTGGACGAAGCCCGTGCTGGTCGCCCCCTACGAGCTGAACGCGGCCTACGTGACGTCGACTTACGTCATGTCAAACGGCACCGCCGCATTCGTTTGGGACGGCGGCAGTCCAAACTCAATCAGGTTCATGTCGCTGCCCGTCTATCTCGACCCTGCCGTGGCCGCCCCAACCTCGTGGAGCAAACCCGGTCTGTCGCCCTACGAGTCGTACTTCTCGGGCCTTACCGAGTTCGTCTCTCCCGGTAACGGGCTTCTCGGCGTCGAGCAGACAGACTATTCCCTCCCCGGCCGCGGCCTCGACTTGGCCATCTCGCGCGTCTACTCCGCCCCCTATTCGTTCCGCGGCAACTCGGCCTACCAGTACGACAACTACAGCATGACGAACCTCGGCATGGGCTGGTCGCTCAACTTCCCGTGGCTGGGGACCAACTACGTCCACCTCACGGACGGCCAGGCAATCCCCTACGCGTGGAGCGCCAACGGCACGACCATGGACTACCACGGTGCGGTCGACTTCCGGCTGATCTACCAGAACCAGTTCGAGCCAGCGTTCTACCAGCTCCAGACGAACGACGGCGTGTTGTACACGTTCGGCCTCAACAGGAGCCTCCTCAGCATCACGGACCCGACGGGGAAGAACGTGATACGGTTCGACTACCAGTACGCGGGCGGATACGTCTCCAAGATCGTGGATTCGGTGGGGCGAACGGTCACGTTCTACTACGAAGGCTGTCCCGAGGAACTGGAGTATCTGATCGCGGACGGCGTCGCCCAGCAGACCTACGCCTACTCGGGGAACAACCTCGTCTCCTCGACGGACGCTTTGGGGAGGGTGACGAAGTACTCCTACGGCGGCCCGAACGACTGGCTATTGAAGCAGATCTCCTATCCGACAGGCGGAAAGACGACATATTCGTTCGTGAAGCAACAGCTTGGGACGGAGCTGACCCTGCGGCTGGTGAGCGGGCAGAACGTCTACGGGGCCGCTTCAAACACCAGCCTCACGCGGAGCACGAGCTTTTCCTATATCGAATCGGGCTACGGCCAGATCGTCTGGTGCAACTCGACAGCCTCCGACGGGTACAACGTGCAGGGCGCCACCCGCTACGACTTCCAGGGCTCGAAGCTACGCTCGTTCGAATACGACTACGCGACCGCTGCGCTGACGCTCGACAAGGTCACCGAGGACGACTACGACGTAAGGGGGCAGATCGTCGCGACGAAGCTCGAGTCGCCCGCCGGAGTGGTGCTCTCCTCCGCCTCGGCCAAGTACGACAACTGGGGGAACCTCGTCCAGAGCACCGACGACTACGGGGAGACGGTATACTACTCCTATGCGAACACTAACTCCTCGGACCGCTTCAACGGCGGCTCCTTCTCGGACAGCTTTTACCCGTACTCGATAGACTGGAACATACGCGACGCGCTGGTCGGGACTGCGGACTTCCAGAACCTGGCCTCCGTGCCGCAGGAGACCTACTACAAGTACAACTACACTGGCCTGCTGCTGGAGACCAAGCAGCTGCACAACGGCGGCTGGATCCTCAACGACTACACCTACGACCGCTACGGGAACCTCAAGACGGCCACGGACCCGCTGCTTCACACCACCCACTACCAGTATTCGGGCCTGTATGACTCCGCCTACCTGACGGGGCAGAGCATCCTCGTGGGAGGGAAGAACGTCTCTGAGGGGTGGGCCTACGACTTCGGGACGGGGCGGGTGACGTCCTCCACCGACGGGAAGGGAAACACGACGTCGTATTCGTATGATGCGATTGGTCGGCTCACTCTGGTGAAGTTTCCCGCCGTCAGCGGGGTCGTGTACCAGACCAGCTACGCGTACAACGACGTGAGGAACACGGTCAACGTCACCGACGAGGACGGCCACCTGACCGAGCAGTTCTACGACGGCCTCGGGAACCTCCTCGCCACTTCAGCCTACAACGGGAGCAAGATCATCTCGACCGAGTCGATGACCTACAACTGGCAGGGGCAGGTCGGGACGGTGCTGACGCCGAACGGGAACGTCACCAGCTATTCGTATGATTATTTCGGACGGCCGACCCGGGTTACGAACCCCGACGGGACGTTCACGAAGACCTCGTATGACGACGTGAACAATGTCGTGACGGTCGTGGATGAGAACGGGAACGAGACGAAGTACAACTACGACCGCGACCAGCGGCTCTCACTGGTGCAGCAGTACCTCACCTCCGGCACTTTCGTCACGTCGTCCTACGTCTATGACGGGGTGGGGAACCTTCTGACGTCCATCGACCCGAACAACTTTGCGATGACCTACAAGTACGACGACCTGAACAGGCTCGTCTCGACGGTCTATGCGGACGGCAACTCGACGAGCACGACCTACGAGAGCAATGGGAACGTGGCCACGACGACCGATGCTCGGCACTACACCGTGACCTACTCCTACGACGAGCTGAACCGCCTCACTCTTGTCAGCTATCCCAACGGAACCTCGACGTCCTACACCTATGATAGGGACAACAACATCGTCAAGATGGCCGACGCCCACTCGACCACGACCTTCGCCTACGACGCCCTGAACAGGCTTACCAAGGAGTCGCTGACCATCGGCGGCTCGACCTATCCCCTTTCGTACGCGTATGACGGCGCTGGGAACGTCGTTTCCACGAAGTATCCTGACGGTTACACGCTCCCGATGACATACGACGTCCTTAACCGCCTCAAGACGCTCGGGACCTTCGCGAAGTTCACCTACACCGCCGACAGCCAGGTCGCGACCATCAAGTACGGGGACGGGCAGGTGGCGACTTACTCCTACACGAAGCGGGACCAGCCGAAGCAGATACTGGTGAAGCTTGGGGCTGCGAAGCAGATGGACCTGAACTACACCTACGACAAGGCTGGGAACGTCCTGACGATAGGGACGGAGAAGTACGGGTACGACGCTCTGGACAGGCTGACGTCGTCCACCGGCCCGTGGGGGTCGATCTCCTATGCCTATGATGCCGCGGGCAACAGGCTGGCCCTGACGCAGAACGGGGTCAAGACTTCGTACTCATACAACAAGGTTGGAGAGCTGAAGACTGCCGGGACGACCGCCTACTCGTACGACTCGGACGGGAACATGGTCAAGGAGGTCTCGGGGAGCACGACGATGAAGTACGCCTACGACTATCAGGACGATCTGGTGACGGTGACGAAGGTGGTGGGCTCGACCAAGACGCTGGTGCAGAAGAACGTCTTCGACGGTATGGGGAGGAGGGTGGAGCAGGTGGCGGGCGGGGTGACGACGGTCTACATGTATCAGGGGACGGACGTGATATACTACAAGGCGGGTTCGACGGCGACGAAGCTGTTCTACGCGGACGGGATGCAGATCGCGAGGATAACTGGGTCGACGACGTACTACTACCACGAGGACGAGCTGGGTAGCGTGAGGCTGGAGTCCACCTCTACCGGCGGGTCGTACTTCAGCTCGAACTATGAGCCGTACGGGCCGCAGTACGGAGTGTCTGGGTCTGACACGTTCAGGTATGCGGACGAGCCGTTTGACTCCTCTACTGGGCTATACTACATGGGCGAGAGGTTCTATGACCCGACTACGGGGAGGTTCCTGTCGAGAGACCCTGCGGGAGGGCCTTCGGACGACCCCCAGAGCATGAACGCGTACGCGTATGCTAGGGACAACCCGCTGGGGTATGTTGATCCGACTGGGATGTTCTGGTGGTCGTCTCATCATCTGTCGCAGAGTCGGTTACTCGCCGCGGGTGCCGTCGCCCTCGGTATTGGGGTAATCTTCACGGGAGGGGCCGATTTGCCACTTCTTGGAATCGACTTGGCAGCATTAGGCGGAATAGCTGGAACGGCCGCAATCACTGGATTAGCACTGACAGGCTTGCCGCTTGTGGCTCTCGGCACGGAAGACGAGAGTCCCAGTGTAGATGAGTTATTCGCCCAATTAGAAGCCCTAATTGCAGCGCGACTAGAACGTACTGCGTCGACCGTTGAGACTATTGAGACGGTCGACGCAACTAGGAATGAAGATTCGATTGATGCCCTTAGTTATCATTTGGGCGTAATGGGAAATGCTTTCATCGCTGAGATGACCGGAGGTTCTCAGGAAGAGAAGTTTGAACTCACAGATGGGCGCGTTATGTTCGCAGACATCTACTTTGAAGAATCCAACTCGATAGATGAGAATAAAGTAGGTGGTGCAGTTAACAAGCAGCAGCTCGGAGACTACACCGAGATCATTGGTTTGGGGAAGGTGAACCCTGGCTTCTACCACATGTTGTTGAGTCCCATAACAGGCAGGGCCGCGCCTTCGGAAGCTGACGCGGAAGCGTTGAGGGCCGTAGGATTCACACCTGTTGTTTACAATTATGATTGGTGGGATGCATTGCAATGACGGCGCTTCCTCCTTTCCGAGTCGCTGGTCCCCCTTACCCCAGAGACCTTCCGTTCTACCAGACAGAAGCCCTCTCGTGGCTCCTGAACGATAGGGATAGGCATTTCTTGATTGTACCCGCTCAGGATGATCCTATCCAAGTGGTGAAGAGATTCTATGAGGCTGGTGCTACCCTCGTCGAAGTGGTTGTCATGGAGATAGACCGTGGTGGCGGTAAGGACTACGCAGATTCACTCGAGGTGACATTTCCCAAGGAAAAGATCGAAGAAGTTGTCTCCGTTGTTAAATCTCTGCGTCCCGACAATTGGGAGGAAGACCTTGAAGAGGGAAAGAACGTCAATTCAGTTTACGAGGATTACGTGAATTCCGCAAAGGCTGACCCACTCGAGTCTCTTACGACCGTTCTATGGTGGGATTGAGGCATGCGTAACTCGCGCCCAGGTCAGGCATTTTCAACCTCGTCTTGGCCAAAGGTTCTGTAGCGAGTCCCTGGCGTCTATGAGCGCCTGCCTTGTCGTGGTCATTTTATATCGGATTAACACATTCTCCAGAGGCGAATTGCCTCACGAAGGATAGCAAACCGCAGTCAGAAATCCGGGGTCAAGACCGTGGAGCGGCTGATCTGACGATTATCGCAGCGTTCCGTGCTAGCCTGTACATGGGCGACGCCCAATGCCAAAGGGCCATGCTCGAGCTCTCTCGCGATTGGAAGGGGATGAATCCGGGGGCTCAAGCCGTGATCGCACCGTTTCATCCGGTGAGCACGGAGGAGATCAAACAGGCGAATGACATAGATGTCTACTTTCTGCAGTCGTTAGCAGGCAGCCTCAATCGCGTGCACTTCGTGAAGGAAAATGGCATCGGCCGCATTAACCCGCCCCCAGACAACTGGCGATGCGAAGCGTGCCAGACCAAGGGATGGCTGAGAAAAGAGTTCGTGGATTCAAAAGTAGACGGTGCTAATGCGCCGATGTGGCTGTGTCCGCGTTGTGCGAACCCCAATCCCATGCCGACCGAATCGGAGAGTTCTGGAGGGAATAGTTCTCCCCGCCCCAAGACGGGTCTTCAACAGCTCGACGAGAATCCAGGACTCCTCGACTTGATGGAGTACGTACTTGCCCTTGCAGTCAAAGAGGTAGCCCGAACGGGGTCGCAGATGCCCCTCGCGGTCTTCGAAACGCAGCACAAGGACAAGTTCATCCAGGGATTCACCAACGCCCGTCTCGAACTCGCATATGAGGAGGCCCGCAGTGCTTTACTGGCCGCGCCTCCCCAGGCGGAGCGCTACGGGCTTGCCTGGGCGGGATACCTCACGGTTGAAGGGGTCAGGTACGAGGCAATCCTGGTCGGGGGAGGCGAACGCGGTGAGGCAAACGGGGCGGCGATAGGAATGCGATACAAGCAGCGGCTTCCCGACATCAGATATGAGCCCATTGGCAATGCCAAGATACTCGGACCGAAAGAGAACCTCCTCACTCTCTCGGCCGACCCCGAAGCGGCTTCGAAGCTGCGGCCGGTCGTCGCCAGGCTTACCGCGGATATGGCCCACAAACATGGCCCCGGACAGGACGAGGCCCTGAACTACGAGCTGAGGAAATGCCAAGAGGTCATCCTCGACTTTGGAGATATCGATCGACCCTTCATGAAGGAGCTGCAGAAGAAGCCCGACGTGGTTCACGTCGTGATGGGACGGCGGTCGTGGCTCACAAAGTTCGGGCCGGAGGACAAGGAGGTGATTCTGGCCAGGGACACGCTGGTTCCTTTCGCGGGCGGCCAACCCTTCCCCGGGTTCGTTGAGGATGGTCTCATCACCCTTGGTTACTTCCCTCCCGAGGGGAAACTTGGCGCGGAGCCGGATCGCCTCGATTTGTTCGTCCTCTGGATGACGCAGTTCAAGATAACAGACAAAGAAATCAGGGGCTGAGATATTTCCGGACTCTGGAGACCTGGGAGGCTTACTCCTCGCAACCCTGCTGGTTAGGCGGCTCGTAAATCACGATCCCGCACGCCCGTCGCGGCACCGTCCTGGCCTGCCTGCCGCATCGAGAGCACTTCCAGTGGTGGAAGATCGTCGGGCCGCTGTTTGGCAGAACCCAGTCGTGAAGGCCGCCAGAACCTTCGGTTTCCGCCTGGATAGTCTTTGAGATGGGTCTCGTCCGTCGTGGGATTGCCTCGAGTGGTGACTATTACGCAGTTTGGATGCACTTCAGCGATGATATGGTCGAATCCTCCAACTTCCGCCGGAGCGGCGACGGCAAGACAGGTTCTCATCTTACAGAAGCTCTTGGGTGACTACTTTGGTGGAAAATGTGGTCACCTTCTGAGCGCGGCCTTGAGCCGCCTGTATTCCTTCAACATCAACTCGATGGTGGGACGGATGTCTCCCTTGGCCTGATACGCTCCGAGGGCGTCGTAGTACTCCTTTCGATTTTCCAGTTCTATGTTCAGTGGCGGGAGGCCGTGCTTGAGCAGGATGTTGACCAGCAGGAGCCTTCCGACCCGCCCGTTCCCGTCCTGGAAGGGATGGATGGTCTCGAACTGATTGTGGACGACCGCCGCGAGAACGAAGGGGGGATACTTCTCGCTGTTTTCGCGGTACCAGCGAGACAGCCTGCTCAACATGGCGTCGACCTGGCCCGCGGGCGCTCCTGCGTGTATCACTCCGCCGAGGTTGTCGACGACCGATACCTCCACTCCGCTCTTCTGCCTCGTCTCTCCGGCGAACGGCTTCGAATTCCTGAAGACCATCCTGTGGAGGTCTTTGATCAGCTCCAGCGAGACCGGGTCCTTGGTCTTCCTCAGGTACCTGACGGCCTCCGCCACTCCGAGCGTTTCAGCTATCTCTTCCCTGCTCTTGTCCGGCCATCCCCGGTCCGCGAGGACCCGCCTGACCTCCCTTTTCGAAACGGTCGACCCTTCAATCGCGTTCGTGTGGTACGTGAACTCCTCGGTGAAGGTCTTCCAGTCGTCCTCGCCGAAGTGGGCCAGTTTCACCCTGACCTTGGTGGTCAGGAGCGTGATCTCTCTCAGCTCCCTCGATGAGAGAACCGTCCTGTACGGGTCCCCTATCGCTTTGGCCGAGCGCAGTCTGCCCTCGAGCCTGGCCTTCGCCTTCTCAGCGAGGCCTTCGAGTTCCTCTTTGCCGAGGTCGGTCCCCAGGAAGACCCTGACCTTCGCCACCCTCGCGCCCGACCGATAAGAAGCAGCAATGTAGTACTTCCTCTTCCCTTTCGCACGGCGCGTTTCTATGTGCACGTGGTTTGATGGGTGTCTACATATTTAAACTGCTGTCTCAAAGGTGACTACAAGTCCAAGACGGCCCCGCCCGGAGGGGCGACTGCCAGACCGGCGCGAGATGAATTGACTTTGATTGGGAATTTCACGAATGGCCTTTCCTGTCGTCCGCGGCCAGAGCCTGAAGGATCCTGAAGGAGAACGGTTTAGAACAGGTCAGGACGCACAGCCATATCACCTTCAAGAAGTCAGGCGGCAGGGTTCTGAAGACGTCTCCAGCGGGCGGAAACCCGATCGGGTTAAATATAGTATTACAGGTAATACCTCCATGAGACCGGAAGAGACGAAGCTTACCCGCAAGCATCAGACGACGGTGCCCAAAGAAGTGAGGAAGTTTCTTGGCGTCGGCGCGGGCCAGACCGTTAGGTGGCACGTGGTCAAGGGCGTCGTCCTGGTCGACGTGCACAGGCGGATGAAGGACCCGGTGAAGTTCCTGACCTCGCAGGTGAAGCTAGACCTCGACGCCGTGAAGCTGGTCAAGGAAGCAAGGACCTCCCTCGGATGATCTACGTAGACACCAACGTCATCGTCTACGCCATCGAAAACCATCCCAGGTTCGGCTCCAGCTGCAAGAAAATCCTCCAGGACGTAGAGGGCGGAGTTCTGGAAGCTGGATGCTCGGTCCTGGTGCTCGCGGAGCTCATCAACGTGCTGAAGCGGCTGAACGACACTGAACTGCGGGGGAGCCGAAGGCTCAGCATCGAGAAGAACGTGCAGGCGCTGCTCTCCCTGCCGATAGTGTGGCTGGACATGGACCTGGCCGTGATCGAACGGGCCTCGACCTACTCCTTCGATGTGAACGGGGTGGACTTCGTCCACGTCGCCACCATGGAGATCAATTCGATGACGGAGATTCTTTCGGCGGACAAGGACCTCGACAGGGTCAAGACCATACAGAGGACCGACCCGTTGGACTACTCGGGAAGATAAGTCGGCTACTAGATTCTGACGCTGGTTTCGAGGAGCTCGCGCAGCTTCCTGTTGTCGATGCCGGTGTATATGATTCTGGAGCTGTTGAAGGTTATCTTTCCGGAAGCCTCCAGGTATCCCAGAACCCGCGCGAAAGTCTGGTACTGCACCCCCTTCGGGAGGGACTTCCAGAGCTCCTTCCTCGTGGGGTAGGTCTTTGCATCCAGTATCGACTTTTCTACCATCATTATGGTTCTCAGATTTGGCTCATGCAATATTCTCATTTTGAGCACCCTTAAGTCGGCTAGTCAAGCAGATATATAAATTTATACAATTGTGGTGTGGTGGGACCTTTTAGGGAGAACACGACTCGTTGGTCACTTGGCCGAATCCGGCCCTCCCAACTTCCGCCATGCCGGCGACGGCAAGGAGGGCTTCCTGAACCGCTGCCACAACTGCGTCCACGAGAGGAGCTTCGGGGGAGGCCGCCTGGCCTGCCTCAGGTATCTGGCGTGGGTGCAGGTGTTCACCGTCTGCGACGATTTCGAGGGCGACCTATGTACGGGAGGGTAAGGAGGTGCTGGTGGAGATTCGACTCCAAGCTCAGGCGGAGAGGTGATTTGGGTTCATCTATCGCTAGGAGTGGAAGGGCCGACCGGCTCGAAGTCAATTTGACAGTGCAGTTAATTAGTGAACCTTAATCATAAGAAACAAGTTGTCGAGCGAAACCGACAGCTCCTCGCCTGAAGTTTCTGAAGATTCCGAAGTGGGTCCCATAGGTATCTATCTTCGAAAGAAGACTGATATCTTCTCTCGCTACAGAGAATGGGCAAGATTACACTTTCCCATTTCGATGTTTATTGTGTTCTATGTCATTTCTACGACCTACTTTCTAACAATCGCCTTGATCCGAGATTTGTCGACTTCGCCTTGCAATTTCTTGGCATGCTACTATCCCGCGCAGGCTACGATTGGAGTAGAAGTATCCATAGCAATCGTGGCTTTGCCTCAATTCGTGTCCTTCTTACTCCATTTGACCAACCAGTCATTTATTCTTGCCGCCTTCTTGTTCGTTCTTCCTTACGAGTTTGGATTGTCGTACCTAACAGCTAGGATTTACTACAAGGTTAGGAAAAGGCCAATCCCGGAATTCCTTGACACGCCTCTTCAAAGGGCGGCGTTGTTTGAAGCTGTCGCCATGTACTTCATAATCTCCACATTTCTTGTGCTTACTCTTATGACGTACCTGTACTATCCCAGGATTCAAATTCAGATTGGGTACATGGATTTTGTTACTGTTGCTACCTTGTTGGTCGCTCTGATGGTTTTCTACTTCACTCGTGGTCTTCCCTTTTCGGTCAAATATTACGCTCGCAAAGGCATAGTGCGGATAGGACTGGCGACTCTCTTGATTCTTATCTACGGTGCGTTTTGGTCGTTCACATCAAGCATACATGTCATTAGCACGCCTGATACTCTGTCCGACCTCGCTAGTATTGAGGCGTTCCAAGTAGGCGCCATGGGAGGAGGACTGGCAGGATTGTTCGTAATGTTCTACTTCATGGTCGAGCACATATCTGCACATAATCGTTGATTCGAGAATGGACACACAAACTGAGATTCTGATTCTTCAGCTTTTCGTGACTGCGGTTGGGACTGCAATCGCAGTTGGAGCAAGCATCTGGGTCGCGCGCAAATACGGAGAAAACGCGGCGACAAAATATCTTATGACTGAGGAAAAGAGAACCGCCCATCAGTCAATATGTGTCGAACAGCTCTCGGGAATATCAATGCTGCCTCAGGGGCTTCGTGATCCGAACGATGTCCTCATTGTGGGGTACGCAATGTCTGTTGTGGCAGTCCCAAGGATAGGCGGGTTGTTCAAGGGATATGGGCCTTCGTTGATGAAAGAGCATTTAGTTACGGGGTATCCGGAACTCTGGAAGAGTTTTCAGCGCTACGAAGAGGAATACAATGGTTTGGCCGGTGAGACAGAGGCGATTTACAA
The DNA here is from genome assembly GCA_963731775.1 of uncultured archaeon. GTDB lineage: Archaea > Thermoproteota > Nitrososphaeria > Nitrososphaerales > Gagatemarchaeaceae > DATJAJ01. Next base: position 128,641 of record CAVSWV010000004.1, on the reverse strand, counting down.
AGAAGTTTTGGGGAGTCTCTCGAATACCTTGAGTGCCGATGAGGACAAGCTTCAGAGCAAACTAGAAGGGGTTGTTGCGGCCTTCGCCGGCCAAGTCTATTCGGTCTTGGTCGTGGGAAACCAAGAACTTTGGTTTATGGGAGATCCCAATACGCTCTCAGTAAGCGTTGTCGGGACTCAAGTCCTAAAGGCGGATTCTGATAAGGAGATGCGTGATACAATCCAACAATTAGATGGTCTCGTCAAACCCTATGTAGAACGATTGAGAGCGAAGCTACCAGAATTGGTGCCTCTAAAGAAGCGCAGAGAGACAATTCTGAGTGAGATGGACCAGATCCAGACAGACGTAAAGCATGGGGTGCCCCTTAATGGGTGGTGTCAGACGGGATTGAAGGGTGGATACGAACTAAAGGCTTGAATTATCTCACTACTTTCGTGATTTCCCTGAAAAGTCCGCTCGAAACCCTCAGTTTGGAGCAGATTACCCACGACGATCATGTCCTCAACTCGTTCTTCTAGGGATTCGCGGGCAACTTGGTCTTCATCAACAGCCAAGAATAGAGATCCGTCTTGAGAAACGTGTTCTTCGGGTTGGAAGGGATGCCATAGGGCATTTCGTCTCCCCGGACCGTGATGTCAATCACGTTCAGGCCCCCGATATGCCATCTTTCCTTTGACTTTGAGACGCCGGTTATCTCCGAATACGGAAACGCGGCGTAGGTCCTCTTCACCTTGAAGCGGACCGAGTCTTCGTAGAAGGTCGCGCTCCTAACCCGACGACCGAAGGCTTGACACGATGATGAGTTCGAGGGCCGATGATCCTCCCCAAAGTATGACTACGAATAATTCGACGGCGGACATTTGGGTGACGTAGTTGTGCGCATAAACGACGGTGAGGATGGCGGCGATGGCCGCGCCCCATTCGCTGAACGTTATTCCATCTTCCACCGAAGAGTAGAACAGCGGAGGGGGCTGGGTCAGACTCTCAGATGCCTTAGCCCCGCAACGTGGGCAGAAGGCGTCTGTGGACCATAGCATCTGGCCGCAGCTGGTGCAGTAACCCGAAACGGCCACTGAGGAGGAGATGGGGCGGAGTCTTGCTCCAGTTGACCCGGGGTGACCATAGTAGGTCAAGACAAAGAACGAAGCTATGAAGAGCGTAAGACCACCAACGACCAAATACGTGTGTACGAAGTTGTTCTGCAGATTGAAGTAGAGGCCGATTAGAGCACACGCCAGGCCAACCAGGACTCCGAGTTCGGAGACTAGAACCTCTTTGGACGCCTTCAATTGTCCCTGAATGTGCTGAACTTCGCTATAATCCTACTTCTAGGGCGTTCCACTCTCTACGAGCGTCGCGCTGCCTTCGTGATTTCCCGAGAAAGTCGGCTCGAAACCCTCTGATTAGGTGCTGACCGTGGCTCAAGGTTATTGTTTCGCCCCTTTGATGTATCCGACGTGACTAAGGCGACCGCTCTTCGTCGCCGGACTGTCAGTGCGGCCGAGCCAGGGCGATAGAGCAGAAGCCGTCCGACCCAATCTCGAGAGGAATGTTGATGAGGTTGTAGTAGTTCTCCAGCGCGTTGATCCACGTGATTTCGGTTATCTCCCAGTCGCTGAAGTGCTTTCGGAGGTCGGCGAACGTGGCGTCTGACACCCGCTTATTGCGCGTCGCCTCTTCCGCATAGGCGAGAGCGGCGCGCTCTCTGCCGGTGAACAAGGGGCTCGTCCGGTACTCGGGCAGCGCGTCAAACTTCTCCGTATTCAGGTGCTCGCGGATCGCCATCGACATCCCCAGGTCCGTGCAGAAGCCGCACCCGTTGATTTGCGAGGCGAGGACAGCGATCATGTAATGAAGCTCCGGGTCGAGCCGGATCTTCTTCAGCTCGAATTTGCTGATCGAGTTGCTGAACCCGAACGACCCCGGCATGCGCGCGAGCACAACCTTCATCGGGGTCATCACCTTCCCGAATCTGCGGCGCGTCCCCCAGTACGCCATCCGGGGCACGAATCCTTTCGGCTTTTCGATTGGCTCAAGTCTCATGGATAGCTTGGCGCGCGTTTGGATTTAGCTCTTGGCCTGTCTGGGTGGTTATTAGCGCGCGAGACGTTCTTCTCCATGAGCAAGCGACGTAAGGCCGACGAGTGGGAATACTACATCATCAACGACTCGATAGGGGTGTCGCACGTATTCAGGAGGCGGAAGGGAACCCGTGTGAAACGCTGACAAGCCGACCGCGCTACCATGATGCTCCCCGGAACCCAGAAGCAAAGCGAGAAAAGAGAGGCCGAACCGATTAGGATGGAAGCCAGATGTGGGACAGATGAGTTACCGCTCCGCCGCGATGGGGGGACACCTGACCTCGAGGGGTTACCTCGAATACATCGACCAAAGGCTGGGTCTGCCGAGGGGGACCGTCTACGACCTCTGCCTGGCCGCGATAAAGTCCAAGACCGAGTCCAAATCGGGGGTCAAGGTGACATACAGGGGCGAGACCGAACGCCAGGTGCGCATGAGCTCTCAACACTCCGTCCCGATGCGCAAGGGCATATTCCTGATAGAGTACAAGATGGACAAGGGTGGAAAGCAGATCGACCGCGTGGTACAGGTCCATTTGGAAGTCTAGCACGTCCAGCCTGTCCCGGACCCGTCTCTGAAAGACCTGATTGGAGCGCCGCGACATCGATTCCGAGTCAGAAGAAGAGAAGCTGAGGAAGCTGTACGACCAGGCCTGTGCACAGGGAAACAGGAAGAAGAAGAGGGAATACGAGGAGAAGATCGCCGAACTGAACCGACTCCGCAAGTCCGCCCAGCGGGAAAGCAACAGGTCGAAGAGCTGGGGCTCGATAGGGGTGTCGCATCTGTTCAGGAAGCGGAAGAAGCCCCTTATCCGCCGCCGGTGAAACTGCAGCTGGGATTCAAGTAGATTGTGACGGAGGCGCCGTCGACGTTGACCGTCCCCGTGTCGTTCTGATAGGGGAAGGCGCTCGCCGGATTGACCTGGTAGCTGTAGACCCCTTCGGGCATCAGGAAGAGGATGCTGGACGCGTTGTAGTCGGGCGTCTCGATGATGCTCTCGGGCTGGACCGTCCCGTTCGCGGGCGTCCCGTTCGCGGGCACGACGACCGTCTTGGCTCCCAGGGTGACGGACCAGTCCTGCTCGTAGAGCGGGCTCGGAGTGAGGCACGGAATCTGCTGGAACAGCACGGCGTACTCCCCGACCGTCGTGGATGTGGTTGTAGTCGTGGTCGCGGTCAGGGTCACGGTGGACCTCAGGAAGCCGCTGTCTACCGTCCCGAGCGCGGTAAGAACGAGGAGAATCGCCAAGCCGATTGCCACGACCGCGTAGATGGCCTTGTCGCTTCGTGGGGTCATTGGAAGACTGACTTGCGAAGCTGAGAGGCGATATTTACGGCGACTGTTGCTGGTGGTTATTAGCTCAGGATGAGGAAGTCCCCATTATGGTCGGCGTCGGCGAGACGGTCATGACCAGAGACCTCGACAGCAACAGGAAGCTCGCGATTTTCATGGACTGGGAGAGCGACGAGGGCCTGATACGCGAAGGGGAAGACGTGGATGGGACTCTGCCCGGCGCCGGGGTGACCGCCTATCAGATCGGAATCAGAGAAGGCGACGAACCCGATTTCGTGAGGACCCTGCGGGAGTTCCATTACAGAGGGGGCGGCGACCTCAGTCCCAAGATGGCTCCGCACGAAGTCTTCGAGGCTTTCAACGCCTTTTACGAGGAGCTCGCGGCCCCGACTCCGACCGAGGAGGCTCCGTCCGACATCCCGAACCTTGCGGGCATCACGATCGAGTACGTCGGCACCGCGAGGACGAAGGGGGACGTCGAAGGCGCGTTGGCCGGCGTCAGGAGCCATGCCAAGGCTTTCTGGGGCGTGGACCTCGTCGAGTTTACCGCCGAAAGAGCCATCGTAGTGAGGAAGAAGCACGAAGTCCTCGACATGCTCCGTGGCCCGATTAGGAAGGGTGCTCGGCGGGAGCTGGGCAGGAGGCTGGTGGAGCCCGACATCGGCGGGCCGTACAGGGACTCGGGGCTGATCGGCGTGACCGTGCGGGTTCACCCCGACGTGGAGGAGTTCGACGTCGCCTTCATGGACCGAGGAGACTGCTGGATGCTCTGCGGGTCGCTCAGGATAGGCTTCGGGGCGTTCGAGGCCCGCGAGAGGGTCGTGCAGATCCTCGACATGCTGGTTCGCGACGGGGTCGAGCTGCAGGCGAAGGAGGTCTGGTTCGACCCGATGATGGGCAAGAGGCTCGAATGGGTGGTTGGAGAGAACGAATACCATGCCGACGCGGCAGCGAGGGGTGAGAACCCCTACTATCCGGGCCTTCCCGCCGTGCCGCCGGGGGGCTACAGGTATCCCAACCCTACGGGAGTGTGGAAGACCGAAGCCCGAGCGTGGTTTGATACCTACCCTTCCCAGCACTCGTCGATCGCCCGAGAGGACATTGAAGCCCTCTATGCTGCCGGAGCCCTCGGCGTAAACGTGACCAACGACCGGTCTCGCGTGGGCTGCGAAGTGATTCCTCCTCCAGACTACGAAACCCGCATGAAGCTCATCGCTTTGATCAGGACCAGGTTCGACCCTGAGTATTGGGGTGGGGAGGTTGAGCACGAAGACGGCGAGAGCCCCGAAGAGAGCGAGGCAAAGGAGAAAGCGGCGCGGGTAAGATATGACGAAGAACTGGCGCGGGAGACTTACAGGAGCCAGTGGACGGTATTGTAGCGATGACTGCGACGATTTCGACCCGATCTACGTGAATAAGGGGAGAGAGGTGCTGGTGAAGAGGTGCTGAGGTAACCCCTATTCGAGGTTCTTCTTGAATGCCTTTCGTCGGTCGAAAGCACCTTTGACATATTTGACGTTCGTCGCTTCCTTCACGCGGTCGGGCGCCACGCCGTTCTCCACTGCGACTTCCTTTGCCTTCCTGAGGATGTTCATATCGTCTGACGCTGTGTTTCGCTTATCAAGGTTTGCTTCGACGAAGAAAGGTGCTTTTTCTCGTACAATGAAGGTCGTGCGAGGGAGTCATAGTTGAGACTTCATGCGCCCTCTGGAAGTTGAGGTACGACTGATTAAACGCGTGATGATTCTGATTGGTGCGTTTGGGGCACCAGTGGAGTTCGCTCTTTTTTCGGGACTTTCACCATGATGAGGTACGTTATCGCTAGACTCATTCCGCTGAGGAAGATTCCGTCTATTGGCCCTCCTGCACCCCAAATGTCGGGGTTTATTCGCAATCCCAAGACAGGTACGCTGAGAAAGCCGAGGATTGTCCGGACGGCGTCGTCCAATGTTACGCCAAGAGTCCCAATTACATAGAGCTCACCCGCGGTCAAGACTGCCCCTTCGGTAGGGAAGTCCAATTTACTGTACCATACCAAGATTAGGAGCCAAAACAGAATGAAGAACGGTTCGGGGATTCCGATAGAACCGGTGATTGCACCCCAAGCGGTGCCTATCCCGGTGATTATTGCGAAGCCGGCTAGAATGAACTTGCCGACGCGCATCCAATGAAGCCTTTTTCGATAGAGGGCCAGGATGAAAGCGGAAAGGAGGATCGGAAGGGCCGCCCCTACAAGATTGATTTCCACAATCGTCTTCCCATACTGAAACAGAAAGAACGAGCAATTGATAGCAGGATTAGAAACGCATGATTCTATCAAGAGTCGTGCTCGATCTCACGGGGGTCGTTCGGGTTGCCTGTTTCCGTTGGTTTCCTCGCCCATCTGTACGCATTCGTTAAGAAATAACCCCCGAGGAAACTTACCCCATGAGCGAATACGTTGATGTTCGGACCTGCGCTGAGGAACTGAGCCGGCTCAACGACCATAATCATGGCTGTAGCAGCAAAGATGGCCAAGTTGCTGAGAGCTGAGCTCGTTTCTTTCTTGCTGTTGTACCAAGTTCTGGGATCTAGGTGTTTAGCGTGCTGGGGAAGACCGTCCTGCAGTGTGAACGCAAACAGTATACCCCATAATGCATACACGACTCCAGATGGCCCCCATGAATATGTCGTGGGTCTCGCGAGCATCCAAAGGACATTGGCCAGAGTTGCGACTGGGAAGATTGTTACTGCCGCGAACCGTCCACGGTTGCGTCTTTCATCGGGCCCAATGCTATCGCTGAATGCGACATAGGTTGCCAATATTGCGAAGTAAGCTGGGATGTTCGCCCAAGCATCGTAGAGGAAGACTGAGGTGACTGCTCCCCACGGGGTACTCCCGTGTGTACAAAGCATCAGCGCACCACAGATTGTAGGAGCTGCAGACAAGTTGGCTAGAGAAGGAGCCAGAATGCTCGGCAGGAACAGAATGACCCCTGCAAGGAACAGGATTCTGTAGTCCTTCAACAGATCAAGGTAGTCCGCGATGACTTTCCGTAGACTGTGGAGAGCGGCAAAGGGGTTCGCGCCTCTAGGGGCGGGCGACGAACCGTCTAGGCGCGCCTTGGTTTCCTGCCCAGCTTTCTTCTCCTCGTTCGGGATTTCCAATGTGAGAGGTGTTTTTCGGCCCCATGGATAAGCAACAGTATAGATTCTGCCCCTTTGGTGTGTCTAGATTCTGGCTGCACGGAGAATCTATACTCATGGTTAAATTTTGGTATGGAATACAACAGAATCATGACTGAAACCGAATCGGATGAATTAGACGTGGAAGAAGCTTATGACATCTTGCGCAAAGACGCGAAACTACTCGTCACTGACCTGACTGAAGGAGTTTCGATGTGGAAATACAACGCTCTTTCACTTGGTTATCTAGCAATCTTGGGCTTCTTCCTCGCGTGGCTTGCAATCTACCCGCAGGTACTTCAGATTCCGGACGTCATAGTGGCTCTCTTGGGCGCTCTCGGAATCGGAGTTGCGGGGACCGTTGGATTCGTCATAACGCTTCGAAAATACAGAACTCTGAGAAGGAAGTACACCAAACTCTTCGAAGTAGCTTCAAGGTTGAAGTAGGCTTGAAGCGGTTTGTCTCGCGCCTCTACGAGTACTTCGAAGCATTTGACGAACGCGGAGAAGCTAGCAGGATGGACCTCTTAACAGTCGCTAGGAATAACGAACCGAACCTGAACCGGGCGTTGGATGCCATGATCAACGTAGGAGGGTGGATTGAAGAGATGCCAGGTAAGCGATATAGGAAGACGCCGAAGGGAGAGCGGTTTCACAAATCTCTCAAGGAATATGGCGACCTCGAAGAACTCATTGAACTGCTACACGGATTCAGGCTGCCTCCAGTTAAGCGGCGGTTCTTCGACTAGAGAGTTCGTGATTTCGATTTGTGTGTCCGTATTATTCTCGGGATTTTCCCGAAAAGTCCGCTCGAAACCCTCAGTTTGGAGCAAATTGCCAGTTATGGTGATGCCCAAAATGCGCGGTCGCTCTATTTCGTTTTGATCTGTTCATAGACCTTCTCCATCTCTTCCAGCGAAGGGAAACCCAGTTCAAGCCTCTCGTGCCTGTCGGAGAAAGTCAGAACCATTGCGGCCTTGGTTTCTCCTACTGACATTGTGCCCCCTGCAGTGAACATCGGCCTAAACAGAGGGCCATGTTCAGCCTTGACTGATTTGACGGCTGACTCTCGCCGGAGGCCTTTGGAATCTGTATATGATAGCCGCAACGTGCCTCCCTCTGACCTCCTGTCCTCGAAAGTTACATCGTATTCCCTGATGAGGTGAGGACGAGAAGAGTAAGCAGATATGGCACCGAAAATCACCAGGGACACGCCCATTATGATCAGTGACGGGAAGATGGTATCGTCGTAAATGCTTTTGTAAGAATGCCCGAATTGAGAGAGTAGCACGACGGCGAAGAACTGGATGATACCGACCAAGGAGAGAAGGAATAGCTTGTACGGTCCGCCCGCCTCCCAACCTAAGGCGTGAAAGCTACCGGTATTCGGAGCCTGTGCCTCGCCTCTAGCCGAAGTCAATGGCTTTACTGCAGAACGTAGCGGCCGAACTATAAGAATTCGAACATCTGTTGCGGCGGCTTATTCCTTTGTTTTGGTCTTGCTAGATTACTTGCGAGCAGCCTTCGTGATTTCCTTGAAAGTGCGCTCCCATCCCTCCGTTTGTAACAGATTACCGACGACTATGATGTCTGCGCCTGCTTTTGCGACAACTTTTGCGTGATCTGGGTTGTTGATTCCACCCCCAACGATGAGAAGCCCTTCGTAGGCCTTGCGAACGGCCTTGATAGTTGGCTCTAGCACCGGCTCCATTGTCCCGCTCCCCCCTTCGAGATATAGCGACCTCATGCCGAGGTATTCTGCGGCCATAGCGTATATCACAGCCAAACCGGGCTTGAAATGTGGAAAAGGCCGAACTTGACCGATGAAACCCGTGCTGGACGACTCTCCGAAGACCAAGTAGCCCATCGGAATGGCCTCCAGACGGCTTTTTCGGACCATTGGGGCCCCCAAAGCCTGGGCGCCGATGATGAAGTAGGGATTTGTCGAATTCAGGAGGCTGGAGAAGAGGATTGCATCGGCAAAACGGGAGACTCCTGTAATGTTACCCGGAAACAGAACGACCGGCGTAGAGTTGTGAGCATTGCGTGATGTGTGTGACTTACTCGATGAGGTCACATTGCGTCGTACGGCCTGAACAATTAAATCCAGCTTTCGAGAGTCGGAAACCGTCGATCCGCCTACCAAGATCAGCCCTGCACCCGCCTTTACGCATGTCAGAGCTGTCTCTCCCGCTTCTTTGGGACTGAAGTCTTCTGGGTCTATCAGAGCAGCTACGATTGGGCTCCGTTTGGCCATCCGAAGCAGAAGTCGCTCTGTTGGACCGGGCCCGGCCAAGCTGTTTTAGGCCCCGACTTTGGCGAAGTCATCCACGAACTTGGCGTAAACGTCGATCGGAGCCCGTTTGGTGTCGTATCTGAACTCCCTGTGCTCTCCACAAGCGAGGTTACCACATGCTACTTCAAACACGAAATCGTGCGACTCGGAGTCTTCGTGGGATGTGATTCGGACTGATATCATGCCACAACGCGGACAAGCGAACACCGACGGCAAGGTCCTGCGAACAATACGCTGAGTCTTCTTTCTTCTCCTTCCCATTCTCTCGCGCGACTGTGCGGCGTCCACGGTAATTAAGCTAGCGCGAACAGTCAAGACAGTTTTCTGCGAGTCTATCACCATTTCATCAAATATTTCGTATTTTAGCGCCGAACTTTAAAGAGAACCGCAAAGAGGCCAAGCGGAACCTTCATACGATTCGTGATTAAACCAAGAGCCCATGCGCCCAAGACCGCCGAAACCCTCCCTGACCGACGTCCAGCTCGAGTCCCTCCGGCTCTACGACCGTGTGAGGTCAGGTGAAATCACGCTCAAACAGGCGGCGGCGCTCAGGACGGTGCGGAAATCGGGGACGGGCCCGGTCAAGATCGGCGCGTACTACCGCACGGTCGAGCAGGCGAGGGACAACATCAGGTCCGCGCTCCTCACGGTGCTGATAGCGTCTTCCCAGACATGGCTGAAGGCCGAAGACGTCAAGAAGCTGATGGACATGGTGGCGAAAGCCCCTCCGATGGCGGGCGCGGGCGAAGACGACCCCTTCTACCGGGTTTTGACAGCGCTAATCCAGAATTTGGTCACGTGAGGCCGCATGATGAGGCTTTAATATCACGCAGTATCAGGCTAGCTCACACTCTTGACAGACTATGTAACCTTGGCCAGCATCACCCTCGGCGCTTTCTTTGCAGTTCTTGCAATATTCCTCTTGGTCAGGTACAGGGGCGCCTCCCAGAGCATCAACGAGTCGGCCGACATAGGGAAAGACCTCTACCGGTCGCTGGAGACGCGGCTGAAGAAGCAGGACGAGCGCATAGTGGACGTGATGACCCGTCTTGACGTGATTCAGGCTAGGGTCCTCGAGCCTCGAAATGCCCCTCCGCGGATTTACGCTCCCCCCGCGGGCGAACAGGCACAGGCACCGGTCACTGCACCCGCGATGCAGCAGAGGCAGGCGGCCCCCATGGAGAGGGCGAGGGCACCGGCGTTCGCCACGAAGGAGCGGAAGCTGGACAACACGGAGGTGGCGGTGCTGAGGCTGCTGAGCCAGGGCCCGCGGACCTCGGTCGAGATAGGCAACGCGCTCCCGGGCAGGGACGGCAAGGGGATATCGAGGGAGCACTCGGCGAGGATCCTGAAGGAGTTCTACGAGCAGGGCTTCGTCGTGAGGGACGATTCGAACAAGCCGTATGTCTATAGGTTGACCGAGGAAGGAAACGCCCGAATTACGACTGGATGAGGGTCGGTTCCACAGCTAGGGCGTGTCGCAAGCTAGGCTCTTGTCCCCGAGCGGCGGAAACTGGATTGAATTGTTCCCATTGCTTGGAACGTAAATCGTCCCGAAGGCTCCGAACAGCTGGTATGAAAGCGAAGTGTACGATGAGTCCACTAGGCTCGTGTCCCCGGCCAGGGGCAACGCACCGGCGCATTGATTCCTCTCGGGCAGGATTAGGTTGCTGGCTATCCTTGTGGGGAAGAGCGGAGCGGCGAAGACGAAGCATATGGCAACTACGACTGCGGCCAGCCCTCTTTTTCTGGTCAAGCGAGGCATCATTGTCAGAAAAATGCGGCGATTCTGTTATTTATTCGTGCCGCGGGTCGGGATCAGACATGAGAACCGCCGAAACCCTGCACAGCTATCACGCAAATCCTTCGAAGGGCTTAATAGAACACCCCGGTTCTTGAGCGAGCGATGAAAGCGGATTACGGCGCGCTGAGGGAGGAGATGCGAGACATGAAAAAACGGATTGCGGCCCTTGAACGCGCCGTAGATTCTATCATGACCGAGGAGGACCTGAAGGCTCTCGAAGAGGGACGGGAGGATTTCAAGATGGGAAGGGCCGTGAGCCTCGCTCAGGTCAAGAAGTCCATTGAGGTTTGAGGTCAAGGTCTCTAGGAAGGCTCTCCGGGAGCTGCAGTCGCTCGACCAAGTGATGAGAAAGAGGGTTCTGTCCAAACTCGATGAGCTTGCCGGAGACCAGCGTCCCAATGGCTCACTGAAGCTTCAGGGGAGACGTGACGTTTACAGAGTAAGGGTTGGAGACTGGCGAGTGCTCTACGAAATCTTCGACGAACAGAGAACCGTTCTCGTCGTAAGGATAGACCGCCGAAGCAGTGTATATGGTCCGTGAGACTCGGGATGGCCTGGTGGTGAGGGACGACTCGAACAAGCCGTAAGTCTATCGATTGACTGAGGAAGGAAATGCAAGATTGACGACTGGCTGACCCCGCGTGTTCTTGTCGGTAGGACTATTAGTTCCCGTCCCGATATTGAACACATGCGACGCTCCACCAAGGTCATGACAGTGATTGTGGTAGTAAGCCTGTTCGCGTTCTTCTTCTTCGCCCCTGTCGCCTACTGGTTCAGCAGTGGCCCGGGATTTTATGAACAGAATCCGCCGCACTGGAATATCTACAGGTCGTTGAGCTGCGTGACGCTGGGCGTAGGGGTCACATACAGTCAGTCGCCATATTATGGGGGCTTGAGGCTGTCGTGTTCGGCTCCGCCTCTCCCCAACGCGACCGCAATCGCCTAGCGCCGAAACGCGCGCCTTACGACAGAGTGACGCCTCTTCTTCTCCAGGGAGCAACGGTTTTAAGCCGAAGACGGTTAGATTCTCAAGTTGGCGAAGCCTGAGAGCAGGATCGTCTCCCTTGAGAGGCGCCTTGACGACCTGGAAGAGACGGTGGAGATAATGGGGGACAAGAAGACTGTCCGGAGCATTGAGCGGGGGCTGAATGACCTCCGCGGAGGGCGTTTCAAGAGGTATGAAAGCGTCGATGCGCTCTTAAAGGGAATCAAGAAACAGCCGAGTTGACCTGGGGCCTTGTGCCGACCGCCAACTTCGAGCGCGGCCTGAAGCGGCTTTCGACCATAGATCTAGACAGGGCGCGCACAACGTTAGAAGAAATCGCCGAGGACCCGTACTCCTTCAAGGAGCTGAGGGGCAGGTTCAGAGACCTGAGAAGCGCCCGCTTCGGCGGCCACAGGATAATCTACACGGTCAACGAAAATCTGAAGGAGATAGTCTTGCTGGCGGTCGAGCCCAGAGGTTCGGCGTATGACAGATAGATTGAACGCGTGGGACGTCTCGAACAAGTAGTACGTGTATAGATTGACTGAGGGAGGAAACGCGCGACTTGCGACTGGGTGAGACTCGTTTTCGCGGGTCTAAGCGTATCTTTCGAAGTCGCCCCGTTCGATTCGGGCGTCATTGAGAATCGCCCTGAGCGTTCCCCTGTCGAGCTCGGGATGCAAAGGCACGGTGATGAAAGAAACGTCGTTGGTGAGGGTGACGTGGCTCCCCTTCTGCCTAAGGACCCTGAAGCCGAAGTGTTTCGTGAGAATCTTGATCAGGTCGCGGCCGGACACGATCGGGAGCTTGGACATCCTAGGCGGGGACCAGCTGTCCTTCCGCTATCTCGACCTTGCCGTGCTCCATCGCGTAGTCGGCCATCGCCTCCAGATGCACCCGGATGGCCTCTCTGAGGTTCTTTCTGGCCTCCGCCCTGGTCTTTCCCTGGGTCGTGATACCGAGCTCGGGGACTCTGGCGATGTAGAATTTCTCCCCCTTGCGCACAGTCACGCTGAAACCCAAAGACATTATGTCTCGGGAGCGTCAATTTCTATTTAAGCGAATCTGAATCTGGTTTGACGGAAGAGGGAAACGCGCGACTTACGACCGGGTGAACCTACTTCACGACCACTATGAGGGCCCGGCCCTTGGTCGAGACGCCCTCGAAGGCGTGGGTCCCAGCCTTATGACGGTGCGATTCGCCTTTCCTGATCCTCCAAGCTCGGGTCTTTCCATCGGGTGTTATCGACTTGTACTCCAGCGGGACCATGGCGATTACAAGGAAGCTCGGATGAGAATGCATCTTTAGCGTGCCGCCCCTTGTCCATCTGGCTTCGGCGATCTGGACGGCCTTGTTTTCGAAGATTACTTTCTCGCTGGCTGAGCCCGTCAAGTTCACTAAGAGGAGCTCTTAGATGATTTAAACGTCGGGGACGGAGGTTCGCATGTTATCGCGTCAAATCGGCGACATCAGATTCGAACAAGCCGTACTTCTATAGGTTGACTGAGGAAGGAAACGCGCACCTTACGAATGGTTGAGAACGCCTTTCGGCTTATAAGTAAGGATTTCCTTACTCCGGGGAGACATGACAAGCGAAGTGGTCTTCAGGAAGGTCAAAGTTTCCGATAAGGGGCAAATCTCAATCCCGGTGGACATGCAGCGGGAGATCGGGATAAGAAAGGGCGACGAGCTCTTACTGATAAGGAAAGGCAGGAAGCTGGTGCTCGAGAAGACCGAGAAGGTCGACCGCCTCCTTGGTGATGAGTTCGGCGACGTCCAGGAGATGACGGAGGCGGCGCTCGCTCAGATATGGAACGCAAAGGGAGACGACGTCTGGAATGACTACCTGAAGGCGAAGAAATGATATCTCAGCGCGACATAGTCCTCCTCTCTTTCCCCTTCTCAGATTCGAAGAGCTCCAAGGTCAGACCCGCCATCGTGTTATCGAATGACAAATACAATCGACGGTCTGAAGATTTCCTCGCGGTCCCCCTGACTTCCAATCTCAAGCTGCGTGATTACACCATTCTGGTTACGAACGAGCAACTTGAGAGTGGGCACCTGATAGTCGATAGCAAAGCAAAAGTGGACAGGGTATTCAGCGTGAGCCAAGACCTCGTCAGGATGTCGGTGGGTAGGGTCAGGCCCGAGGTCCACGCCCGCGTCAAAGAGTTGCTTCTCGAACTCTTGAGATAGCGAGGGATGATTTAGTGAGAGGGAAACGCGCCTTACCGGTTGAACGGGGCAAGGATAAGAGGGAATCTGCCGCTCTGGTGGGCGCTAGTCAATGAAGTGGGTTACACGCGAGAAGGCCAAAGTGGACCGCATCGCCTGTCCCTGGCTCATCAAGCGGTTCGTCGACCCTGACGCGGCGTTCTTGTTCGTTCCAGCTGAAAAGGTGAAAGAAGTTGCGCTGAGAGAAGGGGCAATCCCGTTCGACGCCCCCGGAGTGGAGCTGACCCACTACAAGGAAGAGGGGAAGGAGCGCGTCAGCTTCGATGCGATCATCAAGGAGTACGGCCTCAAGGACGGGGCGCTGCTGGAGCTCGCGAAGATCGTGAGGGGGGCTGACGCGAAAATCCCAGACGCACCTCCCGAGTCGGCAGGCCTTGAGGGGGCTGCCCTCGGCTTCAGGGCCATGGCGAAGGATGACTTCGAGAACATGAGGCTACAGTTCCCCGTCTACGACGCTCTGTACGAGTACTGCAAGGCGCAGCTCCGGCAAGCGTACGAGCGATTAGATGGAGGAAGCGTGCACCTTACGACTGGTTAGACCGATGGACTAGGTCTTCTCGTTCTGAGAAGCTTTCCACTCTCCTCTCAGCAGGCTGAATATCACGCTGTCGTCGTAGTGCCCGTTTAGGAAGTAGCTGCTTCGTAGCACTCCTTCCCTCTTGAAGCCCAGTTTTTCGAGGACATGCTGGGAGGCGAGGTTCTCTACGCTGGTCGTTGCTTGGAGCCTCTCGACCGTCTTCGTCGAAAACAGGTAATCGACCAGGAGTCGTGCGGCTTCAGAAACATATCCCTTGCCTCTCAGAGCTGGCTCGCTAATCATGTAACCGATCTCAATCATCCCTTCAAACGTGGGGTTTGGCGAAAAATGGACTACGTAGCCGATAAGTTTCTTGTCTTCAATTCGCTCGATGAGGAACGGGGTGAATCGTATGGGTGGCTTTTCCCACTCCTTTGAAAAGGCTAGAAAACTCTCCCAGGTGCGAGGCTCGAAGTTGACATGGCGGCCCCAGGCTTCGGGGTCGTTGTGAGCGAGAAAGACGAATCTCAGGTCGCCGTCTGATTCTGTCGGCCTGAGTCTCACCTTCTCTCCGCGAAGATACGTAGCCAACTGTACGCGACTGGCGCGGATTTGCTCTTGTGTTATAAGAGCGTTCTTGCCTGATAATTTGATGCCAGAGAGTAATATCTCTACAAGGAGCTCGCTGAAAGGCATAAACGCGCCCGGGACAGGTTGAAAGGCGATTGACCGAGGGAAAACTATCGAGAAGAAAGGAAGCAGAGCTCAGACTCATCGCCGATCTGACTCTCGAAGCCACGCTGGCCGCTGAAGAGAAGCTTTCCAAGCTATCCCCGAAGACGAGGGCTGCCGCTCGCGCTCGGTGAGGGTTCGAAGTTCTTTGACGCGAAAAATCACGGTGAACCTGTACATGACCCTGGACGGTTACGGCGAGTTTCCCAAGTACCCAGGGTCTGACGCTCCGTCGGACGCGCCCTCTCAGGCGTTCGTCGACATGTGGATCGACCGGTATGATTCGGTGGACACGGTCGTGTTCGGCCGGAGGGCCTACGAAGACCATGTGAACGTCCACTCCCTGGCGGCGAGGAAGCCGTCGGACCCGAAGTTCCTCTTCGAGTTCTCTCGCTTCCTAGAGCGTTCCCAGAAGGTCGTCCTCTCTCACAACCTGACCAAGGTCGAATGGCAGAACTCCAGAATCATGAAGGGGAACCTAAGCCGCATCGTCGCGCGTCTCAGGCGGGAGCCGGGTAAGGACATCATCGTGGATGGGGCCCCTCGCTCGTCCAAGAGTTCATTCAGCGCGGGCTGGCCGACGACTATCGGATGTGGATTTGGCCGGTCATCCTCGGACGTGGCAAGCAATACTGGGGGTCGATGCTGAAACAGCAGACCCTGAAGCTGCGCTCTGTCAAGAGCCTCGAGTACGGCGAAATGATCCTGCATTACGAGACCGTCCGATAGCCTCGATGCTTCTTCTTTCGTATAGAGTGGCGGGAGCTGGAAATGCTCGCGTCAAGTACGGGCGAGGGTTCCGCAACTTCCTTCTTCGCTTCGGCTTCCGCCCTGCGGAACAATGTGAGCGTAGCGAGGCTGCTCGTCAACAACAGAATGAGCCCGAATTCGGCGTCCTCCGAGCCCCAAGAGATGAAGAACCACGCGGCGCCGATGAGTTCGCCTGCAATCCCCATGGAAAGCCATCTTCTTCTCCTTCGATATGGCGCGCCATAACTCAGGATGCCCAGTATCCCAATCATGGCGGGAAACCCGCCAATCACGAAACTGAGAGAGAACGCTCCGAACCGGCCGATTGGAAAGAGGAGGCTGGCCAGGGCCACAAAGGTCCCCGCAATGAAACAAATGGCGATCAACCGTGAGAACCTCCTGTGCCTCGTCAAGAAGCCCGCCGTCTCCATGCTCGACCAATAGGCAGGGGGCGTTCTTAGAGTCTTGCTGAAGCGGGAAATGCCCGCCTCAGGACCGGTTAGTCTTCTGGACTTGCAGTAGATGCAAGATTTCGCCTGCTGAGGCGCGGAATGAACGAATTCTAAGGGCTTATAATCGCCGAATGTTGTATAGAAGCCGCTTGGAACGTAACGTCAGGATCTTCCTCGCCGTGGCCATGGGTCTCGTCGTCTTCATCGCGGGTTTCGCTTCCTACGCCTTCGTCTTCCCGAATCGTGGTGTGTCGGCTGACGGCGTTCCCCTGCAAGGATTTGTGACAGTCAAGGCGTATCATCCCGACGGCGTTCTCTTCGCTACGTGGTCGGGGCACAACTCGCTCACAATAAGCTCTGAGGACGCCATGGCCCTCTGCCTGTCGGGGAACAGTTCGACGCCGAATGAATGGAGTTCCTGCGTGGGCTTTACGCCGCAGGTGTACATAGAGGACACTTACGGCTCTACAGGTATCTCATTCTTCGGCACCGGTACGAACACCTTGCTCCCATCAGGGTGCGCACCAACGGGGAATCCGCCCAGCTGTGACGGATGGAAGGTACAGGGAGTGGTCACGGCGAACGGGGGGACCTTCCCGCAAACTCTCACTTTCGCGGGAGCCGCTGGAGCGTCTGACGTGGCCTTCGACGGGGTGGCCACCGGTGTTGTCACGGTGAACTCGGGCGACATCTTCGTGGTGAGCATCAGCTTCACATTCACGTAAGATGTGAGTCATGCTCTTGTCGATTAGGAGCCGAAGGCTTCTGTGGCTGGCAGTCCCCATCCTTCTGCTTCTCACGGTGCCTCCGGTCTTTGCGGACGGCAAGGTCGTGTGCACCCTTTCTGCCAGTGCCACCGGATTCACGGCTCAAATCGAGGGTAACATCATCAGCGGGGCTCCGCCTTTCATGTGGACGCTGCTCTACGGGGACGGCATGGAGACCACCGGGTCGGCTGCGACCTTTGTCCAATTTCACACCTATGCTGCTGCGGGTGGATACACGGTTCTGCTCGAGGTCCAGGACGTGACGGGTGCAATGACGACGTGCGAGGCCGACGTCAGTATCACGGCCACCAAGACCAACATCAATGTACAGGAACAGGTCGGCATCTCGGACGTCGTGAACGTCGGACTCCCGCTCAAGCTCAACGAGACGATCAATGTGGCCGACCAGCTGGGCTCCGCTAGCCGTCTCCTGTTCGACGAAACTCTGAACATCGCGGACGGGTTGGGCTTCCCTGGCGCGTTCGTGAACGACTCGCTGTCCCTTGTTGACCGTGCGGCCAACCAAGGCAATGTTGTGAACGAGTCGGCCGGGCTGATCGACCAGGTCTCGGTCTCCATGAAATCGAGCGCCAACGGACTGTCGGCGAGCCCCGTAGTGGCCGTTCTCGCTGTAGTGGGGATAGGCGTCCTGGCGCTTGCGGTCGTCTGGAAGGTCGTGCTCCCCCGGCGAAGATAGACCGAGATCCTACGAAGTCATACCACCTGTGTCGAGGTTGCCCGTCTTTCGTGAAAAAGCGCTGATTCTGACTAGTTAGACCACTGCCAGGAATAGTTCGTGCCGCAAGAACCGAATACTGTGTGGACTACGAATGTCCCGCTACCGCAGGGCACTTGCGCGTCGACGGCCCCCACTCCGAGAGCGTAGAAACCGACCGAGGCTGTCACGTTGATGCTCCGAAGGCCCACGCACCCAAAGCGTGCGGCGCACCCGGGGATGGGGATTGAAGCGAGGACTGATTCATGAATCACCGGGACGACAAACAGGAACGTGCCTGCCAGAACAAGCACGACGTAAACCATAAGCAGGGTCCGAGGCTTCATCTTCTATAATCGTGGGAGAAATGCGGTTATTTTCCTTTTCCGAACACCCAAGGGGTCATTGAAACGGGAATCGCGACCCCCGTTGGTGATGGTTCTCTCCGCCAGCTCTTGATGAGAGATTGCTTCAATCAGTTGTAGAAATACCAGACGTTAATCGTCGCCGTGAAGCTGGACAGGTTCTGGTCCTGGAAGCGAATCTGGAATGTCGAACTCGGAGACGCGTAGAACCCGTACACGCCTCCGCTTCCGAGGTTGATTGACCCGGTCGGAAGGGTGGAGGAGACGAGCGTGTTAGAAGACGTGGAACTCACGAGGCCGACGAAGAAATACCCGCCCGTCGATCCCGAAGTTACGGGGAAGTATTCGTAGTCCCCAGCGGGCGCGGTGAACTGGTAGTTGGAGTATATGTTCTCCGCAAATGAGTTGGCGAGGGCGTCGTCGGCGATGGTGACGAGTGCTTCTTCAGACGCAATCTCCGACTGGAGCTGGTTCACCTGGGTCTCGAGGGAAGAGACTTGGGACTGATAGCTCGCTATCTGCGAGTTCAAGGAAGCTATCTCGGCCTGGTCCGCGCTCACGGAGCCTTGAAGTGAATTCACCGTTGACTGGAGGGACCCGATGGTGGACGTCAGGTTGGCGATACGGACATTGTCAGCGGCTATCGTCGCCTTGTCGGAAGCGATCGTGTTGTTGAGACTCGAGACGAGCGCTCTATCTGACGACAGTTTGGAGGCTTGCGACGACACAACTGTCCTCTGAGAGGATATCGAGACCCCCTGAGAGGAGATGACCGCGCTCTGGGAAGAGACTATCGTGCTTTCGGACGCGATTGTCGCTCCCTGAGAGGATATCACGGCGCCCTGCGAGGAAATCGCAGCGCTCTGGGAGGATATCGTCTGGTTGAGCGAGGAAATGTTGCTTGAGGACTGGACGTAGGAGTATCCCAGGAAAGCTGCCAGGATGAGAATGACTATCACTAAGGCGACGAGAATGGTCCTTGATTCGCCAGATGAAGGGTTGTTCGCAGGTTCCATCGGAGCGGGAGGGGCGGCCATGACCGGTCGTGGAGCGGGTGCCATCGGAGGCTGTGATGGCGTTGCAATTATAGGAGGTGGTGGAGTCGCCTTTGCGGGGGTTTCACTTGGAAGGGGTGATGGCGGTGTAACTGGAGGCGGTGGAGTCGCCATGGGAGGCTCCACTGGAGGAGTTGGTGGTGTTACAATCGGAGGTGATTCGCGGGGTGCCGCTAGAGGCGTCATCGGACGCGGCGATGGGAGCGGCGTTACCAGTGCTGTCGGGGTTGCTATTGGGGTTGGTTCTTGAGGCGCCGTTGAAGGTGGCGACAGGGACGGGGATACAGGTGCCGTTTGAGAGGCTGTTCGGGATGCGGACCTCAGTTCATAGCCACAATAATCGCAAAACTGTCCGGCGTCGCCTTCATCGACCGTGTAATCCTTGCCGCACCTCGGGCAGAAAGGCAATCTGTGTTGTTTTGCAGGACGGTTGATTATTTAAAGCGTCAGCGAGTAGAAATCTAAGTTCGGAGTCTGTTGGCTTCTATTCAGGCACGCTGAGACTTGCGAAATATCGGAGGGATTCTGTTCGCGGGTTACTTTTTCTTCGGGCTCATGGCGTAATCGGTCATGCCCTGGAAGTCGATCATGGTGACCGGCTCCACTCCGACCACCCATGCGTCGTGCCCGGGCGGAATCGATGATACCTCGCCTGGTCCGATGTCCATCTCGGTTCCGTCGTCCATGAGCACGTGTAGGACTCCCGTGACGTGGTACTGGAAGTGAGGAGCTTCGCAGCTCTTGGTCTTCGCTATGGGTTTCACGTGTTTGGACCACTTCCAGCCGGGCTCAAGAACGGCCCTGCCGACTGTTCCGTCCTTGAAACTCACGAGGGCGAGTTTCCCGCGCTCGAACTTCCTGAGTTCGTCTGGCTTGCCGAATTTCTTGACCTTCAGCTTGGCCATGGCCTCCAGGGAGGCAGGATGTCATATCAACTTTTGCGCGAAGAGACGCGGAGTCGATTGATGGCATGGGGAATTCCGCGCCTTACGAACGAAATGGCCGTGGTAAGGAGTCCGCACTACATTTCGTGAATGCGGGTCGGTTCGACCTTAATCAGGACCCGTGGGTCCTTCGGATCGTGGCGCGGGTACGTCGGCCTTCCGTTGTACTTCATGCTCATCTTGTCGATGTGATCCTCCGCGCCGGTCTTCGTAATCTCGACGGCCCTTCCCCTGATCGACACGTTCGAGTAGGGGTTGTTTTGGTCGTAGATGCAGATTGCCACCCTCGGATCTCTCTTCAGGTTCCTGGTGCGCTGCCTGCTTACCGTCGCGTTGAGGATTATCGTATCTCCGTCACGGTCGACCCACACGGGCGCAACCTGCGGCGAGCCGTCGGGCATCAAAGTCGCGACGCTCGCGAAGTTCTTTCCGTCGATTAGCTTCTTCATTTTGTCAGACGATTTCATGGTGAAACGTCTTTCTAGCCGCGGGAGCCGCATTTTACTTTATCGGTCAAACCGACATCCCCTGCTCCCGCATGAAAGCTTCGGTTTCGTCCGCAAGCCACTCGAAGTTCCGCCAGGGGCTCACCTGCGACTACGACCACGAACCCCTGCAGTGCGTTCATGACCGTCCTCTTGTCGACCAGGCCCGCCCCTGACGAATTGGCCGAATAGCTCGTACTGATATGCGAAGTTCCGCGTCTCGTAGTCGTCGAGACTGCCGTCGAAGCCCTCCCAGCCGTTATCGTCGTATCTCCTGACGACGTCGTGCATGTTCTTGCGCCTTCTCGGAAACGACTCGTCGGTTATCCTCTCAAGGAGGTTGAGCGCTATGTTAGATTTTATCTCCCTGGCGCTGTGCCTGAGCTGGAAGACGACTAGTGATGCGCCGGCGATGACCGCGATTGGGCTTACGGTCCGGAGAAAATTGGAGAGTTGGGATACGTTCATTGGAACAGCGCGTGTCCACGCTAGCTCGCTACTTAATTCTAGCGCGTATTATCTCTGTCCATGTCTGTAGTCATAGACGCTGGCGTGGTGTCTCTTCTTGCGGGAGCGTGTGTGCGCCATAGGCTAAACCGAACCTTTAGCTGGCTTTCGTGGCGCGGGCGGCACGCTGAGCGACTGCGTTTTGATGGGATAAGTGTCTACGCTTTCGAATTACTGCCCATTTTTTTCTTCGTGCATAAGTCATGGTTTCTAGCCTCCCCACGGAGTATATACGCAGTTGTCGGTGGTCTCGTCATCGCCGGAATGGACTGGAGGGTCCGTTCTAGGTCTTTGGTAGCGCAATTCGTCGACCACCGAGGTCCCGACTAGGGGAGTCGCTGAACCTCTGTGTCTACTTCTTCGAGGTGGCGTCTCTGGTCATAACGGGCGCGATGGAGGACCGACCAGCCTCAGCAAGAAGCTTGCTGAGCTCATGCCCGATGGAACTTGCGTGATTCTGAAGGGTCTGAAACCAAGGTCGTCCGACATCATGTTGGACCATCTAAACGTGTTTTTCAGGAGCGATGTCACTGTTCGTATTGCGAAACCGTTCCTGCGGGAACACGAGTGACCTGTCCTAGCTGGCGGCGCTGAATGTTGGGTCTTCCGAGAGCATCTTCTGGAGCTTTTCCGACCCGACCAGCAGCCTGATCCTCTTCGTACGCCCCCGCCTTCCCTTACTGACCACTGAGGCTTCGACCAAACCCAGCAAGTCGAGCTCGGCGAGTATCCCGCTTAGGCGCCTCTGCGTCAGCGCTTCGAGCCCGTACTTCTTGCAGACGTTGCCGTACGCCATGTAGAGTTCGCCTGTGTTGGTCCCGTTGCCGAACATCGAAGTTGCGATGAGTATAGCCTTGTTCTGAGAGGGGAGGGAGCGCAGGGCCTCGTCCACCTGATCCTGTTCGATCTTCTCTGACGCCTTTCTAACGCAATAATCGTCTATCTGGCGGCGGCCCTCTCGCTCGGCGACCTCTCCCGCGACCCGAAGGAGGTCCACGGCGCGTCTCGCGTCTCCGTGCTCGGATCCTGCCATCGCGGCGCACAGGTTGATTGCCGACTCGGAGACCGCCGTGCTCTTGAACGCGAGGCTGGCCCTCTCGCTCAGAATCTCATGTAGTTCGCTCACGGAATACGGGGCGAAGACCAGCTCTTCCTCGCCTAAGCTGCTCAGCACGCGTGGGTCCAGCCCCTCCTTGAATTGCAGGTCATTCGAGATTCCTACGATTGAAAGGAAACCGGGCGAGAGCTGTTCGTGGGAGCGCGTGAAGTCGTACAGCGTCTCGTCTCCGAAGGTCTTGACAAGGTAGTCGATTTCATCCAGGACGAGGATCAACTTCTTCTGTTTGCTCTGAATCTCCTTGAATATCCTGTCCATCACCGCTCCAATCGAGAGCCCAGTAGCCGGAATCTGGAGCCCCAGGGTGAGCCCGAGTTCTGCTAGAGTCCTGTATTCCGTGTTTGCGAGCCGGGTGTTGATGTAAGCGACGGTAAGCTGCGATGTCTCGTCCTCGGCCTTGAGTTTAGAGAGGACATAACGTGCGACGGCGGTCTTGCCTGTCCCCGTCTTCCCGTAGAGCAGCAGATTGGATGGCTTCGAGTTGTGTAGGATGGGCGCCAAGACCTCCGCTATCGTCTTGATCTGCGCGTCCCTGAAGGGGAGCTTGTCCGGTATGTATTCTGGCCTCAGTGCTGTCCTATCAAGAAAGAGTGCCGCCCCACCTTTGGCTCGCTTGAAGATGTCACCTATATCGTCCGTCAATGTGATTCACTGGAAACATTGGTTAGATAAGCCCTCCGCCCCTCGTATTCTACTGTTTCCTGTGATGGCCCGCCCTTAGTCTTTGATAATTTCTAGTTAGTTAGCGGCCCGTTCTTGGTTGCGGGTGTTAAGGGGATAAGGGTTAGCGTCAACCATATGGTACAAGGCATGAAGAATGAGAACTGCCGGGTACGAAACACGCGTGGGGAGATCTCCAATGGAAGGACAGGGGGTGGGGGTCCAGGTGAAGGGATGTGAACGCCAAGGCAACAGACGACCGGGCATCCCCCCAGTGTTTCCATTGCAGCCATTGGACCTCCATCTACAGGAACGGAGCTCATTCAGACCCCTTTGGTTCCACTGGGGCCAGTAAACGGGATTTCCACGAAACAACAATGTGAACAGGAGTGAACCACCCCGACCGTCTCACTGAACAGTCAACCATTGTTATGTCCGTGTTCACAAGTTCACACCCGACCGAGATTTAACACCCCAAAACAGTGCCCCAAGGACATACAGTTGCGTAGACGCATCAAGATTGAGCTCGAAGACGGCGACGGGACAAAATTTACGCTGTCGCTCGAGGGGAAAGTCTCTCGGGAGAAACTCATGAAGGCCGCGGACATGCTGGAGGTCATGGACGTCCCCCTGGAGAGCGACCATCGACCGAAGCCCGACGAGGCGACGTTCTTCGGCAAGGTCACATCCCTGATTGAGAGCGCGTTCTCAGCTGGCGACTTCTCGTCCTCGGACGTCACGCGCGCCTTCGAGGACAAGTACGGCGAGCCCGCGCGCCTGAGCACGATATCGACCTACCTCTCACGCCTGGTCGACAGGGAGTACCTCAAACGGGAGAGGTTCGGCAACTCGTGGGTCTACAGGAAGGCGTACCTGAAGACCTCTCAACTGGCCGAAAGATGACAGATCGGCCGCCGCCTGACGCGAGCAGACCCATTCATGTCATACTGGTCACCAAGGAGTTCTGCCACCTCTGCGTCAAGGCAAGGCTCATGCTAGACAAGTTGAGAGCAGAGGTACCGGGGATTTCCATACACGAGGTCGAATTTGCCTCCTCGGAAGGGATGGACCTCGCGGTAAAGCACAGGCTGCTCTATCCCCCCATCATCTTCGTCAACGGGTCGCTCTTCGCAGAGGGCAAAATCGAGGAAGAGTCGCTGAGAGAGGCCGTCACGAATGCCACGCGAAGCTCCTGACGCTCGACCGCCCTCAGGGCCCAAGTTGAACTGGGTGTTCCCATTGAAAAGAGAGAAATACGCCAGCTTGCTTTGCAAGCCCTGATTCAACACGATTCCGAGATATTTTTTCCTGACAAAGGGAGTGGGAAAACACAAAGAAAGCTTGGAGTCGTTCGAGTTGGCGCTGAGGGACGCGGGGATAAACCGATTCAACCTGGTCTCCGTCTCGAGCATAGTTCCACCGGCTTGCAAACTGATACCCAAAGAGGACGGCATCAAGATGCTCCAGCCTGGAGAGATAGTCTTCGTGGTTCTGGCGAGAAACTCCACTAGCGAGCCGCACCGGCTTCTGGCTTCTTCGATAGGAGTGGCAATCCCATCAAAGAGCGAGGAATACGGCTACCTTTCAGAGCACCATTCTTTCGGCCAGACAGAGGAGACGGCGGGGGACTACGCGGAAGACATGGCCGCGACGATGCTCGCCACCGCCATGGGCTTGGCCTTCGATCTCGACACGGCTTGGGACGAACGAGAGCAACTCTTCAAGGCTTCTGGGCGCATGATCACGACCAAACACGTGACCCAGTCAGCAACCTGCGACAAAGACAGCCTGTGGACTTCGGTGATAGCGGCCGCGGTCTTCGTTCCCTGAAGCGGCCTACCTGTGGACCAGCCGATCTTGCCCCCCACTGGGCATGGTTACCTTGGTAATGTACCCCATTCCGATTCCGAAAGCGCCGAGCACTTGACTTTGCTTGAGCGTCGTCGATACGAAAGACCAAGGAAGCAAGATCAATCCTGGCCTGTCCTTTCAACTAGACGGCCTGCTTACTAGGCGTCTCCTCAGCAGCCGGCCTCACTTTTGCCGGCCACCAGTTGTACTTCTGGGCGATTGCCATCAGAGCAGGCACGAAGAATAGGATGACCAGCCCGACGTCGACCATGATGGCAGAGGCGACGCTGACGCCAATCTCCTCGAGCAGGCCTATCCCGCTTGCTGCCAGAGACGCGAAGACGCTCGACAATATCAGGCCCAGGCCGAGGAGAGTGACCCATATCTTGCTCACCGCCGTCTTGATTGCGTCGTGGTCCGACATCCCGGCCGCAGCTTCTTCCCTTATCCTGGTCACTAGGAATATGTCGTAGTCTATGCCCACCCCGAGCATCGTGACGATGACGAATAGCGGCGCGAGGCTCACCACCGGGGTCTGAAGCAGGTAGTAGAACGTGATCGAGAGCAACGCGAGGGCGAAGGCGACGCTGCAGAGGATGGTGAAGATCAGTCGTGCGGGCGTGAAGACGGAACGCAGCTGGGCGAAGAGTATGAAGTACACCCCCAGCGAAAGAATCAGCACGACCAGTGGGAGAACTCCGTTTATGAGATTCAGCGCGTCAATCGTGGATTGGGTGGACCCGCCGAAGTAGACGGTTGTACCGGCGGGCAGCGGGGTGCCGTTGACGGTCGACTCAATCTTGGTTAGGTCGGACACCGCATTCGAGCTTTCTGCCGACACGGATAGCCCCACAGTGATGAGCGCCGTCCTGTTGTCTTTTCCGATTTGCGAAAGGATACCAATCAGGTATTGCGACCTGACCGGAGGCGATAGGACTCCCAGGTTGGTATAGTTGAATGGAGCCCCGTAGGGCCGCGTAGGGCCGCTGACGCTGGCAACTCCCGCTGAGTTCGAGATGGTCGACGAGATCGCGTCCAGCTGTCTGAGCAGGCTCTGATTGAATTGGTTCTGGCTGTAGACGATCGGTGACGGAAATGTCACGACGACTTGTGTGGGCGAGACGACAGACCCCCCGAGGTTGTTGGTGATAGCCGTGAGGCCTTGGTTGCTCTCGAAGTTTGGAATCAACTTCGTTATGTCGATTCCGGTCGGAGTTTGATAGGCCAGGTAGAAAGAACCCGCAGCCAAGAGGGTGAATACCACGGCGATTGTGACCCTACGTTGCATGGTTCTTTCGGCCAACTTCTTGAGCCGTCCCTTGCCTATGCTACTCTGCCGGGTCAGCCTTCCGCGATTCGGCCAGAAGAGCCTGTCACCCATCATCAGCTCAAGCGCCGGCATCAGCGTCAGCGACGACGCGAGTAGGATTGCGACCCCGATGGCGATCGCCGTCCCCACGCTTCCGAAAAAGGGCACGTTGGTCACGGTCAGGACGATGTAGGCCACGACCACGGTCGACCCCGCTGTGAGGATGGCTTGTCCCGCCCATCTCACGGACACGGCAACGCTCTCTTCGAGGGACCTGCCCTTTGTCCGTTCTTCCCGCGTCCTCCTCAGCTGGAGCACGGAGTAGTCCACAGCCAGGCCCAGCATCGTCAGTATCATGAGAAACGGGACGGCGAAATTGATCTGTCCCTGCTGGACGACGACCACCAGGCCATAGACAGCGCCGAGCGATATTCCGATCGTTAGACCGCCGATCAGGAGCGGCAAGAGCGCAGCGACTGGTGAAAGGAAAAGTAGCCCGGCAACGAGAAGGGAAATGGCGAGGCCCGGCAGGATGCTGTCGGTCAGGGCGGGCTGGGCTGTGTTGCTGAAGTCCACTGTCAGGACTGGAGCACCAGTGACGAAGATGGTCCCGAGCTTCGCGAGGCTAGAGCCGTGCACCGCGGCCCGCGTCTGGATGATGACGCTGGCGTTGGGGGTCGACGAGAAGCCCAATTCGAAGATCATCGTCCCGTTGTCGGGACTTACAAAGTTCTTCGTGATGGATGGTGAGAGCCTGTAGGGATAGTTGACAAGGCTGTCCGTCGACAGTAGGTTTGCGACAGAAGCCCGGACCTGGTTCTGCGTGCTGCCGCCGCGCAGTCCGGAGAGAAGGTTGTACAGCGACGTGGCGTTTATGGTGAATAGAGGCGAAGATGCGAACGCGGTCGAGGTCTCGTTAGCGAAGATCTCCGCGGCCGAATCCCAGGCGGCCGTGCTGTTGGCAGAGTTCGGCGACCGCCCGGCGATCTGCGCGATTTCTGCCAGGTAGAACGGGACGGTTGAATCGAGCAGGCTTCCCTCCTCAGAGTACAGGCCCAAGATACCCGTAAAGCCGCCCGATTTTGGATCCGCGGCGAGCGTCCGGTTAAGCGAGAGGATGTCCGCCTTGACCGCGTTCGAGTAGACGTCTTGGTTCTGGAAAACGACAATTATCGGACCCGTGCCCGCACTCGCACTGGTCGCTGGGAACTGGTCGCTGATTATCGTCTGGGCCTTCTCTGACTCCGAATTCGGCACGCTGAGGCCGCCACCGCCGGCCGCGTTGAACGAGATTGACGAGAAAAAGCTCGAGATGAACGGAGCCGACACGATGAGTGCGAGCACCCACGCTACGACTATCGCCCGATGCCTTCTCTTGATGAAGGAGTTCAGGGAATCGAACCGCGAACGGTTTGCATTCAAGTCCGGTCCCCCACTAACCCCGTTACATTCCCGTCCTGATTACTCGCGCTCCGCCTTTTGGCGCTTGTTTATTCATTCAGGAACCTCTTGATTCCGGTCCCAAACATCAGCATCATCAGCCAGAAACCTGCCAGGAGGGCGACCAGGGCGTAATTGCTGTAGAGGTTCTCGATTATGAGCCCAGCGGCAATGACCGTTGCAGCAACGAAGTTCGACAGCCCCCACAGAACGTTCGTTTTGGGAGAGGATCTCTGCCCGAACGGGCTCCTGAAGACTTTTCCCGCCGCTCCGAAGGCGAAGTGGGGGACTCCGTTGCCCAGGAGGAAGCCCATTAAGAAATACCAGATCAGGAAAAGCTGGAGTGCCATTTCATGTTCCCCCTAGCGACGCCGCTAGGTCGGTCTTTCCGTCCTTTTCTTCCTCATCCCTGATAGACCTCAAGGCATTGAGCGCTTCGTCTACGTGTCTCTTGGGGTTCATCTGAGATGAGAAGACATGCCTCACCGTCCCCTTCTTGTCGATGATGTAGGTGACCCTGCCAGAAAGGAGGCCGAAAGTTGACGGGACAGAATAGAGCTCGCGTACCTTGCCTCCGGCGTCGCTCAGAAGCGTGAACGGGAGATCGCATTTCGCAGCAAAACCTCGGTGAGACTCCACAGAATCAGAGCTCACGCCCATCACCTCCGCGCCAAACTCTTCGAGGGCCTCGTAGTTGTCACGGAACGCCCGAGCCTCGGTTGTGCATCCGGGCGTGTTGTCTTTGGGATAGAAATACAGCACGATCTCCTTCTTTCCTATCTTCTCCTTCAGATTTACGAGCTCTCCGGTTTGCGATGGGAGCACGAACTCGGGTGCCGCATCTCCGACTTTGAGTCGCTTTGGCAAGACGCAAGCCTCCGATCGAGACTAGATCCTTAGGCGGACGCTGTTTTCCACGACTTCAACTTCGTAAACCTTCAGGTTGGTCGCTTCTCTGCGGCTTGCGAGCTTCATCAGGGCGGGGACGTTCTTCAGGACCTTGCCCGTGGCGACGTCGTACTGGGCTTTGTGAACGGGACAGGTTACTGTGTGATCCTTCAAATCGCCTCTGGGCAGGTATCCGTAGTAGTGAGAGCATACGGCGTCCATGGCATAGATCCTCCCGCCAATCTTTGACAGCAGAATCGGATTGCCGGCGACCATGACGCCGAACATCGAGCCTTCGCCAACTTCATCCTCCTTAGCGACCGTAACAAAACCTTCATACCCCGCCTTCGAAAGATTCGACAATTCTACTCATAAGCTCCTAAGCAGTCCGATTCGCACACGTTCCATCGGACGCACAACATTGGATACCCAATATAAAATCATCGGACCTGTCGCAAACTTATATTCGTCAGGCCGAAGACACCCATCGTGCCGAGAGACGTGCAGGGAAGCGAAGAAGGGGCCATGTGCGACATGCGTGGAATGCTCTCGTTCATGATTCTCTGGCTCTTGTCCAAGCGCCCCATGTATGGACAGGAAATCGCAGCCGAGATCGGCGAACGGAAAGGGGACAAGCCCAATCCGGGGACGATCTATCCAGCGCTGAAGGAGCTTGCTAAGAGAGGCCTGATCGAGGCGCGCCCCGACGGTCGCAATTTGGTGTACGAGCTTACGAGCGAAGGCAGAGTGAGCTTATCCAAGTCTATCGAGTACTTCAGGAGGGCGTTCGGAGAAATCTTGCAGGAACGCCCTAGGGCTCGACAAGCGGTAACCTCCTGAAGAGTTCTGAGCACACAATCGTCGACCGTTTCGGACGAACTTATCCCGCAGCTGGGGTCTTGAACTTCGGCTTCGAAACGACGCCGTATGTGACGAGCGCGATTCCCACTAGGGCCACGAATGCGCCGAGGTAGATGAATGCCGTGTTGTTATCCATCAAACTGCTCCCTCCCATCATGCCGGCTCCCTGAGACGCCCATCCGATTCCCACCAGCACGAGCAGGACGCCGACGATTATCGGGATTGCCTTTCGCATTCTCCTTCGTTCCTGACCCACATGGCGGATATTTAGATTTGTCCGAGGCTCGCCATCTCCGACATACTCGCAGAAAGACGGGACTCTTCCAGAAAGGAGAAATAGACAAGCAGAGAACTAATTCCTAATGATTATCGAAGCGGGTTCCGTCGCAATCCTCGTCAACGACGCGAAGAGATCGGCTGCTTGGTATCACGACAAGCTAGGTTTCGAAATCGTCAGTCACGAAGGACATACCGTCTTCGTCAGGCCGAAAGGAGCTAGGGCCACCCTGTTGCACCTCTGCGGGCGCTGCGACGCGTGGAAGAACGATAAGCCGGGGGGCGTACAGGAATATGGTTCCAATGCGGGCCGCTCACGATGCGCAAGGACGAGAAGACCGGAGTGGTATTGCCCGCGAGCAACCCTGAGGACGTCGAGAGGACTTACGTCGAGCTGAAGAAGAACGGAGTGGATTTCTCTGAGGAGCTCACGACCACTAGCTGGGGCAAGTACGCCATTCTGAAGGACCTTGACGGCAACGAATTCGAAATCTCCTAGACTAGACAGGTGTTTACAGGGGACGTGCCATGGCAACACGTTAAATGACTCGGCACAAAGCAGGCGTCCTCTTGATGCCTGTTAAACGTGGTTACAATCGAGATGGGCCGGAGGGACTTCTTGACTACGTCTAGAGCTCGAGACAGCCCACCAACCGTTCCACAACCAGTTGCCGCCCCATTGACCCGTACCGCGATCTTCCTGGTGGTGACCATCAATCCAAGCGCCGAGAACCGAACGACGGTTCGTTCTCTCTGTAGAGACCTGTCCGCGCTAGTCCGTTCCGTGGGGCACCGCGTTCCCGAAGGAGAACTCTCATGCGTGATGGCGTTCGGGTCGGAAGCGTGGGATGCCCTCTTCGGACGGCCGAGGCCGGCGGAACTACGGAAGTTCCACGAGATTCGCGCTGGAAATCGCCACGCCGTGTCGACTCCAGGCGACATCCTGTTTCACATCAGGGCGCAGCGCATGGACTTGTGCTTCGAGTTGGCTTCCCAAATTATGGCCCGACTCGGGGCATCGGTCTCTCCGGTGGACGAGGTACACGGATTCCGCTACTTCGACAGTCGCAGCCTCATCGGTTTCGTCGACGGAACGGAGAACCCAAAGGGCCAACCGGCGATTGACGCCACTCTCATAGGCGACGAGGACCCGGTCTTCTCGGCAGGCAGCTACGTAATCGTGCAGAAGTACCTCCACAACCTGACCGACTGGAACCGGCTTCCGACGGAAGAACAAGAGCACATCATAGGCCGCACGAAGCTCACCAACATCGAGCTGGACGACTCCATCAAGCCTACGTTTGCGCACAACGCGCTGACCAAGATTGTTGTGGACGGCAGCGAGGTCAAGATACTCAGGGACAACATGCCGTTCGGTCAGGCGGCCCAGGGGGAGTCTGGCACCTACTTCATCGGCTACAGCCGTTCGCCCCGCACCATCGAACAGATGCTCGAGAACATGTTCATCGGCAAGCCGCCGGGCAACTACGATCGCCTCCTAGACTATAGCCACGCGGTCACCGGGACCCTCTTCTTCGCGCCGTCAACGACTTTTCTGGAAAGAATTTCGACAGCCTAGGCGACGGCGAATCCGGGGCCGAAATTACGCCTGATTACACGCAAGCTGGACAAATCGACAATCGGAATCACGCTCGGCGTGGGTTCGAGACCCATGTTAGCCTGAAAACTCGTTTGCGCCTGCCACGTGCCCGAGTTGACCAGAAGCGTCCCACGGTAGTTCATCTCCTCGAAGGTGTGCACATGCCCGCAATGGAACACCTCGGGCACGGTATCGATTACGAGGAAATCCCGGAGTTCGGGGGCCAGCGCGGTCCTCTTGCCGTACGTCGGAGCCAGGTGCCTCGACCTGAGCAACAACTTCATCGCGTCGGCCGGTCTGCTGTAAGCGAGGTCGGGGGTCGTCGCGATTACATCATCGAGGCTCTTCCCGTGATAGATTAGGAACGTGACTCCGTGGAGCTTGACGTACGCGGGATCTCCGACCCAGCGAACGTTCTCCATACCATAGAGTGGCTCCGCAAGGTCCAGCGCGACGGCCGGCTGAGGAAGGGCCTGCCTGACGGGGTCGTGGTTACCTGGGGAGAGGATTATCTGGATGTGAGGGGGGATTCGCTTTAGGAGCTCAGCGGCCGTCGCATATTGCATCTTCGGGTCTCTTTCGCTGAGCTGGAACTCTTGGCCTGGATAGACGCCGACACCGTCGATTAGATCTCCCGCCACGACCAGATATTTTATTCGACTTACGATGTCCTCGTCTCCCAGATTGCCGTTCAGCCACGAGATGAAGCGTTCGAAGTCCTCGTTGAGGAACATCTTGCTCCCGATGTGAAGGTCCGACAGAAGGGCGGCATAGACAAGGTGAGATGAAACAATCGGCTTCCTGTCTGGGATATCGGGGAGCGTCAGCGATCCCGCGTAGAGTTGGCCGGACTTCGACCTTTGCACGTCCACAATCACGAGGCTGTCCAGGGGCGCCTCAGAGGTCGATTTCATGACCGCCGGGTCCTGACAAGAGATCTTCACCGTCCCCTCGAGGTCGTCAAGCGTTATTTCGAGGTTGTTCCTTCGATTCGACCGGTGGGAGAGCAGTCCCACGACCTTCATCTTCTGTCCAGGGGGCAGCCTTCTGGCGGCCGAGGTTCCCGCCACGCCGCGGGTATCGGGCCTCTTCTTCGCTATCGAGAGCAGCCTTGCGTACCTGTCCTGAAACAGCGCCTTGAACCCCTCGTTAGCTTCGATTGGAGCGATGCCGAGAGTGGGGTCTGAAACCACGTCCATCTCGACCACCTCTTCCACCGACGCCATCTTTGTCCTGCCAGCGGACACGGGTTCAGGTGGCATTAGTCGATGGACATCGTCGACGGTGATCAACTTGGGCCCTCCGGCCTTCGTCGTCTTCATCTCCAAGATTCTGTCCACGAGGCCGCCCACGTCGAATCCTGGAGGAAGGTGGTCAATCAGGTCGAACGCTCCCGCCTCGAACATGAATCCGGATGCGAGTGCCTTCGAAATCGCCTTGGACTCTAGCACGGAGAAATCGGGCGAGCTCTGTCTATAAAGAGGATTCGACGCATCTGGTGCCTTCTTGGATAAGCGCCGCCAGAACCTCGGGGTCTTTCGATTCGCAGTAGATGCGGGTCTTGGGTTCGGTCCCAGACGCCCTGAACATTATCCACGAGTCGTCTGCGAAGACGATCTTGTACCCGTCGAGCGTGCGCTCCTCGACCACTTTGAACCTCTTGAACGACTCCCTGGAGTTCTCCATCAACCTCGGCATCCGCACAAGGACGTTCAAGTTGACCTGTTTGTAGTGCCACCTCGTTTGGGCCATCCTCTCCAGAAGCCCTTTGTCCTTGGAGAGCAGCGTCGAGACCAAGGCGGCGGCGTTGATTCCATCTTCCCAGTAGCCCCAGCGCGGATCGACAATCTTGCTCGGTTCGCTGGCGAAGACACCCCCTTTCTCCTTCAGGAGGGCGAAGCTCTTGCCTACTCTGCTCCTCACGACGTCGAAACCGATTCGTTTGGCCTCCTCTTCCACCATAGACGAGCTGTTTTCAGAGATCACGACAGTCCCGCTCGATGATTCAAGGCCGTGAAGGGCGAGGGCGGTCAGCACGAAGTCGGGAAGGACGTTCCCGCGACCATCAACGAGAACGAGCCTGTCTGCATCACCGTCATGGGCGAAACCAAGGTCGACCCCAAGCCCTGACAAGGTCCGCGCGAAGTCTGACAGATTCGCGCTTGTAGGTTCGGGATTTCGCGCCGGGAACCTCCAAGATACCTGCGCGTTCATCGTCAAGACGCTATGCCCCAACCGTTTCAGAATGTTGGGGGTCACACCACCACCGGGACCGTTAGCACAGTCTATTGCTATCCGCAAGCCGTTTGACGCCTTTTCATACCTCGAGACCAAATCGTCGATGTAGTCGCCGACGACTTCCTGGTCGTCAGAAGCCAGACCAAAAGTGCCCGATGACCTCATGACATCGACCGCCAGCGCCCGCTCGACCCTGTCCTCTTCTGCCCTGCTCAACTCCATGCCGAACCCATTGAACACCTTCACCCCCGAGAACTCGGGAGGGTTGTGAGAGGCGGTCACGGAGAAGCTGGTCCGGCAGGACCTTGATCGGCTCCCGTAAGCGACTACGGGAGTCGGGACCATGCCAAAGGAGAGGGCTCGGTTGCCCACCGCACTGATGGCCGCCATGACGGTTCTCGCCAGCAACGCCGACGTCTTCCTCCCGTCCCAGCCTACGCCATAATCTCCCCTCCCGAACACGAACGATATCGTCTCTACCAAGTCGTACACCTGTTTGGGAGTCTGGGTCTGATTGAAGACGCCCCTAACGCCCGCGGTCCCGAACACTTTGGCCAATTCTACCGCTCTAGGATGGTCGCCCAAAGCTCGGGCGTGGCATGCTTAGCCAGATCCATCAAAGTGTTGGCCAGCTCCCGAATCTCCCACTGGGCCTGGACGGCGGTCCTCTGCCAGACTATGTGCATCAGGCTTCGGGCGCTCACCGTCATGACCAGTTTGGTCTTCATCGCGTTCGGGAGGACGTACCGCGCGTCCTCTTTCGGCACTCCGACGGCCGTCATCTTCTCGAACGCGTCGTAGACAGCCTTCAGTGCATCTTCGTAGGCCTTCAAGGCGTCCTTGTTGGACGCTATGCTGGTGGGAGTGACGACGCCCTCCCTCGTTGCCGATGAGAAGCGTTGGGATTCCTGATCGTAGGAAGCGACCCTGTGTCTGACCAGCTGATGAGTGGTCACTCTGCTGCAGTCTTCGATCTCGAACATGTACATGACGTGGTCGAGTAGCAGGGCCGGCTCAAAGGCGACTCCCCTTTTTGATAGGACGGACTTGATGGCCTCGACGTCCGTGTGCCAGAGCAAGCTAATTCGCATGGAACCTCTCACCGAACGCGAGCGAATTGAAGATCGGACACGTTCCAGCCTCGTCCAGCACCGTGACGACGACCTCGGCAAAGTCCTTGAAACCCTCTCCGCGCCAAATCTCGACAAGGGTGCGCGCGTTCATCGAGACCAACCAGTCCTCCCCTCCCAGATTCAAGAGCCGCACGTAGGGAAAACTTCGGGCGAGAAGTCCGGCCCTGGTCCCATCAATCCCGTCGACAGTCAGGGTGAGGCAGAAGTGCTCCAGGACGTCCAGCGACTTGTCTTGAAGAGCCCTGGTCAGCAGGTACCGCCAGTACTCTGGACCCTTGAGCTCGAGCTCAGATTGAATCTCTTCGATGGGTTTCGTACTGTAGCAACGTCTCATAGCCACCGAAATGGTGCGCTCGGGGTTTGGTGTGCTCCAGACGAGAGAAGCCTTCATGACAGATTACCATCCTCGACGCAGATTTGATTTAAAGGTCTGCTCGGAAATCACAACTAGGAACCACCCCGAGCGAAAACCAGGCTGCAAACGTCGAGATAAACTCCTGTTTACAGCACAGGTGAGGCGTCTGTCCGGGAAAAGGCGCCGGGGGTAGGACTTGAACCCACGAGACCCTTGCGGGTCACGGGCTGACTGGCCATGTGATCTCGAGTTGCGGATTCGCTTCCATGACTAAGCGAACTGCCCGCGCATTAGCCACTCTGCCACCCCGGCTCATGCTGAACCAGAGATTAGGGGATATCTATCCTTTGTATGCGAAGACGACGATTACGCGGTCTTGAAGGATTCGCCGCAACCACACGTGGTAACCGCGTTCGGATTGCTTACCACGAAGCCTCCGCCCATGAGCTTCTCGGTCTTGTAATCGATGACTGACCCTGCGATGAACGGGGCGCTCGACCGGTCCACTACGACCCTCGCGCCAACCGCCTCGACTACGAAGTCGTCCTCGGTGATCTTGTCATCCACGACCATCCCATATGACAACCCAGAGCAGCCGCCGGCCGTCACAAAAATCCGCAGTGCGGCGCCGGGTTTGTTCTGTTTCTCGAGGTAGACCTTGAGTTCCCGTGCTGCGCTCTCGGTCAACTCGACCACGGGCTTGATCCCGATTTCTTGGGTCATTTGCGAGGAAACCGACCGCAAGCTCGTATAAAAACCCCTTTGAGCTAATCGTGCGACTTGTTGGCCGCTTTGACGACCTCGCCGTAGGGGGGCTCCTCTGAAGGGACGTCCGTCACCCACTTGTACCTGAGCGTGCCTTTCGAGTCGATCAGGAAGACCGAGCGCTTGGCGACCCCACGGTACCCGAAGGCAACCCAAGGGTCCTGAAGGACCCCGTACATCTTGGCGACCCTCCTATTGAAATCGCTCAACAGCGGGTATTCGATGCCGTACGTCTGGCCAAACATCTTCAGCGCGAATAGGCTGTCCACGCTCACCCCAACAATCTGGGTTCCAGGGACGAGCTTCGGCAGGCCGTCCCTGAACGCACACATCTCCTTGTCGCAGACGCCTGAGAAAGCCAGGGGAAAGAAGGCCAGGATCGTTGATCCTTTCTTGGTGAACTCCGAGAGAGCGCGCACCTGCCCGTCGACATCTGGAAGCGCGAAATCGGGTGCCTTCTGACCAAGCCTAGGAACCATGCCTTTCAAATTCTCAGCCCGTCGGATTTAAGCCGTTACTTCTGGGGCAGCTTCTGGAGGAGCTCGTAGTACTTTGCCACGAGCGAAACGAGCTGGTCCTGCTTCGCGCCCTCCTTTTCCTTCTCCAGCAGGCTCATCGATTCGGCCAGCTTCGCGAGCAGGAGTTGCCGAAGGTCGGCCGAGACAGAATCAAGCGTCAATTCCCCGGCGGAGAGGACGGCGGACAGGTCTTCGTGGTTCGTACAATAGGTCTTGCCGTGATACTTGACCTGCACTCCGCCACAGGTCTGGCAGGGCTCGGCGAGGATGGTTGCCCCCTTCCTCACCAGCTCGGCGGTTATCTTCATGCTTTCTTTGGTCGTCATGCGACAATCCTGTCCGCGCCCAGACGGCTAATAAAGACAGTCGGGGAGGACGAAAGACACTTATCCTCACCAAAATCAAGCAGTTTCCTCGGGCAACCGGGGTTTTGACAATGAGCACCAAGGTGAAGAAACAGCAAGAGAACGACGCGAGGCTGCTGAAGGCCGTGACCAGCCTTCAAGGCATAGCCGACTCGAACATCACCCCGAGGAACATTCGCAAGATAGTCAAGGACTCGATCATGATGCTCGGCGACCCCAAACAGAGCGTCGGCGTCCGAGCGGCAAACGCCGTGAGCCTGCTCGACGAGGTCGCACAGGACCCTAACATGCCGTCTTTCGCCAGGGTCACGCTCTGGTCGGCGGTTTCGGAACTCGAATCGATCAGAGAGCAGTAAAGCTTTAACGCGCGAACGTCGCTTTATGGACTGCGAATGCCCAACTGCCCCAAGTGCGGGAACAGGGAAGCCCTACCAACCAGAAGCTTCTCTGTCATAGTGGAGCCTACCAAGGGCGAACGTGGCATGACCGAACGCAGGATCGGGATGTATACCTGCTCCAAGTGCGCCACCAAGTTCCCCACCGTTGTGAGCAAGCAACATTATCTCATAGTGGCCGAGGAAGAACTCAGGAAGATGCAGGACGAGTTGAAGGCCGTCAAGAAGGACAACGACGACCTCCTGGGGCGGGTCAAGTCAATCGAATCGGAACACATCGCGCTGCAAAAGACGCTGGCGCGAAACCAGAAGAACAGCGAAATCCACGAGTTAGAGTCGAAACTAGGCGAACTCGAGTCCTACGTTGCCCATCTCCGTAAGGACAAAGAGGAACTCGAGCAGAGAGCCTCTCGTTCGCGCTAGACCTGGTATCCTTCGTCCGGCTGGGACGGAGAATAGCTCTCGGGAGCGGCAGGGTCGGAGGCGAATTCCGCCTCCTTCTCCTGAAGTGCGGCCTTCTCGTTCCTCAGGGACTCCACTTCGCTCTCTAGCGTGGAGGCGGCCCTTTCCAACTCTAGCGTGGCTATCCGCTCCTTCAAAGCGGATATTTCAGATTGGAGGACGTTCTTCTCCGCTTCGAACGACCGAATCTTCTCCTCTAGCTCCGACTTCTTGTCCGTGTATTCAGTTACAGCTTCCATGATTATCGAAATTCACGAGTCGGACAATTCTTTTGTTTGGGCGCACTAAAACCAGTTGACACATTCGTTAAACCAAATCAATCTCTGCGTCCCCCCTCGCAGTGTTTATGAACCGAGGAGACGCCGACGGCCACGATGAAGAGCGGACTCTGGGTATGGCCTGGAGACGCGCAGGGCCAGCGGAGCGTGGCGCGAAAGGTGATGGCTTCGGAGCACATAATGTCGGCGCTCAATGCGATAGCCAAGAGCAAGGCCGGGCTCAGCAACGCGGAGGTCGACGACGCGATCTCCGACAGCTCCGAGTGGTTGACCATTTGGGTGCTGAGGCAGCTGCTCTCCCTCGGATTCATCGAGTACAAGGTCGACTTCTTCGGCGGTCCAGGTCACTATACACTGACCGAGCGCGGCAGGGGGGTCTTCACGCGACTGACCGGGCAGACGATTGCGGCAGTACCGGTCGTGGCCGCACCCGCACCGGCCCCGCCCCCCACAACCCAGCCTTCGACCATTCCGAAGCCCATCTCACCCGTCTCTCCCCAGGCCCCGCAGAAAGCACCCTCAAACGCCTGAACGCGTTCGGGAACACGGAAAGCCCTACCGTCTAGCTTATATTGGCATGTGTGCAACGCTTGGAGACTGACAAAAGTTTGAGGGGGAGCCTTTCTCTTCCGTCGAATCTGAAGTCTATTGGCGTAGCCGCGTTCCTTTCATCCCTCCTCATCGCGTTCGCCGCGGCACCGGCTTTCGCGCAGACGGACTATTGGGGCGTCGGTGTGACCTATGCTCCGACCCTGCAGCCAGGAGAGAACCAGCTGTTCACTGCAATAACCACGCTAAACGGAAGTCTTTACACCGTTTCCAACGTCAACGCGACCATCATAACGCCGAACGGCGGCCAAGTGGTATTGAACGGTTTCATATTTGTAACCAACGGAATCTTCCAGACGGTCTACAACATTCCGGCCCAGCTGGGAACGTTCGAATTCAGCATCACGGCGTGGAACGGCACTTCCAGCGTTACCACGTGGGGAGCTTTCAGCTCCGTAGCAACCGAAACGAGCACCCTGAATTCGATAGCCTCCTCAGAATCAAGTAACGCAGGCGCTCTCGCAGCGTTGCAGGCTAACATGACGGCCGGAAGCAAGGCCACTCAGAGCTCGCTGAATGCGTTGAGCTCGCAAGTCACGGCCGGAACCGGGGCCGTGGAGAACTCACTATCCTCGCTTGATTCCGCTTTGAGCGGACAGATCAGTGCGGGGAACAGCAACGTGGAGAACTCGGTCGCAAACGCGCAGAGCTCACTCTCCTCCCTAAGCTCGCAGGTCGCGTCAGGGAACTCAGGGATTCAGAGTAGCCTTTCGGGCCTCAGCACACAGCTCAACGGAATCTCAAGCTCAGTAAGCACGGCCTCCGGACACGCCTCCAACGCAGAGACCTACTCGCTGGGCGCGCTAGTGGTCGCGCTGATTGCCGTCCTCGTGGCGGCCTACGGCGCCATGAGAAAGCGCTAAGCCTTAACCCGACTCGAATTCATGCTTCTCGGTACGAATTAAGACCAGAAAATCTGTCGTTGGCCGATTGTTATGGTCGGCTAAGCCCTTTTATAATTAATCATCGGGCATTCCTACTTCATTGGCAAGTTACAGGTTCATCCTGAACAGGCTACTGAACCGCCTAGTAACTCTGGTTGCCCTGATGATACTGTCTTTCTTCCTGTTCGAGATAATACCCCAGTCACTGGGGTTCAACCTGGGTTTCTTCTTTACTGGAATAACGCAGCTGGCCCCCCACGCCGCGCAGGGGCAGCTCAACCTCATAAACGCGGCCGTGGCGAAGTTCGGGCTGAACGACCCTCTTCCGCAGAGGATTGCGACCTACCTCTACAATCTCTTCACCTTCCAATTCGGAAACAGCGCGTACTACAAGGAACCTGTTCTGACAGTTGTTGAGACGTATCTCCCCAACAGCCTCTTTCTAGCCCTTGTCTCGCTGGTGACCACAGCCACACTTTCTATAGTCTTTGGGATTGTGGCTGCGAAGTCGTTCATCAAGTCCAGGCGGAAGATCGGAGACACCGTAACCTCAGCGGGCTCGCTCATACTGAGCTTCATCCCGATTATCTGGATTGGAATAATCATGTACATCGTGCTCGCCGACCAACTTCACTGGTTCCCGATTACCCTGGGGTTCGCGACGACCTACGAGACGAAGGCCGGCGGCGTATTGCTTTACTCCGGATTAGACTACTACCTCAGATATCTGTGGGCCGCGGCGCTCCCCCTGATTGCCCTCACGGTCCTCGGCTTCGGAGGACTCCAACTGTTCGTCAGAAACAACATAATAGAGGAGTACAACTCGGCTGGGTACATCACCCACGCAAGGGCCAGAGGGTTACCGGAGAACCAAGTCTTCTACAGACACGCGCTGAAGAACGCCCTGCTCCCGTGGGTGACCCAAATCGGAATAAGCGTCGCATTCGTGATACAGGGCCTGTTCTTCGCAGAGACAATTTTTGAATTCCCGGGCATAGGGCTCGCCACAGTCACAGCGGCGACGCACTTCGACATACCTTTTCTCATCGCCTCGACCTTCATCTTCGCGCTCTACGCACTAATCGTCTTGTTCGTGTTGGACTTCGTATACGCTCGCCTCGATCCGAGGATTAGACTTGGCTAGACAGTCCGAGCATTTCATTCTCCGCGCGTTCAGGCGGAAATCCGCCGTGGCGGGGTTGATAATAATCGCAATCTTCGTACTGATCGGGACTATCGGAGCCGCGACGGCCGCGTACCCCAACGGCTACAACCAAAGCGACTTCTATGCCGCCGGGCCGACGGCCCTTCCCAGTTGGATCTCCGCCTTTCCGGGCTACCAAAACCTGCCACCGAACATCATCTTTCCCTCATCCACGACACTGCAAGAATTCCAGTCGTCGAGCGCGGTAGCCGCCTGGCAACCTGTCTCAACACAGGGGGCGAAGGTCAACGTGAGCTTCGTCAGCGCCACGGGCCCCACCGGGATGACTCCTGCTAATCCAGGCGCATACACGATAATCAACACGGGGCCCGGCAGCGAGCTTCTCCAAATCAGCGGGGACTCGCAGAACATCACCTCGATTAGATTCGAACACACCCTGGACTACAAGTACAGCGCGCCCGACGTCTTCGTCGGTCAGATCGCCGTCAACCCGATAAGCGTCAAGGGGGCAGGCCTCGCTGTGTTCCTCTACGTCAGTACCCCAAGAGGCGTCTATCCGGTCGCGCTGGAGGCCAACACCGCGGGAGAAGCCGCGCTTGAAAGCGAGCCCAAGCTCGCTTCGCACTATCTGCAGTATTTCGCGAACACGCTCCCGCAGCCCGTCATGATGAACAGCAGCTGGAACTATGTGGGCGGAATAACACTGGCAGAGTCGGACATGCCGCTCAACTACCTCAATTCGTCGGCGATCGCCCACGCCAATCCTTCGGCGTTCGCCTCAACGATTTTCCAGGGGCCCGGAAACTACACCTTCGGAGAGATGATTCAGGTCTTCCCCAAGGGGCAGTACAGTGTCCAGCTGCAGCAATCGGACCTCAAGTTCCAAATCTTCGGGCAGGTCTACGGGCTACTGGGCACTGACACCAACGGCGCAGACGTGTGGTCCGAATTCGCCACCGGGACTAACATCGCCCTGGAGATTGCGTTCGGCGCCGCGGCGATCGCCTTGGCGATCGGAGTGGTCGTGGGGCTGGTGGGAGGCTTCTTCGGTGGATTGGCCGACGGCGTCCTCTTGTTCCTCACCGACGTCCTTCTACTGCTGCCCTTCCTGATACTGGTCATAGACCTCGATACCATCTTCACCCTCGCTCACGTCGTCCCGAACAAGGTGGTGCTGATAGTCGTTCTTTTCGGCACTTTAGGGTGGCCAGGCATCTCGCGGACCGTTAGGTCGCAGGTCTTGAGCCTCCGGTCGAGGACCTACGTCCAGGCCGCCACATCGATGGGGGCGAGCAGGTCCTACGTGCTTAGACGGCACGTGCTGAACCACACGGCCGGCACGATAATCGCACTGACAACGGTCATCGTTCCGGGTCTGGTCGTTGCGGATGCCGGTTTGGACTTTCTCGGAATAGGGATCAGCACTGTCCCGACGTGGGGGAACATGCTAGCCAACCTGATAAACAGCATAGGACCGGCCAACGGCTATCTCTGGTGGATCTTCCTTCCCATCGGCGTCGCAATCATCCTTCTCTCGATAGCGTTCTTCATGACAGGAAGGGCTATACAACAGGAATATTCGCGCGCGGCTTGATTGAATTGAGCTCAGCGTCCAAGGCCCTAGTAGCGAAGAACATGTCAGTCGAATTCAGCACGCCTAGGGGCTCTCTCGCCGCAGTGAAGAACGTGAGCTTCGAACTTGGTGAAAGCGAAACCCTGGGGCTTGTGGGGGAGTCCGGATCTGGAAAATCAACGCTGGCGCTCGGAGTTCTCAGGCTGCTCCCCCTCAACGCCACATCATCCGCCGACTCGATCCAAGTACTAGGCGAGGAGATCACCGGCATGTCGGAAAAGGAGCTCAACCAGAAGGTGCGCTGGGTGAAGATGGCCTACGTGCCACAGGCCGCCATGAGCGCGCTCGATCCTCTTTACCGGGTAGGCGACCAGTTCGTGGAGACCGTGCAGGCGCACGTCAAGATGAGCAAGGAGGAAGTCTACAAGAAGGCCTCCGACCTGCTCCAATACATAGGCGTCGACCCGTCGCGGCTCAACAACTACCCGTGGGAACTATCCGGGGGACAAAAGCAGAGAGTCATGATCGCCTTTGCCCTGATACTCAATCCCAAAGTGATCATCTTGGACGAGCCTACCACGGCGCTGGACACCATAATCCAGGCGCAGATACTGGAGCTGTTCAAACAACTCCGGGAGTACGAGAAGCTCGCTAGCATATTCATCTCGCACGACATCTCCGTCATAGCGAATGTCGCAGACCGCGTCGGCGTGATGTACGCCGGTCAGCTAGTCGAGGTCGCCAGCATCCACCAACTCTTCAACAACCCGATACATCCGTACACCCAAGCGCTACGCGTCTCCGTTCCGGACGTCAGGGAATCGAAACCGTTCAGCTTCATTCCGGGGTCGCCCCCAGACCTGGTCAACCCTCCAACTGGCTGCCCGTTCCACCCCCGATGTCAGTACGCCGCCGAGATTTGCACCAAGGTCGATCCCCCACTAGAGAAATATGCAGAGAACCACTTCGCGGCGTGCCACTTCGGCGAGAGATGGGTGAAGAATCCATGAGTCAGAACAGGATGGACGACAACTCGGTGATATTCAGGGCCACCAATGTCAAGGTGCACTTCAAACTGAAGTCAAAGCTCTTCCTTCGGGCTATCGACGACATCAATATCGAGGTCAAGAGAGGTCACTCTCTCGGCGTTGTGGGCGAATCCGGCAGCGGAAAGACCACGCTCGGGAGGGCCCTCTTGAGGCTTCAGAAGCTTACCGCCGGGAAGGTGGAATTCGAAGGGGTCGACATCTCAACGCTTCGAGGCGACGACCTCAAGGAGTTCAGAAGGAAGGTCCAGATGGTCTTTCAGGACCCGTTCGACGCAATCGACCCCCTCTACTCGG
This sequence comes from uncultured archaeon, assembly GCA_963731775.1. Classification (GTDB taxonomy): domain Archaea; phylum Thermoproteota; class Nitrososphaeria; order Nitrososphaerales; family Gagatemarchaeaceae; genus DATJAJ01. The sequence goes on along the minus strand of CAVSWV010000004.1, from coordinate 85,408 downwards.
TCTTCGACGTGGTCTCCGAGGGCGTACGGATACTCAAGCTCTCAAAGGGCAAGGACGAACAGAGAAAGATTGTCTCCGATGCGCTGGAGCACGTCAAGCTGACCCCACCCGAGGATTTCATGAACAGGCGCATAACGAGCCTTTCCGGAGGCCAGCGGCAGCGAGTCGCCCTCGCGCGATCTCTCGCCATGAATCCCGAGGTCCTCATTCTCGACGAACCCGTATCAATGTTGGACGCCTCCGTGAGAGGCGAGGTGATACAGCTCATGGACGACATGAAAAAACTCAGCTGGACCTTCGTCATGATCACCCATGACATAGCCACCGTCAAGTTCTTCACCGACACCCTAGCCGTCATGTATCTCGGGAAGCTCGCAGAGCTAGGAGACACGAAGGAAGTCATCTCCGACCCTCTCCACCCATATACCAAAGCGCTGATAGCAGCGGTCCCCGTTCCCGACCCCGACTACGAGGTCAGAAACCTAGCCAAGGGCGAGATACCCAACGCCGTGTTTCCTCCTTCTGGGTGCAGGTTCCATCCACGGTGCCCTCTGGCTCAGAAGATCTGCCAGGACGAGGAACCCCTGCTCCGTCAGGTCAGGCCCGGAAGGTTTGTCGCATGTCACTTCGCCTGATCGCAATCGCGCTCTGGGTGTTGCTGGCCGTTCCCTCGGTCCCGGCCGTCGCGCAGACCACGGCATCTCCTCCGCAGCTGGTCAGCGTGAGCGAGACGTTGCCATGGTACGCACAATCTGGCACGAATTTCAGCTACCAATTCCAGGGAAGCTCCCCGGGATTGGCCGGAAGACTGACCTATACGGGGCACGCCACGTTGGATGTACTCGGGCTGGACCCGAACTCATCGTTGGGGATAAGGACGCTTTCGACCGCCAGCAACTTGCTGTTTCCGAACGGCTCGCTATCGGACGACCCGCTCTTCCCTTCTTACATCCAGGTGCTTCCGACGGCCTTCGTGATCCCCGAGACGTTCGCGGTGGTCGCTCCCAACTACGGGATTGATTTCAAATACCTTGGCAACGCGACGGTTCCATACCAAGGCGGCTCGGCGCTGGTCTACACCTACTCAGTCACAGCCACCACTGCAGGCCAGCAGGGGACCTCGTCAATCGTGAAGTACTACCAAGTGCTGCCTTCGAATGGGCTCGTGGTCGCCGCCGGAGTGTCGGACTCGGCGACCAGTTCTGACTTCAACATGACGCTCAGCAGCCTGGTGCTACCCTCGAAGACCGGCGCCTCCGGCCTGAACTTCAAGACGCCGGATTTTGCCGCTCCCGGGAACTACATTGCCTTGGCGAGCGTCGGGACAGAGAACGAAACGATTCGACTTCAGACCTTGGCCGCCGAACCCAACGGCCTCTTCATCTACGAGAAGACTGCAGAAGCCAACGGGACCGTCTTGGGCCACCAGTTCTACGTCGACGAATCGTTGAGCCCATTCTTCTATCCCGCATCGACCGCATTCCAAAACACGATCCACTTCCCCGTCGCGGTGGGCTCCCTTGAGACCGGCATCCTCGAGTTCAAGGGGCAGACATCGGTCAAGACGCCCGACGGCCAATTCAACGTACACTCATATGCAAACCAGACGATCGGCTTCGAGGCGTATTTGGACGACGCGACTGGCGTCGCGGTATACGTCGAGCTCCCTGGCGGCTTCCTTGCGCTGTCCTCCTCCAACTTCTTGGTCGCGGCGACGCCAGCCAGCCAGATTACTTGGCTGCCCGACCTGATCCCCATAGGCATCGTGATGTTTGTGGTGCTGCTCACTTACCTCCATTTCCGAAAGGAGCCCCGCAGGCCGAGACGCCGTTAGACGCTCGGGTCGTCTCGAGCATTTGACTTTCAGGTGATTGATGGGTTTTCCGAGTCAAGGAAACGCATAAATACGCTCGTGAGGATGTTTGGGGTATCAAGTTTGGCGTTCAAGAAACACGAGGTAGTTCTAGCCAGTCTTGCGATAATGTTCCTGCTTGCCCTTAATGCTCTTCCGACAGAGGCGGCCGCACCCAATCCTGCCGCGCCGTACCTCCCATCGTTCTCTATCTATGGGGCCCCGTCCACCCCAAGCAGCGTCGCAGTCCTGAACGATTCTTCTAGCTTGTGGGCTCCGTACGTGCACACGATTTACTTCACCTGGTTCACCACGTCGGAGGCGGTGATTGAGGCGCTTGTCAACGGCTACATCCAGTTCGACGACGCGGGCGTGTCTAACGTCCAGGAGTACAACCAGCTCCAGCCGTACATAGCTAGCGGACAGGTGGCTATCAACATCAGCGCCGGCGATACGTTCGGTTACATCGGTTTCAATACGAACAAGGGGCTAGAGGCCAACGTGCACTTCAGGAGAGCGCTCCAGCACCTCATGAACTACGCATCAGAGACCCAGGTACTGGACAACGGAATCCTCGGAATAGCCTCACCATACTATCTGCTCCCACAGATCTACGGATCCTACTTCGGCGCGTCAGAGCAAGCGGCATACCAACAGTACGGGGCATTCAGTGTGTCGGCCGCGGAGCAGGAGCTTACGGCTGCCGGCCTGACTGATAATTCTCACGCGGGGTACTGGACATTTACTTCCAACGGGACTAGGGTTCCGGCCCAGACCATCTACACGAGCAGCGGCGCGACCGTCGACTTGGAGGAAGCAGAGATCGAGTCAATGAGTTCCAACGCAAACGCGATCAACCTGACGATAACAATAGTCCCAGTCGACTTCAACACGCTCATCGGTAGCCTTCTGCCGAGCGGCTCTCTAGAGATGTACTATCTCGGCTGGAGCTTGGGAACACCGATCAATCCGACTTGGCTGTATGCAATCTTCGGGAACTATCCACTGAACACGTTCTATCAGGACTACATCAACCAGACCATCTGGAACCAGGTGTATACACTGCAGACGGCCTCAACGACGGAGGCGCTCGCAACACAGTACACGATAACGGCGGCCACCGAGCTTCAGACTCAACTCCCATACATCATCATGACGTGGGGAAGCTCCCTGAGCCCGGTCGACGTCCACAGCTGGAAGGGATACACACTAGAATCGCCGTACGGACTCCTCTTCCCAGGTGAGATCCACCCGGCGAACGCCACTTTCGGCGGCCTGTACAGGTTCGGGACCCCTTCAGCACCGGACGGTCAGAACATCTACATAGCCACTTCGCTGTACGACTTCCAGATACTCGAACAGGAGTACGTAACCCCTCTCTCGGTCTCTCCGTTCACTCCGACCGGAATCATCGGGAACGCAGCGTACAACTATACAGTGGGGTCGGGACACGGAAAGGACCCGAACGGCCACAACTTTAACGGGACGATAATCACCATGAACTTCCTCCCGAACGCCATATTCCAGGATGGAGTCCCAGAGACGGCTGCGGATTACAACTTCACAATATGGTACTTGGACTTGGGCGGGTTCTCAGCTAATCCGTACAACCCGAGCTCAGACACGGTTACGATCGACCCCGGCGTTACGGTGAATTACACTGCGGAGGCGAGCAATCCTGGGCTTGAATACTTCGGTGAGTCACCCACCCTTGTTGATTCCTACGTGCCCCCCAGCAACCCCTACCAGTTGCAAATCTTCTTCAACAGCACTTCGGTCTTCAACCTACAGACAGTATATGGCGAGCCGATACTCCCAGAGCACACGCTGGCATCCGTAGCCCCGACGACCCTTGCGACAGAGAGCGCCAGTCAATACTTCCCACAAGAGGTGTGGTCCGGTGCATATTCCTTTGACACGTGGAATCAGGCCAACTCTTACGCCCAACTCTCGTTCTTCCCAGGATACTTCCTCGCCAACCCACTCGACATTCAGATGAACGCTCAAGCCGGTAGCACGGCGCCGTTCTCCATGACGGCGGACACGTGGAACGGAGCAGGGTTCACGGCGAACGGCGGTACCTACCAGGGAGCGTACGCGCCTATCAACGGGGCGAGCGGTACACTCTACGTGGTCAACCCGAGCACCCTAGCACCGATAGCGAACTATCCGCTGACGGCTGGAAGCAACGGGGTCTACACTGCAAACATCCCGACTGGATCTCTCGCGGTCGGCTCGTACACACTGCTGGCGGAGCTATCTTGGACCGGGGCGTCGTATCCAGCGTTCGCCGGAAGCCAGACAACGGGCAGCACCTACTACTACCACCAGTACTCGACTCTGAACGTCACTCCGAAGTCGACGCAATCGACCAGTCAGACTAGCACGAGCAGCAGCATCAGCGCGATCTCGTTCAGCAACTCGGTGAGCACGACGGTAACAGCCTCCTCACAATCATCGGTCTCCAATACAGGGACCACGACCTCCTCAGGTCCGACCACAACGACGACCACCAGCTCGAACACCGCTGAGTATCTGGTGCTGGCGTTGGTAGTGATAGCGGTCGTAATCGCGCTCGTGGCCTTGGTAATGCGCAGAGGATCCAAGTCCTCGCCCGCGATGTAAGAAAGAACCCACCGCGTCCTATTTCAGAAAGTTATCTCGCGAGTTAGACGAGGGTATCTAGTCCAGATGCGGGGGGTGGGATTCGAACCCACGAACCCCTAAGGGATGAGGTCCTGAGCCTCACGCCGTTGACCAGGCTGGGCGACCCCCGCGCAGTGGATGTCCGCCAACTAGGGGAATAAAAGAATCTATCAGAACCGTCGAGACGTTGGTGGGGTCGCCCGGATTTGAACCGGGGGTCTTCAGCGCCCGAGGCTGAAAGCCTAGACCAGACTTGCCCCAACAGGCCGAGTGTTCCTCAGCCTTGGTCTAGCCGACGACCCCTCGACCCGCGCCTTCGCGCCTCGCCTTATATCCTATTTCCAACATTGCGACGCCAGTTCCAGTGACATGCCAAGCGCCCAAACCAAGTCGCGGAGAACGCGTCCATCCGGACGGGGTTTGAGGTGGTATCACATCTTGGCCGTAGGGGTCGTCATCGTCGCCGCTTTGGCCGCGGTTCATTTCCTCACCGCCGGAGGGGCTCCGACTCCCCAGAAACCGGTGATACTCTACGTCAACCAAGGGAACGGCGCCGTGAACGAATCCAATTTCGACGCGATGCTCTCGTTCGCGAGTTCTCACGGGTTCAACACGGTCTTCTTCCAAGCCTACAGGGAGGGTTCGCTGCTCTTCGACACGCAGCAGCTGCAGTGGTTCGTCAACCAGACCCATGCTACGGGGATGAAGATCTTCTTCGCGCTTTACATAACAAATTCGACGCAAGCGCTGCCGGCTACGGTCTACGGACTCAACGAAGACGGCATCAATCTCGACATGCCCACGTTGGCCGTGACGACGCAGGAGTCTCTGCTGACTAGCCTGACTGGCGTCTATCATGGCGAGTCGGCGGTCACGACGACCGACTTGACGTCCTCCCTCAAGCCCGATCTGCTGGTGCTCGAGACCTACGGCTCCCAATACCAGCAGTACATCAGGCCCGGGGTCATCGCGAGCGTCGGCGTCTTCGCCACGACGAGCGAGCAGGACTACCAATCCCAGTTCCAATACGCCCTGCAGCACAGCGACGGCGTGATGGTCTTCGACTACGCGGGGCTTCTGAAGAGCGGGTACTGAGCGGCCCCCTGCGCCCAGGGTTTCCGCTAGCCCAGCTTGACAATCTGGGCGGTCTCTCCGCTCGGAGAGATGACCACGGCCGTCCCGAAGGCTATGATTTCGTCCATGGTCGTGCCCAGTTCGGTGGAGTCGAACATCACGCTCAAGACGGCGTTCGCGCCCATACCAGAGGCCTGTTCGGAGAGCCTGTCAAGCGCCTGCTGCCTCGCCTGTTGCGCCATCTGGGTGAATTCCTTGATCTCGCCGCCCTTGATCGTCCGGAGGCCGGCCATCAGGTTTCCGCCGATCCCCCTCGAACGGACGGTTATACCGTAGACCATACCGAGCACCTTGTCCACCTTGTAACCTGAAACGTAGTTCGACGTCAAGAGCATGACCTTGTTCGTGCTCTGCGAGAGGGACGCTCCGCAGGCGGGGCAGAACGTCGCATTGTCAGCTACAGCCTTACCACAATTCGGGCAGTTCATATCCGACCCACCACGGGCGGGGGAAATGAGCTTTGCCTCCTCGCTCCGCGCACCTTTTAATGCGCTAGATGGTCTAACCCGGCATGCAACCGAAATTCATCTACCTTGGGATAAGGGTCAAGGATATCGCCAAGTCGGTTGACTTTTACACGAAGGTCTTCGGGATGAAGGAGAACGGCCGGTCCAGGATAGCCGAGACCAAAGGCGACGTGGTGGGGCTCGAATCAAGCGACGGAAAGCTTTCGCTCGAGCTCAACCACTACGACGAGGATAGCCCGTACTTCACAGATTATGCGGCCGGCGAAGGACTGGACCACATCGCGTTCTCGGTGCCAAATCTTGACGAAGCACTGGGGGAGCTGAGAGGGATGGGGATTCCCATCGCCAAGGAGGTCAAGACCGCCACAAGCCGCTGGGCTTACGTCGAGGATCCCAACGGAATCTGGATAGACTCTGCCAGGCTTAGGCGCGGACCAATTCCACCGTCGTCGGCCCGGCCTGTCAGGAAGTGGTGAGCATGACTATCTTCAGAACCTCAGCTTGGGTAGGGTTGGTCGGCTGGCAGCTAAGCCCACCACTCGATGCGCAAGCAGAATTGACGGGTAGATTGCCGATGGCCAACACAACGTTCATCCCGTAGACCACCTCCCCGAAGACCGTGTACTGTCCGTTGAGCCCCGTGTTGTCTGCCAGGTTGATGAACCACTGCGAGGTCCCACTGTCGATGCTTTGGCCCCTCGCCATCCCGAGGAACCCGTAGTTGTTCCCGAGATTCGTGTCATTCTCCAAGGGCACCGTCTGGTTGGAGCCGCCCTGTCCCCAGTTCGCCGGATTTCCGCCTGCGTTCCTGGTGGTGGGGTCGCCCGTCTGAATTACGAAGCCCTTCACGATCCGGTGCCAGACCAGGTTGTTGTAGAACCCTTCATTGACCAGCTTGACGAAGTTGGCGACCGTCTTGGGCGCGGCCGCCGGGAAGAGCTCGATCTCGAAGTCCCCCTGGTGGGTGGTGACGCACGCGAAGAGCTCCTGTGCCTGGTCGGTATCCGTCACCGCGGAACAGCCGCCCGGGGTCGTCGGGGAGTTCGAGTGGGATGACGTGTAATTGTAGACGAGACCGGCGAGGACGATGAGAACCACGACGAGCCCGACCGCGACGTATGGCGTCTGACCCTTCTTCGCGGCCCCGCTCTTCCCCTTGGACATGGCTGCACCCACGTAAAAGCCGAGTTCAAATACGATTCGGTCGGCGCCCCCTCGCTGGCGGGGAGTCTGCCTGGCCTGACGGACGTTCTAAAGCGAGTTATTATAAAGCGTGAACGTGCAGGGCGTATCTGCTATGGCCGAACAGACGGAACAGACGAAGACGGTGATAGTAGGGCAATCCAAGCCCCTGCTAAACTACGTGACCGCCTGCATCACCATGTTCAACAGTGGTGCGGAACACGTCGTCCTCAGGGCGAGGGGAGAAGCCATCAACGTCGCGGTAGACGTCGCGCAGATGCTGAAGAAGCGCTTCCTGAGCAACGTGGAGATATCCAACATCACCATCGACGGGGAGAACGTCACATCGAGAGACGGGCGCCAGCTGAACCTGCCCGTGCTTGAAATAGAGCTTTCCATACCCAAGTAAAGAATTATAGGCCGTCGATTTGGGTCACGGTCAGAGATAGCGTGCCCAAGAGAAAATTTGCCAAGGTTTCTACGACCCTTCCAGGGAAGAAAGCCACGGAAGTCGTCAAGAAGACCGGCGAGTACGTTTCGCCTTCGATCTCCCGTTTCTACCCGCTCGTGGTCGAGTCCGCCCACGGATCTCTAGTCAGGGACGTAGACGGCAACCAGTTCATCGACTTCGCGGCCGGGATCGCCGTCCTGAACGTGGGTTCCACGCACGAGAAGGTCGTCGCGGCGATCAAGAGACAGGCGGAGAGGTTCCTGCACTATTCGTACACCGACTTCTACTACGAGAACATCGTGGAACTGTCCGAACGGCTGGCCAAGCTGGTCCCTGGAAAGTTCGGCAAGATGGTCTACTACGGGAATAGCGGGGCGGAGGCGACGGAGGCCGCCATGAAGCTGACAAGGAATTATACACACCGGCCGCTCTTTCTAGCTCACACGGGCGCGTTCCACGGGAGGACTATGGGTGCATTGAGCCTGACGTCGAGCAAGCCGATCCAGAGGAAGGGCTCCCTCCCGCTCATCCCGGACGTCGTCCACTTCCCGTTCCCGTACTGTTACAGGTGCCCCTGGAAGCAGACATTTCCCGAGTGTGACTATTACTGCGTCGACTACTTCAAGGAGCAGTACCTGGAGAAGTTCGTCCCCGTGGACGACCTCGCGGCCTACTTCTTCGAGCCGATACAGGGCGAGGGAGGTTACGTCGTCCCTCCGCCGGAGTACTTCAAGCGGATGGAGTTCCTGAGGAAGGAAGGCGTAGTCTTTGTCGACGACGAGATACAGACCGGGATGGCGCGGACGGGTAAGTTCTTCGCCATCGAGCACTTCGGGGTCGTGCCCGACGTCGTGAACATGGCGAAGGCGATAGCCGCCGGCCTCCCCCTCAGCGCCACGATAGCCAAGAGCGAGATCATGAAGAGCTGGAAGCCCGGACAACACGCGTCGACCTTCGGTGCCAACCCCGTAGCGGTGGAGGCTGCCTTGGCGACATTGGACGTTATCAACTCGGAGAGGCTGTTGGGGAATGCCAAACGGCTGGGGAGGAAGGCGACGAAGCGACTGCTCGAGATGAAGGAGAAGTATGAGATTGTCGGCGACGTGAGGGGGATGGGCCTCTTCATAGGCGTGGAGATCGTCAAGGACAAGAAGACGAAGGCAAGGGGCGAGCTCGAGGCCAAACAGATCATCGAACACTGCTTCAGGAACGGGCTGCTGGCGATAACCGCCGGCCGGAACACCCTGAGGATCGTCCCGCCGCTCAACATCTCGGAAGAGGAGCTGTTCGAGGGGCTGGACATACTCGAGGACGCGATCGCCGCGACAAACAAATCAACAGTCGGGCGGTAGCGGATGTACGACTTCGAAACCCTGATGGAAGAGGTGCTCAAGAGCAGACCAGAGCTGAACAGGGACGAGCTGATGGGGAGGATCGAAGAGAAGAAGAACACGGTCGGTGCCGGTTACCTGACGAGCCAGGGCGCCCTCTTTCTTATCGCGGGGGAGCTGGGCGTGACCCTCAAGCAGACCGCGACGTCCGACCTCACCCTGAAGGACCTCTATGTCGGGGCCAACGACGTCACCGTGGTGGCGAGGGTGTTGGCGCTCTACCCGCCGTCGACCTACAACAAGAAGGACGGTGGCCAGGGGAGATACAGAAGGGTCGTGCTCTTCGACAAGGACCGCTCCGTGAAGGTGACCTTGTGGGAGGAGAGGGCTGACGACATCGAGAAGAACGACGTGAGCGTGGGGACGGTCGTTCGGGTCCTGAACGGGTACGTCAAGCAGGACCTGGACGGAAAACCAAACCTGAGCCTGGGGAAGAGGGGCAAGCTCGAGCTGGTCTCCGAGGAGAGCACCGTGAAGAAAGTTGCGACGTTGGAGGCCGCCACAGAGGCGCTGCCCAACGTCCCAGAAGAGAGGCCGTTTGCCGCCCTCGACTGCTTCGTCACGTCCGAGTCGAGATACTCCGAGTTCGTCCGGTCCGACGGGACGCCGGGTTCGCTGTTCCAGTTCGGAGTCGGGGCGAGGGGAGGGAAGGACCAGTTCCGGGTCGTGATATGGGGCCCGACCGAACGACCCGAGGTCTCGGTCGGTCAGAAGGTCAGGGTCACGAACGTCAGGTCGAGGCGCTCCTCCCGCGGGGAACTCGAGATCCACGGCGACTCAGGCAGCACGGTCACCGTCTTGGAGGGAGAAGAGCGGATCGCGCTCAGGGCCGCCGCCGTACTGAAGGAATCGACCAACACCATAGTCCTTTGCGTCGACAGAGACAAGAACGTGAGGGTCGTCGAAGCCCTCCCCGGCCTCACAAGCGCCGCCCCCGGGGAGCTGCTGAGCGTCTCGGCGGGCGCCGAGTCAGGGGGTCGCCTGATCTGCCGTTCCAAGAACTCAATCAGGACCACACACGATCCGAACTTTCCGGACCTCGCAGACCTGGGAACCAAGGTGAAAGACGCTCGGAGCGAATCGAGCATGATAATGACCGAGGTGATAGCTCTCTCCCACGGGACGATCGAGGACGTCCACATGAAGGACGGAGAGGTCGTGAAGAAGGGCGAGCTTGTCGTGGGCGACGAATCGGGCGAGATGAAACTCGTCGGCTGGAGGGAACTCTCTGGGAGGATGTCAGGGATAGAACCGGGCGAGCGGCTGAGGCTGGTCGGCGTCACTCCGAAGGCTACGAAGATGGGGTCTTGGGTGCTGCAGGCGTCGGCGCTGACCGCAATCGAGAAGATAAGGTCGGGTACCTAGGTCCTCGAACGTCTGAGGGCTTCGTATTCGTAGACGAAGATGACGACGATGCCCACCACGAACAACACTATCATCATGGTGCTAAGGAAGTTATAGAAGTTGTTCACCTGGGTGGTCTGCAGGAACGGTATGCGCACAGTATTTCGGCCGTCTGATTCAGATAATAAGTATTCCGAGAGGCTTCCAGGCGGGTGTCGCGAAGCCCAAGGGCCGACCTGCGGCTAGCCTTTTAATCTGAATCCCGCGACAGCGGCGCGGATGCCGGGGTAGCACAGCCTGGTCTATTGCGCCGGGCACGCCCATGCGTGGGTGAAACTCATAATCGACCAGGATGCGAAATCCGGAGAGGAGCGAACCTCCCCGGGGACCGCGGGCTCGAAATCCCGAACGAGACTCCCGCCCCCGGCACCTGTCGACGCCGACTTGTTCAAAGATTAAAACCCACAACTGGTCGGTCTGGGTCTGCGCCTCGATAGCTCAGCCTGGTAGAGCGTTTCCTTGGTAAGGAAAAGGTCGTGGGTCCAAATCCCACTCGAGGCTGTTCTGCCCCGAAACGGCCTAGCCGCCGAAGTCGAAGAGGGTGCTTTGACCACCCAGGTTCTGCTTCTTGAAGTCGATCTCGTCCAGGCCGAGCAGCTTGCGGAAGGAGTTGACCGAGCCCGGCCCGAAGCCTTCGAACCGGTTGTTGAAGAAGACATAAGCCGTCCCGGCCGACTCGAGGTGCTTCTTGAGGATGGCGGCCCACGCGCCCTTCTTCTCGACGATGTCCCTCCTCACCTCTCCGAGCTCCGCGGGAAGGAGGTCGCGCTCACCGATGAACCTTAGATAGATCAGGTCCGTGGTGACGGGTGCGGGATTCCTCGCGTACGGGGTCTCGCTCCACGCCGCTGACACGTTCTTGGACCTGAGGAGGTCGTAGGTCTCCTTCCTGAACCAAGAATCGTTCCTGAACTCGACCGCGTACCTGTACCGCCCTTCGAGCGACTCGAGAAAGACGCCCAGCTTGCTGAACCCCTCCTCGAAGGAAAAGGAAGGAGGTAGCTGCAGCACGAAGGCCTTCAGCTTCGCGCCCATCGGCTCGAAGCACTGGAACGTGTACTCCAGGTCTTTCTCGCAGTCCGCCAGCCGCTTCTCCTGGGTCATGCGCTTCGAGAACTTCGCGGTGAACGAGAAGTCTTCCGGCGTCTCGTCCGCCCACTGCTTGGTGGTGTCCCGGCTCGGGATCCTGTAGAACGAGCTGTCAATCTCTACTATTTGGAATATCTTCGAGTACATCCTCAGGTAGTCCTTGGAGGGCGTCATCGTGGGGTAGAACCCGCCCACCCAGAAGTCGTAGACCCAACCCGAGGTTCCTATCCTCAGCTCGGCCAAGCCATGCAGCGAAGTTGGAGTGTCGGTTATTAGTGTTCTTGGAAGGCTATGCCGTGACAAGCAGGCCGTCGCAGGTGGCGCTGGAGGGCGCAGGGCCCCCCGACACGCTCTCGCCGAGAAGCTCGTTCCTCTATCAATGCGGGTGCTGCTTCGAGACAATCGTCACCAGCAGGGCGGCCGTTTCGAGGGAGCGGATCGAACAGGTCCGCGCCAAGGACTGCCCAGGCTGCGGCGTCGCCCTCTCGGAGACACTGGCATGCAGGGAGGCGAAGGTCCAGACGGAGCTCGCGTTTTGGAGCCACCCCGCGGTTGGGCTGAACCTCCGAACGGAGAGCGTCCCGAAGGCGAGCTTCAGGCCAGCGACCTCGCTCTACGGGCTCTTGTCGTCCTTCCGCTTCATCGACAACCTCGTCGGGGGCCTGAAGTCTGATTCCATCGTTCTTCTCAAGGGGTCGAAGACCGCGACCCTTCTCGCAGAGAGGTATTGCTTGAGGGCCCAGCTCCCGGAAGAACTCGGGGGGCTCGCCGGACGCGCCTACTTTCTCGACGGCGGGAACAGCTTCGACGTCTACCAGTTCACCTCCATGGCGAGGGAACACCAGCTCGACCTCGACTCCGCCCTCAACAAACTCGTGATCACGCGGGCGTTCACGGCCTACGAGCTTCTCCAACTCGTCAGCAAGGACGCTGTAGACGTCTTCGACGCGTACTCCCCTCGGCTCCTGGCCGTCTCCGACGCCTTCGGCCTCTTGGGGCAGGACATCGACGCGGACGAGGGCATCCGCATAATGCACGGGGTCGGCAGGGCGATACGGAAGATAAGCGAAGAGAGGCAGGTGCCCATAGTGGTCACGGCGCCCTCCGGGGCCGGGCAGCTCGAGTTCTTCTTCCGCGACTACTGCAACGTGGTGCTGGAGCTAAACTCCGGCGACGACCAGATCGAGATGAACCTGCTCAAGCATCCGTCGAGAAGTCCGACCACCTGCGTCCAGGAGCTGAGTCACGCCCAAAACCAGGAGGTGTTGGCACCGGCGAGGCTGATCACGAATGGGTAGGACGATCCCCTCGTTCAGGGTGGGCCTGGAGGAGGAGATAGCCACCTGGAAGCGGTACCGAAAGACGCTGAAGGGAAGCTCCCGCGGCGGGCTGGACAAGATATTCGCCGCCGCGAGACGCAACTGCTCGGCATCCTCGAACGCGGTCAGGCCGTCCAGGTTCGACGGCATGTTCATGGCGGTCGCATTCGACCACGAGAGACGCGTGGAGAACATCGCGAGGGAGATTGAGAAGGCGAGGCTGGAGCTTCATGCTGGAGACTGAACCGGTCGTCAGCCTCCTGAAGGCCGAGATGGAGAGCTGGAGGGCGTTCCTGGACGCGCTGAGGGCCGAAGACCGGGCGATCGCCAGGAGCATGCTGGAAAAATGTTACAGGTTCTCTTCCGCCATCGAATCGTCGGGAAAGCGGTACGCGGTGGAGCCGCTGCTGATGACCATACTGCTCACTCAGGAGGAGCGGATCGGCTGGCTGGAAACAGAACTCGGCAGACTCAGGGAGGAGATCGAGGTCTGGAAGAAGGCTGGATACTAGACGCCTATCCCGGCCTCCCCGGGGAGATGGTGGTGTGGATCAAGAAGGCGAGCGGAGAGGTCCTGCGCCTGACCGACAGGTGGGAGAACGCCATCTACGTGTCCGCGGACGACCGGAGAGACCTCGATTGGCTGGCCACCAAGAAGGAGATTAGTCCGTACGTCAGCTCGAGCTGTTTCGTCAACAAGCGGGAGCAGGTCTTCCACTACGACGAGCGGGAGGTCCTCAAGCTCGTCCTCAGGCGGGCCGGCGAGGCAGAGAGGCTCGCGAGGACGGTCGAAAAGTCGGCGGAGTTCGGGGTGTATCGGATCTACAACGCCGACCTCCTCCCGGCCCAATCCTACTTCATAGACAAGGACCTCTTCCCAATGGCGAAGGTGCGCGTGGAGCAGGTAGGGGGTTCGATAAACTGGACCGTGCTCGACTCGGTCGAGTCGGAAGAGTACGAGGTGCCCCCGCTCGGGAAGGCGATTCTGAAGGTGGAGGCTCAGTGCCGCGTCGTCCCGAAGTTCTCGGACCCGATAAGGAAGATCACGATCATAGCGGGCGACGAGATAATCGAGATAGAAACGGGCTCAGAGCGCGACAAGCTCCTCTCGCTGGTGGATGAGGTCAGGAGGCTGGACCCCGACCTGCTGTTCATCGAGGAGGGCGACGATTTCACCACCCACTACCTGGCCGAGAGGGCCTGGACGAACGGGATTCTCGAGAAGCTGATCCTCAGCAGGGACCCGGTCCCGCTGAGAAGGATGGAGACGCGCGGAACCTCTTACTTCGCGTACGGGCGGATACTGTACACTCCGAGCTCGCAGATACTCTACGGGAGGCTGAACCTCGACGCGGCGAACCACTTCGTGACCAGCGAAGCCGGGCTGGACGGTCTCATAGAGGTCGCGCGCATCTGCAGGATGCCGCTCCACAAGGGCAGCAGGGCGTCAATCGGGAAGTGCCTGAGCAGCATGCAGTTCTCCATTGCGAAGCAGGACAACCTGCTGATCCCGTGGAAGCCCACCCGGGCCGAGGTGCCGAAGACGGGGAGGGTCCTGCTGACCGGCGACCGCGGCGGCTTCGTCTACGAGCCGAAGCCAGGGATACACGAGGACGTTGGGGAGATAGACTTCACCTCCCTCTACCCGTTCATCATGCTGAAGTTCAACATCAGCGCCGAGACCGTGCTGTGCAAGTGCTGTGCGGGGTCGAAGGAGAGGGTCCCCGACGTCGGCTACAACATCTGCCAGAGGCGTGACGGGATCATCCCCCGGAGCCTGGAGCTGATACTGCGGAAGAGGGTCGGCTACAAGATGAAGAAGGAGAACGCGGAGCCCGAGCTGGCGAGGAAGTACGGGGCGAGGGTGGACGCGCTCAAGGGTATACTGGTCTGCTCCTTCGGCTACCTGTCGTACAGGAACGCCAAGTTCGGCCTCATCGACTGCCACATCGCCGTCTGCGCCTTCGCCCGCAAGATGCTGCTCGACACCACCAAGATCGCCGAGAGGAACGGGTTCGAGGTCGTCCACGGCATAGTGGACTCCCTCTGGTTGAAGAAACCAGGCGCGACGAAGGACGACTACGACGCCCTCTGCCGCGAGGTCCAGGCGGAGACGGGCCTTCCTATCACATTCGAAGGACTCTACAAGTGGATAGCCTTCCTCCCGAGCCGGATGCACGAAGACGTCCCCGTGCTGAACAGGTACTTCGGCATGTTCCAAGGAGGGGGCATGAAGGTTAGGGGGATAGAACTGCGACGGACCGACACGATCAAGCTTGTGGCCGACTGCCAGAGGGACCTGCTTGACCTGTTCAGCTCGGCGACTAACGTCAACGAGGTCAGGGAGATGATACCCGATGCCATCGACCTCTTCAGGAGCTACGTCGGACTTCTGAGGTCGGGCGGGGCGAAGATGGACGACCTGATAATCATGAACAGGCTCTCGAAGAACTACAACGAGTACACCGGCAACACCGCCCAGGCCTCGGCGGCGAGGCAGCTCGCGGAGGAGGGCCTCGGGCTCATGGCCGGCCAGTCGGTCTCCTACGTAATAACGAGGTCGAAGTCCAGGAGGCCTTTGGAGAAGGTCCGGCCCGTCGAGCTGGTGGACTCGTCGACGAGATACGACAGGGAGAAGTATACCCAGCTCCTGATCAGGGGGACGTTGGCGATCCTCGAGCCGCTGGGGGTCAGCAGGGAAGAGCTGGAACGGAGCGTGACGAGTTGGCCTGAGGGGGAGAAGAGGCCGCCGGAGATAAGCCTCAATGCCTACGGGAACCAGAGCCTCGACGCGTTGATCTGACCCCGCAACACCTTAAACCAGCTGCCAATCCAGACCGAACGATTGGCTCGCGTGATCGGGCACCTGGACCTGGACTATTTCTACGCCCAGGTGGAGGAGGTGATGGACCCCACGCTGAAGGGAAGGCCAGTCGTGGTCTGCGTCTTCTCCGGCAGGACCGAGGACAGCGGGGTCGTCAGCACGGCGAACTACGTAGCCCGGGAGTTCGGCGTCAGGTCAGGCATACCGATCACGCTCGCGAAGAGCAAGCTCAAGGGCAAGAATCCCGCACTGATCAGGATGGAGCGCGACAAATACGAACAGGTCTCGGACAGGATAATGGAGTTGATTCGTGCCGACGTAGACGTGCTCGAGCAGACGGGGATCGACGAGGCCTTCATGGATATCACAAAGAGGGCAGGAGATGACTACGCGAACGCGAAGTCGTTCGCGACGGAACTGAAAGCCGCGATCCTCAAGGCCGAGGGGCTCACTTGTTCGGTCGGCATCGGCAGGAGCAAGGTCGTAGCCAAGATCGCCTCTGACTACCACAAGCCGGACGGCCTGACGGTCGTGACTCCCGCCGCGACGACCGGATTCCTCCGGCCGCTTCCTGTGGGCAAGATGTACGGGGTCGGGCCGAAGGCAGGGAGGACGCTCGAGAGCGCTGGCGTCAGGACTCTCGGCGAACTGGCGGCCACTCCAATCGAGCTACTAGAGTCTCAGTTCGGGAGGAAGACGGCGGTCTACCTCCACGTGGCGGCGACGGGGGACGACGACGAACCGGTCGAGGAGAGGGAGAAGACTCAGTTCAGCCGCATCATCACGCTGAAGAACGACACGGCAGATCCTGATCTGGCCTTCACGGAACTGCTTCCGGCGATTGAAGATCTCCACGCCAAGCTGGCGGCCAATCGCTCGTCGTTCAGAGTCATCTCCGTGATCGGAATCCTCACGGACCTCTCGATCAAGACGAAGAGCTACACCCTCGAAAGCCCGCTGGACGACCTGGACACCATGAAGGCTGAGTCCCGCCGACTCCTCGCGGCCCTGGCCGGGTCCGTCGGGAGAGAGTTCAGGAGGATCGGGGTGCGCGTCTCCGGTCTGGTGGAGACCGAGGGCCAGACGTCGATGACCGCCTATTACGGCGGGGAGCAGCCGGCCTGAGTTGAGCAGGGAAGAAGAGGCCGAGGCCATAAGGGCTAGGTTCGGCAAGTACTCGAAGTACGGCTCGAAATTCTCGAAGGCTGTTGACATAGTCTCGGGCCGGGGGGTGAAGGAACACAGGTTCAACCCGAGCGGGAGGGTGATCTTCACCGTCGTCGGAAGCACGGGCGACGAGTTCATCGACCCACAGAAACCGTTCTGCTCGTGCAGCAACTTCTTCTTCCACGTCCAGACAAAGAAAGACGACCTCTGCTACCACCTGCTGAGCTACAGGATCGCGTTCGAGTCCAAGAAGCTCGACGTCATCAACTTCAGCGACGACGAATACAATGCGGTCATGGAGGCGGTCGTGAGGGACGTCTTCAGCGTCCTTGAGAACAGCGCCTCGTGAGCGCGGCCCGACGGGAATCTCAGGAAAGGAGATAAACCGAGCTCTCCGCAGCCAACCCGCGCCACGGTAGCAACGGGGGCGCTTCGATTTGCCGACTCAAGCTTGTGTTACGACCCAGCTCCAAACTCTGAGGGGGTTGGGCCACGCATTTCTGGAAAGAAAAACACCTCGAACCAGTCAGAATCTCTTGCGTTCAGGCGATAAAGGAGATTAGATGCAAGAAGCCGATATGCTTCTTCTAGCTTAACATTTAGGCCTCCAAAGAGAACCCGTTGATTGTCAGCAATCGCTCCTACCCGATCAAGAGTATTCGTAGCACTTGGCGATGGATAGTAGAAGGTCGAGCCCCGCCTATCCTTTTGGGCCCTGAAATCTCTCCATGATATCCCATCTTTGAGCACCACCACCAAGAGTTCTTCCCTGTCCGCGAACTTAAACGGGTCAATCATATCTAAGACCAGACCAATCCTACGCGAATGGTAGTGGTTCCTATGAAGGAATCCATCACAAGTCCCCCGGAACCCTACTTCCATGTTGATTTGCTCGCATCGTCGTAGCCTTCTTTGATGGAGGTAGTTTATCGCCGCATCAATGGCCGAGTAGCCCCTCGCTCTCCCTGCCGGGTCCTCGACGAACTCTCTGACAAACCGCGACCTCTTCCGAGGGCCGAACCATTGATTAGCCGTCTTCACCGCGAGGTTGTAGCAGAACCAGTAGTGCCTCATGGCCATTGCTTCGTATGGGAGGAACTTGGTCGGGGGTGCTTCTTTGATTAGTGCGAGATACTTCTCCTGCAGAGCCACAGCTACATTCGCACGGGAATCGAGGTTCACAATCTCTGGTATCCGGTTTGTCGCATTGATGGCGCTCTG
Organism: uncultured archaeon; assembly: GCA_963731775.1. Classification (GTDB taxonomy): domain Archaea; phylum Thermoproteota; class Nitrososphaeria; order Nitrososphaerales; family Gagatemarchaeaceae; genus DATJAJ01. The sequence continues at coordinate 67,261 of CAVSWV010000004.1, read as the reverse complement.
TACCATCGCGACAGAGAACTGCCTGGCCATATCCCTCGATTTGGCGAGCTGGTCCACCCTCTCCTGGAGGGCTTGGTCGAAACTCGGCCATACGCGGGGTGATTCCGTTTCCCGTTCTCCGATTTCATCGGCCAGCATATCAAGATCTTCCGTCTCCCCTCTCCTCTGAAGCACCTCTGGGGTCCTCTCAGCCAAGGTCTGCTTCCAAGCTTCCAAGTCATCCTTCGCGTCACCACCCGCGATTTCTTGGTAGAGCCTCTCGTAGTGATGCTCGTACGCGGTCATGACCTTCACCTCGTCTCTGAATCTGACATACTTCGTCTTGCATTTTGGGCAGGTTACGGACGTACCTCGTGCGCTGATTAGCTCACCACAGGTTTCGCAATTCTCTGGGATTGCCTTCCTCAAGTGATCTCGTTTCTTGTCGACGAACCTTGTGCACGCAGAGGAATGGGGTCCTATCCTTGAGCCATACTTCATCTTATGGACTTCGAAGGTTGATACGATGCCGCCTTGCTTCCATCTTTCATCGAAGAAGGGATATTTCTTATTGACCAACCACCAGAGCCTGCACCTCCTTCTCACCGAGACGTAGAAGGCGCACTGCCCGCAGCGTTGGTCAAGAAATTGCGCCTTCCCAGGAGGGAAATACGCTCGCGCAGCCCTTCCTATCTCCTTGAACCAAGGCTGCGATTCCAATTTACCCGCGGCGACGAGTGTCTCGAGGACTTGTTTGACCTGCCACGGCCTCGGGTTCAGCACACGGAGAGACTTCTCAGTTGAGAGTTGTTCCGCATCCCTGAAGATTCGGATGATTCTGGGGTCCTCCTCGGTTGCGAGGCGTTCGAGCCAAGCCGAGAATTCTTGCGCCTCGTCAGGAATCGTGAGCAAACCCTTCAGATTCGCATCTTCCATCGCCTTCTCCATGAGCATCTCTTTCGGGATTTTGATGTCTACCCTCAACCTCCGGGTTCTTTCGAAGAACTGTTCGAGCTCTACCGGCTCTCCGTCGCGAACTCTCGGCGTCTTTGCCGCCATGGCCTGAACCAATTCCTCATCGAGTTCCTTCAGTCGAAGCCGGGGATGTCCTTTCGAGATTCGCCACTTGTAACTTCCTAGCAACTTCTCAAGATCCTCGACTGGGATTGGTACAACGGTGTTGCCAGCTCGCTCCACCAATTCAGCCCGCGACAGTCTGGTGCCATAGAGAAGTGTCCGCATGACCTCCATGATCCGCAACTCATCAACGGGGATTGGACTCTCCTCTGTCCCATTCGTGACTACTACCACGTGCCTGACCTTTCCCATCAACCTGGCCAAGAGGCCGTCGTAGTAGCCACCATGGTCTTTCTCAGAGAGTGCGTGAAGAGGTTCGATGAGGACAATGGTGTGAAATGTTCTGAAACGTTGGTGATGCATGTACCACTGAAACCACTCGGAATAAGTTCCCACGATAACACGCTTCGGCGGCTTCTGAATCTTCCTCTGAACGAGGACGCCCGACCATTGGTAGTTCCTTTGAGGGTCGAGCTGCTCCGAACCAACTTGCGGGAGACCACCATCTTCTCCATCGAACATGATGGCCACCCGGCTTTGCTTCCTCTCAGACAAGTACTCGAAAGTCAACTTCGCTAACTCCTCGTCAGGGAAAGCACCGTCAGGCCTATGCGGCATAATGCGCGTATTTGGCGCCCAGTTCGGCTGGAATGGCAATATTCTAGCTTATTTCAGTAATCTGCGCAAGATAAAACCTTTGTGGTTGTTAAATAGTCCATTATCATGTTCACCCGATGACCAAATGTCTAGCGGCTGGATGAACAAAGTGCATTCTTTCGTCCCTCTGACGGAGCAGGAGGAGCTGGTCGAAGATATCCTCCTGCAGTATGGAGTCAACCATCTCACCCACGCGGTCTTCCCGGTCGGAGGGCGGATGTATGTGGTCGACTTTTTCCTATCCGATCAAAGGGTTCTCGTCGAATGTTGGAGGAGCACTAGCAGGAGGGGAGTTGCCCTGAACTGGGTGGAGAAGAACGCGTGTTACGTCGACATGAAGTTCAGGAGGATCAAGGCTGCGTATCCCGATGTCAGGTGCCTGGCCTTCGTGGAGGTGATGCAGGCCAAACCGGACCTGGTGAGGAAGTTCGTGGCCCCGGTCATGGAGCACGCAGACTTCATGGCGTACGAGAGGACCGAATTCGCCTACATCCTCAGAGGCTTGGTGGGAAGGTTATGATAGATAATCAGGCAAAAGACAACTATGGGACCGCCCTCGAGCTCACCCTTGATCGGCTTCGCAAGAAGACGGTCTCTGTCCCGAGTAAGATAGAGTCATATGAACAATTCACAACGTCGGTCGAGAAGATTCGAGATGCTCTGGGGGCGATTCAGCAAGGAGATAGCACGAGGCTCATACACTCTACATGTTACCTTCTAGGTTGGATAGTCGGCGACGGTAGCAAGCACCGAGGATCCCGTCGCTGGCTCACGATGGACTTTTGCCTTCAGCTCACGCGGAAGCATGCCGAAAACGTTCAGCTCGGGGAGTACGTAGCAGAATGTCTTAGGCGGTTCGGGGTACCGTGTTTCAGGGGTCGTGATGGGGAACCGAGAAGAAAGGTTCCGAACGGGTTCTTCTCGTGGCATTCTCATTACTCGTCCATTGTCGGGTGGCTTTTCCTCGCGTGCGTAGGGCTTGAATGGGAGCAGAAAACGACCAAGGACCCTGTCCGCATGACTTGGTTGCTGGGGGCTCCGGAGGACTTCCGCAAATGGTTCCTGCGCGGCTTGGCGGATTCGGACGGAGACGTCCACTTCCAGCACAGATGGGTCGACATAGCCACTTCCCCAAACACCGATTTCGTCAAGAGTCTTTTCGAGTCACTGGGACTGCACACTAGAGTCCGGGTCCATCGCGGGTATGGCTATGTCAGCATCTCGGCGTCGGACGCGGACAAGATCCAAATTTTCAACCCGGAACTCTTGACCTACCGGAGAATCATGTTAGAGAAACTCGCCCATGCCAAGATATTCCAAGGGTCATGGCCGGACTGGCTTGAGTCTAAGGTCGAATCTCTGATCAGAACAGGTCTGAGTGAAAGGGAGATATCGGAGCGAGTGCTGGATGAGGACAAAGTGTATCTGAGGATGAGAACCATCAAAACAAAACGAGGGCTTGTATCGAGAATGAGCCAGCGGTGAGAATTGAACTCACGACCGCCCGCTTTCCCGGTTCGACCGTACAAGGCGGGTGCTGAAGTCGATCTTTCTCTAACCAGGCTGAGCTACGCTGGCCCCTGTCTAGGGCTGTTACGAGAGTTTATCTCTGTTTATGACCATTCGACGCGGATCCTTGAAGGCCCGTTGGAAGATTCTAATCGCGACCGCCATCGCGCTGGCAACAGTCATCATCTATGTCTTACTCTATGGCGTTGGCTTCAGTGTTACAGGGGGAACTGGCCCATAATGCATAACGAGGATCTCTGAACTTCTCGAACTGGGGTGCTGATCGCGTTCAATTCGCGGCCGTGGCTGTTTTCCAACATAGACTGACGGAGTAATTCTAAATGGGGGTGCGATTCCCCGTCAGACGTGGAGTACAGAAAGCTCGGCAGGACGGGGGAGAAAGTCTCCGTCATCGGCATGGGCACCTGGAAGGTCGGCGACGGCGGCAAGGCCGAGAGCAGGGATCAGATTGCGGCGCTCCAGCGCGGGATGGAGCTTGGCATCAACCTCATCGACACGGCCGAAATCTACGGAGACGGCAAGTCGGAGCAGCTAGTGGCCGAGGCGGTCAAGGGGGACAGGAGCAATGTCTTCATCGCCAGCAAGGTCTGGTCCGACCACCTTCACCATGACGACGTGCTGGCCGCCTGTGACCGCAGCCTTCAACGACTCGGCGTAGACCACATAGATCTCTACCAGATTCACTGGCCCAACCCAAGCGTCCCGATCAAGGAGACGATGTCGGCCATGGAGGAACTGCTAGGGATGGGAAAGATCAGGTACATCGGAGTCTCCAACTTCAGCGTGGAGCAGACCAAGGAGGCGCAGGACGCCCTCGCCAAAGCAGAACTCGTCTCGGATCAGGTCGAGTACTCGCTGAGCAAGCCCAAGATTGAGGCAGACCTTCTACCGTACTGCGAGAAGGAAGGGATTACAGTGATTGCTTACAGCCCCCTCGCGAAGGGGAAGCTCCCTTCGGGCCGGATACCAGCGCAAGTGCTCGAAAAGTACCACATGACCCCCGCGCAGGTGATGCTGAACTGGGTGACGAGGAAGAAGAACGTCGTGGCCATTCCCAAGTCGGCCAAAGCCTCTCACGCGGAGGAGAATGCGGTGTCCGTCTCCGTCAGGTTCACGGAAGCCGAGTACGACCTTATCTCGAACTCGTTCGGGTGACTTTCACTCTGTCGGCAGAGGCACCAAGCAGCTTGCACAGGTCTGATAGGACGACTCAAGGCTGTTGGTTGGATCCAGAAGTGAATCGCACCATATGCAGCGCTCGCGCATGAGACTTTGCAACGAACGGGTTGGAACCAAATTCGTATTTAAAACAGGGTGATTGGCGAATTCGCGTTCGCTTAACGACGAAGAGAGCTGGCTCTACGGCTTCAGGTGGTGCATCCGGACCAGGTCCTTCTCGAACGGCTTCAGGTTCGCGGGTATCTTGGCGGTGATCTCGTCCTTGAGGGCGAGGCCCTTGTCCCTCTTGGTCTTCCACACCTGGGCGTTGAACTCGAGTATGCTCTGGCTCACCTTCTCGCTGACGTCGTACTTCTTGGGCTTCGGGAAACGCTCGAGGTGGATGTTCTGGGTCCCGTAGAGCTTCCTCCAGACGTGGTCGGTCATGTAGGGAACAATCGGGGCGAGCAAGAGCAACAGCCCGCGTACTACTTCGTGGAGCGTGAACCAGGCCGCCTCCTGCTCCTCCTTGGGCATGTTGTCCCCGTAGGCCCTCCCCTTAGCCATCTCGAGGTAGTTCGAGGCGAAGACGTTCCAGAGGAACTCCCTCACCTTGTTGGCCACGGTGAAGGAATCGTAGTTCTCGTACGCCTTGATGCACTCCTCCTCCAGCTTTGCGAGCTCGGTGAGGATCCACTTGTCGGTCAGCGTGAGCTTCGCCGTCTTAGGCTGGGGGAAGGAGCTGATGAACCGGGCGGTGTTCCACAGCTTGGTCAGGAACTTCCCGGCGCCCATGATGCGGTCCTCGCTCAGCCTGAAGTCGAATCCCTGCCCTGCTTCGGCCGCGCCCCAGAAGCGGAACGCGTCGGCCCCGTATTTCTCCAGGAGCGGCTCCGGGTCCACATAGTTCCCTAGGCTCTTCCTCATGGCCCTCCCCTGTGCGTCCTGTCCCATCCCCCCGATCCAGGCCTCCTTGAAAGGGGCTTTGCCCGTCAGCTGGTAGCAGCGCAGTAGCGTGTAATAGAGCCACGTGCGGACTATGTCCTTGCCCTGCACCCTCAGCGTGGCCGGGAAGGTCTGGGTGTGGAACTTCTTGCTCTTGAGGAACCTGCTGATGTAGAGCGGCGAGAGGCTCGAGTCCATCCAGGTGTCGAACGTGCGCGTCTCGCCGACGAACTTGGTGCTGCCGCACTTCTTGCATCGCTTGAACGGCGCCTCGTCCCTCCACGGCCTGTAGTACTTCCCCGCCTTCGGCAGGTGGGGCGTGTTGCACTTCGAGCAGTACCAGACTGGGATCTCGGTCGCGTAGTATCTCCTCCTGGAAATCGGATAATCCGTGCTCAGCGTGTCGATCCAGTCGAAGAGTATCTGCTTGTGCATAGGCGGATGGAAGTCGATGTTCTTCGCGAGCTTCTTGAGCGTCTGTCGGAACTCAAGCTGCTTGAGGTAGTACTCCTCCATCGGGATGATCTCAATCGGAGTGTGGCTCCTCTCGCACAGCGGGGTCCTGTGCTGGATCTGCTCCACCTTCGTCGTCACGCCCATCTCCTGCAGGTCTTGGATTATCTGGGAGCGGGCGTCCTTGACTGAGATCCCAGCGTACTTCCCCGTCGACGCGGTCATCTTCCCGTCCATGTCGATGGCCACCGTCTCCTTCAGCTTGAACTCTCTGAAGAGCTGCACATCGTTGTAGTCCCCATAGCTGCACACCATTACCACTCCGCTGCCGAACTTCTGGTCCACGCTCTTGTGCCCTTTTATCGGCACCTCACGGTTGTACATCGGGACTACGGCGGTCTTTCCGATGACCTTCTTGTATCGGTCGTCCTGCGGGTTCACCACCAGGAGCTGGCAGGCCGCCAGCAGTTCCGGCCTCGTCGTCGCCACCAGGAGCTCCTGCCCGGTCTCCTTCACCTTGAACTTGTTCGTGATGAGGTAGGTGGGCAGGTCCTCGTAGTCGATTTCCGCGTCCGCGATCGTAGTGTTGCAGTCGACGCAGTAGTTGTTGGGGCGGTTCGCGACATAGATCAGGCCCTTCTTCCAGAGTTCGATGAACGACCATTGTGTGAGTTTTCTGTACTCCTCGGAGTCCGTCCTGTATTTGTTCACATAATCCCCAGAGAGGGCGACGGTCTTCATCAGGTTGACCATGTACGCCTCGAGGTCGTCGAGCGCGTGCTTGCAGAGGTTGATGAACTCCTCGCGGGGCGTCTTCCTCATCTGCACCCTGTACTTTCTCTCCGCGAAGATCTCGACGGGCAGCCCGTTTCTGTCTATTCCGATCGGGTAGAGCACCTCGAACCCGCGCATCCTGGCCGCCCTTGCTATCATGTCGATCTGGGTGTACTGCGTGAGGGCTCCCGGGTGCCAGGGCCGACCGGAGGGATACGGCGGAGGCGTATCGAGCACGAAATTACGATTCTTGTTGCTTTGCGGCTTAAATTCGAATAATCTCTCAGAATCCCAGAGCATTCTTATCTCGATTTCTAACTTCGGGTCCCAGGCAGTGGCCTCGAGTTTGGCCGAAAAGGCTGGTTGCAAAGGACATCACTTAGTCGGTTGCCCGACCTATTTGAAGTTGTGAGCGTCAAACTTGGTTTGCCGGGGCTTTCACCTCTCATAAATTGAAGGGTCAGAAACGCCCGAGTGGCTGAAGGCGAGCTTCCTCCTCTCCTTGATATCATGCTCCCAGAGGAGTTGAACGGAATAGCCATTTGCTCTGAAAACCGATTCCCTGTAGGCGGGCGATGTCTTTGGTCCCATCTTGGCTTCAGGGAAATGAATCGGACAAGCATGATAGTAACAACCTAGGACTTCTAGAACCTCCATTCTCGTCCGGTTAACGAAATCCGGGACCAAGCCACCGATTTCCAGTTTCCCATCTCCCACGTATTCCCACTCGTCGCCCAGCGTCTTCGAGACTTCAATCTCTAGGCTACTAGGCTTTCTCTTTGGAGCCCTCATTCCCATCTTCGCAAGTTCTTGGAGGGAACCGTATTTCTTGACAAAAGCCTCCCGCATCTTGCGAGCCCGCTCTTGCCAATCCACAACCTCGCGAGAGAGCATTCTCGCCCTCTCAAGTTTCTTCAATTCCTCAGGTCGCTGGAATCTTCTTCTCTGGGCCTCGCTGCAATGCGTCCTCGTTTCCTCACTCGTTGTGATTGCACCCGAACGTCTCAGTTCCACAGCCCGCTGGGTTCCCTGTTTGGATATTTGGCGCAGGTGATTAGAAAGGCGCGCTCTGTAATCCTCTCTTTCCCAACATTTCTTTAGAGCGACGGTCTGCTTGATTCTTCTGCTGGGATTCTGCCAGGTCCTCCTAACCCTTTCGCTTCTGGACGTAGATTCCGTCGCGCGGTTCGTAACCGACTCCGTCAATCGGGGGCCGAGCGTAAAGGGTGGGATCGTATATATCGGCCACCTTGAACGCCAAGGCTCTCCTCTTGTCATTTGAACATATGCCACAGTGGACTGGCAGTTTCTCCCCATCAACAGTCGTGAATCCATAGCCTGCGTAGCAACTGTAGGTGTACTCCCAGCGAACTCCGAGCTCTTGGCCCAACTTGACCACCTTGTCCTTATCGTAGGTTATCAGGGGAGCAATCATTCTGTAGCCGCCGTGGTGTGTGGCCTGCTCGGCGAGCCGATTCATCTCCGCGAGGAACTCAGGCGTGTTGTCCTTCATCGCAACTGGCGTCTCTCTTCTGATCCCAATGTACACGTCGTACCTCTCTTGGTTGGATATGTACAGCGACTCGGCGTGCGCTAGTCCGACCAGCAGGAGCAGTGCGTTCCTGCACGGATCCCACCACTTGAGGATTCGCTGTCGGGCCTTCTCAGGGTCCCAGAGGTCGCTCTCCTTGGTCTCCGCTATCTCCCTCTCCGGGTGCGTGAGGACAGAGGTGCTGATCTCGCCCAGCCAGCCAAGATCTATCAGCTTCAGCGGTATGCCGAGATCCCGCGAGGTCTGCTCTATGCAGAACTTCTCGTACTCGTACGTCCTCTGCTTGTAGTTGCAGAAGATGAGCATCTGTTTGGCCGGCTTGAGGACCTTGCCCACGTAGTATGCCGTCGTGACTGAGTCCACCCCGCCAGAGATCATGCCTATAGCGTTCTTGGTTTCGCTCAATCTATCCCGACCAGCTCCTCTGACCGCAGTTCATATCAGTTGGGGAATCTCCGTTGCAGCACGCCGAGCCTCTTCACGGACTTGTACAAGATGTACCCCAGGACCGCGGTCGCTAGGAAGATGCCCACCGTGACCTGTGGAATCTCGACGAATAGCGGCAGATTGAAGGCGTAGCTCAGGGCGTAGCTCACTGTTACCCCTAACGCGACGGAGTATATCGTCAGACCGAGGGCCACGCTCTTGTTCTTGAGCTTCCACAGGCCGAAAGAGAAAAAGAACGACGGCACGACGTTGATCAGATCAATCGGCCCCAGCGGGTCTCCGAGCGCGGGTTGGTTCGCGATGAACACCCCGAGGGTCTGGCCTACGACGGCCGGCCATCCGATGATTGGAACTAGGCCTATCAGCACGTTCGCTATCCGAAGGTTGACCACTCCATAGCTGATTGGGCTAAACAGGAACGTCAGCGCGACATACATCGCGGCGTACACCGCGGCCGTAGCAACTACAGTTGTCCTTCTCACGTTTCTCCCCCAACTCCGTGGTTTCTATGGCGGATCGGATGGAGGCCCACTCACCCGCCTTAGCAGTCTCCCGACATTTGGCGGTTATAACACTTACGCGAAATCAGTCCGTCTTCGAGCCGCCTTGCTTGGTGGGCTTGCTGGGCCGGGGCGAGAGCTGCGAAGCGACCACCTGCTGCGGCAGAAGCGAGTAGATGTCGGAGTGCTCCTGCTTGAGCGTAGAGAACGTCGGGGGCATCAGGCCGTTTCTCTTCGCCCTCTTCACGTTGTATTCGACGAAGCGCTTCATGTCGCTGTTGTAACCGGCGACGGAGACGAACCCCCTTATCCTCTCGATTGCTTCCGCGTCATCGACCTTCTTCACGTTGACCAGGTAGGGCGCCAACACCATCCAGACCAGCCTGTGCCTCCCGTCGGAGACCGGGTGCTTCAGCAGCTCCTCGACGTATGCGTATCCCCTTCCGGAGCGCGGCTTCGGCGCCGGTACGTACCGCAGGACGTGCTCCCGGATCTCGGCCAGCTGCTTCGGGAACGTGCCCCTCCTGAGGTTCCTCGTGCCCTCCATGATTGCGCGCTCGGCCGCATCGCCGAAGAGATCGTTGAGCAGATTGTCGGTCAAATAGACTGTCCCTCCCCGGAGCGACTGCCTCGACAGCTTCCAGATCCCAAGCTTGGTCAGTTCATACTTGCTCGTGAGCGCCAGGTAATCCCCGAATGTCATCGAGAAGGACTGCCTCGATTCCTGGACGCCGACCACACTCGCAGGCACGCCGAAGCAGTCGGCGAGTATCGCCGCCTTGGCGGCCGGGGATTCCTTCATGAAGTAGCCCCTGGACCTCTCCGCCTCCTTCCTGCCGAATTTTGCCGTGAGATATTGGTCCTGACCAGCCACCAGCGCCGCGACGAAAAAGCTGGAGAACTCGATCAACTCCGAGAGGTGCGGCTGGTAACCGGTTCTTCCGATTGCGTTCATCAACCTCCCCTCCACGTGCTCCAGCACGTCCCGGCTCGCGAGGCCCTCCTCCACAGGTATCGCCTCGAAGAACTTCCGGGAGCGAGGAGTGAAGGGATAATGCGTCTCCAGCTCAGAAAGCGCCGACGATCCAGGCGGCAAGGCCAGACTTCGACGCCTCAGTCGGCTTTAAGGTTCTTCCTAGGCTCTCTTGGCCGTTGACACTATCGAGAGGACGTCCCTGTCCCTGAGGACATAGTCTATCGGAAGATGCAGGCCAGTCCTCACATCCACGGCGTAAACCAACCCCTTGGCCAGTTCGCTGTGGACCGTCTTGGCCAGGTCCTCCACGGTCGACCCGGTCGGCATCAGATAGACGTCTGGGAGCACCTTCCCCTGCTTGTCGGTCAGCTTCTCGACGTCCGCCACCGGATAGACGGCGTTCATCTTGAGCAGCTTGAAGACCTCGATGTTGAGGGCGAACTGTACGCCTGTTCTCAGATACTCGCCGAAGACCTTCCTCTTGATGTACGCGAGCGCGCTGCGCTGGGCGTCGTTCAGGTCCTGCGGCCTGAGGATCTCGAACCTCTCCTCTCCAGGGACATATCTGATCAGGCCTCTCCCTTCGGCCCTCCTCAACGTCAGCTCGGCTTCGCCGCTGGTCGGGACGACTATCAGCCCCTTGTACTTCTCCCTCAGCTTCTGGAAGTTCTCGGCCGCGAAGGGGAGGTCCATCTTGTTGGCTATGACCAGCGTCGGCTTCGAGACCTCGCGAAGGATCCAGCAGAAGCTCTGGATGTCCTTCTCGGTCCAGTTGTCGAACTCCTTGCCATCCAGTAGCGCCTCGTTCAGCGCCCTCAGGACGTGCTCCTTCCTCACCCCGATGCCCTGCATCACTTCTGCCACTGCGTCAGGCAGTCCGTAACCTGGGACCTTCGAGAGCTTCGAAATCTTCCCCATGCTGCTGGTGAAGAGCTTGACGTACCAGAGCACGAGCTCAAGCTCGACGTCGGCGAAGTCCGCCGCCGGATCGCCGGTCCCCGGCTCAGAGATCTTCCCATCCTTGTCGACGCTCCCCGAGGCGTCGACCACGTGGAGCAGCGCGTCAGACTGGGCCGCGACGCTGAGGAACTGGTTCCCCAGCCCCTTCCCCATCCACGCGCCCTTGATTAGACCCGGGAGGTCGGTCACTTCGACCGGGACGAACCTCCAGCCGTCGTCGCACTTCGAGTTCATCGGGTTGTCGACGACGTTGAACTCCTTGTGGACGCAGAGCGTCACGACGCTGGCCACCCCGGTCTCCGGGGTCTTCGTGGTGAAGGGATAGTTGGAGACCGCCCCTGAGAGGAGGGTCATCGAGTTGAAGAGCGTGGTCTTTCCAGCGTTCGTCTTCCCGATCAGACCAATCCTAATCGGCACTGTGGGTCACGCACCTTCATGCCCGCATGTGGGATAAAACGTTTCCCGCGCTTCAGGGGGACGGCGTCGAACGCCATGCCCGCAGGGCCTCGTACCAGAAGAGGAGGGAGGCAAGTACGACGAACCCTGCCAGCCACGGCAGAATGGAGACGACCGAGAAGAGGGGGACGGCGAGGTATGTCAGGTACGCCGCGAAGACGCTGAAGAAGACCGCGTAGAAGACGAACCTCGGGACTATCAGAGTGCCGACCCGGAGGAAGTCCCTCATCACATCGACCTTGACCTCGTTGACGATCCTGTATGCGCCGTTCTCCTCCGCCACCAGTCCGAGCTCCTTCAGCTTGTTCAGATGGTACTGCGCCAGCGACGGGTTTGACATCCTGAGGGCCCGCTGGACTTCCCGGACGCCGACACTCCTCTTCTTCAGTGCGTAGACGTAGACCCGCAGGGTGTTCCCCTTGAGCTCGGCCTCCACCATCCCATCTGGCAAGTGGTTCACACTCAGACGCACCCGTTCAAAAGTTGAACGATGTTCAAGACATTAGAACGGAGGACGTTCAAAACGGTTGCTTCAAATCTCCCATACGTTCCAATATAGTATATGATGCCGAGGACCAGCGTCATACTGTCAGGGGTAGGCGCCTTAGCCCTTGCTCTGGTGATTATCATCTCCGCCATGTTTCTGGGTTTGGCCCCCACCGGAACGGAGAACCTGAATCCCAGTTCGACCGGCACGGTATCGATAATGCTGACGGACCCGCCGTCCGTCCCGTCGGGCGTCTCGGCAGTCTATCTAACTTACGGCGGCCTGCAGATTCACGCTCTCGGCTTCCCAGCGGGAAGCGGCTGGGTCGGCCTCTCTTCCAGCGGCACGGTCGAGACCCTCGGACTGGTCAACTTCAGCCAGACGATCTCGTCTGCGACCGTCCCCAGCGGCAGATACGACATGCTCTCCGTGCAGATAGCCTCGATGCTGGTGAGCTTCGGTGGAAAGAACTATACCGCGACGCTCCGAAGCAACCAGCTGGTCGCCCAGATCGTCGGCGGCCTGACGGTGAATTCATCGAAGACGAGCACGGCCCTCGTGGACCTGCAACCCACCGTGCTCAACCTCGGCAGCCAGACCAAACCACAATTCGCGATCGCTACGGCGGCAGACGCATTGCAGGTTCCTCCAGGACAGGTGCAAACCGAAACCTCAGCTGGCGCGAAGGTATCGCTGCAGACACAAACTTGGTTCTCGGCATTTACGACCAACCACACCGACCATGCGAGGGTGGTATCGGTCTCCCTAGGGCAGCGTTCGTTCTCGATTACGCTCGCCAACCCAGGCGACACTCCGCTGACAGTCAGGATGATAGTGATCACGCCGGGCGTTGCTGCCGCTGCAGCATCGGCATCACCAGCGCTCACGAGTTCCGCGATACTCCTCATCGGGCAGAACGGATCCCTTCAGATGGAGAGGGTTGCGGCCAACGCCGTCAATCCGTCTGCCGAAGTGCAGACGCTTCTGGGATCTTCAGGTTACCAGATGCAGCCCGGCGCTTCCGCCACGTTCACCTTCTCCGGTCTCCTAGTGAACTCGTTTGTCGGAGTGAGCGGATTCGTCCTCTCGGTCTCGTCGAACTGCAGGGTCACCGTGATAGGAGACCAGGTGTTGGCCAGCCAGATCGTCAAGATCGGGTAAGTCTAGTTGGCCCTGTAGCGGAGGATCGCCCCGATCCCGCCGAAGGACTTGAACATGGCGCCTTCCTCGGTCCCCGACGATATCACCTCGACCTTCGAGCTGATCGAGAACGCCGTGTCCTCCAGTACGTCGACGATATCCCTCTCCGACATCTCGAACTCCATTCCGCCGCACGACTTGCAGGGCTCGGAGACCAGGTCCTGCATCTTGCTCGTCTTGTTGCGGGACTCGGCCATCTGCTCCTTGACCGTGCCGCATTTCTTGCACCTCGCCGAGAGCCTGATTGTGTCCACGTCATCCGAGACGAGGACGACGTCTACGTTCGCCCGCTGCAGCGCGTCGATGACCCTGGGGAGCCCGTAGACCGCCAGGCCGCTCTGCTTGTTGATCTCTCCGAGGAACCTCTGCACGAGCTTCTTCTCCTCCAAGAGCCGGACGTTCTGCAGGACGTCGGACGCCTTCTCCAAGAGGTCCCTGATCCCCTCCCTCCCGGAGTAGGAGGTGTCGACGATGGCAAGTATCTTCTGTCGCAGCTGGTAATCGAGGATCTCCGAGTTGAGGAACGCCTCCTTCGTCGGTCCTGGCCCCCCCAGAAGCATGCCCGTGACCTTGTTGTCCTCGAGCAGGACCCTCTTCGCATGGTCGGCTACCCTGTGATAGAAGTAGGTGAGCTCCATCTCGCGACCCCTCTCATATCTCCTCGCGCTCTGCCCCCCTTTGCGCGTCTTGCCTGAGATTCCTGACGTCATGTCGTCGGGGATCTCGAGCCTGTCGCCGCTCAGCACCCCGATGGCCGCCTCCGAGGAGTCGATGACGAGCAGGCCGTAGATCTTCTCCTCCTTTAGCATGTCCTTCAGCCACTCGAGATGGAAATGATCGTCGCACTGGTACAGGTAGGCGTTCACCGGCTTCGGAGGCTGGATCTCCCAGATGTTGACCACCTCGCTCCCCGGCCCATTCGTGCCCAGGGCCCCGCAGAAGATCACCAACCCGTTCTCCGGTGTCTCCCTGTACAGCTTGAGCCGCTGCATTGTCCTGACAAGGGCGTCCTGTACGTGGTTCCGCGTCGTGTCGGACTTGATGTTTCCAGCCGTCCCCCATTCCTCGCGCAGGTTCGCGATGACCTCGTGGATCGGCTTCTTGGGCGGGACGTAGAGTGTCACGAGCTCCGTCCCTCTCCCCTCCTTGTTGGCGAGCTCGGAGATGAGCTTCCTGACCTTGTATAACTTGACCGATTCGGATTTTGTGGACAATGCGGAGTAACCCCTAAGTCAGGCGCGCGTTTCGGGCACCGAATCGTTCGAAACTGGCATCAGGATACGAAAATTTCTCCGAACTCATTTATAAAAGCTACTCGCGCCGAAAGAGAATGGGAGAAGTCACCTGAAGATCGTCCTCAGGATAGGCGGTTCGGTTCTCGGTTCGCCGCCCGACCCGGCGCTGGTGGAGCAGTACTCTAAGGCCGTCTCCCAACTGAACTCCGAGGGCCAATCGGTAGGCGTGGTCGTCGGCGGGGGCACGATATCGAGGAACTACATTCAGTCCGCCAAGGCGCTTGGCCTCTCTTCTTTCCAGCAGGACACAATCGCGATACACGCGTCCCGCCTCAACGCGAGGCTGGTTGCCATGAAGCTTGGCGGGGTCAGCTCAGTCCCCACATCAATCGAGAGCATGCTGCAGAGGCTATCTCGGAACAGGGTGGCGGTGATGGGCGGCCTGAAGCCCGGGATAACCACGGACACCGTCGCCGCGATGGTGGCGCAGCGGTGGGGCGCCGACCTTCTGATCAAGGGCTCCGACCAGGAAGGCATCTTCACGGCGGACCCTAGGCTGGACAAGAAGGCGAAGAAGCTCAACCGGATATCCCACGAGAGGATGGTGCAGCTGCTCGGCGGCGAGCACAAGCCCGGAATCCACAGCATAGTCGACCCCGTCGCGGTCCAGCAGCTCGCGAAGTCGGGGACCAAGTTGATAGTCCTGAACGGCTCCAAACCGAGGAACGTGGTGAGGGCCGTCCACGGAGAGAAGATCGGCACGCTCGTAGCCTGAACCATGACTAGACCGAGACGGATCTGATGGCATACTCGATTTTCGTCCTTATCCCGCTTTCAGCGGCGGTCGCCGTGTCTTTCTGGTCGTCGCTGGTGGAGGCGACCTACCTCTCGCTCAGCCGGTTCTCGCTCGTCTCCGCTATAGACAGCGGCTCGGTCAGCGCCACCAAGGCCCTCGCAATCGTGGACGAGAAGACGAAGCTGGTCAGCGTGACCACGTTCATCGACACGATCTCGAACGTCGTCCTCGTCACCTCTATGGGGCTCGTCTTCTCGGGAGTCTTCGGCCCAATCGGGTTCCTCTACAGCGTCGTGATTGGATCTCTCATCATAATGGTCTTCCTCTATCTCCTCCCGAAGGCAATCGGGATAGAGAACTCGCTCAGAATGGCGATCAGGCTAGCACCGGAGACGCATTTCCTCCTCGACGTCCTGTCGCCGGTCGCCCTCCCGCTCACGAACTTGGCGAAGAAGCTCTCCGAGGGCATCGTCGGCAAACCCATGTACGGTCAGGAGGAGATCGCCGAGGAGTTTGAGGAGGTCATCGGCCTGCTCGAAAAGGGCGGCCACATAGAACCCGACGCGGGAAGGCTGCTCAGGAGCGCGCTCACTTCCTCGAAGAGCATCGTCTCCGACCTGATAACACCGGTCGAGGACATCGTCTCCGTGAAGAGCGACGGGACGGTGTTGGACGCGGTGACCGTCATGGGGAAGACCAACCATCCAAGGATCCCCGTCTACGACGAGAACAGGAAGATCTACGTTGGCGCTGTTACGTTCAGGAGCATCTCGAAGGCCATAGGACGCGGACTCCTTGAGACGCAGCTGGCCGACTACATGATCCAACCCGCGAGGCTCGAGAGGAACGAGAAGCTGACCTCCGTCTTTGGGAAGCTTCAGGATGCCGGCACTACCATCGCCTTCGTGTTCGAGGGGGGAAGGATGGTGGGCATGCTGACCCTCTCCGACATAATCGAAAAGGTGCTAGGCATCAAGGTCTGACCCGCACCGCAAAATCTTAAACTAGGCGGACGGCCTCGGAAGTCCGTTTCTCTTTTGGGCGAACTTTCTTGCGATGGCCTCACCAAGATATACAGCGGTTCGAGCGGCAAGAAAGCCCTCGACTCGGTTGACCTGACAGTCGCCTCGAGGGGGATCTTCTCGCTGATCGGAATGAACGGCGCGGGAAAGACGACCCTCGTCAGGATTCTGGCCACGAACCTCGAACCGACCTCAGGGCGCGCCCTCATCAACGGGATGGACGTGATGAAGGATGCCAAGAAGCTGAGGGAGATGATAGCGATAGTCCCACAGGAGGCGAGGACCGTCCCATGGATGACGCCGAAGCAGAGCATCTTCTCGTACCTTCTCTGGCGCGGGCTTCCCTATGCCGAGGCGAGGGCCAAGGCCCTCGAGGCTCTCGGACGGGTCGGGATGGCGGAGAAGGCCGACGAGCTGAACAGGAAGCTCTCCGGGGGGCAGAGGCGGAAGGTCCTAGTCGCGACGGTGCTCGCGGCCGACGCGGAGATCACATTCCTCGACGAACCGACGACAGGCCTCGACCCTATCTCAAGGAGGGAGCTATGGGCGTCGCTGCGGGAGGTCGGAAGGGACCGGTTCATGATACTGACGACGCACTATCTGGAAGAGGCGGAGCAGCTGGCGGACGTGATCGGGATCCTCGACAAGGGGAAGCTGATCGGGATTGGCAGCCTCGACTCGCTTAGGGAGATGGTGAAGTACCAGTACAGCATCAGGATTCCCTCGTCAGCCTCTACGCCCAGCCTGCAGGACGCCATCGTCACTGCGGGGAAAGACGGACAGACCCAGATATTGACCAACGAAAAAGAGGCTTACCAGATCTCGAAGGCGCTTCTCGACGAAGGCTCAAAGTTCTCCGTCAACAGGATCTCTCTGGACGACATATTCTTCCACCTCGTCCACGAAAGTCAAGAGGCAGAGTCTCAGGAGACGGAATCCCAGTGAAGGGAGCCTGGAGCAGACAGCTCGTCGCTGCCATCCTCGTCAACGCCTACTACACAATGAGGAACTACCCTGTCGTCCTGATCAACACCGTTCTCTCGCCCATCTCCTTCCTCGTCGTCGTGAACTTCGTGAGCAAGGGAGGGCTGCTCGACCAGGCCATAGAAGGAGCGTTCATCATGAGCATGTTCTCGGCCGGCATGGGACTGCAGTCTGACCTCTCGCACCTGAAGAACGACATGAAGCTCCAGGACATGGTCGTCAGCTCTCCGACCTCGTCAGGCATCTACGTGCTGGGCATGGCCATATCGGAGTTGGTCTACGCGGTGCCGGCCCTGGCAACGCTGGTCGTCCTCCTCGCGGTGTTCATCCATCCCACGGCCTTCGAGGCGCTGGAGCTCGTCGGGGTCATGTTCCTGATGTTCTCCGCTTCGGTGACCATAGGCTTCACCCTTTCGACGTTCTCCAGCGACATAGTGCAGAGCTTCGCTTTCTCGGGTCTAATCTCGACGCTCTTCTCGACCCTGCCGCCCGTCTACTATCCGATCACGTACATCCCCCTGCCGTACAGGTACCTTGCTTACCTCTCGCCCACGACCTACGCCGCCGAGATCTCCCAGTCGACCACCGGGCTCTTGCAGCTGTCACCTCTTCTACTGGCGACCGACTGGCTCGTGTTGATAGCCGTGACCATTGCGCTCGCCGTGATTGCACTGAAGAAGGCGAGGTGGAGGGAGATCTGACGGTCTACCCTCTCGCAGCGCATGTGCCCGCGAGGTAGCCGAAAGTCAAGCACGGACCTAGGGTGGCTCCGGAGCCCGCGTATCCCGGTCCCATGACGCTTGCCATGTTGTTTCCAGCCGCATAGAGCCCGGGGATGATTCCCCCTTCGGCTCCCAATACCCGAGAAGATGGGTCTGTCAGGAGGCCCCCCCTCGTTCCTATGTCGCCGGCCAAGATTCTCACGCCGTAAAACGGCGCCTTGGACACCTCTCCCAGAGTCGGGCTGCGGGAAGAGGGGTCGCCCCAATGCTTGTCGTAATGGCTCTCTCCCCTGTGGAACTTCCTGTCCTTCCCACGTGAGGCGTCCGAATTGAATCGTGCCACGGTCCTGACGAACTTCCCTGTGTCGATTGCCAACTTCTTCGACAGTTCCTCGAGCGTCTTCCCTCTGCTCACCCAGTCGGGCGCAGAGTCACCCGGAGGCTCCCCGGCGAGCGAGTACGTCGACCTGTTCTTCGCGTCGACTATCAAGTACGCTGGCACGTTAGGCCGAGAGTATCCCTCTCTGTCCGGGTCGAGCATCAGCCTGGCCAGGTCGTTGTAATTCATGGCCTCGTTCGCGAACCTCTCGCCGGACTGGTTGACCATTATCGAACCAGGCAACGTCCTCTCGCTGGTAACGAGCCAACCCCGCTTCTCCCGGCCTCGCTTGATTAAGGTGAACCACCAGGCCTCGTCCAACAACGACACCGCCGCGCCGAGCTTCATCCCCATGAGGATTCCGTCGCCGGTGTTCTCGGTGCAGCCCGCGGAGTTCTCCGAGGGAGCAGCGAGAAACCTCCGTTTCATCGACTCGTTCCATTCGAACCCCCCAGCGGCGAGAACGACCCCGTGCCTCGCCTTGACTACCCACCTCCCATTCGGCGTTGAAACCTCCACTCCTGACGCTCTTCCGCGATCCAGAAGTACCCCCAACACCCTGTGCTCCGTCATAAGCTGGACTCCCATCTCGAGCAGCCCCCACAGCAGGCACCCGACGAGGGCCTCCCCCAGGGCGACCGTCGAGGGCTTCCTGTCCTTTAACCCAGGAATCTGTTCCCCACGCATGAGCATCTCGAATTCGGGCGACGTGACGTGCTTCCCTCCTCTGAGATGATACTGGGGATTGTGCCTGAGGCTGGAATATTCTTCGCCGAGCGTATCCCCGTCGAAGAGCCCTGGATCTATAGTCCTGCCCCCATTCAACCCTCCAGCCCATTCAGGATGGTAGTCTGGCTCGTCCTCCCTCAGACGTGGCTTCATCGGCGTATGCTTGAGGATGAAGTTTAGGGCCCTCGGCGAGTTGTCGACGAATGACTGGATCAGCGATTCGTCGACCCTGCCGAACGCGACCTTCCGGAGGTAGGTCAACGCCTTCCCCCTCGAGTCTCCTGTTCCAGGCTTCTGCAAAGAGTTGTTCGGAATCCAAATCTGGCCGCCCGAAAGTGCAGACGAGCCGCCGAATCTGGAACTCTTCTCTAGCACCAAGACCTCGGCGCCCAAGTTTGCAGCTGCCAGTGCCGCCGTCAGCGCGGCCGCTCCGGATCCGACTGCCACGACATCGAAAGTCTTGTTCATCTGATCCCTCAAGTGCTGAAATCGGATGCGGGGGGTGGGATTCGAACCCACGGACCCCTAAGGGACGGGATACCCCATCCTAGCGTCGCCGGATCTTGAGTCGGGGAACTTCTGTCCCGCGCAGTTAACCAGGCTATGCTACCCCCGCACGCCCCGCTACTCCGAATCTTCAGCATATAGAATATCTCATCTCGACCGTTCTACAGTCGCGACCCTGCTGGTCTTCCTAAGTAGGCGGTGGGACGCAATCTCGATGATGATGTTGCAGTACCTCGCGAGCTGCCCGAACTGGGACACGAGAACCCTGACATATCCGTATTCACCGGACTCGAGGATGTCGTAGGTGAGACGTTTCTCCATCGCGATGGTCTCGTCGACGAGCGCGATTGACCTCTCTATCAGCTTGATGTCCGGTGTCAAGAGGCTCTCGACGGTCGTGTTGAAGGCCTCTCGCGCTCCCAGAGCGAGCTTCCCTATGCTGGCCGCGACCTTCGGTTCCATCTTCGTCCCCTTGCTCTTCAACCTGGCCAACTCCTCGGCCATGTCGAGTATTATGCTCCCTATCTCATCCAGTGTCTTTGCCGTGACCCTGTCTCCCGACGCGTGGAGAGGCGAGTCAATACCTATCTCGCCGGCCAGATCCCTCCGGTTCAGCGCGACCAGCAGCTGCCTGACTATGAGCCAATAGAGCTCTTCGATTTCATCCTGGACACCGCTGACGTCGTTGAGGCTTCCTGTCTTCTTCAGGTCGAGGGCCGCGATGACGTTGTCAAGGCTCCTCGAGACGAGGATCTGCAGCCGCTTTATCAGCGAGTCGACCGGGAACTTCGTCGGGTCCGTGAAGCTCTGGGCGACGATCAGGTTGTCCGTGGTCTCGACAACCTCCAACCCTCTCAGACGCCTGATGGTGCTGATAGCCCTGTCCGAATTCGCCCGGCCCAGCGGCCCCTTGGTCGTCACCTCGATCGTGTCGTATCCCAGGGCGTACGATCCGACGATCAGCCGAGAAAGAAGTTCCTCGCTCCCCGCTTGATCCGCTCTGATTGCAGCCTTAGTCGTCCTCTTGGCGCTCCTTGCTGGTATCAGCCTTAGGGTTCCGTCGGCTTCCTCCGTGAAGAGAACAGAGTCTCCGACTGCCAAGTTCATTCTCTTCGCAAACTCCTTTGGAATGGACACTGCGAGAGTAGAGTATCCTACCTGCTGCACCTTGCGCATTTCGTCCATTGCGGTACCTCATTACATCTATAGACTATAAATGCTATATTCTTAAACAGCCTACTAACTGATTCTATCCAGACTGCCTTTGAAGAGAACAGGCTTCTCTTGGATGCTCGGTGGGGTCCAGGGGAGCGGCGTCGACACTCCGGCGAACATCTTCGCGAGGGCCGCCGCCACCGGCGGGCTGAACGTGTTCGGCAAGAGAGAATATTACTCTAACATTAAGGGCGAACACAGCTACTTCCAGGTGCGCCTGTCAGATAAGCCGATTAGGTCCCACGTCGACACGGTGGACATGCTCGCCACATTCGAGGAGGAGACAATCTTCAGGCACGCAGCCGAGGTCGTGAAGGAGGGCGCGATAATCTACGACCCCGACCAAGACACGAAGACGATTGAGGACGTCGCAACCCTGGAGGCCCCAGTCAGGGAGGCGCTCGCCGCCGACCTCTCCAAGAACGGCCTGACCCCAGACGTGAAGGGGGTCATCGAACTCGCGAGGAGGAGGGGCGTCCACATCTACCCGATTCCCTACACCGCGCTGCTGAAGAAGGTGGGAGAGAAGTTCGGGGAGACCTCGCTCAGCTCCCTCACCAGGATGGCCAACGTGATGGCCGTCGCTGCCTCATTCGCCCTGCTCTCCTATGACAGGGAGCTGCTCAACGACGCCATCCGAAAGCAGTTCAAGGGCAAGCCGAAGGTAGCGGACATGAACATCGCCGCTGTCGAGTCGACCTTCGAATTCGTCCGGGAGAAGTACGACGGGAGCTTCGGCACAAAACTAGAACCGATGGCTAAGATCGAGAAGCGGCTCTACGTCAGGGGGAATTCGGTGGTCGGCATCGCGAAGGAACTTGCCGGCTGCAGGATGCAGACATACTATCCGATCACTCCAGCGAGCGACGAGAGCGAGTATCTCGAGGCGCACGAAGTGATGGACGTGGAATCAATCTCGACCTCTGGCAATCCGCAGGCACTGGAAGTTGAAACTCTGACCACGAAGGGCTCGATAGCAGTTGTCCAGACCGAGGACGAGATCGCGGCCGTCACGATGGCGATCGGCGGTTGCCTCGCCGGGGTCAGATCGGCGACGTCCACCTCGGGTCCAGGTTTCTCGCTGATGGCGGAGGGCCTGGGATGGGCCGGGATGAACGAAGTCCCGCTCGTGGTCACGCTTTACTCGAGGGCCGGCCCCAGCACCGGGCTGCCGACCAGGCACGAGCAGGGCGACCTGAAGTTTGCCCTCAACGCGGGGCACGGTGATTTCCCAAGGTTCGTCCTCGCCAGCGGCGACCTCGAGGAGGCGTTCTACGACACGGTGAGGGCGTTCAACTACGCCGAGCGGTACCAGATGCCCATGATCCACATCGTGGACAAGGCGCTCGCCAACTCCGACACCACCATGCCGATGTACGACCTTAACAAGGTCAAGATCGAGAGGGGCCTCCTGATCAAGGGGAGCGTGACCGACGCCGTCAACGGGGAGATCAAGCGCTTCCGACACACGCCGAACGGAATCTCGCCAAGGCCGGCGGTGGGCACCAAGGGAGGAGTCTTCTGGGACACCGGTGACGAGCACGACGAACTAGGCCACATCACCGAGGACCCGACCATCCGCAACATGAACATGGAGAAGAGGATGGGCAAGCTCCTGCTCGCGGACAAGGAGATACCCATCTCCGAGAGGGTGAACTTCTTCGGCCCGGAGAACGCCGACGTCACCATCCTGAGCTGGGGGTCGACCAAGGGCGCGATTCTCGACGCGATGGAATGGCTCAGGGAAGACGGGGTCAGCGTGAACTTCCTTCAGGTCAGGCTCATCCAGCCCTTCCCGACGGAGTACGTGACCGGGGTGTTGTCCAAGGCCAAGAAGGTAGTCGGGATTGAGATGAACTACACCGCTCAGCTGGTGGGGGTCGTGAGGGAGAACACGTGCATCCCCATCGACCAGCTGGTCGTCAAGTACAACGGGAGACCCATGTCGTCTGAGGAAATCTACGGCGCGGTCAAACTTATCGCCGAAGGCAGGGCTCCGAAAAGGGTAGTGTTGACAAATGGCACTTAAGTTCACAGACCTGAAGACCGAGGCGCACAACGACTGGTGTCCGGGATGCGGCGACTTCGGAATCCTGAACGCGGTCCAGATGGCGCTCGCCGAGATGAACGTCGACCCTTCGGGCGTCGTCATGGTCTCTGGCATCGGCTGCTCCGGCAAGGTCCCTCATTTCATCAAGACCTACGGCGTCCACACACTCCACGGCAGGTCTCTGCCGTTCGCCACCGGCATCAAGCTGGCCAACCCAAACCTTGAGGTGATCTGCGAGGGAGGGGACGGGGACGGCCTAGGCATCGGCGCCGGCCACTTCGTCAACTCGGGCAGGAGGAACGTCGACATGACCTACATAATCAACGACAACGGCGTATACGGCCTGACCAAGGGCCAGGCTTCGCCCACCCTGAGGCTCGGGGTGCAGACCAAATCACTCCCCATGCCGAACATCAACCAGAGCGTCAACCCGTTGCTCCTCGCACTCGCTTCCGGGTACACTTTCGTGGCAAGGGGGTACGCCTACGACGTGCGGCACCTGAAGGACATGATTATCAGGGCGGTGAGGCACAAGGGCTTCGCGTTCCTCGACGTGCTGCAGCCCTGCCCGACCTACAACGACATCCAGACCAAGGAGTACTGGGCTGGGGAGGGCAACCTCGGCTCAGACGGGAGGCCGAAGCCCCGCACCTACAGGTTAGACGACACCGGGTTCGACCCCGTCGTCCACGAGGCCGACGAGGGCGAGATGGAGCAGAAGCTTCACCAGGCCATCCAGAAGTCCTTCGAGTGGGGTGACCACACGCCCATCGGCGTCTTCTACCAGAACGAGCACGTTCCGACGTATGAGGAGAGGTTGAACGGGAGGATGCCCACGTACAGGAGCGACCCGCCCGCCAGCCAGGAGATCATGCGCCCCGACGGCACGCCCCTGACCAACGTCAGGAAGATGCTCGAAGACATGCAGCTCTAGTGGACCTGCAGGACTTATCAAGACCGCAAAGCTCTGTCCACGCGATGATAGTAGCAGTCGGCACCAAGAACCCCGCGAAGCTGGAGGGGGTAAGGAATGCCTTCGCAAAGTTCTATCCTGACTTCGAATTGAGATCTATCGACGGCAGCGCCGTCTCGCGCAAGCAGCCTGTGGGCCTCGAACAGATAACCGAAGGCGCCATGGAGAGGGCGAAGTTCGCACTCAAAGCCACCAACGCGGACTTCGGGGTCGGCGTCGAGGCTGGGATATTCAAGATGGGCGGCCATTACTTCGACCACCAGCAGGCGGCGGTCGTTGACCGCTCCGGCCGAGTCTCCCTCGGATACTCCGCTGGATTCATGCTACCCACCGGAGGCGTCGAGAGGATGCTCGCCGAAGGCCGCGAGCTGGAGGACCTCGCCGTGGAACTTACCGGGATACCCGAGGTCGGCGACAAGGGCGGGATCATAAATTTCCTGACCAACGGCGCGATGTCGAGGTCCGACCTCACGGAGCAGTGCGTCGTGACTGCGCTCGCGCCCTGGCTCCACAGAGACGTCTACGGCTTCTGAAACGCTTTAATCGACGGTGGGTCGCCGACGGGCTGTTGAAATTCCAGCGGCTCTTCCCGACCAAGCCGCTCTTCGGCATGATCCACATGCCCGCACTCCCCGGAGCTCCGAACAACACCATGTCCATGAAGGAGCTGACGGAGTTCGCCCTCTCAGAGCTCGCCATCCTGGAAGGCGCTGGCCTGGACGCCGCCATAGTGGAGAACGTGGGGGACACGCCCCTCTTCAAGGAGAATCTGCCTCCGTACACTACGGCCGCGATGGCCAACATCGTCAGGTCGGTCGTCACCCACACGAAGATGAAGGTGGGCGTCAACATGCTGCGCAACGCGGGCGAGGAGGCCCTCTCGGTTGCGCATGTGAGCGGAGCACAGTTCATCCGATGCAACGTAATGATAGGCGCCTACGCGACGGACCAGGGCATCATCGAAGGATGTGCGGCCCGGCTCATTCGCATGAAAAAGACGCTCGGTTCGGAGGTGCTGATCTTCGGGGACGTCCACGTCAAACACGCCTATCCCATCTTCAACGTCGAGATCGAGTACGCCGCGCAGGACCTTGCGGAGCGGGGAGGCGCCGACGCCGTGATTGTATCCGGCCCGCGGAGCCCCGTGCCGCCGACCTTCGAGCGGGTGAAGAAGGTGCGTGACGCAATCAAGAAACCGGTCCTGATCGGGAGCGGCGTCGGCCTGGCAAACGCCAAGCAGTTCTACGAGAGGTCCGACGGTCTGCTCATAGGGGAGCCCGACTTCAAGGTCAGGGGAGTCTGGGGCGGACCCAGCGACGGGAAGGCCTACGCCAAAGCAGTCCGCATCTGCAAGGGCTAATTTCCGAAACGTCATCCTTTTCAACTAATCAGGGGAATCGAGGGTTGTGAAGGCGGAGGCGGGCATGAGGATCAGGCATCTCTCAGGACTGCTCCTACACCCTCCCCTGATGGGCTGGTTCCGCCAATACGGCGCGGGCTCCGACCCTTCTGCTGCGCCCGGTTCCCTGGAACCCTCGTTCAAGCGCGTCATGGTGTACCTCTTCATCGGGTCGAGGGGCGGCCAGAACCGGTCGAGGATCGTGGAGCTGATAGGCCAGGAGCCCTCAAACCCGAACAAGATCTCAGAGAAGCTGAGCCTAGATTACAAGACGGTTCAGCACCACCTGAAGCTGTTGGAGGAGAACGGGGTCATCGTCCCCAGCGCGAAGGGGACCTACGGGGCCGTCTACTTCCTCACGCCGTACTTCGAGAAGAACTTCGCGGCGATAAAATCGATGTGGGCAAGAATTGGGCAAAATTAGATATAGCTTACGGGAGCGTGAGAGATAACGATGGAGTTCGGCATATTCTGGATGAACGTCGCTGCTGTCTTCGCGTTCATCAACATCGCTCTCGTCCTGGTCCTTGCCGGTGCCTACTTCCAGAGCTGGAGGCGGCTCAAGTCCTCCATATCCGTGGCGTTAGTGTTCTTCGCGATCTTCTTCCTGATTCAGAACCTCGTAATCGTGGTCTTCTGGTACGTCCTCTACGGCCTGGTACCGTCTGCGCAGGGGGTCGTCGAGTCGGGCGCCCCATACCTTGTAGCAATCAACGCCTTCGAGGCCCTCGCGCTGGCGAACCTCGTAAGAATAACCTGGAAGTAAGCGGCCCCTTCTCCTAAACCGGTCGACTTTTCGAAAAGATTTGGGTGTAATATGGGAATTCCGCTATATACCGAGCGGAGGCCGAACGTCCCAATGAAAACAGCTCACGAAAGAACAGCAATCACAACCACAATCTTCGCAGTAGTAACGATACTGCTCATCATCGTCGCCGCCGCGGGCTTCGGCCTCTACGCGACGACGTCCAACAAGACGGTAACCAGCACCATCACCGGGCAAGAAATGACCACCACGGTCATGGAGACAAGCTCTGCCTCCATGGCCGCCGCAATTGACAGCGGAGGTCTACTGAACACAAACCTCACGACCTTCGGTTACACCGGAAACTACCAGTGCACGCCCACGGTAACAACCCTGACCCCTGGCGGCGCGGCGACTAACGCGACCAAGGTCACGACGTGCATCGTAGGCGCGGGAAGCAGCTCCGCTGTCAGCGGCGCGTTCCCGGTCTTCGTCCTGGTACCCGCATACGCCGGCCTGTCGATCTTCGGTGTCCCAGCGCTGGGAGCGTCCCCACAGGGATACCCAGTCTTCGACAAGCAGGTCGTAGTCACCCAATGCGGAGCTGGAGGAACGGGCGCCGCATGCCCAGACCACCCAACCTACCTCTACTCGCCAGACTTCACGCTGGTCGAACAGCACCTTGGAATCAAGGACGGCGTCTTCACACTACCAGAGGGAGTCTTGCCGCTGCCGGCGCATGACCACGTCGTCGGCTTCACCACGAGCACATCCATTCCATGGTATGTGGTCGTAGTCCTGGTCTTCGACCCGAACATAATGCCAAACGCAGTGACGGGACAATGCACTCAGATAGTCAACTCCAACCTCACCGCCCCGACGGGCAACTGCCTCAACTCGTTCTCCGCCCTTACGACGGCGATGAACACGAAGACCACTGCCACGGCTAGCGCAAACAGCACTCAGAACGACCCAATCTACGACACCTTCGGAGGACCGGCGGTCCAGGTACTGATACCCGGAGTCACCGTCATCTCCGAGACGACACCTACCAACACCAACGTATTCCTGTACTTCAGCGTAGCAAACGGCAACCCATACAACTAGAATCCCAAGACGTGCGGGGGCGCGAAACATCGCCCCAAGCACATTTTTTTAAACCTGAAAGTCAAGACCCCATTGGAGGCTCCGCTCCGAATCCCGATCTTCACGGCCCCGGATTTGGGCGAGATTTGGGCAAACCGCTAATTAGCTTACGGCCCCCATCGATACCATGTCCGGTTTCTCAGCCGATCTGAAGCAGGTCTGTGGCTGCAGCTGGGCAGCGACGGGTAACAGTGCGGACGAGGTAGTCACCAAGGTCAAGAAGCACGCTTGGGACGCGCACCAGATCAAGGAAGTTCCCGCAGAGCTGGCCCAGAAGCTACAGAACGCCATCCGTCCTGCGATGTAAACAGCGGTCGGGGGGCGCGAGCCTCCCGTCCTCCCTTTTTCCGGAACCTCTCGACAACGCGGATGTCAATTCCCGACGCAAACTTCCTCGGCGTTGCCTTACCAGTGTCGATTTAACACGACAACGCATATATAGCAACCGTCGTCCCCGTCCCAATTTGCGCATTATTTGGCGGCGTCTGCCTTGAGTGAAAGGGCCGAGCCCGACTGCATTGATAGTGCACGACCTCCAGGTGCGCGTACAAAGTGGAGATCTGACGCTGAGTTAGATCCAACATGGGTTGTGCTTTACACCTCGCAGAAATGCGACGGTCGTACTCCCGATATATCGACTCCGGTTGATCCTGCCGGACCCGACTGCTATCGGATTGGGATTTAGCCATGTTAGTTGCGCGTCTACCGGCCATACGGAAGACGCAGCGCACGGCTCAGTAACACGTAGTCAACCTACCCTGGAGACGAGGACAAACCCGGGAAACTGGGGCTAATCCTCGATAGGTGACGTCATCTGGAAGGAGATGTCGCCCAAAGGGTGGTGCGGGTATGCTCCGTACCAAGCGCTCTAGGATGGGACTGCGGCTGATCAGGCTGTTGGCGGGGTAATGGCCCACCAAACCTGTAACCAGTACGGGCTTTGAGAGAAGGAGCCCGGAGATGGACACTGAGACAAGGGTCCAGGCCCTACGGGGCGCATCAGGCGCGAAAACTTCGCAATGCGCGAAAGCGTGACGAGGCTAATCCGAGTGCCGTTTGCTAAAAATGGCTTTTCTCGGCTGTAAATAGGCCGGGGAATAAGGGGAGGGCAAGTCTGGTGTCAGCCGCCGCGGTAATACCAGCTCCTCGAGTGGTCGGGACGATTATTGGGCCTAAAGCACCCGTAGCTGGTTCAGTGAGTCTTCTGTTAAATCCAACCGCCCAACGGTTGGGCCGCAGAAGATACTGCTGGACTAGGAGGCGGGAGAGGCGGGCGGTACTCCGCAGGTAGGGGTAAAATCCTTTGATCTGCGGAAGACCACCAGTGGCGAAGGCGGCCCGCCAGAACGCGCTCGACAGTGAGGGGTGAAAGCTGGGGGAGCGAACCGGATTAGATACCCGGGTAGTCCCAGCCGTAAACGATGCGAGCTAGATGATTCATTCGCAGTTCGCGAATGAAGTGTCGCAGGGAAGCCGTTAAGCTCGCCGCCTGGGGAGTACGGTCGCAAGGCTGAATCAGGGGTGCAGAAGATTTTCTGCGCCTCTGCAGTTTACTTAAAGGAATTGGCGGGGGAGCACCACAAGGGGTGAAGCCTGCGGTTCAATTGGAGTCAACGCCAGGAAACTTACCAGGAGCGACAGCAGGTTGAGAGTCAGGCTGAAGACTTTACTTGACGAGCTGAGAGGAGGTGCATGGCCGTCGCCAGCTCGTGCCGTGAGGCGTCCTGTTAAGTCAGGCAACGAGCGAGACCCTTGCCGGTAATTGCTAGCTGGGGTCGCAAGATCCCAGAGGCTAGTTACCGGGACTGCCGCTGCTAAAGCGGAGGAAGGAGAGGGCCACGGCAGGTCAGTATGCCCCGAAACTCCTGGGCCACACGCGGGCTGCAATGGTAGGGACAGTGGGTCCCGACCTCGAAAGAGGAAGGTAATCCTCAAACCCTACCCCAGTTGTGATTGAGGGCTGAAACCCGCCCTCATGAATATGGAATCCCTAGTAACCGCGTGTCATCACCGCGCGGTGAATACGTCCCTGCTCCTTGCACACACCGCCCGTCGCTTCACCCGAGTTGGGTTTAGACGAGGCCGGCTCTTATTGGGCCTATCGAATCTAAGCTCGGCAAGGGGGGAGAAGTCGTAACAAGGTGGCTGTAGGGGAACCTGCAGCCGGATCACCTCCTTAGAAACGAACTTTTCGGGATGCGACCGTCGCACTGCAACGAGGAAGTATCTATGTAAGGCACAATCTATGCGTCAAGAGATGCAACATCGAGTCGTATGACAAGATGTGAAGGGCCAGCGGCCACGACTTGGCCGTGATTAAGCCGTGTATAGTGTTCGCGCAAGCATCCGCCGGGATGTTTACTCATCCGTATGCAAAGACGCCGGATGGTGAATGACTTGGCTTGGGTTGCGAAGAAGGGCGTGGCAAGCTGCGAAAAGCCTCGGGGAGAAGCATGCAGTCGTTGATCCGAGGATTCCCGAATGAGGTATAACTCACTGGGATTGCCGCAAGGCGTCCTAGTGCTCCGAGAGGAGCGTGAACCCTGGGGAAGGAAACATCTGAGTACCAGGAGGAAGAGAAATCAATTGAGATCCCGTTATTAGCGGCGAGCGAAACCGGGACAGCCCAAACCGAATCTTCCAATGAAAGTTGGAAGAGATGTGGGGTTCGCCTTCAGCGCATGCGACCCTGGACAAGTGCGGCCGAACTCGCCTGGAAAGGCGGAGAATACAGTGTGATACTCACGTAGGCTGTCCGAGTCCGAGGTCGTGCTGAAGACAGAGTACCTGGCCTCGTCAATGGCTAGGGAAGATTGGGGGAAAGCAGCCTCCAAGGCTAAACATTACCCAAGACCGATAGAAAACTAGTACCGCGAGGGAAAGTTGAAAAGTGCCCCGAAAGGGGTGTGCAAAGAGCCTGAAACCATCCGGTTACAGACGTGCGCGGCATGAAAGGAGGACGATCCTGCGTACTGTTCCCGCAAGGGAGCAGCGCGCGGGGTAAGTTCTCTAGTGTCGCGCGTTCCGTCTAGAATTTCAGAAGAGGGGCGCATAAATTGTATGAGGGCATTCAGATGCTGGCGTGACAAATAACGACCTAGCTTACATCTTGGGATTCGCTTTTGGAGATGGCAACATATCCAGGACCGGATTCCTGGTCCGACTTTACGACCAGAACCAGCGATTCGTAGAAACAACTCTCAAGCCTGCGTTTACGGGGAGCTTCGGCGAAGAGCCGGGGATCTCGTTTGACAGGCACAACAACTCCTACGTCCTGCACAAGCGGTCCAGATCAGTCTGGGAAAGACTGAACGAACTCGGATTGCCTGCGGGAAGGAAGGCGAGAATAATCGTCGTTCCTGACTCAATCAAGTCCGCGGACAACAAGACCAAAGCCGCTTTTGTTAGCGGCGTCTTCGACGCGGAAGGTTCATCCACAAAGTTCACTGAATCGGACAGGCATCCTGGAGGATACCCATACTTCGAGGTCAAGATGTACAGCCCACAATTCATCGAAGGTCTTCGGAGACTCTTGGTCGACATCTGCGACGAGTTCGCGCCGAAGGTCTACCACTACGATTACGGTTCAATCTTAAGGCTGAACGGGAGAAAACAACTAGGGCTCGTATTGTCACGCCTGAATCTTATGCACCCTCGTTTCAATCCGCCAGCTCGCTGATCTAGAAACACGGGCCAGGGAGTTAACTGTCATGGCGAGCCTAAGGGTTCAAAGCCCGGAGGCAAAGCGAAAGCGATTCTCCGTAACCTCGCAAGAGGCCAGGGAGGAGGTGCGAAAGTGCCTTCAAGTCATGGCGGTTTAGACTAGAAACCAAGTGATCGTGCCCTCGACAAGTTGAAGCCGGGCGAAAGCCTGGTGGAGGACTGAAAGGGTCTTAACGTGCAACTTAGTCCCCTGATCGGGGGCAAGGGGCCAAAAGCCTATCTAACTTGGTGATTGCTAGTTCCCACCGAAGCGGATCCCAGTCCTGTCTCCGTCGATGTTGCTGACGCTGTAGAGCACTGATTAGAAGACAAGGATCCGAAAGGGTCCACCTTCAATTCAAACTCCGAAGGTGTCAGCGCAGAAGAAGCGGGGAAGCGGGTTTATGTGGGGTAAGCCTCATAACCGAGAGGGGATTAACCCAGACTAGAGTTAAGGTCCCCAAATACAGGCTAAGTGTCAAGCAAAAGGGCGTCTTTGAGCTCAGACAGCAGGGAGGTAGGCTTAGAAGCAGCCACCCTTCAAAGATAGCGTAACAGCTCACCTGCCGAGCTTGAGGGCCCCGAAAATGGACGGGGCTAAAGCCTGTTACCGATACTTTAGACAACTTGTTTGAGACAAGTTTGTGGTAGGTGGGCGTAGAGATTGGGCAGAAGCCGGGTCGTGAGATCCGGTGGACCGATTTCTAGTGCAGATCCTGGCAGTAGTAGCAGCTGAGTCGGGTGAGAATCCTGACCGCCGCAAGGGCACGGTTTTCCTGGCAATGCGTCGTCAGCCAGGAGTTAGCCAATCCTAAGTGTATCCTCAACAGGGAAACACGAACCAGGGAAACTGGTCAAAATTCCAGTGCCTTTGACGTGTCGATCTCCCGCAAGGGAGGGTATCGACTCCGATGCTTTGAGATAGTTCAGGCAGAGTTTATCGCTCTGTCTAATCCTTACAGCCATGTGGAGTGTCGTAATGACGAGAAACATGGCGAGGGGAGAATGGCGGCCCGTTGGGGTCGTCTGGACGATTCCCGGAGACCGTGAAAACGGAGTTGGACAGACACGTCGAAGATTGTACCAAGATCCGACACCGGTGTCCCTAGGTGAGAAGCCTAAGGCGTGTCGGGGAACTGTAGGTAAGGGAACTCGGCAAATTAGCCCCGTACGTTAGCTAGAAGGGGTGCCTGCGTTCCTTATGAGGAATAGGGTTCGCAGGTTGCAATGACAAGGGGGTCCCGACTGTTTACTAAAAACACAGTAAAGCGCAAGTCCGAAAGGATGAGTACGCTTTATGAATCCTGGCCAGTGCAGGTACCTTAAACTCGGGTTCAACCGAGCCAAGGGCCTGTAAACGCCGGGAGTAACTCTGACTCTCTTAAGGTAAGTAGCATTGCCTTAACCAAATCTGGCTATATGCTGGAAAATCTGAGAATGCCAGGCTAGTGCGCCATCGGGCCTTAAAACCCGTGGTGGACTGACAAAGCCTTGGCTGCAGACAATCAGCAGGAAAGACTAGAACCGAGATGGGTGGTTGGTTTCGTGGACGGCGAAGGCTGTTTCCACGTCTCCATCAACAAGCTTGCAACGATGTCGGCCGGCTGGCAAGTCCTGCCGGAATTCCGAGTCGTGCAACATCAAAGGGACGAAGCCATCCTCAACAGATTGCAGGAGTTCTTCAGAGCTGGCAAGGTCGTGGTCAACCACGACACAAGAAAGGAGCTAAGGATTAGGAAGCTCAGCGACCTCAGAAGGGTCGTCGACTTCTTCAATCTCTATCCGCTCCAAACCAAGAAGCGCGACGATCTCCAAATGTTCTCCGAGATTCTGTCACTGATGGAGTCGAGAGAGCATCTGACGTCGCAAGGTCTTACAAGAATCGCACAGCTGTGCTGGAGAATGAACCGGCAAGTGAAACCGAAGTATCTAGTATCCTCAGAGACTATACGCCAGAAGTCGTTAGCTACGATTAAGATATAGTCCGACCCATGCAGCGATGCATGGAGGTCTGCTTCGCGGCAGGCCCACCTCGATTTGTATTGCGAAGTGCTCGAGGTCTTGTAAAGTAACAGAAGTGAGCCAAATGCCTTGTCGGGTGAGTTCCGACGTGCATGAATGGACCAACGAGGGCCCTACTGTCCCTATCTACGACCCGGCGAACCTACGTAAGGTGGACGAACAGTCCATCAACTTCCATCGGGGAGAGAAGTCCCTGTGGAGCTTTACTGCAGCTTGTTGCTGCGATGCGGTTATGGTTGCAGAGTGTACCTGGGAGCCTTCGAAGCGCTGCCTTCGGGTGGCGTGGAGGCGACAATGTAACACCAGGCTTTCACGGCTGCGTCGCTAACTTCTAAGGAAGGACACCGGCAGGTGGGCAGTTCGGCTGGGGCGGCACCCCCTTGAAAAGATATCGAGGGGGCCCTAAGGTCGACTCAACTGGGTCAGAACTCCAGTGTTGACGGCAAGGCGAAAAGTCGGCCTGACTGGGCGTTTAAACGCAGAACGTCCAGCCACGAAAGTGTGGCCTAGCGATCCTCCGTGTCCTCACTGTTGGGGGCCGGAGGTGACAGAAAAGTTACCCCAGGGGTAACAGGCTCGTCGCGGGCGAGAGCTCCAATCGACCCCGCGGTTTGGTACCTCGGCCTAAAGTGGGCCGTGGGGCAAGATCGTGGTAACGCGATTGAAGTATCCGTTAAGAAAATACGAGTATCGGCTTATAACGGCGAAACCCTAACTCCAATACCAGGACGTCCCTCCGCAAGGGGGGGCGCAATTGGGAAGAGCGGGAGAAGGGCAACGCCGTGGGAAGTCCAACGGGACGAAGCACTCCGAACGTAATGGAAGTAAATCAGAGGTGCACGGCGGACCAGCAGCAGCATTCGTCAAGCGCGCAGTTCGGGCAGTCTTTCGCGGAGGGTGCCTTTCGGCATTCTTCGGGGGAGCAGCCGCAGTCTGCGCACGTCATGACGATGCCCATGTCTCGGTTCGTCCGCGTCATCGAAGATAAAGATTCGACCGGCATACGGCGGAAGAGCAGCGCGAGAAATTACTCTGCGGTTTATTTGCCTCTCCTGAGAGAGCCATACAATATCCATATCACAGCCAGAAGAACAACCAGTCCTAAGATTTCCAGCACGAGTTCCGTATCGACGAAGAAGAACAGTGCGATGAAATTGAACAGCAACAGCACAAGCACGAAGAGCGCCACCAGTTTCTGGGTTACGCTCGTCATCAACGCATCCGCTCCCTCTGTGGCTAATCAACCTGCCGAAGTTTTCTCGTGACTGTAATTCCTGCGGAGTAGCAGCGCGATTAAGCGGGGACGGGCCTTGCTCTTCGGTGCTTCAGCACCAGGACGAGGTACCCGATCGCCCAGACCCAGAAGAAGTCGACCTCAAGCAGAGTGTCGCGTATCTCGTAAGAGTACAGCAACCCTGCGACGAAGGTCACGGCCAGGAGTGCCGCAGCGATGCGGTATCCACCTGTCCATCTTCCCATGGGCCCTTGTGCGCCCACCCGATAGATAATCGTTAGCTGCGACATCCCGGATGCCATCGAACCAGTCCACGCGGAAGTCGGTTCGGCGCCAGCATTTGTTATAGTCCATTTTCGCCCTCAAGGCGAAAGTGCATTGTGACGGCGTCGCTGGATGCCGGATTTGCGGAAGCGCGGAGTGGAAAAAATCAGCGTGAGGAATCCGACCTAACCGTTGTGACCCCGTAACGACTGAGCGCGCAGAAGATAGCGCTATGAGATGGTCGAAGCGGCTCGCTCGAGAATCCCTTCGGGGACGCGGCACGTCCGACGTGTTGCGACATTTCTCTCGGGTCTGCCCATAGTAAACTTCGGCCCATCATACGCCGACCCCTCCTTGTGCGGGAGGGTGAAGACATAGTCTGACCCTGAAAGTAATTTCAGATAAGGTTGCGATGTCGGCTCTTCCCATCCTGGTCCTGCAGCAGGGGCCAAGGGTGGGGCTGCTCGCCCATTAAAGGGGAACGTGAGCTGGGTTTAGACCGTCGTGAGACAGGTCGGCCTCTACCTGATGGAAGCGGTGGTTGACTGAGGGGAAGCCCTACTCAGTACGAGAGGAACAGTGGAGCGAAGCCTCTGGCGTACCGGTTGTCCGAGAGGGCAGCGCCGGGCAGCTAAGCTTTTGTGGATAACCGCTGAAAGCATCTAAGCGGGAAGCCACTCCCGAGAATAGTCAGCCTTTCGACCCGCGTCTCTTCCGCAAGGAGGAGGCGCGATCGAAGAAGAGATCCGATAGAAGATCGGTTTGAAGTAGTTGGGGTGTACGCTAGAAGGCTTCGGCCGACTAGTTCAGCCCGTCAACTAACTATCTCTCAACGCTGGATGAGCATATCCCGGCGGAGGCGCAATGAACACTACACACGGCAACAAAGGCTCTATGATCAGACGTCGTTCTCTTCGAGAATATCTGCAAATTCGTCTTCAAGATCGGCGAGCTTTGTCATCGTGGTCCCATCCTCGATACTCTGCTCTATTTCCTCTAGGTTGTCTAGAAGAGGGACTCCGATGAAATAGGCATCGGTCTTGTTGCGAAACAGAAAACCCCCTGGCCTTGATTCCGACCCTGGAATTGTAATCGCAAAATCCGTCGTTCCCATCTGGTCCACAGCTACAGGAGTGAAATTCTGCGCCCAGCTGGATGTAATGTTTAGTTCCCGTGTCTGACTCAGCAGACCTAAACGCTCGGTCGGAATGACTTCTACTTCCCTCCATTCTGGGGACGACAAATCAACCTTCTTCACGTAGGGCTGGGGCGCCGCGGTGACTCTACGAATAAGGGGTTGCGGGTCGAAGTAGCCAGTAGCCAAACTTTGATGTTTCTCTTCTGGTCGAACCCAGGTCTTGTGAATGTCAATAGGAATTGTAGAAGCGAGATCATTTGGATGGAGGCGAACGCTCAACGTGTAATGAGGATCGCGGTCGGGTGGAAACAACATTACTTTCACGTAGTGTCCCTCCTTTCCCGTAAACACCATCACGAATTTGTCCATAATCCGAATCCGCTTCCACGGCCAAACTGATCCCACGGTCCGTGAAAGAGGCCTCACCCTTATCTTCTTTTGCTCCTATCTTTCTCAGGCGCAATGAACACTATGCACGGCAACAGTGGCCTCTTAACGGGTCATGATTATATCGAATGACGGAATCAACTGCCTGTGAGACCTTCCGAGTCCAGGTACGTTAGCCATCGGCCCTGGGGTTCTTTCATCCTGGGCACCCTGGGACTGGTCTTTGGCTCTCTAGCGTTTCTGGCTGCGGCAATCCAGATTTTCGAAGGCAAACCCTTGAACGCATACGTCATCTTCTTCTTCGGGTATTGGAGCTTGGTGATCGTGGCCGGCCCGTATCTTATCCACGAATTCAATGTGTCGAGGAGAGTCGAGTTTCATGACAATTTCATACGAGTCTCATTGCCAGAAAAGACCATGGACATTCCATATGCCAAAATCAAAATCGGGCCCGCTTACCATCAGTATTGGAGGGGCCCTTCAAGGTATTTCTTCAGAATCTACCCCAAGGGGATGGGAGCGACTTCTTGGAAGTTGAGAGACGGGTGGATGCCAGACGGAGAACTCACGTTGTATTCGTGGCTGGATGATAAGGGAGTCAACCAAATCCCTCCCCGACAGGCTCGTGCCTAGCCGATTTTTGAAATCTGTCGGAGGCGCAATGAACACTATGCACGGCGAAAATTGGCTCTAAACGGTTAAGAGATTCAAGGTGCATCGGCCTCCCTGATGCACTTGCTGGTGCAGGACGACGCCAAGTGGAAGAGGAGATTCCTGCTTCCGCGTTACATCTTTGATTTTGCTAGAGGAAACCCCAATCACATACTTGTCAGAAGCAACGAGTCTGGCGTCTTCGAACTTTACGCGTACGACCTCTTATCGAACAAATCAAGGAAGTTGACCAGTCGGCCTTCAGGGACTTTCTGGGGAACGATTTCGCCGGACGGCAAAGATGTCTACTATCTGGACGACAAGCAAGGGAACGAGACCGGGCACGTGGTTCGAATACCATTCGAAGGAGGCGAGGGGAAGCCCCAGGACGTTACGCCCGACCTCCCTGATTATTCGCTGGTCCTGCCCTCTATCGACGGCAGGAGCTCCCGACTCGGGATTACGGTGCCCGGGCCAGACGGATTCGAGAGTTTCGTCGTGAACCTCTCTGGAGGGTCGATTGGAAAGGCCCGCACGATCAGCAGGAACAGGAAGATGTCATATGGGCCGATTTTCTCCCAAGACGGCGCCGTCTCGATCGTCACCAGCGCAGAGCGTTTCGGAGGACTCGATTTCAGCCTTACAGCCTTCGACACCGAGAGTGGCAAGAAACTGTCAGAGCTGGCCGACGAGGCGAGCAAGATCTTGCCTTCTGAATCCTCGCCGATAATGGGCGACCAGCGGAGGCTTGCGATGAGCAACAAGACCGGAGTGATGCGTCCTCTGGTGTGGGACCCTCTTACAGGAGACCGGAAGAATCTCGACGTCGGCACCCATCACGGAGACGTCATCGCCATGGACTGGTCGCCGGATGCACAGCGAGTCCTGCTCTGCCAGAACGACAAGGCCGCCACCCAACTCTGGCTCCTCGACCTCAAGACATCGGCACTGACAAAGGTGAATCATCCCGAGGGTACGATAGAGAACGCCTTCTTCCAGTCCGACAGGGTCTTGCTTCTGGCGTGGCAGGACTCCACGCACCCGAGCCAACTGCTCTCGCTGGATGTCAATGACCCTACGGCGCGTCCGAGGACCCTGCTAGCACCGAAAGATGTCCCGGAATCGCATCCGTGGAGGAGAGTCTCCTTCGTGTCATCGGACGGCCAAGAGATCCAAGCCTGGGTGGCTTCACCCGAAGGGACGGGGCCCTTCCCCACCATCCTCGACACACACGGAGGGCCGACCGCGGCCCAGTTCAACGCATTCTCCCCCAGGAGTCAAGTGTGGCTCGACCACGGGTTTGCCTTCATCTCAGTCAACTACAGGGGTTCGACAACCTTCGGAAAGGAGTTCGAGGAGAAGATCAACGGCGACCTCGGCCACTTGGAAGTCGAAGACATGGTGGCAGCGCGAAGATGGCTAATCGAAAACATGATCTCTCGGTCAGACCAAATCTTCCTAACCGGTTGGTCATACGGCGGATATCTAACGCTCCAGGCGATGGGGCTCTACCCAGAATTATGGGCTGGTGGAATGGCCGGGGTCGCCGTAGCGGACTGGGTGACCGAATATGACGACGAGGGCGAGGAGATGAGGGGGTACGATGTGGCCTTGCTCGGTGGAACGCCTCTGGAGAAGCGCGAGGCATACGTCAAGGCTTCGCCGATAACCTACGTAGACAGGCTCGCGGCGCCTCTCCTGATTATTCAGGGGAGGAACGACATCCGCTGCCCTCCGCGCCAGGTCGAGCTCTATGAGGCGAAGGCCCGCTCCCTAGGAAAGAACGTGAACGTGGTTTGGTTCGACACTGGTCATACCGGCTCGGCAGGGGATACGAAGCTGGCGGTGGCCCACCACGAGATGATGATTCGCTGGGTCAACGAAGTTCTCTCTGCCAGGCATGCCTGAGGGCGACTGAGCAACTAACACTAACACCCGGCGGAGGCGCAATGAACATCTATACACGGCGAAAATGGCTCTGATCTACCCTTTCTTGACTTGGGTTTGCCTCAGTTAGCTACTTTTCAGAGTCCCTTGGAGGACTCGACCGACATCGACCGTCAAGGGCGAAGGGGACGCTGGACTGTAGCTGGTCACTTCCCGCGGCACCCGAAGTCCATCCTTCTTCCCCCACTCGGAAATCGAGCTTGCCGCGCAGTCAGGCCTTGAAGTCTCCTCGGCTAACCTGTCTAAGACGTCGGCTCGGGCGAGAGGGTCCTTTTCGTTCAGAATTCCCCATTGGTCCCATATCAACATCTCAGCCTTGTTCAGAGCAGCCAAGTCCTGGACCAAGTGATATCTCAGTGACGGCCAGCCCCGATATTCTTTCAATTTGGGCACGCCGACGAATCTCTCTGGACTGATTGCACCAGAACGGGCAGATTTCCAGGCGCGGGAGCCGTTAACGAATTTCTCAGAGGAAACGTCCAACGGGTCGATGCCCGCGTGGATGGCGAACTCGTCGCTGATCTCTGGCTCGACCATTCGCCAGCGACCCGCATCACCATCCCACACTTCTGCGATGACGTGGTCGACGTAATAGGGCTTGAAGTATGACGCGAATCCGACTCGAACCCTGGCTGGAATCCCTTTGTGGCGCGCCATGGACACGAATAGCACGGCATAATCCCTGCAACATCCGGCCAACCGCTGTTCAGAAAGACGCTCTCCCGAGAGACTGGGACGCCTCTCCAATAGACGTAGGAACATGGCATCTGCGAACCGAGTGTCAACATCTTTGAGGCGCTCGCCAGTCACCGGCGGAATCTTGCCGTCATCGCTGCCCTGATAATGCGCCACAAGCTTCTGACTCACCTCTCGAAGAGAGGAAACGGAGCCTGAGAGTTTGTCAATCGCGTGCGCAGACCGTCCGACATCGGTGACTGCACTTTGAGTGCGCCAAGGATCTCCCCGCAAGTCGAACAGAAGTCCGGACCTGGGACGTATTAAGTTGCCCGGCGGAGGCGCAATGAATATCATGCATTGCAACAATGCCTTCACTCTGAATATTGGTTCTTTTTAGAAAGCTCAATGACATTGTTCGTGCTACCGTTCTCGATCAATCCGATCTGGTTGGTCATCGGCGGTTGAATCCTTTTGGCTAGTTTCGTCGGGTTCGTCACCATGGGACTAGACAAGTCGAGAGCCCAGCACGGCGAGTGGCGCGTGCCGGAGCGAACACTGTTCAAGATTTCGATAGTCGGAGGAGCGTTCGGGGTCGTCGCTGGAAGCGCGGCCTTTCATCACAAGACTCTGAAAGACTCTTTCGCAGAGGTCCCATACATCGCTGCAATCGGATGGTTGGCGATTCTGCTCGAGCTGCAGAGCCTCATCGGCCCACCGTTCAGTTGAAGGAGGCGCAATGAACCCACTGCACGGCCTACACAGGCTCTTCGAATTGGTTTTGGTAGTTTTCTTTTGTCGCCCGGCTAGCCCTTGGCGGGCATCCCCTTACGGTAATCCTCTTCCAGGGCAGCCACCAGATTATCCCAGTACTTGTTGGCGTTGCGGACCCACTGACTCCGAGTGGGATGCTTTCGTGTCATCCACCGTTCCGTGAGAGATATGGTCACTCGCGTTCGTCCAGAACCGAGGCGCACAAGCTTGTAATCCACCGCGTCAAGGTCTGTCTCGCCTATCTGATCCTTATGCCAGGCGTCAGGTGGAATCAATCGGACGAGTTCCACGACTACCGTGGGGCTCCCGATGGGAGTGACCCTCTCGATGATTCGGACCACGCGATCCGACCGCACATGAATCACCTTGTAACGCGGCTTCGACCTCGAGAATTTCCCGTCGTCACTCCGAAAGTCGGTGCACCACTCGTACACGTATTTGATCGGCGCTCTGATGGTCTTCGTGACCTGGGCATGATGTGAAGCAAAAACGCGTCGGCCGGATTCCGGCATGTAAACCCACTAGAGTGACGGATTCCTCGCTATCAAGGTTTTCCTCGTCCCTCTGGGCGTGGGGGTCTAGTGTCCAGAGGACTCACCAGAACCTAGAACGAATGGAATCAGACCCTGACATTGTCTGAGACGGTGAAGCCTTTTCGTCAGATGCCTTCCTCCTTCAGTCTCGACTACTCCGCATGATTGACAAATTCGGTATCATAGGTCAATGGGCCTTGTGATGTTTCGTCGTTCAGGCATTCGGAGCTTAGGTTCCACGATTGCGACGCCCGTCCGCTTACTACCTCTCAACGCTGGATGAGCATATCCCGGCGGAGGCGCAATGAACACTTTACACGGCTATTGGTTCTTAAAGCACGAATTCCAAGATTCACACCGTGCCTCCGATTGTATATCCGACCGCGGAGGAGATAATCGAAACCAACAGGCGCGTACTCGAAAGCATAGTGACCGACAGACGCGACAGACACGCCGTTTGGAATGAGGGGGCCGTCCGCGAAAGCATCTTATCATGCAGGGATGCGAAAGGCGATGTCTACGACAAGGCTGCGGTCTTGCTGATTGAAATGGTCAAGAGACACCCCTTCAAGAGCGGCAACAGGCGGACGGCAACTGCGGTTGCGGCAGACTTCTTGGAAGCGAACGGTGCGAGCTTCCGAGGGCGCGGGACAGCGGTCCTTGCAGGAATCCGCCTCGGAGATTTTAAAAGAGCGCAGGTTAGCGACTGGCTGAAGGGAAATGGCGACCGCAAGAAATAAGGATACAATCGATGAAAAACAATGGTTCGCAATCCTAGATGACATTCTGAAGAGAGACCGGGAATTCCTAGAGGCTGTGGGACGACTCTAGCCAAGTCAAACTACTCTGCTGAACCGACGACCATTTCAGCCCGTCAACTAACTATCTCTCAAACGCCGGATGAGCATATCCTGGCGGAACCGCAAAGAACACTATGCGCGGCACAACTGGTTTCGAAACCCGCATGTCCAGCTTACGGTTATCGGCTCCGCTAGGAATCAAATAGAGAACGGGACTAATCACGGCCCATGGACAGACCACCTGAGAAGACCAAGGAGAGAGCCACTTTCGAGAAAGCCCTCAAGAGCGAAAGTTGCCCAAAATGCGGAGGGAAGGTGTCGGAGACGTCCATGCCCGACGTTGTGTGCGAGAAATGCGGCGCCCGATATATCCTGACGACGAGAATAGGCTGGGACGGGTTTAGCTTGGGCTCGGGTCCGCGCTACCGGCTGATCGAGAAGACGCCTCCGTAATCAGGGTCAAAGCCGGGAGGCGCAATGAGCACTATTCACGGCCAACAGCTACATTCATGCCATTCGGGTTC
Organism: uncultured archaeon; assembly: GCA_963731775.1. GTDB lineage: Archaea > Thermoproteota > Nitrososphaeria > Nitrososphaerales > Gagatemarchaeaceae > DATJAJ01. The sequence goes on along the minus strand of CAVSWV010000004.1, from coordinate 25,557 downwards.
ATGCGCCTACTGCCGGGCCAGCGCCGGGGGAATCCTCCGTACTACGACCCACCGGCGCATCGCTATCTTGCGCACCCTCCGGAACCCCGCCTTCTCGAACATGCCCAATGTCCCGCTGCAGAGGAATGAACTGGAGATCCGCTGCCGCGTGTAGTCTTCCGGATACGCCTCGACCGTTCCGCCGCCGAGCTGGGCGATATATCGAAGCGCTTCGCGCAGTGCGAGGGTGGCAATACCTTCTCCCCGGCGTTCTCTGTCGATGAAGAAGCAGGTGATGCGCCAGTCTGGAAGCCTGCCCAGTTCCTCCTCGTAGGCCTTCTTGCTCCGTATGTTTGGGAGTTCCGCGGTTGGTCCGAACTGGCACCAGCCGACCGCGTTCGGTCCGTCGAAGACGAGCGCCGCGTGCGCCCGGCCTTCCCGCACTCGCTCCTCCTTCATGGTTCGGTACGCCCCCGCGCCACGCTTACCCTCCCCGGGCTCGAGATGAAAGGCGATGCACCAACACCCGCCGAATATCCCGTTGTGCTTCTCCACGAGGCGAGCGAAGGCAGGCCAGGTCTCGGGCGTTAGCTGCTTCGACGCGAGAGGCATGACCCTCTGACAGCATGGGTTGTACATAAGTTGCAAGTGCCACCTCGACACTATGCGTATAGTGTTCGGAGGAAGGCGGAACCTGTTCTAGCGGAGGTGCAATGATAGCAGTTGGCGTATACACTCCCGCGTGAAATTCGACCCGTGGCCTCGGGGGACGTCAAATCGCTTTCGGATCCCGAAAACTCAACTATGTTGAGCAACTAATGCGTGCAAATTCCTTAAATCCAGTTTTCGCCTCCACTGGTAATGAACAGCGCAAGAACGGCGGCGTGGCTCGGGTACCACGCGACGGGCGGGAGCCTCGAGATTGACCCGAAGCTCTTCCTCCAGGGCGGGGCCGTCCTCGGTCGGGGCGCCAAAGACCTAGTATCATCGCTCGTGTATTGTCTCAATGAAACGTCCACCAAGATCTGCCTGGTAGACCTCGACGGGGACATCTCGAAGGCGCTTTCCGGCTATATCGACACCTACGACGCGGGTTACGTCCTCCACGACTCTCTTGTAATGGGTGAAAACGCACAGTTTCACGCTCTTCTGATCTCCTCGGCCTATTCCACTGTCCTGGACATGCCCGTGGAGCAGGAGGCTCTCCTGAACTCGGTCGTTCAGGCGCTCGCACTGGAGACCGGTGAGGCGAGTCCTATGGCGATCGCCCCCCTGATTTCCAGCGCGGAGGGATTCAAGGGGCCAGACAAGAACGAGGTCCAGGGAAGGCTCGCGACGTTGCGCCTGCTCGACTCGGCGGGGGACATCGGGGCCGTGGCTCAGGTTGTTGGTTCAAGCTGCATAGTGGACTTCTCGAAAGCGAGGCATGGCGAACTGGCGGAGGCGTCGGCCGCGCTCTTCATGGCGAAGATGCTCTCGCTGCCGGAGGGGAAGGCGAAGCCTGAGGTGCTCTTCGTCACGGAGGCGCAGAGGGTCTTCAAGGCTTTCAGGATCCCGAGGCACAAGAGCACGCTCCGGAGCGCCCTGCTCTCTTCGCCCTTCGGGGTCGTCTTCTCTTCCAGTGTCGGACATGCCCTAGACAGGAACATAGTGGACGCGTGCGCCACCCAGTTCTACTCCAGCGAGATCTGGAACGCCCTGAACCTTGGCCAGAAGACGTTGCCGAATATGTTCGTGATGCAGGACCATACGAGAGGAACTGTGACCCCGTTCGTGCCGAGGGAGTTCGAGCCCCTGAACGGGGAGAGGAAGATCGGTGGAGAGCTGGCACCCTCGGACAAGGGTCTGGCGCTCAAGATACTGCAGATTGTCAGCGCGTCGGACTCGGCCACGAAGACGTCGATGGTCAGCTGGCTCTCGAGCGAGTATCCGCCGACCGAAGTCGCGAAGGAGATAGGGGCGCTGCAGGCCGAGGGGAGCATCGTCTTCATGAAGCCCGCGCAGGGGACGGACTCGCCATCGACGGTGCTGCGGCTGACGGAGATCGGGAAGCTCAACCTGAGGGAGATGATGGAGCATGGGGAGACTAGCGACCGGGTGTAAGGCCATCGACGTGATGGGCGACGGCGGGCTGGCCGCGGGGACCATCACCCAGATCTACGGGGAGAAGGCGCTCGGGAAGAGCCTGCTCTCGTTGCAGGCGGCGTTCGCGACCGTCGCGGGAGGGAGCAGCGCTGTGATACTTGATACCGAACAATCCTACCATAGCTACCTGATAGAGCCATGGAGGGACAGGCTGGCGAAGAGGTTCGGGAAGGAGGTTCCGATCGTGGAAGTGGGCCTCTCGCGGAGGTCGTCCGAGAAGGAGGAGGAGAAGGAGAAGCCGCGGTCGGAGAGGAAGAAGGTCGTCCCCCGTAGCCAGGTAGTCACCGCCGTCAGCAGCGCCCTGAACAGGCTGGAGGTGCCCTACACCCAATCGCAGCTGGAGAGCGCGGTGGACATCTTCTCGTCGGACCTGTACCTGGAGCCGTTCGAGGTGAAGGAGCCGTCGGTGGTGATAGTGCAGGTGCCGGAGGTGGCGGACCTGCTGGGGATGCACGGCGTGGAGGGGGAGAAGTCGGTCTCCGAGGGGGGGAGGGTGGAGCTGCACCTGCTGAGGACGCCGAGCTACAGGTCGATGCTGAGGCAGGTGGTGAAGGACACGAAGGCGAAGCTGGTGGTGTACGACTCGATTTCTGCTCCTTTCAAGGCGTCGTTCCCGAGCACGCAGGACCTCCCGGCCAGGAGCGCGAGCCTGTCGATGATGCTGAGCCACGCCCAGAGGCTCTGCGTTGAGTACGACATCGCGGTGCTGATGGTGGCGCACGTGTCGGTGAACCCGATCAACCCGTGGGTGAAGAGGCCCTACGGTGGGGCCATACTCGGGTACGAGGCGAAGTTCAGCTTCGAGCTGTCGAGGGGAGGTGGGAAGAAGGAGGACACGGCGGTGGCGGTCAACCCGGAGGACGAGGCGGACGACGCGAAGAGAGTCTGGCTTGCGCGCCACCCGGCGAGGGCTGAGTATTCCCGGTACGGGTACCTGAGGATAGACGAGGAGGGGATTCACTGATGGGGTGGAAGCTGAAGGCTCTGCTCTTCCTAATCGCCCTGTTTTCGTTTGCGGCTGGGGGTTTCATAATCGCAATCCCGATATTCGCCTACCTCACACTTCCGCCGCTTATCCGAAGGAAGAAGAATGACGGGCAAGCCAGCCAGGAGAAGACAGGAGGCGGCTCTCGCCCGATGAAGTATGCCGGGATTCTACTCCTCGTATTCGCACTGATAGCCCTCGCCAGCGGAGGCAGGTTCTCGGTTCTGGTCTTCGGGGGCCTCGGGATTGCCCTGATCTTCCTGGCGGGGAGCCATGGGAGCGGAATCTCGCCGTCGATTCGGCCAGTGAAGGATTCAATCCTCCTGAGAGGCCTGTTCGCTCCGTTTCATTGGTATTCTGTCGCGCAGGTGAAGGTCGCGACAAACGACGTCGCCAAGGCGCTGTCGGCGCTGAATGAGAGGTTCTTGGTGAGGTTTGATGAGAAAGCCGCAGCCTACGTCGTCTTGCACGCATCCGGGCTGAGAGAGAGGGACGCTGAGGAGAAAATCGTCGATAGGCTTCGCGAGATGTCGAAGCTCCTGGCACCTGCTGGGGGATACTTGCTGCCGCTTGAGGGCGAAGTCGCCTTGCCGCTGATCAAATGCCCTGCCAGAATCTCGAAGCTCGACGTCAGGGATCTGGATCATTCGTTGGCCTCTCTTCCCTTCGAGTTCGTCGCAGTAAGTCCCGGAGGGCACCTAGCGGTGGCGGTCGGGGCTTACCAGAAGTCCGAAGGCGGGCACAACGAGCTTATCGTCGACACCAAGCAGGTGCTGAAGAAGCCCGTCCTCGTCTGGGAGATTGCGAAGTCGCTAGAGAAGAGGGCTGCGTGGCCCGGACCAGATGATGCCACGATCTTCCTGAGCAGTCTGGCCGCAACCAGAGGAGCCAACGTCGCCGAAAGGCTCGTCCAGAACGGGCAGGGCTCGGGTTCGACCTTGCTCGTGAGGTCTCTCAGGACGCCTGAAATCGAGTTGAGCCGGGCCCAGCTGAGGGCTCTCGTAAGAGCGTACTCGTGAACAAACTGGTAAGAAGTTGGTCGAGAGCAAAGAGTTCGGATAGGGGATTATCTTCGACCCTTGTGAATTGAATTATGAACGGACCAAGCCGATTGCCAACTGTACTTGTGGAAGGGATATGGTTCTTTTTCGATGAGAGGTTGTCGCAGCTCCGAAATGTGGAGAATCCTCATGATTTCATTGATCTTTCAACTACAGAAAGAGATGCAATCAGGTACACTCTAAGTCATGATGTTGGCATACAGGAAAGGGATGCAACTTAAGAATTCCTAGAAACGACTCTCAGACATGAATCAAGATTCGAGGACAAGCGTCGTGGAGCTCAAACGTGCCGTAAAGGAGTTTTGCGAAGAGCGGGATTGGGACCAATTTCACAGTGCAAAGGAACTCACGATAGGCATTGTAACCGAGGGCTCAGAGCTTCTTGAGATTCTCAGGTTTAAGTCAGACAATGAAATAGAGGCCCTGTTCAAGTCCTCCAGAAAACGTGAAATCGTGGAAGATGAAATGGCCGACGTGCTGTTTTTCGTGGTTCGGTTAGCCCAAAGATACGATATCGACCTCACCAGTGCGCTCCGAAGAAAGATCAAGAAGAATGAAATAAGGTATCCAGTAAGCAAGGCCAAAGGATCAAATAAGAAGTATGATGAGATGTAGCTCGTGCGCCTCTACACGGGCACCGCCCAAGAATTCGAACAGGACGTCCTTCAGAATAGGCTCGCTGACAAACTGAAGACTGCCTACGAGAGTTACTACTACAGGATGGCGAATCCCGGTGAGGTCACTGCTTGGACCAATTCGCTTCAATTCGTGAAGAATGTAGTCGAAATGGCTTCGCTTACCGACAACATCGTAGTCGTGGAGTATGAATTGCCTTACAGCAACAGGAGAATCGATTGCATGCTGTTCGGAAAGGGCTCGAATGGGGACGAGAACGTCGTTCTGATGGAGCTGAAACAATGGACTAAGGTTCAAGACTGTGAACTTGAGAACAACATTATCACTTTCGTGGGAGGAGCAAACAGGATAGAGGCTCATCCGTCATATCAAGTTGGCGGCTATCACACATACCTGAAGGACTTCGTGAGGGCTTTCGAGGAGAACCCGCCGCTCACCCTATCTTCGGTCTGCTATTGTCACAACTACTCCAGAAGCACTGACGTCCTATTCAGCCCCAAATTCGAAAAGGTCCTGACTGAGTTTCCTCTGTACTCTAAGGAAGATGCCTCTAAGCTGGCTGATTTCCTGCGAACCAAGCTGGGGGGAGGAGCCGGCCCCATCATATTCAACAGGTTCTCGCAAAGCGAAATCGGGCCATCCAAGAAACTGCTAGAACATACGAGAAACATGATCAACGGGCAGCATGTCTTCAACCTGATAGAAGATCAGATTGCCGCTTACAACACAATCCTAGACAGGGCCAAGAAATCCAGTAAATTGACAAAGAAGTCGGTTATAATCGTGAGAGGCGGACCCGGCACCGGAAAATCAGTAATCGCTTTGAATGTGATTGCGGAGCTTCTGTCCAAGAATCTCAAAGTCTACCATGCGACGGGATCGGCGGCGTTCACAACCACACTTCGTAAGATTGTTGGCGTACGGGCCGCTGCGCTCTTCAAGTACTTTAACAGTTTCATGAGTTACAGAGACAACGAAATCGACGTTCTCATCTGTGACGAAGCTCATCGAATTCGCAAGACGAGCAATAACCGATATACGCGGAAGGAATCAAGATCCGAGCGACCTCAAATAGAAGAACTAATCTCTGCTGCAAAGGTCTCCATTTTCTTCATTGATGATTTCCAAGTGGTTAGACCTGAAGAAATCGGCAGCGCGAATCTCATCCGAGACACGGCGAAGAAGTTCACCGATGAGGTATTCGAATTTGAACTGAAGACTCAGTTCCGATGTAGTGGCTCGGATGGATTCCTGAATTGGTTAGACAACACTCTAGGAATTCGAGAAACGGCGAACACCGTGCTGACGGCCAAAGAAAAGATGGACTTCAGGGTCTTTGACAGTCCAAGAGCACTACACCAAGCGATTCTGAAGAGGAATGAAGAAAAACCGAATTCGGCAAGGATGGTAGCTGGGTTCTGTTGGCCTTGGAGTGACCCCAATCCTGACGGCACACTAAAGGAAGATGTCGTGGTTGGAGATTTCAAGATGACTTGGGAGGCGAAGAATGAGGCGGCGAGGTTAGCCCCTGGCATTCCTCGAGCCGCGTTGTGGGCGTATGATCCTAACGGCGTGAATCAGATGGGAAGCATATACACGATTCAAGGGTTTGAATTCGACTACGTTGGGGTGATTTTTGGTAAGGACCTTGTCTATGACACAAAGCATCTGACATGGGTTGGAAAACCTGAGAACTCTGCTGACAATGGGGCGAAGAGGGATAAAGCGAATTTTCCAAGATTTGCCAAGAATGCTTACCGAGTGTTGATGACCCGAGGGATGAGAGGATGTTATGTTCACTTTTTGGATAAAGATACCGAGAGTTATTTCAAATCGCGGAGTGAGATTGGCAAAGTCCCGATGTAATGCTCAGTACCACTATCTAGTCATTCAATATTGTCACGCTTTTCTAAGTTGTGCCTTGCGCAGAGTATCTGAATGTTACTGGCGACAAGGGAAGTACCGCCCTTCGAATAGGGGATAATGTGGTCAAAGTGCAGGTTATCCTTACTTTCGCACTTGACACACCTTCCGCCGTCCCTTTTCCACACTTCGAGTTTGATGTCGGTTGGTATGATTCTAGTGTTGTCGATGTTCATGTTTTCCCTAGTACTGGCGTTAGGGTTATCGACTAGTTCCAATCGAAACTTGAAGACGTTTCTTCCATTCGAATCCTCGGTCCACGCGTCCGTCAGATTGAATTGGCCGTTGTACACCCAGATTCCCGTCTTGATTTTCTCATACACTTTCACTTTCTCAGGGGAAGGGAATCGTCCTGTTTTGAAACTCCTGGCGGCATCAAAGAAGAGAGCATTCTGTGTGTTGCGACCGTCCGGGCTTCTCAATTCCTGATCAACCTCCTTTGGAGACATCCCAGATGTTGGCCTAGGGTTATCGTGGCCCTCGTAGATTAGCACTCGGCCATTTTCCCTGACCATGTCCTTGTAAGGAGCTCCTACTCTCCTGCTCATGAGAAGTATGTTGTTCTTGCTTCTGGTTCGGAAGTTCATCCCTCTTCTGAGGCTCTGTCCTTCCGCAGCGCACATCTCAAGATACGAGATTACATCTCCGGCCTGAACCGGTACCATCAAACCATGAAGAAATAGGGTCGGCTAAAAATAATCCGATCTTGGATCGAGTCGGATCTTGTATGTGGTGTTCATTGCGCCTCCGCCGGGATATGCTCATCCAGCGTTGAGAGATAGTTAGTATATCGGATGGGGACCGCAACGTAAGAAAATGACGAGGTGATCCTGCTGTTGGACAGAATAGAGAACTCTTAGAGCGCGACCGAGGTCGTATCCGAACGCGCCCTGCCATTTACCAAGTTTCGGCCTGCCAAGGCTTCTCGGGTCGTTCGCACCCAGGATTTCGGCGATCGCCTCGTCTACTCTTCTCTGATTCTGCTGACTGAGATTCTTGTAGTCCTTGCGGAAGGTCGGCGTGTAGGCGGGCGACCAGGCCAAGTCATCCGTCTCAGCGGGAGTGAAGGTCGTCTATCAGTTCCTTGGAGCTCTTGAAGCGTCTCAGCTTTCCCTCGGCCGCCTCCCTTAGCGACTCGTCGACCTTCGCTCGATATTCGGGGTCGAGGATTTCGCGGGTCTGCTCCCAGATTTCCTTGTCGCTGGCGCCCGAGACTACCGCGTCCCGTAGCATGGAAAGCAGGTGCTCCAGCGTCTCCTTGTCGATCTGATACTTCTGCTCGACCCTTGCCATGGATCGAAAACAACGGGAGGAAGTAATTAAGGATGGAGGCCATTGTTGCCGTGTGCTGGGGTTCATCGCGCCTCCGCCGGATACTGAATCATAATGGAATCGATGTTACCAGTTCCTCAAGACACTAACCGGTCACTTATCATCTCTCCGATGAATCTTCGCGCCTCTTCGGGGTCGGACTTCATGGTCGCCCAGAACCGATTGCGCCCAGTCGTAATTCGGAGTCTGGTTCCTTTTAGTTGCACCCGCGTTACGTCCGACCACGGGATGATCTTGGGAGGTCTCGACTTCGAAAGCTCCTCGGTGGAAATTTGGGCGATCCTCCGCGATGGGACGGCGAGCAGCCAAAGGGTCAGCAGCACTAGCGCGGCGTAGATTCCATATTGAAGGAAGGCACCAGGCGCTGTTTGCGAGACTGGTGAATCTATGACAAGCCCGAGCCCTAAGACGCAAATCACAAATACAAGAACGACCCCAAACAGAATTCTCACCGAGAGCAATCGGAATCTCAGAATTCCAGCCACTGTGAATCTGTACTCCCACGTATACGGGCGCTCAGCTCGTAACTGTGAATCCAAGGACCGGCGATGGACGTATTCAGGTGTTTCATATCTATCTTCTGGGCCGTTTTCGCCGTGTGTAGTGTTCATTGCGCCTCCGCCGGGAATCTGGGCTTGAGGATCCATATCCAGCGAGCCGCTCTGACCAAGCGCGTTCGTCACCCTCTAGCCTTTAATTCACCAGGATCAAACCGACATTGAAATGGCTGACCTGCATGAATTCGTCAGCCTGGTCGAGTCCAGGATGCGGTGCGTGTACCTGTCCGAGCGACCCATAGACCTCAGGCAACTCGATGTGCCGAACACCATCTTCGTGATCCAGCTCCCTGAGGGATTCTCCACTGCCTTGGGAAGCAGAGGTGGCGGTTTCAGCGATATGCATATCCTCAGAGTCTTTCAGTACTTGTGCGGTCAGGGAGACTGCAGGAAGGTCAATCAGTTCGAGGACCGAGAGATGACCGACAGGTTGGATCTTCCCTATCACGCAGCGGCGTTTCCGATCGTACTGCCCGACGGCAGGGAGAAGCTCGTCTCCGGAGTCGCTGATCCGGAGCTCGTCGCTGCATACCGGCGAGTCCTCGTCTAGAGGCCTTCATGCAGAGACCTGAAGCGTTAATAGTCATCACCACTTCAAGGCTATCCGTATGCTGGGCGAGCTGTTGGGCGAACACAGGGGAAGAACGGTGTCGAGGAGGGTGCTCCCTGACGGGAAGCTAGAAGTCACACAGGAGGGAAAAGGGAAGCTGCTCGGCCTCGATGTCTTCGTTGTCGCGACCGCCACGAACCAGGTCAGGCCGGACGGATCCGTCTACAGCGAGGGGTACGGGCAGGGCATAACCGGCGAGGGGGCGGTGAACTTCAGGACGACGGCGGTCGGCTGGCCTATCTCATCAGGGGCCATGAAGGTCAGAGGGGCGTTCTACCCTTGGACAAATTCGGTTTCGCAGAAGCTGATGCGGCTGAACACCATGGTTGGGATCGTCGAGATCGAAGTCGACCCGGAAGGGAATTACGTTCTCAAGGCTTGGGAGTGGAAGTAGTGGCAGACTACTGTCGTGTGCCAGTTAGGTGGTCGTCCTCTCAATTAGCCGATGGCGCGGACCCGAGCCCAAGCCAAACCAGTCCCAGCCTATTCTCGTAGTCAGGGTATATCGGGCGCCGCATTTCTCGCACGCCACGTCAGGCATGGACATCTCCCTCACTCTTCCTCCGCATTTTGGACAACTTTCGCTCTTGAGGGCTTTCTCGAAAGTGGCTCTCTCCTTGGTCGTGTTGGGCTGCCCGTCCATGGGGTGTGACTATCCCCTTCTGTATTTAATTCCTAGCGGACATGATAACCACAAGTCGGGCATGCAGGTTACGTAGGCCGTTGTCGCCGTGCATATTGTTCATTGCGCCTCCGCCGGGAATCTCAAATGGCTTTAGTCTTGGCCTCTACACCTGGCTCTCGACTAGTTCGCAAAGTTCTGAACCAGCCAGTCTGAAGCAGCCTTGACTTCGTGGTCGGTCAGAGCGTGCGAACCGTTCTCCCAGTTTAGGGTCACATCTGCTCCGGCATCTCCCAAGAGTCCGGCTAGGCGCTCCGTCTCGCTTCGAGGGACCGTCTGATCCGACCGTCCGGCCGAAACAAAGACTGACAGTCCCTTCAGGTCTGGTAATTCGTCGGGCGTAAAGGGCAACATGGGTCGGAACAGTATCGCCCCGGCTGGAATGAGAGACCGCGTCAGCAGCATTCCGGTCGCGATGTTCGCGCCGTTAGAGTAACCGACTAACACGATGGACTTCAGGTCGAACCCGTACTCGATCGAGGCGTCCCTCGCGAATTCCGCGAGTTCCGCGGACCGGAACTTGAGGTCCTCGACGTCGAACACGCCTTCCGCAAGCCTGCGGAAATAGCGGGGCATGCCGTTCTCCAGTACCTTCCCCCTTGGGCTGAGCAGGGAAGCGCCTCGTCCCAGCGCTCTTCCCAGAGATATGAGGTCGTCCTCGTCGCCTCCGGTGCCATGAAGCAGGAGCAGAGTGACCTTACCGGGCCCCCGCTCGAACCGGTGGACGAAGCCCAGCTCAGGAGACGCGGTCCCACCTACTCTGATGCGGCCTTCGGCAACGTGACAGGGGGCAGAACCTGGTTCAGCCGTGCCCTTAACGGCTCGAGCCGAGGTGGTAGCATCAGCTTCGTCCCAAGCTCCTCCTCCTTCTCGTCCACTGTGAAGCCCGGAGGGTCGGTGGCAATCTCGAACAGGACACCGCCGGGTTCCCTGTAGTAGATAGAATGGAAGTATTTGCGGTCTATTACCGGCGTAACGTTCAGCCCGGCCCTCACGAGCTCCTCTCTCCATCTTCCCTGCTGCTCGTCGGTCGGGGTCCGCCATGCCACGTGGTGGACGGTGCCCACGCTCACGAGCCCGGTCGGCGAGTCAGGTTGGCAGAGAATGTCGACCAGGGCCCCAGGCCCTCCCGCTCCAACCTGATACCTGAACCGGTTTCCCTCTTCGTTGACGAGGTTGAACCCCATGGTTTTGGTGAGGAGAGACGCCGTTCTCTCATAACCCTCTTCGGAAAGGGTGACGCCGAAGAAACCCCGGACGGAGTGTTTTCCTGGCACCGGCCCGCGGTTCCGGCCGCCCCGGGTCTCTCCCGGGTGCTCCACCAGTTCCAGGTTCAAACCATCGGGGTCCGAGAACGATATCACCCGCTCGTCGAATCGGTTGACAGGTCCATCGAATTTGATTCCATGCCCGTCCAGGCGGTCGACCCAGAATTGCGTGCTTCCCTGCGGTATTGAGAGAGAAACCGTCGTGACCTGTCCCGATCCTTTCCGGCCCTTTGGCGCCCCGGGCCACGGGAAGAACGTGAGAATCGTGCCCGGGCGGCCGTGCTCGTCGCCATAGTAGAGATGGTAGGTCTGAGGGTCGTCGTAGTTCACCGTGAGCTTGACCAGTCGAAGCCCCATAAAATCAGAGTAGAAGTCGACGTTCTGCTGGGGTTCTCCGGCTATCGCCGTGACGTGATGGATGCCGAGGATTTCCCTTGGCGAGGGGTCCAACGCTCCCAAGATAGAACGCCTGGTGCTATTGATGTTTAAGGGTGATGGGATGTTACTCGAGAATCTAGGAGGCTGGGACTGTTGCCGCGCGTGAGGCTCATTGCGCCTCCGCCGGGATATGCTCATCCAGCGTTGAGAGATAGTTAGTTGACGGGCTGAAATGGTAGGCCGCGAGGAGCCACGTTTTACATCGTCCCTCAGCTTCCAGCGTTCGGCCGAGTTTGCTCAGCAAAACCCCTCAAGATGAAGTTTCGCGACGGGTAGTGTTCATTGAGAACAGATTCGAATCAGAACGCCGAATGGACGTAGCAAGGCCTACCTCCGCCGCGGCAGTATGACACGCCAGACGACTACTGCACCGATGCTTATTCCGGCAGCCCCGATGAGAATGTCAAGACCCAGATTCGCCAGAAGTCCTCTTCCAGGTGGCACCGTGGCCTTCTCCGAGGACACCAAAGAAGCCGACACCTGATCGCTAAGCGACGCTGGCTCGCTTCCACCATTCTGTGAAACAGAGGTAACTCTGTCGGTAGCCGTCACGGTCTCGTCGGCGAAGACTCCGGGCACGGTAGCGTTATCCCCAAGTGTCAGCGTTTCGTTCAGCGCCCGCCCCTTGGCCATCTGGTCGCTCAGATTCGCGTTTTCGTTCAGGTTTATCATAGGAACGGAAGCGGTGTCGGACAGTCCGATCTGCTCCTGGGCGCCGAATGTGAATGTCTGGAGAACGGTCACGGTCGCGGTGCAGGATGTCTTCTCCTGAGCCCCATCGACCTCAAACGCAACGGCATCCATCGTCACGGTGTAGTTTCCGGCCTTCGCGTAGTAGTGGTACTCCGAAATGTTCGGACCCGATCCTGATGTGCTCGTGCCGTCGCCGAAGTACAACGTCCACGAGTACGGCGGGTTCCCTCCCGTAATCGTACCCGTTACCAGAACCGTGGGACCTTCAAAAGGCGAAGCAAAAATCGTGCAGGAGAAACCCGAAGTGGATTGAGCTTCTGCGGCATCGCCCGGCGCCGTAAACAACACCACGAAGGCTCCAAGAAACAGCACGCACAGCACGAAAGAGACACCAATCCACTTGCTTCTGGTCCCGATACTTGGCGGCAAGAGTCCGCGCACCATCTAGGAGAACGTGAAGGTGACGCTGACCACCAGCATGTTTCCCCTGCTGACCGTTATTGGTGGGCTAACCGTAGCGAAATCGAACAGAGTGTAGCCCGACGCTGCCCCTGCCATGGTCACTTGTCCCGGGAAGCCTCCATAGGTGAACGTGATCACGCCTTCGGCCGTCCAACCATCGCAGTTCGGCGGATTTCCGACCGGGTGGCATCCAGCGGGCTGGAGGGAATTGGTGGCCGTCCCATAGTCGCCATAGCTGCTCCCATTTGCTGCCACTTCCGAGGCATAGACCTTGGGCGTCAGACCGGAACAACTTCCGTACTCGTCCGGCGCCGTGCTGTTTCCAGAGAGGCACGCGGCCATCGCGTTGAAAGTGACAGGGCTGATCGAATTGTGTCCCTGCCAGGACGCGTAGAGCACTCCCTCCGGATTATAGGCTTGGATCGTCACATATCCTACCAAGGAGACGCCCTCGGAGGGTCCGACGGGTGCCGGGCGGACCATCGGATAGACGGCGAAACCCGCGGTCAAGAACACGACGCTCAGAGCGGCCACCGCGAAGATTATCCCGTCCCGTCTCAAGACGGCTGCGATACAGCGGCTTTCGATTATAAGCTTACCCTGAACCCTGGAACTTGCCGGGTAAATGCGGCGGCTGACACTGCTGAAGGGGCGGGTAGTGCGGCGAACCAATATTGCATAATGTTTCATTGCGCCTCCACCGGGAACTACCCTTGAAGCGGCCCGAACCCTACTTCGTGATGCCTACGAGGCTTGGCCCGGTTGGGGGGAGGCTTGCGGCTGCTTCCTCCTGCCACGGGTGGCCAAGCTGTACAAACCGGCCACGATCCCGCCGATGATAACTCCGAGGAAAGCCCCATACAGCCCGAAGACAACGATTCCTTGCTCAAGGATGGTCGAAGAGTTGCCCCCCATCGCCGCAGAAGTCTCGCCGAGGACCAGGACGATGATCGTGACCGCCAGAAACACGAACAGAAACAGGCGTCTGGGTTTCACGCGCGTTGGGAGGCGTGGAACGGTAGAAAACCGTTACGTCGACGGGGGTCGCTCGTCCAGCGTTGAGAGGCACTTGGTTGACGTGCTGAAATGGTCGCCGAGCTCCGTATTGCGTCATCGAAGAACGCATCGTTAAGTAGGCGGCGAGCGCTTTCACGGCGGTCGTTTCATGTTCGTGACGAGTGGTGGCGTCAGAATCCACTACGAAAGTGAGGGAAAGGGCCCTGCCGTCATCATGCACACCGGGGCGGGCGGAGACCTGAGGATGTGGCAGGACGCCGGTTACGTCGAGGGGCTGCCCGGATATCGAAAGCTTCTCGTCGACCAGCGGGGTCGAGGGAGGAGCGACCGCCCCTCAACGGTCGAGTCGCATCGGCTGGAGCTTTATGTCAAGGACATCTGCTCGATCATGGACGATGCGGGCGTGGAGTCGGCCGCTTTCCTCGGATACTCCGATGGGGCCGTCGTTGGGATCGCCTTCGGTGCGGCCAATCCGAAACGCATCCAGGCGCTCGTCGGGATAGGCAGCCTCCCCTACGCCAATCTCAGCGACCTCCCGAAGCCCGCCGACCCAGAAGAGGAGATCCAACGCGTCGTCTCAGAGGGAGGCGTCCGGTCCTCCTACGCGGGATTCATGGAGCGGGACCACGACAAGTTTCCGGACCCGATCCATCGGAACGTGATGGAGACAGACCCGCTGATGAACGCCCTCGACGACGTGGCCTGGCTGGAGTGGAAGGGACCCCTTGACGCTTACCCCGCGTTCCCTGCCCCGGTCCTGATGGTCGCCGGGGAGTTGGAAGACTCCTAGCGCCAGACTGAGAAGTCGATAGCTGCCGTTCCTGTCGGAAGGCTGGTCAGATTGCCGGGGATGGGGCACCTCTCCGCTTTCTATCGGAGCGAGGTCACCCTGCCCTACATTCGACCATTCCTTAATGAGAATCTACGGTGATTGGACGCTCTCGCAACGCTTGGGGAGGAAAATGCCGCCGTGCATAGTGTTCATCGCGCCTTTCTTGGATTCGGTCTGATTGGAAGTGGGGCCAACTTCGAGCCCCAGAATTGTCGCGGGTCGTTGGGTTCTGTTATCTCTACTTCGGCTGCTTGAAGTAGGCGACGACGCGCGGCCTGGTCAGATACCACAGGAGTATCACGCCCCAAATGAACCCGAGAATCGTGATGATGTCGAGGACCGCCCCTACGAGCATCAGGATTCTGGCCCAGTTCCTTCCCGTGAACAGGGCGATTCCGAAGAACAACCCCAGGACACCAAACACGACGATCAAGAGCCCGTAAGCTCCGGCGAATGGAATAGCTCCGAGCCCGTACGCTCCGGAGAACGCCGTTATTGCGAGCCCTATTGCTACGACGATGAGGGAGCCGATTATCTGGAGTATTCCCAGAATCGTGACTCCCATGGGCCTCGAGACCATCCTAGGCGCCACGGGACCAAACTGCGTCTCGCCGCACTTCTGGCAGTATGTGACACCGGCGTCGTTGTCGGCCCCGCATTTCTGACAGTATTTCACGTTCTGCCGAGGAGTTGCTTGCGAGAAACCGGACGTTGCCTCGATTGGCTTTCCGCAGTTCGGGCAGAACGCCGTCCCTTGAGAAACCTCCTTGCCGCAGTTCGAACAGAATGCCAGTTCGGTTCGCCATTATCATTTCGGCAAGAGACGTATTTATTCATAGGACAAGACTCTCAAAGCTGAGGAAGCAAAGTAATCAGGAGACTTTCTGGGGTCTCTTCGCGGCTTTGGCGAGTCGCCGGCTTCTTGCGATGGCGTTGTGTTCGGCCACCACCATGAGAGCATGAGCCGCGCCTTCGGCGAGAGCCCGAATTTCGGCTTTCTTCCGATTGCTCACGGTCAACGACTCTTGAAATCGTCTTCTGCCTTCTTAAAGGTTGATGAAGCGTCTGCGAAGAAGATCTTCGCGTCGAGCTTATTGCTGAATAGAAACTGCACGAGGTTGCCCGCCCTTATCATTCTGACCGATGTCGTTCCCAAATCATAATCTCTCGATTCGACGTCTCTCGAGGCCACGGTGTTGAATCTAGGGTGGGAGTATAAGCGCCATTGCTTCATTTCGGGCGCGCCTCGGCCGTTTCTCGCTTACTGATTGAAGGTGAACTGGGCGGAGATCGAGGTCGAGTTCGGCATGCTGAAGTCATTCGAGTCGGACGACCATTGCAGCGTCAGGTTGACCTGCACCGTTCCCGGCGAGACCAGCTGGAAGTCGTAGCCGCTCCAGCAGCCCGGTGTAACGGACGTGTGGTTCTGGCCCTGACTGAGGGTCAGGATGAACTCCGCGCAGTCGCACAGAGGTCCGCCGTTGACCTTCTGGAGCGTAGAGTTCCCGACGACCGAAGCCGAGAGGCCACCCCCGCAGCCGCCGAGGACGTATATGTTCGAGTCACCGATGTTTTCGAACGCCACCTCGAAAGTCACGAGGGTCCTGCCGTCCTGAGCGAACGTCTTTGTCGCCTGGACCGAGTCGACCTTGACCGGGGAGCTCGGAGAGTAGGTGAAGGTGCCGTTCTCCGAAGTCACCGAGGCGGACGTGCTTGTGGACGTGGAAGTCGTCGTGGATGTCGAAGTTGAGGTCGTGCAGCTCGTGCTCGTAGTGTTGGTGGTCGAGCTTGTGGTGGTTGGAGCGGAGAGGGTCGGAACGTAGATGGCCGCGGCTAAGACCGCGACGAGCACTATCGCCAGCGTCGCGACTCTCGATATCATACGGCTTCTTTACCTCCCCCGGTTTATAGTGCTAACAACGAGAACAGCGTGGCCTCCTCTGTTCAAGGTTGAATCGCCGATGGTTTTTCCCGAGTCGAACCGAATCAGAATCCGGTCGCCTCGTAAGTGTTGTCTGAGCCGATACTCGGAGCTTTTCAGGAACTGCTCTCCCGGCGGGTCGAGCTCTCCAAAGTCTTATATCGAGCGTCGGTTGTTCTTGCTTTCAATATCGTGCCGGTTTTGCGAGGAAGTCTTGTCCAGAGGGCGACGGTTCTGTGTTTCCTGGCTCTTTTGGTCCTTGCGCCTACTCTGGCCATCCCGTCCGCTAGCGCCCAGTCCGTTGTAGCGAAAGTGACGTTGCGCGCCGGAGCCTCACCGCAGGGCTTAGCCTATGACTCGGCCAAGGGCGAGGTGTTCGATGTCAACCTGGCCGCTACGTTTTTCGTGATCTCTGACGGCACAAATTCGGTCGTCGCGAACGGGACCTTGCCCGCAGGAGGCCAGCCCTTCGGCGTCGTCTACGACTCTGCAAAGGCGGAGATATTCGTCGTAAACAGCGGCGACGCCTCCGTCACCATCATTTCGGACAGTACCAACAAGAAAGTTACGACCGTGCCGGTAGGGGGCACTCCCGAGGGGGCCGCATACGACTCCGCCAAGGGCGAAGTGTTCGTAGCCAACAGTCTCGATGACACTGTTTCCGTCATATCGGACGGAACCAACAAGGTCGTGGCGACCGTGACACTGCCCTCAGGAAGCGGACCATACGGTGTGGCATACGACTCAGGAAAGGGCGAGGTCTTCGTAACCGGCAGCAATGGCGACAACGCATCCGTGATATCCGACAGTACCAACTCGGTGATCGCGAACGTGCCCGTGGGAGGAACTCCTCAAGCCGCTGCCTATGACTCTGCAAAGGGCGAAGTGTTCGTGACCAACACCGGCGATAACACGGTCTCAGTGATCTCGGATAGCTCAAACGCGGTCGTGGCGACCATCCCCGTAGGAATCTTCCCCGACGGCATAGCATACGACTCTGCGAAGGGCGAGATGTTCGTGGCTGATTACACCGCGAACAACGTCTCCGTGATATCTGACGGCAGCAACAAAGTCGTTGAGAACGTGACGGTAGGACAGGAGCCCATCGGCGTAGCATACGATTCAGGGAAGGGCGAAGTATTCGTGGCCAATAGCGGCGATGCTACCGTTTCAGTGATATCCGATGTCTCGTCATCATCCACAACGGCGACGAGCCTCACGAGTAATACTTCGACGTCTACGACGGCGACGACCAGCACTGCTAGTCAAACATCGACAACGACCGAGACCTCCACATCAGGTCGGTCGCGACCATCTCGACCACGACATCGACCTCGAGCAGTGGAGGCGGAGGAGTTCCGGTGTTTCCTTACCAATTAGGTATAGCAGTGGTCTTCACTGTCCTGCTGGCCGCTTCCTACCTGCTCATCCGCCGTCGCACGAGGTCATGAGATGACGGAAGAGAAGCGCCTCCGGCACCAACCCAGCATCTGTGGGAAATGACCCGTTCAGCCGGTTCATTGCGCCTCCGCAGGGAATCTCATCCACCGGTTGGCGGGAGCGATACTAGTCGGTCGGACCGTCTTCAAGTTGCGAATAGCTGACTGCAGCGTCATTTTTGCCGTCTTTTGCGGGCTAACGCCCGGAGCATCGGGATGTCTTCCTGGTGGGCCTTCGCCAGCGTCTCCCTCTGCTCATCCGCGACCGCTTTCGGGGCGTGCACGTAGACGTCGATTCCGGTCTTGTTACCTTTGGGAGTGTAGAGGATGACCATCTTCAAGCCGGCATAGGCTCCCTCGAACTCCTCGACGATGCGGGCCACGGGAGGAATGGTCGTGATACGGAACTTCATCTTCATCCATCGCCCTCCCCTCACCACTTCGCAGGTCCCCTCGCCCGTTATTTCATTCAGTTCCTTCCACTTCATGTTTCGCAGGCTCCAGCTGTGGGCCCGAGGGTGGAACTCGTTGTCTTTCACGATGAAATCCCAGACGACGTCGATCGGGGCGTCGAGGACGCTTCCCTTGTCCTCGAAGTAGACGAAGTCCGTGGAGTCCCCAGCCTTTGTGGAACGGGTTGGCATGGCTGGCATCAAAATCGTGTACGGCTAATAAAAGCGTTCGAGGTATCGGCTGGCCATTGGTTGCCGTGCAGAGTGTTCATTGTTCCTCCGCCCGGAGTCATTCATCCTACAGTCAGAGACCATCACCGACGTTGGTCGCTAAAAGCGCTGCGGCGATTCAAATCTGCCGGGAGATGATGAATACCGCTGTCGGAGCTTGTGCCATGACGACACAATCTACCGAACGGCCCGAGCTGACCCGGCGTGAGCGAGCATGAACCACCGAAATATAACTTTACGTTTTGCTTGCGCATGTTTCGGAAGTCACCTTCGGCGAGCCGTGCGTGGTGTTCATTGCGCCCCTGTGAATGAGGGAGGGATGCACAGGGCGTTGAGGTGCACGAACAGACCGTCATACGCGTCGAACGAATAGCTCGCACCCACGCACGACATCAAAGCGGGAACAGATTTGAAATCTGTCTGATGCACGCAAGTGTTGGCGCCCGTGCAGACTTCGCCATTGTAGTTTGTTGTTGCGGAGACGGGGACCCAGAAGAGAAACACCAGGAAGATGACGCCGGTGGACAGAGCCATGTCCAGCTTCGTGAGCCTCTTCCTGTGATACACCGTTCCGAACGCTAGGATGATGCCGCTGGCCGTAAGCACCTGGAGGAAGAGGTCTGTGTATAGGAATCCCTGAGAATAGATCAGAATCGCGCCGAACGGATTGGAAAGGGCGAAGTACAGAAGCACCAAGGCTGCTAGGAAGACGAACAGTCCGGTCTCCTGAACGCGGTGCAATTGGCTCTCACAGAAAGACACGCCGATATTTACGGTGTTGCGCTTCTCTAAGAATCCACGCCGTGTGTAGGGTTCATTGCACCTTCTGGGAAACCAACCCACTTCGATCATTGCGTCAGCCGCGTGAGCGTCCATGCTCCAGCATATGGTGATACTGAGCCGGCTCCATCAGCGAGCTGAACGCACGGTCGACCACCTCAGTCATGGAGGGATGGATGTGCATCGACCGCATCAGTGGCCCAGCATCCTGTCCTTCGGTGTACATCAGGTTGATTATCTCCTGGATCATTACGGAGGCGTACGGTCCGATTATGTGGGCGCCCAGGATGCGGAGGCTACCCCTCTCCACGATCACCTTCACGAAATAGCCCTTCGCGTTGATCGCCTCTCCCTTGGCCGTGTCTTCGTAGCGGTAGAAGCCGATAAACAGCCCTTCCTCGCCGTATTTCTCGGTCGCCTCCTTCTCCTTCATCCCGACGCTCGCGATCTCCGGATAGGTGAAGACCGCGCTGGGGACCGCGTGGTAGTCGGCCTTGACGTGCTGTTTCAGGATGGCGTTGTTGTAGACCAGCTGGGACTCGTAGTTGGCGACGTGCTTGAACATGAATTTCCCGTCGGCGTCGCCCAGGGCCCACACGTTAGGCTGGGAAGTCTGGAGATATTCGTCGACCCAGATCCATCCTCCCTCGGTGGTCCTGACCCCGCCCTTCTCGGGGTGCAGGATGCCGCTCGTGGGGCCTCTCCCGACGGCGATCATGATCTCCTCAGCGTCCACAACCCGCTCCTTGCCGCTCTTCCTTTCGACCGCCCGGAGCCTCTTCCTCGCGCCCGCAACCTCGGCCGCTGCCACCTCATGGTTAGTGATTATCTCAATGTGCCTGCCCAGCCGCTCTTTCGCCAGGGCCGAGACCTCCGGCTCCTGCTCGGGGATGAACTGGGGGTTCCTGCCCACGATGGTGACCCTGGAGCCCATCGCGGAGAAGAAGTGGCCGAACTCGGCGGCGATGTATCCCCCACCGACGATGGCGACGCTCTCGGGGAGCTCGTTCAGGCGGAAGACGGTGTCGCTGGTGACGTAGCCGACCTCCTCCAGGCCCTTGATCGGCGGTATGATCGGTTGGGAACCCGTACAGAGGAAGATCTGCCCCGACTTGATGGTCTCCCCCGAAACCTTGAGCGTGTAGGGCGACACGAACTCCGCGGGCGCGTGATAGTAGTCGATGTTCGGGGAGCTTGAGAGTCCCTCACGGATCGAGTCGATGTCTTTGTCGATGAGCGACCTCATCCTCCCCATCACTTTGCCGAAGTCCGCTTTCTTCAGCTCCACCTCCAGGCCCAGCTCCCCGGCTTCTTCGATGGTCCTGACCAGCTCGGCTGGGTACAGAAGGATCTTCGATGGTATGCAACCCCGGGTCAGGCAGATGCCCCCCGGCTCGTCCTTGTCGATGACCGCGATCCTGATCTTCGGGTTTTCCTGTATCATGGGTTCGACGAGGTTCATGGCCGAACCGGTACCTATTACGATCAGGTCGTACTGCTTCAAGGGAATGGGATTCGGTCGGCTTCGTAGATAAGATTGCGGCTAGATCGGCGCTTGTCAGCGAAAAATTGGTTCATTGCGCATCCCCTGGGAGCCACTTCGAGGCATCCGCTACTTGCTATTCGCCCGGCTTGAGCTTGATGAACTCGACGAGCCCGTCCCTGAACCTGACGCTGGCGTGGCTCCCGTTGCAGAAGGGCTTGTTCGCTGACGCCCCGCACCTGCACAGGGCCACCCGGTTTCTGACCTCATAAGGGGTTCCGTCTTCAGACTCGATGGTGATGCCTCCCTGGACGTAGACGGGACCGCTGCAGCCCATCGCGGGGTCTTCGATGATGCCGACGGCGGGTTTTAGCTTCGGCTCAATCTCCTCCCCCGTCTTCTTGTCGTGCAAGACAAGCCTCCCAGAAATGCAGTGGCCCTCTTCTCTCACGACGAGCTTGCGCACCTCGGGTTGGTCGGTTCTGTCCATGAGGGCCCAGATCTTGCCGCCCGGGTCGCAGAAGCGTGCGAAGGCGCAGAGACTTTCTGCGTCGCTGAGCGTCATCGTGGCCCCGTCGAAGATGTCGGCCTGCCGCACATACGGGCGGCGGGTGGCCGTCTCCTTCCCGTCGAAGTGGATTGCGGCGTGAGAGTTGTCGCAGAAGGGCTTGGTCTTGGAGCGCCCGCAGCGGCAGAGCTTGTAGTCACCCTTCGTCTCAAAGGTCTTTGCCTTCCTTAGTTCCCATGAGAGACCCTCCTCGTTGGGTTCGATTATCTCCATGGTCAGGGGGACTCCCGCGGAAACCACATAGGGCCCGTCCTTTGATATGACGACCTTCTTTCCAGGATTCAAGGGACAAGGGAAGCGTCTAAGTGGTGATACAAATACTATTCAGCGAAGGAGCTAAAGACAACTTTCCGTTAAGGGAGGAATGCAGACGGATGGTGAGGCGGTTCCCACTTGCAAAAAAGCTCTCGGGTCAGTCCATTTGCTAACAAAATGCTGATTCAGTTCGTAGTGATTGGCCGCTATATCCTCGGTCGCGATTTGACATCACCGGGAGTGATGAAGACCAGACCGCTGAGCGGCGATGTCGCCACAGTGATGTGGAACAGAGCCGACAACCGTCTTTCTGACCCGGTATCCCTCTTCCGGACGGCCGAGATATAACTCTGTTTGGGTTCTTGTTAGCCGTGTTTAGTGTTCATCACGCCTCCGCCGGGACATACTCATCCAACGTTGGGCTATAGCTTCCACCGGCTCAACACGCCGCCTCGCGCGTGTCCTGACTTCCCAAAGCGAGCGATTAAATCGGCTTGCGGCGCGACTTGAAACGTGCGAAAGAACGGTAGCCGCACACGGAGCAGAAGTCGACCCATCAGGACCTACGAAGCGGATCAAGGGGTTGGAATGACCGAAGCTGAAGCGAAAGAGTTCCTGACGGAAAGCAGGTCGGTCATCAAGTTGGGCACCATTGATGATTCGGGCGATCCTAACATTCACCCAGTTTGGTACTACTTCGAGCCGAAGGGACAGCGGCTCTATGCCTTTGTGGCGAAGAACTCGAAGAAGGCCCGAAACATCAAGAGGAGACGTAGGATATATTTTGACGTAGACCACGACAAATGGCCCTACAAGGGAGTCAGAGGAAAGGGCGAAGCCAATGAGTTGGCCGGAGAGAAGGAGACACTGGCAATCGTCGAGAAGATACTCACACGGTACATCAAGAAGGACCATCCGATGTTCGCCAACTTCATCGAGAGCGCCAGGAAGGGGTCCTACGTCATAGTCGAGATAACCCCCAGTTACTTCTCGACATGGGATTACGGCAAAATGCCGTTCACTGCCCTACGAGCGGGATTGAAGTGACAGGCTAGACTGCGGGGCCGTGCATTAGGGTTCATTGCGCCTCCGCCGGGACCGAAGACCTGCGTGCAGGCCTCAAACTTGCCCAAAGAAGCTAAGTAAAGGGAGGAAAAAGCTCTGACCATGGCCATATTCGCAGCGGCGTTTCCCGTCCTGCCCGGCAAGGTGGCGGCAGTGAAGCAATTTTCGAAGGAACTGCAGATGAAGAAGAAGGAATTCGAAAGGTCGGAGAAGCGATTGGGCGTGAAGAAGGAGTCTTGGTTCCTGCAGACATCTCCGCAAGGGAATTGGATCGTGGTTCACTTTGAGGCGAAAGACGTGGACCGGGCCTTGATGGATTTTGCCAAGTCAACCGACCCCTTCGACGTGTGGTACAAGGACCAGGTGAAGCAGGTCACGGGCATGGACATGGCGGCTCCTCCGTCTGGACCGATGCCTGAACTCCTCGTATCGTACGGCTACTGAGCGGCTTTCGCCTTCCGCCCCTCTTATTAGCGTCCGCAGACGCCCTGGAGAGATTCGCCATGGACGTGCGCGTGGTGGTTTTGGGCGCGGGATTTGGCGGCCTTGAGCTCGCCACGGTCCTGTCGGAGGCCATCGGCGATCACCTCGACCTTACCCTGATTGACAAGAGCGACTCCTTCGTCTTCGGCTTTTCTAAGCTGGACCTGATGTTCGGCCGCACGACGTCCGATGCCGTTCGCCTGCCGTACCGGAGGATGGCAAAACGCGGCGTGCGTTTCCGTCAGGAGACCATCACGGCGATCGACCCGGTCGCGCGACGGGTCACCACGGACAAGGCGACCTACGATGCCGACGTGCTCGTCGTGGCCCTGGGGGCCGATTACGACTTCGCGGCGACGCCCGGGCTCCTCGAAGGCGGCAACGAGTTCTACTCGGTCAATGGCGCGGAACGCCTCCGCGACGTGCTCAAGCACTTCTCAAGGGGCAGAGCGATAGTGGGTGTCGCTTCGGCGCCGTTCAAGTGCCCGCCCGCTCCGACAGAGGCTGCGCTGCTGCTCCATGATTACCTCACGACAAGGGGCGTGCGCCGGGAGTGCGAGATCAGCTACGTCATGCCCTTCCCGGCTCCCATCCCTCCGTCGCCCGATACCTCCAGGGCGTTGGTCGCGGCCTTCGCCGAGAGAGGCATCAGCTACTTCCCAGGTCGGTGCGTCAGTTCGCTCGATCCCAAGCGCCGGGTCGCCGTACTCGACGACGGCGCTGAGATGCCATACGACCTGTTCCTGGGTGTACCGAAGCACTGCGTCCCGGACGTCGTTGCGGAGAGCGGAATGACCGAAGACGGGTGGATACCCGTCTCCCCAACCAACCTGAAGACCCGCTATCCCGGCGTATACGCGGTCGGGGACGTGGCCTCGGCCGACGTCCCGAAGGCAGGTATGTTCGCCGAAGGCGCTGCCCGCGTCGCAGCCGCATCGATCATCGCCGACCTGAGAGGAGGTGAGCCCCCGCCTGACTTCGATGGAAGGGGTTCGTGTTACATCGAGTTCGGTTCGGGCCGCGTCGGGCGGGTCGACATGGATTTCCTGTCCGCGCCGTCACCCCACGGGACTTTCATGGCGCCTTCAGTCGCGCTGGCGGACGAGAAGCGTCGCTCTGCTAAGATCCGTGAAGCCCGCTGGTTCGGGTAGCAGCATGATTCCGCCATGCATAGTGTTCATTGGGCCTGCGCCGGGGTAGCTCATCCAGACTAGAGGTGTGTTAAACGGACTTCTTGACTTCCGTTTCTCAAGCCCGAGCCTTAGCTTCGGTCACATAACGGTGCAAGGCCGAGACTACCGCCGGAACCGCCAGAATCTCAAGCACGAGTTCCAGAAAGTTCTCACCATAGCCGTTGGTCGCTACCAGCACAGAATACTGTCCGTCAGACAGCCCGCTGAGACTGGCGACAGTCTGCGTAGCCAGCACCATGATGAACGAGGTTGCCATCATGGCCCATCCATACGCAAGATAGACTCTGGCCGCCATCGTTACGAGTCTCTCGCCTCTAACCAGCATGGTAGTGTTCCGAGTCAGTAGCCCGTCGATCTATATCGGCGCTACGTGTACAAGTGAACACTTCCGGAGCGACTTAGCGTCGGCCCTCGGGCATTGCCGTCTTCAGATGAAATCTGTCAGGTTCCTTTTCATGACTTCGTCCATCTTGACCGCTGGGCGATGACGCACGAACTCCTCCGCGGAGTGAACGACCCTGATGTCCTGATCCATCCAGACCCTAAGCACGCCTGATTGGATCAATTCCGCTCTGACGCCCACGATGTCGTTAGCCTGTTCTCTCACGACTCGGCCCAGGATGGTCACCGGTTCGTGAAGCAGCACCCTACTTGGGAAATCCATCGAGAAACGTTCCGTCGGTCCGCTGTGCCCCACGAGGGTGTAGAAAGTCCACTGGCAGGTGCACTCCAAGGCCGCGAAGGCGACTCCTCCGTGAAGCTGACCAGGCCAGGCCGAATATCTCTCGTCGAAGGCCTTCTCTGCCTTGATGCCCTTTCCTTCCTTGTAGAATTTCAGCTGAAGACCTGCTTGATTGTTGGGGCCGCATCCGAAGCACGGGTTGTCCGGGTCGTTTTCAAGCTCGACTCTCTGTTCGACCACCGAAAGCACTCCTTGATCAGAAAGAAGCTGCCTTCCAAATAAAGCCTTGGAGTAAGACGGCCTAAACCTCTGGGATCTAAGCCGTTTGCGGGCCGTGAATTGGGTTCACGGCGCCACGAAGATCGCGCGGTCGGAACAAGACATC
>CAVSWV010000003.1:0-215647 GCA_963731775.1 uncultured archaeon | reverse complement strand
CAACCGTGGGCCGAGCGGAAGCAGAGTATAACCTATTTGCGCCGCTAGTCGACCAGGTCGAACTCGAGCTCTAGCTCCTTGCGGGAGTTCCTGAACCGGGGCTGCCCGAGCCTTATCCTCCCCACCGCGGCCGTCGTGTCAACGTGTCGCTCGATGCAACAGTTGACGTTCCAGTCGGGGATCCTGACGATCCTGAGCCTGGTCACGGTCGCCGGGACCGGGAATAGGTCGTAGATCT
Source organism: uncultured archaeon (assembly GCA_963731775.1). GTDB lineage: Archaea > Thermoproteota > Nitrososphaeria > Nitrososphaerales > Gagatemarchaeaceae > DATJAJ01. The sequence goes on along the minus strand of CAVSWV010000003.1, from coordinate 215,409 downwards.
GATCGCCGAAATGGTTCTGCGCCTCCTCCTTGTCCATCTCGAACTCCACGATCTCGACCCCCTCCGAGACCTTCTGGTTCGCCGCGCGTTCGACGCTCGCCAGCTCCTCTGGGGTCGGCGCACGGCCGAATTGGACCGTCAACCTCCCATGCTTACCGCTCACGTAGGTGGATGTGGTGACCTTCGCGCCAAGCACGCTCTGTGCCGCGCCCTTGACCACGTGCAGGGCAGAATGTGTCCGAGTCTCCTCACCGCTCATTTAGAGCCTCGTCGCGATCTTGTAGAAGTCTGAAAGCTTGGTCTCGAGCCCGTAGCGTTCGGTGTTCGAGTGCATGTACCAGTAGATCGAGAGGAGTGTAGGCCACATCCTCATCATGCTGAACTTGTCGTCGATTTTCGCCTTCACGAAGTCGTATACCTTGGCGTAAATCGCGAACTTCTCGAGGACCGCCTTTCTGTAAGCCTCCCTGTCGTCCATGTTCTCGACGAAGAGGTTCACGCACTGCATGCTCGGTATGATCCCCTCGCCGAGCATCGGATAGACGGTGCCGATCGACTCCCCGACGCCAATCACCTTCCCGTCGAAGAACGGCTGGCACCGGAGCGGAGGCGTCACCCGGACTGGTCGGCCTATCCTCCTAACAACCTCGCAGTGGTACTTCTTCACGAACTCGTCGAGCTCGCCTCTGTACCTGCCGCGGAGGTCTCCTGCCCCGACGTGCGCCATCCCATCCCCGAGCGGGAAGTACCACCAGTAGCCGGTGATCCCCTCGTAGGGCCTGATGACAAAATCGTCGTAGGGCAGTTCCTTCGACTTCACCTGATACTCCAGAGACGGTATGACCAGGTCGTTCTGGATCTTGGGCAGGAGCGATCGATGCAGACCGGTGGCATCGACGACCATGTCGAAATCATTGAAGTTGCCGTTCACCTCTTTTACCTGCGCCCCCCAATTGATCTTCTTCCCCTTGATCATGTCGTGGGTCAGCCGGTGCTTGTCGTAGGTTACGAGTCCTTTGAGCTTTATCTCCAGCCTGTCGTCTCCCAACTCTACGATCATCTTCTTGCCAGTATGGAGGACGTAGTCGTCGAAGTTGAACCCCGCCTGCTTGACGAGGCTCTTGATGAATGGCTCGCTGGTCCCCCAAGCGCAGACCGTGTACCACCTGTCCTCAGCGCGCATTTCGAACCCCTCGACCTGGTGCTCGCTAGGAATCCTGTTGAGGAGGTAGGCTCCGGCCACGCCTGTGCCGACTACGGCTATCTTCAAGCTGACTAGACTCGGTCGGGGCGTCCTATCTATATTTATGGTCGGAATCCAAATCGCAGCCCGATCAGCTGCGGGTGGGGACGGACACCGAAGGGCAGGGGCCCTCTCGCGATCAGTTCCCTATTGCCTTTTCTAACGGGAACAACCCGGCGAGAACTCCCGAGTACGGGGCGATTCCGCACTTGTCGCACTGCGGCTGCAACGCACCCTCATTCGCACTCCCCATGCAACAGGGCATCTTGATGTTCCCTCTGTAGTCCAGCGGCAGTATCATCCAGTTGGGGCATTTGTATCCCCAATTGCCGCGCAGCAGCTCGAACTGTTCCTGCGAGTTGACCACGAAGTGCTTGTTCTCGTTCCTGCTGTACTCCAGGATGCTATTGATCGTCCTGTTTCGCTCATCTCCGAAAGGCAGCCACAGAGGGTCGTTTTCGATGAACGGCGTGTGGAATTGGATGCTAATTCTTCCCGCGATGTCGTCCCACTCGCGGATCACGTCCATCACGGTCCTGTAGTTCAAAGTGTTCAGGGTCATGTTGATGTCGACCCTCCCTCCAGTGCCGACGAAATCCCTCACATTCTTCTTTATCCGGCCATAGGTGTTCGGGCCGCGGATGCGGTTGTGGGTCTCTTCCGTCCCGTCGATGGACACGAAGAAGAGCCCGTTGATCGCCATCAACGGGAACATGCCGTTTGTGACCACGCTCATCCTGTTCTTCATCTCCTCCGAGAAGACCTGGATCACGTCCCTTCTCATCATCGGCTCCCCGCCGACGACCGTCACGTTAGCAATCTTCATCTTCTTGTAGGAGTTTCGGATGACCATCCTCCACTGCTCCGGGGTCAGCTCCCCGGCCGTCGGTTCCCTCGTGGTCCACCAGTAGCAGTGGACGCACTTGAGATTGCAGACGTTGATGATGTCGGCTGACCCGAACAGCGGGGTCTTGATCCCGTCCCTCATCTTCATCCACCAGTGGAGGACGTCACGGCCCCTGCTGTCCCTCAGGAAGTTGTTGACGGATCTGAGATAGTCCGTCGGGGTCGGGTTCGAGGCGAGTCCGGGCAGCATCTTCACGAAACGCGGGATGTCCACCGTGTCGCGGTAAGCCGCCCTCACCTTCTGGGCCGCGGACTTCTTGTCTATCTTCAAATCGACGTAGGATTCGTCTTGTCTTAGCCTCCCGGCCGAGACTTTCTCAACGAACCTCCGCGCAAACTCCTCTTCAGGCCAATCGAAGTACTCCCGGTGAAAAGACTCGGGAGGCTGCAGTGTCATTTCTTAGCTGAGGTCTGCTGCCGTCGTCTTCCCATATCTACCTTTGCCTCCCGCTTGCTCGGTACTCCTGGTGCTGACGGGCCAAATAGACAACCTGAGCGACTCGCGGTAGGATCGAGGCCGAAGGCTTTTCGGTTGAAACACATCTCTGAAGACAGGATTTGGGAAAAAAACATAATATACCCAATTTACCGTGTATACCATCCAATGCCCAAGACGCAGGACGTCGACGAAGCGCCCTCCAAGCCCCAGGGCAAGGTCGTCAAGGTATCGGACGACACCCACGCGAAGTTGGCAGGAATGGCGAAATGGGGCGAGACGATGGACGATGTGATTCAACGGCTGACTACGCAGTCGAAGGGCCTGGAGGACGTGGTCGCCGGGCAAAGCTCGATCTGCTTCATAGACGGGGTGCAAGGAAGGCTCCTCTACCGCGGCTACGACATCGCGGACCTAGCGTTGAAGTCCAGCTACGAGGAGACCGCCTATCTACTCCTTAACGGAAGGCTCCCGACCGCCAGCGAATTGCAGGCCTTCTCGAACGACCTCGCATCTAAGCGGCCGGTACCCCCCGAGGTGCTCACGATCCTCAAGACGCTGCCCAGGAACTGCGACGCTATGGACGCGCTCCGAGTGGGAGTGGCATCGCTTGGCATCTTCGACGACCCCATGTACACCCAGCTCGAGAAGTCGATGTCGATCGCCTCTAAGATAGGGACCATAGTGGCGGCAATCCACCGCCTGAAGCACGACCAGGAGGTGATACTCCCGAAGAGCGACCTGAACTTCTCGTCGAACTTCCTCTACATGATAACCGACAAGGAGCCGATTCGCCAGGACGCGAGGCTGATGGACACCCTGCTGATACTCCACGCCGACCACGAGCTTAACGCCTCCACTTTCACCGCGAGGGTGATAGCGTCCACGCTCTCCGATGTCTACTCGGCGGTGACAGGAGCGATTGGTGCGCTCAAGGGCCCCCTGCACGGAGGCGCCAACGAGAAGGTCGTCGAGATGACCGAGCAGATTGGCGAACCTGACAACACCGAGAAGTTCGTCGAGGAACGGCTCCTCCAGAAGCAGAAGATCACGGGCTTTGGTCACCGCGTCTACAAGACGATGGACCCGAGGGCCAAGATCGTGAAGGACATGGCGGCCCACTTCGTGCACTCCGAGAAGGAGAGGGCGTCCTTCGAGATTCTCGAGAGGATCGAGGTCATCATGAAGCGGGAGAAGAACCTCTACCCGAACCTTGATCTCTACTCCGGGCTCGCGCTGAACCACATCGGTGTCCGCAGCTACCTCTTCACCCCAGTCTTCGCGGTCGGGCGGGCTCCGGGGTGGCTAGCGCACGTGCTCGAGCAATACGCGGACAATCGCATAATCAGGCCCAGGGCAGACTACATCGGGCCCCAGTACATGGAATACTTCCCAATTGACAAGAGACAGGGCAGGGCGGCAACGGTGGTGGCGAAGCGATGAGGGTGGAAGCCCTCGTCAAGAGGCCGCCGGTGACGATCAGCTCGAACACTACGATAAAACAGGCTGCCGAGGTGTTCGCGAGGGAGAAGATCGGGCTGTTGGTCGTCGCATCCTCGATCACCCCGTTCAAGGCTGAAGCCGTCCTCTCCGAGCGCGACGTGGTCAGGGCCGTCGCCGCGGGGACCCCGCTCTCAAAAGAGCTGGACGCGATAACCACCAAGAAGCTCATCAGCGTCAAGCGCTCCGACCCCCTTTCGAAGGCGGTGCGGCTCATGATGGAGAACAACATCCGCCACCTGATAGTCGAGAACGACGACGGTTCGCTCTTTGGGGTCCTCTCCATCCGGGACTTCCTCCGGGAGCAGCGTCTACTCCAGGGTTTCCTCAAGGACGAGTCCGAGGACGTCCACGGAATCGATTGAGCGAGGCAACCTTAAATATACTGAGACGCTCGGAAATTTTCGAGGCACCGGCTTTGCCGTATCCTTTGTTCGGCGACATCGGGACTGTTTTCTTGATGGCCATCGTCGGCGTCACCTTCACCCTCCCGGTGATTCTGGTCCCGCGCTTGCTCGGCCCCAAGAGACCGAACCCGATAAAGAACCTCCGCTTCGAGGCCGGCCAGGTCCCTCTCGGCGCAGGCAAGATGCACTACATGATGCAGTACTACGCTTACCTGATAATGTTCATCGTCTTCGACGTCATGGGAATGTTCCTCTACGCGTGGGCCTCCGCATACAAGCCCCTCGCCCTTGGACTGAGTTCCGATTGGGTCCTGACCCTCTTCATGGGCATGCTGTTCATCCCGATGGGGTTCGCGCTCATGCTCGCTGGGAAGAGAGACATTTGGTGACCGCAGCCCCGAAGAGCGGCACCTTCCAAGTTCTGGTGGGACGCCTGAACGACGTGGTCCAGAACGCCGTCGGGGACCCGATGCGCTATCTGGCAAACTGGGGGCGCCTCTACTCTCTCTGGCCCGTACACCTTGAGACCGCTTGCTGCTCTGTCGAGGTGGGCGCCGCCGCCGGCTCCAGGTTCGACATGGAACGCTTCGGGACTCTCGAAGCCTTCGGCTCGCTGCGGCAGAACGACCTGCTCATAGTCATGGGGACGGTCACAAGGAAGCTCGCGCCGCGGCTGAAGCTGATCTACGACCAGATGCCCGAGCCCAAATGGGTGATAGCCATGGGGGCCTGTTCGATCACGGGCGGGCTTTACTTCGACTCTTACAACGTGCTCAGGGGGATCGACGACATAATCCCGGTCGACGTTTACGTGCCGGGATGTCCCCCGAGGGCCGAGGCCCTTCTCCAGGGGATAGTTCTCCTTCAGGAGAAGATCCGGAGACTTCCGAGCCTGAGCGGAGCGTAATCCAGGCATGAGCAAGGACGCGCAGCCGACCAAACTGGCGATTCAGCCCACGCCACCTCAGGCAGCTAGCACAGCGCCGATGCCATCGGTTCCGACGGCCATTCCGCCCCGGCCAGCTGCAGCACCGCCCCCAGCGCCGCCCAAACCAGAGCCGGTCCGGGCGAAAGAGATGGCCGGCAAGATCAGCTCGAGGTTCCCAGAGGTAAAGATCGACTACATAAGGGAGAAGAGGCTCAAGGTCACCACCAGTCCGGCCACCATTAGGGAGGTGGCAACCTTCGTCAGAGACGACCTCGGCTTCGACCACATCAGCGTGGTCAGCGGTGTCGACTGGATCGCGAAGAACGAGTTCGAAGTGGTCTACTTCATCGGTTCCGTCTCGAGGCCAGGATTGGAGGACTTCGTTGTGGCCGTAGCCGAGAGGGTACCAAGGGAGAACCCGATCGTTCCGACCCTCATCGACGTCTGGGTCGGGGTCGACTACCAGGAGAGGGAGACGCACGAGATGTTCGGTATCAACTTCCAGGGCCACCCAGACCAGAGCCACATCCTCCTGCCGGAGGACTGGAACGACCTGCCGCCTCTCAGGAAGGACTACATCTCTCCGGGGAGATGAGCGATTGACGATCGAGACGCAGTACAACCCCGACTCGGACAGGATCATGGAAGTCTCCCTCGGACCCCAGCACCCAGGCGCGGGCCATTTTCGGATAAAGCTCTGGTTGGACGGCGACTTCCTCGTCCGGGCCGAGCCTGACCCAGGATACGTTCACCGTGGGGAGGAGAAGATGGGCGAGTACCGGAACTACATTCAGAACGTCCCGCACCTGGAACGCCCCGTGATCTTGGACAGCTCGAACATACTGATGCCGTACGCGCTGGGAGTCGACGAGCTGATGAACAACAAGGTCCCGGTGCGCGGCGAGTACCTCAGGGTGATAATGTGCGAGGTCAACCGCATAATCTCCCACATGTACTTCATCGGGATATACGGGATCTTCACGGGCCACTCCACGATGATCGAGTGGGCGATGGGCGACCGGGACTTTTGGATCGACCTGGCCGAGAGGATCGGCGGCGCCAGGGTCACCTTCGCCTACATCATCCCCGGCGGCGTCAGGAACGACATGCCGGAGGGGATCGCCGAGAAGGGGCTGAAGACCTGCGACTGGTTCGAGAAGCGCATCGACGAGTACGAGCGGATGTTCGTCAGGAACCCGATCCTCCTCGAGAGGGCCGAGGGGGTCGGCGTACTGACCAAGGAGGACGCGATCAGGCTAGGCGCCACCGGGACGGTGCTGAGGGCGTCCGGGGTCAAGCACGACCTTAGGAGGGACGAGCCCTACAGCGTCTACGACGACTTCGACTTCGACGTCCCCACACTGAACTCCGGCGACTCGTGGGCGAGGCTGGAGGTAGCGCTCCTGGAGATGAGGGAGTCGGTAAGGATCATCCGCCAGGCCTTCAAGAGATCCCGCCGGGGCCGGTCAGGCTGAAGCTCGGCCCCCAGCCGAGAGTCCCGGCCGGTGAGGTCTACTCGAGGACGGAGGCAGCCCGCGGCGAGATGAGCTACTACATTGTCAGCGACGGCTCCCCGAGGCCCTACCGGCTCAAGATAGGGACGCCCAGCTTCAAGAACCTGCGGGCTGCTTCCGCACCTCCTGAGGAACGTCCACGTCGCCGACATACCTGTAATCTATTGGTCGCTCAATTATTGGCCCGTCGAAGCGGATAGGTAGATTCTTCCCCTAAAAGCTACAATCTGTCTGATTATGCCGCTTTTGGTTGAGCTAGGGTCGTTTCTGCCTTTTTCAAGTAAGCCCTACGGTCTTCTTCAATTCTAGCTTTCAGAGAGTTCCATTCTGAAATCACCTTCCCCCTATTTTCCTCGGATGGCCTGTATCCCAACTTTCGCGCAATCTGGATTTTCTCGATCTTCTCTTCATGGCGAGACTTCAGACTCTGCATGAGTCTTTGGACTTGTTCCCATCTCCAAAGAGAGAGCCTCCAGATATGATCCGAACCATTCTTCACTCCTCTGTCAGGAAGTTGTTGGGAACGGCGAACCTTGGGCGAAAAGTGATCTTCAACCAGCCTTGCCGCAATCTTCTCTAGCAGCGAACCATCCATATTCGAGATACTCAGTTCGAAGCCACCGTGGAAGCTCTTTTTGTGGAAATAAAGACTGCCTTCTGCATCAAAGAATCCAGACAAGAAATACAGAAAGGTGTCTGCGTCGCCAATGACCTCATCAATCTTACCTTCGTCTTTCAGGAATCCAAAAGAGCTGTCCAAATCACACTCGAGACTCCATTCATGTCCAGTGAGTTCGGCCTCTCTAGGATACTCGCGCACGTGCCCATAGTCCCCAAATAGGTCGTGGAAGAGCTTAGACATCGCAGGATGGGTGGTTGAAGTTTTCGCCCGAATGCCCCGGCCGTGCGTGGTCACATAGAGGTCTCCCTTTGCGAATCCTTCCAAGTAAGCGATCTGTCGCAGGTCACCCTGAAACGGTGGTCTATCATACTTCGTTACGGCTTCAATCTGCGCCTCAACCTTGTCCCTCATTGCAACCCCTCTTCGACGCAAGTGATTCCAGACTGTGACCGAATCGATCGAATCACCTGCAATTTCCCGCAGCGACTTTCCGGCCTCGTATCCCTTCACCCACTCATCCACCATCTCCACCGTCGCCTTCCTCGCTAACTCGGCCTTGTCCCTCCTTGTTATTCCGGCTCTTTTCAGATGATACGGTATCGTCGACTCTGCCGTCTTAGGGCTCGCATAGTGCAGCCCGTATCGCTTGGCAATCTTGGCGGCGGAGAGATGCTCGTCGAGGTACAGCCTTCGCAGATCTTCTGCCCGAGGCGGCCATTCGAGTTTCTTCTCGGGAGCGTCGCACACCTATTCGAGAAGGGAAATTTCCCTATAAGCCGCAATACTTCCACTAGATCCCCCTCGCCTCAGTCGCTCTGCTTCCTAAGCGAGGCGTCCAGGTCGGTGAGTACGCTCTTCGCGTCGCCAAAGACCATCATCGTGTTGGGCAGGAAGAACAATTCGTTCTCTACCCCTGAAAACCCGGGCCCCATACTGCGCTTGACGAAGACGACAGTCTTTGCTTTGTCCACATCAAGTATGGGCATCCCATAGATGGGCGAGTCGGCCTTCGTGCGGGCCGCCGGGTTGGTAACGTCGTTGGCGCCCACCACAATCGCCACATCCGTTTCCGGGAAGAGCGGGTTGATCCGCTCCATCTCCCAGAGCTGGTCGTATGGCACCTGGGCCTCCGCAAGGAGGACGTTCATGTGGCCTGGCATTCGGCCGGCCACGGGGTGGATCGCGTACTTGACATCAGTTCCGCGAGCTTGAAGGATGTCGGCCAGCTCCTTCACGACGTGTTGTGCCTGAGCCACAGCCATCCCATAGCCTGGGACGATGATGACGGACCTCGCGTTCTCCAAGATCGTAGCCACGTCTTCCGGGGTGTAAGCCTGGGCGACACGCCCTTCCGCGGCGTTGCTAGCGGCCGCTACCGTCGTCCGAGCCCCCACCCCGCCGAAGAGGATGTTGAGGAAGGAGCGGTTCATCGCTTTGCTCATTATGATCGCGAGGATCAGGCCCGAGGAGCCGTCTAGAGCGCCCGCTACTATCAGGAGTTTGTTATCCAACACGAATCCAAGCGCGGCAGCCGAGGTTCCAGCGAACGAGTTCAGTATGGCAATGACCGTCGGCATGTCCGCCCCACCAATCGCTATCACGAGGAGGAAACCGAAGAGGAGCGCAAAGCCCGTCATCACCAGCAGCGCCAGATTCTGAGCAGGATTGGCGACGAGATACGCTCCCGAGGCAACGGCCAATCCGAGTGCCGATAGATTGGCTATCTTCCTCCCGCGGTAGATATACGGTCTGCCCGAGATCAAACCTTGCAACTTGGCAAATGCGATGCAGCTACCAGTGAAGGTCAGGAAGCCGAGCAGCATCTCCGCGGAGAGCACGGTTAGGGTGAACGGGTCGATTCCTGGAGCGGCTTGGTAGTATTCGGCCGCTCCTACGAGAGCGACGGCGAGCGAGCCAAATGCGTGCGACATCGCAGTCCGCTGGGGGACGGCGGTCATCGCGACCTTCAGGCCTATTGGCGTTCCTACGACCGCGCCGATGAGGGCGCCGCCCACGAGAAGGTCCGTCTGGCGGGCCTGGTAGGCCATTAGCGTCGCACCTATGGCCACGGCCATCCCACTCACCCCACTCCAGTTGCCAGCGCGTGCTGTCCTCGGGTCGCTCATCCACTTCAGCGAGAGCGCAAAAAGCACAGCCGACCCGACGTACAGGTACTCCACGAGCAAGTCTGTCATTTCTTCGGCTTCTTCCTTTGGAACATCTTCAGGATCCGGTCAGTGATCAGAAAACCGCTGACAATGTTGGTCGCAGCCAAGGCTATCGCTACCCCCGCCAGCAGCGATACTAGCTCACCCCCAGGTTCAGAAAGCACAATGATGGCAGCGATGAACGAAACCGAAGAAATCGCGTTGGTGAGCGACATCAGGGGAGTGTGGAGGAGCCGGGAAACGTGTCTGACCAGCTCTTGGCCGAGCAGGGTGGCCAGGAGAAAGATAAGGAGGTTGGTGACGAAGTCAGGGCCGCCGATCGCGGTCAATTGGTCTTACCCTCCAGAGCGTTCCTCGTCGGTTCATGGACAACCTCGCCCCCGCGAAGGACTAGAGTACCTTTGATGAGCTCGTCGCCCGAGTCGACATTGACTTTCCCGTCCTTCAGCAGGGCGAGCAGGAACGTAGTAACATTCCTTGAGTAGAGTTGGCTCGCCTGGGGCGCCATCGTCGAAGGCAGATTGAGCGGACCCTGTATCCTAACACCGTACTTGACAACCGTCTTGCCCGGTTCCGTGAGGGCGCAGTTCCCTCCCTGTTCAGCAGCAATGTCGATGATGACAGACCCTGGCCTCATCCCCTTGACCGCTTCCTCGGTTATCAGGATCGGGGCCTTCTTGCCGGGTATGAGGGCCGTTGTGATGACAACGTCCGAGGCTCTGGCATGGTCCGCCAGAAGTTGCTGCTGCATCTTGTAGAACTCCTCTGACTGGGCCCTGGCGTATCCCCCAGCCGTCTGGGCATCGGTAGCGGAGATGGCCAACTCAACGAAACGGGCTCCAAGGCTCTCAATCTGCTCCTTCACCGCCGGCCTCACGTCATAGGCTTCTACCAGCGCTCCCAGCCTGTGCGCTGTGGCTATGGCCTGGAGCCCCGCGACCCCGGCTCCCAGCACGAAGACTCGGGCTGGCGCGATCGTCCCGGCCGCTGTAATCAACATCGGAAAGAGCTTCGGGAGAGCCTCCGCACCGAGCAGGGCCGCCTTGTAGCCCGAGACCGTTGACTGCGATGAAAGGGCGTCCATAGGCTGAGTCCTGCTTAGACGAGGAATCTGCTCCATGGCGAAGACCGTTGCACGTCGGGAAGAGAGCGTTCGAATGGCCTCGAGGTTGCTCTGTGGGTAAAGGAATGAAATGAGGGTCGATCCCTCTCTGAAGAGCCCTGCCTCGAATGGCGTGGGAGGCTGTACCTTCAGGACCACGTCGGATTGACCATAGACCGAAGCCGCATCCGGCGCGACGGAAGCACCCAGGGCTGAATACTCTGAATCCACATGCTGTGCCTCCTCGCCAGCCGTGTGTTCTAGCAGGACCGAGATTCCCTTGAGCCTCGAGATCGACTCGGGCACCAGCGCCACTCGCCTCTCGCCCCCGACGCTCTCCTTGGGAACACCGACTATCAAGGTCGAGGACTCTCGCGGGCCGAGGCCCAAGTTGACGCGTTTAACTCTTGCCGCCCTCCAATTCTCAAAGCAAGACCTCGTATCAGACTTCGGAGCCCGCCGCCCGGAGGACGGTCATCCTTGGTTTAGCGATGCCTCGTAGTCCGCTTGGAGATACGTGGCGAACGCGCTCCAGTTCTTTCTCGGACCCTTAGCCCATTCCGAGGCAGTCTTGACCTCCTTCGGATCGTCGTAATAGATCTGGAACACCATGTCTAACCTGGTCTTTGCCTTGTCCAACGGCGTGAGTCTGTAGTCCCCCAGCTCTCTGTGATCGCCGCAGGTATCGAGGTGCCAAGAGTCTGGAGGATTCAGCCACACTGCCCTTATCCCTTCCCGGTAGTCTTTACCCTTCCCATGCTTCGTTACCCAGATCACTCTCTCCTTCGTCTTCTCCAATAACAATCTCCTCGCGGTCCTCTCCCACTGGTCGGTCCCCTTCATCTTATGATCGTCCTCCCTGAAATCCGTGCACCACTCGAAGACGAAATCCATAGGCGCATTGAATGTCTTCGAGACCCTGTAAGTTTGGACGACCAAGCCCTGGAACGCAGAACGGGATACAGATTATCTAAAGTTTCATGGGCTCCGAATGATAGCACAGGCTGACTCTCGCATGGGCCGGGAGTCGGACCGCCTGGCTAGACAACTTATATTTCCCCCTTTTGCCGCGTCGGGCGGGTTGGCTTCCACCTTAGCGAAGGGAAACTGGCCGATTCATCTCGAACGTAAGAACCCCACGATGGACAGAAAACTAGCAATAATCGTCTGTCCGACAGGCGCGTTGATCACCAGGGATCAGAATCCCCACCAGCCCTACACCCCGGAAGAGGTGGCAAAGTCTGCCATCGAGGCGTACGATCAGGGCGCGTCGGTCGTGCACCTCCACGTGAGGAACGAGTATGGGTTCCCAGATTACCAGACGGAGCCTCTGAAACGTTCTTTGGACCTGATCTTCGACAAATGCCCGGACATCGTCGCGGGGCCTTCCATCTCCGCAAGTCCAGGGCCAGGTGGTTGGCTCTACGAAGTCGAGACCATCAAACCCTTTGTGGAAGGGCTCCTGCAATACGGAAAGCGGTACATGGAGACCACCGTTGTCACTCCCATTTCATACGTGAGTCATCGGGCCTCGGCCACGGGCCAGATCTACATCAGGAGGGCGACCCCAGAGAATCTGGTCAGGGAGACGAACTATCTTCAGGAGAAGGGAATCAAACCGGAATACATGGGCCACGACGTGGTCGCGGTCGAGCAGGTGAAGAACTGGGTCATCGACAACAACATCGCGAAGAAGCCCTATTTCATCACTATGGCGCCGGGGATGCATCACTCGGCACCAACACAGCCTGACCCGTGGGGGCTCCTCTATCTGATCAACATGAGGTACGCTCTGCCTGAGGGCACCTTGGTGGGGACCAGCATAGGCGGAAGGAACTGGTTGCCCCTGGCAACCCTCGCCCTGATTCTCGGAACCGACTTTATTCGTGTGGGGATGGAGGATACGATGTGGCTGTATCCGCACAAAGATGAGCTTCTCAAGAGCAACGCCGAGGCGGTCAGGAAGATAGCGAGTCTGGCGAAAGAGCTGGGACGCGAGATAGCAACTCCTGACGAGGCGAGGCACATGCTCGGACTGAAGTAGCTTCCCCCCTCGGAACAGAGTCGATTTAGGGTGATTACAAGACTTGAGCGCCTCCTTGCGGCCTAGTAGCAGTTGGTCGCGAAGTTTCTAACTCTCGTGGCGCAGCACCCCTTTCTTCTTGTCGAGCAACAGCTGGACCAGAAGGTCGTCCCTCCACTGGACAAGCTCTGCGTAGTCTGCTCCCTCCGTCAGAGAATCCAAGGAAGCGAGCGCCTTCTTCTTGGCACTTTCAGGTGCACTCTTCCAGTTGCTCATGTCCTTCCAGATGAACGCGTGCGACGGCTCGATGTGATTGAGATAGTACTCCAAGCCGCTGGGGCCGCCGGCGACGTGCGCCCTGAGGAACGGTCCCATCACGGCCCACCTAGGCCCGAGGCCCATCGTCATCAGGTTGTCGATGTCCCGGGCGCTCGCAACGCCTCTGTCGAGCATATCGAGCGCTTCTCTCCACAAGGCCGCCTGGAGCCTGTCGGCTAGATGTCCTGGCACCTCCTTTTCAAGGCGAATTGGCACCTTCCCCAGCTTGGACATGAAATCGCAGACCTTGGACAACGTTGCGCGCGAGGTCTTTTCTCCTCCTACTACCTCAACCGCGGGGACGAGATAGACGGGATTCAGCGGGTGTACCGACAAGCAGAGAGAAGGGTCCGTCGCCGAGGCTTGCATTCGAGATATCGATAGGCTCGATGTGCTGCTCGCTATGATTGTGTCGGGATTGATCCTGCTCACGAGACGAAAGACGTCATCCTTTGTTTCGTAGCTCTCGAACACGGACTCCTGAACGTAGTCCCTCTCTGTCACCGCCTCCGCCAAGCTGGGCGCGACGTTGACTCTGCCCATCCGAGGAGATTTCACGAGATGATTTTTCTTGATGAACTGTGCTGTCTTCTTGATCCCTTCAACCGCTTTCTCTGAAGCCTCCTTTCTCGCGTCAAAGATGTTGACGTCCAAGCCGTTCGAGACGAACACAGAAGCCCAGCCCTGTCCAATAAGACCTGCCCCTACGCAGCACGGCCTCGAGATCGCTCGGGCCTTCCTTTTCATCGCCTGTTCGGCTGAGCTATCCCTCATTTAAGTGACAGATTGTCAATGCAGCACATCTTCGAGGCGCTTGACACGTACGCTTTCCACGACATCGTCGTCCAACTCAATTCCCAGGCCTGGCATTTCCCCGAGTACCGCCCGCCCGTTCCTTATCACCAGGCCTCCTCGCTTGACCGGGTTCTCCTTCACCCAGCTGTGAGTCTCAGCCTCTAGGGGATAGGGCTCCCTGGTGATGGCGGCAAGATGGCACACAGCGACGTCCCCTATCATCCCCAGCCCACTCTCAAGACTGACGCCGATGCTGGCCGTCTCGGCAATGGCTATCATCTTCCGCGTGATGTGGTAGCCGCCGACTCGCGCCCCCTTGAGCACCACCCGGTCTGCTGCGTTCCGTCTTATGATTTCGATGAGGATCTCCGGGGAGTAGACCGATTCGTCGAGAATAAGCGGGAGGGTTAGAGAGTCCCGGATTCTTCGCGCCCCCTCGAGGTCCGCGAGGCCGATTGGCTGTTCGAGGGCCAGGTTCGGGTACTTTTCCAGCCCTGATGCCCTCACAAGTGAGATCGTCCTTCCCGCGTTCCCCCATGCCTGATTGGAGTCGGCGTCGACCATGATCGTGTCAGGTATCGAATCGAGCGTCGCCCTAAGCTTCTCCGCCTCCCACTTCGCGGTCTCGAGGCTCCACCCTTTTTCTTCGACGTCCAGGCCGCACTTTATCTTGAGGCCCTTGAAACCGCGATTGACGCATTTTTTCGCCTCCCTCGCCATCTCCTCGGGTGTTCTCATGTAGAGATTGGTCTGGAGGTCGAACTCCTTTCGCATGGCACCCCCCAACAGGTTGTAGATCGGCTCTTCGTAGAACTTTCCCAACAGGTCGAAGATTGCGACGCTAAGCCCATCGCGGGCGGGCTGGACTCTTGGAACTCCTCTGGCCAGGGTTCCCTCAAGTCGCTTCTCGATTCTCTCGAGGTTTCGGGGGTCCTCTCCCTTCAGGACGACCTCGTACATGGATAGAGCCTTGTACATGTCGGCTATCGTCGAGCCATAGTACCAGTGTTGGGTGACGGCTTCGCCCACGCCAACGAGGCCGTCATTGGCGTGCACTTTCACGATGACTGCAGGAATCTCTTCGGGCCAAGCCTCATATTTCGTGGTGCCGTCATCCTCCCAGCCTTCTTTCGAGGCCTGGTAGACGACTGGAATCTTTTCGACCCTCCGAATCTGGAGTCTCTCTGGCACGGGCGCTGACGTTCACTCCCTTCGAGTCCGTCTTAAGAAGAGTTTCGCCGCAAGCTCAACTCGAGCGAGTTGACGTTGGCAGGAGGGCAATCTTAAGAACCGAAATTCTTAGTGTGATGTCCAGGGGTTATCGAGTTCAACGGTTAACAAGCTATTCTGGTCGCTGATCGCAAACAGGACGATCTATGCCGTAAACTACTACGCAATCGTGGCGGTCTTCCCGATGATTGCGATTGAACTGAACTCCTCGGTAGCTGGTCTAGGATTGCTAAGCTCCGGATTCCTGGTGGGGATAGGGAGCTTTCAGGTGCCAGCCGGAATTCTCACTGCCAAGTTCGGGCCCCGTCGAATAGCGATACTCGGGTCGCTCATAGCCTTCTCGATGTCGACCCTTACGGGCGTCGCTGCGAATCTCACAGATCTGATCCTTTTGAGATTCTTCGTTGGTATCGGGATGGCGATGATCTTCTCCCCCGGCCTCGCAATGCTCACTGCTCACTTCAAGGAGAGCCGGGCCGGATTGGCTGTCGGACTATACAACTCGATATATTGGGTCGGAGCACTGCTCGGTCTTTCAGGATGGATACTCGTCTCCGAGCTGACTGGCTGGAGGTTAAGCCTCATAATCGCCGGAGTGTTCGGATTGGCTACCCTGGTACTGTTGATCATTTTCGCCCCCAAGGATTCCAAGAGCGGAGAGTTCACCGTCACGACTTCGGACCTTCGTAGGATCTTGTTATCAAGGAACATCTTGCTCGTCGGGTTCGGAGTCTGCGGGCTCAATGTCGCACTGACAATCATAACCACCTTCACCCTTTACTACATGGAGACAGCCTTGGGCGCCAACCCCGAACTGGGAGGGTTCGTAGCGAGCCTGGCTGGGATTACCTCAATCCTCGTCGCCCCTCTAGCAGGAAGATTCTTTGACAGAGTCAGAGACTACAAGCGACCCTTCATTTTTGCCTCCTTCTGCGTCGCTGCCGGCCTCGCGGTCGCCTCTCTCGGGACTGTCGCGACCATGGTGTTGGCCACTCTCCTCGTGGGCCTAGGAAATGGAATAAGCGGGACCGCGGGTTTCTTGATGGCCAGGGAGAACAATCCTGTCGGACCCAGATACGAAACGCTCTCGATAAGCCTCGTGAACGGGATCTCGTTGTCCGGAAGCTTCTGGGCGCCGGTGGTCTTCTCTTGGGCCGTGATATCTTCAGGATACAGCACCGCATTCTTGATCATGGCTGTGACCTCGCTAATCATGACGGTGCCGCCAATGCTGGCGATCAAGTCGAAAGGTCGCGCCCCCACGACCTTCCAGGTAGTTCCATGAGCGAGGTGGATGTCGAAAGACAACTCGATTTCGAAGATGGACCGGCAACATCCCACAGGTTCTTTCCTCCGCGACATGGTCCTCGCATGGGCTAGAAAGCTTTGGAACAGTTATATTTCGACCTGCCGGAGGCCGAACCATGCAACTAGATGGCAAAGTGGCGTTCATCACGGGCGCCGCAGGCGGGATAGGCAAGACAATAGCTGTTACATTCGCGAAGGCCGGAGCCAAGGTCGTGCTCGTTGACAAGAACAAGGAGTGCGAGGCAGTAGCCGCCGAGATCGCGAGAGACGGACACCAGTCGCTCGCATACGTGGCCGACCTGTCCGTATCGAGGCAGGTGCAGGATGCCGTTGCAGCTGCTTTGGCAAAGTTTGGTAGGATAGACGTGCTGGTAAACAACGCGGGGGTCGAGTTGCATGGCATCAAGACCCCGATGGAGACAACTGAGGAACAGTGGGATTACCACATGAACAACAACCTCAAGAACTACTTCCTATGCTCAAAGTACGTCCTGCCGCAGATGATCAAGAATGGAGGCGGATCCATCGTCAACATCACCTCCCTCGACGGGATATTCGGATGGAGCAACGAGCACGTCTCCTACAACACATCCAAGGCAGCGCAGAACATGCTCACGAAGGTGATGGCGCGAAACCTAGGGAAACACAACGTTCGAGTGAACGCCATATGTCCCACATCCGTTGCGGATACCGGCATCTACGCGGTGACCCCCGAGAAGGAGGCCAGAGCCAAGGCAGAGATTCCAATGGGGAGGGTCGCTAAGAAAGAGGAGGTCGCCCGCTTGGCGGCTTTCTTGGCGAGCGACGAGGTACCCTACCTGACTGGAGCGCTCATAGTCCTCGACGGCGGCCAGTCGACGTAGCAAGATTCGCTTGGGCTCCATTGAAACGGCCTCCGGACCCCTGCCGCCCGACGACCGCGGGACAACTTTGCTCGGTGACCATACTACCATCGACATGTCCTTCCGGTTTCGGATTCTCTCAGTAGTGGGACAGCTTGTCGCCTGAAACATTTCAGTTGGTCGGACAAATTGTCGCACTGAGCGTGTAGCCAGCCGAGAAGATTCGGTTCACAGTCATTTGCGAAAGTTATCTCTTCAGTGCAGACATTGTGAAACTGGCAATGTGGTTAGGAGGTTCGCTTCGGGGTCGGACGAGCTAGGCCGCAATAATCTAGAGACTCGATCAGAAGCCAAACTTTCGTCTGGTGTCTTGGACCCAACGACTGAGGTTCGCGAGTTCCTCTCCGCCAAGCGGGAAATAGGGAGGTCGGGGCGGGCCAGCCTTCCTTCCCGCGAGCTCGTTTATCGCCTTCAGCCAGGCTACCTCGTTGTATGGATTTATCGGCCAAGTCGCGTTCACGAAGGCGTTGTGCATCGGCACCGCCTTCTCGAAATCGCGTTTGCGGCAAGCCTCATAGAATTCGAGGACAAAGGACGGGAAAGCAGACGCGAAGATCGAGGTCACGCCCTTTGCCCCCAGGATGCTCTCCGGAAGTAGCCAGGCATCCGAGCCCGCTAGGACGTTTATCCTAGACCCAAAGCTCTCCAACACCCTGCTTACGTGGAATATTTCCGCGTTGGATTCCTTCACCGCGGTGACGCTCTCTAGAGCGACAAGCTTCCTCCAGAGCTCAGGGGTGACATTGATCCTGCTCGCCGGCGTGAAGTTGTACACCACAACCTGTATGTCATCGACCTGCTCATCAACCAGCCTGTAGTACTCAAAGGCTTCATCTTGCGTCAGCGGAAGATAGTATGGCACCATGATCATGGCACCGTCGATGCCGGCATTCTCGGCGTATTTTGTTCTCCGGACGCACTCAGTTAGGTTCTGGTAAGAAGTACCTACGGTGCAGGTTATCTTCCCGTGGGTCGCGTCAGCGACCACATCGACGAGACCGTCGAATTCAGAGGGAGAGAGCTGAAAGAACTCGCCCATGCTGCCCAAGGTGATTATTCCGTGTGCGCCTGCCTCAATCAAGAAGTTGATGTTGTCTCGCATGCCTTCAAGATCAAGGGAGTAGTCCTTTTTCATTGGCAGCGGGACCAAGGCCTGTACCCCGACGATCTCCGGATTGTGAGGCAAGCTCACTCAACGAAGTGCAGGCACTCTAAATAAGCGTATTAGATTGGAACTTCCGTTCCCACGCTCTGGGCCCTGGCGTTCTCGTAGATGAACTTCGCCGCGGCGACATCTTCGATCGCGAGCCCTACAGACTTGAAAAGGGTGATCTCTTTGTCGCTGGTTCTGCCCGGCTTACTGCCGATTACAAGGTCACCCAGACAGGCGTAGATGTCTTCCCTTCGAAACTTCCCCTCGCGCATGGGAGTAATGAAGTCCCCAGTTTCGGCGACCGCCGCGTCAATGTCGTCAGCGACGATTTTGGACTTCGAGAGAACAACTTCATCAACCTCCCTCAGCTCGGGCGTACCCGAACCGATGGCGTTTACATGAATTCCCTCCGAAAGCCAATCGCCCAGAACTATCGGCGCCCTCGCCGGGGTGGCGGTCACAACTATGTCCGAGCCCGCCACCGCCTCCCTGCCCGAATCGACTGCCCGCACATCTATCCCAAGCTTGGCAGACACTTTTCTGGCGTATGCGTCCCGGTGTGACGGCGTCGGGCTGTACACACGCGCTGACGTTATGTCCCTGACTTTGCTCATTGCCTCGAGGTGGGTCTCAGCTTGGACGCCCGAGCCAAGCAACCCGACAACCTTGCTGTCCTTGCGGGAGAGATATCGCGTGGCGACCCCACTAACAGCGGCCGTCCTCATGGCGGTCAGGTACGTGCCGTCCATGACCGAAAGGACCCGTCCAGTATTGAAGTCGTTATAGACGATCGTCCCGTTTATGACGGGGACGCCGTACTTCGACGGGTTAGCGATGTAGTGAGCAACAACCTTCAGGCCCAGCGCCCTGGACTTGCGCATTATCGCGGGCATGACGTGCGTGGTTCCGAGAGGCTCTCTTGAACTCAACATAGGACGGAGGGGCATCTCCACATCTCCTTCGGCGAGTTCCCGAAACCCGTCCTCCATCACCTCGATGAGAGCGTCCATCTTCAGTACTTTCAGTATGTCTTCTCTACTCAATACCAACAAGGCCGGCAAACACCACTCCCTCCGAATCGATGTATCATGAGTTGACACCGGAGGTCGTCGCAGCTCCCGCAGGTCGCGACCGCAGAAACCTCATCGGGTCGATATCCCTCACTGGGAGATCGGGGATTTCGTTGCCCGATATCATTTCGGAGACCATGAAGCCGGTCACCGGTGCCAGTATCACGCCTTCCCGACAATTCCCCGAGGCAATCCACGCGTTATCCACCCCCGGGACCCTACCCACGACTGGAAGCTGGTCGGGAGCGCAAGGTCTGAAGCCAACACCCTCTCCGATCAGCTTTAGCTTACCGTAATTGTACAGATGGGCCGCGGCCGCCTCGAGTATGTACTTCTTTCTGGACTCCGAGAAGGTCGTCTTGTAGCCTGTGAGCTCGAAGTAGCTGGTCATTCTGAATGTATTGTCATTGTGCTGTGAAAGCGAGATTCCGAGATCCTCGAAGAAGGCAGGATGCTCTACGATCTTCTCGCCTCCGGTCTCGAAGATCATTGCGAGCCCACGGGCCGGTAATATTTGAGGGTCGTAACCAACCTGTCTGCAAAGGGCCCTGCTGCCGGCACCTGCGGCTATGACGAAGGCGTCCCCCTCGAAGACCTCCTCGTCGACCATCGCTTTGGCGATAAGATTCCCGTCCATCTTGACCGACGCCATCTTCCCCCGACGGAACGAGGCACCCATTTCGGTCAACCTCTTTCCTAGCTCAGTGTAAAGCTTGAGCGGGTTGATTGACAATTCGTCCAAGTACACCCCACCGCCGAATCCGCGGAAGCCCATGGGGTCGAGGTCGGAAGAGTCTACGACTCGTCCCCCGACTTCGCGCGCGGTCTTCCGGGCCGATTCCACATTACCGAACAACGCCACGACGCCTCTGACTATGTCCACTTGAACGGATTCGCTCTTGAAGAATTCCTCATAGAGCGCGAGGCTTCGCTTCCCCAGTGCCAGAGCCGTCTCCTCGAAGCCGCTGAGACCACTGCTCAACCCCTTTCTGAACCATCGAGGGTTCCTAAGGACCTCAGCGAGGGAGATGTAGAGGGGTCCCCTTGGTAGGATGGTGGCTGCTATCAGCTTTGAGAGCTTGGTCGGGGCCGATGTGAATGAAGGAGTGATGAAACCCGCGTTGAATATCGACGACCGGTCTTCGTCGATGTCTCTGTCAATTATGGTGACGGAATGGCCTGCTTTTAGTAGATAGTACGACGTGAACATTCCGGCCACGCCGCCCCCGATTACAACAACCTTCAACGCTAAACTCCCGGCTCTTCGATTGGGACGGGAAGGTGCTGCATCGCCTCTTGTGGGGCTGCCGGGGAGTACGCGGCCCTTGACCTACCCGTGAGACGCCGCTATTCTCTTGAGGTCTTTCAAGAAAGCCGGTATGTAGGGCTCGTTCTGCGGAAGAACAACGACCCTGAAGCTCGGAGGGTTCTGTGTCGTGTACAGACCGTGCCATCCGATCTCGCGCATCCTGCCGGATATCTTGTCCACGTTCAATGTGGACGACTCAACCGCAAACAGGTTCATCTGCGGCTTTATCGGCACCTTAAGGCCTGGAATGCTCTCCACCCCGTCGACTAGCCGATAGGTGAGGTCCATGCATTTCAGCGCCAGCTTCGAGTAGCCTTCCGTCCCGTGATACTTCAGCAGCGCGAAGACCGCTGCGATGTTGCCGCCGGTCCTACTACCAGCGGTTGTCCTCGTGAAGTAGTGACCATGGATACCCAAGGGGTCCTTGAAGTCAAAGTAGGCGTACTTCTGTAGCTCCTTGTTGGCGTAGAGGATTCCCCCCGCCGGCATGGGGGCGAACAACATCTTGTGAGGGTCAACTGTCATGGACCACACGCCTGGCACCTCAAAGTCGAACGGCGGAATGTTGTATTTACCCAACATTCGCAGCCAGCAGCTTATGAAGCCGCCCCAGGCAGCATCGACGTGGTGCCAAATCCCTTGCTTCTGGGATAGGCGGCCGATTTGTTCTATGGGGTCGATCGTTCCTACGGTGTGAGTCCCGCACGTGCTGACCAGGGCGACCGTGTTTTCGTCTATCGCATCTCTCATTGCGCCCACGTCTGCGACGTATTCCGAGTCCACTTCGGTCCTGACGAAGTCCATATCGAGCATATGGCAGGCCTTGATGAACGAAGGATGCGCTGTGTTGGGCATCACTACGTTGCCCCTCTTTATCCCGCGCTTCGCCCTTGCATAGTCTCGGGCGGCCTGCATAGCAAGGATGTTCGACTCAGTCCCGCCGAAGGTTATGTTTCCAACCACGTCCGGACCTCCGTGCATCACGTCGGCCATCATCCTGCAGGCCTCGGTTTCCATTTCAGTAACCCCCGTGAACGGGTTTCCTAGCCCGTCGCTCGCGTAAATGTAGTTGGTGTCGACGAAGTCAAGATACGCCTCCAGGGCGACATCCGAGGGATAGAGGCCCATTCCGAAGTTTCTTCCTGTTCTGTAAAGCGCGCACTTCTTCTGGTACTCCTTGAGGAGCTTCCTGAGTTCAGGAAGAGATCGGCTCTTGAGTTTGACGGGCGTTCCGGCTAGAGTTTCCATAGTTGGCAGCAAACGTCCTTCGACTTTTAAGTATTCTCTACCCGAGCTTGAATTGATTTTCAGCCCTAGATGGCCACATCAGGTCACAGAATGCCGCTCGCCCTGAGGTGCGATATCTCCTTCTTGGAGTAACCGAGTCCGTAGAGGACCTCGTCTGTGTGCTGGCCGAGCGTCGGAGGGGCTCTCCTCATCGTCGCCGGGGTGAGAGAGAGTTTGGGAAGCCCCGAAACGACCTTGATCTTGCCCAGCGACTTGTGACGGACTTGGACGAGAAGATGCCTCGACTTTAGCTGCTCGTCATTGGCCAGGTCTTCAATTCTGTTTATTGGACCTGCTGGTATTCCAGCCTCCTTCAGGAGTCTGAGCCATTCAGCCAGCGCTTTCTTATGGAACTCCTTACCCAGGAGAGAAGAGAGAACATCGCGATTCTCTGGCTTGATTCTTTCGGTGTTGGTCCGAAACCGTGGGTCCTTGATCAGCTCCGGACGCTGGATCAGTTTGCAGAGCGAAGACCACAGGTCGTCATTTCCAACGGCCACGATTATCGGCTTGTCCTTGGTTTCGAATAGCTCGTAGGGCGCAAGGAGCGGATATCTGTTTCCGAAGCGTGGAACCGCTTTTCCGGTCAGCTCGTTTATGAGAATCCATTGTGCAACCGCCGAGACCCCTGATTCAAACAGGGAGACATCTATGTGCTGCCCCTCACCACTTGACTTCCTATGGAAAAGGGCAAGCGAAACCGCAAGAGCGGCGTAAAGTGCGGCGAGGATATCGGTTATGGGAACTCCAACGCGGAGTGGCGGGCCCTCCTTTTCCCCGGTCACAGCCATTATGCCGCTGAAACCTTGCACGATGGCGTCGTACCCGCCGGTGTTGGCGTACGGCCCAGTCTGCCCGAAGCCGGAAACAGAGCAGTATATGACGTGCTTATTCAACTTCCTGACGCTGTCGTAGGAGAGGCCAAGTCTCGACATTGTTCCCGGCCTGAAGTTCTCGATAAGGACGTCAGATTCTCTTATGAGTCTCTTCAGTGCGTCGACTCCCGCTTTCTTTTGCAGGTTAAGACAAATGCTCCTCTTGCTCCTGTTGTACTGTACGAAGTAGGGGCTCTCCCCTGCCACCAGTTCACCCCATCGCCTCGAGTCATCGCCGCGGCCTGGCCGCTCCACCTTGACCACGTCGGCCCCCATGTCTCCGAGCAGAGCGCCGCACAAAGGGCCGGCTATGGCGTTGCCCAGTTCTACAACCTTGATGCCATGGAGAGGTCCGCGTTTCAAGCCCTTGGGACCGCCGCGTTTGGCCAACAGCCGCGTCACTGCGAATAGCTGAGCATGTCCATTCGTCCTCCATCCACCGTCAGGGTCTGACCTGTCACGAAGCTGGAGTCGTCCGAAGCTAGGAAAGCCACAACAGTGGCGATTTCACCCGGTTCTCCTATCCTACCGACAATCATCTTCCGGGCATAATCCCTCGCGGTCCTTTCGAACTCAGCTTTGGTCTTGCCTGCCATGTTCATGTCGGTCCTCACATACCCGGGGGCTATGCCGTTAACGCGTATGCCATATGGCCCCAGCTCAAGGGCGAGTTTCTTGGTGAGCACTAGCACGGCGGCTTTGCTCATAGAATAGTGTGCTGTCTTGGTGACGCTCGTCCCCAGGGCAGCCACGCTGCAGATGTTGACTATGCTCCCAGACCTCCTACGGATCATGCCGCGAGCTACTTCTCTAGTGCAGTTGACCACTCCCTTCACATTCACGGCATACATCTCATCGGACAGGGCGTCGTCCAACGTCATGAAATCGCCGGCGTGGATTATTCCCGCACAGTTGACCAGGATATCCACTTTCCCATAGCTCTCTAGGAGACGACGGACCATCCTCCTCACATCCCGGATTTCAGCCACGTTGGCTTTGACAGTCATGGCCTCAGATCCTAATTGAGATATCTCCTTCGCAAGAGACCGGGCCTCCTGATCTGACTGCCGATAGTTCACGCAGACCTTGGCCCCTTCCTTCGCGAGTTGCAATGAGGTCGCTCTCCCTATCCCTCTCGAACCGCCAGTCACCAGGGCGACCTTTCCTCTCAGCCGTTCGTTCACTCCGCGAGAATAGAGGGTGAAGCATCTAAGGGTTACGGACCCCGCCTGCTTTCCGAAATGTTAATACCCGCACGTTGTTACACAGATGCAGCACATTGGAACTACCAAACAAAGTTGCAATCGTAACTGGAGCTGGCTCCGGAATGGGCAGAACGATATCCCTTCTCTTCGCGAAAGAGGGAGCCAAAGTTGTCGCTGCGGATATCAGGGAGACTGGCGGTGAGACGGCCAAGATGATCAAGGACGCGGGTGGAGAGGCCATCTTCGTGAAGGGCGACGTGGGCAAGGGTCAGGATGCAGAAGAGATAGTTAGGAGATGCGACGAGAAGTACGGGAGACTTGACATCCTCATGAACAATGCAGGAATCCAGTTCACCGGAACCGTGCTCGAGACGCGAGAGGAGGATTGGGACAAGGTCTTCTGGGTCAACGTGAGGTCGATGTTCGTAATGTCAAAGGCCGCAATTCCGGTCATGACGCGCTCCGGCGGCGGGGTGATAATCAACATGGGCTCTGACGCAGGGCTGATTGGGAATCCCAAGATCGCGGCATACTGCGCGTCAAAAGGAGCCGTCGTCGCCTTCACGAGAGCCCTGGCTTTGGACCACGCGGCTGCGGGAATTCGAGCGAACAGTATCTGCCCAGGCGCCATCGACACCCCCCTTCACGTGCAGGCCATGAGCGACCTGACTCCCGAAGAAGCGGCGGCTTGGAAAGCCCGGGTCAAAGTGAGATACCCGCTAGGAAGAATTGGAAAGCCCGAAGAGGTGGCGAACCTTGCACTCTTCCTCGCATCCTCCAGGTCATCGTTCATCACCGGAACGGCCATGGTAATCGACGGCGGCCTGACCGCGCAATAGGAAAGAGTTTTCTGGGCTTCATTTGGTCGAGGGGATTACGAACTCGACCCTCGCTTGATAGGATTTCTCGTTCTTCGACAACAGATAGATCGGGACCGTGCCGCCCACAACGAGGATCGCCGACATAATGAAGAATATGTCCCCGAGACCCACGACGCCAGCGGCGAACCCCAGCAGGAGCACAAGAAAGATCTGGCCTATGGCCCCGAAGATGTCAAGGAGTGACATCGATATCCCGAGTTTCGCCGGTTCCACGGTCATAGCCACCATGATACGAGAGATCGTTAGGTAGATGCCGTACCCCACCCCCTCCAGGGAAACGATAAGCGCCAGCGCCGCAACGGTCCCGAAGAACGGAATGAGTATCCCAGCGGTGGCTGGCAACAGAAGACTGACCGCCAGTATCCTTGTATGTCCCAACCACCTCGACAGCCGACCCGAGGGGTAACGTACTACGGTAGACATGAACGTGCGAACTCCGAGTACGACTCCGATGTCTGTGTCGCTCAGTCCGATGGAACTCGCTCTGAGCGGAAAAAAGAAATAGATGCAACCGAAGGCGCAGGACATCAGGACGGCCAGCGCGTAGACCGAGATTATGGTTGGGTTCGAAAGCACCTCCCTCCCTCGGGTGATTAATCGAGAACCTCCCCGAGCGCGCAAGGTTGTAGTCGAATCCCTCATACTTCGGAAGGTGACGAACAAAGCGATCAGCGCCATGCCCGAGCAGAGGTAGTAGACCTGATGATACCCATAGCTCTGGGAGACGAACCCCCCGAGGATCGGCCCTATTGCGAACCCTGCCCCCTGACCAAGCATGTTGAGGCTCATCCGATGGTCAACCTCCTCAGCGGGAGTGACGTCCCCGATGTACGCGGCTACCATACCGAAAACAGCGATGGTCAACCCGTTCAACAATGCAGCGAGCACGATGAGGACTGGGTTGGAGACAATGGTGAGGATGGTCGAAAAGACGGTGAGCGACGCGAGGCTAATCATCGCTATCGGTCTCCGACCTATGCGGTCAGAAAGATTGCCCAGGTAAAGCCCGCCAAAGACGCGTGTAAAACCCATCGAGGAGCTGATCAGAGAGACAATGAGAACCGTTGCCCCCAGACTGGTAGCGTAAAGCGAGAGAGTGGACAGGATTGCTCCATTGGCAATATCGGCGAGAAATACTATGGCGACTATCCAAAGAAAGCGCAGTCCGGCCTATTCACCTATCTTTATGCGACCCAATCCTGTGATTTCGCGTCTACGCCTGCGATGAGCTGGGAGAAGGGTCGTAGGGATGGTACTAGACGAATGAGTTTCAGCATCCACGCCGGTCCATCTTCCCCGATTGACGCGTCGATTAATACATTTGGTCGTTGCTCAAGAACAAGGGTCGAGGTGAGGTGATCAGCGGCGCAGTGAGCAGGGAATATGGGCCCTCATCACCGTACAGTCGGAACTGGCAACGATCAAATCGATTCATTCCGCAAAGGTTTTTTAACGTTTTTCGGTCGTTGACCGCGTGCGATACGACGAGATTGTAGCAGAAGGGCTGCGGGTTTTCGAGAAGGCGAACATTGACAAGAAGTGGCTCGACCTCGGAGCAGAGACCCAATCCCAAAACCGGCTGAACAGGCAGTTCATGGACTCTTTGACCATAGAGACGAGGATTCTCGGAAGCGAAGTGGCCGACACGACCACTGAGCTGTTCGGCGTAAAGATGCCGTCACCGATAATGCCGGCGGCAATGATCTCCTCACGGATTCTAGAGAAGCTCTGGAAATCTGAAATCCCCTCGGGCCGCACAAGCTACAGCTTCAGCACTGACTATCTTGAGGAGTTCACAAACGGCGTCAACGACGCGGGGTCGATAATGTGGCGGGGGGCAAACTCGCCCATAGACTCGATCGAGAGCATGATCAAGGAGGGCGCCAAGATAGCAATAATGATCAAGCCCCTGGGCGATAAGGCACGCGTGTTGGCGGTGGTAAAGTGGGCCGAGAAGGTCGGGTGCGTCGCCGTGGGTGTGGACATTGATTCGATGTTTCTTGAGAAGGCGAACGACGAGTACGAAGGACCGAGGCGGCACGGGCCTCAGACTGTCTCGGACCTGAAGAGGTACAAGAATGCCACCGACTTGCCGTTCGTCATCAAGGGAGTTCTCAGCGTCCACGATGCCAGGGTTGCGACGGAGCAGATTGGCGCCGACGCGATTGTCGTCACAAACCACGGTGGGGAGGTCATAGACTACTCGATTCCAATACTCAGGGTGCTTCCGGCGATAAGGAAGGCGGTCGGGAAGAAGACCACGATTCTCGTAGACTCTCAGCTGAGGAGAGGGTCGGACGTCTTCAAGGCGCTCGCGCTAGGAGCAGACGGGGCTTGTTTCGGGAACCTGCTGGTGTTGGCCTACGTCGCGTATGGTAGAGAAGGGGTTGCGAACATGATACAGGTCCTGAACGGCGAGCTGAAAAGAGTGATGACCTACACCGGGTCGAAGACCGTGCGCAGCATCGACCCGACTGTAATCCACTTTCCGGGCAACGCGCTCTAGGCCCCAATCAGCCTTTAGTGTCGAAGGCTACTTCGCAAGGAACCCGCCGTCGACCACGAAGGCGGCCCCGGTCATGAATGACGATCTGTCGGAGGCCAGGAACAGCATCGCTTCGGCTATGTCTTCCGGCTGACCTATTCTGCCTATGGGATGGTCGGCCCTCTGTTTCTTCTCGTACGGTTCCCTGGCAGCCTGGGGAAGGGCAGCAAGATACTTCTTGTGGAGAGGCGTGTCTATGGCGCCGGGGCAGATGCAGTTCACCCTAATCCCGTCCTTCGCGTGGTCCAGCGCCATGCCCCTGGTCAACGCTACGACCGCGCCCTTCGAGGAACAGTAGGCAGTGCACCTGGGGTAGCTTGCAAAGCCCGCTGTTGACGCCGTATTCACGATGACGCCTCTTCTCTTCGCGAGTTCAGGAACGGCGTATTTCGACATGAGGAAGACCCCTTTCAGATTTATGTTGAGAACCTTGTCCCAGTCGGCTTCAGAGAGCTCCACGACAGTCCCAGCCAGTTCGATTCCGGCGTTGTTTACCAGAATGTCAAGCCCCCCAAACATCTTCACGGTCGACCTGACTGCCTCTTCAGCCTCCTTCGCCTTGGAGACGTCGCAATGCACGTACATCGCCTTCCCGCCGTTGGATTCGATCATCTTCACGGTCTCAATGCCCGTGTCATCCATCACGTCGGCGACCGCGATGCGGGCGCCTTCTCTTGCGAAGAGGAGAGCGATCGCCCTTCCTATGCCCGACCCCGAGCCAGTTACGATTCCTACCTTCCCATCCAGTTCCATGCCGCGGCTTAGCTCGATGCGTAGTTTTAAGCAGTTGGATGTCTGAGGAACGCGTCAGCAAACAGTTCGGCGCTGTCAGTGTCGGGGGAATCCAAGGGCTGAAAGAACACAAGCTCCACTCCCATCTTCTCCAGCGCCTCGAGCTTGGGAGCGCACTGTTCAGGCGTGCCCACCATCCCGTTCTTTATCTTCTCCTCGAAGGAAGCAGCCTCGAATCTGCCTTGGAACTTTTCTTGGGTCGCTTTCACCTTGGCCTTCACTTCAAGCTCGCTTGATCCGAGCAGCAAGTCGAAATTCGTCGACCTCGCGATGCTCCCGGGTTTCCTGCCCAGCGCATTGCAGTCCTCGTCGAGTTCGCTGAACTTGGCGCGCAGGGTCTCGAGCGGCATGTTCCAACCGACGTTCGCGATGTCAGCCGTCTTGGCGATCAGCTTCAGCATCTGCGCGCCTCCGGTCTCTGATCCCATCAGCAAGGGCGGGTAGGGCTTTTGGCGAGGCTTGGGATAACTGGCTGCCCGTTGGAAGGAGAAGTAGCGCCCAGAATAGCTGACCGAGTTCTCTGTCCAGAGTCGCACGAGAATCTCAGCAAACTCGCTAGCTCTGTCGCGCCTCTCCGAGAAGCTTCCGAACTGCAATCCGAGGGCCTGAAAGTCTTTCTCGAGCCACCCGAGTCCGATGCCCACAAAGGCCCGACCGTCGCTCAAGTTGTCGATTCCACTTGCCATCTTGGCCACCAGAACGGGATTCCGATAGTAGACGCAGTTTACGAGAGGACCGAGCCTTATGGATGTGGTGTCTCGGGCCAGCGCGGCCAGTGTCGTCCAGCACTCCGAGACAGCAGCGTCGTCGCCGGAGTAGATTGGCATCACGTGGTCAAAGACCCCGACGTGGTCGAATCCTAACCGCTCGTACGCCTTCGTGAGACCCAGAATCGACGGATATTCTAGCCGTTCGGTGTCGATCATGCCTCCAAATCTCAAGGGATCACTCACCTGGGGTGTCTGTCTAGGTCGCTCTTCCGCTCAGAACTCGGCCAGAAGGCTTCCGAAGCCATTGATTCTTTCGCCCACTCCTGCCAGCCGCAGCATGTGCCAGAGTGCCGCGGAGTTGCTGCTGACCACTGGCTTGCCCGTCATCCTCTCCATTTCATCCATAATGGGAGCGGTGTGGAGGCCCGTGCAACTGAAGACCAAGGCGTCCGCCGACATGTCGAAGTTCTTCATGGCGAATTTCACGATCTGGGAGGGCCGAAGCCAGCAGATGTCGTCAGAAGACAAGAGCCCCATTCCAGCGATGTTGAGCACTTTGTACCCATAACCCTCGAGGAATATTTTCTCCCTCTCGTTCAAATCGGCGACGTAGGGGGTCACTATGGATAGTTTCTTCGCCTCGAAGGCGTCAATCGCATGAACCAGCGCATCCGATATTGACGTTCCGATAATCCCTCCTGACCTTGCTTTGATCCTTTCATTGATTTTCTTGCCCTGGTCGACCCCGCCCACGAAGGAAGTCGACGTGCTGCCCAAGCAGATCACCTTCGGGCGTGTCCAGATGAGGGTGTCGACACACTCCTCCAGCGAGTCTAGCGCGACCGCCTGGGTCGCAGCGTCGGTATCGTTGTTCGGCTTGCGGAGCCTGGCCGCGTAAATGGCAACTCCCTCCGGAGCCATGTGGTTGAGCTCCGGTTCGAGAACCATATCGTCCATGGTAGGCATTACTGCGAGACGGGCTTTCCATCCATACATGAGACCTACCCACGCCCGAGTCATTATTATGTCTAGTAGAGGCTGGCGCAGCTGCCTATCCTCTAGCTTCGCAGTCCGTCCATCACGCCATTTGCGAACTTGCCCATGTTGGCCAGGGTCTCTTCCAGCGTCGGCCCCCTGATGTTGAATCCGAGGTAGCTGATGCCAACATCCTCGACCGCCCTTACATCCTTTCGAACCCTTTCGTAGTCGCCGGCAAAGAGCAGATCGGGGTCAGCAGTCGGATTAGGTCGAATCTTGACGTCGCCGAGAGTTAGGGCGAGGTCATTTGGGTCCCTCCCAGCATCCTTGACCATGTTTCTGAACTCAGTGACGGCTTTCTGTAGGTTCGTCAATTTCCCGAGATCGCGACTGGGGTTATTGATGGTGGGATACCAACCGTCGCCCACGCGAGCGGCTCTCCTCATGGCACCCGGGCTCTCCCCGCCGACCCAGATTGGGATTCGAGCGCCTTGGACAGGTTTGGGCGAAAGCACTACAGAGGAGAAGTTTGTGAACGTGCCCTCGAAACTCGAGATCTCCGTCCCCCAAAGGGTTCGGAAGACGTTGATGTACTCCTCGGAGACCCTTCCTCTTTCTTTGAACGGAGGCACACCAAGCGCGACGAATTCCTCCTCTAGCCAGCCCGCGCCCGCGCCGACGATGACCCGTCCCCCAGAGAAAACGTCCAAACTGGCGAGGATCTTTGCGGCCAGCACCGGGTTCCGGTGGGGAAGAACCATAATGCTTGTCATCAACTTCACCTTGCTCGTTTTCGCGGCCAGAAATGATAGTGCCGTGAAAAGTTCGATGCAGTCGGGAGGAAATGTTGCCTTTTTCGTGACAGAGTAAGGATATGGCGCCTCCGATGTCTCGGGGATGACTATGTGATCAGAGCACGAGACCGCGAAGAATCCAAGCTCCTCGGCTCGCTCCCCCAGGGAAGTGAGAATCTCTGGCGTGGCAAGATGCCCCGCCGATGGGAGGCAGAATCCGAATCTCACGTCATAACGCGGGAATTGCGCACGCTTAAGGATTGCATCGTGCAACGTGGATGAGGCTGCTGCTAGTAAACTATCGGAAACAGGTTCTGATGCCGTTCGTGTCTCTCGTCAACAACAAAGGGAGAAGTGTCGCCCGCTTTCTTCGAGCCGACACTTCGCTATTGCCGACAATCAATTCCTGTGGTTAAGGTATGGCTGGTTCTTGTGAGTAGGTGAGGACACCGGATGCAGAGTACACACCGATCTGCGTCCAGACCGGGATCCCGGTTGGGTCGGTAGAGTTCGTGAGCATCTGCCAGACTCCGTAGGCGGTGTTGAACCTGTCCCCGTATTGGTTCGTCTCGGTCCAACCAGATACTCCGAAGTAGTTGCTCGCCACTCCTGGGTATGCGGCCTCGACTGCTGCTCCGCTGTTCTTACCCGCGGCCAGTATTGACAAGGCTGCGAGCCACGCGGCATCGTAAGAAGTTGAGGCGTAGACCTCAGGGGAGCCGCCGGTCTTAGCCGCCAACGCACTCTCGAATGCGGTGAACTTTGCTGAAGCTGTGGGTTCGAACACATCGCCCGCGATGATGGTCTTGAGAGCCGCCGGTCCGACCGTGCTCGTGGTCCCTGTGTCTACGTCAGGGTTCTCCCAACTTGCTGCTGCAAGGGTTGGATAGCTGGTCGATGCCTGTTCGAAGATTGTTCCGACCTCGTCGAATCCCGCCGTTATAACCCACACATTCTTCGCACCGTATTTCGCCGAGTATGCGTTGAAGGCTGTGTTAGCCTGGGCTAATTGCGCCGAGAAGTCGTAGCTGCCGGAGGTGATTGGGGTGTATGGGATGAGGGTCGTAGCTAATCCGCCCAGAGTGAAGAAACTCGAGTTGGATGATTGCGAGTACGGGTCTCCCCACGCATCGTTCCTGTATATGATTATCGCTGCCTTGGCACCTTGGCTGGTCGCGATCGCCGATAGGCCCTTCGCGCCTAGGTCGTCGGTCGGTGCTACAAGGAAGAGATAGGGGTGGGCTGCCGTGTCGAAGGTTGGTGAGGTAGCTTGCGGGCTGATCATAACGATGTTGTTCGATTGCGCGAACGATAACATGTTCTCCGCAGCTCCGCTGAAGTATGGTCCGACTGTGACCTGAATGCCCGTGCTGGCCAATGTCTGGAGGTCAGTGAGGGCTACTGCTGGGTCTGTTTGGTCGTCAATGTGATTGACTGAGAATTGGACTGTGTCTCCTAATGTTTTCAACCATGTATTGATGTCTGCTATCGCCATGTCTATCGCGACTTTGTTCTGTGCGCCGTAAGAGGCTTGGCTTCCCGTCAGGTCTGTAACATCACCAATGGTGATGGTACACCCGCACAGTGCAAGTGCGGAATTTTGTGCTGTGTTTGTGAGTGTCGACGACACGGTCGTGGTGACCGTTGTTCCGACACCGCCGACCGTTGTAGTCGCTGTGGTTGTCTTTCCGGCTGGAACCACCACATAGGTGATTCCTGCACCGACGAGAAGGCCTATCACGAGCAAAGCCGACGCGGCTGCTGTCGAAGGCAAACGTGACTGAGACCATGTGGCCCTATTTAAGACGTTGCAAACGACAACACGGACCAACGTAATGTTAAGAACTTGCGCAAAGGATAGCTCGACGCGGATTCATGGCGATAAGCCCAGTAATCCTCGACGCACTAGTTTACGGATCGTTATTCGCTCTCATGAGCCTTGGGCTCACACTTTCGTATATGACTTCAAAGGTTCCGAACTTCGCCCACGGGTCGTTCATCACGGTGGGAGCGTACACCGCTTACTCTATGCTAAGGTTCGAGGGCGTCAACCCCTACGTCACGGCCCCACTCTCGTTCTTGTTAGGAGGATCTGGCGCGCTGCTCATGTATCTAGCTGTGCTCCGCCCGCTTCTCAGGCGGGGCGCGACCATCATCACCTTGATGATCAGCACCTTCGCGGTGGGAGTGATCTTCACCGGAGTGTTCGGTGCTTACGCAGACGCTCTCTCCAACGTATACAAGTTCCCGGACGCGCGATTTTTCCTCCTCGCGGACGAAGATCTCGTCGCATTCGGCGCTAGAATTCTCGCTATCGTAGCCCCGTTGGTCCTAATAGCCACGACGACAGGGCTCTATCTCTTCCTCACGAGGACGAAGTTCGGAGTCGCCATGAGGGCGACTGTCAGCAACGCGTCCCTGGCCGAGATATGTGGGATCAACATCTTAAAGGTGAACTCGCTTTCTTGGTTCCTGGCGGGAGGATTCGCTGCTCTCGCCGGCAATCTCTTCACGCTGAGGCTGACCGGTGATCCGAACCTAGGCACGGACTTCACCGTAGCCTTCTTCGCGGCGTGCCTTTTGGGCGGTCTCTCCAACATCTATGGCGCCATAATTGGCGGGGTGATAGTCGGGGCGGGGGAGATTCTGATTACGACGTACACCTCCCAAGTTGTTGGCAACTGGTTCTTGGAGTACCAACCTGCAGTGCCAATGGTACTCATGATTATGGGACTCCTGATTGTACCGGAGGGCCTGACGTCTATCAAGTGGAGGCCCTGGAGGCGAAAACCGTAGTTGCCGCTGCCCATCGTCACCTTTTACGGAATCAATATTGTTCTCTTCGGACTCGACCTTGCCACTTCCTGGGGTCTCTATCTCGCGATTTCCATCGGCCTCAATCTGGAGTTCGGTTATGCCGGCTTAGCCAATTTCGGAAAGATGTTCTACATCGCCGCGGGAGCGACGATAGGGGCCTCCTTCGGGGGGAGGTTCGCCGGCTACCTGACAAATCTGTTGTCGGGCCCGAACCAGTTCATAGGCACCACCAATTTCGCCTACATCGCCCAGGTCAACGCCGCCATGGCGGGCAAACCCTCGATTGGGATTCTGATTCTCCTCTCTTCCGTGGGGGTCGCCGGCCTCGCTGGGGGGATAATGGGCGTAGCGACGTCCTTCATCGTGAAGCGCCTCCGATCAGACTATCTCGCCATGACCATGTTCTCGCTGGCCCAGGTCTACACCGTTGTCCTCAACAACTACTCGCCGATTGTCGGGGGCCCGCTGGGGGTCGCCCTCCCAAACGTCTACGAGTGGGCCGGCACATACAGCGAAGTGATAGCGGGCGTGGCCGTTGTCATCTTCGGCCTCAGCATCTACGTCCTGGGTGAGCGTCTGGTTCGGGCACCGCTCGGCAGGACCTTGCGGGCCGTCAGGGACAACGAGGATGCCGCGGAGATACTGGGCGTGGACACGGTCTCAATGAGACGGAAGGCCTTCATCATTTCTGCAGCGATAAGCGGGATGGCGGGGGCCCTGTACGTCTTCTACACATTGGATGTCTATTCACAGACGTTCATCTACACCACCTGGACGGTGCAGCCGTTCCTGATGACGGTCCTTGGCGGGACCGCCAACAACGTTGGGGTCGCAGTAGGAGTACTAATCTACTTGCTCATAGTCAACATCACCACCATAGGGCAGTTCTGGTTCGTGAACGTGTTGCCCTTTAGCGTCACGTGGCTCCAGTACTTCCTGGTCGCAGGTATACTCCTCGTGGTCCTCTACATCAGGCCACAGGGCTTGTTCCCCGAGAAGTCCACGCACACGCTCGGAAAGACGAAACTGAGGGAGATCCGCAATGAAGAACTCGGAGAGGACGCGGACCAATCCCCCACTGGAGAGAATGATTCAAAGTGACCCG
Source organism: uncultured archaeon (assembly GCA_963731775.1). Classification (GTDB taxonomy): domain Archaea; phylum Thermoproteota; class Nitrososphaeria; order Nitrososphaerales; family Gagatemarchaeaceae; genus DATJAJ01. The sequence continues at coordinate 180,486 of CAVSWV010000003.1, read as the reverse complement.
CTCTGTGTCCCCCTGGGTCGAAGCGGTGACTTGATGCTCGATTCAGACAGTCGCCGTCGGTAGCTGCCAGAATTCTACCATCTCCCCGCCAATCTTGCTGGTATCAAGATACTTGCATATGGTACCGCTCGTGAACTTCACCGTCAGCACCACATCGAAACCTTTCTCCTGCATCTTCGAAGTCTCTGCCTCGACAAGACCCACCTTGAAACCAAGGTGGTTGACGCCTTCGCCTCTCTTGGAGAGGAAGTTCTCTTGAAGCGGAGCGTTCTCCAACGGTTGGAGGAACTCAAACTCTATCTTGGTTTGACCGATGTGCGTCCCAGCGTTCTTGAGCCTATACTTTGTGGGTACGCCGTATTGTGTCTGTTCAAACCTATCTCCTATGAGCCGTAATGGTTTGAACGGGCCGAAGCCCAAGGATTCGAAGTATTGCACAGCAGCGTCTAGGTCTCTGACCACGAAGCCTATGTGGTGGAGGTTCGAGAACGGCGGAGGCGATGCGGATCCCCCGTCTCTCCCCGACGGAGGCTTTACGATTCCCATTATCACTCCGCCAAACTTTCTGGTATCGAAGAATGCCGCCCCGCCACCCTGTTGGAATCGCGAGCTATGGATCAGCTTAAACCCCTTCCCCACCAGCGAGGCCTCCCCACGGTCGATGTCATCCACTGCGAAAGTAAGGTACATCACGCCGTCGCCGCCTCTTGCCAGGAACTCCGTCCAGAGCGAATCGCCCCCACTCGGCTTGACTAACTCGATGCCCGCCGAGCCGAGCCTTGCACGCTTGGCCTCCAGACGCGAACTCTGCATCCCGACTGCGCTCGGGTTCAGAGTCTCGCCAAACGGATGACTGTCGAGCCGACCGAAGGGCCCTATCCCGAAGGATTCAAAATGGGCGACCGCGCCATCCAAATCGCCAACTATCATTCCGATGTTCTCAAGTTGGGAGAAGCTCAGCCTTTGCGACTCAGGTGTTTCCATATCGAGTCGAATTCCCGATTGTGGAATATATAGTCTTGTTGAAATCTGAACGTGACGGGGCTTCGAGTTCTCCCCTGAGCGCCCGGATTCAGTCCTGGGCATTCGCGGCCGCTGAAACCAGATCTAGGCCCTCTACATCGTCTTCAGAGTGCTAGTCAAGATGTCGAACATCTTCCTGTCGGTAGGATCGTCGACTTGGAAATAGAACTTCTCGATTCCCCAGTCCATACGCCCCTTTAGTTCGGAAGGAAAGTCCGCAGTTGTTCCTATTATGACACCGTGCTCCTTCAGCTTGTTCAGGTAGACGCTGGGGTCTTCGTCGAGCCCTCGTCTGCGCATCCATCTCCTTCCAGCCTCCAGGAGTTCTGCTTTGTTCTCGGCGATGATGCAGGCGCCGGTCATGGATTTCTTCAGATCAGGCCGCACAGAGTCTGCCTCCCGCTTGAGTTCGGAATAGGGTTCCTTGGTCGGACCGAAGGTGTTCCACTCGTCCGCGTAATTCGCCGCAATCTTCACAATCCTGGGCTTCTTTGCGCCGATGATTACGTTCACATGGCCAGATGGCTTCGGAAAGCAATCCGTGTGCGCCGAAAAGAAGTCGCCATCGAAATCTACCCTATCTCCACGCACGAGGGGGACCATGATCTTCAGGGACTCGACGAACTGCTGCCTTCGGGTCTTCATGTCCGGAAACCGGTAACCGTGCGCCTTGTATTCGTCCTCATACCACCCTGCCCCGACGGCGAACTGCAACCGACCAGCCGAGAATGAATGAAGAGTGCAACCCATTCGGGCCAAAGTTGCTGGGTTTCGGAGGCCGATAGGAGTTACCATCGGCCCGAATTTGATCTTGCCTGTCCTCGCGGCAATTGCTCCGAGGGTGACCCAGCATTCCGGAGAGTCGATTCCCCTCGCCCCTGATGTGGGAAGGAGATGGTCCGATCTGAAGATGTAGCCGTATCCCGCCTCCTCGGCATAGGCCGCCCAATCAAGGATTTCACTTACAGTCATCCCTTCCTGTGGTTCGAGCATCAGTCCGAATTGAAGTAGGGAGGGCATCGCACAATGGATTCGCGTGCCCGATAAAAACATTAGCGCGATAGAATCTTTCGGCGGTTCTAGGATATCAGGATATTTCGTTTGGAACAGTTCGGTCTGGCCGGGGTGACGACATTTCGGTTGGCCCACGTTGTAAATCACAAGGCCGTATTCGGACTTTCAGAGGCGGCCGACACTCTAATAGCTCGACTCCGCAACATGGTGGACGGCGAGCGCTTCTGGAGTATTCAGACCTCGAGATTCAGACTCAGGGTGACATCTTAGTCGCGAGGCTCAACCGACCAGAAAAACTGAACGCGTTGCGAGGCCGTACGCTAGAGGAACTCGATTACCTCCTTCAGCGGGTCGGAAAAGACCCCAAGATCAGGGCCTTGATCATCACTGGCCAGGGGACGCGGGCCTTCTCCTCAGGAGGGGACATCGAGGAGATTGAAAAAATGAGCCCGTCGGATGCCCTGTCCTTTGCCGAGCTGGCGCACAAGGTTCTCAGGAAGATTGAATCAACGGAGAAGCCGATAATTTCGGCCGTGAACGGGCTTGCGTTGGGCGCGGGTTGCGACTTGGCCAACGCGTGCGATGTCAGCGTTGCTTCGAAGACAAGCAAATTCGGGATGCCCTCTCTAAGAATTGGAGTCATAACGCCGTTCGGTGGCATGAGTCGCCTCCCTAGGACCCTAGGCAGATCCATGGCGATGTATCTATTCTCCACGGGGGCGCTGCTCGATTCTACCACCGCCCTGAATCTCGGAATCGTTCAGCAGGTGTGTGAAGATGAAGAAATCCAAGGTGAAGCGATGAAACTGGCCCAGAAGATTCTAGAAATGTCGCCCGTCGCTTTTGGTTGGACCAAGCGTCTGCTATACGAGGGCTCCCGCCGAGAATTGGCCAAGATTGACAGACTGGAAATCGAATACTATTCAAGATGCTTCGAGGCTGAGGACAGGCGCGAGGGGGCGAGAGCCTTCCTTGAAAAGAGGCCGGCCGAGTTCAAGCGGACCTAGACGGTCGGCGGCATCATGGAGTCTCTATTCCCCCAAGGGCTGCGGTCCTATTTCGCGGTGAAACCGGTATCCACCGGCAGGGCGATGCCAGTAACGTATTTCGCATCGTCAGATGCTAGCCAGAGAACTGCTCCCGAGACATCTTCAGGATGCAGCACCGGATGGTCGGGGATTACCGTCCATGCTCCTGCGATAGTAGCCGTCTCCTTCTGGTAGTCTGGATTCGCTTTGTAGAAGGTGTCAACGTACTCCATTAGGCCGGTCGCGACCCCTCCCGGGCATACCGCGTTCACGGTAATGTTGTATCGTCCGAGGTCTACCGCCAGTGCTCTAGTCAACCCTATCATTCCGTGTTTCGCTGCTATGTAATGGGCGCAAGCGGGGCAAGCGACTAAGCCTTCAACAGACGAATTCATCACTATCCGCCCGTACCGTCGCTTGATCATGTGAGGGATTACGTACTTCGTACAAAGGAACGCGCCCTTCAGGTTGATGTCAAGCATCACGTCCCATTCTTCCTCGGTAATGTCTTGGGGATGCTTCTTGGCAAAGACACCTGCGTTGCAATAGAGGACGTCAATCTTTCCGAACTCTTCGACCCCTGAGTCGACAAAGCCTTGGACTGCCTTTGCGTCCCTCACATCAGCCTTCGCGACCATGGCTCTCCTGCCCAGGGCTCGAACCTCCTTCGCGACGTTCTCGAGATCTCTTTCAGTGGCAAGGTTGTATGGAACGCCCTCTAGGTTGCTACAGACGTCGTTTAGAATCAGGTCCGCCCCCTCTCTCGCGAAAGCCAACGAATCGGCGCGACCCTGACCGCGTCCAGCTCCTGTCACCAAGACCACCTTATCGCTGAATCGACCGACCAACTCTTCTTGATTCCCTTTGGATCGTATAAAACCGCTTCTACGGAGATGCCATTCATTGTGTGTCCTGGCCAGACGCCAAATCTCCGACAAATTGGTATCTTTCTACCCTTCTTGGCGAAAGGTCCTCCGGATACTTGCGCCGAACCTTTCGGAGCGAAGAAAACCAGGCATCAGTAGTCGCTTTTGCCGCCACGTGAAACGGCATGAATTCTCCTTCGGCAGAAGACGGGCCATTTCCTGGAATTCCGAAGTCGTTCTTCTCATCGCTCTGATCCTCGCTGGAGCAGCAGGCGTATGCTGCGTGAGACCAGAAAGATCGATTTTCGGTTCCTCTAGCCCTGGCGGCTCGACTCCGAACGAGAACGCTCCTTCTCAGCGTCGAACTCGTCCGGGGGGCGCGCTCTCGCCGCCTCCCTCGCTTGTTAAGCAAGTTTCACAACGGCATCAACAGTTATTGCTATCGTCAGTCATCACTCCAGGGCAACACTATCGAGCTAGAATATCACGATGAGCAAGTTCGACAAACAGTGGAAGGCGCAGGAGAACACGGACGGCTTCGGCAAGCAGACGCGCGACGCGATTCGTGGGCCCCAACCCTTGAAACCGCAGATCCAGAAGGCGACGCAACAGCTGACTGGGGAGATCAACCGTCTCGATGCGGCTGCCAACAGGCTGAAGCAGAGGGAGAACGCCATCTTCAAGAAGACGGTAAACGCCGTCCAGGCTCACGACCAGGAGTCCAGCAAGGCATACTCCAACGAGCTCGCCGAAGTCAGGAAGATGCAGAAGATTGTAACCCAGTCGAAGATCGCCCTAGAGCAGATCACGACCAGGCTACAGACCGTCACCGACATCGGAGACTTCGCGGCCACGATCGCCCCAGCAATCGGAGTGATCAGGAGTGTGAGGACCACCCTCGGCGAGGCGTTGCCTGACGCGCAGAACACGCTCGGAGAGATCGGAGCCCAGCTCAACTCGATCATGACCGACGTTGGCGGCATAACTGGCACCAACTTCTACATGGGAGAGAACAGCGAAGAGGCGAACAAGATCCTCTCGGAGGCCTCTGCGATAGCCGAGAAGAGGATGAACGAGTCCCTCCCCGAGGTCCCGACCTCCTCGACCGAGTCCGTCTACTCAAACGAATAGGAGACAATGGCTGTTCGGCGGATAGCCGGACGGCCGGTTTCTTTCTTTTTTCTCGCGCCAGAGGGAGTAGCGTCGGTGCGGGCCTAAAACGATTATAAGGGAAACGAACGGCCCGTCTTCAACCTCCAGAGAGAAGTATTTGTCGACCAAGACCGATTACGACGTGATAATCGCGGGCGGAGGAATGTCGGGACTCATCACAGCCGCCTCGATAGGATACAACTCGAAGCAGCACGCGAAGGTGCTGGTGATAGACAGGAACTCCGAGGATCAGCCTGGCAAGAAGACCCACAACGGATGGACCTGCGGTGACGCCACCAGCAAGCGAAGCCTTGACTACCTCGCAGAGCACATCGGGATCAGGTACGGCTCGCCGGAGCTCGAGCACCCCGTGAGCGGCGTCTACGTCTACTCGCCCGACAGGCAGACGAAGGTGCTCTTTGAGGGGGAGGGTTATCTATTCAACAGGAAGCTTGCGCCCAGGCGCCAGGTCAAGGACGCCAAGATATTCGGCACGGAATTCATGTACGGAGCCACAGCTGAGAGGCTCATAGCCGAGAACGGATGGATCACCGGGGTGGCGGGCAGAAAGGCCGACGGGTCGCCTTTCAGATTCACCGCCAAGATCGTCGTAGACGCCACGGGTTCTTCCTCCGTGCTCAGGCGTTTCCTGGAGATCAATTCTCACATCGAGAAGGAGATTGACATGGACGACGTCGTCGGCACGGGGCGCTACATCATCGACTTCGACCCCGTGAAGGAGGACCCGGCGTACTTCTCGCCCGATTACTGCATCATCCACCTAGATCAGTTCATTGCGCCCGCGGGCTACGCCTGGGTCTTCCCCAAGGGAAAGACCAAGATGAACATAGGCCTCGGCGTATCGAAGTCAGGACTCGACAGGCGGAACAGGCGATTCGGGCTCAATGACAACCTACAGAGCCTCATCGACAAGTATGTAGCGGACAATCCGGTAATCAGTAACCCGAGGCAGCCCACGGGAGAGGCCGATTCGGGGAACACTAAGGGGAACTGGCAGGTGCCCGTGAGGCGACACAACGATTCCATGGTCGCCAACGGCTTTGCGATAGTAGGCGACGCGGCTTGGATGCCTCGTCCCATCGACGCCGGCGGCATCAGTCCCTCGATATACGGAGGGACCATCCTCGGCAAGGTCGTGGCGGAGGCCCTCGAGGCGAATGACGCGAGCGAGGCGGGGCTCTGGAGCTACAACATCGAGTACATGAAGACCCACGGATATCCGATGGCCAGCTTCGAGGTCCTAAGGCGCTTCCTACAGACCGTGACCAACGACCAGCTGAACTACGGGATGAAGCACTTCCTGTCCGAGGAGGACGTACAGGCGATTACCGAACGGAAGCACCCCGAGTTCAACAGGGCGCGCTTCATGAACCCGGTGATGTGGTTCAGGATCATGAGCCAGCTCTCCCTCGCGAGGGGGCTACGCTACACGGTCGAGAAGAGCTCGTCGTTGGTCGACATCAACCTCGCATACCCTGAGGCTCCCGCGGGGTTCGAGTCCTGGCAAAAGGGCCTGAGGAAGGAGTTGACCGAGACGGTCGAGAAGTTCACTCCTCTCGACGTCGCTAACTAATATATCCCGAACTGGCGCGCAAGACCCGTGGCGAGGGCCTTGGCTGACGAGATTATCGACGAAATCAAAGTCTTCTCCCCGTCTGGCGCCTATCTGATGGGTTTCGATGAGTGCGCAGGTAAGGTCTTCATTCCGAGCGCCGCGAACTTGGACGCCGCGTTGAGGAAGGTCAGGAGCATGCGGACGCGCGCCCGAACAGAGATCGAAAGGAAGGTCCTCGACTCCATGAAGACCACGCTCCTCTTCGACGAGCCACAACCGACGCTCGACGAAATCCTAGGCGCATTCTTCGTACACTTGGCCAAGGAGGGCGTGAACGAGACACACCTCATGTCGTTGATCGACAACTCTTGCGAGGCGATCGATGCCACCTTGGCTAGGTTCCGGGGCCGGAACGTCCCCACAGGCGTCAAGGTTCTGACGCTATACCGTCTGAGCGGAATCCTGGGCATCCTAGATACGATCAAGAAGGAGACAAAGAGCAGGGCCCTCAAGAAGGAGTGCGAGCGTCTGAAGGCCAAGACGACCGAGTTCGTCGCCACGTTCGGGCTCGAGGGCTTCGGGAAGGGAGAGTTCGAGAACGTCGAGAGGATATTCACCAAGCACGGCTCAAGACTTGGGAGGGAGGCTTTCTACCCGCAAGCCCTGAGCGAGGGGCTGGACTACCGCGAGTCCCCGGAGGAATTGGAGGAGAAGGCCATCTCATGGATTGACGACGAAATCCCGCGCTACCGGAAGGCCGCGGAGGCGCTCGCGAAACACTACAAGTGCTCTCCAAAGCCCGAAGAAATCGAGAGCAAGATAAACTCCCGAGGAAAGCTCGACCCCAAGCGCCTCGTTCGGACGACCAAGCAGATTAGGAAGGTCGTCCAAGCCTTCGTGGACGAGGACATCCTTAGGATAAATCCGAAGTACGTGACTAAGGTAATTGAGACTCCGAGCTACCTGACCGGGGTGATGCCCTCCGGAGCCGCGCAGTTCTTCGACACGTACACGAAACACCCGTTCCAGATATTCTTCCAGACCACCGACCCGTCTCGGGACCCCGTGAAGTCGGTCTCAGAGCTTCTCAACCTCCTGGTGCACGAGGAGTACGGGCATTGCGTCCACCACTCCAACAGCGTGATGGGCTTCGTGGGCAAACTGGGCCCCTTGGAGCTGCTCCCGGCGACCCACTCCGGCCCCATCACAGAAGGCCTCTCGTTCAACAGGGAACTCGAGTTCCTTGACGCGTCGAAGAAGCTGGAAAAGAAGGGCCGGCCGACCAGAGCTGAGCGCGATTACGTGACGACGCTGGAGAAGTACGGCGGGCTGAAGCTGATCAACATGGAGCTCGAGTTCTGGACCAGACGCTGGAGGATAATCCGGTTCCTCAGAGTGGTCGGAGACGTCAGGATTAACACGGGAAAGCAGGACCTCATGAAGTTCGTCGACTGGGCGAACAAGCATACTGGTGTCCCCAGGAGCAGGGTCTACTACCAGCTCTTCCCGGCCCACGAGGGCGCCTTTCCGGGATACGCGACGAGCTACGCGGTCGTAGGTCAGGAGATCAAGGAGCTCCAGGAGGGAATAAGGAGCGACGAGGACAGAGTTAGGTTTTCGACCTATCTCTGCAGCATAGGCTTCCCGCCCCGAAGCATCTACAACAGGATGCTCCGCGAATACGCCGCGAAACTGAATTAAGTTCGCGACCGAAGGTCGGCTACGTGGTAAGGTTCGACAGGAAGACGATAGACTTCATCAACAAGCCTCACTTCGGCAAGTTGGCTACCCTCGCCAAGGACGGCTCGCCGCACGTCACGCCGATTTGGTACATGTACGAAGACGGGAAGCTACTTGTCAACACCGCCCAAGACAGGGTCAAGTTCAAGAACGTTAAGAGGGACGGCAGGGTCGCCTTCCTAATCGACGCTGGATACAGCTACGTCCTGATTCGGGGGACGGCGAGACACGCCACCGATCGGGACCCCAAGAGGGACATCGAGACCCTCGCGATAAGGTATCTCGGCGAGAAGCAGGGAAGGAAACAGGCGAGGGACATCTACTGCAAGCAGAAGAGGGCCACGATCGAGATAGTTCCCGAAAAGGTCATCCTCAATCTCCCGTGACCTCGGACGCTACTTCATCGCTCTCATGAAGAATTCTGTGACGAAACTTCCGTAAGCCTCTTTGTCCGAGGCCTTCGAGAAGTGAATGCCCTGGAAGATCACCCTGTTCAGCATCCCGAGGAGGCAATCCGACGCCAGTTCCGGGTCGGTCCTCCGGAACTCGCCCACGTCGATTCCACTTTGGATCAACCGGGCGGCAACCGATCGGATCCTGTCGAGGTCTTCGCTAATCATCTTGGCGCTCTGTTTGTCCAGCGTAGCAGAATCTCTCATGTAGAGCCCAGGGTCGAAGGCGTTTACCGGGAACAGGCTGAGGTATGTCCTCACGAACGCCTGTAGTCCCTTGGAGGGGCTCCCTTTGATGGATGACTTGGACAACTTCTGGATGAAGTCGCTCATAGAGACTTGCTTCCCGACAACAGCCTCGAACAGCCCCCTCTTGCTTCCGAAATAGTAGTAGATCGCGGGCGCGGTGGTTTCGCTCTCTTTGCATATATCCCTCATCGAGACGTTGGCAAATCCCTTGGCAGCGAAGAGCTTGGACGCCGCCTGCAGTATCCTCTTGGGTGTCGCTTTGCTGCCCTGAACCTGCAAGGTGATTGGAAAAACCCCAATTCATATATTAAGCGTTCCGCGCGAAAATAGATCCTTCGCCCACAGGTCCGACGTGGGTGCGGACTGCGCTAGTCGAAGTCGCCGCCGCCCTCGCCACCCATACCGCCTCCGCCGGGTGGACCGGACGGCGCCTTCATCTTGCCCGCGGCGATGACATCGTCTATCCGGAGGATCATCGAGGCCGCTTCTGTCGCCGACCTTATGACCTGCTCCTTGACCGCCAGCGGTTCGAAGACTTCGCGCTGATACATGTCCCTAATCTTGCCGGCAATCGCGTCGATTCCGAACCACTTCAAGCCCTCAGCGTGTTTCGATCTGAATTCCACCTGCGCGTCGATCGGATCCATGCCTGCGTTCTCCGCGAGAGCGATCGGCACCGATTCAAGCGCCTCGGCGAATTTCTGGGCCGCGAGCTGCTCTCTCCCTGAGAGCTTCTCCGCCCACTTCATGACCTGGTACGCCGCCTCGATCTCGGCAGCTCCGCCACCGGCAACTATCCTGGGCTTCTCGATGACGTCCTTGGTCACCATCAACGCGTCGTGCAAGGATCGCTCACCTTCGTCGACTATCCTCTGGGTCCCTCCCCTGATGAGTATGGTCACGGCCTTGGGGTTCTTGCAGCCTTCGATGAAGACCCACTTGTCTTCTTCTATCTTTCTTTCTTCGACGAGCGCGGCGAACCCGAGATCTCCCTTAGAGAGGTCCTCGAAGTTGTTGACCACGCGGGCCCCCGTTGCCTTCGCAAGCTTGGTCATGTCGCTCTCTTTGGCCCTCCGCACCGCTAGCACGCCCGCCTTCGACAGATAGTGCTGAGCGATGTCGTCGATTCCCTTCTGGCAGACCACCACGGTCGCCCCGACCTCTGTCACTTTGTCGACCATCGACTTCAGCATCTTCGTCTCCTCATCCAGGAACTCCTTCATCATGGAGGGGTCGTTGATGTTCAGCTTCGCGTCGAACTCGGTCTTCTCTATCTCGAACGGCGCACTGATCAAAGCAATCTTCGCCTTCTCGACCCGCTTCGGCATCCCGGAGTGGACGACTTCCTTGTCCAGGATTATCCCTTGAACGAGCGTCGTGTCCTTCAACGAGCCACCTGGCTTCTTCTCGACCTTGACGTTGTCGAGGTCAACCCTGTAACCCTTCTCACCCTTCTCGGCCACGGCCATGGTAGCATCAACGACAAGTCCGCCAAGCTCCTGGGCCTCCCTCGAAACGAGCTTGGTCTGCATGCTGGTCCTCGCGACCTTGACGAGCCACTCCCTGTCGGTCGGCGAAACCTTCTCGCTGATCTCGTTCAGGACCTCGGTTGCTTTCCTAGCGGCCTTGGTATACCCATCGACGATTACAGTCGGATGCACGTCCTTGTCGAGAAGTTCCTCTGCCTTCTCGAGGAGCGCTCCGGCCAGTACCACCGCGGAGGTCGTTCCGTCCCCGACCTCGTTGTCGGTGGTCTTCGAAACCTCAACCAGCATCTTTGCGGCCGGGTGCTGAACATCGATCTCTTTCAGCATGGTCGCACCGTCGTTGGTAATGGTCACGTCTCCCATCGAGTCGACCAGCATCTTGTCCATCCCTCTCGGTCCAAGGGACGTCTTGACGATTTCAGCGATGAGCTTAGCCGCCGCGATGTTGTTCCTTTGGGCTTCCTTACCCCTGTTCTGGCTCGATCCTTCCCTGAGTATCAGTACCGGCTGCCCAGACGACGTCATGGCAGGTATAGCGGTTGTGGTTGACATAGTAATGCACCAGTAGGTATACAACTACACATTGTATATAAGAATTTCCGGCCCCCGCGGGTCCTATTTCCACTTCGATGGCGGGGTGTCAGCGGCTAGGCGGTCGATGGCCTTCGCCAACTGAAGGTCCCACTTCGTGACACCGCCCTCTGAATGCGTCTGGATCGAAAACGTCACAGATGTCCAGACTATCTGGATGTCTGGATGATGCTCCAGCCGCTCGGCCGCCCGCGCCACCCTGCCCACGAAGACTATCCCGTCCATGAAGTGCTCGAACTGGAAGGTCCTGGTTATGAACGCCCCCTTGGCCTTCCATCCGGGCAACTTCTTCATCTCCGTCCTCAACTCGCCCCTTGTCAGGAGCTTTGGCATGGGGGACTTACCCCCTGGATTGTTATTTTAAGACGAGGAGGAGCCTACCGAGGTCTGTCCCGTCAGCCGTGAGAGCGCCGCCGTCCGTTTTTAGTCAACAAGCAACAGGTTTTGACCATTCGCATTAACGTAGTGGCATCGGCCTCGATCCAGACGTGGACACGCGACGCCAGGCTGCCTTGCTGATTGCGGCAACGGATTCGGTCGCACGCATCGGCGTCGAAAGGGCTGGCGTCGCCGGGGCGATCGTCTCCGAGCCCACCCTGAACTCCCTCAGGCAAGTGCAGAATCCACCTTCACTCGCGGGCGCGATGAAGAAGACCGGCGTCGCTCTGATTGCATTCCCCGATCCGATTAGCGGCGTCCCGGGGGTCGCGTTGCTCGCGTCCTCGTATGTCTTGAAGCGAAGGGAACCTGCAGGGCTGAAACACCTCGCGTCGGAGACAGCCGACGTTCTGCGGACGCTCCAGTCCTTGAGACTTTAAGTATCCCAAGGTGACCACGGAACAGCCCGATGGAACTCAAACCGAGTAAGGGGCTCAAGGTCAAAGTAAACGCAACTCGGGAAGTCATTTTCGAGGACGAATCCATGTCAGTGAAGAGGGTCTCGCTCCCAGATAAGAGCAGGGGAGGGGTGTTGACAGGTGTGACGCTTGCGGGCTACAGCCAGGTCACGATGCCCGAACTCGACGCGAAGCAGCATTGGTATCCCATCGACTCCCTGATCGGCGAGCATGGAGAGAAGATCGTAGAAGAGGAGATCGAGGTCGACCTCGAAGAGGACGAGGCGCCTGTCGAAGAGCAGATGTAGAACCTATGGCCGCCCCAGAAGCCGAGGAGCTTGTCTTCGTCGTGGACGTGACTTCGTTCACGCGCGACGGGTTTGTCGGCTCATCGTCGTTCGGCGGTTCCAAGATAGACATCGAGTTCGACGACCAGGACGAGGGCCTTACCCTGGATGCTAGGATGTGCAAGAAGATCCATGCGAAGTCTGGGACCCCGGTCAGAATAGTGATAGATGACGAACCGAAGCTCGAGTTGGTCGACAGCACCATCAAGTCGGTCGGCGACAGGCCGCGAATCTCGAACGCCAAGGTGTATTACATCATTGGGCGCAACGGCGGGGGGATTTTCCGAGTGGGTCGGTCCTAGCCGAAGATTGCGTCGGTGTCCGTGCCCGGCAGGTCATACCATCGCGCCTTCTCGCCGATCCTCGCCCTTACCCTCCAGCCGAGACTCTTTGGTTCGGACTCCATCTGGGCCAAGACCTTGTTGATTCGGCTGGCAACCTTCTCCTCGTCTTGGACTCGGTGCGACTTCCCCCAGTTCCTAAGCGATATCAGGCTCTTGGAGAAGGTCGTGTACAGTCCCCAATCCTTCGCGCACGCCTCGGCAATCTGACGCGCGTCAATCCCCCGGCCGGCGACGTCGTGGTCCCAGAAAGCGGCTGTGAGGTCCCTGTACTCCTTCTCCGTCATCTCCACGACCTGGAGCTTGGTCATGACGAGGTCTGTCAGAGGGAGGGTGTACTCCCCTGGAAGGAGCCTCTCCTTGAAGTTGAACTTGTGGCACATGACGAACTCGTCAAGGAAGATGTCAACCCTTCGCTTGTTCCCCATGTCGTAGTAGATGAATCTCTGGCCCATGTTCAGCTTGTTGAACACGTCCCTGGGCTTGTAACCCAGCGACTCCATGGTCTTCATGATCCTCTTCGCATCCTCCCTCCTTCCGACTAGGTCAATGTCCTTGTTCTCCCTGTAGAGCCCTCCGCTGTTCGCGCTCGGGCACAGGCGCTTGAATGCGAGCCCCCCGAGCAGCCTCAGCCGTATCCCGCTCTTCTCTCCCGCTTCTATTATCTGCTCGGCTGCCTCCAGCGGATTCGCCGGGAGCAGCATGAGGCTCTCCACGATGAACGAAACTTCGCCATTCCGATATAAGCTGAGTTCTCAGAAAGGCGACGATTAACGCAGGGGTGGTAATCCGTCCCCTAGGGGGACGCGTCTCGTTCCGCCCTCTTCGCCTTCCGAACGCTCCTGAGGACCCACTGAGGCTTCGTCCATTGTTCCTCGAATCCTTCCGAGTCCCTAACTATCACTACCTGACCGTTGTCATCGATGGTCTCGACCGCAGGCAGATTGGCCCTGAGGCGCGCGTATTCCTTGTCGGACATCTCCACGCCGCCCCTCTTTCCTATGCTCGCCTGCCAGTTCGCGTTGGTCCCGTCCAGGGAGAAGGAGACCTTTGCGTTTCCCGCTTCGAAGTACACCTTGGCATACCTGAGCTTCTTCGGGAGCCGGTGCTCGAGTCTAAGTTTCAACGATCTGAAGCGAATCGCCTTTCGCTTATTAACATATTCTTCATCCGAACCTCGGCCATACGTGGTGTGGCTCCTTTTAACGCCCCCGCATAGAGTGGTTGGGAGAGATGTCCAGCGATCTAGCGCAGGAGCTCTCTCAACAGACTAGGGAGCTAGTGGCCCGGTTCGAGAGCAGGGCCAACTCGTTCGCAGGTCGTGTCGATCTTGCCAAGTTCGCAATACCGGTTGACAGCCCGTCGGCGGAGAGACTCGCACGCGACTTCCTGGGAGAGGGGGAGCTCACCGCGACCGGGATCGATGGCTCTATGGACTTTGACGAGCGTCTGCAAATGATGCTGTTCTACGCCAACGCGACCGCCTACAGCTGTCCTTTCACGGTCGGGGGACGAATCACGTTCGATCTCGCCCAGGCGCGCAGAGACTCGAGGATGGCCGCCTCAGCTGCTATCCCTCTGTGGACTGAGGACTTGGGAAGCGTAATGGTCGACCAGCCCGAGATCGACATCGAATTGGAGCACTCGATGGAGAGGATACCCAACTCTTTCATGACCCTCGCCGAACTGTATCTTGCCAATCTGGCTTGCGAGCGGTCGAAGATAATCTTCCTTGACCGACCGATGTCCGGGACCTTCACTTCCCTATCTAGGGACGCTCGACTCCTCCTCCGCCGGGGTGGGACGAACCTCTTGAAATGGAGCAAGGACTCGCCGGTCTCGCCACTCGACCTCTACCTTAGTTTGCAGCTCGGACCCCCTTCGGCGATGATACCGGGACGCGACAGGTATCTTCGCCTCGCGATCGTCCGCGAGTTGACGTCGGGGCCAAAGAAAGTTTCGGAGTTGGCCGAGTCACTTCGGGTGAAAGAATCGAAGATCTTCAAAGCACTGAAACTCCTGAGTGGGCTCGGCGAGAGGTACGGGGGAGTCATGGTCGCCGAAGTGGCGGCAGGCGAATTCGGACTGGCAGAAGGAGTAGGCAAGTTCTGGGAACGTTCGTGCAATCTCGCGCTCGGCTACTCGGAGGCGGTCTTCGAGAACCGGAGGCATCCCCTCGCAGTAGACAAGGAGGAGTACCTCAACATACTCGACGTGAATTCGCTGTCCCTCATACTCCTATGGAGGCTCGTTCAGCGCGCCAGGGAGATGGGGGTCCTGCTTGTAGGGATAGCGAAGGACACGACAGCGACCGATCTAGCGAGATCAGTCCTGCCATACGCGATTGAGAATCGGCTCATAAGCGTGGTCTCGCCGCCTCCGAAGCTCAAGAACGACAGGGCCTTTCTTGCGATCTTGAGCGCTGAGAACCCGTTCATTCTGACGCCGTGGAGAACACCCGGCTATGACTCGGCCTACTCGACCATCGTCAAGGTGGGCCAGAAGTTCGTAAGCGCGAGGAAGAACGTCTCCCGCGAGAGGCTCTTCGTCCGCTCGTTCTTCCAGCTTAGGACCCTGAGGAGCGACGAATCCGTTAGGTCTCAAGTCTTCTTGTTCGACAGGCCGTTCGACGAACGATACGACCAGACATCGGTCAGGTCGTTCGAGGTGACGGAGAGGTCGGGCCCGGTCACCATAGACGCGTACTTCGAGGGAAACGACGGGAGTTCGCTCTCGAATCTCGTCCTGCACATCCTCTCGATGAATGACAATCCTGAGGTCTTCGAGGCCTTCGGACACAACCAGCTTCTCTATCTGGCGGACAAGGCCGTGAAGGCGGAGGTCGGGATGCTCAGGAGCTCGCTCAGGGGTGTGGCCGACATCAGCGCCGGTAGGGTCTCTAGCAGGAAGAGGATCTTCGGGCTGGTCACAACTTATAGAGAGCAGCGCTCGGACTCGGAGCACACGAGGAAAAGAGCAGGTCGCAGATAGAAATTGTCCGAAGCAAGCTGGGTGTTCGACGACATGGGCGGCGACTTCGAGGCGAGACTCCGGAGGAACAGCATCGCCACCAGGACATCGACGAGCGATGGGAGGGAGATAACGGTGTCCAACCCACTTTCGTTCTTGGAGGCGCGCTTCAGCTACAAGGTTCTCGACAGGCTATACTTCCCGAGCTTCATCGCCGTCGAGAGAAACGTGGGCGGGAGGACGAAGTATGTTGTCGATGAGGTAATCGGCGTGAGTCCGACCCACTACCAGCTTCCGGGCGTGGACTCCTCGATGCCGACCCTGCTGAGAAAGGAGTACCTCGACACCATCAAGGAGAGCTGGGGGAAGTCGCAAGAGACGTGGATTGACCTTGCCGCCATTCCCACCTCGTACGTCTTGGAGATTGACGGGGACAAGGCCGTCTTTTCGAGGTCGCCGTACGCGCCATTGCCGGGCGCGCGTGCGTACCTCCTCTCGAAGGCAGCTGTTGAGCAGTTCCTGTGCGACGAGAGCGGGGAGCGTATCGGCACTATGGCCGGCTTCGACCTGCCGTTCACTGTGAACATGGACAACCTGATAAGATTCCATTGCGGGTTCTTCGCTTTCACGGGAAGCGGCAAGTCGAACCTTACCAGCACGCTCATTCGGAAGGCGATGAAGCGGGATCCGAGCCTGACCGTGGTGGTTCTCGACATCGCCGGCGAATACGCTGTGAACCTCCTCGACCTCCTTGAGGGGGACTCGAAGCTGATGAGCAGCGAGAGGATGGACAGCGAGGAGGAGTTCTTCAGTTCGCAGGCCATCCCCGAGAGCGTAGAAAGCGCCGTGGGCCGAGAAAAGGTAGAGAAGGCCCTCGCGAGGGCCTTCAGGAAGGGAGTCGAATGGCTATCTTTGCAGGAGTCAGGTGGGCTGGATCTCGGCTGGATTCAGAAGCTCCTGGAGACCACGGTCGAGGGGGGGAAGACCGGCGCAACTGCGGCGAAAGTGTATCTCGGAACCTTCACGACGGAGTTCTACGACAAACAGGGTCTTCGCCAGAGCACGAAACTCTCCGAGCTCGACACGGAGGCGAAGGCGCAGCTGAGCACCATCCTCACCTCCATCTTGGAGGGCGTCCATGGGATGTCTGGGCTTCACGGGGACATTCAGCTCATCTTGGACCAGCTGCAGTCGGGGGATTTCGGATCAGCCGCCACGAAACGACTGACGCCGGAGAAGTTCGCAGAACAACTCGCGAAGGGGACGGCCGCGAAACTGAACATCCTGTACCTTCCCGACCCCATACAGGCCAGGGCCGCCGCCCACCGCCTACTGACCCGACTGATCTTCCTAAAGAAGAAGGTAGGCAACAAGGCTAGGGTCCTCATCGTGCTGGACGAGGCGCAGGAGTACATCCCAGACAATCCCACGACCTCCCAGAACACGACGCAATCGAACCAGGCGGTCGAGCAACTCCTCAGGCAGGGCAGGAAGTACCGCATTCACTGCTGGATGGCGACCCAGCGGATTGCGCACCTAAACGTCAACGCGCTCCAGCAGCTCCACAGTTACTTCGTAAGCACTCTGCCCAGGATGTACGACAGAATGGTGATAGCCGACACCTTCGCACTACCCTACGAGGTCCTTGAGCGGTCGGCGGATCTTGAAACCGGCGAGTGGCTCTTCGTCTCGTTCAAGGCCTCAAAAAAGCGGAACGTCCCGGTCTTCATAAGGACCGAGAACAACGAAACCTATCTCACCAGCGTCCTCGCTAAGTGAGGACGTTCTCACTCGATGACCGCGGAAGGCGTCCCGCCGAGAGTCCTCCTGCCGACGCTGAGAGACGCGGCCAGGGCGGCGAAGAGGCTTATCACTCCCATCAACAGGAATACTCTGTGCATCGAATCGACGAACAAGGAGAGGCCCTGTTGGCCGATCTGGACCGTCTCCCCAGCGAAGATGGCCTGCAAGGTGGGAATCGGGACGCTCGAGGCCATGATAGCGAAGGCCGCTCCCAGGCTCAGGAGATACCCGGTGTTTATGAGCGTCGACGACATTCCGGATGCTACCCCTCTCCGGGCAACCGGCACTGAGTTCATTATCGATGCCACGTTGGGGGCGATGAACATGCCTCCCCCGATGCCTGCCAAGACCATGGGAACGACCAGTAACGAGTACGAGGAAGACTGGAAGGGAAAGATCGCGAACCAGAAAAGCGACGCGGTGGTCAAGAGTGCTCCCCCGGTCATAAGTCCCCTGGAACCGCGTTTGTCCGAAAGATAGCCGCTCAGCGGCCCGAAGCTGACGAACGCGATAGAGAACGGAACGAGATAGAGACCCGCGGTCAGGGCGTCGAGGCCTACGACGCCCTGAATGAAGAAGACGAGGACGAGGGAGAGCGCGCCCCTGGAGATCGAGGAGAGGAGGTTGCTCGCAATCCCTGCGCTGAACGACCTGACTCTGAAGAGCGACAGGTCCATCAATGGGTACTTGCTCTTGGTCTCGACGACGATGAAGAGTCCAAGGGAGACGATTCCTCCGACCATCGCGGCTGTGAGCAGCCCAGTCCAGCCGAGGAGCGAGCCCAAGGTAAGGGCAAGCAGAAATAGGGCGAGCCCCAACGCGAAGAGCGCGTTGCCAAAGGGGTCGAGACGTTCGCTTCTCGTAGGGATCGAGACCTCCTTCAGCTTGGCGTAGGCCCAAACCGTCGCAAAGATGCCGATCGGTATGTTGATCCAGAAGATAGACCTCCAGCCGAGTGAGGCGGTCAGTATCCCACCGGCCACGAGCCCGCCGACGGAGCCTGCCGTGCCGGCAATCTGATTAATTCCGATCGCCCTCCCTCTCTCTGACGGGGGAAAGACGTCGGTGAGAAGAGCCGCGCTATTGGAGAACAGGAGCGCCGCTCCCAGTCCTTGGATTAGCCTGAACCCGACCAAGGAGATGCCGTTCGGCGAGACGCTGCATAGAGCCGACCCGACCGTAAAGGTCGCGAACCCGAGGTTGTACAGCCTGACTCGGCCGAAGACGTCAGACAACCTTCCGAACGTCAGAAGCAAGGTTGCGGTGATCAGTGTGTATCCCATCAGGATCCAGATTGCGTCTATCGTCGTCGTCCCGGGCAGCCGAGCAATGATCGTGGGCAGGGAGATCAGGACGATATTGCCGTCCAGCAGCGCCATGAACGACCCGAGTGTCGTGTTGGTCAGGACGACGTACTTGTACTGCAAGCGCGATTCCAACCGAGCCGCGAATCGACGATTGGGATAAGCGTTTTCTGCGGTTCAGAAGGCGACGGCCAGGATCAGGGCGGCGACTATCATTATTCCTCCGAGGAAGTCCATGCTGGAAGGCGACTCCTTCCCCATGACCTTCGAGAGGACCTGAACCAGGAACGGCGAGACGCTGGTCACGATAACCGTCAGCGCGACCCCAGAGACTGATATCGAGTACACGAAGATTAGGGAAGCCAATGCCAGGTCTGATATCGCGATGAGGGCCAGGAAGCCGAACTCCCGGGCGGAGAGACTAGCTGGCCACCTCCCCGGCCTGTTCGTGAGGAGCAGCGCGATGCCTAGGGCGATGGCTCCCGAGAGGTCCCGCGTGAATGTCACCGCGACGACGCTCCCTCCGGCGTTGGTTGCGACCGCGACGAGGTCCTGCCCCGCCGTCCAAGCCAACCCCGCCGCAATTGCGTACAGTATTCCCCTCCGCCTGGGTTCGCCCTCCCCGCCGCGCGAGAGGATGTACACTCCGGCGATCACCATGAAAGCGCTCGCGAAGTTGGCTAGCGGGACGCTCTCCCCGATCATCATCACGCTCAGCTGCACGAAGAGAACGTACGTGTAGACCACGGGGGTGGCTATCGAGGCCCCAACCTCCCTAATTGCCAAGAGGAAGAGGGTGTCCCCGATGGCCAGCGTGATGAAACCGCTTACGACGGAGTAGCTGAACCCTCCACCGAGGCCGAAGTAGACGGCGGGAATTGCCAATACCGCGGCGCAGAGCGAAGTGCGCAGGAAGTTCAGGGTGACGAAGTCGAACCTCCGCATGAAGATCCGATAATAGATTGGGGCGAACCCCCATATCGTCGCTGGGATTAAGGCGATTAGTGGATCAGCCAATCAGGCATTCTTCCGCCGCGAATCGACCGAGTGTCTCATGGCCGCCGGCGCCTCTCTTCAGCCGCACTCTTCGGCATGCTCCACGCGCCATTTGAGCCTCTGCTCGCCGGACGGGTTCTTCGGCATCGGATGGCCCTCGCGCCATCGCCTGTTGGTCCCTCCCCTCTGTCGCCCCAGACGCCCTCACCTCTTGCCTGCGACGTAAATCTGGTGCACGACCCTCATGCACGCGTCCATCACGTAGGGGACGGCCTCAGCCTCGAGCTTCCTCTTGGCCTCCTCGCTCTCAAGTCCCGTCTGCGCCCAGAAGACAACTTGCCTTCCAGTCCTCCTCTTCAGCTCGATAACCTGATTCGCAACCTGCGGGAGCTCCTCGCTTGGCCTGAAAACTTCGACCACGTCCACCTTCGACGCCACGTCAAGAGGGACGTCGGCGAGCGTCGGATACGCTCTCTCGCCGAAGATCGAATCCGCTGTAGGATTCACCGGGATTATCGTGTACCCTCTTTCCTTCAGGTAGAGGGGGACGGAGTGGGCCTCCTTTTCGGGGCTCTTCGACGCGCCGACCACGGCGATCGTCCTGCAGCTCTTCATCACGCCATCAGGCGAGGTGTTCGAGGCCACCACGTTGGGCGTTCTCCCGATTCTGGTTAATATCGGTTCCCGCGAGGAGGCTGTGTAGAAATCCTTAAGCGCGAGGCTCGACGAGAGGATGTCCTGATGTTCCCGTTGGCACTTCTCGTAGTGCAAGCCCATCCAGCGGTCAGCTTGGGACTTTCAGAGCTCCTCTCCTACCTCTTCCTCGGAGTGGTCGCGGTCTATCTGATCTCTGGCCCGCTCATCGTCTACTTCTACTACAAGAAGAACAAGAAGGAGGCGACAGTCGCGCCTACTCCGACTGGCTCTGCGTGACATCCTTCTGAGCCTTCGACCTTCTCCGGAATGGCAGAAGCAGGGCGAAAGCGACCAGCCCTAGGGGAATTACGACCACAGCGACCTCCGCGATCCCTTCGATGACGTTTACGAAGAGGCCCTCAATGGTCGTCAAGAATCCAGCAACGGCTCCCGTACCGGGCGGGCTCGTAACGTGGATGATTACCGATGAGGAAGTAACAGTCCCTGCGGAGTCCGTCACCGTAACGGAGGCGTTGAAGTTCCCGGAATCGTAATACTGGTGAATCACAATCTGGCCCTGCTGCGAAGTGCCGTCGCCGAAATTGTAATTGACGATGTAGGGCGAGTCTCCTCCCTGCACTATCGCGTTGAAGGTGACCGAGAGAGGGCTCAGGCCGCCGGTCGGGCTCACACTGAGCTTCAATGAAAGAGGTGCCAGCTTGATCGATTTGCTGGAGATAGTGATGCTGACGCTTATCGTTGAGTAGGTGATCAGCCTCTGGGTCTCGAGGATTTGGCTCTCGGTGGCGTCAAGCTGTTGGTTGACATACTGGAGTTGCGACTCGATTGCCAGCGTGTTGTTTACCAAGGTCGAGCTGTTGAGGATTCTCAAGAGAGCACTCTGTTCCGTCTCAAGAGAAGCGAGTGTCGCGTTCAAGTTCGTGTATTGAACCGTCACGTCGTTGCTCGATTGCGTCGTATTCGTGACGTTGCCTAGGGACTGGACTTCATTCAGCGTCTTCTGGAAGTTCGCTGCGGGCACCCTTATCACGATCAACGAGAAGTTGGCGTCTGACGAGCTGTAAGCCACGTACCCTCCCTCGGAAAAAGCCAAGCTAACGACCTTGGCCGTCGCGGTCGAAGGACTGGAAGCGATTAACGACACATTCCCGAAGTACTCGATGGACCCGCCGCGTACGGTTGCATTGGCTGCGCTCGCCCCGTTCCCTTGGGACTTAGTACTTGTGGATGGAGACGTGAATGTCGCGGTGGATGTCGCCGTCGTGGTCTGCGAGATAACTTGACTTTGATCAAGGTTCGATGGAGAGCCGCTGCCCGCTGAGGCCGAAAGGCTACCCGCGAGTCCGAATTCTGATCCTGCTACGGATTGGGGCGATGTGATTCCATTCAGCGAGCCGCTGCTGTGGGTAGCAGAAATCAGAGCGACCGCCGTCCCGCCGACTATGACGAGCAGGGCCAAGACCATCGCCAGACGCCTGAAGGAGAGTCCGTCGAGTCGTTGCATGTCCCTCCTGGGTACAGGTCCCGATTTAGTTCTAGATGCGCGAACAGGGCGTTCCCAAGTCGGGACGAAGGCCTTAATTCGGGAGTAGGCGGGTCGAGTCTAGATGTCCGAGGCCGGGAGCAAGGAACAGATCGATTATGGGCTCAGGGGCAAGACGCTCACCGTCTACCTTTACCTCCTCAAGAACGGCAGGGCCATGGGGGTCAGGGAGATCCAGAAGGAGCTAGGCTTCTCCAGCCCGAGCGTCTCCTTTCACCATCTCGAGAAGTTGATCAACATGGGGATCGTCGAAAAGGACAACTTCGACCGCTACGTCCTCGTCAAGAAGGTTGACACCGGCATCCTCCAGGCCTTCATAAGCGTGGCCGGGCTCAACCTTCCACGACTGGGCTTCTATGCGGCCTTCTTCACCACGATCGCGGCAGCCTACCTGGTCACGAACCTCAGATTCCTGGACCTCTACGCGCTCATAGGAACCGTCGGCGGGGCGGCAATCTTTTGGTACGAAACCTGGCGGGTGTGGAGGCGGAAGCCGTTCTGAGGACTAGAACTAACTATAGGGAGTTGGATGATGTATGAGTATGGTTAGCCGACGCTACATGCTAGGTGTACTAATCGGACTATTGCTTGCGCTTACCGTTGTGCTCTCCGCGAGCGTCTCGCCGACGGCGAATCTCATTCCGTTCTCTCCGGCGGCGCAAGCCGGCCCAGCGGCCAAGCTGAACCCGGTAGGCTCGGGCGCGACGACCAGTCAGAATGTCTCGTCATCTTCTTCAATGTCGTACTATTCGATGTCGACGTCCTCTTCGGCGGCGCAGTTCGGGGCTGGCAACGCTTCCACGACGACCATGAGCCAGGAGAGCACGAGCACGGCCAGCAGCGCCAGCACAAGCACGAGCGCGAACGTCGACAACGCCGTCACATCGAGCACGACCACCTTCTCTAGTACGAGCGGGGAGGGCTCGGTCGCGCTTCCGCAGTCGTCAACCACGACGTTCACCAGCACGGCACCGGCCACCCCTGCAACTACCCAGAGCACGACCGCTTCGCTAGGCAGCTCGACGACCACGGAGAGTCCAGGGAGCGGCAGCCCGACGGCCCAGTCGACGGGGCAGAGTCCGGCGATTGCGGCTTCTCCATCTGACGTGTCAAAGCTGATAAGCCAACCAGCGGATTCATTGATAGTGGTGCTCCCAATCGTGGCCGCGCTTCTGCTTGGGCTGATCTTCTATAAGGCGTCTGCCGGACGGGAGGTGGAAGACTCCAAGTCTAGCTAGGCCGTCGTCTTGATGTCAGGAACTTGGAGACGTTACTCCCGTAACGCGTCTTCAGCGCGGAATCCAGGAACGAATAGCTCCTGATGACCCCTCGGCAAGATCCAGACCCACATCTGCACTCCATCTCGAAACCCTCCCAGCCAACGTTCGTTGAGTAGTCGATCGTCAGCTCCTCCCCTGGGAGTATACGTCGAACGGCCACGATCTCGCGCGCTCCTTCGATAACACAGTTCGGTTCGCATGAGTGGTTGAGATACCAGCCGGGGGATCCTTCTCGCGGCAGCACGTACCTGTCGTAGTCCATCTGGAAACAGTGAGGCCAGAGGTCTGAGGGAATCTCCCACACCCACTTTACGGCTCCATCGTACCTGATGACGACCCCGCTCACAGGCAGTTCCGTCGTCGCGAAGACGCCCTGCCCCCTGTCCCCGGCCCTGCCGATCCGCAGTCGAGGCACTCGCTTCATGCTGCGGTCCGGCAATCCCATCACCGAGCCCCTGGGAGCGGAATGGGATGGAACGAGACGAATCGCCGGGCTTCTCATGTGAGAGTCTTAGAGAGCTACCGAGTGACTATGAACTCTTTGCTGTTGGGTTCCTTGCCCGCCCATCTGTTGACCCAATCCGCAAGCTCCCCCAGAATCCCCTGCAGCTCGTGCCCCTTCACAGTCAGCGAGTATTCGACTTTGGGCGGGGTCTCGGGGAAGACCTTCCTCTGGACGATACCGAACTTCTCAAGCTGGGTCAGCCTCTCTGCGAGGGAGGTGGCGCTTATGCCGTCGATCCTTCTCTTCAGTTCGTTGAACCTTGCAGGTTCCTTCAGCCCCAACGCGTGAATTGTTGGGAAGGTCCATGTCCTAGTGAGCTCGTTCCACGCTGCGTGGACGAGTTTGCACGAGTCCAGGACGTCTTGGTCAAGTTGCTGTGACTTACTCAGATTCGTTTCACCTACTTAGTAGCAACATACTACCAGATATATAAACTGACCACCTTTCCCAAATGCAGTGAAACGGATGGAATCCGGAATTAGGAGCAAGCGGCGAGAAAGACGGCCAGCATTCAACGACGCGGAGGCCGAATACCTGGCGGAGAACATCCTCGGGAGGGTGGCGACGGTCTCGCGCGACCTGCAGCCGCACGTAGTGCCCGTCGTCTACAGATTCGACGGCTCCCACATCATCTTCAGCGGATGGAACCTCACCGCTTCGCTGAAGTACCGCCAACTGGTCGAGAACCGCAAGGTAGCGTTCGTCGTCGACGACCTTGCATCAACGTCGCCCTGGAGGACGAGGGGCGTCGAGGTCCGAGGGCTGGCCGAGCCGGTCATCTCGGGCGGGTCCACTGCAGTCATGATTACCCCTGTAGAGACGCGAAGCTGGGGTCTGGGCGAGTGAGAGGATTGGAGATCACAGAGGTCGAGGCCAAGGTCATCGAGGCAGTTGAACGCGTGAGCGACAGCATCGTCAGCATAAGCAGTAAGAGGCTCGAAAGGCGGTTCCCATTCGGAATAGTGCCCTCCGAGGGTCAGGGCTCGGGAGTGATAATTGACGCCAAAGGGCTGATCATCACCAACAATCACGTCATCGACCAGGCCAACAAGGTGCAGGTCACCCTGAAGGACGGAAGAACCTTCGTAGGTGAAGTCGTCGGGTCTGATGACGCAACTGATATCGCGGTAGTCAAAGTGGACGCGACCGACCTCCCCGCCGCGGACCTGGGCGACTCGGAAACGCTTCGGGTCGGGCAGTTCGCGTTGGCCATCGGCAATGCGTTGGGACTTCCCGGCGGTCCTAGCGTGTCGCTCGGAGTCATCAGCGCCATGGGAAGGCCATTGCCTGGGGCGGACTTCATCTTCGAGGGCTTCCTCCAGACTGACGCGGCCGTGAATCCTGGGAATAGCGGTGGTCCGTTGGCCGACCTGAACGGCAGGGTTGTGGGGATAAACACGGCGATGATACCATACGCCCAAGGGGTCGGGTTCGCCATCCCGATCAACACGGTGAAAAGAATCGCGACGGAGATCCTAGAGAAAGGGGAGGTGACGCGGCCGTGGATCGGCATCTCGGGGATCGAGCTAACGCCCGCCGTCTCCCGTCAATACGGCATCCACACGGCATCAGGGTTCCTGGTGGCGGAGCTCGTCCAGGGAAGCCCGGCCGAGGTTGCCGGTTTGAGGCCAGGGGACGTCATCATCGAGGCGGGCGGTCACGAGGTCAAGGGGACCAAGGACCTCTTGATGGCGATCTCGAACCAAGCGGCAGGCGAACAGGTGCCATTCATCATCCAGAGGATCGAGTCCAGGCTGAAGGTGCTGGTCAGGCTCGCCGAAGCGCCCAGACAAATATCGTACGGTCGTCGGTGAGACGGATGCCGCAGAAGCGCGGCGCCGATGCGATGACTTCTGACCTAGGGTCCGCGGTATCAGGGTGACAGGGAGGGCAGGAACCCATAAATTTCAAATGCTAATCGGGTCTTCAAGGAAGCTCCACGAAATGATGCCTAGGCGAAAACGAATGCTGACTGTCATCCTCGTACTCTTGATCATAGCCCTACTTTCGCTTGAGTTCCTGGCCTTCCTCAATCCATGAGACAGTATCTGGCTTGAAGTTCGGGGCGGATATCGACCCCTAGGCTTAAACCACGCGTAATGCTCCCCTAACCTCTGATTGCGTTGCGGCGCCAGGTGGCGGCATTCTCGATTCTGGTGATTCTCGTAGTCGCCGTCATTGGGACGCGCGCGGTCGCTACTCCCTCCACCGGAAGCACCCGTGCCGGTCCTTTCCCCTTTTCAGAGATGGGGACCGAAGTTCTCTACAACAGCTCTCTAGGCCTCCGACTCCAGCTTGAAATCGCGCCGCTGCCTTTGAACGCGTCAAGACCGATTTATGTCAGCATCATGATTTCGAACACCCTTCCAACTCTGAACAGGCTCAGCTTTCCCTCCGGCCCTCCATTCGGACTCAGATACTACGACTGCGGCCCCGATGGTCCCCCGCTCGGGATCTTCGTCTTCGAAGGCAACTACGCCGGGGCAAACCTGTCGGAGGGCTTACCTCTCCGCATCACTTTACCAGGGGTCGTCAGTTGCCCTCAGGAGATCTCCGTCGACCACTATCTCTTCGCACCGCTGAGCGACCAAGTGAGTCTTTATTCGAGCCAGGAGGGCAACGCTCCCCACGCCTTCTTGACCACGAGAGATTCGACCGAGCTCAAAGTAGGAGGGTACTGGACAGGCATCGACCTCCCCGGACTCGAGACCGCCCAGTACCACCCGTTCTCCCCCGGTAGCTACACCGTCGTAGGTCTGGACCCGTGGGGCGATGTCGCAATCCTTCACTTCAGCGTCGATGAGGGCAGCACCAACGGCTGTGCCAGCCAACCTGACCGTGGTACCGCCCAGTCGGTTTGCTTGGCCTACGCCGGTCCGGAAGCTAACCCGTTGCTCAAGGATAAATACGAATGATCCAAAATCGGGCAGATGCGCCTGAGCGCCATGCTTGGCGTGGTTTGCATCCTGACCGGGCTGGGCATCCTCTTCCTTCTTCGCGGGCCACTGTTGAGCTTCACCATCCTGATATTGGAGGGACTCGGAATCCTTCTGGGGGTCGTTCTGATTCTCTTCGGGATAGCGATGCTGATCGGGTTCAGAAGAATGTGGGTCAGGATCTGAGTTTCCCAAGGGTTAAGTAAAGCGAACGAGGTACGGCCAGTCATGAGCGCGGCAACCTTGGACTCGTTGTATTCCCGCGTCGCGCGCAAGGTTCTTGTCGAATCGTTGCTCGTCAAGAAGGGCGACAACGTGACCGTCGAGACCTGGAACAACGGCCTGCCTTTCGCCAGACATGTGATGATACAGGCCAGGAAGTTGGGGGCAGTTCCGGTTGCCGTCTTCGAAGACGAGGCCGCTTACGTGGAGGGAGTGAAGAGGGGGAGCAAGTCCTCTCTGGGAGTGATGGGAAAGCAGGAACGCGCCCTTCTCTCCAATACAGATGCATTCGTGTTCATTCCCGGACCGCCCATAGGCGTCTATTACAAGCGCCTGTCGGCGGAGGAGAGAGCAGACTCGACGAGGTACAATCAATCTTGGTACAAGGCCGCAAAGAAAGCGAAGCTCAGAGGTGTCAGGCTCGCCTACGGGTACCTGGGAAGGGACGCCTCTCGGGCCCTGGACGTACCGATCGAGGAGATCATCTTGAGGCACATGAAGGCAGCTCTGACGGACTACAAGGCCCTCGGAAAGAGGGCGAGAGAGGTGGCAGCGATCCTGAAGGACGGACGGAGGGCAGAGCTGACCACGCCCGGGTTCCGGCTGATGTTCAAGCTGAAGGGAGAGCTCAATATCGACGACGGGATTGTGGACGACCAGGACGTGGCAGACGGCAACAACATGACGGCAATCCCACCGGGATTCGTCTACAAGGAGGTCGACCCGAACTCCGCCAGAGGCAAGTTCCGGATATCCCCTAGCAGGGGCACGCTCGGGGAGGTGAAGGATGGCGTGCTTGAATTCGAAGGCGGAGAGCTCGTGAGCTGGCACAGCGAGGGCTCGCAGGGTGTCCTCGACTCGATGTTCAAAGGCGCTAACTCGAAACAGAGGAGGTTCTCGGCAGTCTACGTGGGACTCAATCCCAACCTCAGGTTCGGATTAGGGAACAACAGCTGTCCCGCCGGGACCTTGCTTGGAGTCAGTGCGGGAAGAGGCCACCCGACGACGCAGGGAACCCTCGTCGTCTCGGGTAAGACCCTCGTCGCAGACGGCAAGCTGAGATAGGCCCCCCAGTCACGCATCGCCTGCGCGGCCTCCGGATCGGCGGGTCCCTCCGCGAGTCTGTCAGGGAGTCTCCCGGAAGAACGCGAACTTGGTCCCGCTCGGGTCCTTGTGGAAATACACTGGGTCTTCGGCGAGTCCAAAAGCTTCAAATCGGAAGCAAGGTAGCGGCTCGCATGAAGTCCTACTCGGTCCACTTCAAGTTCACCCAGCACTTCGACTTTCCCGTGGAGGCGGCCTACAAATGGTGCACCGACTACCATCAGGGGGACATCGGTCTGATGGGCGACCAGGGAGAGCGGAGGGTGAGATGGGTCAACGAGGATACGGCGATACTCAGCGACGTGTATAATTCCGGCGGGCAGACCGAGACCAAGAAGAAGATGGTCCGGCTTTACCCAGAGCGATTCAGTTGGGTGAACACCCGGATAAGTCGCGAAAGCCGGCACTCGCAGTTTCTGTACGAGATCAAACCCGACAAGGGCGGGTCGAGGCTCCACTTCACGGGCTCCCAAATCTTGAGCGGAGAGAAGGTACCCTCGAAGGCCAAGATTAGTGGCATGGCTAAGAAGCTTGCGAGGGAAGACTCTTCCACCTGGCGCAACCTTGCGAAGGCGATGGAAAGGGATCTCGGCGGGCCAGATTCCCATTGAACTGACATCTCTCGACAGAACATTCGGGACCAGGCGCGCCGCCTTGGCAGCGAGTCCTTTCGCTAAATGCGACCTCGCCCCACCGAAAGGGAATTTAGGGTGGAGGCAAATGGCCGCGTCGCAGATGGTCTCCGCTTACCTTTGCTACAAAGATGAGCCCCTTGAATTCATGCTCCTGAAGTTGGTGGGTCAGACCCCACAGGAGTTCGAAACCTTCGCTCAGAGTCTCGCGAAAGAGAACGGGGTAGATGCATCGACTACCCATCTGCTCTGCCTCGACGGCAAGACCCGGGACGAAGTCGAAGGGCTGATGAGAAACCTCGGCATGATAACAGAGATGAACGAGAGGGAGGTCCTCTCGGACATCATGAGTCTCTTGTCTGACTTGCTTCCAGCGCCGCAGAGTCCCGGGAAGAGCTAACTAGACGTCAGCGGACCGCAAGAACGTGCGGAGGGGCTGGCCTGTCTTGGTCCTGGGGTCTGTTATGACCGCGTTCGGCGCGACTGGAATCTACGAGTCGCTCCCCATGTTATCCTCCGTCTGCTCCACGAGCCTCGCCTGCCCGGCGTTATCGGCCGAGCGGCTAGATTTCTGGTTCGGCCTCCCAGTCCTAATCGTCGGCGCGGCCACTCTCGTCGCTGGAGCGGCGATGGCTCCATGGAAACGGAGCCGCAAGCTAAGAAACATGAAGAGGTGACGCTTCGCGGCGTCGATCAGTGTTCTCGGCCAGCCGCGGGATGAGCGAAACGCGTAAAGAGTGAGTCTGGCGATTCGAAGACGTGAACTCGGGGGTGGGTCTCTAGGCCTTGGTTCAGTTTCATAAGGGCAGGTGGGCTGTAGGGTTGCTCCCCGTGGCACTTCTGGTTCTCCTTATCGCCAGCTCGCTACCCCTCGCAAGAGCGTTCTCTAACGGAATGAACGCTTCAGTCGTGGTGGGTCAGGAAAATTTCACGAGCAGTTATACCTCTACAAACTCCGCGGGCTTGGACCACCCCTACGGAGTCGCATTCGACTCTTCTGGGAATCTATGGGTATCCGATTCCTTTGACGATAGAGTTCTCGAGTTCCAGCCCCCATTTCACAGTGGGATGGCCGCCTCAATCGTAATCGGTCAGTCGGACTTCGACACTGTAGGCAGGATGGTCGGAGCGGGGGAACTGAACTTCCCCAACGGGCTGGCCTTCGATCCCTCGGGCAACCTCTGGGTCGCCGACACCGGGAACCAGCGTGTGCTGGAGTTCGAGCCGCCTTTCTCGACCGGAATGGCCGCTTCGCAGGTGATAGGGCAAAGCAGTTTCTTCTCAGACACCCCAGGGACGAGTCAGTCCCAGTTCTTCGGTCCCGGAGCCGTTTCGTTCGACAAGTCCGGCAATCTCTGGGTTGCTGACACAGAGAATAATCGCGTGCTGGAGTTCGCAGCTCCATTTTCAAATGGAATGGCCGCCTCGCTGGTACTCGGACAATCAAGCTTCACCCAAGCACTCGCCCAGACAGACCAGGCCGGACTCATCGGACCCGGTGGGCTATCCTTCGACCAATCAGGAAACCTATGGGTGGTCGATACGGGGAACAACCGGGTCATGGAGTTCTTGGCCCCATTCTCTGATGGGATGGGGGCGACGCTCGTACTGGGCCAGAGCGACTTCACTAGCAGCGGCGCCGCGACGGATCAGACGAGCCTGAGCTCCCCCAGCGCCCTTTCGTTCGACTCGTCCGGAAACCTTTGGGTCGGGGACATAAGAAACTCCAGGATTCTGGAGTTCGCGACCCCATTCTCGACCGGTATGGGCGCGTCCATTGCGATTGGCCAGAGAAACTTCACGGTCGGGGGCTACGGAATAACCCAAAGCGGAATACTCCCTTCTTCCCTCGCTTTCGACGGATTAACCGGCGCCCTTTGGGCTGCCGACCTCGGAGCGAACCGCTTGCTCGAGTTCGCGGCACCCTTTCAGACTTGGGAGGACGCCTCGATTGTAATCGGGCAGCCGAGCTTCGCGACGCACTCCATTCCGACCAGTGCGAGCGGGATGAGCTCTCCGGAGGCCGCGGCCTTCGACCCCTCGGGCAACTTATGGGTCGCAGATACTGGCGACAGCCGTCTCCTAGAGTACCACTCTCCTTTCTCGAACGGGATGAACGCGTCTGTAGTGGTCGGCGCGCCGAGTCTGACCCAATCGCTCTTCGGGGCGACCCAGTCTACGCTGCAATCGCCCGAAGGACTTGCCTTCGACAAGTCGGGCGACCTCTGGGTGGCAGACACGGTGGACAACCGAATACTTGAGTTCAAGGTCCCTCTGCGCGACGGGATGAACGCTTCCCTCGTCATAGGTCAGCTCGTATACACGACGACCGAGCCGGGGACGTCGGTGATCCAACTCGTGCATCCTACCGCGGTGGGATTCGATCCCTCGGGCAACCTCTGGGTCGCCGACACGGGGAACAACCGCATCCTGGAGTTCAAAGCTCCCTTCACGACCAGAGAGGAGGCTTCTCTCGTGATTGGACAGACGGGCTTCACGACACCCACCGCCGGGAACGGTCCGAGCGGGCTTTCCTCTCCATCTGGACTGACTTTCGACCCCTCGGGCAACCTCTGGGTCGCCGACACGTCGAACAACCGGGTCCTTGAATTTTCGCCCCCGTTCTCAAGCGGCATGGACGCAGCCATCGCGATAGGGCAGGGCAGCCTGACCTCGAACTCGGGCGGAGCCGGCGGCAACCAGCTCCAGGGGCCTTCAAGCCTGGCGTTCGACGTCTACGGCAACCTCTGGGTCGCCGACAGAGGGAATTCCCGCGTTCTAGAGTTCACAGGGTCGTTCTCTACGGGGATAGCCGCCACCACAGTCCTCGGTCAGTCGACATTCGGATCGACAGCAGGAGCAACAATTCAGAGCGGTATGAACGCCCCAACTGGCGTATCCACAGACCATTCAGGCAACGTCTGGGTGGCAGATACCGCCAACAACAGGGTTCTCTTGTTTACCGCGCCCGCATCAACGTCGACCTCCACTTCGACCTCGAGAACTACGTCCACCTCATCCTCCACCACGACTTCCAGCTCCACGAGCAGCTCATCCAGCTCTTCGTCTTCGACATCCACATCGTCGACCAGCTCCACCGTCGCAAGCAGTACGACTTCTTCCTCCAGCTCCTCCTCGCGCTCCTCCTCGACGGCCGCATCCTTCTCAACGACTTCGACGACAATCGCAGCCTCGACCAGTTCGTCGACCGCTAGGTCTAGCTCGACCGGCTCCGGTACACAGGCGAGCAGTTCCTCAGGAGGGTCTTCGGACTTAATTCTGGGAGTGGTGGCCGTCGTTCTCATACTCGTCGTAGCGCTCGTTTTACTCGTTCTGAGAAGGCGCAAGTAGTCCCGCGGCTCAGGATAAAATAGGCCAGCAGGAATAGGTCACGGCTAGCATCCCAGGTGGCCGAAGTTGGACCTCAGAGGACCCTGAGGAGTCTCTCCACCTCGACCTGGTCGTTGTAGAAATGTGGGGAAATCCTGAGCATCTTCTTAACGCCAAACTCTCTCTGCGCGATTGTGACATTGGCCTTCGAAGCCCTTTGCACAACATCTGACGGGGCTTCCCGAGTCGTCTCGACCGGGATTATGCAGGTCCTCTGGCCGTCATCGAAATCGACGAGCAGCTTGTACGAGTCCTTCATCTCGGCAATTCGGTCCACTATGAGGCGTGTCAACATCATGTCGGTCCTGCGAATCTCTTCCAACCCGAAGCTGCTCCACGCGTCGATCGCAACAGCGAACCCATACACGTACGCCCAGTTCCGGAATCCCTCCTGCAGCCTTCCGGCCCCGGAGAGGACCTTGTATGAGAGATTGTTTACGTAGTCAGTGGCGTTTGCCCCGAAGTTGAGCGGATCCAGCCGTTCTACGGCCTCTTCTTTGCAGTACAGGAATCCGACCCCGAGCGGGCCGCAGAGCCACTTCGACGCCGTGCCCGCAGCGAAGTCACAATCGATGGCCCCGAGATCCACCTGGATGTTCCCCACTGACTGGGAGACGTCCAGGAAGAAGGCCGCCCCCCTTTCGTGAGCGATCCTGCACATCTCCTCAGCAGGTACGACGGTACCTAAGTTGTACAGGACATGGCTGGTGACCACGATCTTGGCCTTTGTCGCCTTGATGGCCGAGTCGAGCTCGGAGAGGTCGGGGACCCCGGCCCGGTCGACCGCGACATCGCGGGTCTTGACGCCCTTCACGTTCGCGTAGTAGAGCCAGGGAAGGTAGTCTGAGGGGTGTTCCGTGGACTCGCCGCCTCTCGTGATGATCGTGTCGCCCTTCTCGAACCTAAACCCGTTCGCGACGAGGTTGATTGCCTGGGTTGCGCTCTCAGTGAATACGATTCCCTGTGCCTTCGCATTCGTGAGCGCTGCCAGCCTCTCCCTCGCGCGCCCTGCGCCCGTCTTGAAGTTCAGGTAATACTGGTCGTCGGGGCCGTTCTCAGAGAATCCCCGCAGCTGCCTCGTCACCTCAGAGATGGCTGAATCGAACATCGGAGTGTAGCTCGCGTTGTTCAGGTACGCGGTCTTGTTCTTGATTGGAAACTCCTTCCTCACCGTCTCCTGGTCCACGCATTCAATCGACGGGCGGTTTGATATTAAGTGTTGAGAGCCCCATGGTCAATCGGGGCCGAGTTGTGACGCGATCCATGCAGCTTGAACAGCGTTCGGGCATTCGGGCGCGAACATAGCACGAGGAAAAGACCTGAGGAGCTCCGCCTCTACTTCCGCTTCTTCGCGAGACTGTTTCTCACGAGGTCTGCAACGGTCCCGAACGGGTCGGGGTTGGCCTGGTTGTCGAGCTTCTCCGCGTCCAATGTAACCACTCTAGACTTGTCATATCGAGCCATGAACTTGGCGTAGGCCTTGTTCACCCTGTCGAGGTACTCGTAGGTCACGGGCCTTTCATACGCCCGGTCGCGCATCCTGACGCGCTTGAGGATGAACTCGGTGGGTGCCTCGAGATATAGGACGAGGTCTGGAGTCGGAAGGCGCTCCCTCAATCCTGTCCACAGGTTCTCGAACACCTTCGCGTCACCTCTCGGCGAGAGAGTAACCTTGTGGAAGATCATCGTCTTCTCATAAAAGAAATCGCTGACCAGGTCGTGCCGGAACCGACCGCTTCGCGCCGCGCCCGCGATTGTGTGGTAGTGGATTATCGAGAAGGCGAGCTCGGTCTCGAGACCGTTTGCACTAGGATTCCTGTAGAACTCGGGGAGAAACGGGTGCTTGCTGAAATCCTCCAGAAGCAGGTCGGCCTTGAGCTTCTTCGATAGCTCTAGGGCCATTGTCGTCTTGCCCACGGCCAGGCAACCTTCGACCGCGATGTAGCTCGCCACGGGACCCGATTTCACGGTCTTTCAGGTGAAGTAATAAGTCTGAGTGGGGAGATTTTTGGGGGAGTCACAGCCTTTGCAGGGTAGCCCGACCATCGTTTCCTCTACAGTTCATCTCCAATTTGTCAGGATCTCTTCCCTCCTGAAGGTCGACCTGCACACCTGAACCAGCACCGCGTCGACCATCACCAGGGCGAGGGAGATGACGATCAGGTCCGTATTGTTGAGCGATCTGAAATTCGTCTCGGCCAACACGTAGACGCCCCCAAAGGGCACCGTCGCTATTACCCCGAGCTGTTGGGCCACCCTCAGGTCCCCAACGAGCGACGCGATTACGACGTTCGTCTCCACGCTGAAGACGGATGCGATGGGCACTGCGAGGAGCAGGACCACCCACATGGTCTCATTGGGGAAATAGGCGTAGCCGAAAGTAGAGTACGTAAGCCAGTCGACAAGGGCCATGTAGACGGTCGCCCCGACATAGGTTACGGCAACAGATGGAAGGAGTGCTGCCATCCCCTTTCCCAGCAGAAGTTCGCCGTCGGTGGCAGGGCTCGCGAGGAGCGGTTCGAGGCTCTTGTCTAGCTTCTCGCCGAGGAAGCTGTATGAAGCGAGGACCGTCGGGGTAAGCGTCGCCAAGATGACGAAAAGGAAGGATGAGGCGTTGAGGAGCACCTCGAGCTCCGTTACCGAGGTCTGGCCGTTCCGAACGATGAGCCACAACAGGACTGGCAGTCCGATCGAGAGCACCAAAGGCAGCGCGACTAGCGAGTAGACCGCGAACCTCTTTTTCCTGAAGATACTGAAGTCGGTTGAAGCCACGATCCAGGACTTCGATAGCTTCGTCTTTCTCAGCTCCCGACCAGTTTCATGTAGACTTCCTCGAGAGTAGGCAGAAGCTCCGTGACGAACTGGATTTGCCCGCCCGCACTTACGATCTTCCCGATGATCTCTGGATTCTCCTTCTCTGGATTCCCCACGTCAACCGTGATCATGTTACCCTCGACCACGACCCTCCCAGGCAAGAGCTTCTTCACTGCCGCTAGAACGTCATCACTGACCCTTGCCATTTGTATGACTGTCCGCCTCCCCCAGAGCGATTCGAGCATCTTCTTCGTGGGCCCGACCGCGATGAGCCGAGTCTTCATTATCCCGATTCTGTCGCAGATCTTCTCCGCCTCGTCGAGGTTGTGGGTGTTGACGAAGACCGTTCGCCCTTCTTTCTTGAGCTCGCCGATGAAATCTCGAACTGCCTTCGACGACTCGGGATCGAGATTGGCCGTCGGCTCGTCTAGGAACAGGATCCTAGGGTCGTGGAGAAGGGTTCGAGCTATCGCCAGTTTCTGCTTCATCCCCTTCGAGAATGTCCCAGCCCGGCTGTCCCTCTTCTCCCACAGGTCAAGCATCTTGAGGAGACTCTCGATCCTTTCATGCCTGCGCCCTTCGGTGAGCTCGTACAATCGACCGTAGTAGTCCAAGTTCTTGTAAGCGCTCAGGTCGTCATAGAGACCTGCGTTTTCCGGAAGCAATCCGATTGTCCTTCTGATCTGGTCTGAGTCGTCGCTCACTCCGACCGCGAAGTTCCCTACAGTCGCGGTCCCGCTAGTCTTCGATATCAGGCAAGCGAGCATCCGAACCGTCGTTGTCTTCCCGGCTCCATTCGGGCCGAGGAGTCCGAACACCTCGCCCTCTTCCACCCGAAGAGTCAGATCCGCAACCGCGGTCAGGTCGCCGAACTTCTTCGTGAGATTCTTCGTCTCAATCAAGAAGGATCATCTGAATCTGTAGAAGACATCTCCCTGGGCCGTACAATTCTATTACACCCACCGACTACAAAAAGCATTTAACACTTGCAGGACTTTTGCCTCCGTGGCCAGCCAGACGAGCGAGCCGCGCGAGGCGAGGCTGAGGCCGCAACTCGGGTTGTTCGACGCCGTCTCCACAGGTCTAGCGGCAATCCTAGGGGCGGGCATCTTTGCCGTTATTGCGCCTGCCGCAGCTCTCGCCGGACCCGCCCTGCTCATCTCGTTCTTGATTGCTGGATTCGTTGCCTTGTGTAACGCTCTGTCGGCAGTCCAACTCGCGGCAGCCTTTCCGCGTTCGGGAGGGACCTACGAGTTCGGGCGTCGGGTTCTGGGCCCCTGGTGGGGCTTCTCGGCGGGTTGGATGTTCCTCACCGCCAACACGGTTGGTCCGGGGGTAATCGCTTTGGCTTTCGGCGGCTACCTCAACGCCGAATGGGGGGTAGTTCCGGCCAGAACCGCGGCGATTCTGGCGGTTCTTGCAATGACATCGCTGAACGCGGCCGGAATCCGCCGTTCCGTCAAAGCGACCGACATCATAGTGATTCTATCTGTCATCTCGCTTCTCGCCTTTGTCTTGATAGGTCTCCCCGAGGGGCGGGTGACCAACCTCGTCCCGTTCGCTAGCCTGGGGGTCGGGGGAATTCTCCGGGCCACGCCTCTGCTCTTCTTCGCGTATACAGGATACGCCCGAATCGCAACGCTCGTGGAGGAGGTCAAGAACCCGAAACAGACCATCCCGAGGGCGACCCTGTTGGCGCTAGGCGCGGCAACCCTCCTGTATCTCTGCGTGGGAATCACGGCGCTCTCCGTCCTAGGCGGGGCCGGCCTCTCCGCATCTTCGTCTCCGCTGGAGAGCACGATGGCGGCCGTTGGGAGCGGGGTCGGGGTTGCCATAATTGCCGGCGGCGCGCTGCTGACGACATTCAACGAGGGCCTCACCGACCTTCTCGGCGTCTCCCGCGTTGCCTTTGCCATGGGTCGGGAGGCCGACCTGCCCACTGGCCTGGCTCACCTCGGCAAGGATGCTAACCCCTGGCGGAGCGTCTTGGTCGTTGGCGTTGTCGCGATGCTGGTTGCGGCCTTCGCCCCGTTCGTCGTCGCCATCGCGGTCTCTAGCTTCGGAACTCTGCTCTACTACACAGTCACCAACGTCGCCGCATTGCGACTGCCCGTCCAGCAGCGGAGCTTTCCCCGAGGACTGGCTTTTGCTGGGCTTGTCGGCTGCCTCGGCCTCGCATTCTCCCTCGCCCCCGAGGAGATAGTCCTGGGCCTCGCGATCCTCCTTGTGGGTATCGCCTTCCGAAGTCTACGAGGAATGTTGGTGGGTCGGAAGGAAGGGTCGCCCAAAATGACGCGCGATGCCCTTGCAACCTTGAACAACCGCGCCTAGATTAAATCGAGGATGGGCGTCGTCCGTCGGTTGTGGAGCACAAACTACAATAAATAACAGGCCTAGTTGAGCGAACATGGAAAATGCCGATATCGATCACCGTCAAGGAATTGGCTAACGGCGACATCATATCCCTGGATAAGGAGAAGTCGGTCTGGGATGTCGTCCAATTGATGTCTGAGCGAAACATCGGCGCGGTTGTGATCACCGACTCGGGAACCCCCACAGGAATTGTGACCGAAAGAGACGTGCTCAAGAAGATAGTCCTGAAAGGCATGGATTCCCGTTCAGTCAAGTCGGGCGAAATCATGAGCGCCCCGCTCATCACGATTCAATCTGGAGCCAGCCTCGGTGAGGCAACCCAGCTAATGATCGACAAGAGAATACGCCGCCTATTGGTCGTTGACGGCGGCAAGATCATAGGGATCTTCACAGAGCGGGATCTCCAGAGAAGAACCTTTGACGCGTTCATCTGGCTAAGTCAAGCAACATGAGTCCTCGAGCGCGTCAGACGCGAAACTTGAGCAAATCGACCTGCGCATAGCACGGGCCGCGCAATACCTACAATATTCTCTATTGGGATAACCTAAAGGTTCGCAACCTACATGGTGACTGTCCATGCAGGGTAAGGGATCAAGGGGGGACAGTCCATCAGGCGTCCCGGCGATCGGCGACCTGATTGCGGAACTGGAATGTGTGAGATCCGCCATGATGGAACAGGAATCCGCTCTGGACTTCAGCCAGTTCGGCGACCATTCCGAGAGCGCGAGAAACCTTGTTCACTACCTCGCGCTTCGGAGGTTCGACCTGAGGGCGACCCAGGAACGCCTGTCTGCGCTCGGGGTCTCTTCTCTCGGGCGGTCCGAAGGCCACGTTCTCTACAACCTTGATGTTGTGCTTCAGATCCTTTACCGCTTGGAGGGGCTCGCTCCCCCTAGGAGGGAGGTCGGGGGCCTCACTCCGTCGGAAGGCCGACTCCTTCTCGATCGCAACGCCGCGCGGCTCCTGGGGCCATGCAGAAGAGATCGGAGCGTCAGGATAATGGTAACAATGCCGCAGCGGGCGGCCACGGACTACCATCTCGTGCGCGACCTGCTGGCAAACGGAATGGATTGCATGAGAATCAACTGCGCCCACGACGGCGAGCCGGATTGGTCGGGGATGATATCGAACCTGAGGCGAGCGGAGATGGAAGTCGGACGGAGTTGCAGGATACTAATGGACATTGCTGGACCAAAACTTCGAACAGGACCCCTTAGGCCTGGACCCCAGGTGGTGAGGCTGAGGCCGCAGAGGGATCTGCTCGGCAAGGTCGTCAAACCCGCGAGAGTCTGGCTGACTCCGGCCGAAACCCAGGTAGCTCCGCCAGAGGCGGCTGCGGCGACGCTTCCGATTCCCCGGAAGTTCCTGAGGCGCTTGTCCCGGGGTGCGGTCCTCCGCATGAGGGACGCGAGGGGGTCGAGGCGTGCCTTGCGAGTGGAGTCGCGAGCGGGCGACTCGTTCTGGGCGTCAGCAAACAAGACCGCGTACGTGGCCACAGGGACGGTCCTCTCAAGCGCCGGCAGTAAGACCAAAGTCGGGAGCCTGCCCCATGCGGTCCAGCCTATGACCCTCAAGGTCGGCGACACGTTGGTCGTTTCGGGGCTTGGAATCGAGGGCAGGGACGCGGTCCGGGACGCGGCGGGGCGGGTTAGGACACCTGCCGTCATCTCGTGCACCCTCCCGGAGGCCCTCGCATTCGTAAGGAAGGGGCAGCCTATCTGGTTTGATGACGGAAGAATCGGGGGTGTCGTAACCGGCACTTCGCGGAATGAGTTGAGGACGAGGATAATCGAAGCGGCCGATGGCGGGTCGAAACTTCAGGCGGACAAGGGGATAAACCTGCCAAAGTCTGAGCTTAAGCTGAAGCCAATCACCGAGAAAGACGCGAAAGACCTACTCTTCGTGGCGAAGAACGCGGACCTCGTTGGCTATTCGTTCCTCAGGGCTCCCGAAGACGTTGATCTCCTGAGAGTGAGTCTTCCAGAGAAGGCGCGACCTCGCATGGGGGTGATCCTGAAGATCGAGACGCTGAGAGCATTCGAGCAGCTGCCCAGCATCCTCCTCGCCTCGATGCGCGGGCCCCTCGTGGGTGTGATGATAGCTAGGGGCGACTTAGCCGTAGAGTGCGGCTACGAGCGGCTCTCGGAGGTGCAGGAGGAGATTCTCTGGCTTTGCGAGGCCGCCCACATGCCGACCATTTGGGCGACCCAGGTCCTGGAGAGCCTTACCAAGACGGGAGTCCCTTCCAGAGCTGAGGTCACCGACGCGGCCATGGGCGAGAGGGCGGAGTGTGTCATGCTCAACAAAGGACCATACATGCTCGAGGCGGTCAAGGCCCTCGACAGCATACTCGAGCGCATGCAGGCCCATCAGGCCAAGAAGAGCGCGCTCCTCCGCCATCTCAACATAGCCGAGAGCTTCTTTGCAGGCCATCCAGACGACACCGGGGCAGTTCCACAGGGGTCGCAGGTGGCGACAGATGCTGTTAGTCATTCAGCAACCAAGAAATAATGGTGCCCAAGACAGCAAGGCAAGGGGAGTCTTGACCAGCGATAGCGACCTCCCAAGCCCGGGAGAAGAGGCGGAGGCGGTAATACAAGAGCGCGAGCTCGAAGCAACGGAGGACCTAGGGGACGTGGCGCCGGAAGGAACGGCCGAGGCGGATGAGCTGGAGACTGAGACGGAGGAGGAAGGAGAGGAACACGAATCGGAGGAGATCGAAGAGAGGGAAGACGCCTCGCTTGGTTCTAAGAAGAAAGGACCATCCAAGAGAAAGCGCAAGCCTGCAGCGAAGAGAGCTGTCCGGAAGGCGAAGGGCCGCCGCACGGTTCACAAGCATTCCTGAAAGCGATTCCAAAGGCCCGCATCAATGAGAAAAGGGCCTCTAGACTGTTTTCATGACGAGAGTCGATTCCTGGCCCGCTGGGCCATTCATGGGGACGGAAAGCTTCATAACCAGTTCGCGAAAAGGGAGTTTGGGAACAGGGTCACCCAATGCCAAAATTCAAGACTACGGCCGAGGCGCTGAAGATAGTCCACAACAGGGAGCAGATCAGGAACCTCGGAATAATAGCACACGTCGACCACGGGAAGACCACCACATCGGATTCCCTTCTCGCGGCGACCGGGATGCTCTCTCCCTCGGTGGCTGGACAGGCTCTCGCCCTGGACTATATGGAACTCGAACAGCAGCGCCAAATGACGATCAAGGCGGCCAATGTGACTCTCTACTACGAGCAACAGGGAGTGCCGTACGTCATCAATCTCATCGACACGCCTGGGCACATCGACTTTACGGGGAAGGTGACGAGGTCGCTCAGGGCTGTCGACGGCGCAATCGTCGTCGTGGACGCCGTCGAGGGTATAATGACCCAGACCGAGACCGTGCTTCGGCAGGCGCTCGAAGAGAGGGTCCGTCCAGTCCTTTATATCAACAAGATAGATCGGCTGATCAAGGAGCTGCGGCTCTCGCCAGAAAGGATGCAGGAGTGGCTCTTCAACATCGTGAAGGACTTCAACAGGCTCATCGACACATATGCGGAGCCAGAGTACAAGCAAAAGTGGAAGGTCTCGATCCAGGACGCGCAGGTGGCGTTCGGGTCATCGAAGGACAAGTGGGGTTTCAACTCCGACATGGCGAAGGCAGCCGGAATGAGCTTCAAGGACATCATAGCCGCTTATACCGCCACAACCCCGGAGGAACTTGGGAAGAAGCTCCCGCTCCATGAGGCTTTGCTCCAGATGGTCGTGCGGCATCACCCTCCTCCTCACGTGGCGCAGGCTTACAGGATCCCCAAGATTTGGCCTGGAGATCTGACAAGCGACCTCGGAAAGGCGCTGTTGTCATGCGACGAGAACGGGCCGACGGTAATGATGGTCACCAACGTCGTGGTAGACCCCGCGGCGGGGCTGGTGGCCACCGGGAGGCTCTTCTCCGGGAGCATCTCAAACGGCGACGAGGTATACCTCCTCAACTCGAAGCGCCAGGGCAAGGTTCAGTCGGTCCAGATATTCATGGGGTTCCAAAGGGAGATAGTGGACAGCCTCCCTGCGGGAAACATCCCGGCGCTCCTGGGACTGGACATACGCTCTGGCGAGACCATCGCGAACATCAAGGACGTGGTGCCCTTCGAGTCCATACACTACGTCAGCGAACCCGTCGTCACTATCGCGGTAGAGGCGAAGCACCCTAGGGACCTGCCGAAACTCGTTGAAGTGATGCGCCGCCTGAACATAGAGGATCCCAACCTCATCATCACGATAAACCAGGAGTCGGGCGAGACGCTGATGGCCGGCATGGGCGTCCTCCACCTCGAGATCGCGACGACCATGATTCAGCAGGCGGGCTTGGAGATAATTACGTCCCCTCCGATAATCAACTACCGGGAGACCATCCGTTCAAGGGCCGGGCCGATAATGGCCCGCTCGCCCAACAGGCACAACAAGATCTTCGTTGAGGTCGAGCCCCTCGAGCCCGAGATCGTCGAGCTGATACGCAACGGCCGGATCAGCGAGAACATCGACACCAAGACTGTCATCAAGACGCTCCGCGACCACGGTTGGGACCCCGACCAGGCCAGGAACTTCCAGGCGATAGACGAGAGGGGCAACATAATGACGGAGCTAACCAAGGGCGTCCAGTTCCTCCAGGAGTCGATGGACTCCATACGGGCCGGTTTCGACGACATCATGAAGAACGGTCCGCTGGCCTACGAGTTCACGAGAGGCGTGAAGGTGGTGCTGACCAACTACGTCCCGCACGAGGACGCCGCGCACAGAACCTACGCACAGCTCATGCCCGCCTCTCGGAGAGCCATTCTCGGAGCGATGCTGTCAGCCAATCCGACCCTGCTCGAGCCCATCCTGGGGATTGAAGTTAAGGGCCCTGCGGATCAGATTGGCGCTATCACGGGCGTCATCCAGGGCAAACGGGGCAAGCTCGTCAACATAGAGCAGAAAGAGGTCATGACAGTGATCCAGGGCGAGATACCCGCCTCCGAGACGTTCGACCTGAGCGAAGAGATGCGCGGCGCCACCGCAGGCAAGGCCGTCTGGAACACCCACTTCAAGACCTGGCAGGCTGTGCCGGCGAACATGCTGATGCCACTGGTCACCGAGATCAGGAAGAGAAAGGGCCTCCCGCCCGACCCGCCCAAGGCCTCAGAGTTCATCGACAACGAGTAGTTCGTCGGCGACAGGCACTACGAAAGCTGACCGTTGAACTACTGCTTTCGGGGAGAGGCAGAGATCTTCGCAATGGCCGCCTTGAGACTCTCCACCTGCGTCTCGACGTCGAAGACCCACTCGCCCTTTCTTTCGTCATATAGAGTTCGCGGAATGAAAGCAACGTTTGACCCCCAATCTCCGATGAAGAACTTTGTTCTCGGAATCAGGTGTTTGAAGGTCTCGTGGATGTACTTGATTACCTCGTTACTGAGCTGCAGAGGAACGAAGAGTTCCGCATAGTAGTTCCGCCCGCCTGCCTCGAACCAGAGGAACGGGAGCCTATTCAGCGCCTCGCTCGCCTTTCGCAGCTCGGCGGGCTTGATGCCCTCCACAACAACTGCCGTCAACAGGTACTTGTGCGGTGAGGTAAGGTACTTTCCAGAGGTCATCAGTTGCTGGTCCTTGATCCAGTTTATCCTGTACCCCTCGATGAATCCCTTCTCCCTGACGTCAGGCATGTGCCT
This sequence comes from uncultured archaeon, assembly GCA_963731775.1. Lineage (GTDB taxonomy): Archaea > Thermoproteota > Nitrososphaeria > Nitrososphaerales > Gagatemarchaeaceae > DATJAJ01. The sequence continues at coordinate 137,565 of CAVSWV010000003.1, read as the reverse complement.
CACGGCCGATCGGACGCTAATCTCCGCGTCCTTCGCGATCTGCGTCAGGTCGCGATCCGCGTTCCATCCGAGCACGCTCAGGAGCCTAATGTCGGCTGAGTGCATGTTCTTGATGCGTTTCGTCTTCGGGAACGGGGGCGCTTCGCTCTGCGGAAGCCTAGTCCAGTCGAATTCCCACCGCGCCTTCCTGAAATCGAAGTGCTCCGCGCGCATGCGGTTTGAGCGTTTCCACTCGAAAGCCAGGTTGGCGCGGGTCCGCTTTATGAAACCGATTTCCTGCATCCTGTCCACAAGTTCCTGGTAGCCTCTTGAATGCTGATAAGGGACGTCGAACATCATGACGAAGGTCCCTTCAGGCAACGTCCTCACGGCGTAACAGAGGTACCACTTCTCATCCATCTCTGAGAGGATGCGCGTAACGAGTTCGGCGAGTCCATCGGCGACGTCCGCGATGAGAATGTACCGGTCGAACCCGATAGCCTTCGAGTCCGGCACCGCGTAGATTGCGTATCCTTTCTTCGCGATTCTGGATTTCAGGATATATCTCACGCTTTCCGCCGGCTCGCCGGTACGTCGCGCGATCTCCGCCACTTCCGGGCCCACTTCCTCAAGGGTCTCGACGATTGAGGTTATCCGATTGCCCTTCTTCTTCTCCACCCGCTCAAGTGTTCCCGAAATCGTCCTAGAAGACATTCAGCTGACTCGGTTTAATCGAGTCTAACCGTATTTAGGATTTCTCTCAGGCCTCTTGGGCCGTTTGAAGGGGTACTTTCATGGGATTGAACAAGCTTGTGACACTCGCAGGGCGAGCGTGGCTTCCAGAGCGGAGTCAAAGTAATAACCCGCCGAAAGTCCCTGACGTCGATGCACCTCGAAGTGGCCAAGGTCATCAAGGCCCCCCGCGAAAGAGTCTTCTCGGCCTATGCCGACATCGAGTCGATGCCGAAGTGGTCGAGGAGTCTCAGCGCGGCGCGAGTCATCTCGAGGGAGGGCGGCATGATAACTTACGAAGGCGAAGCGAGTTCTCGCGGAGGAACACGCAAGTTCGCGGGAACCCTCAGGGTCGTGCCCCCTGAGAGGGCCGAGACAGAGAGCGAGACCAGATTCGTAGAGACCAAGGCGGTGGTGTCATTTGCTGTGGTCCCTGAGGGGACGAAAGTGACCACCACGCTTGACGTTAACGCGAAGGGGATATGGGCCAAGCTACTCTCCACCCAGTCGCGGGCCGACCTTGACTCCCGGGCCCGAGAGAATCTGGAGCTCTTCGCCAAGTACGTCGAGGGACTCCCTTAGTCGCCCAGGCTTACGACGTTTAAGTGGGAAGAACTGGAGCTGGAGGTCGGGCGAGAGCTGGCGTTGGACAGGTTGGGTCCTGAGGACTATCAGAGCAACAGGCACATTCGAAAGTTGCTCACTCTCGCGCGAGCCTCCAGAGACGACGTGTTCTACGACCTGGGGTGCGGGAGAGGCAACCTCTGTATCGTCGCTGTCACCGAATTTGGGGTGAAGAAGGCGGTCGGAGTCGAGATGCACAAGGGCCGGGCGGCGAAGGCGGATAGGGCCGTCAGTGAGCTTGGCCTGGCAGATAGGATTGAGATCCGTAACGAGGACTTCATGCAGTCTGACCTACATGACGCCACGGTCGTCTACAGCGGCCTTTCGGAATTCGAGGAAGACTTGCCTCACTTCGAGGGGGAACTCAGGAGAGGCTGCAGGTTGGTGACGCTCTTCCTCCCGTTCGTGGGTGTCCTGCCGAGTGGGACGGACTATCCCTTCTACCTGATGGATCTCCCCTTCGAGAAGACCAAGGACCAGGCTCTCTGGATATCCAAGGTCCTCTTCAGGAAGGCGACCTTGCCCCAGCTTTACGAGGAGCTTGATACCGACAGGGAGTACAGGTACGACAAGGCGGCCTTCACGAGAATGATTCGGGCCCGCTTCCCGAGCTCAGTGCGCCATGTAACCGAGAGTCGGTAATCCTCGAGAACCTTCCTGACACTTAAAAACGGACAGAAGGACGCGCTCTTCGTGCGCGTTCGCCCCGCCGCCGCGGCGATCTTTTTCATGGCGAGAAGAAACAAGGTTTGACTGGCGGCTTTGGAAGTACCTCACCGTTGGCATTAGGAAAGTACGTAGCTGAGGCGCGGACCGCTGGTCTGCTCTGGGTGGTCGCTGGGTTCTCGACTCTAGCGTTCCTGAACCTGGTCACCTTGGCTCTCGGGCCTGAGCAGGTCCTCCGTTCTCTGAACGTGAATTGGTTGGGAATCGTCCCGTCCGTCTTCGTCTTTGACTCGTGGGGGACCTTCGGCGGTCTGCTCAGCGTGGTCGCGCTCTTCACCCCCATGCTATTCGGCGAGAAGCCCTCTCTGAGACGAAGCCTCTCGGCCTTCTTTCTGGCCGGCAGCGTGCTGTTGGGAGTCTTCGCCAGCGCTGTCTGGACTGTTTACTACAACTCCGCCGGCTTCTTCGGATCGGGCTCTTCCTCAATTGCCTTTGCAGCCCAGGGAATCGTCTTCGGCCTCTCCCTCTTCGGTCTTCTTCGTCTAGCGGGTCTCGGCTCGATGGACAGGCGGCCGCGGCCGGCGGATTCGTGGTTCTTCGCCGGGGTCTACGTCGTCATCATGGTGAGCACTCTATACTTCATCCTCTTCCTTCAACCGATATTCACGCCCACGGACCTCTACAATTGGAGGGTCCACGAAATCGGCTTCGTGCTCAGCGTGGTGGCGACCGGGGTCTACGAGGTCTTCGCGTCGCTCCAGCCCTCCGTTGCGCCTCCACCACCTCAGCGGAAAGGCAATCTAGAACTCTCACCAATCGCTAGGGAGTCAGGTTCATCCTCTTCATGAGCGCAGAATAACGGGAATCAGATCTGATTGCGTTCGACCACCCCTGGTACCTGAGCTCCAGGATCTCCACCGAATGGAGTTCGACGGCCAGGTTCTCCCAATGAAAGAATTCGTCAACGTCCCCAGTCAGGGCGTACAGCACCGCGATCAAGTCGGGATTCCGCCTGCCGAGTTCGCGGACCTTCAACGCTTCAATCGTCTTGAGGACGGATTCCTTCCTTCCGGAGAACGCGTCGTAGCAGCTGATCAGGAATCTGCTGAATGGAGAGTCGGGTTGCAGCTCGTTGACTCGTTGGATATCGGCGAGGGCTCGCTCCATCTCTCCTCTGTCCATGTAATTCATCGCTCGCTGGTAGTAGAGCACGTGGAACTTCGGATCTCTCCTGGCTACGATCTGCCACTCGCGCTCTGCTTCTTCGTACCTCTTGGCGAAGGCGAGGAATTCCCCCTTGACCACCGTGATCTGTGGAGAGAGGGGGTCGGCCTCCTGGGCGCGCCCAATCTCTTCAATCGCCTCTGCAAGACGACCCATCGAGCAGAGGGTGACGGCGAACCAATGGTGCGCGAGGGGATAATTCGGGTTCAGTGCGATCGCGCGTCTGAACTCCTCCTCCGCCTTGACAAAGTCGTATCGCAGGTGAGCCGAGAGTGTCCCAAGCGTCGCATGGGGGTCTGCGAGATTGGGGTCCAGACCAACTGCCATGGTGGCCAAGCGGACTGCGTCGGTGTAGCTCTGCTCACGAGGGCTGTAGTCGAAGTACCCAAGCAGATATTTCGCATCCGCTAATCCAGCGTACGCCCTGGCATACTCGGGGTCCGATTCGATAGCAGACTCAAACTCCTTGACAGCACCCAAGAGCGCATCCTCGGTTCTTCCGTACAATTGCATCCGCCCCTTCAGGCAGTGAGTGTACGCCCCGATGTCGCCGCCGGACTTGGGGAGCTCGTACTTGGGAGAGAGTTGGACGCTCAGTGAGCGGGTGACGCTCCTGGAAATCTCGTCCTGTATCGCGAAGATGTCGTCAAACCGCCCGTCGTACTTGTCAGCCCAGATGCGCTCCTCCGAGGTGGGATCCACCAGCTGCAGCGCAATTCGGATCCTGTCCCCAGACTTCTGGACGCTTCCCTCCAGAACCGAGGCCACGCCAAGGGTCCTAGCTATCTCAGAAACACTCCTTTTCGAATCTTTGAACTGCATGACGGAGGTCCTCGCGATCACCCGAAGGTTCTTCACGTTTGAGAGCGAGGTGATGAGTTCGTCTGTGAGAGCGTCCGCCACGTAGCCGTCACGCGGGTCCGGGCTGAAGTTCGCGAGGGGGAGGACGGCCAGCCGCCGGGTCTCGATCAATTCCTCCTTTCGGATGGCAGGAGTTCCCGCGATCTTGTAGACGTCGACAGGATCCTTGACGTTCTTGAGAATGACTCCCGACAGCTTCTCAAAACCGCAGTCGAGCTTGTTCTTCACTTGGTCGTATACCTGTTGAGATATGCAGATTCCCCCTGGGTCTGCCAAGGATTCTATCCTCGACGCGATGTTGACGGCGTCGCCGTAGACGTCCGACTCCGAGTGCACGACGTCGCCCAGGTGGATTCCTATTCTCAGCTGCGGCTCCTCCCGTTTGGAACGAGGCTCTCCGCCTTGATTCAGCCTGTCCTGCGCTTCCAATCCGCACTTGACGGCATCAAGTGCGCTCTCGAATTCGACCAGGAAAGCGTCTCCAACGGTCTTCACTTCAATCCCCCCATGCGACTTGAAGATGGGCCTCAGGATATCCCGCTTCCGCTCGAGGAGGCGCAGGGCCTGGGACTCGTTGTCTTGGGTCAGCGCCGTGAAGCCCACAATATCCGTAAACATGATGGCTGCCAACCTTCGCTTTCCTTCGACGACTGACATCAGTGTCTCCCCGTTCCCTTGTCCCAGAGATAAGTGCTTTTGGCAGAAAAGGCCAACCAGAATCCGATTGAAATAGTCGAGGATACCTACGATTGAAGGTAGCTCGATGCCCAAGAACATCCAATGGTACGGATGGGTTCCGGACTCGCCCGACCGAAGAGATATCGTGTATGATCCTCCCAGGGGAATTGTGAAGAGCCTCCCGGCCAAGACGGACCTCAGGTCCTCGTGTCCTCCGATCTACAACCAAGGTCAGCTCGGAAGCTGTACCGCGAACGCTATCGGGGGCGCGGTGGAGTTCTGCTTGCTGAAACAGAGGGCCGAGAACATATTCGTGCCCTCCCGCCTCTTCCTCTACTACAACGAGCGTGTGATGAACAACAACGTAATGTGCGATTCAGGAGCTCCCATACGCGACGGCATCAAGTGCGTGGCTGGTCAGGGGGATTGTCCCGAGGAGCTATGGCCGTATCAGATCGACAAGTTCGACGTTAAACCCACTCGGAACTGCTTCAGCTCCGCGCGAAGATACAAGTCCGTTGCGTACTATCGAATAAACAGAGACCTCGTTCAGATGAAGGCCTGCCTCGCCAGCGGCTATCCGTTCGTCTTCGGCATGGTCGTCCACGCTGACTTCGAGGGCGCGGAAATCAAGAGGACTGGGCACCTGCACATGCCAAAGCCAGCCGACAAGCCCGTGGGTCATCACGCCATCCTCGCCGTCGGAAACGACGACGCCAGGGAGTGGTTCATAGTAAGGAATTCCTGGGGAAGGGACTGGGGCCTAGGAGGATACTTCACGATCCCGTACGAGTACCTCATGGACGAGCACCTCACGGCGGACTTCTGGACAATCAGAGTCGTCACCTGACCCGTCGTGCCGCCACCGCGCCTGCATCGTGTTTAAATCCAGAAAGCGAGAGGATACCATCGATGGCAGACGAGGATGTCGTCAGGCTTCTGGCTGGCGTGCCGCTGTTTTCGGGTCTGAGCAAGAAGGACCTTAGGCGGATTGTGAGCGGGGGCAGACAGTTATCCTACGACAAGGGGAGGAAGATCGTGGGGCAGGGCGACAAGGGCCTCGGTTTCTACCTGATCCTTGAAGGGCAGGTGGAAGTGCGGAGGGGGGACAAGACCTTGGCAAAGCTCGGGCCCGGCGAGTTCTTCGGCGAGATGTCTCTTCTCGACGGCAGACCCCGAAACGCGGACGTCGTATCGACCGTCCCGACAAGATGCTTTGCGCTCCTGGCTTGGCACTTCCAAGGGATGGTCAAATCCGACCCAGCGATGGCACTGAAGATCATGCAGGAGGTTGCCAATCGTCTGCGGCAGACTGACCAATCCTTCAGCGACTAGACGGACAGAATTGTATGTGCTAACGAGAGCCTTAAAGCGGGAACCTATCTCTCCGCGAAAGGCGGGAACATCTTGAGCGAGAGGACGTCGATGGCGAACTGCGAGGTCTGCTCTGACATCGCAGACACAGGACTCGATGCAGGACCCTCGGACCTCAACAGGATAGCGACCGCCTTCCTGACGCACGTTGTTCAGGAACATCCCAACGAGCTGCTCGAGCTTCTGGCGAGGGAGTACCTGCCCATCTTCATGGCCAAACGAAAGATGCGGTAGGATTATCCATCAGTTCAAACGTACGTTAGATCGCGTGACCGTTCCCTCACTTCCCGGCCAGGTCGGAGATGCGCTGCGCGAGTTCCTTGAGCCTCCCTCGATACTCTTGGACTGCGGCCTTGTTCGTCCTATTGAGATCTTCGAAGTAAGAGACGAATCCGCTCATCTCGGCGAACATGTCTTCGGTCGAGGGCTGCTTTCTGAACGACCTCCCGAAAGACCACTCGAGCTCCTCGTTCGCCTTGTCGCTGAGCTCATAGCGCCCGTCGTCGCGTTTTGAGACCATGCCATCAGTCGTGAGCTGTTCAAGGAGCGGATAGATTGAACCAGGCGACGGCCTCCACCAGCCCTGCGTCATCCTTTCAATCTCGTCCATGAGCTCGACGCCGTTCTTGGGACCCGCAGATAAGGCCGAGACAACCGCCATCCTCAGACCGCGCTTACGGTGCATCATCCATCGGAACGGCCACATGTATAGAAATTATCGGAATATCGATATAAATGGTTTTGGAGAATATCGATTAGACGATATCGTTTTTCCGATAGATTAAATAGACGGCTGATTAGAGGTGCGTGCGAGAGCAATGAACAACGGAGGAGATTCCTACGGCTATCCGAGGCGCCACCTATTTGGTTGGATAATTGCGGGCCTGCTCATTCTTCTGGTCATAGGGGTCGTGGCCGTTCCGTTCTTCTACTCGGGTATGATGGGCACTGCGCCAGGTCCCTATTACCCGTGGTATGGCAGGGGCTCCTTCTTCTTCTTTCCCTTCGGTCTACTGTTCGTCTTCATCCTGATCTTCTTCCTGGTGCGTGTCGCCTTCTGGGGCTCGGGCTGGAGAGGATACGGATGGTATGGCGGTTACCGGGGCCACGGCGACCCTGAACAGATAATCAGGCGCAGGTATGCACGCGGAGAGATAACGAAGGAGCAGTTCGACCAGATGCTGCGAGACCTCAGGGCATCAAACTCCCAGCAGCCTGGAAACTGACGCATAGCTGAACGGGTGCCTCTCGTCGCGCAGGAATGACTAAATCAGACCTGGCACGACTCGGGCCCCATTGGCAGGACAAGCAACATGAAGGCGCCGAGGACAGTCGGGATACTGATCTTCGATGAAGTCGAAGAACTGGATTTCGTCGGCCCGTTCGAAGTCTTCGGTATGGCCGAGAAGATTCGTGCGGGCTCCTTCAGGCCTCTGACGATAGGCGTAGACAGGGGGGCGGTGAAGGGCGTCAACGGCCTCGTGGTCATGCCGGACCATGAAATAGATACTGCGCCTCCTCTGGACATACTCGTGGTCCCAGGCGGCAGAGGCACGAGGAGAGAGATGGCCAATCCCAAGGTCTTGAAATTCGTCAGTCGTGCCTTCGACGAATGCGAACTCGTCACTTCTGTATGTACTGGCGCGCTCGTTCTGGCCTCGGCTGGGCTGCTCGACGGGAAGGAAGCCACGACCCACTGGGCCGCGCTCGGCGAGCTCAGGCAGTTCGACAAGGTCAGGGTGAGGCACGCCAGACACATCAGGCAGGGGAAGGTGATCACCTCGGCCGGCGTGTCGTCAGGTATCAACATGGCTCTCTACGTCGTTGGTCTCCTCCACGGGCCGAAGCTGAAGATGGAAACCGCCAAACAGATCGAATTCTCTCTGCGATGACGACGTCATTCTCTCACTGCGGCGCCGTTTCGGACGACCCTATCGAATCTTGATCCCCCTGTCGCCCTTGGGGAGGCTCGGGTAACGCATTCTGAGCTTCGCGAGCTCGTTGACTATCACGCTGCAGACCACGACGTCCCTGAACCAAGGGTGATTGGACGGGACGAGATACCAAGGAGAAGCTTTCGTGCTGGTCCTTTCTAGCGCGTCCTGGTAGGCGCTCATGTACTGCTTCCAGAAGTTCCTCTCGGGAAGATCGTTGACGCTGAACTTCCAATGCTTCGTCTGGTCGTCTAGCCGCTCCTCCAGCCTCTTCTTCTGTTCATCCTCGTCGATGTGTAGGAAGAACTTCACCAAGGTCGTCCCTTCGCTCACGAGCATCCGCTCGAAATCGTTAATCTCGTCGTAGCGGCCCTCCCAGATTCCGTTCGGAACCAACCCATGGACTCGCTCCACAAGAACCCCCTCGTAGTGGCTCCGGTTGAAGATCACGATCTCGCCGCTTCCGGGAACCTGAGCGTGCGCCCTCCAGAGGAAGTCGCGCTCCTTCTCTTCTGGGGTGGGCACGCCGAAGTGTGCCACCCGAACTCCCTGCGGGTTGACCCCTTCGAAGACCCGACGGATTGTCCCGTCCTTGCCTGAAGTGTCAATCCCCTGAAGGACGACGAGCATCTTGTGCCTATGCTCGGCATAAAGCACCTCCTGGAGCGGTTCCAGCTTTCGCTGTAGCCTCTCCAATTCCAAGAGGCCTTCCCTCTTCTCGCCGTCGAATCCCGAAGTGTCCCCAGGGTCACACTTCTCCAAGCGGACCTTTTCGCCGGGTTTGATGCGGTATCTATGGAGGTCTACTGAGCCCACGTTGGCTCCGCATCGCATCCAGAGGCTTTAGCCATTTCGAGCTAGGCATCGGGCTCTGTCGCTGTCAGGGGCCCTGGGGTCGGATACATCTTGTAGAGATTCGAGAAGAGCAGGACTAAGGCCAGGTCAACTACTAGTACCAGGTCGAAGGGGAACTGGGAGACAACGCCGAACACGAGTATCGGGATCGTCAGGCCGAGGGACAACGCGAGAAGATAGCGTTCGTTGTTGGGGAAATTCAGATAGCTCAATACCCACCAGAGGCATCCCGCCTCGTAGGCCAACACCAGAGCAAAGGTCAGAACCGCCGCCGTCTTACCGGTCAACCCCTCGATGAACAGGATGCCGGTGTAGACCATGGCCCCGGCGAGAGCGGTCGTCTTCAGGCCGAACCGCGGGCCATTCGGCTTTCCCTGCGGGAGACTCGCTGGAGTCCTTCGCGCTAGGTAGATCAGGCCGAGGATTGAGAGGATGCTTCCAAGGAAGACCGGCGTACCCATCCAGAAATGCTCGAAGTTGCTGACGAGCCAGGACAGAAGCAAGACGTCTAGAGTCAGGATCGTGGCCACGACCGCTATCCGGCGTTTGCTTAGCAGCGAGACCTCCCGCAACTGCGGTACCGCGAGATCCAGCAAGAGAATAGGCATCGCGATGCTGAATATCATGTGGACGAGCAGTATGCCCGCCACCCACACCCAACTCACCCCCAACCAGTGGCCGTAGTACCCTAGGGCGCCAACCGGGCCCGCGCTCGGATTGAACAGAGTGCTCAGGGCTATTCCCTCTTCCAAGACCCCGTAAGCCGCTCCGAGCAGGAGAACCGTCGGCCAGCCCTTGTGCCACCTCACCCTTGCCTCCCGGATTAGCAACACCCCAGCTGTGTACAGACCGAGGTTCGCGGGAAGCTGGAAGATGAAGAACTGAGCGGGATTCAAGATCAGAGCCGACACGGGGGACGACCCGGAGAGGTACTCCGGAATCCCAGGAGTGAGCAGAGCCAGGAACAGGATTGGATGCTTCCTGACGAAACCGAGCGGGCCTCTCTCCCAGGGGGCAGGCGGACCCGTCGCCCCCAGGATAGACCGAGGTTCCACCCCCGCGAAAGCGTTTACAAGGTTTGTAAATCTGAGGTTCCAGACCGCCAAGGCTCCCCAAGTTGCCGAGGATCCGCTCGGCGGCAGCCTTTTCCACCTGTCGGCCTCAGGGTCGTCGGGATGAAGATCGGCATTCTCGGCGTCTCAATGGACCTGGGCCAGACGAGGCGGGGCGTCGACATGGGCCCCACCGCGATAAGGATCGCGAGGCTCGACGAGAGAATCAGGGAACTGGGGCACGAAGTGAAAGACTTCGGCAACGTCCAAGGCCCAGACAGAGCCAACGCCGTAATGGGAGACGAGAAGCTCCGGTTCCTGAATGAGATTGTAGCCGTCTCCGCGATCGTCAGCAAGCAGGTATCAAGGATTGTTTCGCAGGGGTACTTCCCGCTTGTGCTTGGCGGCGACCAGAGCGTGTCTCTCGGCACGTACGCGGGCCTCTCCGATTTTGGGGTGAAGAGAGGGATAATCTGGATGGACGCTCACGGGGACTTCAACACGAAGAAGACGACGCCTAGCGGAAACATTCACGGCATGGCGCTCGCCGCAGTCCTTGGGTACGGGGACCCGCGGCTGTCGGGTCTTGGGAGGCCTGGAGCGAAGGCGCTGGAGTCCAACACTGTGCTCATAGGCGGAAGGAGCTTCGATGACGGAGAGGGCGAGCTGCTTGCCAAGTCGAAGGTTACGGTCTTCACGATGAAGGAGATAGATGCCGTCGGGATGAGGAAGGTGATGGACCGGGCCATGCTAATAGCTAGCAAGGGAGTCAAAGACGTCCATCTGACCTTTGACATTGACGCCCTCGACCCTCGAGAGGCGCCCGGTACGGGGACGCCCGTCGTTGGGGGCCTGACGTACAGGGAGGCGCAGCTGGCGATGGAGACTCTGTACGACTCCGGTATCGTGACATCCGCCGAGTTCGTGGAGGTCAATCCCATTCTAGATCAGGCGAACCGGTCAGCCGAGCTCGCGGTCGAGCTGCTTCTCTCTCTGTTCGGAAAGCGGATCCTGAAGGTCCGGGCCTGAACGGCAGCCCGCATGAACCCGGGCCCCGATTAGGCTTAAGTCCACGAGTCGGCGAGGGGCGCTCCAAAGGCGACCAGATTTGGAGTTTGAATCGTACGATCTTGCCCTCGATGTAGACTTCGGGAGGGCGTTCGTCCGAGGCAGGGTCAGGATACGAGTCAAGCATCCAGAGCTTCCGTTCGAACTAGACTCCGTCGGTTTGCAGATCGAGAAGGTGAGGGTCGACGGAAGACCTGCGCGTTTTGCGACCGACGAGAAACGGGGGAAGCTCTTGATCGGAGGGGTGCGCGGGCGGAGCTCGCTGGTGAGCATCGATTACTCCAAGCAGATCTCAGACGACGTCATCTTCGGCCTCTACAAGTCTCGATACGGGAACGACTACGTTCTCGCCACCGACCTGGAGCCCGACCAGGCCCGAACCGTCCTCCCGTGCAAGGACGAGCCCTCCTACAAGAGCATCTTCAGAATCGTGGTGACGACTCAGAAAGGCCTCAAGGTGATATCGAATTCGCCGCTGAAGCGGGAGACGAGGGCCCAAGACAGAAGGGTCAGGTTCGAGTTTCTGCCCTCTCCCAGGATGTCGACCTACCTCATATTCCTGGGAATCGGAAAGTTCGAGGAGAGGGCTTTGAGGTCGTCGGGCGTCGAGATCATCGCCGCGACCCGGCCAGGCCAGACCGACAAGGTCGGATTCGTCCTCGACACAACGAGGGCTGTCCTGGAAGACTATGGGGACTACTTCGGCATCCCATACCCCAACAAGAAGCTCCACATCATTGCGCTCCCGGAATACCATACCGGAGCGATGGAGAACTGGGGTGCCATAACGTCCAGAGAGGCCTACATGATTCTAGGCCGCAACTCCGGAGTCGCCGAGAAGCGCGCAGTCGCGTCGGTGATGAGCCACGAGGTGGCGCACCAGTGGTTCGGCGATCTCGTCACGATGAAGTGGTGGGATGACCTTTGGCTCAACGAGAGCTTCGCCACCTTGATGGGTAACAAGATGGTCGACAGGCTGCATCCCCGGTGGAACACCTGGGACGACTTCCTTCGATACGACACCTTCGCTTCAATGGGCAGGGACGCCCTGCGTAACACCCATCCGATTGCGGCACGGGTGAGCTCTCCTGCAGAGATAGGCCAGATCTTTGACGCGATAAGCTACGGCAAGGGCGCCTCGGTGCTGAGAATGATAGAGGCGTACGTTGGCGAAGAGTCATTCAGAAGAGGCGTCTCGGAATACCTGAAGAGGTTCAGCTTCTCGAATGCGACGGGCTCGGACCTGTGGAGGTCGATCGAGAGGTCCTCGGGACAACCCGTATCCAGGATAATGAGAGCCTGGGTGAGCACACCGGGCTTTCCCGTCGTGACCGTCAGGTACGTGAAGGGTCGGCTGGCGCTTAGCCAGAGCCTGTTCAGGCTAGACGGACGGCCGGCTCCAGGGACTTGGCCCATCCCCCTTACGATGACCCTCAACGGCGAGAGGCTGAGCCGCCTCTTCGAGGGAAGGACGAGCTCTGTGCCGATCCGGAACCTCCGGAGCCTCCTCGTAAACAGGGAACACCTGGGTTTCTACTCGGTATTCTATCAAGGCGAGGCGATGGACCTAGTCCTTAGGAGATTCCGGTCGCTCTCCTCGGGCGAGAAGGCTGGGCTCCTCTTTGACGCCTACCTCTTCCTCCTGGCTGGGAAAATTTCGCCTGGACGCTTCTACGACTTGGTCAACCGCTGCTGCGCGGAGACCAACCGGCTTGTCGTTCGAACGGTCGCTGGCCAGCTCGAGTCGCTCAGGGTATTGGCACCCGAGTCCAGCAGCCTCAGGGCATGTAGCCTGAAGTTCCATCGCCGGCAGGTCAAGAGGCTGGGAATCTCGGCGAAGCGGGGTGAAGACGAAGGAGAGAAGGTGGTAAGGGAGGAGGTTGCCAGCGGACTAGTCTTGTTGGACGATGGTTTCGCAACGGATATGGCGCGCCAGTTCGAAGACTACTCGAACGTCGAGCCAGACATGAAGGCGACCGTCGCCCTGGCTTACGCCGTCACCGGCGGGGAGCCCGAGTTCGAGCGCCTGGTGAAGATGGTCAAGAGCCTCGACAGTGAAAACGACCGGGCCAAGATCTACGGAGCACTTTGCTCCTTCAAGGACCCGAGACTTGTGGAAGAAGCTCTCGAGCTAAGCATCGGAGGCGAGGTGAGCCGGTCCGACTCGGCGTACACCCTTGCCTCCGTCGACTCCAACACCGAGGCCAGAAGGTCCGTGTGGAGATGGGTTGTGAGAAGGTACGACAAGCTCTGGGAGATCTACGGCGGCTCTCAGCAACTAGTGAGTTTCCTGGAGGAGCTCGTCCCGTGGGTTGGTATCGGCAGCGAGGGAGAGGTCAAGGCGTTCCTGGCGAAGAAGAAGGAGCAGGGCGGAATGGCCTTTGAACGTTCGATCGAGAGGCTGGAAATCAACTCGAGGTTGAGGACGAAGCTCCTGGCTTAAGGGTGGCCTCGCCCCCTCCGCGAACGGCGGAAGAGCTACCGTTAAGAGCGCGAGGACATCGCAGTCGATGAGCGATTCTTGTCAGAAGACGACGTTGCCTATCACAGGAGCGCGAGAAACATGGGCTTCGTCCTGGCGGCCATAGTCATAACCGTCTTCGCCGCAATCTTCATCCCACCTCTAGTCAACCCGCAGCACGAGCAGTTCCTACCGGAGGCGTCGGTCAGCTCCCCTCAAGGGTTCGACCTTTACCTGCTGGTGAACCCAGTCTCGGTCGAGGCGGGGGGCACGGTGACCGTCACGATTTGGATGAGCAACACGGGGACGCAGGTGGACAACGTGTCGGCCGCGTCAAGCTGGCCGATTGGAGATTTCCTGAGTAATCCCTGCCCCAGCGGCAACCCGCTGCCCTTCGGCGTGGAGATACTGAACGGGTATTACACGACCGACAACGCGACCGCGGGCCGGTCCCTTCAGCTCGTGAACGACGTTTCATGTGTTGCGAGCTCCGCCAGTCCCACCTTCTTTGCAATCGCGGCGAGCGGTTCGCAGGCAATCGTGCCCTACGGAGGGAGTTTTCAGCTGTGGAACCTCAGCTCCAGCTTCTTCCCATTCGGCGGCTTCTATCAGGCCGGCGGCTCTCCGAGCTTCTACCACTTCCACGGCGTCTACACGGTCGTCGCGGCGGACGAATGGGGAGACCTAGTTGTCACCCATTTCTCAGCTGACTGACTGACGGACGCCCCGCCGCTAGAATCCAAGGAGGATCAGGAGCAGGATGATGATGATTATCACGAGCAGGATAATCACGATGTGGACATAGCCCCTTCTCCGTGCAGAGAGCAGCCTTTTCGGCGCAGCGAGTAGGTACACGAGCGCGGCCACCAGCCTGAGTCCGTTTGCCTCCCAAGGGGTGGTATTCCTTACGGTCAAGTCTCTTCCCCTAAGTCATCCCAAGCTCGGGGAATTTTGCCGGTGCGAGACCGAGCTCCTTCTGAAGCGTCCGAATCCTTTCCGCGTATTTCTTCATGTTTGGAGTGTCGCTCTGGACCTTCGCCACCTTGTAACCCCTCCAAGCTTTCTTCAGGGCTCCCCACGTTTGGCCTTTGGTGTACGACAACTGAGTTTTACCTTGATTCAGACTTGGCGAAATCATATTTAAGACTGATTGGTCGCCATCGCTCCGATTTCACTCTTCGAAGTCGAAGAAAGGGTCCTTCGGCCTCGGCTTGCTCTGAACGACCTCGAACGGCACCCTCTTCCCGTCGCGATCGAAGACGCCCAAGCAGTTCGTGCCGGAGTACGGGTAGCCCATTATCACCATGAGCCGTCCGGTGACGTGCAGCAGGTCCTGCTGAGACGGGACGGCATAACCTGAAGGATGCGAGTGCGCGACCCCGAGGTAAGACGCGTCTATCGGTATCATCCACCAATTGAACGACGAAAAACTCTTCCCGTGGGTCGCAGCCGGCGGAACGACCACGCCGGTCACCTCGGCCACGCCTTTCTTCGCTTTCCCCCTTATCAGGAGGATTCCCTCGTTAGGGTACGCCATCTTGGAGAATGTGAAGAGGCTGTCCACCACTTCGGTCGTGAAGATGGCCTTCTCTACGGGCATGGGTCGCCTCTATCTGACCTGTCGCACGAAGTTCGCGACGACGGACCTTCCGTCGGGGTTCAGCCTGCTGTTCCTCTCGGGATGGAACTGGATTCCGTAGATCGAACGTTTCTCGTTCTTTATCGCGCAAACGGGGCTGGTCGCGCTTTTGGCGATTAGCTTGAATCCTGGGGGGACAGAATCCACGTTCTCGTAGTGAGACTCGAAGACCGATATCCTCATTGGAAGGTTGGCGAAGAGCGCGTCTTTGGCAAGGACTTGGGTGACCACGTACCTCTTCGTGGGCCTGGCAGATCTGACGACCCTCGATCCGAAGGCTTGACCGATCAACTGGTGGCCGAAGCATACGCCAAGAATCGGGACCGCGGAGTCCCTCACCGCGCTCTCCTCTTTGTCAAACTTTCGACTCGTCTCCGGCTCCGAGAGCATCGCCCTTGACCCGCTCAGCACGACCGCGTCGTTCTCCGCGAACTTCTTCGCAGAGGCCTCGGCCGGGCCGACTTCCGCGACCGTCGCACCGGCAGAGACGAGGGACTGCCTCAGCTCGCTGAACGCTGACGTCGTATGGTAGTTGTTTACAGCGAGAATCCTTGGCAATTCGGCACATCCGCGGTCAGTCGAGCACGATATGAACTTTTAACGGAAGTACCCGCCTAAAGGAAAGAATTTAAAAACACTCCCGCGAGCGTCGCCCATAAGGAGAAAAGGCCAAAAATGTTTGCACCGTCAGCGGGTTACGACCGGGCGATAACGATATTCTCGCCCGACGGAAGGCTCTACCAGGTGGAGTACGCGCTGGAGACCGTCCGTAGGGGGAAGCTGGCGGTGGGGGTCAGCACCAAGAAGGGCGTGGTTCTCGCAGTCAGGGAAGAGAGGAGAAAGCTGCAAAGCGACAGCTCCACGAAAATGTTCCAGATAGACGACCACATCGGCGCGGTCGGAGCCGGCTACATACCCGACGCGAGGATCCAGGTCGACAGCGCGCGGGTGATGGCCCAGAGCAACAGGCTGATCTACGATGAGCCGGTAGATGTGGAATCCATCGCGAAGAGGATCGCCGACATGAACCAGCAATACACGCAATACGCGGGCGTGAGGCCCTTCGGCGTCTCCCTAATCATCGCGGGAGTGGACGAGAACAACGGGCCCGTGGTCTACCTCACGGATCCGACTGGGACCTATTCGGGGTTCGAGGCGATCGCGATAGGCGAAGGGGGAGACCAGGTGAACGACTATCTCGAGAAGAACTACAGCGAGGAACTGTCGCTGGACAACGCCATTACGCTGGCAATCGAGTGCATCTACCTAGTGGCCGAGGACAAGGCGGGAACGGCCCACATAAGGGCGGCGATCATAGATGCGGATTCGAAGAAGATGAGATGGCTCTCCGAACAGGAGATCATCAAGAGCGCGGCCAGCGCGAAGACCAGGTCCGAGAAGCCTCCCACGAAGGCGGGATGAGCGGACGCTGGTGAAAGTTGAGCAGCAAGTTCACCACCGTTAGGTTGACCGTCGACGGGGAGCACTTCGAGATCATGGTCAACCCCGACCCGGCCCTCAGCTTCAAGATGGGAAAGAACGTCGAGCCTTCGCAGGTGATAGCCGTGGACGAGGTCTTCTCCGACTCGAACAAGGGCCTCAGGGTGGGAGGTGACAAGCTCAAGAAGTTCTTCAACACGGAGAACCAGATGGAGGCCGCGATTGAAGTCCTTAAGCGAGGGGAGCTGAACCTCACCCAGGAACAGAGGAAGCGGATGACCGAGGAGAAGAGGAAGGCCATCATAGCGATAATCTCGAAGAACTACGTCGACCCGAAGACCTCGCTCCCTCATCCCCCCATGCGAATTGAGCAGGCGATGCAGGACGCTAGAGTCATCGTCGACCCGTTCAAGGATCCGGAATCCCAGACCAAGGACGTCATAGACAAGCTGAGGAGCATCCTCCCCCTAAAGTCGGAGAGGGTGAAGTTGATGGTGAAGGTCTCGCCGCAGTACTCCGGTCAGACCATCGGCGCCCTGA
This sequence comes from uncultured archaeon, assembly GCA_963731775.1. Classification (GTDB taxonomy): domain Archaea; phylum Thermoproteota; class Nitrososphaeria; order Nitrososphaerales; family Gagatemarchaeaceae; genus DATJAJ01. The sequence goes on along the minus strand of CAVSWV010000003.1, from coordinate 120,438 downwards.
AGACCTTCGGTGAAATACTTAAGGAGGAGTGGGGAGGGGACGGTACCTTGTCTGCGATCGTGGAGATACCAGCCGGCTCCCAGCCAAGTTTGCTGGACAAGCTCGGCTCTACTACCAAGGGCGCTGCACAAGTAACACTAGTAAAGTGAGAAAGATTGCCAATGATTGAAAGAAAACAAGTAATCCCCGGTGACATCATCGCCACCGGCGACTTGAGGTACGGGAACTACGTCGAGAAGAGGGGGGATCGGTACGTCGCGCTCAGGGTCGGGCTGGCAGAGGTGGGACCAGACGGCGTCCGGCTCAACCCGCTCACAGGTCCCTATCTGCCGAGGGTCGAGGACCAGATAGTGGGCAAGGTCATCGACGCGCCGGGCTTCGGGTGGGTCGTGGACATCAACTCCTGCTTCCTCGGGTATCTTCCCGCATCTTTCGTCTTCGGTAGGGACTTCTCCCCATCTACGCACGACCTTAGCAGCAAGTTCGTCGTGGGCGACATCATGGGGGCAAGGATAGAATCCTTCGAAAGGGGAAGAGACCCTCAGCTCAGCATCAGGGGGCCAGGGCTGGGCAAAATAGAGGAGGGCGAAATCATTAAGATATCACCGACAAAGGTGCCGCGCCTGATAGGAAAGAGGGGATACATGGTGAACATGATAAGCAGTCTGACGAATTGCGACGTCAAGGTGGGGCAGAACGGAATCGTCGTCGTGGCCGGACCCCCCGAAGGCATTGAAAAGACCGTGAAGGTGGTAATGATGATCGAAGAAGAGACACACGCGGCGGACCTCACACGACGGGTACAGGAATTCCTCGGTGGGAGCCCGCAGCCCGGCATGGAAGAGCAGGACCAGGGAGAGCAGCAAGATGAGCAGCTGTCAGAAGGAGGAGACCAGGTTGGAAGCTAAGCGAAAGCTGATCGACGAGAACGGCATCAGGCTTGACGGGAGGAAATGGAACGAACTGAGGCCGATCAGGATGGAGATCGGGCCCCTGAAGAACGCCGACGGTTCGGCTTACATCGAGTTCGGGAAGAACAAGATAATGGCCGCCGTCTACGGCCCAAGGGAGGTACACCCGAAGCACCAGGTGCTTCCCGACAAGGCGCTTGTCAGATCGCGCTATCACATGGCCCCGTTCTCCGTGGACGAGAGGAAGAACCCGGCCCCCTCGCGAAGGGAGATAGAGATCTCGAAGGTGATCAAGGAGGCGCTGGAACCGGCGATAACCGTGGAAGACTATCCGAGGACGGCAATCGAGGTCTTCGTAGAGATCCTCCAATCTGACGGCGGATCAAGGGTGGCGGGTATTACGGCAGCCTCCCTGGCCCTGGTCGACGCGGGGATCAACATGCGGGACCTGGTCGTCGGATGCGCGGCCGGGATAGTCGACGGGCAGGTCGTTCTCGACCTAAACGACGCCGAGGACAAGGAGGGTTCCGGGGACATGCCGGTCGCCTACCTGCCGAGCCTCAACAAGGTCACTCTCCTCCAAGTCGATGGAATATACTCGAGGGAGAACTTCCAGAAGACCTTCGAGCTCGCGCTCGAGGGAGGACGGCGGGTCTACGAGATGCAGCGCGAGGCCCTCAGGAGTAAGTTCTTCGGAGGGGCGCCTGAGACCTCTTCAGAAGGAGCAATGGGTGCATAATAATGTCAATCATGAAGAAGAACTACGTAGTCGAGACGATACGGAGGAGCCAGATCATGGCGCTCCTCGCGGAAGGAAAGAGGCTGGACGGCAGGGCCGCCGACCAGCACAGGCGCATCGCGATCCAGACGGGCATCATCCAGAAGGCCAACGGTTCCGCGATGGTGACCGTGGGGCACACCCAGGTAATCGCGGGCGTCAAGATCGCGACCGGCATTCCGTTCGCCGACACACCCGACAAGGGCGTCATCGTGGTCAATGCCGAGCTACTGCCGCTCTCGTCGCCATACGCCGAAGCGGGCCCACCGAGCGAGGAGGCCATAGAGCTTGCAAGGGTCGTTGACAGGGGCATCAGGGAATCCGAGATGGTCAACCTGTCGGACCTCTGCCTCATTCCGGCCAAGACCGTCTACACCGTCTTCGCCGATGTGAACATAATGAACGTGGACGGGAACCTTTTCGACGCCACGAGCTACGCCGTCGTTGCCGCCCTCAGGACGGCGAAGATGCACAAGTACACTGTCGACGGCGACAAGGTGAAGGTAACAGAGGAGATGGTACCCGTGCCGGTCAAGAAGACCCCCGTCTCGGTCACGATTGCGAGGATAGGCGACTCCCTCATCGTGGATCCGTCCGCCGAGGAGGAGGCCGCCATGGACGCCAGGATCACGATCACGACGGAGGACGACGGGAACATCTGCGCGGCTCAGAAGGGAGAGGCAAGCTACTTCACTCCTGAGCAGGTTCTCGCAGCCGCGGACATCTCCATCAGGGTCGGAAGGGAGCTGAGGGCCCAGATCCAAGGGGCGTCGAGCTGATGCCCAAGGCAAAAGAGAACGTAAGGGGCCTTGGGGCGAAGTACGGCGGGACTCTCCGAAAGCGTTACGCCAGGGTCTATCGGACACTCAAGATGGCGAGAGAGTGCCCCTCCTGCGCGGCGATGAAGCTGAGAAGGGAGGCTTCCGGAATCTGGACTTGCAACGCGTGCGGCTACAAGGTGGCCGGGGGTGCCTTCGACGTCACTCCGCCCAAGTCGAGATAAGCCGATAAGACACGTCGAGCTGAGAGTTTCGATAAAGGCCGACCCAGCCACAGTCTCCGAGCTAAAGAAGCGCCACCTAGGCGCCAAGGCCACGAGGGGCGGGATCGTCATCAAGCTGAGCGGGGACGACCCCGGCGATGTCTCAGCTTCGGCGAAGGAACTGTTGGAAGAGGTCCGAAGGGCGAGCTTTTCCTCGAAAAGAGTTTAAGTAGCCAACGACGGTCGTCACCGTTCGAATTGAGCCAGCCAGAGCTCCCGCCTTATCTTAGAGAACAGATAGCCAGATACGAACAGATACAGCAGAACCTTCAGACCATACTCATGCAGAAACAGCAGGTAGAGATGGAGCGGGACGAGACCACGAAGGCCCTGGAAGAGCTCGCGAAGGCCCCAGAAACGGAGAGCATATACAAGTACGCAGGGAATCTGTTGGTCAAGGTTACCAAGGAAGCGATAGTGAAGGAGCTGACCGAGAGGAAGGAACTGGCGGACACCCGCTCGATGGTCCTTAACAAGCAAGAGACGAGGTTCAGGGAGAGCCTCAAGGATCTTCAGACGAAGATCGACGACGCGGTCAAGGGAAAGACGCCCGCTCCCGGCGAGAAGGGAGAGTAGGTCTCAGCTCCGCGCTTGTCCCGGCATTCTCCGGCCAAGCGAAAGTTTCCGTTCGTTGAAGGGGGGAGCCTGCGACGAGCCGTGGTCATCTGCCACAGGAACGCTGACGCCGACTCGTATCTCTCCGCGTACGCGATATCAAAACTGCTCCGGAGACTCGCGCCCAAGTGCAAGGTAGAGATTGCCGCGCCAGGCGGCCTTGCCACGCTCACCTCCAAGCTGGCCGAGACGTTTCCCCACAGGCTCGCAGTCGAGGGGACCGCCACATACGATCTCTACGTTGCGGTCGACGTCGGTGACGCGGAGCTCCTCGGAGAATGGCGGCAGGAGGTGGAAGAGGCCAAGGTCGAACGGATACTTATCGACCATCACCCGCTTAGGACCAGGCACGCCTATGACCACGTTATCGTCGACGAAGACGCGACCTCCGCGGCCGAGGTCGTCTACGGGCTCTTCGCCTCGCTCGGGATACGGATGGACAGGCTGACCGCTCAGGCCCTTCTGGAGGGAATAATGTTCGACTCCTCGCACCTCGCAATCGCGAGCGAGGGCGCTCTCAGGGCAGTCGTAGAACTATTTGGACGCGGCGCCGACCTTCAGCTCGCAAGGCGGCAGCTGAGGTCCGAGCCGGACTACGGTGAGGTCATGGCGAAGCTGAAGGGCGCCCGCCGCATGAAGCTCTTCAAGCTCGGCAACTGGGTGGCGGCGACCACCAAGGTCGGCTCGTATCAGGCCCACGTGGCCCGGTCTCTGGTCTTCATGGGCGCCGACTTCGCATCGGTTGGAGGGACGACGGACGGCGAGACGAGGGTGAGCATGCGGTCCAGCCAAAGGTTCTTTGACCAAACAAAGATACATCTTGGCACCGACGTGGCCGCCAAGATAGCCCCTGCCCTCGGAGGGCACGGGGGAGGCCACGGTACCGCTGCCTCCTTCAGCTGCACGCAAGAAGAGGAAGTCGCAATAAGCTCAGCCCTTTCGAGGGTGGCTGAGCTCCTAGTTCTCCGTGCGGAAGAGATCGAGTGACAGGCTACAAGTACTTCTTGGACGGCTCGCTCCTGACGAAGCCCTCGAAGGAGAGCTTCAGCCAGGGTGTGTACAGGTCCGGGTGTCTCTTGAGCTCTAGCCCGAGCTCGGCGACGGACATGTACTTCGTGTCACGTATCTCGGCAGGATTCGGCCTTATCCTCCCATCGAAGTCCCCGATCAGGACCTTGCAATATTCGTTCTCGGACCACTTGCCGAAAGGAGCCGTGTAGACGAAAGAGTAGACGTCCGCCAGCTGTCCAAACCTCGCGTCGAGCTCCTGAATCCCCTTCCTGGCCGCCGCCTCGTTGTAGGTCTCGCCGGGGTAGACGTGGCTTGTGAAGGAGACGTCCCAGTGGCCGGGATAGATTGTCTTCTCCTCGCTCCTCTTCTGGAGAAGCATCTTCCTGTCGTGAAAGAGGAAGACGACATAGGCGCGATGCCTCCGTCCCTTCCCTAGGTGACAGTTCTCCCTCGTGTCGGTCCCCAACTGGATGTCGTTGTCATCAACAACTATGAGTATCTCTTGGGCCTGTTTCCTGCCTGCGGGTTCCTGAGACTGCATCGAGTTGGTTTCTGCCTTCCCGCGAATATAAGAGAATCGTTCTTGGTTCGAGATGCCTTTAACCACACGGGCCATCAAGAGCAGGCGTGGCGAGTCTCGAGTTCCACGGCGTGGTCTTCACCGGGATGGGCAAGGGGGCATACTACGTGGGCCACCCCGGGTTCCAGGGCAGGTTTCGGGAGGTTCTGGGTTACACCCCGTTCCCTGGCACATTGAACCTGAGGATAGCGGATGAGGGGGAGGTGAAGGCAAGGCGGAAGCTCCGGAAGATTCGCGCTGACAGCATAGACTCCTTCGAGATGGGTGGGGAGAGGTTCAGTTCGGTGAAGTGCTTCGAGGGGAGCATGAGCGGTGAGGAGGTGGTGCTCACCATCCCACGGATAACTGAGTACGACGACACCGTGCTCGAGCTGATCGCGGTCGTCAAACTGAGAGATCGGCTCTCGCTCGAAGACGGCCAGTCGGTCGTGATCCAGATCGATCCCGACCTAATCCCCAGCGTAGACCGTCACTGACACCGAATCCCCGTCCTTGAGCGAAAGCTCCTTCCGCAGGTTGTCGGGGGAGATCACCTCAAGTACTGACTCGCCGTGGTGGGTCCGTTCGATGTCAAGGACAGCGGCGGCGTGACCTCCGGAGACCTCCGCCTTGAAGCACCGGACGGGGCCATACGTGCGCTTGCTGTCCACAAAGCCCTTCACCTCCAATCCCGTCGCGTACCTAAGCTGCCTCCGGAGGTCGACCTCGGCGGGGGGAAGGGAGAGGTTCAGGGTGCCGGGATACGGATCGAGTCCTAGGAGCCTCCTGAACTGCCTCCGATACCCTTCGAGCGTGACGTAGTAGGCTCCCTCCCCGAGGCCGGTGAAGACGCGCCCGTGGAATGCGAGCGTTCGAGGTAGCCCTTCCACGGCTCGCTTCAGCCGCATATAGACAGAGAGAACGGCATCGGACCCCTTGGGGGTTATCAGTATCGAGTCGATTCTCCCAGCTCTCTCCCTGTGGATCATCCCTTCCTCTTCGAGCAGAAGGAGGTGTTTCGAAATCGCCTGCTGGCTCAGCCCCAGCGCCTTTCCGAGCTCTTTGGTCGGGAGGGCCGCGGGCTTCTGCTGAGCTCCGCGCTGGTACAGCTCCAACAACGTCGACATCTCAGGGGAGGCGCGCGGCAACTTACCAAACTAGTGGTAGCTACCAAAGAATTATAAGGTTAGCGCCTCGGGCACGGTCGCAACATGACGGGCATTCCGAACTCTCGAAAGATAGCCCTGGTCGCCCTATTTACCGCGTTGGCAGCTGTTCTGAACTTGGCCGTTAGCGTCCCAGACCCCGGAGCAACGTTCCTCTTCTTTGAAATCTGGGAGATTCCAATCCTTGTGGCGCTCTTCATAATCGGGATTCGCGGGGCGGCGACGGTCGCGGTTCTCAATGCCCTGGTCCTAGAGGTCGTCAAGCCTGGATCCCTTCCGACCGGCCCCCTCTACAATCTGATAGCAGTTCTGTCGACCTTTGGGGGCGTCCTCTTGGCGATGCGCATCGCCAAATCCTGGAGCGTGGGGAGGAAGACGCTGGTGATTTCCGCCACGATTGCCGGCGCGTCCGTCCGGACACTCGTGATGACGGTCGTAAATGGAATAATACTCCCTCTTCCGTACCCAATCGGGTTCGGTTCTTTCGGCGTGACGGCGGCACAGGTGCCGTCGTACCTGGTTCCGATTGGAATCTTCAACTTCACGTTGGCTCTTTACTCGATTCCTTTCGCCTTCAGCGCGTATTGGGCTCTCGTAGCGAGATACCAGTTTCTACGGTACAAATCCTTGCCGGGTGACATTGCCTGATCCAGGGTCAACTAGGGCCTTGATTGCCGACGTGACTAGGGAGACCCATAATTGAATAACATACTAGAGATTGAAAACCTGAGTTTCAAGTATCCGGACGCGCCCCGCAGCGCGATTCAGAACTTCAACCTCACGGTAGGTCAAGGGGAGATCGTCCTATTGGCCGGTCCCTCCGGGTGCGGCAAGTCGACTCTGCTCAGGACGATAAACGGGCTGATCCCGCACATGTACGTCGGCGACTACTCAGGAACGGTCACGGTCGCTGGGGGGCGGGTGAAGGACACCCCGATGCGGGATCTCGCTAGACGGGTCGGCTTTCTCTTCCAGAACCCCGAGAACCAGATATTCATGTTCTCCGTCGAACGGGACGTCGCCTTCGGTCTCGAGAACCTCGGGGTACCCAGGCAGGAGATGAGGGGGCTCGTTGACCAGGCGATGAGACAGCTGGGGATCACCGAGTTGGCTCGTCGGGCCCCGCACGAACTCTCTGACGGGCAGAAACAGAGAGTCGCACTGGCAGGGGTGCTAGCGATGAGACCGAGCCTGGTGATACTCGACGAGCCCACCTCTCTTCTGGACCCGATGACCGCCGCAGAGCTCGTCGCCCTCGTCGCCACGATAAGGCGGGAGCTGGGGACGAGCTTCATCGTGGTCGAACACCGGCTCGACCTGCTCGTCAGAATCGCCGACCGAATTGTCGTCATGAGCGACGGTAAGAAGGTGTTGGACGGGACGCCGAGCGAGGTGCTGTACGATGACACCGTTGAGGGCTACGGCGTCGCCGTGCCCGCCATCAGCAAGCTCGAGAAGATGCTCAGGTCTGATGGGGCCAAGCTCCCGACCGGGCTCCTCACTCCCGAGGAACTGGCGAGGGAGGTGGAAGCGGCACTGTGATCGAGTTCAGAGACGTCACGTTCAGACACCCGACGGGCGTCACGGCCCTCGACGGGGTCAACCTGACGATAGGAGACGCTCAGACAGTTGCCATAGTCGGTGAGAACGGGGCGGGCAAGACGACCTTGGTCAAACACATCACAGGCCTCTTGAAACCGACCTCGGGGACGGTGACTCTTGACGGCGAAGACACGAGAAAGAAGACGACCGCCGAGCTTTCCAGGAAGGCCGGGGTCGCCTTCCAGAACCCAGACCACCAGCTCTTCTCCGAGAGTGTTGAGGCGGAGATCGCGTTCGGACTGAGGAACTTCGGTTTTCCTGAGGACGTCGTGACCCAACGTGTCGATTGGGCGCTGAACTTCTTCAACCTCACCGAATACAGGAAGTCGTCCCCACTCATTCTAAGCGGAGGGGAGAAGAAGCGACTGACAATCGCGTGCGTCCTCTCTTGGGATCCGAAGGTCGTCGTGCTGGACGAACCTACCGTCGGCCAGGACGCGATCCAAAAGGAGAAGCTCGCGGGGATCGTGCGGCAGCTCCGTTCTACCGGGAAGACGATCATCATAGTCTCCCACGACATCGAGTTCCTTTGGCCGATGCAGCCGAGGATGATCGTGATGGCCCGGGGCCGGATATTGTCTGACGGACCCTCTTCCGAGGTGATGCTGAAGGACGACATGCTTTCGTCAGCCCGCGTCTCGCAGCCCCAACTCGTCAGGTTCTACTCCCACCTGACCAAGCGGCCCCAATCGCCGTTCGTGGACGTCCTGGAGGCGCGGGACTGGTACGACAGTGAGGTGGCGCGCTAGATGAACTGGGTGGCTGGAGGCTTCGTTTTCCGAAGATCCGACTCACCCTACCACAGGCTGGACCCGAGGGTCAAGCTCCTGATTTCCGCGCTCCTCTTCGTCGTCGCCTTGGTAGTCAGAAACTTGCCTGAGTTGGCGGTCGCCCTCTCCGTGATGCTCTCCTTGAGCGCGATCGCCAAGATATTGAAGCGCGTATCCCGGACGATGCTCCTGACGACCTTCTTCGCGACCTTCATCTTCATCGTCAACATAATCTTCACGCGCAACCTCGAGACCTCTATCCTCTACGCCGCGAGGTTCCTGGCGATAGTCGTCTCCTCAAGCCTCTTTTTCATCACGACCTCGCCGGACGAACTCGAGCAAGTAATGAAGACCTTCCACTTCCCCAGGGACATCGTGTTTGCCTTTGTCACCGCGATCAGGTTCATCCCTGTGATGCTGCTCGATGCCCTCCAGATAATGGACGCACAGAAGTCCAGGGGGCTCGAGATGCAGAAGGGCAACGTGATACGCAGGGTGAGGAACATGGTTCCCGTCCTCATACCGCTTGTGGTCAACTCGGTGGTGAGGAGCGGGGAACTGGCTGAGGCCATGGAGTCGAGGGCATACGGAGCGGTCGCGAGACCGACCTCCCTCATCGCGTACCGGTCTAGCGCGGCCGACAAGGTCGTCGCGGTGCTCAGCGTGCTCTTCTTCGCGCTCACAGTCTACGCTTTTTACTTCGTCCTCCCAGCCAAGCTGCTATGATCCCCACCAGGGTAATCGCCGACGAGCGGGAGCGGGCGAGCGGGGTTCCTGACGAGCTCTCCAAGCTGAACGTGCGCGTCTACTTCAGCACCCTTCCGGTAGGGGACTACGTCCTGAGCCCTGAAATTGTGGTCGAGCGGAAGACCGTGAGAGACCTGATTTCCTCCGTCTACGACTCGAGGATCTTCTACCAGGCAGCAGGAATCGCCGGTGCCTACGCGAAGCCCTACCTTCTGATCGAGGGAGACTCCAAGGAGGTCGCCAGCCTCACCCGGAACCTGAAATCGTACTACGGGGCGATAGCCAACATATCGCTCGCCTACGGCCTGAGGATACTCTACACCGCAAATCAGGAAGAGACGGCAATCGCCATCGCCGAGCTCGTGAAGCACGCTAGGGCGAGGCCGGTGTCCCAGATGCCGCGCGAGGTCCCCCCTCGATCCAAGAGCGCTCCTCAGCAGCAGGTCTACCTGGTGTCTTCGCTCCCGGGAATCGGGGGAAAGCTCGCGGAGAAGCTCCTGCGCAAGTACGGGACCCCCCGCAAGGTTATGAACCTGACCTCGGGGGAACTTTCGATGACACCAGGAATAGGGTGGAAGAGGGCGGAACGAATAAAGCAGCTCTTGGATTTAGAATACGCAAGGTACGAGGACAAGAAAGACCAGACGAGCTTGGAACAATGATAATCGCAATAGTGGGCGGAACAGGAACTTTGGGCCAGGGACTCGCATTACGTCTGTGCAGCACCCATGAGGTTCTGATAGGTTCGCGCGATCGAGAGAAGGGCGAAGCCGAGGCAAGGTCGCTCTCATCCAGGGCGGGAGTTCAAATCGTAGGAGGGCTCAACGAGGAGGTCACCAAGAAATGCGATGCCGCGATTCTTGCTATCTCGTACACGCCTTCCCTGGAGGCGCTGAACGGTCTCGCCGGACCGTTGTCTGGGAAGCTCGTCCTCTCGCCGGTCGTCCCCATGAAGGTGACCGACGGGATCTTCCGGTACGCGATCGAGTCTGGTTCGGCCGCCGAGCAGATTGCCTCGAAACTGGCCAGGAGCAGGGTCGCCGCTTCCCTCCACACCATTCCGGCCGTCATGCTCTTGAACAGGGAGCGCAAGCTCGGCATGGACGCTCTGGTGGCAGCCGACACCAAGGAGGTGTTCGAGGAGGCAGCCGGAATCGTGCGCTCCATCGAGGGGATTAGGCCCCTCCACGCCGGACCGCTATCTCAGGCCCGGTCAGTGGAAGGGCTTACTCCACTCCTGCTCAACCTTGCCAAGTTCGGCGGGCTGAAGAGCCCTTCAATTAGGTTCGTGTGAAGCCGACGGAAGAGGAAAACGATCGTGTCCGACGCCTTCGCTCGATGTCATTCGCCCTGCAGCTCCTGTGTGGGGGCTTCTGAACGAGGATTCCGCATCACTTGAAGTCTGCGGAGTGGTTCGTAACGATCTGGTTCCTGAGGTCCTGCGCCTGCTGGAGAGTGAAGTCCGGCTCTGTTGAGACCAGGAACATCTTGTTGGATATGAGGAAGGTAAGGACGTTTACCTTCTCCCTCTTGATGAACGTGAACTGGGTCCGCCCGAAATACTGGTCCCAGGTCTTGTCGGTGCTCAACTGAATAGTTATGTTGGCAATCAGTCTCAGGTCCTCGCTTTGCGGCTCCAGGGAAGGGATGCCCTTCCTCATGCCCCCTGAGATGGTGCGCCCACTCTCGTCAAGCACCGATGCGTACCTGACCCTCCTATCGAACTTGAAGATTTCAAGGCAGATTTTCTCATATTGAACCTGCATCATGGGCGTCATCACTTTGCGCGGAGGTTCAATATAAGCAATAGCACAAATCTGGGCCGATTTCGACGATTGGATGAGAGACGGGTTCGAGATTGCTTCCGAGTCGGCTCGATGGTAGTTGATAGAAGATGATGTATTTGTTGACTACCTTTGACTCAGCCTTAGAAGTGTCCTTGATAGCATGATAGGCTGACTAACATTGGTCGTTGAACAAGTTGCGACGATCTTGCTCGGCGCTGCTGGAGCCGTTGCGGTAGTACTCTACGCCGCAGCCAAGCCCCAACCCGGACGCCAAATGAAGGCTGTGCCAGCCGTAAGGACGGCACCAGCCCCAAGGTCTGCTCCGGTACCCGCAGCGAGGCCAGCTACAACTTATGTTCCGCCGACGGAGCAGGCTAGGGCAAAGCCTGCGGTGGCCGCACCAACCACCGCCGCACCTGCTCCGTCCCCTGCCCCCACAACAACTACAGCGTCCAGCCCAGCTATCTACGAGACCGTACAGCCGCGAACAGCCTCTCCTCCGGTGGCTGCCCCGGCCTCTTCATCCTCAGTGGTCACATTCGGCGCCCCAGCGGCGTCACGCAAGCCAGCGCGGACATACAGACGCCGGACCGCTCCTTCGAGGAGCTCGGCGGCAAAGCCAGCCACGCGAAGAGAGAAGAAGCGCTAAGCAAGGAAACGGAAAACTAGTGTGGGTAAGGGCGGAAATGCCCATAAACCCACGCTAAGTCTATTTTGACCTTGGCCACGGAGCCTCAGGTCGGCGTCCACGTTTCAATAGCAGGTTCCCTCGACTCCGCTTTCGACGAGGCTTCAGAATTGGGTTGCACCAGTTTTCAGATCTTCACGAGAAACCCGAGGGGATGGGCATCGAAACCGCTCACGGAAGAGGCGGTGCAGGCCTTCCGTCTCAGGAGAAGGGAGACATCGTTCAAGTTCCTCGTCGTCCACATGCCCTACCTGCCGAACCTAGCTACGCCGATTAGACAGATGATGAAGCCCAGCAGGGCGTCTCTCGTCGAGGAGGTCGGCAGGTGCAACTCGCTTGGCGTCGAGTACCTCGTGGTTCACCTGGGCAGCCACATGGGAAAGGGTACGATCGTAGGCGTGAGAAACGTCGCGGAAGCTTGCGACCTAGCGCTATCCTCGAACCCTGGTCGGACCACCATCGTCCTCGAGAACATGGCTGGCCAGAAGAACTGCGTGGGGGCAGGATTCGAGGACCTAAGGTCTATAATTGATTTGGCTAGCGAGAAGAGGAGAATTGGAGTCTGTCTCGATACGTGCCATCTGTTCGCGGCTGGATTCGATATTTCAAGCGCTGCCGGGGTCGAGAACACCCTGGACCTTTTCAAGGACGTAGTGGGATATGATCGGCTGAAGGTAGTTCACCTAAACGATTCAATTGGGCCGCTGGGAAGCAACCTCGACAGGCACGAGCACGTAGGGATGGGGATGATAGGCTCGAAGGGCTTCAAAGCATTTGTCAGGTACAAGGGAATTGCTGAGAGACCCCTGATATTGGAGAATCCGGTCGACGACAAGCGCGGCCAGAGGGAGGACATCGATTTTGTCAGGAAGATGCTCAATTGAGGCTTGGGAAGGTAAATTACCACCATCTTTGTGAATACTGACGCGGGCCCGTAGCTTAGTTCCTAGTTGGAGAGAACTCAGGTAGAGCATCGGGCTTTTAACCCGAGGGTCTGCGCAAGCCCCTAAACGGGTTCGATTCCCGTCGGGCCCGCTCCTACAACTGGAGCTGCATTCGCTTCTGTATCCAGTTCAACATTAACTGCCTGCTCATCTTCGAGACCGCAAGAACATTCTGGTGACTCCCAGGCGTCCCAATCCATAGCTATTTCGCTGGACCGGCCAGCGTCGACTTGGTCCGAAGTAAGGCCCTCCCAGCGCCGATTCCCCACACCCCGATGAGAACTTCACCAACAAAATCGAGGAAGGATGTCGGTGGTATTCTTGCAAGAAAGAATAGTACTCCGCCGATGAGCAGGTCATATGAGAGCCACTTGGGGAATATCTCACCCTCCCAAATCACCCACGCGAACAGAAGCAAACCAATTCCGATAAGGGACCCAGCCAATACTGTGAGGAAGTTCCCGAAGTTGGACACGACCGCGGCGAGAAACGTGGCGTCGGCAGCGTACGCGGCTGTCGATGGAGCTTGCGAAATCGCAAAGAAGCTTCCAACTTCTAGGTCCAAGAAAATTGCTAACGTGAGCGCGCCAGCGGCCACAAGAAGAGCCGCGGCAGAGGAGAGGCTCGGCGACCTTTTCCGCACGACACCCGAGAACCCTCCCGCGAATGCAATGACAAATATAGAAAACAGAGTCGTTGCCAACGCATAAATTGCGTAGGCGTCCGGGGCGGTGTTGAACGAGGAGAGGGCATTCTCCGACGTGGGGCGTGGCGTTAGAGCGGCGAGAACAAAAAACGAGACTTCCTTGACCACAACGAACACGCCGAGAAGGATGCCGATTATTCCAACTATCCGACCCCCTTTGTCTGGCGAGGAATAGGTCTCCAAACCGCTTTCTAGGCGGTGAATTTGAAGCACGTGAGTAGTTAAGCGTTCCCATGCGAGTCTACCTCGGTTTACCAGTTCAGTTTGGCAAAGATGAGGGCCTGCGCGAAGTGGATTTTCGGATATGCTCTTAGTCTTCATTGCGAATTTGGTGAGAAGCGGTGCGATCGTTCCGCCAAACCTAGTCAAGATAACACCGACAACCCTTCCAACAAGTCTGACATCTTCAGGCCTCCGCCAGACAAGGAGATGGGAAATCTTCCGTCTTTTCGGAACGTAATTTTGCCATCTTTGAAAACGACAATTGTTTGCACTCTCTTGATGGAGAAATCGTTCCAAAGGGATTCGTCTGGTTCATCCGTATCTACGAGATTTATCTCAATATTGGCTGGACTCTCAAGAGAACTCGCTTGCTCAAGGAACTTCTTGCAATGGTAACACCACTTTGCTGAGAACACCACCAGGTGTGGGCCTGGTCCCGAAACGGTTCTTTGAAATTCGGCTTTTCCGAGCCAATCGGTGATCTTCAATAACGCGCGCCTGGTTCTTCCGACCTTCTCATGTCTGACACGAATGACAGGGGAAACGAAAAGTACGTTACCATTTTTCGCTGCAAAAAACCGGTGATTTCCCTCCAACTGGCTCAATTCAGGAAGTTACAACCCCTAGAGGTCTAATTCAGGTCACGAGAGAAGCTTACAAGCTCCCACGGGGATGGTAGGTGCAGATAGACGATTTTTCAGCATCTTCGTGCGAAATTAATTTTCTTTGGCCTGTTCCTGGCATAGTAAGCCGGATTCTGCTCCAGTTGTCCTACGATTTGTCATTCTCATCATCCTTGGGCTATCATCACGAATCTTAGCGAGGCTTGGAAGCGCCTTCGCACGGGAGGAATCATTTCCGAAACAACTCCAGCATGTCTATTAGTCAAAGCGAACCAAGACCCGTTCAAGATACTTTGGTCAGGGAAGAAAAGTTCACCAGGGGCTCCCACGATACAGGGCCAGCTCGAGAAAGTCCTGATGACCCGCCTTCTGGGGGGCCAAATTTCTCTTCAAAGCGGGCGAAACAACTTTTCGACTTCTTGGTAGAATCATTCATCGAAGACTACATGCGAAAGAGGATGCGCAGGAAAGGTCTGGGTGGAGAAGTCTCGTCGATGCGGCTCGAACTATTGGCCTCCCTCCCTCGGCAATGTACGGGAAGAATGGCGGACTGAGCCCGTTCGTAAATGAGTTGATTCGAAAAGGCGCCGTTGAGTTGCGAATCTTCCCAGGAGAACGGGGGCGCGGTGGGAAAGTATCGAAGCTTAGGATAGCTTACGAGAAGAAACCCATCCAGGTCTTAGTCGATAGGTCAGTTTGGGGCGACGTTCGCGAGGAACAAGTGAGGCTCATGGATAAGCTGAAGGTAGCGGTCCTCCCATTCACTAACATGAGCCCAGATTCGGCAGATGAATACATCGCGGACGGAGTGACCGAGGAATTGATTTCTACAATTTCAAGGATCAGCGGACTGCGGGTAATCTCCCGCACGTCAGTCATGCAATACAAGAGCACGTTGAAGGACATGGAACAGATCGGGCGAGAGCTAGGGGCTGGATCCGTGATCGAAGGGAGCGTCAGAAAGGCCGGAGACCGAATTAGGGTATCGGTCCAGCTTCTCGATGCTTCTGAGGACAAGCATCTATGGTCCAAGAGCTATGACGGAGAGCTCCAGGAAATCTTCTCAATCCAGAGCGACATTGCAGAGAGAGTTGCGCATGCGTTGAAGGTCACGCTCCTCGAGGGCGAGAGGAAGGTTCTTGCAAAGGCTCCGACAAGCGACCCTGAGGCCTACGCCATGTACATGAAGGGTAGGGCATCATACCTTAGGGCCAGGCGGGAATCACTGTTGGAGGTCAAGAGATGTTTTCAGGAGGCCATTGAGAAGGACCCGCTGTACGCGCTTGCATACGCTTGGCTCGGCTCCGTTGAGTTAGGCCTGGGATTCTCCGGGAGGGCCGCTCCCGAGGAGTCATTCAAGAAGGGCAAAGAGCTGGTAGGACGCGCCCTTGGGCTGGACGAGGCGCTTCCATATGCCCATTTGTTCGTGGGTCAGAGTCTATTCATGCAATGGGACTTCAAAGGCGCCGAGGCACAGGCGGACCGTGCGCTGGAACTGGACCCGAACTCTGCGCTCATCATGAGCGTCAAGTCGCTGATCATGAGGGTCAGAGGTCGGACCGACGAAGCCGTGAGGCTTGCGAGGAGGGCGTTGGAGCTTGACCCGCTCTCGCAAGAGACCATCCAGTTCGCGGCGTCGACGCTCCTTTATTCTGGTCACACTGACGAGGCCATCGCCCTCCACAGGAAGCTGCTCAGAATAGAACCCGAGTCCTTGGTGTCGCAGACAGAGATAGGCGTGGCGTACGTCAGGAAGGGCATGATTGACGAGGGCATTGCGGCACTCCGCCAAGCGATCAAGACAGAGAAGGGCTACTCTTCGGGGCAGGCCGGCGACCTCGCCTACGCCCTAGGCAAGGCCGGTAGGTTCGACGAAATCAGAGATGTGCTCGCGGAAACTCTCAGGTGGCACGAGAAGAGCCATCAGGGCGCCATGGTGCTCGCGTCAATCTA
The DNA here is from genome assembly GCA_963731775.1 of uncultured archaeon. GTDB lineage: Archaea > Thermoproteota > Nitrososphaeria > Nitrososphaerales > Gagatemarchaeaceae > DATJAJ01. The sequence continues at coordinate 104,314 of CAVSWV010000003.1, read as the reverse complement.
CGCAAACCTCGGGGAGAAGGACAAGGCTTTCGCGTGGCTTGAGAAAGGCTTCGAGGAGCACTCCAGTTACTTCCCAATGATCGTCGACGATTTTGCCTACGATAACCTCCGCTCGGACTCCAGGATGAAGAAGATGATCGCCCGCCTCGGTCTTACGTGAAGGAGCCCCAATTGGGAACCTATCACTCAGGCATGCCCCGTCGGGCCCCCCTCCGTTCGGTTCGAGTCCCTTTTCCCCCACGCGCGAGGACCGCTCGATTGAGACATGCCATTTACTTTCTTGGTTCGTTTGCCATAGTATCACCAGACTTACGCTTCTTGTGGAACTCCTACTACCACTCTAGCCAGGGTGGCTGCAGTGAACTGTCGTCCATTGCACGCAGCGATAACGAAACGTGCGCCGCCTACTCTAGAGTAGCTGTCACGAAGCACGAAGAACAACAGCGGGTCATGATCCGCGCCTCTGGATACACGAACGGTAGTTTCTAGAGAGTCTCCCTTGCCTATGATAAGATTTCCTTTCTTATCAAAGGTGCAAAGAGCCGAGCTTCTCGGCTTTATTGACTTTCTTGCTTTGGTTTTCCCTTTTTTCTTCAGTGCGTAGTATACGCTCAAAGCAGTAACGCCCAACTTCCTAGCTACATCCCGATAATTCATGCCTGATTCAGCGAGCTTCATGGCCTCTGCTTCCTGAGCAGGTGTAATCTCTGACTCTTGAGATGCGTCTATTAGATGATTTGTGTCTTTACCGATGCCCGCATTCCAAAAAGAGTAATCGCTTTTGCCACTGTCATTGAATTTGTCTTTGAGTGAACTTTCTGAGCCAAGAGCAGAAAGCATAAACTGGTAGGTAGGCAGTGCTAACTTGGGCTCTACTACGCGCTTTGCCGACTGTGAAGCACTTGCTTTTTCATCTAACATGTAAACCGGTATTCCATTGGCCTTTCCAATTTCATGAAATCCTAATTCATTTCTTTTCCTTTCTAATGTTGCTTTTGCTGTTGCCATTACATCACCAGTTTCGTTTTAGCGGTTTTTCTCTTTTTCCGCCTTACGTCCTCGAAGAGCCTGGCAAACCTAGCAAAGTGATCACTTTGACCGCCTTGAAGGTGCTAGCTCGACGTGGCGATTACCGGTCAAGCTGAATCTTGCTGTCTAAGATACTTCCAACTTAGAAATTGTAACCCTCGTTTTGGCACTAGAATCGCAACTGTGTTATCTGTATTAGATTGCCACAGGTGTCGTCCAACATTGCGATGGTAGAACCTGTAACCTTTGTTGGCTCCATGGTAAACTGCACACCGAGCTTCTTCAATCGTTCATGCTCTTCTTGTATATCATCCACAAAGAATGTCGTTGCGCGGATACCTTGCTTGAATAGGGCTTCCTGGTAGGCCTTCGCGGCCGGATTTTGGTTTGGCTCAAGAACCAACTGCATGCCGTCCTGCTCTTCAGGCGAAACAACAGTCAACCACCTGAATCCCCCGGCGGTTATGTCTGCCTTTTTTACAAAACCAAGGATCTTGGTGTAAAACTCAAGTGCTTTGCTCTGATCACTAACGTAAACGCTACTCAACTGAATCTTCATGCAATGACTAGGTGTTCCTAACGTTAATAATCTTGTTTATGGTTTTGTTACCCACGTTATGAGAAAAAGAATCGGTACGGTTTTAAAGGCTCAAAGGACTTCCAGTTAACGGTGCCGACTAGCCCATCCCAGATCATCGACAAGCAAATCGCGGCCCTCGGGGGCTGGCGCGGCAAGATGCTCGCCAATGTTCGAAAAGTCATTCATGATGCTGACCCCGAGGTAGTCGAGGAACTGAAATGGAAGGGCCATCCGTGCTGGTCTCACGATGGAGTCATCTGCGTGGCCACCCCTGTCAAGGATAAAGTAAAGCTGACCTTCCTTCATGGCGCAAGCCTTCCGGATTCGGACAAGCTCTTCAACGCCGGCCTCGGAGGCAATATGTGGCGAGGGATCGATTTCCGCGATGGCGACAGAATCAATGAGCGCGCCCTGAAAGAGATCTTCCGCGCTGCCGTGGCTCACAATCGTGCTGGACTGAAAGGGAAAACCCCGGCAAATGCCCGGGGGGCTCGGGGTAAAGCACGCAAGGGACAGAAGACCGCTCTTGGCAGTCCCAGCACGCCTTCCTAGGCCGTGCTTGGCGGCTGGAGCAGCGCGAAAGCGTTTCCATCCGGGTCGCTGAAGGTGGCGAGGATGCCCCAAGGATATTCGTCTGGCCGGGTTGCAGTCGATTTGGGGCGCCCTTGGATCTGGATATCTGGATAATTGCACTCTGCGGGGAGAAGGTTCATATTGTAACGTCGCTCCGAAAGTGGGTATGGCGCGGCTCAAGGTGAAGAAGTTCGGGAAGCCCGACGAGCTCACCACCTTCGACCACGGAAGAGCCGCAACGCTGAATGTCCATGGAGCGAAGATCGTCAGGCGCTCCTTCGAACCAGGCTGGAGATGGTCCAAGCACATGAAGCCCAAGGCGAAGAGCTGCAAGGCGACGCACTTCACCTTCCACCTATCGGGTGTGATGCACATCAGGATGGACGACGGGACCGAGGCTGACGTTGGTCCCGGAGAGATGGCTTGGATACCTCCAGGACACGACGCCTGGGTAGTCGGGTTTGAGCCGGCCGTGGTGCTCGACATCCAGGGGGCAGTCGACGCCAAGGGACCCACACCAAAGTAGACCGCCGCACATGCGGGTGCGTCCTTGAACCACGAGGTTCGGCGGCTCTCAGGTTATATAGACGAAACCGAGCGGGGATGCTCGACGCCCAGGTCGTATAGAGGGTAGGCACCGTACAACGGTCCAGTATGTCGGCCTGTCACGCCGATGACCCGGGTTCGAAATCGAGAGACGAAAATCCCGGCCTGGGCGCCTGAATCTATGACCTATCTGTTCTTCGACCACAATCGTCCCGACCGGACCGAAAATCACAGTTTGTGACCACGAGATAAATAGGATACGGATTCAGGCGAGTCCGTATGGCGCTCCTGTCACGCTCTGGCGCTCAATTCGTCGGGGGGACCGAACATGTGATAACGGTAGAGAATCTCAAGCACACGTACGACGGAAAGCACTTCGCCCTGAACGACGTTAGCTTCAACGTGGGGAAAGGCGAAGTCTTCGGCCTGCTGGGGAAGAACGGGGCTGGAAAGACAACCCTGATCAAAGCTCTGACCACGCTGATCAAGCCCACCTCGGGGAAGCTCAGCATCCTCGGAATGGACCCAGCCCACCACGGGAAAGAGATCAGGCGGAGGATCGGCGTCGTTCAGCAGGGGGAGTCCTTCGATTTCACCACTGTAGAAGGGAACTTCGACATCTACGGCGTCCTGTGGGACGTACCAAAGAAGGTGAGGCTGGAGCGGCGGGAGAGCCTGATCAAGATGTTCGGCCTTGAGGACGTCAGGAAGCAGAGGTCCTTCGACCTCTCCGGCGGGCAGAAGCGGCGCGTGCAGGTAGCGCGGGAAATGATGCACGACATGGACGTCCTCTTTCTCGATGAGCCCACAACTGGCCTGGACGTCATAATGCGGAGAGAACTGCTGGACTCGATAAAGAAGGAAGTCCGACAGGGGCTCACAGTGGTCTTCACCACACATAACCTCGAGGAGGCCGACTACATTTGCGACAGGATAGCGGTCGTGGACCAGGGCAAGATCCTGGCCATGGACACGGTCGAGAATCTGAAACGCCTCTACGGCGGCAAGAAGACGGTGGAAGTCACCGTCGAGGGCGGGGATGCTGGAGGATTCTTCGCTCGCCTGAAAGACATGATTCGAGGGAGCGAGATAAGGGTCGAAGGGAACTCCGCCATAATCCTGGTCGACGACCCGAAGGATGCCCTCCAACGGATTATGGAGCTTTCGCAGACGGCTGGGGTGCAGGTAGACTGGTTGAACGTGCGAAAGAACACCCTGGAAGACGTCTTCATCGGCTCGGTCTCGCGGGGGGAGGCGTAGCGAGGTGGCGACTCCGAATATCCTGAAGCTCATGTACAGGAACATCAAGGTGAACGTCGACCCGGGCACGCTGATAATCCTCGTCGGCCTTCCGGCGATGTATCTCGTCTTCTTCGGCTTCGGATTCGGGGCGATGATTCCGTCTGCCGCGGGCGGGACCGCGGGCTACCTCACCTTCCTGACGCCCGGGATAATGTCGTTCCAGTGCCTGATGGCTGGGACGGTGGGTGGGAGCATGCTCTGGGCCGACAGGCGCTGGGGTATGCTCGCCCAGCTGCTCGTGGGTCCGTTCACGCGGTTCCAGTACCTGCTGGGCATAATGTTCACGTCGCTCCTGTTCGGCCTCGCGGGCGCGTTCGTGATGCTCATCGGCGCTTACCTGATAATCGGGACGCTCCAGCTGACCCTTTGGGGGGCCTTGGTGGCCTTCGGGGTGATAGCCATCGGCTCCATCTTTTTCGGTTCGTTGATGCTGCTCATCGCCGGGCTGGTCAAGTCGAACAACGCCTACAACAGCATCCAGATACTGATAATCTTCGTCGTCAACTTCGCGAGCACCGTGTTCTATTCCTTCAGCTCAAGCCTGCCGCTCCCGATTCAGGCCCTCTTCCTAGCGAACCCGCTCACCTACGTGGCCAACACTGCCCGGGGCGGCTTCGTAGGAGCCATGCCATCCTCGTATGTCTGGCAGTTCCCTCTGCTGGTCGTTGAGACCATCGCTGTCTTGGCGCTCGCCACGAGGGTATACGTCAAGTCAGACGTCTCCTTCGTCTGATTCTCCTCCCAGCGCTTACTAACCCCAGGCTGGTCCGCCCTGGCCTTGTTAACCCTGATACAAATAAATAGCTCCTCGTTAATAACTTCCCGACCGGAATTGCCCATCGTAAGCCTATCTCTACCGAACAGCATGATGAAGGACATGGACCAGCTGGAGAAGTCGTATGGGTTCACGGGAAGGTCGGAGCTCGTCCGAGCGGCGATTCGTCTCCTCCTTGACGAAGACAGGGAGAGGGCGACCCTCTCAGGGGAGGTCTCGGGCTTGATCGTGGTCACCCACGACCAGGAGGAGGAGGAACCGGTCACCAAGCTGAAGCACGAGTTCGACGACATCGTCAAGACCCACATTCACAGCAAGGTGACCCCGAACGTCTGCGTCGAGCTCTTTCTCGTGCACGGCGAGGCGAAAAAAGTCTCCGCGATGAGCAGGGCCTTCCAAGCCCAGGACGACATGAAGAGCTCAAAGTTCATGCGCGTCTGAACGGAATGCCTCGTATCTCGAGTGGCTAGTGCGTCCCCGGGGGGAAGACTATCTGGCGGGCCGCCCAGTACTCCGGCGTCAGGTACCTGATGTAGTCCGGATTGTACCCCTTATTCACCGAAAGGAAGTATGCGAGATAGTAGAGGGGGATGACGGTCAGGAACGGGGAGAGAGACTCCTCGACGGCTGGAACGCTCATCTCGAACTCTGCTCCGATAGACCGGTCCGACACGCTTAGAGTCTTCGCCCCCACTAGTCGAGCGGCCTTGACGATGTCCTCCGCCCTTCCCAGAGAGGGACCCGATGGTGCGACGGCAATGACGAGTGTCGATCTGTCGACTGCAACCCACGCTCCGTGCCCAAGCTCCTCGAGCTCTATCCCCTCGGCCGGAATGTAACAGGATTCCTTCAGTTTCAGTGCCACCTCCCTCGCTGTTACCAGGTTGGGTCCCGCTCCGGCGATGATGACCTTCTCGAACTCGTGGTTCTGCTCTACGAACTCCTGTGCTTTCTTCTCACTCCCCTGCACGACAGCCGAGAGCCTCTCGCCGAGCGACTCCAGAGACGCCCTCATCCGACCCGTTTCGACCCCTGTCATCTCGCCGACCTGCAGGGCCAAAGCGGCCACCGCCGCGGCGGAGTCGATGTAGGTCTTCGTGTGGCACCGCGACTTGTCAGGTCCGTCCCCGATGACCACGCAAGTGTCGACCGCCTTCGCGATCGGACGGTCAGGGAAGTGCGTGAGACCGACCGTCCTAGCGCCTCTGTCCCGTGCCGAGATCAGCGCGTCGACCGTGCTCTTCGTGATTCCGCTGTGAGAAACTCCTACGACCAGCGATCCTCTCTCCACCCAGGAGTAGTTCTGCAGCTCCAAGGCCTGGACGGCCGATGACCGCGCGCCCCTGCCCTCCAGAAGCTGGACCCCCATCCAAGAAGAATAGAACGCCGTCCCGTTGCCCGTCCCGATGAGCGCCGTTGGCCTCTCGTTGACGCGCACGTCCCTCATCCTTGAGAGGGTCGCGGAGAAGCCGGCTGGAATCCCCTTTATCATGTCGAACATGTAGAAGGGATGGCTTTGGCGTTCTGGAGGCGGCAGTTGGGCCATCGGTCGCCTTGCTTCGGATGCGATAAAAGGCTATCACGCGTCCAGCCCGCCCACGACTGACTGGGCACCAGACTAGGTGACAGTGACGAAGAGATAGGCTGTCTGGGAGACGAGCCCGTCCGAGACCGTGACGGCGACGGTGTAAGCCCCGGGGGCGATGCCGCCGTCAGCGGCGATCCCGACCTGGATGGTCCGCCCCGTATCCTGGGACGCCAAGGTGGTCGCGTTGGCGGACAGAGCGATCTTGCTGGGAACCGAAGTCCCTTTCTCCGAGTCCGAGAATTGAACCGAGAGCTCGCCGGTCCAACCACCGCTTATCTTGAACAGTAGCGCGGTCTTTGCACCGGGAGCGAGTTCGACCTTGTTGCTCCCCTCGGCAGCTATTGCGAAGGTGGGCTTGTAGGTCCCGCTGGCGAAGCCGATGTAGTTGCCCGAGTCGGAGGTGAACCAGAGGCCCTTCGGGACCAGCGCGATGGTCAGGTCGTTCTGGATCTCTGTGAGGTTGTAGATGGGCGGATTCGCTTCGCTGTATTCCGTGAGCGTGCCGGCCATCGTGTCCAGGAGCGCGATCTTGTTCGCGTAGTGCTCGCTGAACCAGACCAGCGAGCCGTTGGCCCTGACGAAGTAAGGGAGGGTACTATCCACGGCGGTGAAATTGTTCACGGATGTTGGGTAGAGCATCCAGGCTCCGGACGAGACATTCAGCCCGATTATGCTAGACACCTCGTGTTGGGCGGTCCAGATCAAGCCGTCGGATGCCGAGAGGCTCGTCGTGGCCACAAGGTTGTAGTCGGAACCGATCATCGTAGCCGTGATGCCCGAAGAGACGTTATCGGGATTGAACGAGAATATCCCGCCCTTGTACAAGTAGGGTTTCTGGTCTACCGGGTTCAACCCCGCGTAGTATGCATACGACGAGTTGACGAATTGTATCTCCTGCGGTATGAAGTGCGGATAGTTCAGGATTTTGAAGGTTTGGACTGTATCGCCAGAGGAGATTCGCCCGATGGACGCGCCGCCGTACGACTGGATCGTGAACCAGAGGTTACCGTCGGGCCCGACCGTCAGGGTGTTAGGTTCGGGCGCAGACAAGCTCCGAACCGTGTCGTTTCCAGGAATCAGGCCAAAGATCTGGTTTGAGTCGTAGCTTGTCCCCCAGACCATGTTGTTCCAGATCGCGACCCCCCAGATCCCGGTCTTGTACTCGCAGGCTCCCTCGACCTCGCTCTTTGGGCTGAGAGGCCAAGCATACTCTACGAGGGTCCCGTTCAGCATAAGATGTCCCACGCCGGGGACTGACGTCTCCCCGAACCAGACTGAACCGTCGGGTGCGGAGGCGATGCCGTTCGGCATCCTTCCCGGGTTGGGCAGCGCGTACTCGGTGATGGCGGCGAAGGTCGTGTTGGAGACGCTGCTCCTGACCTCGTTAGCCCCTCCGAGCGGGATGCAGGGGTTGCTCTGTCCGTATACCTGGGTGTACCCGTAAACGGCGGCGCCCGCCAAGAGCAGGATGATGACCGCAGTCACGATGACCCTTCTCTTCACCGGAAGTCCCCCTCCCGAGCTAGGAGTACGCCTCGAACTCTTTCCCGAGGGATCCGAGGGCTATCTTCTGCTCGAGAATCTCGTTCGTCCCCTCGTAGATCGTCGTCACCCTGGTGTCGACGAGATGGCGGGCCGGTCTGTTCTCGAGCGAGTACCCGTTGGCGCCGAAGACCTGAACCGCCCGGTTGGCGGCGTCGAAGGATGCGTTCGCCGCGAAGTACTTCGCCTTCGCGATCTGCAGGTCCACGAGATCCCTGAGCTGGACATCTGAGGGGTCTTCGTCATACTTCTCCTTCAGGTAAGCGGCCTGGAGGACTAGCCATCTGGCCGCCTCGTAGTTGGTGGAGATAATCCCGATGTGCCTCTGGACCAGCTGGTGCCTGCCTATCTTCTTCCCGTGCTGCACCCTCAGTCCGGAGTACCTCACCGCCTCGTCGAGGCAGTCCCCGATCACGCCCACGCAGCCGGCAGCGACGCTCAACCTGCCGCTCATCAGGCCGTAGTACGCCACCGAGAGGCCCTTCCCCTGCGGGCCCAGGGCGTCTTCGGGCGACACCTCCACCCTGTCCAAGTAGATCGTGCCCGTGTCGGCCGTTGGGAGTCCCATCTTGTTCTCTATGGGTTTCGCAGAGAACCCCGGTTTCTTGCTGTCGACCAGAAAGGCTCGCATTCCCTGCCGCTCTCCCTTCGGGTAGGCAAAGATCAGGACGTTGTCTGCTATCGACCCGTTGGAGATCCACATCTTCTGGCCCGTGAGCACGAACCTGCCCTCCTTCTCCTCGAAGTAGGTCCCCAGGGCAGCGGGGTCGCTCCCAGCGTTGGGCTCGGTCAGGCCGAACGCCAGCAGTTTCTCACCCTTTGTCGCCGGGGTGAGGAATCTCTCCTTCTGCTCCTCGTTCCCCCACCTCTGAATCGTCATCTGGCAGAGGGCGATGTGAACCGAGAAGAACGTCCTGACCCCCGTCCCCTCGCGCCCGATTCGCGCGATGGCCGACGCGTAGGTGACCATGTCCGCGCCCTGGCCGTCGCCATACTTCCGGGAGATCGGCAATCCCAGCATGTGGGCCCTCGCGAAGACCGGGCGCACCTGGTCGTTGAACCTCCTCTCGAGGTAGCACCTGTCCTCGATCGGCCTGATCTCTCGGCAGGCCCTGTCCACCTGGTCGAGCACCATTTGCTGCTCGTCGGAGACGTCGAACCGCATGCTCGAGAGGCCGCTGAAGTAGTCCCGCTCAGCCATTCTTCACTGACCTCCACCGCTCCGAGCGGACGCGCCCCCTGACGTGATCCACTATCTCCTCGAGCGAGCTCCCGGGACCGAAGAGTCCCGTTATCCCTATCTTTTCGAGCTTCCGCTTGTCCTCCTCTGGTATGATCCCGCCTCCGACTACTATGATGTCCTTGCCGCCCTGCTTCTCGAGAAGTCGTTTGACCTTCGGGAAGGCCGTCATGTGGGCCCCGTTCAGCAAGGAGAGAGCGACAACGTCCACATCCTCGTCTATCGCGGTTTGCGCGACCTGCTCCGGGTATGGGAGGAGACCGCTGTAGATTACCTCCATCCCAGCGTCCCGAAAGGCTCGCGCAAGAACCAGGACGCCACGGTCGTGGCCGTCGAGACCCGGCTTCGCCACCAGAATTCTGATCCTCCGCTGCTCTGAGACAGCCTTCTTCGGCATGGCCTGAACTTGTCGTTTCTATGCATTAGAAAAGTCTTGGGGCGATGGCTCGCGAACCGCGCTTGAGCCCCCCTAGAAGAGAGGAGGTTCCTTCCATGAGGGACGCTTAAAATGTGATACCGCCTTTCTCACTATGCCTAGTTCGCTCAACAGGTCCATCTGGAACAGGCCAGGGCCTTCCCCCAAGATTCCCCTAACCGATCTTCCGTTGATTGTTAACCTCCATCAAGAAGGAGTGCCATACTCGAAAATTGCTGAAAGGTATGGGGTGTCTCCATCTGGAATTCACGCGTACCTCAAGAGGCGAGGTTTCACGAAAAAATTGAGAACACGTCCAATTAACGCTCAAACTCTCTCCAAGCTCTACTTGACGAAACGAAATTCAATCCCCCAGATTGCATCCAAGCTAGGCCTTCCGAAATCGAACGTGGAATACTGGTTGGAGAAAGCTGGGATCCCACGACGATTTCCTTTCCGTTACCCCAGGCTACCTTTTTCAGGGACGGAGAGAGACATGGCCTATCTATCTGGATTCGCCCTGGGTGACCTTTACGTCAAGCGATTGATGAGCGGAGTCCTCGTAAGCAGCACATCAACCCACCCGGCATTCATCGCGTTGTTTCGCATGATGTTTGGCAAATATGGAAAAGTGACCGCCTCTCCTGCGTTCGATTCGAAATTGGTGAGATATCAGTGGGTGATTAGGACGACTCTTGACCCCTCATTCAATTTCATGATTAAGGGGCGCGGGGTGCCTTCATTCGTTTCCGAGAAGGATTTCCTCCATTTCTTCGCGGGTTTTTTCGATGCGGAGGGGACGATCAACATTGCATTCAGAGTACGCTCGGTACTGAGGAAGGAAATCGAAGTTAGCCTGTCAGTTGTGAACACTAATTGGTTCTTGATGAAAGAGATTGCAACCAGAATGCACCGCTTCCATCCCGTTCTTAGCATATCGCAGAGGGCTGGAACCCCGACGAGTTATAACCGCACTACCAGAAAAAGAGATCTCTGGATCTTGAAGTTCTCAAAACGCGAGGAAGTTCGGGCACTTCTGAGTGAGCTGCCAATTGCCCACGAAGAAAAGAAACTGAAAGCGCGATTGGCAAGAGACATTCTCGAAGGAATCGGATGGGATTCAGCTGTTTCAAAGCTTCAAGCGATACGTCGAAACCAAGGAGACGAAGTTCGGGAGCTTTCGGAAAGAGCTGGAAATTCTCTCAGTCGGAATAGCAACTAGAGTATGCTAGGTTCTTTCCAGCGACCCCAGATTTTGGTCCCGACACCCACGATCTCCCCGAGCGTCGCGTACTCTAGAACGGCGTCGAGCATCGGCTGAATCGCGTTCGCCTCCTCGTCCTCGAGGCTCCTCTCGACCTTCGCCAGCGCTTCTGCCACGGACCCTTCGTCCCGTTCCCGTTTCACGGATGCCAGCCTCTTGACCTGGCTGCGCTGGGCCTTGAAGTCGACTTTCAGTGTCTTGATCGGCTTCTTGTCCTCATCCAGGTACCTGTTCACCCCGACCACCGTGTCCCTCCCTTCCTCCACCCTCTTCGAGAGCCTGTACGAGTTCTCCGCTATCTCGCGCTGAAGGTATCCGTCCTTTATCGCCTTGAGTATCCCGCCGGCGGATTCAATCCTGTCGAAGTACTTGTAAGCCTCCTCCTCCATCTGCTCCGTCAGCCATTCGACGTAGTACGAGCCCCCCAACGGGTCGATCACGCCCGGCGCACCTGTCTCCTCCGCGATGATCTGTTGCGTCCTGAGGGCGACCCTCACCGCCTCCTCTGTAGGCAGGGCCCAAGCTTCGTCGTAGGAGTTGGTGTGGAGCGATTGCGTCCCGCCCATGACCGCCGCGAGGGCCTCGAGGGTGGTCCTCACTACGTTGTTGAGTGGCTGCTGCCAAGTCAGCGACGCCCCAGACGTCTGGGTGTGGAACCTCAACAGGAGGCTCCTTGGGTCCTTCGCGCCGTACTTCTCCTTCATCACCGTGGCCCAGATCCTGCGCGCGGCCCTGAACTTGGCGATCTCCTCGAAGAAGTCCATCGTCGAGTTGAAGAAGAAACTCAACCTCGGTGCGAACTGGTCCACCTTCAGTCCGGCCTCCACCCCCAACTCCACGTAGCCAAAGCCGTCCGCCAACGTGAATGCGAGCTCCTGGATGGCGCTCGAGCCAGCTTCGCGTATGTGGTACCCGCTGACGCTGATGTAGTTCCAAAGCGGCATCTTCTTGGTGCAGAAGACCATGAGGTCCCTCACCAGCCTGAGGTGCGCCTCTGGAGGATAGACCCACTCCTTCTGGGCGATATACTCCTTCAGCATGTCGGCCTGAACTGTCCCCCTCAACCGCCCGATCGGAATCCCCCTCCTCTGCGCGACCCCCGCGTACATGCAGGTGAGGATGGCCGCCGGCGCGTTGATCGTCATCGACGTGCTGACCTTGTCGAGCGGGATTCCGCCGAACATGACCTCCATGTCGCGGAGGGAGGAGACGTTCACGCCGCAGCGGCCGACCTCGCCACGGGCCCTTTCGTGGTCGCAATCGTAGCCGTAGAGGGTGGGCATGTCGAACGCGATGCTGAGGCCCGTCTCGCCGTGCTCCAGAAGCAGTTTCAGCCGCTTGTTGGTGTCTTCTGGGGTGCCGAAGCCCGAGAACATCCGCATAGTCCAGCTCCTCCCCCTGTACATGTTCGGGTAGATGCCTCTGAAGTACGGGAAGACGCCAGGAAACCCGGCATCCGAGTAGTCAGCGTCCTTCACGTCCTCCGGGGTGAAGATCCGCTTGACGGGGATGCCTGAAGCGGTCTGATAGTCCTTCTCGCCCTCGGGGTTCCTTGCCAGCCAAGGCAGGAGCACGTCCCGCTCCCATTGTCTGACTCCAGATCGGATGTCCTCTACGGCTCTCTGGTCGTACATGGATGCGGCCCTTCCGCGCCTTTCGACGTACGCCCTCGCCTTCTTCTTCCAGTAGCGGTCCTTGGTCCCGTTAAGCAAGATTGGATCAGCGTTTTGGCGGTCTCAGATAAACGATGTCTTGCAAGATATCAGGGCGCCTCGCCCCTCTTGCGGTGAGAATTCACGTAGGCCGCGAGGGCCAAGACCGCAACTCCCGCCACTTCGCCCCCCATCAGGACGACGGTCGGGCTGGATAGTGCGGATGCGCCTGCTGACTGGGTAGTTGAAGGCGCCGTGAGGGTACTCGTCGTGGCGATGCTTGTCGACGAGCTGGTGGTCGATACCGAAGACGAAGCCGAGACGACGCTGCTTGAGGAGATGGCGGACGCGGTTGATGACGACGAGACTGTGGAAGTGGAAGAGGTGGTCCCGGCGGACGAAGGTTGGAACGTCAGGAGAGGGTTCGAGAGCGAGAACGTGCCCGATGCCTGACCGAGATATGAGTAGGTGGGAGCTCCAACGCCAATCACTGCCAGGCCGTTGTTTACGTACGAGACGTGGAGGTTGTCCGCGGACTCGGCCGTATCCCCTCCGACGCTGAGCAGGGATGGGAAGGACTGGAAGGGACTTCCCATGCCGGGAGAGTAGTATATCCCCATGGTAGCGTTCATCTGCGTGAAGGTCGTGGACTCCCCGTTGGCCTCACCTCCGAAGACGAATTCAGCGTCATAGAATAGGCCATCCGGCGTGGTTGCGTTGCCGGAGACGAGAAAGTACGAGCTCTGGACCGCAGGGTCGTGAAGCGTTATGTTGTCGAACCACCGCGTCGGGAAGACAGTCTTCGAGCCGTTCTGGAACATCTCGGACCCCATCTGCAGCAATACGCCAGTCCCTGGAATCCTGCTCTCGTTCATCACGAGGGCGATGTCGAACGGCAAGCTGTAGGTCGAGTTCGACGGGTTGTTGGTGTAGTAATACTCGGTCGAGCCGCCCGGACCCCCGTTGTCCGAGTAGGCGAACCCAAGTCTACCCTGCGAGGATATGGTGTTATTGCTGAGGAAGCCGCTCACGGAGAAGTTCCAGACGTTGTCAGCCAGCGACACCTGGTTGGCAGCGGTCACGAAATCTGGCGTGTTCTGGCACCAGTAAGCCTGTTGCGTGCCTCCGTTCTCCTGCACCACCAAGACAGCGTTAAGCTGCAAGGTCGCCCCGGAGATGTTGCTCCCTGACTCGCCCGCGGAGGAGTTGTAAGCTTCCATCGAAGAGATCCCCGCGGCGCCGACGACCTCCGTGGTCATGACTTCGTAGGGGGTTATGCTACCGGAGCTGTTATAGAGGCCGAAGGAAGCGACTCCCAACGACTCGGGAGCCGGCAACTGCCCGAACTGGAAAGGATTGTTCGGCAAAATCTCGAAAGAGTAGGTGACGTTTGCCGTGTGCACCGGTGCGTAGAAGATTAGGTAGTATATGCCCTCCGAGATCCGAAAGGAGTGTTCGCTCGACGTCCCGTTCGAGAGAAAGACCGAATTTGATACTCCGCTCTGGCTGTTGTTGAACGAGTTGAACTGTGACGACGTCATGAAGGCAGTCGATATGGTAGTGTTGCTGGTCATCTGGTACGATACAGTCGTGGCGTTGGAGAAGGACCTTGTCGGGATACTGTAGAACTCTCCAGGGGGAAGGACGAAGCTTGACGCCGGTGGCAGTGTTGGGCCCTTGGGCGAGGCGAAGAGAAGTCCCAGGCCGGGGACCAGCAGTCCAATCACTAGGATGGCGCTGAGGCTTCGGCCGACATCTTGCAAGGATCAACCCACGCCGCTTCGGGCTCTAAAAATCCACTGTTGCGTTGGAATCGATAAAAGGAGCGACTGAGGAAGTTCGGAACCGTGAGGACCGACCAGCTGGCTCGGCGGATTTTCGAGGGGGATAGGGTCGCGTTGGCCCGAGGCATCACCCTGGTCGAGAACGACTCGGCAAGATCCGAGAGGCTGCTGAACTCCGTGGCGCGGAAGACGGGACGAGCCTTCGTGGTGGGAGTCACCGGGCCGCCTGGGACGGGGAAGAGCACCCTCGTCGACCGGCTCATAGAAGAGTACAGGAAGGCGGGCGTCAGGGTGGGCGTCGTCGCGGTCGACCCGACGAGTCCGCTGAGCGGCGGTGCGCTGCTGGGCGACAGAATCAGGATGTCAGAGCGCTCCACAGACAGGGGCGTCTACATCCGAAGCATGGCCACTCGCGGCTGGTCCGGGGGTCTAGCCCGCTCCACAGCTCAGGTCATCCAACTCATGGACGCGGCCGGGATTGACGTGATCCTGCTCGAGACCGTCGGGATCGGGCAGTCTGACATAGAGGTCATGCGCGTCGCACACGCGGTACTCGTGGTAGTGATGCCGGGGATGGGCGACGACATCCAAGTCTCCAAGGCCGGCCTGATGGAGATCGGCGACATCTATGTCGTGAACAAGTCCGACATTCCAGGAGCGGACGGCATGGTGGTCAACCTTCTTTCGATGGTGAGGACGCGAAAGAGGGGTTCGCCGTACGTCCTGAAGGTTTCTGCGGCCAAACGCCAGGGACTGGACCGCCTCTTCGACACCGTGGAGTCTCTACGCAGAAAGTTCCGAACCGAAGGGGATGAGATGAAGCTGAACAGCATCAGGGGGATGGTGGTCGAGATAGCCAAGGGGCGCCTCCTCGACAGATTCGGGAGGTTCTCGGGACCAAAGGTGGACGCCCTCGCGAGCCGAGTTCTCGCCGGGAAGATGACGGTTAACGAAGCCGCAGACAGGCTCTTGGAATGACCCTCACCGTTCATGGATGGGCACGTAGCTCAGACCTGTGGGTCCAAGGTACTCGGCGTCTGGCCGGATGAGCTTGTTCTCTTCTATCTGTTCGTTGTAATGGGCGAGCCAGCCGAAGACCCTGCTCGCGGCGAAGATGGGGGTGAAGAGCGGAATTGGGATTCCGAGCATGTAGAAGATGGGCGCGGCGTAGTAGTCAAGATTCGGGGGGATCTGTTTGCGGTTCCACATATCCCGTTCGAGCGCATCACAGACGCGATAGATGGTATCATCGGCGCCCCTCTTCTGCACCAGCTGGGCGAGGTACTCCTTGCAGAGCCTCGCCCTCGGGTCGAATCTCTTGTAGACTCTGTGACCGAAGCCGATGACCTTCTTCCCGTCTTTGAAGGAGGCGTCCAAGTAAGCTGCCGCGCGCGACGGGTCGCCGACCTCCAGAATCATCCGCATCGCGGCCTCGTTCGCCCCTCCGTGCAGCGGGCCCTTCAGCGCTGCGAGTCCGGCGGTCACCGCGGCGTAGGGGTCGGCCAGGGTCGACGCCACGACTCTGACGGTGAAGGACGACGCGTTCAGATCGTGCTCCATGTAGAAGATTAGGACTCTCTCGAAGACCCAGACGTCGAAGGCTTCTGGGACCCTCCCGGTTATCATCTTGAGGAGGTTCGCAGGAAACGCGAGGGCACGGTCCGGCTCGGCGGCCCTCTCTTGCGTGCCGGGGACGCGGAGGCTGTTTGCCGCCAGAACGGACATCTTGCCCGCTATGGAGAGTTCCAGCTCTGCCAGGTTCGCCTGCCGGTCGACGGACCCCAGAAAGGAGGTGGAGGTCCTAAGGACGTCGATTGGGTTGGCGCCCCTAGGCAGCGAGCGCATCATCGACTCCACCTCTTTAGGAAGGGGCATCTTTCCCGCCAAATCGCCGGCAAAGATCTCCAGCTCCTTGGCGCTGGGCATTCTCCCCCTCAAGATCAGGTAGGCCGTCTCCTCGAAGGAGGCCTTGGCGGCCAGCTCTTCGATCGCGTAGCCCCTGTAGATGAGAGTCCCGTCAGGGTCGCTCTTCGCAATCCTCGTTTCGTCCACCACGACGCCCGCCAGCCCCTTGGGCACCTTGACCTCCCCGGTCATCTTCGCGCTCTCCGCTTCATGAGCCTCCTGGCGTCGGCGAGAGTCTTTGAATCGAACCGTTCGTATCGCGTGTAGTCAATGAGGTCGTAGAATTGGGCGCGTGTCATCAGGGAGCTCGCTATGGACTTCTGGGTCCCGTCCCTCTTCAGCGTGCGGAAGGTGGCCTCAACAGCCTTCATCATCGCCCTGAACGCGGTGACTGGGAAGATCACGATGCTGTAGCCCATCTCTCCGAACTCCTCGGCGGTGATGTAGGGCGTCTTGCCGAACTCGGTCATGTTGGCGAGCAGTGGCAATTCGACCTTCCTCCTGAACTCAGAGAACTCGGCCCTGCTCTCGAGCGCCTCGGGGAAGATCATGTCAACGCCCGCCCTAGAGTACTCCCTCGCCCGGTCGATGGCGGCGTCAAGGCCCTCTACGCTCCGCGCGTCGGTCCTTGCGATTATCATGATTCTCGATGAGGCCGTCTCCTTCGCCGCGAGGAGCTTCTTCACCATCTCTTCGACGTCGACCAACTCCTTGCCCTCGAGATGGCCGCAGCGCTTCGGCAGGACTTGATCCTCTATGTGAACCGCTGCTGCCCTCGCGGCGATCATCTCCCTCACCGTCCTGCTGACGTTGACGGCCTCGCCGAATCCGGTGTCCGCGTCGGCTATGACTGGAAGCGAGACCAGACTCGTTATTTCATGCACCCCCCTCGACACTTCGGTGAGCGTCGTAACCCCAAGGTCCGGCAGGCCCATCAGGTTTGAGAATCCCGCTCCAGAAAAGTAGGCTGCCTTGAAGCCAGCCCTTTCGGCCAGCTTTGCCACGGCCGGGCTGAAAACGCCGGGCGCGACGACCGTCTTTCCGCCCCGCATCGCGTTTCGAAGCATAGCCGCCGGTTCTGGCACGCCTGACCCCTCAGTCCCGCCATTGCGCGCTGACACTTTATGTCTATCCCCAGAGCAACAGCGATATAGAGCTCGGGCGAAGCGGCGAGCAAAGCCATGGATTCCTTCACCCATCCTTCGCCTTCGGACATTGTCTTCATCCACGGCGCTGGGGGGAACAATCTGGTTTGGAAGAGGGTCGCGGCCGGTCTCGCTGGCGACGGGACGGCCTACGCGCTGAACCTCCCCGGCCATCCTTCCGGACCGATAACCTGCCGCTCCGTCGCAGAGTACACCGAGGCCGTCCACGGCTTCATCCTAGAATCAGGGCTCAGGAGACCCGCGGTGTGCGGGCACTCGATGGGAGGCGCGATAGCCCAGACCTTGGCCATCGATCATCCAGGAGACATCGGGCGTCTCGTTCTGGTAGGCACGGGAGCGAAGTTAGGTGTCAGGCCCGACATTCTCGAAGGGCTCGCCCAAGGAGCTTTGGGCGCCATCGAGCGCGTCATCACCCCTTCCAGTTTCTACAGCATCGAACTCCCTTCGGCCAGGGAGGCGAGGATGGCCCTTTCCCTTTCGAACCCTGACGTCTTCCTGAACGACTACCTCGCCTGCAGGGATTTCGACGTGAGGCAGAGGCTGGGAGAGATCTCGGCCAGAACCATGATCATTTGCGGCGAGCAGGACCAGATGACGCCGCCGAGGTGGGCCCACTATCTCCACGAGAGCATCTGCTCTTCCACCCTCTTCTTCATCAGGGAAGCGGGCCACATGGTCAACCTCGAGAAACCTGCCCTGGTGGCTGGGCTCGTACAGGCATTCCTCTCCTGAGTCAGTCGGTGATTTCTTCGCCGCCCCGCCCCATGCGGGACATCTCACCGACCAAGGCTATCATCCCGTCTTGTGTCGAAGACGAGACCGGATAAAGGTCGAGGCCGGAGGAGAGCTGTCTTATCGTCTTGAATAGCTCGGAGTAGAGCGTGTATTGGTCCGAGTCTTTGGTGAGAGCTAGGGCGTTTGCGAAGTCGTTGGAGTTCTTGCTCCACTGCATTATGCGCCTAACCCCTTCTTTCGCCAAGTCTCGCTTGGAGAGGACGTTGATCTTGGGGATCCCCATCCTCAGCCCCACGGAGGTCGAAAGCAGAGCGAGCGACAGGAAGTTCACCGGAGTGTTCGCCAGGAGCGGGTCCAGCAGGAAGAGGAGTGCCTTCGAATCCGCCTCGAAGTTCTTCACGATGTACTCTCCGCTCTCGCGGAAGGCGAAGAGCTCGGTCTGGCCGGGAGTGTCCACGATGACATATTCTGCGTTGAACGAGTTCACCTCTTCCTGAACTTGCGCCAGGCGGGTCGCCGTCATGTCGGCGGCGAGGATGAGGGCACCGTTGGGACCTAGGTCGTACCGGTCCATGACCTCGTTAAGGTCGATGCTCAGCCTGATGTCGACGTCGGGCTCGTAAGGGAGGTTGACCACCCCCGGATCTAGGTTCACCGCGACGGCCGACTCTCCCTTCGAGATGTACCAGTCCTTGAGGGCGCCAGTCAGAGTAGACTTCCCCGACCCCGCTGTCCCCGTGACAAAGATCACATCCAACTAGGTCGCGCTCCGTCTCAGTCCTCGCAGAAACTCGACCGAGACGCCCTTCCCAGCCGTCTTGGCCACGAAACTCTCGGCTATCCGTTCCGCTTCAGATTCCGCGACCTCCCTATGGTCCTTGACGACAACAATATCCAGTTCTATCCTCGACCTCCCTCTCCTCAGGCCCCTTGGATGAGACTTGATGTAGGCGCCCGGGTGGTCTAAGAGCTCCCGCCCGATCAGCGGAGCCAGGTCCGACTCGAAGACTCCGTCTATCCTCAACCTGAGCGCCTTCCGATAGAGCCTCCCAAGCTTGGCCCTAATCTCCGGCTCGACCGATCTCCGGAAGATGGCCTTCATCTCCACCGGGACGCCGGGCAAACAGAAGATCACGGTCTTCCTCCCCTGAATCCTCACGCCGGGCGCAGTCCCTTCGCTGTTCTCGAGCGGCGTCGCTCCCTCTGGCAGGGTGGCCATCTTCATCCTAGCGGGCGTCAGCGGCATGTCAGCCCTCCCTATAGCAGCGTAGTGCTCCTTTATCCTCTCGAGGGCTTCACCGCTCAGGCCCAGGGGGCGGCTCAGGCCCAAGGCAATTCCCTTCAGCGTCATGTCATCGGGCGTGGGGCCCAGCCCGCCGGCCACGACTACGAAATCGGGATTCCGCCTCAGGATCTCTCGAAGACCGGTCGAAATCTCCACAAGGTCGTCGTCGACGGTGGTCATCCTCGTTATCATCGTGCCCATCAACGCGAGGCGCCTCCCCGCCCAATGCGCGTTCGTGTTGAGCGTCCTGCCGATGAGAAGCTCCTTCCCCACCGCCAGAAACTCAATTCGGACCATTACGCGAGGACGCTCCGATGCCAAGCTTAAAACGAATCCTGTCGCCCCGGCGACCCATGCCAAAAGGGAGGGAGTATCCCGAGCGTCCACTCGTGGGTGCGGGAGCTGTCGTGCACAGAGGGCGGAGAATCTTGCTGCTGAAGCGGAAGAATCCCCCCAACCAGGGGAAGTGGGCGCTGCCAGGAGGGCTCGTGGAGCTCGGCGAGGAAGTCCAGGACGCCGCGGTGAGGGAGGTGAAGGAGGAGACCGGTCTTTCGGTCCTACTGGAGGCGCTCCTAGACGTGATAACGGACGTGCACCTGGACGAAAAAGGGAGGATCCGCTACCACTACATCCTGGTCGACTACGCCGCGAAGCCCTCGCGCGGGAAAGTCTCGTTGAACTCAGAATCGGCGGCGGGCGGCTGGTTCACCCCTGAACAGATCAGGCGAATGGAAGTCAGCAAGAACACGATGAGATGCGTCGAGAATTTCGAGAGGATGACCGCCGAGAACCTGCATGGCTGACGCTGCCAAGGACTCCTTGGTTTCCGCGCGCGAAGTGGGATTACTTCTCCTTGTTCCCGCTCAGCCACCACTCTAGGTAGTCTGACTGCTGTCTCGACTTCTTCTTTCTGTCGTCGTCCTCAGGTGTCTTCTGTTTGTACCGGATGTCTGACAGCTGGTCTCGGGTCAGGTAGAGGCCGCATTTCTTGCACCCGAACCTCTTGTTGGGAGCGTCATACAACATGACTCCCTGGCATTCAGGACACATTTGATCCATCTTAGTCAGGAAGAGACCAAAAAGACCATTCAATAACTTTTGCTCCGAGGGACGGGAAATAGGCCGAGCCGCTCAAATTCGTTAAATATCGTGGCGGACTGGCTGGGAACGACGAATCGTGAGCGACAGCTTGGTCTTCGCGGGTCCCGCTTCAGAGGAGCTCGGACGGCTGGTCGCCGGCAAGATCGGATGCGAGCTCTTGAACTACACCTGCAGGGTCTTTCCCGACGGAGAATCCAAGCTAACGATAGACGCGAAACTCGGGGGCAAGAGCATCTTCCTAATTCAGTCGACCTATCCGCCAGTCGACCAGCACTTCTTCCAGCTCCTGTTGGCCGCGCACCAGATGAGCCAGGAGGGCGCCAGGGTCACCGCGGTCATTCCGTACCTGGCCTATTCGAGGCAGGACAAGGAGTTCCTCCCGGGCGAGGTGGTGAGCCTGGGGGTGGTGAGCCACCTACTTCGGTCGGTGGGCATCAGGCGCGTTGTCACTGTCGACATACACTCGATGGAGGGTCTCTCGATGTTCTCGACGCCAATCTTCAGCGTCTCCGCAATCCCGGACCTCGTCGGCTACTCGAAGGGAAGGCTCAATCTCAAGAACCCGGTCGTCATAGCCCCAGATTTCGGGGCTTCGAAGCGAACGGAGGCCTTTGCGAAGCTTTTCGGTGCGAATCTACTCAAATTGAACAAATCGAGGGACAGGGAAACGGGACAGGTGAGGCTGGCGGACGCGGTCCTGGAGGTCAAGGGTTCCGAGGTGCTGATCGTGGACGACATCATCAGCACCGGGAACACCGTCCGTGCGGCCGCGGAGACGGTCCTGGCGCAGGGAGCCAACAAGGTCTTCGCGATTTGCGTCCATCCCCTGATGGTAGGTGACGCGGAGGACGAGCTCAAGAAGGCTGGAGTCTCGGAGGTCATCGGCACCAACACCGTAGCAGGAAAGTTCAGCCAGGTGGACGTTTCGGGCGCAATCGCGTCGCACCTGAGGACGCTTGACGAATAAGGCGCTCGTCCTGCTCTCGGGCGAGGACACGTCCATCCCCGAAGCTGAAGCCAGATCGCTCTTCCTGACGTACGACCCCGGATCGTCGTTTGAGATGCCAGAGAGGAGGGTCATGGTCGTCAACACGGCGGCCGATATTGGCGCCGTTGGGGCCCGCATCGCGTTCGCAAGGCGCGTGGGACGCCTTCTTGACGACCCGTCCGAGGGTACCGAGGAGACGAGCGGTAGGAAGGTCAGGTTCAGGTACTTCTCACTGGGCTCTCGCTCCGAGGCGCCCGAGCCACGAGACTACCTGAGGGGCCTTGGCCGTTCGGTAGACCTGAAGCACCCCGAAGTCGAGCTTGCGTTGGTGAGGGGGGGCTCGAGGGACTATCTCTTCCTCTCCAATCCGCTTGCTATGAGGCAGGGGTGGTCTGAGAGGAGACCCCGCAGGAGGCCGTTCTTCCATCCCTCGGCCATCTTCCCAAAGCTGTCCCGAGCGCTGGTCAACATGAGCCTCTGCAGGGAGGGACAGACTCTCCTGGACCCGTTCGCCGGCACCGGCAGCATCCCGATTGAGGCGTCGTGCGTGGGACTCAGCGCGGTCGCTCTGGACCAGAGCGGGGAGATGTCCCGCGGAGCGCTCGCCAACATGAAGGGTTTCGGGCAGGCGTGGCTCGGGGTCGTGAGGGCCGACGCGTTCGCGGCTCCGATCACTTCGGTGGACGGGATTGCGACCGACGTCCCCTACGGCAGGGCTTCGAGCACCCGCGGCAAGACGGCCAGAAGCGTCGTCGACGCCACAATGGAGGCCATGCCCGACCTCCTGAAGAGGGGGCGGAGGATGGTCCTGATGCACCCGAAGCACGTACCGGTCGAGGCAACCAGAGAGTTCGAGGTTGAGGAAGAACATTACATTTACATGCACCGGAGGCTGACTCGGGCAGTAACGATTCTGAGGAGGAGATAGCAATGGCAAGAATGACGGTGGTATTCCTAGGCACAAGCTCTGCGGCTCCTACGAAGGACAGAGGCCTGCCTGCGATAGCGATCCAGAGGGAGGGCGAGTTGGTGATCCTGGATTGCGGGGAGGGAGTCCAGAGGGAGATCCTCGGACTGGGGATGGGTCTTAACCGGGAGACCACGATACTGATCACCCACCTCCACGGAGATCACGTCACAGGCCTTCTCGGCCTCCTTCAGACGATGGGTCTCGCGCGGAGGACCAGACCATTGACGATCGTGGCACCCTCCCCTCTGCTCAAGTGGCTCAAGCTCACCTACAAGACGCTGCAAATCGGCCCGAGCTTCGAGATCAGGTTCGTCCCGTCGAGGCCGGGGCTGGAGCTGAGAACTCAGTCCTTCATCTTCAGGGCGGCGCGGGCGGATCACTCGGTGGAGTCATACTGCTACACGGTTGAGGAGCTCCCGCGACCGGGTGTCTTCTATCCTGAGAAGGCAGTGGCCCTGGGCGTGCCCGAGGGAAGACTTTGGTCGAGGCTCCAGCGGGGGAGGAGCGTAACGGTGAGAGGAAGGAAGGTGCGGCCGGCGGAGGTCGCGGGTCCCTCGCGCCCTGGCCGGAGAATCGGATACTCGGGAGACACCCGCCCATCCAAGCGGTACTCCAGATTCTTCCACGGCTGCGACCTTCTCATCTTCGACTCGACCTTCGCGAACAGGGATAGGGACAAGGCTGTCGAGAGGAAGCACAGCACAGCTGGAGAGGCCGCGCAGGTGGCGAGATCGGCGAGAGCGAAGAAGCTTGTCCTGACCCACTTTAGCGCCCGCTACTCCAGGGTCTCGAGCCTGGTGAAGGAGGCGAGGGCGGTCTTCCCGGACTCGGTGGCGGCCTTCGACGGGATGAGAACCGACGTCGACTACCCCGACTCGATCGCTGTCAGCCAGTCTAGCACCGCATCGAGGTCGCGCGTCTCCAGGGTCAGGTAGATCGGCCCGAGAGCGGACTCTCCTTCGGAGCTGCAAAGCACGATGATCCCCTCGAAAGCGGCCTGCCGGTTGAGCATGAACCTCACCTTGTCGGAGCTCCTGTTCCGTATGGCGAACCTTCTCGCCGCAGACCTCACTCCTCTGTCCCTGAGCTGGTCGCGAAATCGCACAAGCCCCTTCGTGGAGGTCGCGGAAAGACGGAATCTCGGAGGCCCGTTTCGAATCTCATATTCGGACCCCCCCAAGACGTTCTCGAGGGCGGCGAGCACCTTGTCAGGGTCCTCCGAAGGAGACACCGTGGCCTCTACGATCACCTTAACTCTTGGGTTGCTCTCTAAGGGACTTCACCCATCGGTCTACGATCTCGAGCATCTTGGCCGAGAGCCGCTCCGACGTCTCGCGCTCGTTGGTGATGACCTCATCCGCTAGGGCGATCGCCTTTGCCACCCCAACATCGAGTTCGCGTTCATCCCTTCGGCGGAACATCTCGGTCGTCAGCGGATCATCACTTCTCCCTCTCTCCTTCAGCAGGGCGTATCTCCTCGACGGAGACGCGTGCACTGCGACGAGGAGCACCTTCGCCGACTTCTTGAAGGTCTCCACCTCGACGATCGAGCGGATGCCGTCCACGACGACCAGCTCGGACCCGGATTCCTGAATCGTCTTCAGGCACAGCTCCGCGACCGCGGCCTCTCCGTGCTTTCTCCTGAGGTCTCGCATTACTTCTCCTGTATTTTCGGACGTCGGCTCCAGGCCCCTACGCTTCGTCTCCTCCCTGATCACGTCGCCCATGACGACCCTCTTCCAACCTTCAGCGACGAGTGCCTGTGCGGCTGTGGATTTGCCTGCACCTGGCATCCCCGTGACGGTGACTATGATCATCATCGCTGGCCGGCCTGCCTGTCGATATAAGCGAATTCGGGCGCCGCACGAAGATTGCGTTTCCGGGAGTCGAAGACCGAGCCGACCCTTTAAATCGCAAACAACACGAGTCGAGCGATAGGATGCGATCCTTCGTTTCGTTGGACGTCTCCGACGAGCAGGTCCTCGGGAAGCTTGTTGAATTCCAGTCGGAGGTTGCAAAGGTCGGAGCCGACATAAAGCTGGTCGAGAAGCAGAACCTGCATTTCACAGTCAAGTTCCTCGGCGAAGTGACCGAACAACAGGTTTCTGAGGCCGCCACTCGCCTCTCAGGGTTGAGCCTCAGGAGTGTCGAAGTCACCGTACTAGGCGTGGGAGTCTTCCCGGCTCTCAACAGGCCAAGCGTGATCTGGGCGGGAGTCTCCCCGGCTGATGCGGCGGTCGTACTTCCAATCGCCGAGACCGCAATCCGAGCCCTGGATGGAATCGGGGAGGCCGACTCGAGGGGCTTTCAACCGCACCTGACTCTCGCCAGGGTCAGATCCGGAAGGAACAGGGACCAATTGGTCTCGCTCATTTCCTCCAACGCGGGAAGGGTCTTCGGGAAGGTCAGACTAGACTCGCTCAAGCTCAAGTCCAGCAAGCTCACACCTGGGGGCCCGGTCTACAGCGACGTCGGGGTGTTCAGACTAGGATGAGCGAGCTGAGCGACGTGCTGAGGCAGGCGCGCCGTCGGGTCGCCCACCCTCCCGCGGAGAAGGAGAAGCTCAGCCGCCTCTCCAAACTGCTGCTCGACAGGACCGCGGCTGCGGCCAAGAAGCACCGTTCGGTGAAAGGTGTCGTCCTCGGGGGATCCTTCGCCAAGGACACGTGGCTGCCGAGGGATGTGGACATCGACATATTCGTAAAGATCTCGCAGGCACTCGACGACAGGGCCTTCGAAAGAGTGGGCCTTGAGATCGGCTCGACCGTAGCGAGGGGTTTTCCCAGGGGCAAGAAGTTTGCACAGCACCCGTACACGGAAGCGAGCGTCGACGGGGTGAAAGTGAACATCGTCCCGTGCTTCGACGTAACTCCTTCAAATTGGAGGAGCGCGGCGGATAGGTCCCCATACCACGTCCTGCTGGTCGAACGCTCGCCGCTCCATCAGAAGGTCGAGGTGCGCCTCCTCAAGCTGTTCATGAAGGGGATTGGTGTATACGGCGCGGAGATCGAGAGGCAGGGATTCAGCGGCTACGCCGCAGAGGTTCTCACGATCCAGCACCAAGACTTCACCGGGGTCCTGCGCTACTTCGCGGACTTCAAGTCGAGCGAAGGAGGCTTCTCTTTCACCCTCCTAGACCCTGTAGACGAGAACCGGGATCTGGCCAGAGCGATCTCCCTCCAGAAACTAGCTAGGATCATCGTCGCCTCCAGAGGGTTTCTAAAGAAGCCCAGCTTGGCCTACTTCACAGGTTTGAAGGGGAAGAATAGGCCCGCGTTGCAAGGGAGGGTGATCGGGATCGTCTTCGAGCACGCTCTACTCAGCGAGGACACCATCTGGGGCGAGCTGAAGCGGAGCCTAAACCACATCCAGAAGCACGCGGAAGAGAGGGGTTTCAAGATCGCTAGATCGCTCGCCGCATCTGACGGCAAGAAATCGAGCGCCTTCCTCTTTCTGCCGGAGTTCGGCTCCCTCCCCTCGCTCGAGCAGAGGTTGGGACCAACGGTGGACATGAGGAAGGAGACCGCGGAGTTCATTCGGAAGAACTCTCGCAGCTCCAAGCTGAACTGGGTGGGCGAAGACGGACGCGCACGGATACTCCAGGAGAGAGCATACACCAGGCTGAGCCAGCTGCTCGCTGACGTCGTCAAAGACGGGGGCCGTGCCGTAGGCGCGTCGGAAGCGGTGGTCGCTGGGATGGCCAAGAGCGGGCGGGTAGCAGAAGGACCAGCTCTCGCCAAGCTCGCGAAGTCATCCTGGTTGAAGGACGGGATCTCTGAGATTGTCAGCGACACTCCCGGAACAGGTTGAGGTCGCCCGACTGGTGCGGACGCCGTACATTCGGATTCTGACCTACCCGAAGATCTCGTTGCCCGTGGCAAAGTCGAGGATCTCCCAGTTGAAGAGAATCGGCGTCGAAGAGCTCGTCTTCGAGGGGAAGACCAGGATCGGAAGGCTCGGCATCCTGGGCCTCGGCACGGTAAGCGTGGTCGTGAAGGCGAAGGCGCACGGACAGCAGTACGCGCTCAAGATCCGGAGAACCGACGCGAACAGGCCCGACATGGCCAACGAGGTCAATCTGACGCTGCTCGCGAACAGGGTAGGAATCGGGGCCCCGGTGGTCGCCCAGACCAAGGACCTGGTCCTGATGAAGCTGCTCGAATACGTTGAGCTCTACGACTGGTTCAAGGCGCTCCGAGGCCCCGGAAGTCGGGAGAAGGCCAGGAAGATGGTCCACCTCGCGTTGAACCAGTGCAGGATGCTCGACATCATGGGGCTCGACCACGGCCAGCTCAGCAACCTCAGGAAGCACCTGGTGGTCGCCGAGGGGCGTCCTTGGATAATCGACTTCGAATCGGCGGGTACTTCCCGAAAGCCCAAGAACCTGACCACTGCCACACAGCACCTCTTCATTGGGGGAAAGATGTCTGCCACAGTCCGTCGGGCGATGGGGATTCGGAGCACTGCGCCCCTTCTCAAGATTCTCAGAAGCTACAAGGTGGACATGTCCGACTACTGGTATGCGAAGATGCTTGAGTCTCTCAAGATCTCCCTCGGTTAGCCGCGTCGGGACCCCCGACCGCACACATCTTTAAATTTCGACGGGGCCGCCTGACCTATCCAACTTGCGAAGCGTAGTGCTCGGTTTGGTCCAGATGGGCGTGGGTCCCGACCGAGTGGAGAACATCGAGCGGGCTGAAAGGATGGTGGGCAGAGCTGCCCACCAAGGGGCACAGATTGTCTGCCTCCCGGAGCTCTTCGATTCCCCCTACTTCCCCCGGCTGAAGAGTTCAACCATCAAACCGGAGCCGATCCCGAACCAAACAACCGAAAGACTCTCGAGGATCTCCCGGAAGAACCGCGTTGTGCTAGTCGCTGGATCCATCTACGAGCTGTCAGGAAAGAAGGCCTACAACTCCTCACTAGTCTTCGACGAAGAAGGGCGGCTGCTGGGGAAGTATCGCAAGGTACACATCCCGCAAGACCCGAGCTTCTATGAGCAGGACTACTTCACCCAGGGAAGCGCCTACAAAGTGGTGAGGACGAGTCGCGCCAGGTTGGGCCTCCTCGTCTGCTTCGACCAGTGGTACCCTGAGGCAGCTAGGGTTAACCGGTTGATGGGCGCCCAGATCCTCTTCTATCCGACGGCGATCGGTACCGTTCAGGGCATACACGAATCCGAGGGGAGCTGGCGGGAAGCGTGGGAAGGGGTGCAGCGTGGCCACGCCATCGCGAACAGCGTCATAGTCGCAGCAACGAATCGAGTCGGCACTGAGGGGAAGATGAACTTCTGGGGTGGGTCCTTCGTCTGCGACCAGTTCGGAAAGATTCTCGCCCGAGCGGATTCCAAGGAAAGAGTGCTCATCGCCAGGTGCGACCTCGACTTGGGGCGAGACATTGAGAGAGGTTGGGGGTTTCTGAGGAACAGGACGCCCAGCACGTACCAGAGACTGGTCAGCTAGGTTGGAAGCAAGCGAGCTGCCTTCCCGGATGGGCTACCGGATGCCTGCCGAATGGGAATGGCACGATGCGACGTGGCTGGCTTGGCCCAAGGACCCGCTCACCTTTCCGCCTGAGATAATCGGGCGGGTCGAGCAGGCTTATGTTCAGATTTGTCGCGAGCTGGCAAGCGGCGAGAAGGTCAACCTCCTGGTCGACGACCAGAACACCGAGGGTCACGTGAGGGAACTCGTCGGGGACGACCCGAACATCCTCCTCCATAAGATAAGGACAGCAGACGTGTGGATGAGGGACTACGGACCGATATTCGTCAAGAACGGCGGCCTCGCAGCCACGAAGTGGCTCTTCAACGCATGGGGGAACAAGTACGAAGAACTGCTCCCCGACAACGAGGCGGGCATGGAGGTCGCCAGGTCGACGCATGCCAAGGTCTTCGAGCCAGGCATAGTGATGGAGGGCGGTTCCTTGGACGTGGATGGCCGGGGGAACTGCCTTACGACGGAGCAGTGTCTCCTCAACAGCAACAGGAATCCGCATCTCGGAAAGGCCTCGATTGAGAAGTACCTCGAAGGATATCTCGGCGCTACCAACGTGATCTGGCTGAAAAGGGGGATCGTGGGGGACGACACCGACGGTCACGTGGACGACCTCGCAAGGTTCGTAGGGGAAGGTGCGATCGTGTGCATGGTCGCCGAGGACCTAGAGGACGAAAACCACGACGCGCTCCACGAGAACTTGCTCGCATTGAGGGGGGCGACCGACGCGAACGGCGACGGCTTCAGGCTGGTTCCGATCCCCATGCCGCGGAAGAAGGTGGGAGGCGCGGAGAGACTGCCCGCGAGCTACGCGAACTTCTACATTGGCAACTCCGTGGTGCTCGTGCCAACCTTCGACGACCCCAACGATGGGGTCGCTCTCTCAACCCTCTCGGAGCTCTTCCCCACCAGAAAGGTCGTGGGAATAGACTGCGAGGCGCTCGTTTACGGATTCGGGGGTATCCATTGCGTGACCCAACAGCAGCCGGCGGTCTGAACTCCTGCCTCCGGGGGCCAAACCCGACCCGCTAACCGGACCTTCGAGACCGCCTTCTCGCGAGCGCCCAGCTGTAGGAAAGCCCCACCAGCACCACTGCCAGACTAGCCACCAATGACAGTCCAATGAAGGGCAGAAGGATCAGGGAGACCGTGAGCGATATCCACGGGAGGATTCTCCGGGGGCCCTTCTCCTTCAGGAGCCTTATCCCTGCGGCAGAGCCGACCACGTAAGTCAGCACCGCAGCCCCGCTCGTAGCGATGAAAGCCGTCTCTATGTCGACCTGGAGGAAGTAGAAGACGGTCAGGCTGACCGCGATCATGCAGTAGAGTCCCGCCAGCGCGCGACGAGGCACGCCGCTTCGTCTGTCGACATCTGCGAAGAATCGCGGAAGGTCACCCTCCCTGGCGGCCGCGTAAATCACCCTGGCCATGCCTGCGGAATAGGCGTTGACGGTTCCAAAGATGATGAAGACTGCGAGAATCGAGACTATCACTCCACCATAATGGCCGAAGATGGCGGAGAACATCACTGCGAACGGGGTGACACCGCTGCCCGCTCTGTAAGCTCCGGTACCGATGGTCACCAGGGCGACCGCGAGATAGAGGGCGCTGACCAGAATCACGCTTATGATGACGCTCCTCCGGAAGTCCCGCTTCGGATCCTTGAACTCCTCGGCCAGATTGGGAACGTTCTCGTAGCCGAGGAAAGACCATACTATGAGGGCGGCTGCCACGCCGATCGAGGCCACCCCGTTCGGAAGGAATGGGACGAAATTCGCAGACTGAATCTTGTCCGCCGACCCAGCGACCGCCAAGACGAGGAGCGCGATAATCAACCCAATGGTCGCGAGCTGGACCCGTCCGCTCAACCTAATCCCTCTGTAGTTGATGACGAACGAGCTCAGCAGAATGCACCCCGCGATTAGATAAGCCTCTAACCTGTCGAGGGGAAAGGAATATGCGAGATATGAGGCGGCTGCCAGCGTCACGGCCGGGGATCCTAGCACGACCCAAGCCATGAAGAGCAATGCCGTCACAGTGCTGACACGGGCCCCGAAGCTCTCCCTAGCGAAAGCGTAGATTCCGCCGGAGGTTGGATTTCGAGCCGAGAGCCTCGAAAAGGTGTACGCGAAGGGATAGCTCGCCAGCGAGAGGAGTATCCAGGCCAGGATTGATCCCGGCCCCGCTATCTGAGCGGCCAGTCCGGGAATCACGAGAATCCCTGACCCGAGGACTGAGGTGACGTACATGGCAACGGCGTACCGGAGGGTTATCACTCGATGGAGGGCGGAGGCACCTCCCGTCGAACGGCTCTCGTCCGTCATCCCCTGCGGTTTTCGAATTCGTCACGATATAAGCGCAGCCGCGCGACCATGTCTTGTCACAGAGCCGGACTGAAAGTGAAGCGGTGGTACAGAGCGTCCGGTCGGATAACGTAATCAGACGGGTCGCCGGTCTCTCCTCCCATGAAGCTCACAGCCCGTGAGCTGCGCACCCTGACGCTTGCTTGTGACACGCTAGTCCCCTCCCTAGCGAGGGAAGGGCCCGACGCGGAGTTCTACCGCCGCTCGGCGACGGACGTCGGGGTCCCCAATGCCTTCGCAGAGACAATCGAAAGCGAGCTCGAGCCCGGCGCCGCAGCCGAATTCACGAGGTTGCTCAGGATCCTTGAGAGCAGGGCATACGGCCTCGTGCTGAACGGCAGCGCGGCCACCTTCTCCTCGCTGAGCGAGGTTGAGCGGACGGAATTCCTCCAGTCCTGGCGCGACAGCCGAATCTCAGCCAAGAGGACCGGTTTTCAGGCGCTCAAGCGCCTGGCTTGCTTCTTGTTCTATTCGTTGGAACCGGGTGGCGGACCCAACCCGAACTGGTCCGCGATCGGCTACCCGGGTCCGCGCATTGACCCGCCGGTCCCGCCAACCGAAGGCACACGACTGGCGCAAATCGTCCCCACCGAAGACCTGGAGCTGTCCTGCAAGGTCTGCGTCGTAGGATCAGGGGCCGGGGGGAGCGTCATCGCCAAGGAGCTCAGCGAAGCGGGCTACTCAGTCGTGGTCCTCGAAGCGGGACCCTATGAAACCTCGGAGACCTACAGGCAGAGCGAATTGCCGATGATGCAGAAGCTCTTCCAACAGAGGGGGACAGCTTCCACGAAGGACCTCTCGTTCAGCTGCTCGCGGGAAGGGGGGTCGGCGGCGGGACCGCCGTCAACTGGAACACGTGCCTGAAACCCCCGCCCGAGGTCCTCCGCGAGTGGGAAGAGGAGTTCGGCATAGCAGGGGCCGCGGGACCCGGTTTCGCCGCTTGCTTGGAGGAGGTCTGGTGGGCCCTCAAGGTCGGGCCGCTGGAGAGCCAAAGAAACTGGAACAACGAGGCGCTCTGGCAAGGCTGCAAGGCTCTCGGCTACTCCGAAGGGTCGGACTATGAGGTGATCAGCAGGAACGCCGTGGGGTGCAACGAGCGCTGCGACTTCTGCACCTACGGATGCATCTACTCCTGCAAGCAGTCGACGGCGATGAACTATCTACCCGCTGCTTCCATGAGCGGTGCAAAGTTCCTCTTCAACACGAGGGCGGACGTGGTTGAGATTGAAGGGGGAAAGGCGAGGGGCGTAGAAGCCTCCTACGCAGGCGGAAGGCACAGAGTCCACGTTAAGGCTCGGGTCGTCGTGGCTGCCTGCGGTGGGCTCGAGACGCCTGCCCTCCTATTGCGTTCCGGTGTGAGGCAAAGAGCGCTCGGGAGACACCTGACCCTCGACCCGACGGTCTCGATGGGAGGGATCTTCTCGAGGCCGGTGAACCCGTGGGCAGGGCCCCCCCAGACCGTGGCCGTGAGAAAGTTCTGGAACCTGGACGGGACGCACCATGGCTTCTGGGTGGAGGCGGCGCCCGCCCACCCAGGGCTCTTCGCCTTCACGGTCCCGTGGATCGATGGTGCCACTCACAAGGACTTCGTCAGACAGAACTATAGCCGGACGACGGCGACGATAGTCCTGCTCCGCGAGTGGGGGAACGGGACCGTCGGAGTCGATTCCCACGGCTCTCCGGTAGTCACCTATTCCCTCGACAAGCGCGACAAGGAGAACATGATGATGGGGATGGTTGCCACGGCAAAGATCTTAGCCGCGGCGGGCGCTTCGGAGGTATGGAGCACCCACAACTCGCCGGTGCGAGTTGGGTCGGGGAGGGTGAGCGAGTCAGACTTGGATACGTTTGCGTCCCAAGTGAGGAAACAAGGAATCGAGTACAACCGCATCAACCTATTCAGCGCCCACTTGATGGGCTCCTGCCGGATGAGCAATGACCCTCGTCAGGGGCCGACCAAACCATCGGGGGAACTGTACGGCGTAGAGAACCTCTTCGTGGGCGACGCGACCGTTTTCCCAACGACGCCGGCCGTCAACCCGATGATCTCGATCATGGCAATGGCTAGGAGAACGTCTGATTTCATCAAGGCCAAGCTATCCTTCGAATCGGCATAGGCTCGCCAGCGCACTTGTAACGTGGGCGCCACGCTGAAGCGAATGCCCGGAGCGTCGCGGCGGCCGCCATGTTATGGCGGAACCGATCGGGTGCTCCGACGCATCAGCTTGAAACCGATTTCTCTCCCCATCTTCTGCCCGTAGGCGAGACTTCCCCAAAGGGAGGCGAGGACTTCGAGCGCATACGCCTGGGATAGGCCCCCCACGTCTACCGGGTCAAAACCGAGATCCTCTGCGAGTTCGCGCACAGTCCTTTTGGCTCCCGCGTCGTCTCCAGCGTAAAACATCGAAACTGATTCGTCTCCGTACTTCGGGTCTTGTATGTTCTCGAACCCGGCTGTATTGAACGCCTTCACGACTCTGGCACCGGGCGCTTGTCGGGCAACCTGTTCACCTCCAGACCCCGCGGAGTGTTCCAGGGCCGGCCAGACCTTGATTGGATTCGTGCAATCCACGAGGACTTTCCCCGAAATAGAGGCGGCGATCGTAGGGAGCGTCTGGCTCACCGCCTCCCAGGGTATGGCCAGGACGACAACATCTGCCCTGGTTGCAGCATCCAGTACAGACATGACCTGAGCTCTGCCTTGGACCTTTGCGAGAAGCTCTGCAACGGCTTCCGATCTCGGGTCGCGAGAGCCGAAGATTACCTCGTGCCCTGCCCGTGACCAGCCCGTCCCGAGGGCACTTCCTACCCTTCCCGTTCCTATCACTGCAATTCGCATCCCCCTGCCTCTCGAGGGGCGGGATGGGTCAGTCCTCTGCATCAGAGCGGATGTCAAGCTCTCTTCCTCCCCGCGGTCCACGCTGAGACCAGGGGAACTCTTAGAGCTTCCTCTACTCGAACCTAAAGGGAGCAGGGCATGCCCTGGAGCTCCGCGCAGGGGCTCCTAGGTTTGAGACTTACCGCAACTGGGGCAGTAGATGCTCCCTGACGGGATTCCAATCCCGCAGAATTTGCATGATCGCCCCTCCGTCCCCGTACCTGATGTGGCGCCGGTCGATGGCGGGGTGACTAGGCCCTCGTTCTTCGTGACTACGAACTCCGAGAGGCCGGCTACCATGGCGAGAGAAACCTGCATCTCTGAGCCGTCCTTCTTCTCAACGACTAGGATCACCGGACCGTCGAGACTGAAGACGACATCCTTGACCTTCCCCGTTACCTTGCCCGTGGAATCGATGACCGTCTTCCCAACGACCTCCTCCTTGTGAAACAATCGAAGAGAGGACATCTCGAATTTCACGGGGCCAGTTCGTATTTATCGATTTTGTACCCCTCTTCCGTTCGCGCATGCTTAAGAGAACGTGGGAGGGCTCGATCGGCGTTGAGCGGTACCCAGTCCCTCGACGAGCTGAAGCACGGTTTAGAACGATATCTATCCATCAAGTCATCCCACTCCCCCACCTTCTCCCCTGATGACTCGAAGATTGCATTCATCTCGGACATCACAGGAGTCCCCCAAGTCTGGACTATTTCGCTTCAGAAAGGAGGGACCGACCTCGTGTGGCCCCAACAGCTGTCTCTAGGTAAGGAGCGGATCGGTTTCGTTTCCTACGCGAGGAAGCGAGACGCGATCACCTTCGGCGTGGACTCCGGCGGAAACGAGCACTTTCAGATCCACATGCTCGAACGAGACGGAGAAAGACTGACGAAGCTGACCGATGACCCCGCGGTCATACACAACTGGGGTGACTGGTCGCCCGACGAACGATCGGTCTGTTACTCGTCGAACCACCGAAACAGCGCCTTCTTCGACATATACTCTGAGTCGACCGACGGAGGCCCCGCCGAGATGGTCCTCGAACAAGACGGAAACAACTTCCCGGTCAGCTGGTCACCTGATGGGTCAGCCATACTCTTCACGCGAATGCACGCGCCTTTCAACCATGACCTGTATCTTCTCAGGCTCAAAGAAAAGACCGCGGATTGTCTCACCCCCCACGAAGGAGATGCTGTCTATCTCCTGGCTTCTTTCGACCCCTCGGGTGAGCACGTCTACTGCTTAACGGACGAGGGCAGGGAGTTCCCTGCACTTGCTCGCCTCGACGTGAACGACCACTCTCTGACCTATCTCTATGCCGAGAACTGGGAGTTGGAAGGCTTCGCCCTCAGCCGCGACGGGAAGAGAGCCGCTTTCGTTGTAAATGATGACGGCTACTCGAGGCTCATGACTTGGGAGCTGGGGGGGTCCACGACGCCGGAAGCGGTGCAGGTCCCACGGTCGGTGATTGGAGAGCTTGCCTGGTCGAACAATGGAGGGGCCCTCGCCTTCACCCTTTCGTCGTCGACCAGCAACTCAGATATCTGGATCTACACTCCGTCCGATGATTCCATCCGGCGAATCACGCACAGCTCCACTTGCGGCATACCGGCGACGAGTTTTGGCGAGGCCCATCCGTTCAGATTCAAGTCTTTCGACGGCCTAGAAGTCCCCGCCTACCTCTACAGGCCCAGCCGCGAAGGCCCTACGCCCCTCGTGGTCTACCTCCACGGCGGTCCGGAGAGCCAGTTCCGGTCAGATTTCGACCCTATGATCCAGTACATCCTGCACCAAGGGATCGCGGTTTTGGCGCCGAATTTCCGCGGGAGCACTGGCTACGGGAGGAGATACACCCACCTCGACGACGTCTACAACAGGATGGACACGGTGAAGGACTCTGTCGCAGCAGTGGAGGAGACGAAGAAGATGATTCCTGTTGACCCGAAGAGGGTGGTGGCCATGGGGGGCTCGTACGGGGGCTTCATGGTGCTTGGCTGCCTGTACTCCTACCCCGAAATGTGGGCAGCTGGCATAGACGTCGTCGGCATCTCAAACTTCGTGACTTTTCTGAACAAGACGGGGCCGTGGAGGCGGAAACTGCGGATTGCAGAGTATGGCGACCCTGCCAGGGACAGGGACTTCCTAGAACGCATATCGCCGACAACCAATGCGCACCTGATCAAGGCTCCGCTCTTCATCATCCACGGGGCGAACGATCCCCGGGTTCCCTTGGAGGAAGCCGAGCAGATAATGCAGACGATGAAACGGTTAGGCAGGGAGGCCCACCTGATGGTCTTCCCGGACGAGGGGCACGGCTTGGTGAAGCTGAACAACCGGATAGACGGATACTCAAAGGCCATCGGCTTCATGTTGGACCACATAGACAGCACGGAGCTGTCTCGCGTTGTTTCCAACGAAGGACGCGCATCGGGGTAACGAACTCAATCTCGGCCTCTCTCCGTTGTCTTCGTTGAGCTCACTCCAGCCGGAGCTGGATCCCGAGTCGCTTCGAGAGATTCTGTAGATCCTGAGCTACATAGAAGAAGGCCATCCAGCTCCACTTTCCCCACCGCCTGATTCCCTCGGCCTTCACCTTCTCAATGGCCGCCCTCCTGTTTTTCGGTTCCCTCCCGAAGAAGAGGTGCCCGAAGACGTCGACCGACCAAGCGTCGATGGGGAAACCCGCGTGAGGGTTGATGATGTCGGCCGCGTAGTCCCCGATGCCGGGCAGCTTCATCAGCTTCTCCTTCGCTTGTTCCGGTGGCATCGTCAGTATCTGCTGCATGTCCGGAAACCCAGTGGCTATCATCTTCGCCGACCCGACTATGTACTTGGCCCGATACCCCAGCTTGCACTCCTCTGCAAACGCCTTCGGGTCGAGTCTCGCAATCCTCTCAGCAGTGGGCTGGAGCACGAGCCGCCGCCCGTCGAACTCTATCGCCTGGCCATGCGTTCGATTGATCGCCTCCATCATCTGGTAGCTCCTCTTGAGTCTCGCCATCTGGAGGCAAATGCTGAGTATGACCGAGTTGAACAGAGAGACTGCCTGGGTGTCGTGCATCCCGTAAAGGTCCTCGACCACGTGCCTCAGTATCCTGTCCTTCAAAGCGAAGTCGTAGAACTCCGTCAGGTCTTGTGCCGAGCCCAGAGAGACATCTAGAATCGTGCGAAGCTCCTCTTCGTCCTGCTTCGATACGATGACTCCCGAATAGACGTCAACGAGGAGGCGGGGTTTCTCTACGGTTCCTCGAGATCTTATCTTCAGACCGATCGGCCTTCCCTCGAAGCGCACGCCCGTCCAAAGCGCCTCGTCTTCGTACGCTTCGCCTGACGTGAAGAGGCTCCACCCGGCGGGCTTCCTGACGGTCAATCGAAAGTCGTAGGGAGGAAGGGGAGCTAGCTCGAACTGGGTTCTCGGCTTGAGTTTCATAGGCACACGTTGCTGAGGCACGGTCCCATCGATGGCGCAACAAGTACCATCGGATAAGTCCGTTGAACAGGACGTGCTGGGCCCCGCCTCGCGCGCGAATCGAGAGTGGCAAGAACGCCTCGATTCGGGAAATGACTTGTTTCCAGAATGCTCTTATATTCGCGGCTGATGGTCGTTACATGGACAGGTTTCTCGTCGAGTCACCTCACGAGCCAGACGACTGCAAGAAGGTGGTAAAGAATGTCTACGCCCAGGGATACTTGAATAACTGCGACTGGGGATGCGAGGGTGGAGTTCACAAGGCGTGGGTCACGATAGAGGCTGAGAGCGAGAGCCAGGCGTTGTGGGTGGTCCCTCAAATCTTGCGAGCCAATGCAAGAGCGATCAAGCTCGTGAAGTTCGAGCCCGACATGGTCAAAGACTGGAAAGAGTAGCTACGCAACGAACCCGAGCATCGCTAGTCCGAGCACTCAATTCCTGTCCTTGAAGAACCCATATTAGCTCAATCCGACTCAGAATGGCCAACGGAGCAGTATTCAGGTCATTTCAAGTGGGGCCGCTGGGATTCGACAGGTTTAGTGTGCAAATCCAGGCTCAGAGCGAAATCCACATCTGGACGCTTGTTCGAAATCTATAGGATCGATGGGGGATTCAACCCCTCCGGGATGAATCTTATGTAACTAGTAGCGGTCCAGATCGCGGATAACGTTGCAATATCCGGACACGAAGCGACTTATCTCTCCCGTCATCGGGTCGTATGAGTGACGTTCGGCGCTGCCGATGTCTCTCCCGTAGACGTGGATGCTCCTCGCCGGCTCGACGGCCAGATTGTCCACTCTGTGGATGCCCTTGCTCCCGAGGACGCTGATGTGCCCTTTCTCGTTGACGCTCTCGTTTACCTTCTCCAATTTGGCGAACTTCGGGTCCGAGCCGTCGTCCGTGCGTCTGAAGAGGGCCTCTCTTTCTTGGCCGTCGTAAACTCCGACCAGCGCCCAAGTCAGGTGGTCGTGGATTGGCGTCGTCTGGCCGGGCAACCATATCGCCGCTATGATGGAAATCGCCTCGTCTTCCGGCATGTACAAGAGGTTCATCGCGAACCGGTCTTTCCTTGGAGCGAACGCCTCCTCAGGAATCGATCCTGTGCCTGATACGAGCTTTGCAAGAGGGGGCTTTAGGTTCCTCAGGACTTCGCCCTCGTCCGAATACCTTCTCGTTACCGCTTCTGCCTCAGCGACGAAATCCCTTAATGAATAGGCTCCCATCTAGAATATCACTTTCCCTGGTGAATTTAACCGTTCGGCCAGGAAAGAACACGTCTGATTGAGGCTAAGACCCTGGGACGATGTTTTGGTTGATGTGGAAGAAGTTGTCAGGGTCGTACTTGGCTTTGGCTCTTCGAAGCCTTTCGTAGTTCCCGCCAAAGTTGGCCTGGACCCTGTTCATGTCATCGCCGGCTGCGAAGTTGATGTAGCCTCCCTCTTGGGCGAAAGGCGCTAGAGCCTTGTAGTAGTCCCGAACCCACTGGATGTTGCTCTCGTTCTGAGCTGGGTCGGGCCACATGCCTGCTATGACGACCGCGTATTTCGCATCCCGATGACCGAAGGCGGTGGCATCCGGCGCGACGTCGTGCACGGCGCCATTTATTGAATAGATGTGCATGGTCGAGTTCACGACGGGGACCTTAGGTCCGAACTTCTTGTGCACCTCGATTGCACCCTCGCTAAGGTCCTTCGCGAACACGGCTTTCCAGTAGTGCTGGAGTCCGGGGGGGAGGAGGGCGTCGAACAAGCTGTTTAGCGTGTAGAAGGGCATGGGCTGTATGAACTCGGCGACGACGGGAGCGGCGTTCCGTAGCGGGGCAATGGCCTTGCTTGCTTCACCGGGTGGACCGGTCCAACACACCACGATTGCGCAGAAGGTGTCGCCGTGCCGTTCCTTCGGTATGAAAGGTAGGGGAGGCGCGATCTGCCAGGCGAAGAAAGCCCCGAGTTGCCTGGGCGCGTCGGCGATGTACTTGTCATAGGCGCGCATGACTGCCGGGGCGTCCTTGACTTCGAAGAACATTAGTCCTCCAACGATATCCTTGACGGGATGCAGGCGGTACTCGAAGCACGTTACTATCCCAAAGTTGCCCCCACCACCGCGCAGCGCCCAGAACAGCTCAGGATTCTCCTTCTCACTTGCAGTGACAAAGGACCCGTCGGCGAGAACGACATCGGCCGAAATCAGGTTGTCGAGTGTCAGTCCCGCTCCTCTTGCAAGATAACCTATGCCTCCGCCAAGGGTGAGCCCAGCTAGGCCCGTGCTCGAGATTATGCCACCCGGGGTGGCCATCCCGAAGCCGTACGTCGCATGGTTGAGATCGGCCCAGGTGCAACCACCTTCAGCGCGGACAGACTTTGACTTCGGATCCACTCGAGTTCCTCTCATCCGGCCCATATCAACCACGAGGGCATCGTCCGCGGTACCGAAACCTGGCACGCTATGACCGCCGCCTCTAACGGCCACGGCCAACCCTTGAGCCCGGGCAAATTTTACTGCGGCGATCACGTCCGTCACGTCGGAGCAGCGGACGATGATAGCAGGCTTTCTGCTGATCATCGAATTGTAGACTGCGCGCGCCTTGTCATAGCTTTCGTCTCCGGGGAGGATTACCTCACCCCTAGCTTGAGCCTTGAGTGCGGCCACTGCACCTGCGTCCAGTGTCTTCACAGGGCCTACGAATCCAAGCTTGTCTTTTAAGCGTTCAACTATCCACTACCAGATGCTTCTCAAGGACAACCTGAATCGGCCCGACTTAGACCCGGAATCGCTGACGGAGCAGTATTCAGCTTGATTTTCAGTGGGGCCGTTGGGATTTGAACCCAAGACCACTTGCACCCCAAGCAAGTATCCTACCCTTAGCCATGAACCTAATCATGAAAGCTAGACGACGGCCCCACGTTGCAGGGCTCAAC
Organism: uncultured archaeon; assembly: GCA_963731775.1. Taxonomy (GTDB): domain Archaea; phylum Thermoproteota; class Nitrososphaeria; order Nitrososphaerales; family Gagatemarchaeaceae; genus DATJAJ01. Next base: position 64,754 of record CAVSWV010000003.1, on the reverse strand, counting down.
GTGGCTTCCATTTAAGCCGACGAGTCTCTTCGCCGCGGCCAGGAAATCCCTCGACGAGCCTTAATAGTGCAGTGCCGAAAAGGAGAGCTCAGACCAAATTGTCATCACTCCCAAACCCTCAAGCTCCCGGCGCAGGAACCTCCTGGGCGAGGGTGGCGCTCCGCTCAGAAGGCTCCGCAGATTCGAATAAGGCGAGGGTTTACGACCAGATCAAGAAACATCCCGGGATTCATCTGAGAAAGATGTGTAGGGACCTAGGCCTCGCAATGGGAGACGTCCAATACCACTTGAACCAGCTTGAGAAGGAGGGCGCGGTCAACTCCACGAGGCACGGACTGTACCGCCACTTCTATGCAACAGGCTTCTTCGCGGAGAACCAGGGCCTTGTCGTAGGCGCACTCGCTCAGGAGACCCCGAGGGAACTGCTCCTCCAGATCATCGCGATGCCAGGAATGAATCAGGAAGAGCTCGCGAACGCGCTTCGGCTATCTCCTCCGACAATCTCCTGGAACATGAAGCGCCTCGTGGAGTTGGGTCTCGTTACCAGGGAACAGAGAGGGCGGTCCGCCACTTACACGATCGTCGGGAACGCGACCGAGATAGCCCAGTTCATCAGCAGCTATCACCCGGGCGTCTGGGACAGATGGTCTTCCCGGCTGACTGAGATAGTGTTGGCCATGTCGGACGACGGAGCGGAACAGAGATGACCCCCGTGATCGGAGTCCTAGTGGGGGTAGGCTTCAATGAAGAGCAGGGGACGGAGGCCCTCCTCAACGTGGTTGTCGCGCTCTTCGCCGTTCTCCTCTTCGCACTCTCCCTCACCGCCTACAGGAGAACCCATCTCAGGCGCCTACTCTTCGTGTCGGGAGCCTTCGGCCTCTTCGCCGCGGCAGCGGCGGCGCGGAACCTGGAAATCCTGATCTTCCCCGGGGTCGACGTTGACGGCGTGATCGTCTCCCTCTTGGAGCTCTCGAGCCTCCTCCTCTTCTTCCTGGCTCTAGTGTTCAGAGACAGATAGGCTCAAGCGCGCGCAGCGCCGACGATTAGACAGTTGCACCACAACCCCTTATTACTTTTGGGGCGGACCAACAAGAATATTTTGAGTCGAAGAACATTCCGGTCTGACCGTTCAGCCAGGGGAGCCGAAGTGGCGGACTGCGGAGGAGATTGCGCCGGTTGTGCCGAGGCGCTCCCGGCCAAACTTGGCGGCGACGGCAGATCGCTCACCAAAGACTCCGCACGCCAGGGCCTCCGCAGACTGCAGACGGTAACGGGCGCGATTCTTCTCCTGTCCTCCGCAACTGGGGTGTACCTCCTCGCCTCCGACAAGTCGCTGTGGCTCCTGGCCGTCTCGCACGCCGTCGGCTTGGTGATGATTGTCCTCGTCGACTTTATTCTCGGAGTGTACAGTCTCTCGTCGGCGAAGACGGTCTACCTTCCGAGCATCGCGGCGGCCCTCCTCGGTTTCACGCTCCAGCTGGGGGACATATTCACGGCTCCTCAGTACAACATGACCATCGCGTATTTCGCTTCGTACCTCTTCGGACTCTGGGCCTTCGACCTCTTGCTGGGGCTGCAGGTGGGGGTTATTGTGCTGGGAGTGGTCGGAAGGCCTTACGCGCGGTTCCTCGCGCGAAGGAAGACCCACCGCGGCAGGGAGCTTGATTACTCCAGGCGGAGCTTCATCAAAGCGGTGGCGGGTTTCGGCGTGCTCATTGGGCTGGGAGTCGCCATCGGCTCGGTCAAGCTCCCTCCTCCCGCGTCCCAGTCGTCCACAGCGACTCAGTCGACGACCCAGACCGGGACCACGAAAGGTTCGATCGCGAACGTCAACAACATTCAGGTTGGTGCGCCGGTCTACTTCGACTATCCTTCCTCGGGGTATCCCAACATTCTGATGAAGAACGCCGACGGATCCCTGACGGCGCTGAGCCTGCTCTGCACGCACGTCTGCTGCGAATGCTCCTACATCGCCTCGTCTAAGATCTTCTACTGCCCGTGCCACGGCTCCGAGTTCAGCAGCTCCGGGAGGGTCATCAGGGGCCCTGCCGGCGCCGATCTTCCGACGGTCACCCTTAGAATCGACGGTTCCGGGAACGTCTTCCCAACCGGGGTCAACAATCCCGGTCCCTGCCAAGCCTAGCGCGCCTTGGCGGCCACCTCCTTTCGAGCTTAGGGTCTGAAACCTGATTTCAGAGGCCCATTGGAGGCAGAATCGCTTATATCCTCCTCCCGCCAGCCTGATTCTAGAATGATGGTAAACCGCAGCCGCGGCATTGCGACTGTCGCGCTGGTCATAATTGTCCTTATCGTAGTCGTCGTCGGGGGCGCTGGCGCATACTTAGCGCTCTCAGGCGGAAAGTCGTCCTCTTCAACCTCATCCACTTCCTCAACCGGCTCGTCTTCCCACACTAGCTCTTCAACCACGAGTTCGAAAGCATCCGGTTCAACGACTTCGTCCTCCTCGAAGGCGGCATCCTCAACCTCTAGCTCGTCCTCGACATCTGCCTCAAGTTCTTCCAGCACGAGCAGCTCTACATCGAGCGCCTCAACCTCCATCTCATCATCAACTACTAGCTCAACCAGCAGCTCATCCAGCACGTCGACTGCATCTTCAACGTTTACCTGCTCCGCGACGAGCACAACGTCCAGCTCGACCGTAGACTACACTCCGCAGTACATAGGATTGATCCAACAGTTCAGCGCAGTAGAGTTCGGAGAATCTGGAATGATAAACGGCACTGCTAACAACGCGACGATCGGTTATGCGGTCACCCAGTCATCTGGAGGATTATATGACGTCAACGTCACTGTTGCCGGGGGGAGCGGTGGCGAAACCGTGACATTTGTTGTCGATTCCAACAACGAATCGGTCATATCGGGCGCCATATCTGGTTACAAATTCACTGGCGTCCAGGCCAAGACGGAATTTGACAGCATCATGTCGTTGTTTGGGCTCGAGTACACCTACGGAGGTGCCCTGAACGTTTATACGAGTTCAGCCTACTTCCATTCCACGGGGACAGCTCCTATGACCTACGGCACTACAACATTCCCGGTAACGACTTACGTTGCTAACAACCTCCCAGAAACAGTCGACACTTGCGGTATCAACTCCACCATCACAGCTTACACGCTAGAGGTCGGAACTCCGCCGGGAACCAGCCTCCAATTCATAACCTACATCCACGTGGCGACGTCCGCACCCACGAACGAAGACATTACCTTCCAGCTCATTTCGATGACTGAGGGCTAAATTCTCTACAAACTCGAGTACTCGCCCATGCTTGGCAGGGAGCGCTGTTGACGGCTTTGGAACATCGCCGATAGCGACGAGAGTATCTCACACTTTATGTTCTTCGATGGCCCCTTCCCTTAGGCAGGATCGGTCGAAGACCCTCTGCGACGAAAAAATGAGATTTTCCAGGAGCTGGAAAGTAGGCACCGCACTTTCACAGCCTATCGCAAATCGCTAGGGTGTTGCCAGATTACCCTTGCCCTTTGAAGTTCCCCGCACGCCTCTCTTTGATGGTTCGAGGACGAGTTTCAACAGAGGGCTCGCCATGTCTAGAGTATCCCGGATGGACACCATTCCCAAGGGGGTCCCGGAGCTATCCACCACTGGTAGGTGCCTCACGCCCGCCTTTCGCATTATCTCGAAAGCCGTGAAGAGGTTCTGGTTGGGCCGGGCCATCAGCTTCGTCCTCGACATTATGCTCGATATGGGCACCCCCTTGCCGGTCAGCGACTTGGTCACGGCGAAGAGCATGTCTCTCTCGGTCACAATTCCCGCGATCTTACCATCCCCGTCAACCACTATGACGCTCCCGATGTTCCTCTCCCACATCAGGCTCGCTGCCTCGTCGACGGTCACGTCTTCCGAGACCGTGATCGGTGGGACCTCCATCAGGTCCTTCGTCTTGGTGCTCAGCTTCTCAAGCGCCTTCTCGCGGGTGACCATCGCTCTTCTCCACCACCATCTCAAACCGTCATTTATGGATTGGTTCCGCCTGGCCTAGTGGCGGCGTGATCTCCTTCTTGACATTGCTTGCATGTCGATCTGGGCGCATACCGGACAGACCGAAACGCCACCGTCCTGGACCATCCGAATCTTGTGCGTTCCGCAAACCTCGATTTTTTCTTGGCTCATAGACCCTGCGTTTTGCTCCAGGTAAAAGGTCTTACTGTCTAGCCGGTGACGGGCGGTTGGCGGCGGACTTGAGGGAAGGTCAGGCTCATTATCTTGTTCTTCAACTGACGGAGGCCATCGCCCCTCACAGCCGAGACCCTCAGCACGGCCGACTCGTCGAAGAGGTCCGACCAGGCTCCCGCCTTGGATGACAGGTCCTTGGCCATGTCGATCTTGTTCAGGATTAGAAGCACCTTCGAGAAGTCCACGCCGAGCTGAGTCAGGGTCTCTCTCGAGCTCGTCAGCTTTATCCTCATCGCCTGCTCCGCCTCGCTCGAGTCCAGCATCAGTAGAATCAGGTCGGCGAATGTGAGCTCCTCGAGGGTGGACTTGAACGACTCGACCATGTAAGTGGGTATCCTGGAGATGAAACCTACAGTGTCGGAAAGGAGGACCTTACGGTTTCGCTCGCCGAAGCTGACCGCCCTGGTCGTCGTCGTCAGCGTGGTGAAGAGGTCCGGCGACTCTTCCTTCGCCTCGGAGGCGAACCTGTTGAAGAGGGTGGTCTTGCCGCTGCTGGTGTATCCCGCAAGGGAAACGAACGGTATGTCCAGCTTCCGCCGCTGCGACCTCTGAATCTGCCTGTGCGACTGGGCCTCGTCCAACCTCTCTTTCAGGAAGTTCATCCTCCTCTTGAGGGCCCTGAACTTCACGTCCACCGCCGACTCCCCCATACCCGAGAAGCCCGCTCTTTCACCCGTCACCGAGTACCGGACCGCGTCCTTGGCCCTGGGGAACTCGTAATGGAGCTCCGCCAACTGCACCTGAAGCTTGGCCTCCGCTGTCACCGCCCTCCGCGCGAATATGTTCAGGATCAGCCTGTTGCGGTCCACGACCTCGGCCTCTGTCACCTTGGCAAGGTTGTGAGCCTGCTTAGACGAGAGCTCCTCATCTATTATGATGGTCTTCGAGCCGTTCTGGGCAATGATTTCTCTCAGCTCGTCGGCTTTCCCCACCCCGACCCCGTATTCCGACTTCACGATCTGCTTCTGGGTGATCAGCCCCTCCACGGAGTAGCCTGCAGCCTTCGCGAGTTCCTTGATCTCGTCCACCGCGAATTCGTCCGGGTATGTGACCACGGTGGCCTTGTTCATGAAGGCGACACCCTCCGTTCTCCCTATAAAGCGTGACTTGGCGCTTGCCCCTGCTGACTGTCTCCTCTGCGCTGTAGGTTCCAGTCAGCCCGTCGGGCCTTCGGACCCCCCACGTAGGCTGAACGTCGCCAACTGCTCGGGCTCCCAGACTGCCACCTCTAACGAGATCGTCACGTCGACCCTTTCCCCACCGACGGAGGACCGCATCTTAGAGAGGATCCTGTTGTGGATCTCTTCCGGCACGCCCCAGGTTATCGAGGACTGCCTCTTCTCCAGGCGCGTGAGCCACTCGTCGACGGTGGTAACCTCGCGGGCCCGCCTGATGCGGATGACTTCTGACGGTGGCACAAGGGCGGCTAGTCCCGCCTCCCCACCGGTGAAGAGCTTGGAGGGCATCCCCTCCTCGCCGAGCATCTTGGCGTACAGCTCCCTCGCCTTCGGTCCGCTTTCTACCTCAATGGGCGATAGTATCATCTTCCGCACGACGCGGGAGGCCTCGCGAACGACTTCGCCTGGTTCTTGGATGAGATGGAGCAGGTGGGTTATGACTGCGGCATCGAAGACCTTATCCCTGAAGGGGAGGCTCCTGACGTCGGAACCGACGAGATCTCTCATCCCCTTCACCCTGGCCTTGGCCATCATCCTCCTGGACACGTCCACTCCGCAGACCTCAAACCCCGACGACTGTAGGGGTACTGCGAAGCGCCCCGTCCCGACGGCGATGTCCAACAGGGACCGGCACGTCGAGAGCTTCGCGGACATCTCGGCCAACAGCGGCCGCATCTCTTCGTCAGGCAGCCCGCGCGTCGAGTCGTATTCGTCGGCGACGCCGTCAAAACTGATCAATGACCCTATTTGACCCGTGGGGGTATTTTTGTTATTCCTAGTCTCGAGAGAGGGGTCTTACGCGGTTCCGCCGTCTCTCCGACTCAGTCCCACTGGAGAGTTGCAGTCTCGGCTCGGCATGATTCCTGCCGTTCAGTTTCCAGGAAGACAGGAAAGACGAGAGTCCCGAGCCCGAAGTTCGGCTGATCCATGTGAATCAAATTCTCCCTTCGGAACAGCCAGTCTAGTTTCATGTCCCCGAAGGAGGTTTCGCCGAATAAATAGTCGGCTCACATCCGATAATCACAATTTGTTGTCTTGCTAGTCTTCACGCCATTTGAAGAAGCGGACCGCCAGCGCAAAGACCACTACTGACAGAACCAGAAGGAGCCCCACGTCGAAGAGGGCGGGGAGATAGTTGTCGTATATCATCACGTTCGTGAGCCCGTCGATGACATAGTACAGGGGTAGGACATGGGCGATGCCCTGAAGATACATGGGCATCGAAGAGACGGGGAAGAAGGTGCCCGAAAGGAACATCATCGGGAACGTGACGAGGTTCCCCACCACAGCTGCCGACTCGGGGCTGTTCGAGGCGGTCCCGACGAGCATCCCGAGAGAGACGAAGAAAAACGGCCCGATGACTAGGAACATCGCTATCCCCCACGAGAACGCTATGTGCGCCCCGAAAGCGTAGATGCCCACGAGGGACATCAGGATGAAGGAGACGGTAGTCGTCCCGATGTACCACACGATCTTCGAGAGCAGCCACTCCGTCTTGGTCAGCGGGGTGAGCGAGAGGAGCTTGAAGACCTTGTCCCGCCTGTAGGTCGAGGTTATGTTGACCAGGGCGAACATGGGGCTTGTCAACGCGGCGAATCCTATGAGCCCCGGGACTAAGAAGTCGATGTACTTGTAAGAAGATGATACGGCGGACTTTGAGATAACGCTCACATCTCCGGGTTGACCGTGAAGGTTGAACGCGTTGACCACCTCCTCGGTGATGCCGGAAACGATGGCACTGGTCGTGGAGGCCGGATTCCCGTAGACTGTTACACTCACCTTCAGAGAACTGTTATAGTCTTTGGTGAATCCCTGCGGTATCACGATACCGTCGCTGGACGAGTGGGACGAAAGGTACTGCGTGAAGTTCTGGTTTGTCGGGACGGGCACAAGCCGCAGAGCGGACGTGCTGTTGAGCGCTGTCACGAAGGCCGCGCTCACGGGGCCGCCATCAAAATTCTGCACATACACCGTGCTTGGTCCAGAACTCCCTCCGGAGAAGATTGCACCGAAGAGTAGAATCAGAATTATTGGAAAGATGAGAGTGAAGAAGAAGCCCTCTCTGCTCCTAATGTTGCCTGTCGCATAGATCCTCAAGTCCGCCAGCAACCGTTTGAGGCTGAAGCTCAATCGCTTACTCCGCTCCCTTTTCTTGATCATCCTGCTGGCCGACCAATTTCAGGAAGACATCTTCGAGGCTATCCCGTTTGACGGTCAAGTCAGTCCAATCCGCCCCAGATTCTTGGATGGCTCCGAGCGCGACCAGCGCGTCTTCCTTCCCCCTCAGAACAATCGACACCTCGCCTTCGCCCGTGGACGACGCCTCCAATTTGGTGTTCTCCCGCAGGTACTTCAAAAGGTCGCTGCCCGCTTTCACTATCATCTTCCGGCCCGCGCCATACTTCGATTCGATCTCCGACGTGGTGCCAATCGCGACTATCTCTCCGTGGTTCATGATCGCCACCCTGTCCGCGAGCTCCTCGGCCTCCTCAAGATAGTGCGTAGTGAGCATCACAGTCCTCCCCTCTTTTCGCAGCTTCCTGATCACGTCCCAGACCGCTCTCCTCGCTTGGGGGTCGAGCCCTGTCGTGGGCTCGTCCAGGAAGACGAGCTCCGGGTCGTTCACCAGCGAAAGGGCCATACCTAGCTTCTGCTTCTGCCCGCCGGAAAGGTGTTGGAACCAGATATTCGCAGCGTCCTCTAGTATCACCCTCCTGAGGAGTTCGTCGGGATCAACCTTCTTCCCAAATAGCGTCGCGTAGTACTGAATTGCTTCTCGCGGGGTTGGGTAATCTAGGAACTTGAAACCCTGCGGTATGACGCCGATCCTCTGGTGCAACTCGTAGCCCTTCGTCCAAGGGTCGAGCCCAAGGACGGACGCTTGCCCTCCTTCGCGGTTCCTGATCCCCTCCAGGATCTCGATTGTGGTGGTCTTTCCTGCGCCGTTCGGGCCCAGGAGCGAGAAGACCTCTCCTGCCTCGACCTCGAAGGAGATGCCCTTCACAGCCTTGACTCCTCCGTACGACTTCTCAAGAAGACTGACCTCTATGGAGGGCATCAGATGAGAAGCTCTTTTGATGAATATTTAGCGGTTGCCAGTCGCACGGGCGCCCTCTCCGAGAGGCGTGAACTGAAATGTCAGTGCATCACCCTAAAATATAGAACTGAACGGCCCAGCCAGTCTAGGTGCACGGTTTGAGTTTGAAGAGACGGAGCCGCAGGAAACGGCCTTGGTTCATTATCGTTCCAGTCATCGTGCTCGTGGCCGCGGTGGGCGGGCTCCTTGTCTACACCTACAGCCAGGTCTCCACGCCGTCAGGCTTCCCGCTCCCATGCCTTCAGAACGAGGGGCTGTTCCTCCACGTTCACCCCTACCTCCAGATAAACATCGACGGTCAGAACGTCTCGCTTCCCTCCGCGATAGGCATAGCGCATCCCGCCTTCATTCAGCCCGACAACATCGCCGTCTCGGGGTCGTGTTTCGAGCCGCTTCACACCCACGACTCGACCGGAATCATCCACATCGAGGCTACCTCCTACGTCAACTACACTATCGGCCAGTTCTTCCAGGTCTGGGCCGCGACTTATCCCACCGTCACAGTTAACGGGACGACCCACCCCGTCATCTTCAACGATACGGACATCCTGGGCTTCAAGGCTGACGCGACGCACCAAGTCGTCCTATTGGTCGACGGCAAACCGTACACTGGGAACTTCGATGGGCTCATACTCGACAACCTCGACTACTGCAGCAGTGCCAACCAGAGCGTTCTGCCATGCAGTCTGACCGCGGGGGGCAATCCGGGCTGGGAGGGCGGTTCGAACTATCCTTACGGCACTGGTCACACGATAGCAATCAAGTACGAGACCATCAGCTAGGGCACTAATCCCGAGGCTCGGCCTCAATTCGAGGCGACTGACCGCCTCCCTGAGGGACGGGGGAAAGGCTGATATCCAAACCCTGGCATCGGCCGCACGTGAAGACCACGAGAGTGATCCTCTTCATCGCTGGTCTCCTAATCTTCCTCGCGGGATTCACCTTCGCACTCCAAGGATACGGGATAGTCGGCCCGACCTCCTCCTTCATGTTCCAGAACAGGACTTGGATCTACACCGGCTCTGCCCTGATCGTGGTCGGCCTGCTGGTCGCCTCCGGTTCCTTCTACTCCTCGGCGAGGGCCGCCAAGGCTTCTACAGCTTCGATGCCGGCGTGATCCCAGTCAAGAGATCTGGTCTCAAGATTCTGCTCTTCATCCTTCCCCCTCCTTACGCACTTTCTCGATCTCATCTTCAACGATCTCGGCGCTCTCCTTGGCAACTCCGCCGAGGAGCGGACCGAAGATGAAGAGCAGCGCCCCGATCACGGTGCCCACCGAGACGAACGCCATCACTCCGGTGAAGATCTTCCCTGCCGTCGTGACGGGCGCTGTATTGGGTCCCTCTCCCGTAGCCAGCATTGCGGTGAAGTAGAACGCGTTGAGGTATGAGTAACCCTCGATATAGTGGAGCCCGACCATCGTGAAGGCGACCACGGCAACAATCGCGACGAACGAATAGAACCCGCGGACGACGATAGAGCGGGGCATCCGATACCTGGCTCTGACCATTTGTGGCATCCTGCAGTTGCTACATTCGTCCGATGGCGGATTTAAGATTGCCCCGCCTGCTCCTCTCGCTGAAGAGCAGTTATTAGGGTAGAATTGGTTGCTTCGCAGTGACCACGATGACCGAGGATATCGCCGAATCCGTCAAGCTATTCATGCGGTCGTACCCGCAGGGGGTCACGATAGTCACCGCGGAAAACGCCGGCAAACCCTTCGGAGTTACGGTCAGCGCGTTCTCGTCCATCTCCCTTGACCCTCCGCTTGTGATGATCTCGATGACGAGAGGGACCAAGGCCCACGACATCCTCGCCGAAGCGGAGACCTTCACCATCAGCCTCTTGTCGGCTGAACAGGCCCATCTTTCGGACCGCTTCGCGGGGAGGTCTGAGAGCCAAAGGTACGACTTCGGAGGGCTCCGGGTGTCTCGGGGATTGAACGGTTGCCTCTACCTCCAGAGTGCCGTGGGGCATCTCGAGTGCAAGAGGTGGTCTTCCCACGTCGAGGGAGACCACACCCTGGTGTTCGGAAGGGTCACCGCCGGGAGCGTGGACTCCGAAACGACCCCCCTGCTCTACTACAGGAGGCGCTACACGACCGTCGTTCAGCCGGCCGCGGACTCCGAGGTCCACGACTCCCTCCTGGCCGAGTGGTAGCCTCACTGCTGGAAACGGGCGAGCTGCCGGCGTATATCGGCGGGAATCGGAACCGGCTTCCCCTTCGGGTTGACCATCACGTCGACGACCTCGCCCTCCGCTATCTTGGTCCTTCCCTTCCGGATATCGTGTCCGTAGGTTACACTGGTCCTGCCGACGCTCACCACTCCGACCCGAAGGGTCAGCAGGTCGTCGAAACTGGCGGAGCTGTGGTACCTGCAGCTGGAACGCGCCGCCACGAAGCCCAGGTCCCTCTTCTTCAGTGAGCGGAGCGTGATCCCCAGCTCACGAAGCAGCTCAAGCCTGCAGAGATCGAAGTAGGTGTAATAGTGCCCGTAGTACACCACCCCCAGCGCGTCGGTCTCGGTTAGCCTGACGCGCACCTCCTTCTCGAGAAAACGAGGCATTCCGATGCCCGCGTTTTCCCAGCAAGCCTTTTAACGAGTTCGACGGCTGAAAAAAAGGCCTTGTTCAGCATAACTCGGCTAGGGCATGCTGAGATCAGGGTCACCGACCTAGAAGCTGCCAGGCGGTTCTACGTCGGCCTATTGGGTTTCATCGAAACGGAGAGCGAGCCCGGCAGAATCTACCTCCGGGGGTACGAAGAGAGATACCACCACAGCATCACCCTGAAGGAGGCCCCCGAGCCCGGGCTCGCCCACTTCGCCTACAGGGTCTCCTCCGGCGCTGACCTCGACTCCTTGATGGAGCTCTTCAGGTCCAGGGGTTCGCGTGTGGTCAGACTCCCCCGAGGGTCCGAGAAGGGTGTCGGCGAGGCGTTCCGCGTGCAGGACCCGCTAGGGTTTCCGGTCGAGTTCTATTACGAAATGGACGAGGCCGAACGCATGCTGCAGAAGTTCAACCTCTACCGGGGCGCGAAGCCGATGAGGATCGACCACGTAAACTGCCAGACTCCAGAGGTCGAGAAGGGTTACGACTACTACGTCAAAGAGCTGGGATTCAAGGTGTCGGAGTACACGGAAGGGAGGGACGGAAAGCCTTGGGGGGTGTGGCTCTATCGGAAGCAGAGCGTGCACGACATCGCGCTGATGAACGGTACCGGCCCGCGCCTGCACCACATCGGCGTGTGGATGCCCGACGTCACCTCCGTGATCTGGGTCTGCGACATGCTGGCCGGCGCTGACCACCAGGACAAGATAGAGCGGGGACCCGGTAGGCACGGGCTCTCCAACGCCTTCTTCCTCTACATTAGGGACCCGGACGGAAACAGGATTGAGTTTTACACGGGGGATTACATGACTGCCGACCCCGACTGGAAGCCGATAAGGTGGTCTCTCGAGGACAAGAAGAGGCAGACCTTCTGGGGGCACGTCCCCCCCAAGAGCTGGTTCGACGAGGCCTCGAAGGTGGAGTCCATACTCGACGGGACCCTGATCGAGCCGAAACAGGTAATAACCGAGGACAGGCCGTCTTTCGCCACCTAGGTGTTGAGGTCGTGCCAATTCGCCACGGCGCCGATTATGTCGCGAGCTTACGAGAAAACCAGCCCCAGGTCTTCTACGACGGAAAGCAGGTCGACAGCGTCGCTGACCACCCGGCATTCAAGATACCGGTCCAGACCCTTGCGAAGATGTACGACCTCCAATGGGAGAAGGGGTTTGTCGAGAAGCTTACGTTCTCGCCCCCCGGTTCGGCGGAGAGGGAGGGGATCTCCTACATGATCCCCCAGTCCATCGAGGATCTGCGCTCCATCAGGGAGGGTCTCAGCACAATCTACGACAACCTTTACGGGTTCTTCGGCCGGTCCTACGATTACCTGAACATGTGGACCGCGGTCTTCGCCGCGCACCATGCCGATTTCTTCGGGGATCAGGACCCAAAGTACGGGCAGAACGTACTGGACTACCACCAAACGTGCATGAGGAAGGACCTCTTCCTCACACACGCCATCGTGGCGCCCTCGGTGGACCGCTCGAAGCAGGCATCGGAACTCTCCGACCCGTACATCCAGGCGGGGGTCGTCGAGGAGAAGCCGAACGGCATGGTCGTGAGGGGTGCCGCGATGGTCTCAACGGCGGCTCCCTATGCCGAGCAGATAATCTACTTCCCGAACATGCTCCGCGACCCCGACCCGAGATACGCCATCGCCTTCGCCTGTCCGACCAACGTCCCTGGCATCAAGTTCCTTGCGAGGAAGTCGTTCGCGCCGCGCCCCGGACTCGGGGAGTTCGAGTACCCCATCAGCTCTCGCTTCGAGGAGAGCGACGCGATGGTCATCTTCGACAATGCCCTCATACCGTGGGAGGGCGTCTTCATCTACAAGCGAGTCGAAAAGATCCCTGCGCTGATGTGGGGCGGGGTCTACATGAAGGCGTGGTTCAACTACCATTTCAGCGTCCAGTACTACTCGAGGCTGAAGTTCCTCGTGGGGCTCGCGACCACGATAGCGCAGACGGTCGGAATTGACAAGTTCATCAACGTCCAGGAGAAGCTTGGCGAGCTTCTCATATACCTGAACCTGACTCGAGCTTCGATAGTGGCGGCGGAGACGCTCTCGGAGAAGCTTCCCAACGGCCTCGTCAGGCCGAATCCCGAGATAGCCGTCTCCTCCAGCCAGTTCAACATGCAGGCCATCCCGAGGGCCTACGAGATAATCAAGCTCATCTCGGGCGGTTCCCTCATAGCGCTTCCTTCATCGCACAGGGACCTCGAGAACCCGGAGATCAGGAAGTACATCGACAAGTATCTGCCGGGAAAGGGCGGGATCCCTGCATCGGAGAGGATCAAAGTCTTCAATCTCGCGTGGGACGTGGTGAGCAGCGAGGCTGGCCAGCGGTACGAGCTCTACGACCGCTTCAGCAGGGGCGACCCCACGGTAATGTGGTCAAAGATGTACGAACAGATGGCCGATCAGAGGGACGATTGTGTGAAGATGGTAAGGCGCCTTCTCGACTCGATCGAGACGCCGAAGTGAGTCAGAGGCTCGCCACAGGGTTGCTGAGGGTTCCGATTCCTTCTATCGTTAGTTCAAGCGTTCCTTTCCCTGGGGGGAGTACGTATTCGGTCGGGTCGAGTCCGCCGATGGCGTCCCTGGTCCACCCGATGCTGCCGCAAGAAACGACGTCTCCCGGGTCTAGGCTCAGGAACCCGGACAGGTAGGAGACGATCTTCTCCGGGCTAAAGAGGTAATCTGCGGTGCTCCCGTCCTGCACGGCGGTGCCGTTGAACTTCGTGGTCATCCTGAGGTTCTTGGTGTCTGCGAGCTCGTCGGTGGAGACTATCCATGGGCCCATCGGACAGAAAGTATCGTGGTTCTTCGATCGGAAGAGCGGACCGCGCATGGTGGCCTTTCTCAGCTCGCCGGTTTCCTTGTCCCTCCTGTAGGCTTCGTAGGCGTCATCCTTGGAGTCCCTGGGCGCCGTGACGTCGTTCAGGATCGTGTAGCCGAATATCGCGGCCTTCGCCGCCTCGGGCGTCACCCGGGTGATGCTTCGACCGATGATCGCGGCCAACTCGACTTCAGGTCTGATCCCGAAGGCTGGGGCGAGAATCATGTGGTCGGGCCCGATAACCGTGCTCGGGGCCTTCATGTCGATGCGTGGCCTGTCCAGCGTAATGTCCGTTCCACCCAGCATGCCTTGCGTGTTCACGATGGTCGCCAGGATCTTCCCCGGCTTTGTGAGCGGCGCGAACAGACGCACCTCCGACAAGGGGCGAGCTGTCCCTCTACCTAGCAGCTTCACCGAGTTCGGGCCCCCGTCTACCATCTGTTGCATCGTCCATTTCGTCTTCGGCTCCATGACTTCACCGTTAGCGATCAAACCTACCCGGGCCTTCTCCGGCCTCTCCCCACGGAGGACGAAGGTGCAGAGCTTCATTGAGTGAGCCGGGGGCCGATGAAGTCTTTATACCTTGACCGGCGGTTCCATGCTGCGAATTTGGAGCACACGCTCGACCTAGGCAACACGTCTGCGATCGAACCGGGTCCGTGGCACTACGGCGCTGACTACGTGACGGTCTACTTCAAGGCGGACAGAACGACGCTTGGGAGCCTTCTGCCCAAGCCATTCGAACTGGGCGACGGCAAGTGCATCGCGTACACCTGCGAAATAATCTCTGTCGCCGACGGAAACAAGGGCGCCGTGAGCGAGGCTCCGGAGAGGACGGTCTACAGGGAGGCGGCGTTCGGAATTGGCTGCTCCTTCGGCGGCAAGCCCGGGGTCTTCTTCCCCGTCATGTGGGTGGACACGGAATGGTCACTCCTCCGAGGGCTCGTCAATGGCTTTCCAAAGCGGCTCGCTGACTCGATCGTGGTCTCGAGACTGCATCCGATGAACCCTGGCCTTGCCCCGCTGGGGGAGGGTTCACGACTCTCGGGCTACTGCGTCAAGGGCGCGCAGCGGAGGATTTGGGTCAGGGTGACGGCGGAGAGGAGCGGTGTGCCGAACGACCTGGTCGCCTTCGGCGTGACCTACGGGATGAGGAAGATGCCGCGGACGGATCCTAGCCAGGGCGCGGTCTCGGAGGCGGTGGAAGTGCTGAAGTCGAACTCTCGCTGGTCTGACGTATGGCTGGGTAAAGGAGAGGTGAGCCTCGAGCCGGAGATTGGGCGATTGGAGGTCCTCTACGGCGCGATTTACAAGTCAGGCTTCACAATAAGCGGGTCCAAGGTTCTCGCCAGAGTCTAAGAATCGTTTAAAGTCACGAGCCGGTTTGGGAGTCACGTGGAAGACGGGCAAGAAGCGCGGGCCTACCGCAATTACATCGGGGGTAGTTGGACCGAGTCTGCCTCCGGCACCTTCGAGAGTAGGAACCCGGCAACGGGGGATACCGTAGCCCGGGCGGCCCTGTCAGGGAAGGATGAGGTCGTCGCGGCCGTCGAGGCGGCCCGGATGGCCTTCGACTCAGGGAGCTGGACGTCCAAGAAACCACAAGAGCGAGCAAAGGTTCTCCACCAGATCGCCGACCTCTTGAGGTCAAATGTCGACCACCTATCGCTTCGGCTGACTCTCGAGAACGGTAAGCCGCTCGCGGACTCGAACGGGGAGCTTCTGAACGCCGCTAACGTCTTCGACTTCTACGCGTCCGCGGCCCGTCACGTGGCCGGGACCGTGCCCAGGTATTCCGCCTCCGACGTAAGTCTCGTCGTCCACGAACCGGTAGGGGTCTGCGGGCTCATAGTCCCTTGGAACTCGCCGATCTCCTTGCTTTCATGGAAGCTGGGCGCTGCGCTCGCTGCCGGCTGCACCGTCGTCTCCAAGCCCTCTGAGCTGACTCCCGGGGTGACTATGGAGTTCGCCAAGCTCATCGACTCCGTGGACAGCCTTCCGAAGGGTGTGGTGAACGTGGTAACAGGGCCCGGCGACCCAGTCGGTAGCGAACTCGTCTCAAGCCCCGATGTTGACAAGGTCTCTTTCACCGGGTCGACTGAGACGGGGAGAAAGATCATGCAGATGGCTTCTAGCAACCTGAAGAAGATCAACCTCGAGTGCGGGGGAAAGTCCACCAACATCGTCTTCGACGACGCGAACATGGGGGCGGCGCTCCAGTCCGCGGTCTGGTCAATCTTCAGGAGCGCCGGCCAGTCGTGCAATGCGGGCTCTAGGTTGCTCGTTCAGGACACAATCTACGACAGCTTCATGCGGAGCTTTAGGGAGCTCGTGGCGAAGATAAGGGTGGGGGACGGTCTGGACCCAGGCACAGAGATGGGCCCCGTGATCTCCCAGCGACAGGCCGATCGAGTACTCGCTTACATCCAGTCGGGCTTGGACGAGGGCGCCCAGCTATCTGCCGGCGGTCAGAGGATGAAAGACGGCGAGCACGCGAAGGGATTCTTCATTCAGCCCACGGTCTTCGAGAAGGTCGCGCGAAGCATGCGCGTCTTCCAGGAAGAGATCTTCGGACCCGTCCTGTGCGCGCTCCCCTTCCACGGTGAGGATGACGCGATCTCGATATCAAACGACACGCGGTTCGGCCTGGCTGGAGACCTATGGTCGAGGAGCCTCCCCCGCATCATGAGGGTCTCGCAGGGAATCCGGACAGGGACGATCTGGGTGAACAGGCACTTGAACCCGGGCCCCGAGGTACCGTTCGGGGGCTACAAACAGAGCGGACTCGGGCGGGAGACCGGGATGGAGGGCCTAGCCGAGTACCTGCAGACCAAGCACATCAGCCTCCAGCTCTCGGAGTCGGACGAACGCGTCAGACGCTGACTAGGCCTGCCTTCGGGAGATGCGTACCCCCCTGGAGCCGAGCTCAGATATCAGCCTCCCCACTTTCTGCCCCTGGACCGCAACTTCGGGCGCGATGACTCCCTTTCCCTTGATCTCGCCGCGGCCGAGCATCTGGGTCACGATCGAACAGGTGAATCCGGTCGTCTTGCCCATCGACGTCACTCCTGCCGCCTCGTCGTAGTAGTCCATCAGCTCGTAGTCGATTCCTCCCTTCCTCCCCCTGACCTCGACCCTCATCAGAGTCACGTCCTTCGGGTCGCCTTCGCTCAGCTTCTCCGCCAGAACCTTGGCGGTCACATCGTAGGGGGAGACCTCCACGCCTCCGACGACGACGCGTTTCTTCGAGAGCAGCCCCGAGTCGATGAGCAGCTTCATCTTCTCCACATGGCCGGGATACCTCACCGTCAACTCGTCAAGAGTCTTGAATGCCTTCTGGGTGTAGAGAAGACTCGCAAGACCGTCGCTGTAGAAAGCCTCGCACTTGCCAAACGGGGTGGGAAAGGCCACTGGGACTACATCGTCGCAGGGTCTGACCGTGACGACCTTTCCGTTCCGAACGATGCGAGCGTCGTCCGTGTATTCCCTCAGGAGCCCAACTATCGAGAAGACCAGCTTGTACCCGAAGGGCGGTCTGGGATTCTGCGGTAACCCACCCACGAGGATCCGTCCCGACGTGGCCCCCCCAACCAGCCCGGCTCCGTGAGCGAGCAGGATTCCGCCCAGCCCAGGCGCGAGGCCGCAGCCGGGAATCAGCGTCGCGCCGCTCTTTCTCGCAGCCGCATCAAGGTCCATCTGCTCATCCTCGAAGGCGATGTTCACCACCCTCGCGCCGCTCTTGACAGCGACGACGTCCGCCGGATGAACGATGCCATGGGGCAAAGCCGAAGAGACGACATCGAAGCCGCGGAGGAAGCTGGCGAGCTTCCTCTCGTTCATGACGTCAACCACCTCCGTCCCGAGCTTCTTTCCGGTCCTCCGCTTCTTCAAGGCCTCCAGCTTGGAGGGGTCGAGGTCAGCCACCACTACCTCGTCGACGTCGGGCGACCTCGACAGGTCCCAAGATATCACGGATCCCATCAGCCCGGAGCCAAGGACTGCCGCTTTCATGGGCGTGGGAGGCCTCGGCGCCGCTATAAGACTTGAAGGCTGAATCACCTTAAGTAAGGGCCGTGCTGTCTCTCCTTCTGTGGATCTCCGGAAGTCCCTCGACGAGCCCGTCTCCAAATTCGTGAACGTCCAGATGGTCCAGGTTCCAGCCAGCTGGCCTGTGGCCGAAGCCGCCAAGCTGATGAAGACAGAATCCTCCACCGAGGCGATCGTCACCAGGGGGAAGGAAGCAATCGGGATAATCACGGAGAGGGACATCCTGTACAAGGTCGTCGCGGCGGAGCTCGATCCGTCAAAGACGACGGTCGAAAAGGTGATGACGTCTCCCATTCAGACAATTGATGAGGGTACGAAGGTCGCCGAAGCCATAGCCAGGATGACCCAGCTCGGGATAAGGCGGCTCGTGGTCACGAGGAAGGGCCAGTCCGTGGGAGTAATCACACAGCGCAGCATAATGTCCGGAAGGCTCTCCGAGAGCATTCCTCTCCCTGAATTGACCGTCCCAGCCAGATTCACCTGCCCTTACTGCGGCTCTGCGATGAAGGACTCGAAGGAGCTCTCCAAGCACATCGACGAGGTCCACCTCGGGATGGGACTGCTAGAGGGAAACACCACGAAGTGGTAAGGGCCTAAGCCAGATACCTTTCTATCGTGTCGGCGAACCAGACGATTCCCTTCTTGAGGTGGTCGAGACGGAGGTTCTCGTTCGGCGAGTGCATCCCGGCGTCGATGGCGGAGACACCTATAGCGACGGCGGGCGCCCCATAGGTCCTCGTGAAGACGTAGAACGGCCCCGTTCCCGCTTCGGAGAGCTTCACCGTGGGCTTCTTCCCCCAGACCGCCTCTCCAGCGCCCACCGCGGCTTGGACGAAAGGATCCTTGTAGGTCGTCCTTGCTGCTGGCTCCAGGGTCTCAGTCTCCATCTTCACGTCGGCGAATCCGTTGGCGTCGAGGTAGGCCCTCAGCTTCCTGAGCAGGTCCTCAGGGTCCTGGTTGGGAACCAGCCTCAGGTCCACCTTGCAGTGTATCTCCTTCGGCAGGACCGTCTTGGAGCCCGGACCGGTGTAGCCCGCCCAGATTCCAGCGATGTTGCCCGTCGGCCGTTGGACTAGAGCCTTCTTCGCCTGCGAGGGGGTCAGGCCGTTGACGAACCCCGCGGAGCCGTGGACCTTGAGGAAGGAGGGCGCGTCGAAGGCCTGCTCGTCGAGAACGTGCTCGTCCTCTTCGCTCAGGGGCTCTACCCCGTCGTACCAGCCCGGAACGAGGACGCGCTCGTGCTCGTCCTTCAGCAGGTTTAGCATCCTCACCATCCTCCACGCCGCACTGGGGAGGACAGCAGCAAAGCTGCTGTGCGCGTCCATCTCCAGCATCTTCAGCGAGAACTCAGTGTAGATCATCCCCTTCATTCCCAGGGCTACCGACGGCCGGCCCTCCTCGTCGACTTCGCCCCCCTCCCAGAAGACCGCGTCCGCCTGGAACAGTTCCTTGTTCTCTTTGATGTACTCGTACAGGTGCGGGCTCCCCGTCTCCTCCTCCCCCTCGAAGCAGAACTTCATGTTGCAAGGGACGTCGCCGTTGACCTTCATGTAGGTCCTGACCAGCTCCAGCCTTGAGACCAGCTCGCCCTTGTCGTCGGATGCGCCCCTGCCGTAGATCCTTCCGTCCCTCACCTCCGGCTTGAAGGGCGCCGATTCCCAGAGCTCCAGCGGCTCCTCGGGTTGGACGTCGTAGTGGTTGTAGAACAGCAGCGTCTTCTTCGACTTGCTCGACTTCACTTCGCCGAAGACGAGCGGTGCGAAGCCCTCGGCCCTGATGATCTTGGTACTAGCCCCCACTTCCTTCAGCATCTTCTCCACGAGGGTTGCGCATTCGTCAATCCCCTGTTTGCGCGCGGAGACGCTGGGCTGCGATACCAGACGCATGACGTCCTTCGCAAAGTTGTTCAGGTTCTCATCGACATATTTCACGAACTTCGGGTCTGCCAACTCTTCTCCCCACTTGCAACGGGCGGCGGAGGCTTGCCGAATAAACGTTTCAAGGTCGTCCGCCTTCGCAGACCGGCTCGCCATGCCGCGAACGATGCTGTGGCCGAGCAGTGCGAAGCTCCCGGCGACCAAAACGCGGCACCAAGGGATGCGCCTTTCGATGATTTGCAAGATTCGCCGGATAGATTCTGCCACCGAGACCTCCACAAGGCTCGAACTAAGACAAAGGACAGGTATCTCCGAATTTCTATTGATGGGCTCGGTTGCGATAGCTGTTCCCAAGAATCCTTCCTGACTTGGTTGTTCTGGTCCCTACAGCTCTCAGCTAGTGGGTTGAGGGGCAGCCACGGACCTTTGTCTAGGAAGCGCGAGGTTCCGTGTGCTTCCTAAGATTCCCCCTAGGATTCCGCAAACTGTCACCCCAAACAGCCCAAAGATCAGCCCCACAGCGGCTCCCACGACTGTACCGTAGGCGAACCCCTGAACCACATCGTCCGAGCGGTTCTGAAACACAACGAGGCCAGTCAACGCATAGTTGGTCACATATAGGCCGAGATAGAGGGGATTGTACGCCTTCACAAACGCGACGTCAACGTACCAAAAGTACATCGTGAAAAGATTCCCCACGGTGAGTAGGAGGAGCAGGCTCCTCTTCAGATCGATTCTGCTCAGTCGCGTCGACCAGAGACCTACGGCGAGCACGACCGGAAACCACACTACGCCGAAGAGCGAGTATGGTGTTCCAAAGAAAGACGCCCAAGGAGCGTATTGGATGATGAAGAGGTTGCTGGTAAACAATCCTTCCGACCAAGCATGGTAGAATGCGAGGACCACTCCTATCACAGCAAAATCTATGAATGTCCTTGACGTGCTCGAGGCCAACACTTTCGGTGTTTTCAGAGGACACTAATATCCTGCTTAGACAAATCTCAACTTTGAGAATCGTCATTTCGCCTTAATAGTCACAGTCCAAACCCCGAAATTCGAGTACCCCGCTTCCTTGATTGCGGTTCTAATTTCGGAAGTGTCGACCTTCGATTCGTCGTAATCAACAAAGATCTTGTTCAACATGATTGCGCTCCATACATTCTCTATACCATCGACCTTCTCCAGCCTCTTCTCAATCGCAGTCGCACATGTCGCGCAATCTATGTTACTCACCGAGAACACGGCCCTCCTGATTCTCCCTTCATTCTTCTCGCTCAATGCTTCTCACGCGGAATCAGTCTTGAACCTGAAGAGGAGGAGCGAGTTGCCGAGGACCGTGACCGAGCTTATTGCCATCGCACCAGCCGCTAGGAAGGGCAGGACGTTGTAGACCTGGGCTCCGAAGACCGGTACCAGCGCTCCCGCGGCCACGGGGATCAGGATTACATTGTAGGCGAAAGCCCAGAAGAGGTTCTGCTTGATCTTCGCGAGCGTCTTCCTGCTGAGCTTGAGCGCCATTGCCACATTCCTGAGGTCATCCTTGATGAGCACGATTCCGCCCGTCTCCTTCGCGATATCCGTCCCGCTGCCAATAGCTATGCCGACGTCCGCTTTGGCTAATGCTGGCGCGTCGTTGATGCCGTCGCCCACCATGGCCACCACCCTGCCCTCCTTCTGCAGCGACTCGATAGTTTCCTCCTTTTGCTGCGGAAGAACCTCGGCGACATACTTGTCGATCCCGATTTCCTGCGCGATTGCGGCCGCCGTCCGAGAGTTGTCTCCTGTCAGCATTACGACCTGAATACCCATTCCCTTCAAGGCTTGTACAGTCGCCTTGGCGGTGGGTTTCACTGTATCCGCGACCGCAATAATCCCTCCGATTTTGCCGTCCAGAGAGAGAATCATGGCAGTCTTTCCTTGCTCTTCCAGTTTCCCGAGCTCCAGCTCAAACTTCGAGAGGTCTCCTCCACTCACGGTGATGAGTCGCCTGTTTCCTAGCAGCACCATTCTGCCGTCCACCTTCGCCCTGACACCCATCCCCGCTACTGCCTCGAAGCTCTCCGGGCCGGATAGGCGGATGGAACGGCTCTTTGTCTCATTGACGATAGCCTCTCCCAGCGGATGCTCTGAACCCGTCTCGACAGAGGCAGCCAGACGCAATACCTCGTTTGAACTGAGAACGTCGGTGGGAACTACGTCCGTGACGGAGGGTTTCCCCATAGTAAGTGTTCCCGTCTTGTCGAAAACCACCGTATCGACCTTGCTGGCTAGTTCCAGGTACTCTCCTCCCTTTATCAGAACTCCGCTCTGCGCGCCCTTGCTCGTCCCGACCAGAAGCGCCGCCGGAGTGGCGATGCCGAGTGCACAGGGGCACGATATCACCACTACTGAGACGAAGACGAGCATGGAAAACCCGAACCCTATGTGGCCGAAGAAGTACCAGGACATGCTGGCGACCGTAGCTGCTGCGATGACGACGGGAACGAAGTACGAAGCAATCGTGTCTGCGAGCCGCTGTATGGGCGCCTTTCCGACCTGTGCCTCCTCGACTAGCTTGACGATCTGGCAGAGAGCGGTATCATTGCCAACCTTGTCAGCCTTCAGTTTCAGAAGGCCAGATTTGTTGACGGTCGCCCCTATGGCCTCGTCCCCCACCGACTTTTCGGCGGGGATGCTCTCACCCGTAATCATGGACTCGTCGATGGCCGACCTTCCCTCCACGATTATCGCGTCCACAGGTATCTTTTCGCCGGGTCTGACGACCAGCACGTCTCCGACCTGGACCTGCTCTATGGGAACGTCAACCTCGGTGCCTCTCTGGTCGATCTTGTGTGCTACGGTCGGCTGAAGGTCCATCAGCTTCCGCACCGCGGCGGAGGCTCTGCTCTTCGTCACGTGCTCGAGATACCGACCTGCAAGTATCAGTGTGATTATGATCGCGGAGGTGTCGAAGTAGACGCCCGAGGACGGGAAGAAGCCCGGAGCGAACGTGACGACGGTCGAGTAGGCCCACGCCGCGGACGTGCCGAGCGCGATGAGCACGTCCATGTTCCCCATCCTGCTCTTGAGGCTGTCGTAGGTCCCGAGGTAGAACCTCCATCCGACCACGAACTGGATGGGCGTTTCAAGCGCAAAGAGAGAGTAGTTGGAAGTCTGTGCGGGGAGGGGAGAGACGTAGGTGAAGAGGAGTATTGGGATTGAGAGTAGTGCAGAGGCCAGGACTTCAATCTTGAGCTTCCTGAGCTCCTTCTCTGGGGCAAGGAATTCGTGCATACAGGATTCGCTACAGAAGTAGTAAGTGACGCCCCTGACCTCCGCTTTCAATTCAGCGGTGGACTCGTCGACGTACATTCCGCAGATTGGGTCCTTCGCCACGGATTTCGGAAACCCTTGCCCGGTCTTAAATCAATGTCTTTACGAACGTTAAGGCTGTCCCGTGTCGAGCTTTCCCTTTAGCTTCTCCAGCTTCGTGCCGTGTTCATCGAGATAGTCATTCTTGCACGTTCTGCAGCAGAAGTAGTAGTGCGAGGGGCCTGCTGAGTAGGTGTACGGCCTGCTGCTCGCAACATCTCCACCGCAATAGTCGCACTTCAGGTTCATTACGAAATCGCCAGGAAAGAAAGAGATAGACTCCTCTTTGACAGTGCTGGTGATGATCTGACTTGAGGTCACTTCAACTCCCTTTCTCCGCAGCAGGTTCTTCGCCAGGAAGGATTGAACCGCTTGGGCACTTTCAAGGTTTACCTTCAGAGTGATGTTCTGACCCGTGGTCATATAGACAGCTTCCACCTCCCGGAATTCCGCTAGGTCATCCGCAATCCTCTGTGCTATTGCAGAGTCTGTTTTCAGGGTCACAAGGGCCATGACGCCACGGTTGAACGAGTCCTGAGAAAGAACCGGCACAAATTTCTTTATCAGACCGGCCCTAGTCATCCTCGCCAGCCGAGCGGACACCGTCGGGGTAGTCAGGGCGGTCCTCTTTGCGATTTGCCTGAAAGACGCTCTCCCATCATCCATGAGAGCCTTGAGTATCTTGGTGTCGGTCTCGTCGGGTTTCACATTCGGTATGGGTGATTACCGCAATAAAAACTTGACATTTGTAAAGACAAGCTTTGATATAGAAAGCTCGGCTTACCTACTGGTTGAAACGACAATGATGAAGGATCCAATATGCGGAATGATGGTGGACGAGAAGACGGCGAAACTGAAGTCTGAGCACGAGGGGCAGACGTTCTACTTCTGCTCTGCAGGATGCAAGGCGACCTTCGACAAGGACCCCCACAGGTACGGGCATCAAAGATCGTGACCAGCTAGATGGGTCACAGCGATGCGGCTCGGGCTCGAATGTAAATAATGGGCGATTTCCCTCCCACATGAATGGCCGCTAGGAAGCCCAAGGACGAGTCTTCAAAGAAGGCTCTTGCCTACTCCGAGTTTTACGGCGGGAAGATGGGGGTCGAGCCCAAGGTGCCTGTCCGGTCGCTCAAGGACTTCTCCATCTGGTACACTCCGGGCGTTGGGGCAGTGTCGACCGCGATCAAGTCCTCCCCCGACCTGTCATTCGAGTACACGAACCGATGGAACACTATAGCGATAATCACCGACGGCAGCAGGGTGCTCGGTCTCGGGAACATCGGCCCCGAGGCGTCGCTCCCGGTGATGGAGGGCAAGGCCCTGATCTACAAGTTCTTGGGTGGGGTGGACGCACATCCCATGCCACTCAGGGTGGCCGACCAGGAGCAGTTCATCGCCACGGTGAAGGCTCTCGAGCCGTCCCTCGGCGGCGTCAACCTGGAGGACATCGAGTCTCCGAAGTGTTTCGAGGTCCTCGACCGGCTGAAGAAAGAGATGAGCATACCGGTCTGGCACGACGACCAACAGGGAACGGCAGGCGTGGTCCTTGCCGCCTTGTACAACGCGCTCCGCCTGACCGACAGGGTGCTGAAGGGAACAAGGATTGTGCTGATGGGGGCCGGCGCGGCGAACATCGCTGCGGCTAGGTTGCTGATTGAGGCCGGGTCCAAGGCGGGAGACATCATCGTCGTCGACTCGAAGGGAATACTCCAACCCGAGAGGGAGGACATCGACCAGCTCCTGCTTAGGAACAAGTGGAAGTACGATATTGCGATCAAGACCAACAGGGGCAGAGTGAAGGGAGGGCTTCGGGAGGCGCTCGAGGGGGCGGACGTCCTCGTCGCCGCGGCGGGCCAGGGTCCAGACATGATCAAGAAGAGCGAGGTTGGCGCCATGAACAAGAGGGCCATCGCCTTCATGCTGGCGAACCCGGTGCCTGAGATGTGGCCTGACGCTGCTCACGCAGCCGGCGCCGAGATAGTCGCCACCGGGAGGTCCGACTTTCCCAACCAGGTGAACAACAGCCTCCTATTCCCAGCCATATTCCGGGGCGCGTTGGACGTCAGGGCAAAGACCGTGACGGACGCGATGGTAATCGCGGCGGCCAAGGAACTAGCGGCCTTCGCGGAGGAGCGCGGACTCAACCGACACCACATCCTCCCCACCATGGTCGAGTGGAAGGTCTATCCGCGCGTCGCTGCAGCGGTGGGCTTGGCCGCCCTGAGGAGCGGCCAAGCGAGGAAGAAGGTCCCGGAGAGCGAGCTGTTGAAGCGCGCAACATCGGTCATTGAACATTCGAGGAGGGCGATGCGGGTGCTGATGGAGAGCGGAATCATTGCAGAGCCCCCGAAGTAAGCCTAAAACGGCGGCTCAGGGGAGAAGGGGGGTGGAACGCATCCTGATCCGCCGGGCTAAGCAAGCCGACTCCGACCAGGCAGCGGATCTCATAGTGAGGACCAAGAGGCTCAACAACGAGTTCGACCCAATATTCACGGTGTCCCAGGGGGCCCAGGAGAAGGCGAGGCGCTACTTCCTCGCGTCGCTGAAGGCTCCGAAGGTCCTTCTTATCGTCGGAGCGCAAGGCCCGAAGGTGATAGCTGTGATTCGGGCCGAGATCCGTGAGCGAATTCTCTACGAGCCCGACACCGAGGGGTTCGTAACGGACTTCTACATTCTCCCCGAGTTCAGACGGAAGGCGCTCGGCGCCCAGATGATAGAGAGGGCCTCGGCTGAACTGAAGAGGATGGGCGCCAAGGTCATAACTGCCGGGGTCCCTTCACGGAACGAGATCGCGGTCCGGTTCTACACGAAACGTGGCTTCCGTCCCGTGATACAGCTCTTCACAAGCGAAGACTAGTAATCCAGCAGAGAGCCGAGGCTGTCGCAGCGGCAGGGTCCGAGCAGGAAACCGCAGCGGTAACAGATGTGGTTGGTCCCGGTGCAGGTCGGGGCGTGGGCTTCGGTCTTCAGACAATAGGTTTCGTCCTCGACTACCTTGAGAAGCATGAGGCCTTCGGTCCGGGTTCGCTATATAATCTCAGGCAATCGCGCAAGTCAGCATCGTCAATTGGCTATCATTTCTTGACCGCCGCCTTGAGGGAGCCGTCCCCGTTGACCTCCATCGTGGTCTCGAACGATTTGCTGTCGTCCACAGTGACTCCCCCGCTGACGGTCCACTCCCTGAACGACGAGCCGTCCCCAGTCTCGGCCTTAATCTCGTGCACCGACTTTATCGAGAAAGTCCTCTTCTTTCCGGTGACATTCTTCCCGTCCACTAGCACCCTTGTGCCACCTCCCTGACCTGAAATCTCGACCGTCCTCGTGTATCTCGAATAGAACTCTCCAAGGAGGACCCCGAAGAGTATGGTCTCGAAGACGGCGAAGAGGTAGAGGAGTTCGGCCGCCTCCGCTTCGAAAGTGACCCCAATGAGACCGACGTACACGTACACCAGGAGCACGAAGGCCGCCACGGAAATGCCCTTGATCCAGGGCCGATTCCCCGGGAGGTTCTCGTACGCCCATCCGAACAAACCCGCGAAGAAGAGCGCGATGAAGAAGTTGATGAAAGCGAAGAAGGCGGGCGAGACGCTGATTACGTCGTTGAAGCAAGCCTGAACCGCGGCCGTGGAGTTGAGAGTCGTAGCGGTCGAGTTGCTCTCGACCGAGGTGCAGACGGTCCCGAACGAGGCGGAGATGATGCGGAGTGCGTCGGGCTTGAACATGTACAGGAGGACCACGTTGAAGAGGGCTATCGACGTGACGAAGATCATTCCGGCGAGTACGCCGCCCTTCACCCCAGCAAGAGCGGATCCCAATACTGGGACTACCTAGTTGGCCAACGCCTGCAGGACTTCGGCCTCGTGGCCGTCGACCTTCACCTTCCTGAAGATCTTCTTGATCCTGCCCTTCTTGTCGATGACGAAGGTGGAGCGTTCCGTCCCCCAGTAGTCGCGCCCGTACATGCTCTTCATCCTCCACGTGTCGTAGAGCTTGTGGGCGACGAGCTTCTCGTCGCTCAGCAGCGTGAAGTTGAGCGAGTACTTCTGGATGAACTTGTTGTGCGATTCGAGATCGTCTTGACTGACTCCGAGAATCACGGCGTCGGTCTTGCCGAACTTTGAGAGGTTGTCCCTGAAGGAGCAGGCCTCCGCGGTGCAACCTGACGTGTCGTCTTTCGGATAGAAGTAGAGGACCACCTGCTTCCCGCGCATGGCGCTCAATCTGATCGGCTTCCCGTCTGTCGAGGGGAGTTCGAAGTCCGGCGCGGCGTCGCCCTCCTTCAGCTCGTGGCCCTTTGGCGCTGCCATGGATAGGCCCGCTTCGGCCCATCAAAAAAACTTAATGATTGACGCGCGAGAGGCGCCCTGCAATGTCGATCGATTTCCACGTCCATCCCTGGACCAGGTCGTTCATGATGAAGAACGGCCCGATAGTGAAGGCCTGCAGGTTCTTCAAGCTGGACACGGCGAAGCTCCCCCGTTCGATAGGAGATCTCACCGACGGGATGGAGGCGGCAGGAGTCGAGAGGGCCGTCATCCTCGGCCAGGACACGCACGCGACGCCGAACCCCCACTTCAAACAATACACCCTCAAGAACGACGCGCTCGGACAAATCGCATCCAAATCGAAGGACCGCTTCATCCCGTTCGCGGGCGTGGACCCCAACGCGGGAGCCGAGGCCGTCCGCGAACTGAGGCGCGCCCTGAAGATTCTCGGGTTCAGGGGGCTCAAGATTCACAGCAGCGCGAACTCGGTCTATCCCAACGACCCGGGGAAGATGTTCCCGATCTACGAGCTCTGCCAGGAGCTCGGCGCGCCGATACTCTTCCACACCGGCACGACCGGACTAGGCGATTGCGAGATAAAGTACAGCAAGCCCGAGTTCCTTGACGAGGTCTGCCAGAGGTTCCCTGACCTGAAGGTCGTGATGGCTCACTTCGGCTGGCCCTGGTCTGACGTCGCAATCGCGATTGCCCTCCGAAACCCGAACGTCTACATCGACGTCTCGGGGTGGAAGCCCCGCTACATCCCTGCTTCCATCATGCCGTACATGAACGGCATCCTTCAGGACAGGTTCCTCTTCGGGACCGACTACCCGATGCTCACCCAGGAGGCCTGGAAGGCCGACTTCGACGGGATGAAAGCGAAACTGAAGCCTGGGGTGGCGCAGAAGATACTACGGGGGAACGCGAAGCGACTCTTGCACGAATGATGTATCATGTAGCTTTTCGGGTCAATTTGAGTGCAAGCACATCATCCCTCGGAATGGGGTTCGAAGATTGCTTCTAACTGGGACCTCCGACAGCTTGTAGACAGAACTAGCGTCGTGGCTTGAAACTTGCCGATAAGATCTTACCATCGGATTCGACATTGGATTCAAGTCCTGTGAAGGAGTTTACAGCTCCTCGAATATACTCCTTGAGAAACTCTGACCAAGCCTTGCCCAATTCATTTTCAAAAATTAGAATCCTGTTAGTCGCCTCCCCCGTTTCGTTAAATGAATACCAACCTGAGTATCTGCCCATAGGCTCGAAGTAATGAGTTATCAGAGCCTCAAGATTCGTGGGCAGATTGAAAAAGGAGAATTTCTGCTTGATAACCGTCTCGCCATACTCTCTTCCCATCGCCTTCAAATCCTCGGTTGAAAGAAACTGTAGCACTTGGGCAAAGAGTTGCTTGTCCAGAACTACCATCCCTCCATGACCTACGAACTTATCAAACTCAAGGTGTTTGGAGAGAATCCGGATACCAAGGGCATTTAGGTTAGATCTGTCTTGATTGGCTTCAGACCTTAGATCCTCAGCCAATTGGGAAGGGACTCGGAAGCTGATGTGAGCTTGACTTTGGGGCTTATTCAGCAATTACATGAACCTAAGGTTGGAAGGTTACGTAAAAAGATATACTACGTAGCACAGGGGCTTATATTTGCAGACTTCCCATTACATCACGTTGACATCTCGAACTGCGAGACTCGGAAAGGCAACCTTGATGGGTTTCGTAGGGGGGATTGTATTGTTGTTTGTTGCCATCTTGCTTCTGGCAGGAGTCTTTTCTGGAGCAGTTCTGGGGACTCATGATTCGGCTGTTCAATCACAGAGGTCTGTCGGGGCCGCCGAACTTGCCCTACCTCCGCCGACGTACAGCATAGTGGGGGCAAACACCACCACGATAACTTGGTCTTCCACTCCGGACTCTTCCGCCTACTCAAGCAGTTTCACTCTCCGCCTACAATCAACTCAGATAGTAAGACTTGGGTTGGCTGACCTTTACAACGGCACCCTGACTGTCCCCAAGGGGACGACCGTCAAGGTTACGGTGGATTCGCAAAGCTTCGTGCTGGAGCAGGTGGACAATTCATCGCTGGCGGGAGACCCAGTGTTCACTTTGCCCTCGGGTGAAACCTTAATCTCATACACGATTACCATTCCTGCGTCGGTCCATTCGGGAGTATACAATTTGGGAATAGCGGTGGACACGTACTCCGGCAATTTGGCTCAAGTCGAAGCTTCCTCCCCATATGCAGGAGTAACCTACGGAAACTCATACTGGGTTACAATCCATGTTGAATGATAAGGGCTCGATTTCGCGTTCGACAGTTAAGGGTGCTCTAATCGCATTTGCCGTGTTTCTGATGATTTCGACAAGCTACTCTCCCATGACCAGGGCTGAACTCAGTAACACCTGGGCTATCGGGGTGTGGTTCGACAATTACTCAGGTAGCGGCACAACCGACTGGGGGATCTTAGTGGACGTCGCCGGATTTCCAACCGCCAGCAGCACCATAACAATGGTCGTCTTTACTTCTTCAATGCCTAGCTACCTTGAGCAGAGCGTTATTGACCTTAACTACAGTAACTATGACGTGTACGACTATCTATACAATTATATGACGGCAGCCGTCGAGATTAATCTCTCTCACTCCGTGAGCAGCATTTCAGGCTGGAATACGATCGAGCAACAGCTTGTGACACAAGAGGTGTGCGATGGTCGCATCTGTGATAACGACCAAACGCTAAACTTCAAACTGAGCGGAACAACTTACGATAACTATGTGGTCTACACGTGCAGTTATCCGTGCACCACCTTGTCTTTCAGCAACTACCTAGTTCCTAATGGAGTGGTCGAAAGTTATGATGGAACAGCTGGTGATTTCCTCAGCATGGACGTCCACGGATACTTTGGACCAATCAGCAGTGGAACCGTTACCAAGCAAAGTTACATGGACCTTTTTGGCGGCGAATGGGCATATGGATCCTCATATGGAAACATCTGTTCCCCACCTTCCCCTCAGACTGGTAACTATGGAGTAGGTGGCGGCACCAAGGGTCCTAATACGGTAGGAGTAACTGGCTACTATTGGACCGGCAGTCACGGGTCCTCGAGGTATGGTTCAGCGGACGAATGGGGCATTGGCGACTACATGCACATCGATGGCAAAGGCGTTTACGATCCCGTCACAGACTCAAACATGAGTAGCTATTGCAATACTCAGATGTCTTGATTCAGAGCTGGGTACCGTCTAACCGTAGAGAGGGCGAAGTCATCCCGATTAGCCCTGAGATCACAACGGGACTGCATTCCCGAGTTCAAAGCGTTGGAGGTGAACGAAAGCCGGAGCGGCACACAGGAATCGCTACCATAGCCAAGAGTATATCCAGCCGCAGGGTAACAGATGGAAGTAGATGGAACTAGGCTCGGAAGAACAGAGGTGGTTTACATCGACAGCCCCGAAGTGAAAGAAATGATAAGATATCGATGTAGCGTCTGGAAACACGACATTATCAAGAGCGGGACTTCGATTGTTAGGCCAGGTAAGATGGTCAGGCACTACTGGCGCAAACACTATGAAGACGGCAAGCGAGACCACAGCGAGATAAAAAAGCAATCCCGTCCTTGCTTTCATTGGAGTCACATCGCGCCATCTCGGGATTTAAGGTCTTGCACGAGTAAGTCTAGAACTCGGGGGAAAAATCCAATCGCCGAAGGGGAAATTATTATGCAGATTCCACTAGAATGAGCGTCATCCAGCTAGCGGATCCGTAACTCTACCTTCAAATGGGAGGACCCAACCACTCCACTGTTCCAACTACTACTGGAAGAACTCACAACAGGATGAATCTGGGTCAACAGCTTGCAGAGATGCTCCTAGCTCCCTTGGGCCACTGGCCAAGAGACTTCGTGCCCATCTTCTCGAAATCTGACCTGAAAACGACTAGGGCGAGATGAGCTGGATCTTCAGGGGCTTACGCCCGGTGTACCCTTCGAGCGGCTTGTGCCAGTATGAGACCTCGCGCTCCCCGTACCTCCAGCAGAGCAGGACCTTCTCTCCGTACCGGTCAGCCGGGAAATCCAAAAGCCCGTAGTCCAGGTCCTTGACGACGACGCCGAAGTCCTCAAGCTCGGCTATCTTCTTGGTCATACCCTCCGCAAGTGCATCCAACATCGCGGCCCTCTCGGCAGATTCGCTGGTGTCTATCCCCAGAAGGCTGTACTTCTCGATCTCCGACTGGAGCTGGGCCACCATCTTCTTGCGCTCCATCAGGTCCCGAACCTTCGGCTTGATGTCGGAGAGGAGCTTCGAGGCCTCTTGAGGCGTGAAGCTGTGTTCGACGTCGTAACCGGATGACGTTTTTTGATTCGCCCGACCGTTCTTGTTGGCTACCCATAAAGTCCTTCGCACTGCAAAAGATGTTACCTAATCGTGAAGATTGGTTAATCGTTCTGATTCTTTAATTCAAAAGCAAAGAACGGTACGTCAGTTTCTTCGGATTCGCGACCGTCGGCGGCGAATAAAACGATTTTATAATTCAGCGAAGTCTCCAGCCTGTTGTACACCCGGAGGGGCGACAAGGGCGAGACTTCGCTCTACGGCCCGAAGAGGGTCCGAAAGGACTCTGCAAGAGTCGAGGCCTACGGGACGATTGACGAGCTCAACAGCTACATAGGCGTCGTGATCTCAGGTTGCAAGAACTCAAAGATTCGGGTCGACCTGAAGAAGGTCCAGAGGATGCTCTTTGTTGCGGGTGCGGACCTCGCGACGGACCAGCCTGTCGCCAAGGCGGTGCGGATAACAGGCGACGACACGAAAATCATAGAGCAGATGACGGATGGTCTTCTCCAGAGACTGCCTGTGTTGAAGGAGTTCATACTCCCCGGAGGGATTCGGCTCTCAGCCGAACTGCAATTCGCGAGGGCAGTCTGCCGTAGGGCGGAGCGGAGGGTCGTCGCCCTGGGCAGGCTGGAGAAGGTGAACCCCGAGCTTGTCCCTTTTCTCAACAGATTGTCCAGCTACCTGTTCAACCTCGCCAGGTACACGAACCAAGCCGCACACGTTCCGGAAGAGTCTTGGCATTAGGAATCTGTCCAGATGCTCCCGCTTCCGTCACCTTAGGAGCTCGAACGCAGTTGAAATTCCCTGCCCGACTCCGATACACATTGTGGCGAGCCCGTATCTCGTGTTCGTCCGCTTCATCTCGTGAAGCAGGGTAGTCGCAATCCTGGCACCGCTACATCCGAGCGGATGCCCGAGGGCGATGGCCCCTCCGTTTGGGTTCAGCTTGCTTGAAGCGAATCCAGGAGTCTCCTGTTCACAGGCGAGGACCGTGGCAGCGAAGGCCTCGTTGATCTCTATGATGCCGAATTCATCGAGGCTCATTCCGAGCCTCGACATCAGTTTGGCCGTAGCCGGAACCGGTCCGATACCCATGTAGCTCGGATGGACCCCGACGGCGGCGGAGCCCATGATTTTCGCCAAGGGATGGAAGGAGAGGCTGCGGGCTCTTTCATCCTCAACGATTAGGAGAGCGGCCGATCCATCGTTGATACCCGAAGAGTTCCCTGCGGTGACTGTTCCATCCGTCCTGAAAGCCGGCTTCAGCTTGGAGAGCTTCTCCATCGAAGTGTCGCGCCTCGGCCCCTCGTCCGTAGCAATCCCCTCTGGGTTATCTCGAGTCGGGACGGCGACCATTTCGTCCTTGAATTTGCCTTGGTCGGCCGAGCGGACCGCCTTCTCATGGCTCCCTAGGGCGAACTCGTCCTGAGCGGCCCTCGAGATCTTGTACTTCTCGGCCAAGTTCTCGGCGGTCTCTCCCATCGAAAGTGGGGGATACTCCTCGGCCATCTTCGGGTTTGCGAACCTCCATCCGATAGTGGAGTCTACCAGGCTTGCCCCCCCTCTCTGGAATCCCGATTCAGGCTTGAGCGTCACGAGCGGCGCCCGGGTCATGCTCTCGACCCCTCCGGCGATGAGGACGTCCCCCTCTCCGGACCATATCACCCTGGCCGCGTCGTTGATCGCTTCCAGCCCAGAGCCGCAGAGCCTGTTGACGGTCGCGGCGGGGACGGTATGAGGGAAACCGGCGAGCAGGGTCGCCATTCTCGCCACGTTCCGGTTGTCTTCGCCCCCTTGGTTTGAGCATCCGAAGTAGACGTCATCGATCAGCGAGGGGTTGAGCCCCGATCGCCTTGCCACCTCTCTCAAGACGAGAGCGCCCAAGTCGTCCGGCCTGACGTCGCGCAGAATGCCTCCATACTTTCCTACAGGCGACCTCACCGCGCTGACGACTACCGCTTCCCTGTTCCTCCCCAACTGGCTCACTCACCCGTGAAGCTCGGCTGCCTCTTGTCGAAGAAAGCCTTGACGCCCTCCACGTGGTCCCTCGACCTGCCCGCAATCTCCTGGAGATACGCCTCGTATTCGAGCGCCGAGTCCAGGTCGACGACTATCGCCCTGTTGAGGGCCCTCTTCGTCAGTGCCATCGCGCGCGTCGGGCCGGTCGCCAGCCGCTTCGAGATCTTGCCGACCTCTTCGCTGAACTTCGCGTCCGGGAAGACCCAGTTGACCAGCCCCAGGTTCAGTGCCATCGGGGCGTCGATCGGGTCGCCCATGAGGCCGACCTCCATTGCCCTCGCGAGTCCGAGGATCCTGGTCAGCCAGAAGCTGGTTCCGGTGTCGGGGGCAAGCCCCACCCTGATGAAGGCCTCGTGGAACGTGGCCTTGTCTGAGGCAGCCCTGAGGTCGCACGCCAGCGCTAGCCCGAGACCCGCGCCTGCCGTGACCCCGTTTATGGCGCCCAGGACGGGCTTGTCCATCTTTCTTATCCTCTGGACGATGGGATTGTACTTCCTCCTGAGGGTGTCACCCAAGAGTAGCGGCTTCCCGGTCTCGTAGACATCTTTGTTGGTGTTGAGGTCCTCCCCGACGGAGAACGCCCTCCCCTCACCGGTCATGACGATGCACCTAACCTGTTGGCTCTTCTCGCCATCCTTCAGGGCTCCCTGGAGCTCCTCGCCCATCTGCTCGTTGAAGGCGTTCAACCTGTCCGGCCTGTTGAACCTTATCCACTGGACGCCGTCGGTCACCTCTACTTTGAGCGTCTGGTATTCCATCTACTTCCCCTTGAACTCAGGCTTCCGTTTCTCCATGAACGCGTTCATGCCTTCCTTCTTGTCCTCGGACGCGAAGAGGAGGTAGAAGAGCTCCCTCTCGAAGTCCAGTCCGTCGGTCAAACCCATCTCGAAGGCCTTGTTGACCGCCATCTTCGCGAGCCGCACCGCGACCGGAGACTTGGTAGCGATCTCGCCAGCGACCTTCATCGCCTCCGTGAGGTAGGCCTCCTTGGGCACCACCCTGCTCACCAGGCCCAGGCTCCGCGCCTCCTCCGCCCCGATTCTCTTCCCCGTGAGTATCATCTCCATCGCCTTGGACTTCCCGACCGCCCTGGTAAGCCTCTGCGTCCCGCCGCCGCCGGGCATCACGCCGATGTCGATCTCCGGCTGCCCGAGCTGGGTGGTCTCGGAAGCTATCAGGACGTCGCACCCCATCGCCAGTTCAAGACCTCCGCCCAACACGAAGCCGCTCAACGCGCCCACAATGGGCTTTGGGAACCTCCCGACCTTGTCCCAGAGCGGAAAGAAGTGTCCGGTCATAGTCATCTGGACGGCGGTCATGTCCGCCATCTCCTTAATGTCCGCGCCCGCTGAGAATGCCCTCTCGCTCCCAGTGATGACCACGCACCTCACGGCGTCATCGGCCTCGAACTCGGTCAACGCCTCCCGCAACTCGTTGACCATCTTCATGTTCAACGCGTTGAGCGCTTCGGGTCTGTTGAGCGTGATGACCCCGATGGGGCCCTCCCTTGAGACGATGATGCTCTCGAAGTTCACATCGTCGAGGCCGTTTCCAGAACGTAAAAAGGCTAACCCTCCGGTCCGCCGCACATCCGAGTTTCCAAAGACAGGCCATTTTGACGAGCCTGTTCTCAATCGTGATAATCGTCCTGACTGGTTAAATACGGTAGAAAGGCCAAATTGGTAGCACGAGTCGAAGGAAAAACAACATGAACAGGAGCCCAGGTGCGGTTGTGATTCTGATAATCCTCATGATCCTCGTAGCGGCGGGGCTCGGATACTACTTCGCAGGGATAACGATAGCCGCCAACGTGACCACAACAACGACCACGGCGATCTCGACGTCCACGACCACCTCGATCTCCACCAGCACGTCAGTTTCGACGACAACTCAGACGGTCCATAGCACTGCCAGCTCCAGTTCGCCGTTCGTCCTGACGCTGGCGATAACGACCAACAACTTCTACAACTCCACCGTCGGCGACCAGCCCGCCTATTTCGTCGTGGGTCCAAACGGCCTCGAGTCCTCCGCCAACATCACCCTCCCCGCGCACCAACTGATCAAGCTCGTCATAATCAACTACGACGACGGAGGCGCCAACCTCACGAACCCGCAGTACGCGGCTGTCTCCGGCACCCAGAACAACGTGATGACCTACGTCACCAACGACAACGTGAACTCCTCCGAGGGCGCCCAGGGGATCCAAGTAAGCGGCGGACAGACCGTCTCGAGCGTCGCCGCCGACAACATCTCACACACCTTTACGATTCCCGCCCTCAACCTTAACCTACCCATTCCGCCGTCATCAATCGTAGTAGCATACTTCACGCTGAGTCAGACTGGCGTCTTCACCTGGTTCTGCTTCACGGCTTGCGGCTCTGGACCCACCGGCGTTCAGGGAGCTATGCTGACTTCCGGCTGGATGACGGGCAGCATGACCGGCAGCATGGCTGGCAGCGTAACCGTCGCCTAATGATACCGATTCCACCACGTTAAAGAACTGGGGAAAAGGCGACCGCTCGATCATGGGAGGCTGGCACGACTCAACCCTGAGGGTAAGATTCGAGGAGACAGACACGATGCAGGTCGTCTATTACGGGAAGTTTCTGGTTTGGTTTGAGGTGGGGCGGGTCAACTTAATGAGAGACTTGGGACTTATTCTCAGAGAGTGGGAGGCCCGTGGTCTCCGAGTCCCGGTCGTCCAGGCACACGCAGATTACAAGGCATCGGCCAGGTTCGACGACGAGATTCTCGTCAAGACCAGAATTGCGGAGGTGGGCAAGACGAGCATGAAGTTCGAAAACGAGGTCTACAAGCTTCCCGAGATGAAACTCATCAGCACGGGGCACACCGTCCACGTCATGATTGACAGGGAAGGGAAGCCCGTACACGTGCCCGACGACATACGGTCGAAACTCATTTCGTCTTAGTCGCGCCGGGAGAGGCCCACTCGTAGAAACCTTTGCCTGACTTCCTCCCGAGTTTGCCAGCCCGTACCATCTCTCTGAGCAATGGCGACCCTCGATATTTGGAGTCCTGGAACTCATCGATGAAGACCTGAGTGATGTTGAGAGTTGTGTCCAGGCCCACGTAGTCGAGAAGCTGCAGGGGGCCCATCGGCCAGTTGAGCCCAAGCTTGACCGCCTTGTCGATGTCCTCGGGGTCCGCGACGCCCTCCTGCACCAGGAAGACGGCTTCGTTCAGGGCAGGCACGAGGATTCTGTTCACGATGAAACCCGGGGAATCCTTCTTGCAAAGCACGGTCTCCTTCCCCATCTTCTTGGAGTACTCCTTCACTGTCTCGACAGTCTGATCGGAGGTGCGATTTCCCCGGACGATCTCCACGAGGGGCATCAGCTGGGGTGGATTGAAGAAGTGCATACCGCAGACGTTCTCCGGCTTCTTTGTGGCAGAGGCCAGAAGGGTGATGCTAATCGAGGACGTGTTCGAAGCGAGAACCGTGTCTGGCTCGGCGAGTTCGCCCAGCTTACGGTACAGATCCAGCTTCAGCTTCGGGTCCTCCGTCGCCGCCTCGATCACGAGGGCGCTCCCGCTGACCGCCTGGGCCAGGTCCGTGGTCGTGTTGATCCTCGCCAGTGCGGCGTCAGCTTGGTCCTTGCCCAGCCTTCCCTTCTCGACAAACTTTCCCAGGCTGTCTCTTATCATGCCCGTGCCCCTGTCGACGAACTCCTGCTTCACGTCCATGAGCGACACCTGATACCCGCCGACCATGGAGGCGACCTGGGCGATGCCGTGGCCCATCAACCCGGCGCCGAGAACGGTGACCTTGGTTACCCTGCTCATGATTAGCGGCGCAAAGCCCGTCGGTATTAACCGTTCAGCGACCGTTTCTTGCGCTTGTGCCAGCCTTGCCCGGTGGAACGTCTATCCCAAAGAGGGTGAGGGGCCACCTCCTCTTCAGCCCGATTCCCTTCAAAACCGAGCCCATCTTGGAGCCTTTCGGGACGTATGCGATCTTCATGCTCGTCCTGAACGGCTCCTTTACGCCCAGGACGTGTTCGGCGAGTATGGCCGTGCCTTCATTCTCGCCCTCCAGAAAGCATATCTGCTTCCAACGGTCGTTCCCCTCCCCGCCCACCTTCCCGATGGCTACGGCGCCCTCAGTCACGAATACGTTCCCGCCGTCTGCCAGTCCTCCGAGCGTCTCCTCCGTTATCGAGGTCGCGGCGAAGCCGTCCCAGTAGACCCCTGCTCCGAGCCTGAACTCCCTTGACGCACGGATTGCCTTCAGGACTCCAGGAACGTCTCGGCCCGACGCGACGCGAACCCGGTTCTGGGCCCTGAACCGTCTCCCTGGCTCCGCGATATACACGCTCATGCGCCCAAGCTCCTTGAAACCCATCTTCCCGACCTGACTGTGCGCCGCCTTGTTCCTCGACCCGCTGACCAACCGGTACCTCCTGATCCCTCGCCTGCCACCAATCTGGATCGACCGCATCCCAAGCATCGAGGCCAGGCCTCGGCCTCTGTAATCGGGATGAATCCTGACGCCCTCGAGCCATGCCGTCCCGTCATCCAAGAACCGCATACGGTTCAAGCCCACCTGCTTTCCGTCGACCTCGAGGACGTTCATCACGGCACTCTTGTCCGCTATCCAGGCGTCCCAGACGCCCGGAATGTAGTCCTGGCCGCCCCAGACGTTCCTGATGAATGACATCAGGGGTTCTTTGTCCGCCGGCCTTGCGTCCCTGATCTTGATTTTCATTCCATGACGCTTCATCAGTGCGCTGCAAAAACCTTTGCAGAGTCCGCCGATTCACACGGCCGCACCCTTACTCGGCACTCCGCGATAGGTACCTAGTTGTATGCAGCCTCTACTTCGAATGGGAGGAGGTCCTTTTATCTTCGTGAGAAATTCAGCGGTACGAGTCCCACCCGTTTCCAGGAGATGGGAAGAAAGGGTGCAAGAGTCTTCTGGGATCGGTTTCACAATGACGAGGTCTTTCGTTCGGAAATGATTGAAAAGTGGAGGCATCAGAAGTTTGATCCAGCACAAAAGACGATTTCTGCGAGGCTTGGAGCGCAGGCTCTATGGAAGAGATATCGCACCGACGAGGAATTTCGAACTTCTCTCGACCAAAAACTGAAAGCATCTCGCTCAAGAGGTGGCGCAATCTCATTACGCAACTTGGGCGAAGTCGGGTTCAAGGTTCGACTCGAGAAGCACGGCTTCAAACAAGTGAAGCCCAAGTATGTCGACAGGCTCGGTAACCGTTTGCGGAGTAAGCTGGAAGTAGGGATAGCCAATGAGCTCATTGACGGAGGGCTCCAATTCACTGTAGAACCTGGGGTTCAGATAGGAGATCACGCGTTCTATCCAGATTTCGGCCTCGCTGAAAATAGTAAATTCATAGAAGTTGTCGGCTATATGGGAGATGAATATTGGGACCGGACGGCCAGGAAGATTGGCCTCTTGATTGGTTCGTTACCAGATGTTAAGGTGGCAGTGGTAACTTCGTTTTTTGAAGTGATGAAGAA
Organism: uncultured archaeon; assembly: GCA_963731775.1. Taxonomy (GTDB): domain Archaea; phylum Thermoproteota; class Nitrososphaeria; order Nitrososphaerales; family Gagatemarchaeaceae; genus DATJAJ01. The sequence goes on along the minus strand of CAVSWV010000003.1, from coordinate 25,409 downwards.
AAGACTTCGGGGTATCGATAGAACTGTGTGCTTTAGACCTTATCAAGTGGACGAGTTGCTCCAATGGTGCCGGGGTAGTGCCGGGGTACATCGTACGCCCGAAGGCAGAGTGGTCTATTGCGCGGGCCTTGAGAGCCCGTGACCCGAAAGGGTCTCGTGGGTTCGACTCCTACCCCCGGCGTCTAAGATTCAGGGAGTCAGGGTCCCGTCGAGAATACGATAGCTCCTTCCCAACATGTCGCTGATTCTCGGATCATGCGTGGTTATCACTATCGCCGCGTTGAACCGCTCCCGAACGGAATCGAGCAGCGCGATTATGGCCTGCCCAGTCGACGAATCTAATTGGCTAGTGGGTTCATCAGCCAGCACGAGTGCGGGATTGTTCGCGACCGACCGAGCGATGGCCACCCGCTGCTGCTCGCCCGTACTGAGCTTCTCCGGACGTCTGTTGCCCTTGCCGGCCAAACCCACTGCTGCGAGAATCTCCACGGCCTTTCTGTTCTGTTCGGGTCCTGAAGTCCCTGACAGTGCCATTGGCAGCTGCACGTTCTCGATAGCCGATAGCGTTGGGATCAACCGCATCTGTTGAAATACGAAGCCAACCTTCGCGAGTCTGAGCTTCCTCTTTTCTGCCGCGCCTAGCCCAGTGACATCCCTCTCCTGAAAGAAGACTTTGCCCTCGTCTGGCTTCTCCAACATTCCGATGAGTCCTAGAAGGGTCGTCTTGCCAGACCCGGACGGCCCTACCACTCCGATCATCTCTCCGCGCATGATCGAGAAGTTCGCATTGCGCACGGCGGCGACACGTTCTCCCCCGGTATGGAAGGTCTTCGAGACTCCCTCCAGCCTTGAGACAGTCTCGTTCATGGCATCCTCCTGACCATCACCATGGCGGTCAAACCTCCGAGGAGAAGCCCAAGTCCCACAGTCGCGCCGACCGTGGCTAGCAAAGTTGAGAGGGGAGTCGCCGCAATGGCCGTCGATATGGCGAGGGGGCCGGAGATGGTGGAGAAGGTCTGGAAGATTAGAGTCGTTGACAGCAACCCCAGGGCTGCGCCTACCACCGCTCCGACCAGCGAAATCAGTCCGACCTCGGCCAAGGCAATCTTGACCAACGCCGTAGACGGCGATCCCATCGCCGACATCGTCGAGAACTCTGACCCCTGTTCGGTCAGATTGGCAATCGACACGATCGATATGAAGAGGAGGGCCAAGAGGATGGAGAAGGCATCTATCCCGCTGCTGACAGCACCCACCGAAGCCGCAAGCGGATTGGAGAGGAGTCCGCTCTGCGAAGGTACGATTGAGGTCGCGCCGGGGACCTTCGATTGAATCTGGGCCTCGAGGGTACTTGTCTGTACGCCGCCGTAGTCGACAAGAATCGCAGAGACCAATCCCTCGTAGCCGAGGTCTGCTTGCGCCGTTGGAAGAGGCAAGATCAATGAGTCGTCGAGGACGACGTTCGAAGTCATCAACAAGCCGCTCACGGAGACAGGGTTTCCCCCGACCAGTATCGTAGAGCCCACAGTGAGGTTCGAGACCCCAGCCAGGTAGCCTCCAAGGATCGCCTCGTTGTTGGAAGTCGGGTAAGTTCCTTCGAGGCCTGCTTGGCTAGACTTGAACATGGAGAAGTTCTGCAGGGGCACGCCGATCGTAATGTTGGCGGGGACCACTTGATTCACGTCCACGACGAGCAGGATTGGGGTCGCCGACGTTACCCCAGGGACAGCCTTCACGAGGGGTACAACTGTGTCTGGAAGTGTCCCGCCAAGCGGCAAACCTTCCACGAGGAGCGACGCCTTCGAAACGACGACCAGGTCAGAATTGTATATGGAGAACGTCTGACCGACGATGGTCGAGTACCTCGTCGAGACGGCTGAGACCGTCAGGATGAGCGTCACACCTAGGGCGATCCCGACGATGGAGAGGAGTGTCCTGACGGGCCGGCGGAAGGAGCTTCGATATCCGACGGCCGTTATGTTCAAAGACGGTCAATTTTTTGGGGCGAAGCAATATATAACTCGAACAGAATCTTTCACGAGATGAAGGTCCTCGCGGCTCTGTTCGTCGGGATTGTGCTTTCTCTGGCCTTCGTATCACAGCTTTCGTTTGCGCAGGTTTCTCCGGGCATATCCGAGTCGGCGAAATTCACGGTCTACCCAGACGGGTCCGTGAGCCTCGGCGCGAACCTTACGGAGAGCATCCCAACGGGAGGCGTCAACGTCGGCAGCGTCAGCGGGGTGACCGCGGCCTCAACCTCCGGCGGAGTGACGACCGTGAAGTCGAACGTGACGGAAACCTTGCCGCCTTCCGAGGTTGATCAGGCTCCTTTCAATTATTCGGGTTCGATCTCCGCGACGGGTTCCTACGCGAACGGTGTTGCGAAAGGACAGATCAACCTGCAGGCCGTTCAGGGAGTTAGCTCACCGCTTAGCTCGTTCGTTCTAACCTACCAAGGGAGCGGCAGCCAAGTGACCGCAAGCGGCAACCTGACACTTGTCTACGGGACCTATTCTGACGCTGGCACAATGGTCACTGTCAATCAGACCACCATCGCCACGGCACTGACCATGGTGCAGCAGGAAGGTCTCAACTCGACTTACTTGGACCACTACTTCGCCACTATCCCGGGGGCCAATGCTACGGTGAACGACCTCACTCTGAAGGCGGCCTACGGGAGCGGCTTTGCCGTTATCACGGGCAACTTCCAGCTCACGGGAGACTTCGCCGCCCTGGCAGAGGGGCTTGTTACCGACTACCTTTGCGCATCAACCACGGTGACGCAAACAGCGGCCACAACAGAGGTGATCAGTTACGACAATACCACGACGACGATCACTATGTCGATGCCCAGCAGCAGCACCAGTTCGAGCTCCGGGACGTGCAGTCTTTCGGAGGCAAGCATGAACCCGAGCGAATCACTCGCTCTGAGCGCGCTCTTCTCGTCGTACAAGAGTTACACCTACACCCTAGCGTACTCTGACGGCACCCTAGGAGTCCAGGAGACGGCCCAGGCCACGCAGAACTTCAATCTTGACACCGTCCGACAGCTCCTGGTGGCGGGAGGCTCGGGCACTGGACTGAACGGTTCTCAGCTGCAGTTCCTGAACTCCACCCGGATTGACCTCTCCAACTACCGCGCCACGGTCAACGAGTACCCTGTCCAGAATCAGACCGAGGTCGAGCAAACTTCTTACTCGAACATCTGGCTATACCCTCCAATTGTTCGTTCAGGGTCAGCCTTCAACGAGTCTTCCCTCTTCACCTTCCTGAGCCCAAGCCTCAGTCCCACCTGGTCCCAGGTAACTCTCGTCGGCGGCTCGAACTCCGGATCATACGTGTCTCTCGATATCCCGTCTGGCGTGCCTACCCCTGTCTCAACTACCGGCAACTCCGCTACCTGGAACTCGGTGAAACTGAACCAGCTCGCTCCCGTCCTCTTCGACATAGTCGGTACGAGCCCCACCTCGACATCCTCAACGACTCAGACCAGCCAATCATCCAGCGCGAGCAGTCAGTCAAGCTCGTCGGCTCCCGCCAGCTCCACGACCTCCAGCCAGTCCACCATTGCTAACCCTGGCGGCCAGGCCTCGAATTCGACGAACACGTTGCTCTATGCTGGAGCTGCTGTAGCCGTGGTGCTGGTCGGTGGAACCGCCTTCTACCTCCTTTGGCGTCGCCCTTCGGTCGCCCCGGCCACGTCTCCTCCTTCCCAGTAGGCCCGTTCGCCTCCTCCCGCTCGTTTGGCGCTCCCAAACCTTATTCTATGGCGGCAGTCGCTGACGTATCACTGACGTTGAGCCTCCAAGACATCTACGCGCCCAACAGCGTGTGCTTCGGGTGCGGGCCGAGGAATCCGAACGGCCTCCGAATCAAGAGCATGCCTGAGGGCAAAGAGGTGGTCTCCGACTGGACGCCCGGGCCCGACCACAGGGCGTTCGACGGGTTCGTCAGCGGGGGCATCCTCTCCACCCTTCTAGACTGCCACGGAAACTGGGCGGCAACCTACGCGCTGATGACGGAGCGGGCCCTCCAGAAACCGCCTGGGACCGTGACGGCCGAGCTCTCCATCAAGTTCCTCAGACCGACCCCGATGGTCGGCCTTCGATTGAGGGCATGGGCGACGAGGATCGACGGTGACAGGGTAACAGCCGCGGGTGAGATCGTCGCGGGCGGCCGCCCAACGGCTTCTATGACTGGCCTCTTTGTGGCGGTGAAGGAGGGGCACCCCGCCTTCCACCGATGGGAATAGCCCGCCTCAAGTCCTAGCTATGTACAATGCGTGGGGGAATTCCTTCCCGAGATTCCTCAGCCCAAGGCGCGCGGCCTCCGGGGAGCCGGGAAGGCAGACGAGGAGTTTGCCTTTCGCGACGCCTGCCGCGGCCCTGGTCATCATCGCCGCGCTGCCTATCTCGTCATAACTGAGCTTCCTGAAGAGCTCCCCGAAACCGTCCAGTTCCTTCTTGAAGTATGGCCTCACCGTTTCGATGGTGATGTCTCTACTGGAGACTCCAGTCCCACCGAGAAAGAGGATGACATCGTCGCCTCCAGCCAGGAAACTCCCTACCTCCTTCTTGATCATCCTCCGGTCGTCGGAGACGAGGCTCCGGGCCGCAAGATGGAACCCGAGTTTGGCAATCTCAACCTCCGCGATGTCCCCCGACTGGTCCGCATCCTCCCTGCCCTGCCTCCTGGACTCGTATCGGCTCGAACTCACCGTCACCACGCGCACCGAGACCCGCTCGGGGCCGTGACCGCGGTGCTTTTCATGAGGCCTTGACAGGCTTCTTCACCTTCCGCGTGACGCGGATCTCCTCGATTCTCGTCGTAGGATACTGGCCGTCTGCGTCCTTCTCATACTGCTTGACGACGTCCCAGACGTTCAGTAGGGCCACGGACACGGCCGTCAGGGCCTCCATCTCCACGCCGGTCTTCTCTCGGGCCGAGACGGTGGCTGTCACGCGCACCCCGTCCTTGAGTATCGTGGCCCCGATCTTCGACGCCTCGATTCTTAGCGGATGGCACAGCGCGACGATGTCAGGCGTCCTCTTCACGGCCACGATGCCTGTCATCTCGGCGAGCGCGAGCGGCTCTCCCTTCTCTATCTTGCGCGCGCGAATGAGCGCGACCGTGGCCGGCTTCAACCTGATGGTCCCGGTGGCAGTAGCCTCCCTGTACGAGACCGGCTTCTCCGAGATGTCCACTTGCTTGAAGGGCATGCCCATCCCGTCGTGCGGGGCGATATAGGTTCTACTCGTTCCCGAGGAACGTTTTTTACTGCGCGGCCGAGAGTCGGTCCAATTTGATGTCTGACCTGAAATCCCCTTCGAGGGCCGGCCTCTCGGACGGCAAGGGTCGGATAGCCAAGAAGCTCAGAATCTCGGTGACCGACAAGTGCAATTTCGCTTGCCTCTTCTGCATGCCGAACAAGGGCGAGGTGAAGTGGCTTCCGAGCCAGGATATCATCTCCTTCGACGAGATAGTCCACGCGACCCGCGTCTTCGCATCGCTGGGGATTCGGGAGATCAGGGTCACAGGCGGAGAGCCTCTGATGCGGCCGGGAGTTCCCAAGCTCGTCGAGAGGCTTGTTCACATCGAGGGAATCCAGTCGGTCGACCTGACGACCAACGGATGGTTCCTGGAGGGGAGAGCCAAGGAGCTCAAAGACGCGGGTCTCGAGGGTGTAACCGTCAGCCTCCACAGCCTGAGGCCGGACAGGTTCGCCAAGATATCGGGGATGGACGCGCTCCCGAAGGTTCTCAGCGGCATCGAGAAAGCGATTTCGGTGGGCCTCGACCCCGTCAAGATCAACAGCGTCGCCATACGGGGCTACAACGACGACGAGATCGTGGAGCTCGTCGACTTCGCCCGCGAGAGAGGAATCTCAATCCGGTTCATCGAATTCATGCCGCTCGACGGACTGGGCATCTGGAGCCCTGACAGCATCATAACCGGAAAGGAGATTCTCGAGAAGGTGGCCGCGGCCCACCGCCTCGAGCCTCGCGGCAGGGAGTCAAGCAAGACGGCCGCCCTCTGGGGTTTCGACGACTCCAGGGGCGAGTTTGGGCTGATAACCCCGATGAGCGACCCGTTCTGCGATGACTGCGACAGGCTCAGGCTGACCGCGGACGGAAAGTTGCTCTCGTGCCTCTTCGACACAGAGTACCACGACATGAAGCCCCTGCTAAGGGCGGGTGACGACGCGGGCCTGGCTAAGTTCATCGCAGACGCCGTCCGCAGGAAACCGGACGGGGTGGGTTACATGCCTTGGATCCGCGACGGGTGGGCCAAGCCGCGCAATATGAACGCAATCGGGGGTTAGGATTGCCGACCAGAGTCAAGGTCGTCTACTTCGCCCAGGCCAGGGAGATGGCAGGCGCGCAAAGAGAGGAGGTTGTCCTTGGAGGCTCCAGGACGACCGACGACCTCCTGAAGACGATCCTCAAGGCCCATCCCAAGCTCAAGGGCCTGATCTCGACCCTGCGTGTCAGCGTCAACCAAGAGGTGGCGATGAGAAACGTCCGACTTGAGGAGGGCGACGAGGTGGGGATCCTGCCCCCGGTTGCGGGTGGATAGGGATGACCGGCAAGAAGAGCTCAATCAGGGGCGCGCCGATCGATCCCTCGGAGATCCTGGCCGAGGTGAAGGACGACCTAGCCGGAGGAACGGTCCTCTTCGTAGGGACGATCAGGAGCCGAAGCGGAGGAAGGAGAGTCGACCAGTTGGAGTACCAAGTCTACGCGAAGATGGCCGAGAAGAGGATGAGGGAGATCGAGTCGGAGGTCAAGAAGAGGTGGCCAGTGAAGAGGATTTCGATGGTGCACAGGACTGGCGTGCTCGGGGTTGGAGAGGTGAGCGTCGTGGTGGCGGTCTCCTCGGAGCACAGGGCCGAGGCCTTCGAAGCGTGCCGGTACGCGATAGACCGGATAAAGAGCAGCCTCCCGCTCTGGAAACGCGAGGGTTCGGGTAAGAAGCGAGCCTGGGTAAAGGGCACGCCGATTGTGAGGTAGCCCTAGTTCTTCTTCTCGACGGAGGGCTCCACCGTCCGGGCGAGGCTCTTGCTCGGGAGCTCCTTTCCATGCTTGGTCGCCACGACGTCCACGACGATGCTCAGGGCGATCTCGACGGGGGTCACCGAACCGATATCCGCTCCGACCGGCGTCCTGATGGAATTCATGTAGGCCGGATCTATCCCCTGCTTCTTCATCTCGTGCAGGTCTTCGCTCGCGCGCTGCCTGCTCGCCATCAAGCCCACGTATCTGGCTCCCGACTTGGCGAAGGCAGCCAGCGTCTCGACATCGCGCGCCCCCTTCGTGAGGACAATCACCGAGTCGCTCTCGTAGAGCTTGAACTTGGCGAGGTCGAAATCAAGATCCTTGATCAGGCTGTCTGGTTCCTCCGTCAGCACGGGAGTGTGATCGATCACCACGACCTCGAACTCCAGCAGCTTGCCGAGCCGGACAAGAGCATCCTCGACCTCGTCCTTGCCTCCTTGGCCGACTAGGATCAGCCGCTGCTGCGCGAGGTATGGCTCGATGTAGATCTCCATCGTTCCTCCGCAGTTGATCTCCACGTGAATCTCGTCGTCGGTCTGACTCTTGATCGTGCCCTCGACGGCGTCCTCGACGTCCTCGAGGAAGACCTTCACGGTCTTTGGGACGCCGGTGACGAGAGTCTTTCTGGCTGCGTCCACGATTGCCGAGTCAGGACAGACCCCGCCCAGTGATCCGTAGATTACCTCGCCCTCCTTCGAGACGATCAACTTGAAGCCGGGCTTTCCGACGGTCGAACCCTCGACCTTCACAACAGTGGCCACCGCAAACGGGTCGCGCCTCTCCGTGAGGTTCGCCATTATCTGAGCGAACTCGTTCTGCTTCATGTCTAGGAGTCGGATGGGCCATCGCTTATTTATTGTTAGCTCGACAGGAGGCGAGGGGTTCATGATCTCCGGCGTGATACTTGCAGCGGGCCTCTCCAAGAGGATGGGAGAGGGGAAACAGGGCCTTCTGATCTCCGGCAAGCCGATGCTGCGTTGGGTGGAGGAGTCCTTCGCCGACTCCAAAGTAGGGGAGGTAATCACCGTCGTGTCGGAGACGCTCGGAGCCGATACGACCCGACCGGAGGGCCCCAGGACTATCCGCGTGGTCAACCACCACCCCGAAGAGGGGCTGTCCTCCTCCGTGAGACTCGGCATACAGGCTGTCCGGGGAGAGGCCGCGATAATTGGGCTGGGCGACCAGCCGGCCCTCAGATCCGCCACTTTAAACGCGATGATCGAGGCGTATCAGGGGAAAAGGGGAAAAATCATAGTTCCCACGTTTAGAAACGCCAGAGGAACCCCCGTATTATTCGATAGGTCGCTATTCGTGGAGATATTGAAGCTTAGAGGCGACTTCGGTGCTAAATCCGTCATAGCGAACAACATGAAGCTCGTCTACCTTCTGGAAGTCCAGGACGAGGGCATCATCTTCGACGTGGACACGCCCGCCGACCTGACATCGGCAGCCGAGAGGGTCGCCAGGGCCAGGTCAGATGAAAGAGAATCCCGGTAGGAGAAGCACGTCCACCCTCTCACCCGCCTCGATCTCCACGGTCTTCTCGGGCACGATCACGAATCCGTCCGCCTTTGTGAGCAGGCTCATCGTCTCGGTGTCGCCGGAGATCGGGTCTGCGAGGAGCGAACCGCTCCTCGAGATCCTCACGTAAACCACCTTCGTGAAGTCCGCGAAACGCCTCCTGGCCTCCCATCGTTTTGTCAACCTCGCTTTCACGACAATCTCGGGCTGGTTGCTCCCTGCAATCCTCCTGACGAACGGGACCGCGAACAAGATGAAGGCGTTCATCGCGCCCTGGATGGGCCCGGGCATCATCACGATCGGTCTTCCAGCGAACGCGACGCCCGCGACACGACCCCGATCCATCCTAATCCCGTGATGGACGACTCTGGGTTTGAGTTTAGCGACCACATCTCCCACCAGATCAAGCCTCCCGACCGAGGTCCCGCCCGTCGTCAGGACGAGGTCAGCCGTCTTCAAGGCCCCCTTCAGCGCCGAGGAGATTTCGGCTGGGTCGTCCCCCACTATGCCCAGGTTCAACGGAACGCACCCCATGGCGGACGCCATCCCCATGAAGATCGGCACGTGGCTGTTTCTCACGCGCCCGCTCTTCTCAGACATCGAATCCGTCAGCTCGCTCCCCGTCGCGATAATCGCCACCTTCGGCTTGACGAAGACGTCTATCCTCCCGATGCCAAGCGAGATGAGCATGCCCACGTCTTGGCTCCTCACGGCGCTCCCCCGGCTGATTACGACCTCGCCCTTCCGGACGTCTCCCCCCGCCCTGAAGACGAACTGACCCTTGTCCACGGGCCCCTCCACCAATACCCGACCGGCACGAACCCTCGCTTTTTCAGAGGGGACCACGCTATCCGCACCGGACGGGATAAACGAACCCGTCGACACGCGCACCGCACCGCCGCGGGTTAACTTCTTCTGGAAACCTTGTCCCGGGCGAAGCTCGCCCAGAAGGGCCAGCCCACCTTTGGCGGAGGCCAGGTCTCCGGATCTGATCGCGAACCCGTCCATGTGGGAGGTGTCGCCCTGGGGGACGTCCCCCTTCGCGACGATATCCTCCGCGGAGAACCGGCCGTAGGCGGCCCTGGTCGGAAGCCTTTCTTTCCTGGCCGTGTCTGGAATCAACGCGAGGATCTCCGAAAGGACGCCGTCGACGGTCGAGTAATCCTCGATCTCGGAGACCAAACTTGACGAGGCTCGCCGGCCCCACTCGATATAATCTTTGGCTCCAAAACCCTAAATCCACGGGTCGGGTCCGCAAGAGGATACGTTGAGGACCATCAGAGATTTCTCGCTGTCATTGAGGAAGGGGACTGCCTCTTCGGTGCAGGCGACTGAGGCCATCCTCGACGAGATCGAGAGATCCAACTCCGTCCTTGACTGCTACATCACCATCCTGCGGGAATCCGCGCTCAAGCAGGCGGAAGCGGCCGACCGGGCGCTCCGGGAGGGGCGCGACCTTGGACCGCTCCAGGGGGCGCCCATCGCGATAAAGGACATCATCTACATCCGGGGTGTCAAGTGCACGGCGGGGTCGAAGATACTCGAAAACAACGTCGCCGGATACGACTCGCCCGTCGCGCGCAGGCTGAAGGACGCGGGAGCCGTATTCCTGGGGACCACGAACCTCCACGAATTTGCGTCGGGGGTCACGAGCTCCAATCCCCACTTCGGGGCTGTGAGGAACCCTTGGGATCTAGAACGCATACCTGGCGGCTCCAGCGGTGGCTCGGCCGCGGCGGTCGCGGCGGGGCTCACCACAGCGGCCATCGGGACCGACACGGCCGGATCTGTCCGGATTCCGGCCGCCCTCTGTGGGGTCGTCGGGCTGAAGCCGACCTACGGGAGGATAAGCAGGGTCGGGGTCATCCCCTTGGCTTCGTCTTTCGACACCGTCGGAACTCTCAGCGCCTCCGTCTGGGATTCGGCCGCGCTTCTTAGCGTCCTCGCCGGGAGGGATCCTGCCGACCTGACGACCGCCGACATCGAGGTTCCCGACTATATCTCGAACCTTGCCCAAGCACCAAGTCAGGTCAGAATCGGCGTGCCGCGCAAATACTTCCTCGAGAACATCGACGATCCCGTCCTGAAGTCCTTCGACCGCTTCACCGAGAGGCTCGCCAAGATCGGTTGCTCAGTTGCAGACTCCGACCTCGAGGGGATTGAAGGAGTATTCGACATCTTCGCTCCTATAAGGCGGGCCGAAGCATCGGCTTTCCACGAGCGGTGGTTCAGGGAGACCCCCGAGTCCTACGGGCCGGATGTGAGGGCAAAGCTAGAGCTCGGCCTGAAGGTCTCGGCAGCCACCTACATCAACGCGCAGAACAGCCGGCCAGGGCTAAGGCAGAGGTTCCTCGAATCCATGAAGAACGTCGACTTCCTGGCTGTTCCAACGACCTGCACGACTGCCTCGAAGATCGGTGAAGAGACCGCGACCATAAACGGGAAGGATACCGACGTCTATTCCGCTCTGATCAGCCTCACGCTTCCGTTCAACGTGGTCGGCTTCCCCGCGGTATCGTTGCCGGCCGGACTGGAGATGGGCCTCCCGGTCGGCGTCCAGCTCGTAGGCCGGCCCTACGAGGAGGCGGGCCTGCTCAGCCTAGCCTATCGCTACGAGGAGTCCTTCGGGCCCTTCCCGTCGCCGTCCGACTTCCCGGGCCGTGGCTTCGTCTTCAGTCCCCCGGGAGCATCGGCTTAAATAATCAGAACGGTTCGGAACCGACGAGGACTGGAATCGTTTGAGGGGGAGTTGGGGAGCGGGCATCATCATCGCGGTCCTGCTGCCTCTGGCGCTTCTCCTGTTCGGTATCTTGAATTTCGCACACACCATAGCCGGCATCATTCTCCTGATCGGAGTCTGGACTCTGATCTCAGGTTTCGCATTCTCGCCTCAAAGGGACAGGATATTCATGGTAGGATGGGGCCTAGTACTAGCAATCTTCTCGACGATCTTCCTGATAAAACCAGCGTACGCGCTTGGGCTCGTGCTGCTCGCCGTGATCGCCCTGGTGCTGGTCACCGCCTTCGGGAGGCAGAAGCCGACGCCCGCCGTGGCCGCGCCGACGCCCGCCGTGGCCCCGGCCAAATAGCTGACCGCCCTTCTTCGGCTCAGACGACCAGCCGGAACTCGTCCACGATTCTCTTCCCATCTCTTATCGTCCACTTCACCCGTCCGGGAAACCTTCGCCCCTCGTACGGGGACCAGCCACACTTGCTAATCACAGAGTCCGCCGTGACCTTTTCAGGCGTGCTAAAGTCCAGCACGGAGAGGTCTGCCTTCAGTCCCGCCGCTATGGTCCCCCTGTCGGTCAGCCCAAAGAACCTCGCCTGGTTGGAAGAAGTGACGCTTGCTATCCTCGACGGGCTGAAGCCCCTGTCCTTCAAGAGCCATGCGACGATGTTCCCGTAGTTGTCCAGGCCAGGCACTCCGCTAGACCCCCCTTCGATCTTCTCCTGCCTCGTGTGCGGAGCGTGGTCGGTGACCAGGAAGTCCACCGTGCCGCCCGCCAGGCCCTCCAACATTGTCAACCTATCCGCGGGAGACCTCAAGGGGGGATTCGTTCTCAGCATCGGGTTCTTCAGCATGTCTCTCCTCGAGAGATACAGATGGTGCAGAGTAACCTCGCAGGCGGCCGCCAAACCTTCGAGTTTCGCCTTTCTGACGAGGCGCAGCGTCCCAGCCGTTGACGCGTGGCATACGTTCAGGCGGGTCCCCTTGTCCGCTCCGCGCAACGTGGCTAGCACCATTTCGACCGACTCGACCTCAGCCTCCGGCGGCCTCAGATCTGCATGGAAGTCGGCCCCGGTCTCCGAGCCCAGCGCGCGCCTTCGCGCGTCTATGATTCCCTGGTCCTCGCAGTGGACGCAAGCCGGTCTCCCCGCTTCGCCGATTGCGCGAAGCGCCTTGGGGAACGCCTCTTTCCTGAGGAGTAGGTTACCCGTGGTCTCTGCGAGGTATACCTTGTAAGCGACCACCAAGCTCCTCAGCTTCGGAATCTCGTCCAGGTCGTCCTCCGCGACACCCCCGATGAACTTGATGTCGACCACCGCCTTGCTCGACAGCCCGATCTTCCTGTGCATCGCTTCGGGGGTCGTGGCCGGAACTCGGTTGTTCGGCATGTCGAAGACGGTGGTGACCCCCCCGTGAGCCGCCGCCATCGTTCCCGTCCTGAAGTCTTCCTTCTCCTCCCAGCCAGGCTCGCGAAGGTGGGCGTGCGCGTCGATGAATCCGGGGAAGATGACGCATCCTCGGCAGTCGAGCCTGGCGGCCCCTTTCAGGCCCTGCTTCTTGATGGCCCCGATCTTCCCGTCGGCTATCCCGATCTGCAGATCGTCGGTGCCGTTCTGAGTGACCGCCTTGCCCTCGAGGACGAGGTCGTACTCCATCAGCCCTGCGCCTTTACGTGCTCGGGGACGCTCTCGAAATCAAGGAGAGTGTCGCAGTAGCGGCACTGCAGCATCCTCTCCCCCTTCAGGGTCGCGAATTTCGTGGTGAGCGGTTCCCGATCCGCGTTCGAGATGCAGAGGACCTCCGGGCAGCGGATCCTCCCCTCAATGACGTCCGGAACCTTCGGGGAGTACTTCGAGACCTTCCATTGCTTGATGAAATTGACGGTCACGCCGGGGAATATCAGGCAGAGCACGTCCGCCTCCTTCTCCCCGATGCTCCAGCTGTCGACCTTGATGACGTCCTTCCTCCCCAGGCTCCGGCTCGCCACGTTCTGCAACGTCGCGACCGAGACCTCTGTCTTGGACCTCCGGAGCCTGTCCAAGCGGAGGACCCGGAGTACCAGTTCGGAGCTCCATGCGGGGATGTGGTCGATCACCGTTCCGTCCTCGATCTTCCTGACGAGCAGCTTGTCCTGCGGCTCTTCCATCTAGGAGCCCATCACCATTCCGAGAAGTGCTGTCCTGAGCGGCACTCCTGCCGCTGCCTGGGCGAAGTAGCCCGCGTACTCAGTGCCATCGACGTCGCTCGAGAGCTCGTCCACCCGCGGCAGCGGGTGCATCACCCTTAGGCCCTTCTTTCCTTCCTTGAGCAGGCTCGCGTTGACCTGGTAGAGACCCCTCACCCTCTCGTATTCCGTGGGGTCAGGGATGCGCTCCTTCTGTATCCTCGTCACGTAAAGGACGTCGAGCGACCCCACGATGTCCTTGAGGTCGGATGCCCTCCGCACCTTGACCCCCTTCTTGCTCAGGTAATGCTCGATCTCTCGCCTGGGGCTCAGGGCCTCCGGGGCGACGAAGGTTATCTCGACGTCGTAGTTTGCGAGCCCGTAGCTGAGCGAGGACGCCGTCCTCCCGTACTTCAGGTCGCCCAAGATGCCCACCTTCACCCCGTCCAGCTTCCCGAAGGCCTTCCTGATCGAGTACATGTCTATCATCGCCTGCGTGGGGTGTTCCCTGCTGCCGTCCCCGCCGTTTACGACCGGCACCTTGGACACCTCCGCCGCGAAGACCGCCGAGCCCATCATGCTGTGTCGCATCACTATGCAATCCACTCCGTAGCCCTCGTACATCTTGATCGTGTCGTGCAGAGTCTCCCCCTTCGCCGCCGATGACTTCTCGGGGGAGGAGAAACCCGTAATCTGGCACCCCAGCTTCTCGGAGGCGATCTCGAAGGTCGAATATGTCCTGGTCGAGGGCTCGAAGAAGAGCAAGGCCACCAGCTTCCCCCCAAGGGTCCTGCCGGCGCCTTCTCCCTCCACCTTGCGCGTGGCGTCGAAGACGAACTCGAGTTCCTCGCGCGAGAAGTCCCTTATGCTGACGATGTCACGGCCCAGAAAGTCGCCTTCCTTTACCAAACTATCTCCCCGCCATCTCCTCTTGCAGAAGGCCCAGCTTTATCCTGAGGGCCAAGGTGGGATCAAGCAGGGCCCCGGTGGCGGACTCCACCGCGTCAGCCCCCGCGTCGATTAGGCCGATGGCGTCCAGAGGTCCCAGCACCCCGCCCAGACCGACGATCTTGAAGTCCCTAGGCCCGTTACGCATCCTAGCGAGTCCGGCGACCGCCTTCTTCGCTCTGCTGCGTATCGCCGTTCCGCAGACGCCAGCTCTTCCTCCCCTGTCGGCGAAGAGGAGCTCCCCGCTCGGTCCCTTCACCTGCGCGGAGATCGAGTTTATCGCGACGTACGCCAATCGGTCATCAAACGTCTCTTCGACGAACCGCCTATAATCGTCGAGATAGCCAGTCTTCAGGAGGATGGGAAAGCTGCTCCCAACCCCGTTTCGAACCGATTCGACCACCCTGCCGCTCAGCTCGGGGTCGGTGAAGGTCTCTCCGCCCTCACCGGGCATGACGTTCGGGCACGAGAGGTTGAGCTCCACCGCGTCGGCCCCCGTTCTCTTCGCCATGCGTGACAGCGATTCGAACTGTCCCAGCATCTCTGCCTCCGAGGTCCCGGAGACGGCGGTTGCGGTCACGCTCACCACGAATAACCTTCCCTTCGAGGAGGCAGCCATCCGTCGCGCGTCGGCCTCCCACTTTTCCGGCTCTGGCGTCGGCATCCCGAGGGAGTTCGTCATCGCCCCCGTTACCGTCTCGCTAGAGCTGAACCCATGCTCAAAGTCTCCCCTGACGTGCACGATGTTGGGCATCCCGTGGCCCTTCCAGCTCCGGTCCCGCATCGTCTTGTACGTCAGCACGTCATACCCGAGCTCAGCGAAGACGGAGAGCCACTTCAGGTTGGGTGCCGGGCCCGACGCGATCCCGACGGGACTTCCAATCCTCTTGCCGAAGATCGTCGTCTCGGTCGAAAGTCCGTGCGCAGCGCTCACGTTTCGGATCTCGGCCTTCAGCTCCGCAAGCCTCTGCCTCTCAGACGCGGAGAGCTCTCTGGGACCTCTCTCGAAGTTCGTCCAAAAACTCTCAGAAACGTCGTATAGCGGCTGAACCGCGTATTGTTCGTTCGCGCTAGTGGTTCGGATTGTGAACCCGCCTTTGAATTGACGGCCGACGGATTATAAGGTTTTCAACTCGGAGGCGCCCCGTCCAACACTTCCGGGTCGACCCCCACCTCTAGCAGGCGCTTTCGCACGACGTCGCCAAGCTCGGGGATGAGCGCGGGATATCCCAAGGAGAGAACCTCGAGGCCCTCAGCCCTGGTCAGCTTTCCTCCGCTCGCCTCAATCCTGTCCGAGAGGAACGACGGATTCTGCCGCAAGAAGTCTCTCGACCAACCCTCCGGGTCGAGTAGGTATTTCGCGATGCTATCCTGGTCTTGCTGGGAGAGCGCTCCCTTCTCCGCCGCGAAGGTCAGAAAGTCGTGGTCGAGCGTGACCAGCGATTCGAGCTCCACGCCGTGCTTGCGGAGCGCCTCCCTCCCGCCCTGATTCCGGTCGAAGACCACGACGTAACGGGCGACCCTCCCGCCCGATTCCTCGATTACACCGACCCATTCCTCGGCGCTCTTCCCGGAGGTGATCAGGTCGGAGACGTGAACGAACGTCTCTCCGGGCGAAACCTTGCCGACGAGCCTGCCTCCGGCCCCGTACCCTTTGACCGCTTTTCGGATCGTTAGGTGCGGCCTCTGGAGCTCCAGAGCAACTGGTATCGAGAAGAAGAGGTCCGCTAGCTCGCCTCCAGAGACCGGCCACTCGCCGTCCGTCGTCCTGACCACCTGGACCAGCTCGGAGATGACCTCCCTCCAGGCTCGCGGATGGCCCGTCAGCTGTCTGACGTCGATGTAAACGGGCCCGATCTTTCTAGAGGCGAGCACGAAGGGTTCCCTCTCCCTGAACCTGAGCGCTCTTGCCTCAAGGAGCATCGAGGCCGCCCTTTCGCTGTTCATGACCGGCCCTCCGATTCCATCTCGTCCCTCTCGCTCAGGAGCCTCCTGCACGCCGCAACTGGGTCGGCGTCCGCGTAGATCGAATGGCCCGCTATCGCCGCCGATCTCGGGCCCAGAATCGTGAAGACGTCTCTGAGGCTCCCGCCCTGACGCCCGACTCCTGGAGCCATTATCGTCTTCTTGGTCATCTTCCTGTAGTCCTGCATCACTTGAGGGTTGTTGGCCGGCGCGATGTAGCCGTCTACCCCGACCTCCTCGCCTATCAGAAGTACGAGGTCGGAGATTGACGGCGCAGGCAATCTCCATCCGCCCCCAATCTTCTTAGACTGAAGCTCCAACAGCATGTCCGCGACCTTCCCAAAACCGAGGGCCCTGAGCCTGGGCGAAACCTTGTCCGGATAGACCTCCGCGTCGAAGAAGAGCTCGGCCCCCCTGTGCGACATGTACGGAAGGGTGAGGACCCTGCCGCCCATCGAATGAGCTGTGTCGACGCTCTCCTGTATCCCCGACGACCCCATTATTGTATGGCAGATCACGTAGTCTATGCCTGCACCGACCGCCGCCCCGACGATGGCCTTGTTCGTGCCCGACCATCCCCTCCCGTCAAGATCCCTAAACCCGATGTCGGCGACCTTCAGGTCTGCGACGAGAGGGCCGTCGAACTCCCGCCTCAATTGGACTAGTATCCCGAGGCCGTTCTTCAAGAAGACAGGAACTCCCAGCTTCAACCCATCGACCAACGCGCCCACTTGGGCTGCGAGCCGCGTGACCTCCTCCTTCTCGGGAGTGTCAATAGCCAGGACCAATCCTCTCTCCCTGACTTCGTTCGGCACGGGTTATCCATCGCATCTTAGCGCTATTTTAAGGGGGCGTCGGGAGATTCTTCGTTTCTCATCCCGCAGGGCCCGTGCGATTATCGGCGCAGGCGCGGGACACAGTTCCGAAAAAAGTTCAATCGCCCAGCGGAATTTCTGGTTTCGGCCACTATCTTTAAATCACCTTTAGGGGGCTGAGTTATTTCTAAGATATCTAAGTGTCTAAAGCACCTAGAACCGCGCGCCTCCTCCTGCAGGACGGATCTCATTTCACCGGAATCTCCTTCGGCGCCGAGGCCGTGTCCGTCGGCGAAGTCGTCTTCAACACGGGCATGGTCGGATACCTCGAGTCAATGACAGATCCCTCGTATGCCGGCCAGATACTCTGCTTCTCGTATCCGCTCATCGGGAACTACGGGGTCCCCGCGCAAGACGCCCGAGACCCCTACGGCTTCCCTCTGTTCATGGAGTCAGGCGCGATAAAGGTCCGCGGCATCGCCGTCCAGGAGGCCTGCGCGTTCCCGAGCCACTGGTCGTCGGCCAGGACTCTCCACAAGTGGATGGAATCGGAAGGGGTGCCGGGGATCGCGTCGGTGGACACGAGGGCGCTGGTTACCAAGCTCAGGGAGTTCGGCGTCATGATGGGCGTGCTCTCCACCACTGACCAGGAGTATCCGGAGCTGCAGACTCTGCTCTCGAAGGCCGAAAGCTATGATTCGATGAAGCTCGTGGAAGGGGTCTCCACGAGGGAACCCATCGTGTACGGGAACGGGGAGCGGACCGTCGCACTCTTGGACTGCGGCGCAAAGCTGGGCATCCTCAGGAACCTCATCGACCGGGGCTACAGCGTGGCCATGCTCCCGTTCAATTCATCCTACTCGAAGGTGATGTCGTACGACCCAGTTGGCGTGGTCGTGAGCAACGGACCCGGCGACCCCGTGCTGTGCAAAGAGACCGTGAAGTCCACCTCCAGGCTCATCGACTGCGAGATACCTCTGCTGGGAATCTGCCTTGGGGAGCAGATTGTAGGGATCTCGCAGGGCGCGAAGACGTACAAGCTGAAGTACGGGCACCGCGGTCAGAACAAGCCCTGCGTGGAGGTCGACAGCGGGCGGGGATACGTCACGAGCCAGAACCACGGCTATTCTCTGGACCACCGCTCGTTGAAGGAGACCGAACTCCGCCCGTGGTTCATCAACTCGGACGACCTCTCGATCGAGGGGGTTAGGCACAAGACGAGGCCGTGCATGGCGGTCCAATTCCATCCAGAAGCGTCCCCAGGCCCATACGATACCGGTTTCGTCTTCGATGAGTTCGACAGGATAGTTCAGGACTGCATGGGCAAGGTCAAGGGTGAGGCGATTCGAAGCGTGAAGAGATAGAGAGCGTCCTCGTCCTCGGGAGCGGGGCCATCAAGGTCGGAGAAGCCGGCGAAAGCTGGTAAACCAGCCGCAAATTCGACTACTCCGGCAGCCAGTGCCTCAAAGCCCTGAGGGAGGAAGGCCTCAAGTCGATTCTGGTAAACCCGAACATAGCCACGATCCAGACGAGCGAGGAGTTTGCAGACAGGATCCACTTCCTGCCCGTGACGCCCGAGTACGTCGAGAGGATTATCGCACGCGAGCGGCCCGACGCCGTGATGCTAGGATTCGGCGGCCAGACCGCGCTCAACTGCGGGATCAAGCTCGCCGAACGCGGCGTCTTCGAAAGGTACGGAACCAGAGTCCTGGGCACCCCCATTAGGGGCATACAGGTGACCGAGGACAGGGCCCTCTTCAAGGAGGCGATGATCGAGATCGGCCTCTCCGTACCGAGGAGCGTGGCAGCCTACTCCTTCGAGGAGGCCAGGAGGTTCGCTAAGGAGATTGGGTACCCCGTCATCCTGCGGGTGGCGTACACGCTAGGAGGCAAGGGGGGCGGAGTCGCCAAGGACGAGAACGAGCTCAGGGAGATAGTCGCAAAGGGGCTCGCCAGCAGCCTCGCCCACCAGGTGCTGGTCGAGGAGTACGTTGGCGGGTGGAAACAGATCGAATACGAGGTCATGCGTGACTCGAAGGACAACTCCATCGTCGTCTGCAACATGGAGAACATGCTCGGGATGAGGGTCCATACTGGAGACAACATCGTGATCGCACCCTCGCAGACGATTACCAACCGCGAGTACCACATGCTCCGGAGCGCGTCGATAGCCGCGGCGAGGAAGTCAGGCATCATCGGCGAGTGCAACGTCCAGTTCGCGCTCGACCCAGCATCCGAGAAGTTCTACGTCATTGAAATCAACGCCAGGATGTCAAGGTCTTCGGCGCTCGCGTCCAAGGCGACGGGCTATCCCCTGGCCTACGTCGCGACCAAGCTCGCCCTCGGATACAATCTGACGGAGCTGAAGAACAAGGTCTCGGGCGTGACGACGGCACTCTTCGAGCCCTCACTGGACTACGTCGTCCTGAAGATGCCCAGGTGGGACACGGCCAAGTTCGACGGGGCATCGAGGACGATCGGCACCTCAATGAAGTCGATAGGCGAGGTGATGTCCATAGGCCGCGTCTTCGAAGAGGCATTCCAGAAGGCCATGAGGATGCTCGACAGCAGGCCCTATTGGAACGCGGAACTGGAGAGAGCGGAGCCCGCCGAGCAGATCCTCGCGAGGCTGCGGACCCCTACCGACACGATAATGGTAGACACCATGAAGGCGCTCGACGCGGGAGTCCCGGAGGAGGAGGTCTGCCGGCTCGCGGAGATCGACCCCTGGTTCGTCTCCAAGCTGTCGAACGTCGTCAAGATGCGGCGCCTGCTGAAGGGGCTGAACCTCGGAGACCTGCGGGAGTCGCCGTCCGTGCTCTCCGCCTCGAAGATGCTCGGCTTCTCAGACTCCCAGATCGGGGGGTTGGTCGGGGCGGGAGGCGAGGAGATAAGGTCCGTTAGGGAGATCAGCAACATCAAACCGGTCACGAAGGTCATCGACACGCTGGCCGCGGAGTGGCCAGCCCGCACCAACTACCTCTACATGACGTACGACGGAGAGTCGGACGAGGCGAAGCCGAGCCACAAGTCCAAGGTGTTGATTATAGGCGCGGGACCCTACAGGATCGGCAGCTCGGTCGAGTTCGACTGGGGGACGATGCAGATGGCCTGGGCCCTCAGGAAGAACGGGATCGAGGAGATCGTCCTCGTGAACTGCAATCCGGAAACGGTGTCCACGGACTTCGACATGAGCGACAGGCTCTACTTCGAAGAGCTGTCCGTGGAGAGGATCCTGGAGATCTACCAGAAGGAAAAGCCGAGAGGGATCGTGCTGTGCGTCGGGGGACAGACGCCGAACGACCTGGCCCTGAGGCTCCACGCGGCCGGAGTCAAGATATTGGGCACGCCGGCCGAATCTGTCGAGCTGGCGGAGGACAGGAGGTTGTTCTCCACGCTGCTCGACAAGCTCCAAGTCCCCCAGCCTGGATGGGGCAGCTTCGAGGACCTCGACTCGGCCCAGAGCTTCTGTCGCACGACGGGATACCCGGTGGTCGTGAGGCCCTCCCACGTCCTTAGCGGTTCCGCCATGAGGGTTGTCTGGAACGAAGGAGAGCTGGAGATGTACCTCCAGAAGGCAACTGAAATGAACCCAGAGAACTCCGTCGCGATAAGCAAGTTCTACGACGATGCGAAGGAGGTAGAGGTCGACGCCGTCTCCGACGGGGACAACACGGTCATCGGAGCCGTGATAGAGCACATCCAGAGAGCCGGCGTGCACTCAGGCGACGCCATGATGTCAATCCCGACCTTCTCAATAAGTGGCGCCGCCGAGGAGAAGATCCGTGATTACAGCAGGCGCATCGCGAAGGGTGTCGGCGCCAGAGGACCCCTGAACATCCAGTTCCTGGTCAGGGGGGACCAGGTTCTGGTCATCGAGTGCAACCTTCGCGCGTCGCGCTCGCTGCCCTTCGTCTCAAAGGCAACCGGGGTCAATTTGGTCGAGCTCGCCGCCCCCGTCGTGCTGGGAGGGGTGCTCGAGAGGAAAGGAGACATCGAAAGGCCTCGTGGGTACGTAGTGAAAGCGCCGCAGTTCTCGTTCATGCAGATTGATGGCGCGGAACCGAGGGTCGGTGTCGAGATGCGGTCCACAGGGGAGGTCGCTTGCTTCGGCAGCTCCATAGTGCTGGCGATGAGGGACGCATTCGTTGCTTCGGGACATCGGATTCCAGCAGAAGGCGACATAGGGGTTTTGCTTCCATGCACCGATAACGAGCGGTCGCGCGTTGCCCCGCTCCTGGAAAGGTTCTCAGCCGCGGGGATCGAGGTCATGGCTCTTGACGGGATGGAGGTGGGGGGAAGTGGACACGTTCAATCGATGAGCGCCGAGCGACTTCTAAAGCTCATATCGGAGGGAAAATTCACTTTCGTGCTCTCGTTCAACGCCAACTCAAACGAGCTCTCGCAGGAGCTGCGAGCGTTGACCCGCAAGGCCGTCGAGCTCCAGGTCCAGATCATCTCGACTCCGGAAGAGGCGGAGGCGCTGCTCCAGTGCGTCGGACTCCCTGGACCATGAATCGTGTGGATACCATTGCCTTCTGAGGAGCTCGTGGATGTCGTCGACGAAGACGACCAGCCCGTCGAAGTGAGGTCCTTGAGGGAGTGCTTCCGCCTAGGCCTCCTTCACAGGGCAGTCGCCGTCCTGCTCCGCGACTCGAGGGGGCGCATCCTCCTCCAGAAGAGGAGCATGAGCAAGCTCTGGTGTCCCGGCTACTGGACACTCTCGGCTGGCGGCCACGTCAGAGCGGGCGAGTCATACGAAAAGGCGGCTAAGCGAGAGTTGCTCGAGGAGATGGGAGTCTCCTGCGACCTGACCTACGTCGCCAAGTTCCTCGACAAGGAGGAGAGGTGGGGCGAGGTCACCGAGTCCGAGCACATAAGTATCTTCGAGGGCACGTACTCGGGGGAGATCAGAGCTGACGGAGTCGAAGTCGAGACGAGCAGGTACGTCACCCCGCGAGAGCTCCTCGAGATGAGCCGATCTCCTGACCCTGAACTCACGCCCGACGCCATACACGCAATCGAGGCGTACCTTGGGGCGAGGCCGCTTGCATTCGGCTCTAAGCCTTCGTGAAGATGTCGACATCGAGCGTCTCGTCGAACGGGGCGTTAGCAGATGTCCCGTTTAACGAGAGGCGCATGATGAGTTCGAGGTGAGTACCCGGGACGGTCCCGACCGAGAGTAGCATGGAATAGATCGTGTATCCGCGCACGCTCCACGGGCTCGTCATCGGAACGTAGCTGGTGACCGGAATGACCACGTGCCCGATCAAGAGCGAGGGGGTGTTGACGAGTCTCACATCGCCGCTAGAAACGAATGCGCTCCCGAGCGTCGACCCGCTGAGAGGAGTGTAGAAGTAGCTCATCAGCCGGTCGCCCTCCTCGGCCGCCGCTGACTGTGCGCAGTTCTCACCTGCCATCGAAACGAGCGTCGCGTTCCCCCTGGGTGACCACAAAGAGAGGGCCGTCTCGTTCGAGAAGTTGCTGGACGCCTCACTGCTGACCTCGGTTAACCTGCTCCCGTTGACCAGCGGAGTTCCCACCACCGCATAGCTGGCGGTTTCGCTGAAGCCAGATTCAGCCAACGCTTTTAACCGCGTGTCGGTCGCGCGCCTTCAGTTTGACCGCGCTCGACGAGCTCTCCGCCCTGATCTCCGGAAACTCCCGCGCGATCCTCCTATCCCAGCGGGACGTCGACCTGAAGACGCTGCCCGGCGAGAACAACATCTTCGTCCTCAGGATGGCGGAGGGATCACTCGCGGGGGGAGGACGGGGCGGAGGCTTCGGCGAGAGGACCGTGAATCTGGTTGTTCTCTTTCGCTGGAGGGATGGGGCCGTCGAGAAACTCTTCGAGACCGCAGATCCGGCGAGGATTGGCCAGTTCGAGATCCCATATTACGTCGCCAGGCTGCCGATAACGCTCAGAGATGGAACCGAGAGCATGGGGTACGGCGTGGTCGAGCCTGACCTCGTTCGGGAATACCTCGCGAAGACCTGACGACCTCCCTACCTTAAAATAGAGTCCCAGTTCTGGCGGGCTGGAAATTGAAGATCCTTGTGACGGGGGCTTCCGGAATGGTCGGCAGGA
Source organism: uncultured archaeon (assembly GCA_963731775.1). Classification (GTDB taxonomy): domain Archaea; phylum Thermoproteota; class Nitrososphaeria; order Nitrososphaerales; family Gagatemarchaeaceae; genus DATJAJ01. Next base: position 2,122 of record CAVSWV010000003.1, on the reverse strand, counting down.
ACCTGGTGGGCTACCTACGGGCCGCGGGTGAAGAGGTCGTACCTACCGATCTCATGGACTGCGAGGTCTCCGGTGACATTCTCGACCGCGGCTTCGTCCTCAACAGGCTCGCCCCGCTCAACTTCGACGCCATCATCCACCTCGCCGCGATGACCGAGATCAGGAAGACCGTGGAGAACCCCAAGCTCTGCTTCGAGGTGAACTGCTTCGGTACGCTCAACATTCTGGAACTGGGCAGGATCAAGAAGGTCAGGCGCTTTCTCATGGCCAGTTCGGCCAACGTCTTCGGCGCCCCCAAGAATAACCCGGTGAAGGAGGACGCCCCTTTCGACCCGAGGCTACCCTACGACTACTCGAAGGTGATCTGCGAGAACCTTGGGATGAGCTTCTACAAATCGGCCGGCCTTCCGGTGACCATCACGCGCAGTTGGCTGCTCTTCGGCGAATACGACCAGCCCTCTAGGGCGACCATTCGGTTCATCAAGAGCTGCTTGAAGAACGAGCCGCTTACCCTATTCAACGGCGGCAGGGATACCACCTCGCCTTCTCACGCGATTAACTATGCCAAGCTAGCCCTGGAGATCCTTCGCAACGATAGGGCCGTCGGCTTGGCTTTCAATTTCGGCGGAGAGAGGTCCGTCTCCATTCGGGAGCTAGCGGAGACAATCAAGAGGCTGACGAACTCGAAGTCAGAACTGAATCTCGCCCCTCCCAGAACCGAACTGGAGAGGGAGCCACAGATTAGCTACCCCTCGATCGAGATGATTTCCAGCGTCCTGGGATACAAGCACGAACTGACGCTAGAGCAGGGGCTCCAGAGAACCATCGACTGGGCAAAGACCCAGGGCTAGGAAGTCAGCACGAGTTCGATCTTAACGTCTTCAGGGATCTGAAGCTTGGTGATCTGCCTCATCGTGCGATCGTCAGGCTGGACGTCCAGTATGCGCCTGTGAATTCTAAGCTGCCAGTGGTCGAAGGTGTGGCTGCCCTCTCCCGTCGGTGCCTTCCGAGTGGTGATCTTGAGCTTCTTCGTCGGCAGCGGCTGCGGACCCCTCACTCTGACGCCGGTCTTGTCGGCGATATCCCTGATGTCCTTGGCGACCCTCTCCAACTCAGGAAGGTTCGTGCTAGTGAGCTTTATCCGCGCGTACTGGGCCATTTTCTCGAAACGGCGTCGGCTGAGCGTATTTAGATGTTTATGCCTCCAGCAACAGCTCCCTCAAATGGATGGCCGTAGAATCGCCTTCATGAACCGGCTGGGATTATAGAACGGCTTAACCACCGCAGACCGACCTTGGGATCTGCGCGGGTGAGATGGCCGCTTCTTGTGGCGATCGCTCTTGCGCTCCTCGCCGTCGGGGCCTACCTGGCGGTCAATCCGATGTCGTGTTTGAATTGTAGCCAGGCCTCTCCGGCGCCACGTGCGAGCGCAAGAATCCCCAGATTCGAGTCTTCGACGCTCGCTAGACCGGAAAGCTCCACTTCTTCCCTTTGCCGTACAGAGGGACCTGTATGCTCTTCGTCTCGTAGTAATAGTCCAGACCCTCGACTCCCAGCTCTCTCCCGAAGCCGCTCTGTTTGAATCCCCCAAACGGGACCTCGGCCCTCGCGATTGGCGGGGAGTTGACCCAAGTCGTTCCGGCCTCGATCCTCTCTGCGGCGCTGTAGGCGGTCTCGAGGTTGGTCGTCCAGACCGACGAACCGAGTCCGTAAATTGTGTCGTTAGCCTTCCTTATGGCCTCCTCGAGGTCCTCGACGACGAATATTGGAAGGGCGGGTCCGAAGCACTCCTCCTTCGCCAGCTTCGCCCCGTATTCCACGTCCGTGACAAGCGTTGGCTCATAGAAGTACCCCTTCGAGAATTGTTTTCCTCTTGGTCGCTTCCCGCCCACCACAACTTTGGCCCCCCTCTCCTCGGCGTCGGTGACCATCGACTCGACCCTATCTCGTTGGTCCTGGCTGTGTACGGGGCCCATGTGAGTGCCCGGGTCCAGACCGTTTCCGATCTGTATCGTCCTGACCTTCTTCTTGAGTTTACTGACGAAATCGTCCGCTATCTTCTCGAAGAGGAAGAGCCTCTTGACCGCCGTGCAGGACTGGCCGCAGTTGCGGTATCTCCCCC
>CAVSWV010000002.1:0-187164 GCA_963731775.1 uncultured archaeon | reverse complement strand
CCAGTCGAGCCTGAGCTGCCTTCCCAAGATCGATCAGAGAATGGTGGCTCGCCGGCTCGATAGCGTGAACTGTCAGTAGACCATGAGGCCCATCTCTTCGAGCATGATGTGAAGGTTGCTCACGGCCCTGAAGACCTCGCTCTCCCTCTTCGCTCCGGTGCAGACGAGCTTTCCGGATGCGAAGACCAGGATCACCGTCTTCGGATCGGCCATCCTGTAGATGAGGCCGGGGAACTGCTCCGGTTCGTACATCGACTTCGGCAGCCGCTTTGCGGCTTCCTCAAGGTGAATCTTTCCCCCGAGGTTCACCGACGCCACCATGTTCTGTATCTCCACCTTCGCCTCTTTCTTGATGGGGATTCCACCCTTCCTCAGCCTCCTGACGACCTCCTGCACGGCCTGCCTTGACAGCGCCTCCGATTTGGCGCCCGTGCAGACCATCTTCCCCGAGCTGAAGATCAGGGTGGCCGTCTTCGGGCTCTTCAGTCTGAAGACCAGTCCGGGGAACCTGTCGGGATGATACTCAACATCGACGAAATTCTTCGTTATCAGGTTCAGGTCGACCCTCTGACCTATTGAGCCGGTGGCCACGACGTTCTCGATGCTCACCCTGGCCTTGGTCTGGGGCATTACGGAGGCGTGGAGATTAGGCGGCTTATATAGCAAACAAAAGGGGACGGAACCGCACCGGCCGCGCAAAGGCCCATCGTTGTGCTCGGCGCGCCTCAGACGAAGCAGGAATCCGCCTGGGGGGGACGCGAACGGCAAGAAAATTGATTAAGCGCCGCAAACCCTCAACACCCCATGCTCGAACTTGGTGAACCCGCTCCCGGTTTCGATCTCCTCGGAACCGACGGGAAGAAACACTCGCTCGCCTCCTTCCAGGACAAGACTGCCCTCGTGGTCATCTTCTCCTGCAACCACTGCCCATACGCCCAGGCCTACGAGGACAGGATGGTCTCGATACAGCGCGACTACGCCGGGAAGGGCGTCCAGCTCGTGGCAATCAACTCCAACGACGAGAAGGCCTACCCGCAGGACAGTTATCCCGAGATGATCAAGCGGGCGAAGGAGAAGGGATTCAACTTCCCCTACCTGAGGGACCAAGACCAGAGCGTCGTCACCTCGTACGGGGCGGTCTGCACGCCTCACGTCTTCGCGTTCGACGGCGCGATGGTCCTGAGATACCGGGGAAGGATCGACGACTCCAAGGACCCGGCGCAGGTCAAGAGCCACGACCTGAGGAACGCCCTCGACGACATCACGGGCGGGCACAAGGTGCGGGCGCCCGACACGAAGCCTTTCGGCTGCAGCATCAAGTGGCTCGGCTGATCAATCCCTGCATCTATTGTAGGACAGCCACGGCTTCAATCTCGATCAGGAACGCGGGGTCCGCCAGGGCCGTGACGCCGACGAACGTTGACGCCGGCGGATTGTCCCCTTGGATGAACTCCGCCCTCACCTTCCTGATGACGTCAATCTTCCCGGGCTGGGTCGTGTAGGTGTTCATCTTCACCACGTCCCCGAACGAAATTCCCTGGGACTTCAGGATCGCGAGGAGGTTGGCATAGACCTGCCTGGTCTGGGCTTCCAAGTCTCCGACACCCACCGTCTCGCCCTTCTGGTTCCTTGAGACCTGTCCGGATATGTAGAGTATCTTCTTCGGGCCATCGACTGTGACCACATGCGTGTACCCCACTGGCGTCGCCAGCTCTCCGGGATTGATGAAAGAAATCTTGGTCATGGGAATCCACGATTATGTCCAGAGAACCGGCGCTCCGCGGTAGGCTTCGGAGGAGCAATCCAGCTGCTCGAAATCGACACCCTCCAGGGCTTTCTTCATGGCAGGACGCGCGGCATCGAAGTCGCTCTTGGTGTCCCAGAGCGCCGTTCCGATGAGGGCCCCGGTCTCATCATCCTTCCATGCGAAGACGGTGATCAATCCCTTGCGTCCTCGTTGCGCGTCCCCGAACCTCTTCATTGTTTCCAGTAAGGCCTGCTCCTTGCCGGGCTTCGGATGATGGATACCGATGGCGACATACATGCTGAGAGAAATCCTTGGTTTGCTATTTAATCGTCGTCTATTCTCAGTACCAATTTGCCGCGGCTGTGCCCGGCGAGACCCTTCTCGTATGCTCCTCTGGCGTCTGATACTGGGTAGATGCCGCTGATGATGGGCCTGACCTTGCCTTCGTCGACCAACTGGGACATTTCAATGAGTTCGGCGCGGTTCGGCTGTACCAGCATGGAGACTCCGCGCACGCCGTGTGCCGCGGCTTTGTCTTCCGGGGCGTCGCCCACGATTGTGACGAGGGCCCCGCCCTTGCGGAGGACTCCCCACGATCTTTCGAGGGTGTCACCGCCCACCGTGTCGAGCACCATGTCGAAGGTCCCCGCCTCTTCGAAGCGATTCTTTTCGTAATCAATCACCGCTTCGGCACCCAACTCCTGGGCCAAGGCGGCGTTCGATTTCGAGCAGGTGGCAGTCACGCGAGCCCCTTTCCACTTGGCCAGCTGGACGGCGAAGGTTCCCACTCCGCCGCCGGCCCCATGGATGAGCACCCTGTCCCCGTTAGAAATCCTGCCGTGGTCGAAGACGGCCTGCCATGCGGTGAGCCCCGACAATGGGATGGCGGCCGCTTGGACGAAGTCAAGGGACTCGGGTTTCGGCGCCATATCCGAGGCCTTGGCAGCGACGTACTCGGCGGCGGCGCCGTCCCTCCAGAAATCCAGCAGACCGTAGACCTCCTCCCCCGGGGACGGTCCCGACGCAGAGTCCCCCCTTTCCACGGTCCCTGCGACCTCGAAGGAGGGTATGACGGGGAGCCGACTCTTCCGGTCGGCCGTCGTGAAGGTGGAATTCCAAGTGAACTCGGTCGGAGTTATCCCGGCGGCCCGGACCTTGACCAGCACATCGCCCTCGCCGACGTTCGGGAGTGGCGCCTCTTCGTAGACCAGGCCCTCGGGACCATCGCGGGAGTGAATCCTGACGGCCTTCATCTGGAATCCTCCTGGTTCGGGCCCTTTGGTGCAGGCTGGTCGAATGCGCTCGGGTCGAAGACCGTGTGAATCGAGACTATCATTCGGTCCCTGACCTGATACCACGAGGACATGAACACGGTCGGACCTACGGTCTTCAGGTCGTAGAGAAGGCAAACGTCGTTTCCGTCAGAGAAGACCTTCTTGACGTCGTACCTTCCCTTGTACCTGCGCAGCATCTCGATGAAGTTCAGTGGCTTGCCGAACGTCTCCCCCGCTGGACCTCTGATCCTAACTTTTTCATGCAGATGCGTCAGAGCGGCATCGTAGTCCTGCCTGTCGAGCGCGCTGATGTAGGCCATTACCACTTCAAGTGAGGAGTTCTCGTCGGACATTTGTGGCTCTGACGCCGGGGAGCAAACTGGAAAAGTGTTGTGGTTCGCCGTCGGAGGGCGACGTCTAGCCGTGCAAAGTGTTCATTCCGCCTCCCCGGAGTCTCATCGTGGATTACTCTGTGATTCCAAGAACGCCATTACCGTATCAACGAACTCCTTCTTCCTCCAGAAGAAGAACAGGTGCCCGCCCTTGAACGTGGCCATCTCGGAGCCTTCTATGCCCGCCTGCATCTCCTCCGCCCATTTGTACGGGGTGAGCCTGTCCTTCTCCCCGTGCAGGATGAGCGTCCGGACGTGGATCTCGTGCAGCCTGCCGGTGGCGTCGTATTGCTGCGACGCCTTGCGCTGGCGCCCGTATGCGTAATCCGGCTGAGGGTACTTCTTGCCGAGCGCCCCTATTCGCCTGGGAACGTCGAGCAGAATGAAAAGGAGGCGGCGACCGCGGGTGTTCGGGACCCTCGCCCCTGTGGAGACGAGAATCAGGCTTTCGACCAGCTCCGGGTGCTTCAGGGTGAGCGCGATGGCTATGCGCCCCCCCAGGGAGATTCCCATGACATTCGCCCGCATAATCTTCAATTCGTTCAGGAGCCCGGCGGTGTCGTCGGCCATCATTTCCATCGAGTATGGGATATCCGGCTTGTCGGTCCGACCCGCGCCGCGGTTGTCGAACGCGATGACTTTGTATCTTCTCGAGAGTTCGGAGACGATTCCCTCGAGCGCCGTGAGGTCCATCGACAGTCCGGCGATGACGACGAGTGGTTCTCCCTCGCCGTGGATCTCGTAGTAGATGTTGATCCCGTTGGCCCGTAGGGTTGGCACCCTGGTTGGACGGATTTGGGACCGCTAAAACACCTTCCTTTCCGTCAGAGGTTGGTCGTCGTACCCCTGCCGTTCTTTGCTCCTCCCCATTCACACAGCACTTCTGTAGGGGGATCTTCTGGCGCGGGTGGTCCGCGCCGTCTGCAGCGGGGAAGAAGCGCCCAACCTTAAATAAACTTCGGGAGTCCATTTCCCCGTTGACGAGAGTTTGCCGATAAGCATCTCGCAGCCTACCCCAAATCAAGCGGTGCAGACTGGCGAGCTATCCGTAAGCGGAACGGCTTCTGGCACGGCGGTCAACACGCCGGACGGGATCGAAGGGCTGGTAATCGTCTGGGTGATGGTCGCAGTCGACGGGGGCTCGCCCGTAAAAGCATCGCTGACCGCCAGCTCCGCCGGCCCCGCCGCCGCGAAGGGAGCGTTACAGAGTTACAATTTCGCCGCGACGGTGACGGTACCGGCGACGAGCGGTCCGCACTCGATCACCGCGACCTCGACGAGCGACGTCGGCGAGCAGGAGACTGCCCAGGTGTCGGTCACAATTGGCAAACCTGCCATTGCGGCCACGTTGATCGGCACCGCAACAGTCACCACGGGCAACTCCCCTTTTCCGGGTCCCTACACCACGGCCGCCGGCACGGTTGTTGTCGGCCTTGAATTCTCAGGAGACGGGACGAGCGTGCGGATGACCAGCTTCCAGCCGATAGTCGTCGGCCCGATCGGTCCCGCCGGGAACGTCACGATAACGCAGAACAGTGGGACCCAGCCGGGTGTCACCAATACTCCGTCTGAAGGTAGCCTCAACCTGGCGGTCTCACTCCATCTGGCGTCGCAGGTTGCGGTTCTGGGGACCGCGGACGTTTCGGTCCACTTTACGACTGATGCCGGCGACGGCTCTCCCCTTGACCAGGCCAATCGGATGATCGTCCTGGTTGACGATCCCAAATCCCCGCCTTCCGTGACTGCCGGGGGGCTGGGCGGGCTGATCATCGGCGGGACGGCTATTCATATCAAGATAATCGGCAACGTGTCCCCGATGCCCTAGGCGGTTTGATTTGACTGACAAACATACTCTCGGGATAACAATCCTCAGCGCGAGCAGAAGGACGACTGTTCCCAGGCGGGTGATGGAAGCGCTGAATCTGAGACCCGCGCCCGACAGGATAGAAAAGATCCTATGGACCCTGGATGGGCCCGAAGTCATCGTCGAGAAGGGGACGCCCCAGTCGGACTTCAAGAAGACAAAGCTCGGGGTAAACGGAAGGGCTGCCGTCCCCAAACACGTCAGGGAAGCGCTGAAGCTGAAATCCACGCTCCAAAGGGAGGAAAGGATGATTTGGATTCGAAAAGGGGACAAGATCGTGGTCAGGAAGGGAGAGCCCCGGTCGAGTCCCACCGATTAGGCGCATTCGTTCTTCGTTGCGGCCCGCGGGATAGCTCATGGGACTAGGCCAGTGCCGAAGTCGACCCAGAGTTCCTCCCCGACCTTCCTGTATCCCAGTTTCTTGTAAATCCGAATCGCTCCGAAGTTGTCGGAACGGACGAATAACATGCAGGATTCAGAGTGTTTGAGGCCTTCCCCAGTTGCGGCCGAGGTCACAGCCGTCCCGTAACCCTTCCCCCGGAACCCTACTCTCGTCTCGACCCCCATCACGGCGGCCATGCGAGGCAGCCTCGAAACAAGGCTAGCTACCGATACCAATTCTGTACCGACACGCATCCCGAAGATGATGTCCTTCCGCAGCCGCTCTTCGGCCCACGCGATTGGGAGCCGGGGCACGTTGAAGCTTCCCCCGAACCTCGCGTACTCGACGGCATCGCCGACGGAGAGTTGATGGACCAATCTCGGATTCTCGGGCGTTACTACCTCCCGGCCGACGACCATCAAATCGTTCAGGATGACTGCATTCGGACGCACACGGCCTTCTATGGTACTGTAGAGGTCCCGGTCCACCGTCAAGACGCACCTTTCTGGCAGAAACTTCAGAAGGTCCGCCACGTCAGCGCCTCCTGCCGCTCCCAATGCCACGTAGTCTGCCTCGGGGGTGCGAAAAATGCCGAGGTGCGCCCTTACCGAATCATTGTCGCGACAAACGTACAACTCGAGCCTCTCCGGTTCAAACCTCAGGCTCCACAAGTTCAACGCATTGCGAACTATGTCCGCGTCCAAGTACTCGGTCAGGTCATCGCTCTCTCCGGTGACCCTCTCGACCGTGATCGTCAATATTCCCGCGCCCCCACGCCCTTGATGGAATCCTTTCTCTTGAATGGGTGCAGATCGTCCCTGCTTCCCTCCAGATCCTTCGCATGGCAGAAACGCGCTTTCATCCTTGCTCGTCGATTCTCTTCAGGACCTGCAGGCATCGCAAGGTAATCATCTTGCTCGGGTCTCCTACACGCTCCAGCGCGAACGAGGTCGGCGCCTGCTTTGGATGATCCTTGAACCACTGGGCGATTCCACCATAGTTTCCAACATCGGGGTGGACCGCGTCGAGGTTCCATTTGCCGTCCGGCCTCCGCTTCTTCTTCATCGCCCGGACCGCGTGTCCGAGCCTTCTATCTCCCCCGTATCCAAGCTGCGTCATGAAGTCCAGGCCCACGAGGAGGTCGTAGTAGTAGTGGGCCGGATAGTGGAATCTGTACCACGGCTCGTAATGGCCGCCCTGCACGTGCATCTCCTTCTCCAGGAAGAACTCCGCCCCCTTCTCGACCACCTGCTTCATCCCCCTGGTCCACTTCTCCTTGGGATAGACGGCGAAGGCGCTCAACGGCTCCCATGAATCGAGGTTCCGTCCGCTCCCGAAGCACGACCACCCTCCCAGCGGCGCCGCGCTCTTCACCATCCACTCGAACGCGCTTCTAACCTTCGGGTGGCCGGCATAGCCGAACTTGACGAGCGCCCTCGCGGTGTTGCCCGTGATGCAGAGGTGGCCCCTTGTGCCCCCGTCGAGGCCGAACCCGCCGTCGGGCTTGGAGAATCGCTCTATCCAGAGCCTGCACGCCCTCGATATCCTCTCGTCGGACTTGGTAAGTCCCAGATCGGAGAGCGTTAGGAGCATCCAGTTGGTGGAGAGATACTTGGGAGTGTAGAGCTTCTCGCCGCTGACCCACCACCCGCCGGGCGACTGCTCTGCCAGAATCTGCGCTGCCCACCCGGTCGCCGGTATCCACTCGCGTGCCTTCCTGACCTCCTCGTCGGTCTCCTTCCTCCCCTGCAGTTGCGTCAGCGCAAGGTAACGGACGGCTGGCTGGTCCGGCTCGAGCAGCCAATCCATCGTCTGCTTCATGCGACTTCGTCGGGCGAGATGGTATATTTTGTTTTCAGATGTGCAGATTGATTAGACGAGACCAGAAAGCAACCTCGTTCACTTGACTGCAATAAGGAAACTCCCGGCCGGCAGATGGAAGGACTACAGGGCTCTCCGATTGGAAGCGCTCAGGAGCGAACCAACTGCCTTTGGCAGCTCGTACCAGGAAGAGGAGAAACTCACGGAGAAGGAGTGGAGGAAGAGAATCCCGAACGCATTGTTCGCTCTGTCAGACGATGTCCCGATAGGAATGATCGTCTACGTCTTCAACAGTCGGACCAAACGCGAGCATGTCCGCAGAAATCTTCGGGTTTTACGTCAGTGCCTACCATCGAGGGGAGGGCGTTGGCGCGGGACTCCTCGAGCGCGTACTGTCTCTGATTCAACAGAACAAAGGAGTCATCAAGGTCAAACTCTCTGTCAACCCACGGGAGCGCGCCGCGGTAAGCTTGTACAAGAAGGAGGGCTTTGTCGTTACGGGGAGAGCGCGAAAGGAGTTGAAGATAGGCCACAGGTTCTACGACATGCTGTTCATGGAAAAACTGTTCTGAACATAGGGAACCTCACACCAGCCCCCATGGGGCGGTCAAGTCGCCGACGTCACAGCGCTCAAGGCGAAAAAGTTGGCCGGGCGCTCGTCGTGCTCCTCCGGGACGAGTATGATCTTATCCCCTATGTCGAACCCTCCTTTAGAAGAGGCTGTTAGAGATCAGGTTGCAGGCGGGGTTGGCGCAGTTAGAGTCGTCAGGGAGGGTCACATTGACCACGTCAAGGTTGCCCGTCCCGACTATGTACGAGGGAAGGGAGAACTCCGCCGTCTTCAGCACCCCGGTGAACGCCCAGGTTGCAAGTGTTGTGAGGTTGAAGCTGACCGGATCCGTGTTCACGTCCAGGGCCGGATTGATCCCGGAGTACAAGGGGGGAAGCAGGGCGTAATAGCCGTTCGACCCTACACCTGCGGAGACGTTGTATCGGTAGATCACTATTGTAGCACTCTGGAAGATCACTCGGCCGTCGGAGAAGACGACCTCGTGACTCAGGTTTCCGTATGGCACCGATAGCCACTGGGGTCTGTCCGTCGGGGCGACGTCCAGCTTGGGCCCTATGTGACCCAGGCTCTCGCTGCCAATGTTGTACAGGATGTCCATCGTGGTGGTGGACCCTGGTTTCATCACCAAGACCGGTACGACGATCTCCGAGACGTTTGACGCTGGGACGAATATCTGGATGAGCTGCAGACAGAGGTTGTTCGCCGAACCCCTCAGCAGGGATTCGAGCTGGGAGTTGCATTCAGGACCGTGGATCGCTCCTGACGTGCCCGCACGGTTCCAGAGAGCGTCGGCCGCGGGGATCCCGGCGACGGAGACCACCGACGACAATGAAAACCGCGGCCGTCCGCGTTAGGCCCGTCGCGTTCTTGGTCCCTCCGTCTATCGACAACGGTTCGCATGATTCCAATGTGCCAACTTATCTCGTTTTCCTCCCCACAGCCCTCCATGGGACGAACGGCGTCACCGTTGTGCCTCCGTCGAGAATCTTCCCCGACCCTAGAGATTCGAAGCCCGTCGAGCAGCCAAACCATTTCCCATTCCTTCGAGGGAGCGGGAGCGAGACCGGGAGCAGGGCGACGCCTAACTGCCCACTTCGCGATGTCTGAAGCAGTACACGAGGTGGTCGTTGACCATTCCTGCCGCCTGCATGTACGCGTAGCAGGTCGTGGGTCCGACGAATCCGAAGCCGCGCGCGAGCAGATCTTTGCTCATTGCTTTTGACTCTTCGGTCGCTGACGGTATCTCTTTCGGCTTTCGCCACTTGTTGACCTTTGGCCTGCCCCCCACGAACCGCCAGATGTAGGAATCGAAGCTTCCGGACTCTTTCTTCACGGCGAGGACTGCCCTGGCGTTCCGAACTGCCGAGCGGACCTTGCGCTCGTTCCTGATTATGCCGTCATCGGACAGCAAACTCTTCACCTTCCCTTCGTCGAATAAGGCCACTTTTCTGGGATTGAAACCATCGAAGGCTTTCCTGAAGTTCTCGCGCTTCCTCAGGATCGTCAACCAGCTCAGGCCGGCCTGAGCACCTTCGAGAGTCAGCAGCTCGAACAGCCTTTGGTCGTCATGCAGGGGTACTCCCCACTCCTTGTCGTGGTAAGCCTTGTTTAATGGGTCGCCTAGCGAAGCCCAGTCACACCGTCTCTTCTCGTCCAATGAGCTTCTTCTCCAATTAAGCGGGGCCGGGTATTAGGTATTATCATCTCTTTGAGACTAACTCTAGCTCCGTCGCAACCGCGGGAACCAAGTCCTTAGGAGAAGACACTCTTGAATAAGTGCCCGCAACGACGTTCATGACAGCGAAGTGCTCGGCAGGAGACAAGCGGAGCATGATGAATACCTCTCTCGACGACCCAACCACGCGGCTCGAACCGTCTGCCTCCTCAGCGCCGAGAGCCCGAAGACTTCTAGGCCCCGCCGGAATCAAGCCACGTTAATCTGAGAACGAATTAATGGGACTCCTAGTGGGGGTCTTTCGTGAAGGAACGGGGACGCGGGCCTGAAACAATCGACGAATACATTGAGGCATATCCGAATGAGGTCCAGGTCATCCTGGAACGGATGCGGCAGACGATCCGGAAGGCGGCTCCTGAGGCCGAGGAGGTGATCAGCTACCGAATTCCGACGTTCAGGCTGAACGGCAACTTGGTCCACTTCGGGGCGTTCAAGAATCACATCGGATTCTATCCGACCTCTTCGGGCATCGACGCGTTCAAGAGAGAATTGTCCGCATACAAGGGAGCCCGTGGCACTGTGCAATTCCCCCTGGACAAGCCGATCCCGTACGATTTGGTGAGAAGAATCGTGATCTTCCGGAGGAAGGAGAATCTAGAGAGAGGAGGAGCGGCGAGGACCTCCCGCATTAGGCCGTGAGAGAACGGGATGGGTGTTTCGCAGAGGCTTCTGTCGTCTTACTTCTTCCGAAGTTCCTTCATCCCTTCGAGGCTGTCCTTGTACGTCCCGATGGGGTGAACTTCCCTTTCCACGGCGAAGTTGTTAGGAGAGGCGAAGAAGATTTCGCCCATCTCCTCAAGCGTCTTGGTCTCGAGGATGTAGCCGTCCGCGAGGATGTCTAAGCACGGGCCACCGACTATCTTTCCCGATTTCTCGAGTTTCCGCTTGTACGTGAGCAGCTCTCCGGCCATTTTCGCAAAATCTTTCTGGTCGATCTGGACGCCAGGGCGGACCCTCTCGATGACTACGAATCTCATGTTTCTTACCTTTGGGGCTGGCGTAATAAGCGTTCTCACGAACTTATTCTACCGAAACGGCCAGTGGTAGCGCTCATTTCGCCTTCGCTGTAAGGAGCTCGGCGAAAAAGAAAGAGAGCCGCCTCGTCTCCTAGGATTCTAGAAGAGTGGAGGCAGCTTGTTGACTACCTTCGTCACCCACTCCAACGAGCTTCCCATGTAGAACTCGAAATCGTTCCACTGCGAGAGCCCCGCCTTGTAGATGAAGTCCCGCACGGCCTCGGCTGATGGGGCATCTAGGACCCAAAGGACCTTGTGGCCCGGATCCAGATGAAGCATCACCTTCGGCCTAATGCCGTACTTCTTCATGAGAGGAGGGAGGTCGCTGTCCAGCGCGTTGCCCTTCTTTCTGACTGCGGCGTGCGCCGAAGGACAGGTATTGGGAGGATGGTTGGATATGACTACGTACTTTGGCATCTTCGCTCCCTTGCCCGCTGAGATGTGCTTTAACCGTTCCCTGTGAATCCGTGGAGGGCCATCGCCTCGGAGAGTTTAACAATCAGCCAGGAGTCGGCAGGGCATGGACGAGACCGTCACCGGGCTGCACGCCGTCACCATTCACATTCGCGACATCCAGAAGGCCAGAGCGTTCTATCGAGACGTGCTCGGCTTCCGCGAGCTTTCATTCAATGAGAAGGCGAGCCGCGCCGTGTTCGCCCTCCCTGGTTCCACGACAATCCTGTCGATGCACATCATGGCACCTGGCGAGGAGGGACGTGAGCCCGGAACGGTATCGGGGGTCGTGTTCAGCCACCCAAACCCTGCGGCGGCGTGCGAGGAAATCAAGCGCCGTGGCGGAATGGTCACCGTCGAACCCAAGGAGATCGAGACGCCCGGCGCCAAGTTCGTCCGCGCGGCAATAGCCGATCCTGACGGGAACGAATTCCTGATCACAAACCGCTCAGACTGATCCACTCCGCCGCAGCCGGTGGAGCCTATCGTTTCTTGCTTCTTGCGGATTTCTTGCTCTTGGCGGGCGCCTTCGGCTTCTTGTTGACCCTCGCGAGGAACTTGGAGAGCGCGGCTTCCTGCTTCGCCCTGCCCTTGGCCGCGTCCTTCGCCATGTCGTGTTTCATTTCGGCTAGCTCATTTCGGAGGGACGCAATCTGCATCTCCAGCTTCTTGGTGCTCAAATCGTGGCTCTTCCGGAATTTCTCTACGTCCTTCGAGACTGTCTGAGCTCTCAACTCACTCCGGAGCTTGGCAACTTGTTTTTCCAACCTCTTGACGCTCACCTCATGCTTCCTTCGGAAGGCCCCGACGTCATTTGAAAGCGAGTCGATGTTCTCCCTGACTATTCTGAGCTGGGTGCGCCTTCCTTCCACCGGCGGCACTGTCTGCTCTGGTTCGCCAGCCTCCGGCGGCTGAGCCGCCCCCTGGTCCATCCCCATTGCCGGCATTGATTCCCCAGTGTTCATTTCTTCAGCATCTCCGCTCCCTCCCGTTTCTGAGGCCATCGCTCAGGTGAAAAATCTCAGTGGCTAATTAGTCTTTGGATTCAGGTGCGGCGGGTCTTGTCGTCCCCCCTCTTCTAGAAAGACGCCCCCTTCGAACTTGGTGGTTCTACGAAGGAAAACATATCAGGGCGGACATATCCCACCGGTGACCGAGGACTGGCATTGAGCAAGATCGAATTGCCGTCGGACGAGTTGGCCGAGGAACTTCAAAGGCATTTGCAGGACAAGAAGTTCAAAGGGGCAAACTACGACAAGGCGCGCAGGACCCTCCATTTTCCGGACAACATGGACCCGTCGGAGTGGTCGAGCCTCAAGAGCACAGTCGAGAAGTGGACGAAAGAGAAGCACCTGGACGTGGTGGAATCGTTGAAGGTCAAGGCTCCCAGATCCGAAGCGGCCCACGAAAAGGCGGCCCCGAAGGAGGAGGGAGAGATGAAGAAGAGGCTTGAGAGCCTCACGCCTGAGGAGATGGAGAAACGCTACAACTACCTCCGCAGCAAGTCAATCAGCGAACTGACGGACGCGGAATACGACGAACGGCTGGCGCTGGTCCAGAGGCTTTCCCAGAAGACCAAGGTCACAAAGTAGCAGGGACCGACAGACCACTTCCTCTCCGCGTTTATCTAGGGCGGGCAGTTCAGAGAACCGTTGAAGCGGAGGCCCTCCATCCTGATTTACATGAGGATCCTCGAGTTGCTCCGGGACGAGCCGCGGGGGCCCACACGCCTCGCCCAGAGCGTGGGCTTCCCCTACGACAAGTTCCTGCCCTTCCTGCAGGTCGTCACTTCCAAGGGTCTCGTCCGGAAGGAGTCGAGCGGTTCCCGGGACACCTATCACATCACGCCCGAAGGAAACCAGCTCTTCATGGACTGGCAGAAGGTCTGGGAAAAGCTCAAGCCGTGAAAAACTCAACTGAGTGGAGCAACGGCTTTAATATGAAAAACCGAGTGGGAGACGAATGACAGAGGAGCCCAAGTCTGACAAGTCTGTCCTCGATGCGCACGAAGAGTTCGTCCAGCACATCGAGATCGGCAGCAGGAAGATCCGGACCCTCGCCATCATCACCATCCTGGTCACGGGGCTGTTGGCTGGTTCCTACATCTACCAGCTGGTTCTCGGCCTTACAAAGAGCGCGACGATAGTCGAGGTGAACGTCAGCGACCCCGCGTTGGAGGCGAGCGAGGCCGTGCTATTGGTCCTGGTCCTGGCGTGGCTCTTCGTGGCCGTCAGGGACTTCTTCTTCGTGAGCAAGCTGACGAAAGAGATCAAGCAGGCGAGGGAGGCCGAGGACGAGATCCGCAAGTGGATAACCGGCTAGGGCCTACTGGCTAAGGCCGAGCTTCCTGACAAAGCGCTGGAACTCGGCGGCGGGCAAGAAGAAGCGCATGAACCCCAAGTGCTCCAGGATTTCGCGGTCCGACAGTCCCACTCGTCTGGCCTCCATCAGCGCGGCCCTGTAAGATTCTATCACCCCTGGTGCCTCCCCGAAGCCCTGCGGGGCGGAGCCCGAGGCTCCCCCGCGTCCGGTCGAGCGTTTCACCAGGTTCAGGGAGAGCACGACGTCCGTATAGATGAGCCGCTCGTCCCCTCTCTCGAGGTAGTTCGCCCCGACCTCTAGACTGCCGTCGTCGGCGCTGGGCGTCACGAACCCAAAGCGACCCGGACTGAACGAGACCTTGAGCCGGCCCAGGACATCCCCGGTGTTCTTACCGAAGAGAGACCTCACGGCTGGAACCCTCTCGAAGCCCGTAAAGTAGTCGGTGAACTTGTAGAGCGGGGCCGAGACCCTTCGGTTGATTCGAACCGGGATCCTAGCTTCCCGCCCAGCGACCAGGCCGTGCCGTAGCCCGACCGCCCTCAAGAACACGGCGAAGACCTTCGGGTCGACCGGCCCGATCTTGAGGTACTCCGCTATCTCGTTACGGGCCATCCCTATCCGCTTCGCCTCGTCGGCCGCGTGCTTGTAGGCGGGGATCTCTATCGGGCTCTTGTAGTACAGCGAGACGTCGAAACCGGTCTTCTTCAGGTACTTCTGGTGCTCCCTCCCGAACCACTCCTTGTCCCGCATGAATTGTCCGACGTGGAATAGCTCGTGGACCACGTCCAGATATAGGATCTTCAGCTCGCTGTGTCTGAGGTGGTATGTCCCGACGTTCAGGTTCCCGTCCTGGTCGCTGACGCCCATGTACATGTAGCGGCTGGGGATCAAGGTGACGCGGAGCTTGCCGATGACCTTGTCGGTTTCTTCACCGAAGACCTCCCTGACCGCCGCGACCTTCTCGAAGCCCTTGAAGACGTCGACGAAGGGCAGGGACGAAGGAGAAGGAGTCTCGCGATTCACAGTGATGGGTAGTTCGGATCTTCCCTTTGCGGGCATGATGTGACCCTGTGCTTTCACGCGATTCCTTTCGCTAGATAAGACTAACGTGAGACGCGGGAGGTCCGAGGGTTAGGCCGCGCTCGGCTGGAGGTTGCCCATCTCGCGGTTCAGCTTCTCGAAGTATGGGAATGCCGCCTCCCCGGAGGGCGTCTTGAGGCCGTCCAAGAATGGCTTCATCTTCTCCCAGGCCGTCTGGGGGAGGAACATGTCATCCACTGTCCGCAGGGTGATGACGCCCCTGTCGAGCAGGACCCCGACGGACTCGAAGAGGGATGCCACCTGGTACCAGGAGACCTGCTCTTCGTTCGAGAGCTTCCGGAAGTCGTCGAAGGACTTGATGCTCGAGTTGAGTACGGCCAGCCACGCCGTCTGCACCTCGCGGGTGTTCGCGAACTCGTAGAGCCGCATGATGATGTCCATGTTCGCGATTTCGATGTTCTGCTTGGTCTGCTCCGCGCTCGATTCGGCCTGTATCGCCGCGGCCTTAGCCTGGTCGGTCGCAGCCTGTATCATCTTCTTGTTGTCCCTGATCTCGAAGACCACGAAGAGCGCGCCGAGTATTATCGCCATCGAACTCAGGAAGGCAATCGCGGAGTTGACAGCGTCGAAGCTGACGGCCAAGGGCGAGACCATTCCTGCCTTCAAGAAGTCGGGGCCCTACTTATGAGCATGTCGCGAAACGGATTCCGAATATCCGCCGGGCTGGCAAACGTTGTTACTCAAACCGAGAGTGCTAGGGGTGCGAGTGTCGTGAAACCTGTTCATCGGAAGTCGACGAAGTTAGCCGTGCTCGCGCTTCTGTCCCTCCTTCTGCTCGGCTTCGCGCCGCACGCCTTCGCCTTTTCCAGCGGTCAGGCGGCGAGCATCGTTTTCGGTGAGTCGAGCTTAGCCTCATTCAACCCGAGGCCCACCCAAACCGGGCTGAATTCTCCGTTCTCAACGGCGTTCGATTCTGGAGGTAACCTCTGGGTCGCTGACTATGCTGACGGGAGGGTCCTGCAATACGCGGAGAGCGGTTCCGCCGCCTCTTCGACGACCGCGGCAAGCTCCACATCGGCCGCAAGCACTACGAGTTCAGGTTCGTCCTCTAACCAGAGCTCCTCCTCGAGCTCGACCGGCGGGGGAGGAGGCGTCCCGGAGTTCCCCTACCAGTTCGCGGTGGCAGCCCTCTTCACCGCGCTTGTGGTGGTGACCTATCTGACGGTTCGACGGCGTAAACTGCCAGCCTAGCTGCTTACGGGAACGTGGACACGACCGTACTCTGTCCTGGGCTTCCCGGCCCTGGAGTACGTCACCATGACCGCGAGGTAGAAGGCGAAAAAGATCGAGTAGCCGAGCCAGTCGTGAATCCCCCAGAATGCGGTCGAGCCGCCGAGATAACCGAACCAGATCGTTATCGCGATGCGCGCCGAGTTTAGCAGCGGAAGCGCGAAGACCCCCACGACCGCGAACTTCGCTGTCGTGCCGAGACCCCTCCCGATGTCGAGATACATCAGCCCGAGGAGTGCGAGATAGATGCTGATGGAGTAGGCGGCAGAGCAGGCAGGCGAGACCACGGCGCTGATGGACTGGCCGTTCGCAGAGAGGAACTGAAACGCCACCCCCTGCCACGCCACGTGTATCCCGGTGGCACCGGTGATTCCGGCGGCCATGACGCTGGAGACGTTGGCCAGTGGCCCGCCGAAGGCGTCCAACATGAAGAGCGGCGAGATCAGGCCCACTGCGTAAAGCGAGGTGTAGGGGAGCATTATCCTCCACATGGTCGGATTGATGGCGATCAACGCGCCATAGGCGACCAGCACCAGGGAGGAGGCGGCGAGCTCCATCGCGAGGTAGGTCGACGGCCCCCCGTTGCCAAATACAAGCGCCCAGGAGATCGCGGGCAGCGCGATCAGAAGCAATCCGACGATCCTGATGGCGGGTCTAGATGTCAGCCCTGTCTCGCCGATGAGCACCTTATGGAAATCCGCCCATCGCAGGGCCGTGAGGACGAGCAGGAGGGCAAGAAACGGGTACGCCGGAAAGACCGTGCCCAGCGTCGACGAGAGCAGCTCCCCGAGACCCGATACCAGGGTGGAGAGTTGACCCTGATAGACCGTGGAGACGAGGACGAGGGTGGTCGCGACCCATGCTGCGAGCCTGAGATACCCTCGGTCCAGCTCAACCATGGTTCCCTTTCGCAAGTCTAGGATGTAGGTCGCGCGGGCTCATTCATAATCCTACTTCCTCGGCGGTCTCTGGCGGACTAGAACCCGAGCCGCTCGTTAACGAGAATCAGATTGGCCTTCACGCTCGGAACGCTCCTCTCGTAGATGAGGATCTTGCCGAGGAACGATCCCGGATAGCCCATCGACCTCATTCGGCGGTCCTCGAGAGGCAGCGCGTGCTCCCTTACCCGTTTCAGGCCATCTTCGAGCGTGGACACGATCTTCTGCGTCCCGACCACCCATACTATGTGCCTGGCCCCGTAGGCGTACGCCGCGAGCTGACTTCCCGAGGCGCTGGCGATTACGACCTCTCCGGTCTTGGCCACCGCCTGGATGCTCCCGACGAAGTAATCACTGAAGACGGCGCGAGACCGCAGCTCCATCTGCTTGGCCGGATCCTTCTCAGCGAGGATCTCCGCCTTCACGTTCTTCCAGCCGTGGGAGTCGGACTTTAGCAGGTCCGTGAAACCGATGGCCTCGAGCGTCTTGGAGCCTCCTGTCATCAGTTGGGCACCGGCCGGTATGAGGCTCTTGACCCTCTCTAGGGCCTTCGTTCCGTCCTCGACCAGCTCCGCATGAATCCCTCTGCTGTTGACCGCGCCAAGGGTCTCCTCAATTGCCCTCGCGTCTGGCAAGACGTTCCAGCGCGTTGATTGTCCCGGTTCGGCAACGCTTTCTGCAACTATCGCTAACTGGGTCATTGGTTGAGAGGAAAACGGTACTGTATATTAACCTAGTAGTAATCTACTAGCTACATAGTTAATCTTACCTTACCGCTCCGTTCGCTCGTACAGAACGTACGTTCGCTGGCTTGGTCTTTTGTCCCCCGTCCAGCTACCCTCCCCCCATGCAGACGAATACCGCGGCAGGCGCCGGACGCAAGGAGCCGGCCATCTTCGTGATGATGATCCTGACGATGGCGGCTGTCGTTGCCGCAGTCTCCTTCTACCAGCCTGCCCGATCCTCCTCCATCAGCACCGGACAGCAGACGACCGGACAATCGATCGGACAGAATGCGAGCGCCATCGCGGAGGGGCTCGGGACCTTCAAGAGTTATTCTCAACTGGAAGCATTCATGGCTGCCAACGCCAAGAGCGCGCAGCAGCAGAGCCGACAGGGAACATGGTTTGGTGGCGTCGCGTTCCCTGAGGGAGTGGCCATGTTTGAGACCACGACGGCCATGACCACGATGAGCGCCTCGAGCACTTCGACGGCCGGCCCCGAAGCGCAGGCCGCCGCCAGCTTCACCGGGACAAACGTCCAAGTCCAGGGGGTCGATGAGTCGGACTGGGTTAAGACCGACGGGACGCACCTCTTCGTGGCGACGAACGGCGCAGTCACCATCATCAACGCCTATCCTGCAAGTGCCGCCAGGACTCTCTCGACGATAACACTACCGAACGGCGACGTCTTGGGGATTGAGATCTCCCAGGATCGCCTCATGGTCATCAACCAGCGCACCTTCGGAAACGCCTCGATCGACTTCCTACTTTACAACACGACGAACTTCTCGTCGCCAGCCCTCATGACCAACATGAGCGTCTCGGGGACCTACGTCGGGTCGCGCATGACCCAGGGCTACTTCTACGCCATAGTCCAGCAGCCCTCGTACCACTTCAACAGCGAAGGGAACGCGACCGGCGTGCTGCCGGCGGCGACCCTGGACGGTAAGACGGAGACCCTCCCGGCTACCTCAGTCTACTTCGCTCCCACCAAGGCGCAGATCAGCTACTACACAATGATAATCAGCGTCGGAATGGCCGACGGTAAGGCCCAGACCGTCTCGGTCCTGACCGGCCCCTCCTCGACCATCTACGTCTCCGCGTCCAACATCTACGTCGTCTACACCGACTACACGGACTCGTACGCCGACGACATCCCCGGGGACGTCTTCACGGGCGGTGCGATCTCCTCTTACTCCTTCCAGAGCGGTGACGCGATCACCGTAATGCGTGCGGCGTACCTGAACGGGACCGTCGCGGTCCAGGCCGCAGGGCAGGTGCCCGGAACCGTCCTCAGCCAGTACTCGATGGACGAGTACATGGGCTACTTCCGCATTGCGACCAGCCGCTTCGCGACGATCGACAACGCCACCACGCGGAGCGACGACGTCTACGTGCTGAACCTGAACATGAGCCAGGTCTCGTCCCTGCAGAACATAGCGCCGGGCGAGAACATCTACGCGGTCAGGTTCGAGGGCGACATGGGCTACGTGGTCACCTTCGAACAGGTTGACCCGCTCTTCGCGATCTCGTTCCAGAACCCCGCAGACCCGGTCGTCGTCAGCGCGCTGAAGGTCTCGGGCTACTCCGACTTTCTCCAGCCGCTCTTCGATGGATACCTCCTGGGAATCGGAAAGGACACCGTCCAGGCCTCGGGTGGCGGTAACTACTCCTTCTATCTTGGATTGAAGCTCTCGCTCTTCCAAGTCTTGGCCAACGGCTCGTCGGCGCAAGTGTCGCAGTATCTCATCGGGGACCGGGGGACGGACTCCCCGGTGCTGACCGACCCGCTCGCGTTGACCTACCAGCCCTCGACCAACATCACGGTCATCCCTGTCCTCCTCGCCCAGGTGAGCGGGAACCAGACCAACTACGCAGGCAGCTATCCGCCATGGGGGAACCCCGTCTGGCAGGGCGCCTACGTCCTCAGGATTACACAGACGGGCTTCACTCTCCTCGGCAGGGTATCCCAGTACACGAACTTCGGGAACTATGGCGACTCGCCGAACACCAACCTCCAGATCGAGAGGAGCGTAATCATCGGGAACGACCTCTACACGATATCGCAGGGAGAGGTCATGGTCAGCGACCTAACCTCCTTCTCCACCCTGGCGACCATCCAGCTTCCGAGCTAGAAGAGGTTCAGAGAAGGGGGAAGGGACGCGGAGGCAGATAGCGGGATACGGTCGCCCTTCAGATCTGCTTCAGTATCATCTGAGTCGCGACGCCCTTGGCCACCACTTTCCCCTCCTCGTTCATCAGGGAGCACTCGACCAAGGCGATGGTCCTGCCCCTGTGGAAGACCTTCCCCTCTGAGACCAGCTTCCCAGATTTGACCGGCCGAAGGAAGTTCATCTTGAGCTCGAGGGTCGTGAATGATTCGCCCTCTTCGAGGGTAGAAACCAGCGCGATGCCCATCGTGGCGTCGGCGAGGTCCGTCATGATTCCCCCGTGGACGGTCCCCATCGGGTTGTGGAACTTCCTGCCGACCTTCATCTCCATCGCCGCGCCGCCCTTGCCGTACCTCACGAGCTTCATTCCGAGGGTGGTGGAGATGGGCGGAGGTCTCGCCTTCCCTTCGAATGCCGCCTGCGTCCTTTCTGCCAAGCCGACCATAACAGAGGAACGAAGTCCCGTAGTCTCGTCGACATATAAAATCGCCATCCGCGCGGTCCCAGCCTCATCGCCGGCGTCTATGGTGGTGTCTTCTCTGCGGCCTTCCCGTCGCCACGACATCAAAGAGGAAGTGCCTGTAGTTTATCGTCAGGGTTCTCGCGAAGAATGGGCCCTCGATGGTCATCTCGCGAAGGTCGTTCTCGTTCTTCTGGTGCTCATCGAACTTCTCGAAGGACAAGCAATCTTCGAGGTAGGGCTCCAGCCTGGAGACGTTGGGGTCGACCAGAACCTCGCCCTTAATGGCCTCCTTCCCTGAGGAGAGGAGCATGTCGTTTAGCGCGTCCCTGGCGGACTCATGGTTCTTCCACGCCTCCTCTACGTAGCCAAGCAGTACACCATGCGAGACGAGCCTTGAGGCGAAAGCGCCCTCCTTGTCCTCCGAGTACCCTTTCAGGAGATGCGCCTTGATGTTCAGCTCGTTCGACTTGTCCAGGCCGTAAAGGAACTGGCGGGCGGCGCCCTCCATGTCCAGCCTGTAGGCGTGGTTGAGTGAATCGCCGAATGCTCCGGAGGCGAGGAGGAACCTGGCCATCTCATAGTCGCTGGAGATCAGGGCACTCGAGATCATGTGCGCAAAGTCGGGCTCGTAGGGAATCTCGCTCATCAGTAGCCCCTTCCACGTGATGTCGTTGGTGTGCCTGTCGATCGCCCCGATCCCTGCTAGCCAGTCCTCCACGAAGGCGACCTCGCGATGGTCGACCCTCGACATGAACTCCAGCTCGGAGAGCCGGAGGCCGTACTTCGACATGAGCAACACCAGGTCGAACGGTGTCTCGGTCTCGAGGGCCTTTCTCACCGGTATCGGGTCTATCTTCTTCGGGATGTGCGTGTCTGAGACGATGACGGCGCGTCCGGGCTTGAAGCGGCCGATCCTTCCTATCATCTGTAGCAGGGAGTTGTTGTCAATCTTCTTGTAATGCAACGTCTTCTGGCCCAGCCGGTCCTTGCTGTCGATCACCTCGTTGAAGATCAGCACGTTGTCGACGTAGATGTTGACGGACGATGCGATGACGTTCGTCGCGAAGATCCTGAGGTTCCTCTCGACCTCGGCGCGCCGCTGGATGTTGTTGATCTCGGAGCCGTCGAGGCCCCCGTGGATGAAGACCCCACCATAGCTGCTGGCATATCTCTCCACCAGGCGCCTCGTGGAGAGGAAGACCAGCCAGGATTCGTCGTTTGGCTGGGCGTTGAGGCGTAGCGAGAGCCTCCTGAACATGTCATCGATGTCCTCCGCGAGTTCCACCTCCAGCGATATTGGATACCGGCGACCGCTCAGAGTGTAGACCCTCGAGATTCCTAGGAAAGAGAGGAACTCCCTCGGGTCGATCGTCGCGCTCATGACCCGAAACAGGTTCCCGGCGTTTGCCTCCTCCTTCTTGGCGAGCGACATGCACAGCTCCAGTTGTGAGGACATCTGGTGACTCTCGTCAAAATAGATCGAGGACCCCACAATCGAGTTCTCGGCGAGCATCCTAAGCAGAACTCCGTCAGTCACTATCCTAATCTTGCCGCCGACGTTGATCTTCGTGTCCTTCGTTATGATTGCCAGCTCGTCCATTATCTCAGGATGCAATGCCTGGAGCGAATAATACAGGGCGTTGCACGCGGCCCTCGAGGGCTCGCGGATGATGATCTGCCTCTTCCTGTCGCCCGACTCGAACTCGAAGACTGGAGTCACCGTGCTCTTCCCGGTCCCTACGTCGCCGATGATGACGAAGTGTTCGGAGAAGTCTATCGATTCGAGGATCGAGAAGATCGGAAGTCTCGGCTCCGCATCCTTGCCGACCAGCTCCTGTCCTTCCTTCCCCCCCACGCCGAGCGAGTCTGACGTTCGATCCTGTTCCACGAGAGTCTCATCCAACCCCAGGCTCAGGTCGGTCGGCCCATGGGAGGCTTCCGTTTCCGCCGCTGTCTCGGTTCAAGGAGTCCAGAAGCGCCTCGAACCTCGCCTTCGCAGCATCCGTCTCCTTCCTAGCGGGATTCAGCTTCATCGACTCCAGCCAAATCGGCCATGAGGTGAGGACCTTGGCGTGCGCGCCAGTTCCTGTGTGCACCTCTTCGCCGTGTACGAGGAGCCTTCGTTCGAGTTCGCGCGCGGCGTCGCCCACCTTGCCCTCTAGCGGTGACCCGGAGACTGCCCTGTCCGTCCTGCCCGTTCCTGCCCTCTCCACCCCTCGGAGTAGTCTCCTAGCGTCTCCGACGAGGCGCCTCGTCTGCCAAGTCTCCCTTGAGGTCGCGATCGCTAAGAAATCGGGCCAGAGCCGCCGATGAACGAACGTCACCTTTCCTGAAACGAGCCGCGTGACTAGGACGTCTCCGCGGTCGTCGAGCAGCCTCAGCTCGCGCCAGATCTCCCTGCCCTTGGGATGGCCCCACCAAGAGCCCCTGACCTTTCCTCCGGCGACGATACCAACAACGCTCGGCAGGTGCGGGTCGGATTCGAGGAGTAGGCCGATTCTTTGGAACTCCTTTACCACGTCTGAGGAGGGCTCGGTCACCCACCTTCACCAGCACTCGCGATGGACGACTTGGTCGGAAGGCCTTCGCCCGCGCTTAAGGGACGGCGACTTTACGTCCTTCCGAGCGTACCCCATCGCTATCACGCCGACAGGGTGGAAGTGTTTTGGAATGCCAAGGAGCTTCTTCATCCCGGTCACGTCTGAGACGCCCGTAAATGAGGCGGCCAGCCCCGAGTCGACCGCCCCAAGCAAGATAATCATCGAGGCGGCCCCGACGTCGAAGAACCAGTAAGGAGTGGGCCAGTCTATCTCCTTTCCCTCGTCGTTCAGCTTGTCCTTCTCCCGATACCTGTCGTGGTAGAGTTTTTCACTCACGCAGGCCACGACGCTCACTGGCGCCTCGGAGATCCAGCGGTGGAAGCCCGATCTGACGTATTCGTCTTCTCCTTGCAGCACCGCGACCTTCTTCCTGATTTCCGGTCTCGTTAGGACGACATAGGCGCAGCCTTGGCTGAAGCCCGCGCTCGGCGCGTGCTGCGCCAGCGAGAGGATCCTGTCGACCGTGGCGCGGGGGATTGGGGTGGATGCGAAGTGTCTTACCATCCTGCGGCGTAGCACCGCCTTTTCGAATTCCACTCTCTGGGGACGCTTAGGGGGACTTGTTATCCCTGCCGTTTTCTCCTCTGAGGCGCAACGGATTCCAGGCCAGGCAACAATCGCCTGGGAAGACGACCTCCGACGGCACGCCGCATCGGAAGAATCCACAACGCGGCACCCGCGTTTCGCCAGCGGCATGAATTCGCTCCGCTTGCTACTCGTAAATACACCATCGTCGTACGCCGGAAGGGATGGGAGCCGACGGCCCGGGCAGGGGGTTTGGCTACAGCCGGAAACTCGTCTGGGCTCTCCTCGCCATCATCGCGGCGACGATAGTCCTCGCGGTCGCCTGGGTGATACTGCAGTGGTCGATCGCCGACACGGTCTACGCGGAAAAGGCGGGATTGAACTGGTTCTCGATCACCTTCTACCACGGGTATCTCTTCGCCGCGGCCGGTATCTTCGGTTTGATTCTGATCAACCCGAAGGTGGGGTCGAGCGACCTCTGGAGGCTCGTCTCCACGGTCTACAACCGGCTCCGGCCCTACGATGCCGAAGGAGTGAGGGGGCCGCAGATTAATGAAAGGACGAACTCCTGGCTCTGGGCCCTCTGGCAGGTGATCAAGTGGGCTGGCGGATTCTTGGCGTTCGTGAGCTTACACGGGTTCCCTCTCCTTGGGGAGATAATGAATCCGACCATGATGGCGATAATGGGGCTAGGAAGCTGGGCGAACGTCCCGAGGATATTCCTGCTCCCCCTCCTCCCCACCTCGGGCGGCGAACTGGTCGCCCTGATGCCATCGATGCAGATACAGTACGACCTCCTCTCCTACGCCCTGTCGGCAGTCCTGCTGGTCTTCGCGCTCAGGATGGTCATGCGCTTCATCACGAACCTGTCCACCAGGAGGAGCGGGGTGTGGCTGGGGAACCTGCTCTGCGTCGCCGCTGCGGTCATCCTCGAAGTGATAATTGGCGCCCCCTACTGGTTGATGAACATCGCAACGCCGTACGTCTACGGTATCGCGTGGACCCTGTTCTTCCTCAGCCTCACAGGCATCGCCTACGCCAGCAGGAGGCAGATAACTGTCTCGAGGGCCACGCTCGTCAAAGGGATCTCGGTGCTGCTTGTCGTGATACTGGTTGTCCAGGTCGGCGCGACAATATTTCTTTACGCCAACTGGAACAACAACTTCCTTCCGTACGAATGGAATCCACAGACTCAGAAGGAGATCACGGTGACTAGGTGGGCCGCCGGTCTGAACGGCATCCAGGTCAGCAACATCAGCAACCTGCCGACGAGCAACCCTACCACGACGCTCAACCTCGTGAGGCAGTGGGACCAGCAGGCCGCGGCCGTGACAAACACGAAGGAAATCGGCGCCTACAATTGGATGGGGTTGGCGAGCTCCGAGATTGTGTTCTACAACAACACGGAATACTGGGTCTCGCCGACCACGCCCGTCTTTCCTTCGACAGACTGGATCAGCGAGCACCTCATCTACACCCACGCGGCCAAGGTCCTCGTCATAAACACCCACAACGGATCGGTCATACCCACCACCACGGCCTTCGGGATTCCTTCCGAGCCCCTGATCTACTACGGCGAGGGCGCCGGCTTCAACCAGAACGTCTATGTGCACGTTCACGGCTACGACGAAGTCCAGAACGTTTCGTATCCCGGGACTGTCGACTACAATCTCTCCGGGTGGCAGAAGTCGATGTGGTTCACCTTTGCCGAGGGCCAGCTCGGCTTCGCCTTTTCGGGCCAGAAGGTAAGCATGCTCTGGAACAGGAACATCTTCTCTAGGGTCGGAGACATCCTGATCCCTGGGCTTACGATGGACCCGGCGGCCTACCTGGTCTCTGACGGGACCAACCTGTACTACGCCGTGCAGGTCTACATCAACCAGCCTCTCCAGTCCGGCTTCTCGGCGAGCCCCTATCTGAGGTTCTTCGGCGTGGTACTCGTCAACATACAGGACGGGTCGTTGAAGGGATACACCGTCTCCAACCTGATGGGCGGGATCAACGGCACAGACTTCCTCACGCAGTATTACCAGAACTACTACAGCAGTTGGACCGCGCCTCCATCCTGGCTGGTGCCCCAGCTGAGATATCCGGAGCAGCTCCTCGGGACTCCGACGATTCCGGGCCAGCTAGACTACGACTTCGTGTACCACGTCAGCGACCCCTTCATCTTCAGGTCTGGGACACAGTTCTACGAGCGGCCGGCCAACAACACCGTGCAGTACATCCCGTTCTCGGCGAACAACGAGACGTACTTCGTCGGCATGCAGCTGGTCCAGTACCAGGGCTCGGTCAGCAAGAACCTCGCCGGTCTCTACATAGCCTACGGCGGCGACCGGCTGGGACAGATCGCCCTCTACCAGAACCCGTCCCTCTCAGCTCCCGTAATCGGCCCTTCGGCGGCCGAGAACGCGCTGGCCACCAACAACTACGTCAGGACCCAACTCACGCTCCTCCCCAACTACAGAGAGGGCACCTATCTCCTCTATTCCGTGGGCGGAGTCCTCACCTACTTCGTGGCGGTCTACACCAACCCCGGTACGTCGGGGGTCGTCACCCAGTTGCCCTTCGTGACGGCGGTGAATCCGTACACGGGCGTGGTGGGGCACGGCGCAACAGCCTCGGCTGCATTCTACGACCTCGCCTCGACCTCGAACGCGACGCAGACTGGAAACGAGAGCAGGGTTACCATGCTGCACGACGTGATCAGCCTGATCGAATCCAAGGGTTACGACCTCATTAACGCAACGACGGTGAACCCCACGATCTGGATAAACGTAGGAACCGTGTCGTTCAGCACTGCCGGGACAAACCGAACCGTCTCGGAGGTCGCCAGCCTGCTGCTGGACTACGGTCCGGGGAGCGTCGGGAACACGGTCTACACCTGGGTCGACAGTGCAGGAAGTGTAAACTTCGGCGTCCTGAAGACCCCGGCTCAGGGCGTCGTCGAGCTTTACTACGTGACCATCGTGCCCTAGAGAAACGGACTCTATCTGGTGGCGAGGATTATGACGACGGCTAGGATCACCGCGATTAGCGCAAGGACCACGAGGCGTATGACCCCGTTTCGTTCCCAGATCGTGAAAGTCGCACTGAACTGAGCAAACGGACTCCTCGAGTTGAGAAGCCTAACCAGCTCCAGCGCTTCCTCGTAGACGAACTTCCCCCTGTCGACTTCGATTAGGTTGTCTCCTCTCAGCACGAAGGTGTGCCCTGCCACCGCAAGCGGCAGATGCGATCTCCTGTTGACCCACTCGCGGAACTGCTCTTCACTCAAGGTTCTACCGACGCCCATCCCGCGGAGGCTTTTCTTATCTCCTTTTCCCATACGATTGAGGAGCAGCGGCGGACGTGACGACGGCTAGAGCGAGGACCGCTTCTTCGCCCAGAGCATTATCGTTCCCACGTTGACCTCACGCTTCGTGACGTTGTACCCGTACCCGTTCAAGACCGCCGCTAGGAACTCTATTTCTGCTACTGTTTACGGTTGCGAGTCCTGATATCTCCGCCACTGGTTATGGGCCTTCGACTCGTCGTACATCGCCAGGAGCACCAACAGAATCGCCGCCAGGATGAGGAGGGAGACGAAGCTGTAGGACGCCCCGAGGAACAAGACTACGAGGCCGGCAGCGAAGAACAGGACGGCCAGGATCTCCCAGAACGAAGCAACGGCCCGCCAGAGGTCGCCAGGCTTCGATAAGCGCGACATTCAAGGCGGTGACCCATAAGACCGATTATTAAGCGAGTCACCGTCGAAGGGCCTCTTCCTTCCACACGCCGAACGATTAAATCGCAGCCCCTTGGACAAGCGCGTAATGGCTCCCGCGCGACCGCCGGAGGCCTGAAGATGACCTCCCAGCCCGAGACCGAAAGGCACCTGGCGGCGATAACGCTGAACGAAGGCGAGAGCTTCGTCGGTCATTGGGTCTGCGAGATGCCCGAAGGCGGTGCAATCGACCCGTTCGTTCCGCCCTACGCATACGCGCTGGGTTCGGGTGCGACCAGATACAAGGGCGTCCTCGCGCTGACCAACCAGCGGATGATCTTCGTCGAGGCGGTCGGCCTGGTCCGCAATTCGTACATGGTGACCACCCAGATACACCTGAAGAACATCGCCACTATCAGCGGCCACTCAGATTGGAAGGGCACGCACTTCACGGTCGAAGAAACGGAGGTGCGAAACTCCTTCGACATCCCTAACATGGACCAGTCTGGCTACGACAACCTGGTCAGCAAGATCCTCTCGTTTCAGAATTCCTCCTGAGCCTCGCAGTTCGCGAGGGCCGAGACTAGGGTCCTAGCCGTTCAACGGCCTGCCGCAGTACGGGGAGGGGTAGAGCACCCTGGCCCAGGAGCGCGTCGTGGAAGTCTTTGACGTCGAAGCGGCTTCCCAGACGCTCTTCAGTGTCCTTGCGAAGGCGCAGCATCTCGAGCTGCCCCGTCTTGTAAGCGAGCGCCTGTCCCGGCCACGCGATGTACCTGTCGACCTCGTTCACGATATTGTTCTCCGCTAGGGCCGTATTCTCCAGCATGAACGCAATGGCCTGTGAGCGGCTCCAGCCCATGGAGTGCATCCCGGTGTCGACGACCAGGCGGCAGGCGCGCCACGCGTCGTAGGAGAGCATGCCGATGCGGTCCAGGTCAGATGAGTAGAGGCCCATCTTGTCCGCCAGCCTCTCCGAGTAGAGGCCCCACCCCTCGACGAACGCGGTCACTCCGCCATTTCTCCTGAATTCGGGGATCCCGTCCAACTCCTGCGCTATCGCAATCTGCAGGTGGTGACCCGGTATCGACTCGTGGAATGCCAGCGCCTCCGCCTCGTAGCGCGGTCTGGTCTCGGGGGCGGACGTGTTGATGTAATACCGCCCCGGCCTGGACCCGTCTGCGGCCGGCTGCCGGTAGTAGGCTATCGTCGAGTTCTTCTCCTCGTGCTCCTCCATCCGCATCAGCTGGCAGTCCGCCTTCGGCAGGCGCCCGAACCACTCCGGGATCGCCTCCCGGGCCCTCGCGAGCGAGGCCTCCGCTTTCCCAGCCACCTCGTCCCTGCTGGAGAAGTAGAGAGAGGGGTCCGTTCTCAGGCGGTGAATGATCTTTGTCCTGTCCCTGATTCCGAAGACCCTGTCTCCCAGTTCCACCATCTCGGCGTTGATCCTGGCCACCTCCGAGAGCCCAGTCCGGTGCAGCTCGTCCGGAGTCAGGTCTAAGGACGTGTGAAATCGAATCAGACGCGCGTAACTGCGGTCCCCGCCAGGCGTGTGAACGATCCCTGGACGCTCCTGGAGTCTGGCCAGCGGCAGGATCTCAGACTCGAGAAAGGATAGATATCGGGCATAACCCGGCCGGGCAGAGCCGCGGACGGCCTCCTCCAGTCCCTCTCTGAACTCCACGCGTTCGGCCTCGGACCAGCCGTCGAATGCCGCCGACAACGGCTTCAGGAGGGCCCACTCGGAGTCAGGCTTCGCCATCAACTCCTGGATTTCCTGGATGACTTTTTCCACGCAGGAGCGGACCGCGACCTTCCAGCCTGCCTCTCCGCGTCGAAGGTTGGAGATGTGGTCATCGAAGAAAGGCCCCATGGCGCGCCACCGCTTCACCATCGCGGCGCCCTCCTTCGGGTTCCGCACGGGCTGAAACGACTCCAGGTTCTGGAACTCGGTCTGTGGTCCGCCCAGCGGGTCTACCGTCCACTCTTCTAGGTGACAGGACAGGAAGTCGATTTGACCATTGATGTCGGTCCGCAGAGCAGCCAGCGTAACCCGATCCTCCCGTGACAGTACCTCTTCTGGGATTCCAGCGCAACGGTTGAGGTACGACTCGTAATCCTTGGCCATCGAGGCGATTCCCTCGGGGGTGACATCCTGGAGCCGATCGTCGTAGCCCCTCTCTCCCAGGACCGTAGCGAAGGTCGGGTCAAATGCCAGACGCGCCTCCCAATATTCTTTGACGAGCGAAGCCAGGAGTTCAGCGGGGTCGGCCTTCATGCTAGCACCGTAGTCATCGAGGACGGTAGATAACGTCTTTCTTGAATGGCCCAGTTTGTTTTTATGTCTGGTCTTGTGTCTAATCGTCCGACAGACAATGCCCATCAAGAAAGATGCCCGAAAAGTGGCGAAGAAGACTGAGGAGGAACTGGCCAAGGTGGAGGCCGACGTGGTCAAGGGAGCCAAGGCTGCGGACAGGGACCTGAAGAAGGGCGCCCACGACCTGAGAGCGAAGGCCAAGAGAAAAGGGACGCAGGGCTAGAGTTCCTCCGCTCTTCTTTTTTTGGAGAGAGGGAAGGCGCGATGCTCTATTCTCAAAAGCTACGAATAGCTAAATAATCTGAGCCGCTCTGGACACTCGGTCAGAATCATGAGAATCCTTGGGAAGAAGTACAAATGCCCGATATGCGTAGCTAGCTTCGACTCAGAGGCCGAGCTTCAGGTCCATGCGAAGGTCCACGCCGAGGAGAAGAAGGAGGCGGCCGAGTTCCAGTGCGCCACCTGCGGCATGTCCTTCAGTTCCGAACCCGAGCTGGACATGCACACCCGAGACGTCCACATGGAAATCAACGAACAGTAGTGAGGTACTAGCGGAATCTAAGACGGGGAGAGGACGTAAAAGTAGGCGAACGTCAGATTCCCCCATTCGTCTCCGGCCACAACGGTGTAGGTGCCGGGCGCGAACGGAGTGAGCTGTTGCTGCAGGCTTCCGGCCGTGCCGTACGTGCCGCCCACTGATATCGCCGTCTGCATCGGGACCGCTCCTGTGCCGGGAATGACCGTCGCGTTGTAGCTCATCGCCTGGAACAGGTAACCGGTGATGTACCGGACGAGCAAAGGACACGCCACGTTCGGGAAGACGCGGAGCGGCATGGCCTGTGAGATGTTGGCGGTCGTGTACCTGCCTTGTAGGATCGCTATACCGAACGGGTAGTAGAGCGAGGGGCAGCCTCCCGTCGAGAGGCCGTCCATGGCCCAAGCGGAGTCTTTCGAGACGTTGACAGCCGCGGACGTCGGATTGTAGTCTCCTACCGTGATGCCAAGCACCGCGCCTGGGACCAAGCTCGAACGGTTGAGCTCCAACCGTGTCTGAAGGCCATTCGCCGAACTAGAGTGGCTCGAGGACGTCGAAGTGCTGGTCGAACTGGAAGTCGCAGACGTGGAAGTGTTAGTCGTGGTCGACGAGATGGTCTCTCCCGGCTGCGTCATCATGATGTCCGCCGCGGCAGCCCCCAAGATGACGGTCAAGGTGATCAGCGAGAGTAGCAGCAGCATCCTGGCTTCTGGCATTCGAGTTCAGCTATCCATGGTGCGGATGGGGTATTAGTTCTAGCCTTGAGAACACCGGAACTGACCGTTCGGGAACAGACGCCGGTCTACAGAAAGATTCTTCTTGAACTCCCAGAGCTATGGCCTCGTGGTGCCGGAAGACGTCGAGACGTGGAAACGCTCGCTCCTGAGGTTCAGGGAGAAGAAGGACGAGTTCTTCAGGCAGAGTCGAGAGTCCCCGTTCGCGCACATAGAAGGGGAGACCTTCAAGGGGCTCAGATACTTCTACCCCGACCCCTCCTTAAGGATCGAGGCCAACCTGATGAGGAATCCCGCCCTCGAGAGCATAATCATGACCACGAGCAAGGGCACTCGCCAGTTATTCAACAGGGTTGGCCGCTTCGAACTGGTGGTCGATGGCCAGCCCCTGCAGCTGAGGGCCTACCAGTCCGCCGAGAAGGACGACCCCCACATCTTCATCCCGTTCAGAGACGTCACTTCCGGTGTCGAAAGCTATCCAGCCGCGAGATACATCGACCTCGACGTAGAGCACGACGACAACTACGCCGTCGACTTCAACTACGCCTACAACCCATATTGCGCATACAGTGATGGGTACGTCTGCCCGCTCCCGCCGGCTGAGAACTGGCTCAAGGCCGCCATACGGGCCGGCGAGAAGAAGTACCACGATTAGCCGACCAGCAATTCCGTCCTGTAATTCGACGAAACCTTTTCAGCGGAGCGCGCGGGTAATCCCACGATGGAGGGCGACGAACTCCCGCCCGTCTGGGTCCACAGGCAGCACCACGGACGCTTCCTGGTCGCCGTCCTCGGAATGCTGCTCGTCGGGATCGTAATCTTCCTGCTGGTCGAGGCTGGCGAGTTCGCCTTTGAACGCATCGGGTTCACCCCGCTCGAGTTTGCCGCGATACTCCTCTTCACCTTCCTCGGAAGCTCCGTGGACATCCCCCTGTACAGGGTGAGGAGCGTCGTTCCAATGGTGGAGGTGCAGGAGGTCAGGGTCTTCTGGTTGACATACCGCATGCCCGTCCGGGTCTTCAGGCAGATCTCGACGGTCGTTGCCGTGAACCTCGGAGGCGCGCTGATCCCGGTCACGGTTTCGATATACCTTCTGGCCACCCACCTGGGTTCGATGCTCGTATACGCACTGGCCGCGGTCGCCGTGACGTCGGCCCTAATCCACTTGGTGGCGCGAAGGGTCCCTGGTGTCGGCATCGTTACCCCGGCCCTCGTTCCTCCGCTCTTCGCGGCGGCAACCGCATACCTCCTGGTTCCCAGCTCGCCTGCAGTCGTCGCCTACGTGTCGGGCACCCTCGGCG
Organism: uncultured archaeon; assembly: GCA_963731775.1. Classification (GTDB taxonomy): domain Archaea; phylum Thermoproteota; class Nitrososphaeria; order Nitrososphaerales; family Gagatemarchaeaceae; genus DATJAJ01. The sequence continues at coordinate 155,247 of CAVSWV010000002.1, read as the reverse complement.
CCCTGATAGGCGCCGACCTGACAAACCTCCGGAACGCAGACCGCTCGGGAGCGACCATGGAGAGCATAGGCGGCGCAGGCACCTTCGACGGGGTCTTCCTAACGGGGATCGTGGCTGTGATTCTAGCGGCTTTCATCTAAACCGAGGAGATTGACGAAAGCCACGCGTGCCCGCCCTCGTCGTTGAACGTCGTGGAGAACCTCGCTTCCCGTACGTAGTTGATCTTCCACCCATCCGAGAATGTCTCCGTTATCTCGCCCCTGGTAACCCTTCGGGGTCCTCCCCAGTCAGCTGGCTCCTTGTCGCTGAAGCAGAGCATCAAGTAGGTGCCGGATTCGTTCAGCGCCGCCTTCAGGCTCTTCACGAGGAGCTTCCTCTCCTCGTCCGGAAAGACGTGAAAGAGCCCGCAATCGGTGACGATGTCGAACTTCCGCTTCAGCTTCTCGAGATGCAACGCGTCTCCTAGGTCGAACCTCACTTCCGCCCCCCTTCCGAGAGCCTTCTCCCTCGCCTTTTCGATTGCCAGGGGCGCCGCATCCAGCCCATAAACTTCGAGGCCCAGCCCGGCGAACAGTATTGCGTTTTCCCCTGTGCCGCACCCGATGTCCAGCACGCTCCCGTGCACCTCGCCTTTGCGAGCGATTCTGACGAACTCAGCCTGCGGCCTCCCTATGTCCCAAGGAGGGGTTCCCCTGTAAGCCTCGTTGAAGAAAGATGCCAGGTCCTCTCAAAGGCGTCCGCCTTCAGTTAACCTTATCGACGCCTATAGGATTGAGGTGGGGCCGAAATCCTCCGCTCAATGCTAGATTGATTAGGCGCTCCATGGGCTGGGCGGTCATGGCAACCCGAGTCGTCATCGACAAAGACGTCCTCGGTTGGGGAGAGGAGCATATGGAAGAGCTGCTGAAAGAATACCAGGGCGTCTTCCAGGTCGGCAAACACCCGGAGCTCTCCCAGCGCAGTTTCGACGAAAAGATCGCCAAGTACTGCCGTGAAAACGACTGCGACCTGATCACGGGAGATGCGAAGTCCTACACACACTTCTTCGGGGCTGGCATCAAGGCCGTGCGAATCAGCAGGCGGGACTGGTGGCAGAAGGGAGACAGGCCCGTCTATCTTGTTAAGATCGAGGAATAGGCGAATCTTCTCCCGCTTTCCTGCGCTCCGATTACCTGTGGTTTCGTGTCACTGCTTTCCCAGGGTCAGATTCGCGCCGCACGAGGGGCACTTCGAGTCGCGCAAGAGGTCGACGAGCATTCCGCAGTACTTGCAGGGAACCTTGACCACCTCCCTCTGGATCACGACCGTCTCCTTCTGTGGCTGCGGCTCCTCCCTGGAGAAGTCCTCGGCCTCGGTGACAATATCCTTAGTCCAGATGTTCTTGCAGTTCGCGCACTGGTAGTGCGCCCGGGTGGTTATCCGAACGGTCGGCACGCGTTCCTGGCGATTGACGCGCGTGACCTCGGGCGCCGCGGTCCTATCGGGAAGGGTTTTCTTCTTGGTGATGGTGTCGGTCCGCGTCACTATCCCGTACGCCTTCTCGCGGCTGACCACCTCCGAGCCGGTCTGGCTTATCTGGCCCCGGGCTCCGCAGAAACCGCATCTCTCCCGGCGGAAGTACAGGAGTCCCCCTACTAGGAGGGCGGCGAGCAGGAAGACGCCGAGAGTTACGTCGAGGACGAGGGCCAGGAGAGTTGCCAGAAGGACGACGCCCACGAGGGTCGTGCCTTTCAATACCTGAATTCAGGGGGGAGTTTGATTAATATGTCTTCCAATATCTTCCGGTGCTGAAAAGAGAATCAGTCGGCTGGGCTTTCTGCCTCGATTAGGGAGTGCTGGTTCGTCACCTCGAACTTCCCCTCGGCCTGTATCCGCGCGTGCACCTCTCTGAGCAGGCGTTTGTGCCTCTCAACCGAGAACCCCGGGACCTCCCATGGGATTGCCTTCAGGTAGTACACCAGGGCGCCGACATCGGTGAAAGCCGCCTTGCCCAGTTCGTCTTTCGCGTGATGGATACGGAAGCCGGCCTTCCTGAGTTCGGATGACCCGGTCTCAATTGTCCAGGATGTCTCCCCCGCGGCCCCGAAGAGTTCCCTGATCTCCTTGTTGTTCTGTGGACCCACCTGTTGGGTGATGAAGGGCTGACCCGGCTTCAGCACCCTCGACACCTCTTCAGCGTCGAACGACTCGTGGCGGTCGACGACGAGGTCGAAGAACCTGCTGGGAAGCTTGAGGTCATCCTCGCGCTCGATCTGGACGACCTTGACCCCCAGCGGCTCAAGGCGCCTCCTGGCGACCGCCACGTTCGGCTGATAGGCTTCAGTCGCGAAAGTCGCAGCTGGGAGCGGGCCGAGCGACGCGAGGAACTCTCCACCGCCCGTTCCCAGATCCAACATCGAGCCCACTCCCTTCATCCTCACCTGGACGATGCTCCGATAGTCCCACGACAGAGTTTGTTCAGAATACCTCTTCGCGATGTATGAGAAGTCCCAACCTGAGAACGGCTGACGCTCCGCTTCGCGGACCAGGCTCTCGAAGTCCTGCTGCTTCAACGGTACATATCTTCTCGACTTCAAGTTAAGTCTTGTCGCCCACGCCTTTCGATGCAAATAGTGGGAGGTTCTAACTCGGCCCCGGGTCTCTAGCCGCCCGAGGTATCTGATGGTTCCGAGTAGTCCACGTGCACGACAAGGGTTCTGGAGCAGCTGACACAATTCACCACCGTCTCGGCGCACCGCGTGTGATACCTAGACCCGCAAGTGCAATCGATGTATGAGTCAGGCTCGCTGGAATCCAGCACGGACTTGATCTCCTTCCCGCAGTACATGCAAATCCTAGTGTGCCTTACTATGTCGCGCAAGGTGAAGATTCCGACCACCTTCCCTTTCTCCGTCACGAGCATCCTTCGAAGGCCGTTTCTGTTCATCAGGTCAATCGCTTCGCGGAGCGGTTTGTCCTTGTCGATGGTCACCAGAGGCGAGGTCATGACGTCCTTGACCTTTGTCGAGCCCGCCGACAGGGACTTCGCGACGACCTTTCTCAGTATGTCCCTCTCCGTCAGTATGCCTATGGTCTCGCCGTCCCTCGTCGCGATGACGCTTCCCCTGTTTCCTTCGGACATCGACACAGCCGCCTGAAGCACTGAATCGTTCTCGTCGATGGTGATAATGGGCCGGGCTATCCTTCCTGCCGGGAGGTCGAGAACCACATCCACCGCACCCTTTGGATTTTATATAAACGAGAAGGGCAGACTTGAATCATTCCTAGACCTGTTCGCTGAGGACCTGGTAGGCCTTGGGTCCCATCCTTTCTTTCACGACTATCACCACGTCCTCGTAGCTGAGGAAGGCGTCGAGTATTCCGACCCCGTTCCTGTAAAGCAACTCCGTGATGAAGGAAGCGATGCCGGGGACCTTCTCTGCGGACGGGGGCATCCTGATCGTGATTCCGGCGACGTCTCTCTCCATCGAAAACGAATACCGACCCGAGAGTTCGGTCCTCCAAGACGAGAGAATCGTCCTCTTCGGCAATCACCTTGACCGAATTGGGCAGCTGAAAGACGTTGTAGGCTCCAGCAAGCTTGGGCACCAGCGCGAGTACGTCCTGCAGTATCCTGTGCGTCGGAATCCCTTTCCCCACGATCGTCATGTCGACGAGGCCGCCGGAAAGGTTCAGTTTGGCATCCCTAAGAATCGAGGCCAGTCCTTCCATCTTCGATTCAGAGAGTGCGTCCGAGAACCTCTTGATAGCCACCACCATAGTTTCTAGGTTCTCTTTCTTCCCCGTCAACTCCTCGACCTCGCCCGAGATTCTCTTCGCCAGCGCGTGGTAGTTGACTATCTTCAGCTTCAAGGACTCGTAGACCACATGGTTCCTCAACACTATAGTCGATACCGCGGCGCTGACGGGGACTCCCGCCCTCCTTCGGGATGGCTTTGGCATTCTTTCAGGTCACCGATTCTGAAGGGAAGAGTAATAAATATGACCTGCGAGATAGAAAGACATATATAGTGTTATAAATATTACAGATTGAAATAAAATGAGCAACCAAGTTATGAACACGCACGCATATCCAACAACCATTATCGCGTCGGTGCAACCCAAGATGTGGACCCAAGTGGCCCAGCAACTCAGCCGCCTGGAGGGTGTCACCTATTTCTCGCCGTTGACCGGAAGATTCGACCTAGCGATCGAGCTCAGGGCAGCAGAGCAAAGCCAGGTCTACGACCTCGTCAACAAGGTTAGATCAATCAGCGGGATCACCTCAACGAGAACCTACACTCCATTCGAAGGCTACACCGGCGGAAAGAACCCGCAGACCACTGACTCCCTGGCGCTATGTCTAGTGCAAGTCAACGGAAATGCATCACAGGTTCTTCAATCGATGAAGCAACTCCCACAAATCCGCAACGCATTCGTCGTATCAGGAGAGTTCGACGTCCTAGCGACCATCTACGGCAAGAACCAGAATGAGATTCTTACCGAGGTTTCGAAGATTTCGGAAGTTCCCGGCGTAAGAAGCAGCGAGACTCTGTTCGCCTATCAGCCCATCTGGGCGTAGGCGGCCGTCTCTTTTTTCGAATAACGATTTTGGAAAGGCCTTGGCGAAACCAGGAAATGGCCTACCTGATACCTGGAATTGCCATGGCGGTGTCCGGGGGACTATTGGTGATTGTAGGTTTCCGAGTCAGACAATCGAGACGCGCAGGTCAGTAGACTATGTGTTTGAGGAAGAGCGCCGACGTGACGCCGGTAAGTATGATCCCGAGAATCACGTAGATTATCACGACAGCCACTATTGTCACGAAGAGATACGGAATCACCTTGTCCTTCGGGGTCCCGAGCATTATGGGGGCTCCGATATAGAAGATGTAAAGCCCGTACAGCAGGCCTAGGAGGCCGAGGACACTCAAGAACGGGATTATGAAAACGACGGCGATTAGGTAGGCGGGTGTGTAGACATACGCCGCGAGCTTCAACGCCTTGATGGGGTCCGTCGAGCTGCCGAAGGAATTGGCCAGCGTCTTGATCACGATACCAAGAATGTAAACGGCTAACACATCTACAATGTAGTACAACACAGCGTAGACGAAAGCGTAGCCGATGTAGTTTGACGCACCGCGATAAAACAAGAGATCTCCGATGAGCGTCGCGAAGAAAGGAATCGCCGCAAGGACTACGACGTAATTCATCATTATGTCCTTGACGGTCGTCGGGGACTCCTTGTTCGACTCCATGAATCCCGCGGGGTTCTTTACCAGGGCGATTCCCTTGTTGATTGCGTCCATCACGAAGCCCATCGGGCCTGACGCGGGGGCGCTGTCTTTCGAAGGAGCCGCGGTTGGGGTCGGCGAAGGCGCCGGGGTCGGATTGTCTCTAAGCGCGTGATCCGTTTCTTTCAACCTACGCCCAATGCCCCATTGGAATCTTCTGTATATAACATAGGTAGAAAAAATCCAAGACTACCCTCATTGTTCTTCATCCCTTATCCAAAAGCCCCGTATCACTTGTTGGTCGTCCACTCTTCGGCTGTCTCATGGACTATCGAGTAGGCTTCGGAGATCTCCTTGAACTTGGCGAGGGAGTCGGGATCCTTGTTCCTGTCTGGATGGTGCTTCAAGGCGAGCTCCCGGTACCTGACGTTCAGCTCGTCGACCGTGACGGTCTTCGGTACCCCGAGGACCTGATAGTAGTCCTTCTCGAGGGTCTGCTTAATCTCTGCTTCTTCTTGGGGGTTCTCCCGAGGTGGGGCGCCAGCCGGACCCACCTTCTTGCCGCTGAGGAAGACTGCGCGCCTGTTGTCCACGTACGAGATGAACTTCTGCCTGTAATTCTCCCACATGGATCTCTCTTTGCTGTTGTACCCGAAGACCGCCCAAGGAATCACTCGCTTCAGCACTGCGTGCCTGCCGCTTATGTTGGTCTTCCTGATATCGAGATTGTCGGTTATCACCTTGCCATCCCTCAGGTAGATCTTCATGGTGTAGAGATAGTGGACGTCGAGATCGAGCCAGCCGTTGGACGCTGACTTCTCGACATATACCCAACAGATGTCGGAGAGGTTGATCTTTGAGTTGTTGAGCAGCCTTCTCGGTCCGGAGGAGCGGTTCACGAGATAGCCTTTAGAGACCTGCGAGAAATCTAACAATGCTGGGCCCTCCTCTCTGGACTTTCATGAGACGGCCGCCCTTTAATCGCTTACTGTGCAAATGCTAAGAGTTCCTCGGATTTTGCCTGAAAGTTGCGCGCAGCTGCTTCAGGCGGCCCTCGCAGCGCTTGAGATGGTCAGGTGGGGCTCGGAGTCATCTCTCGAGTCGAGTCATACTCATCGCGAGTGAGTCCGTCTTATATAACGAACCGAGCCCATTACACCCATGAAGCTCAAGGGTCTGCTCCTGCTACTCCTCCTCCTTGCTCTCCTGTTCCCGCTTTCCACCTTGTTCTCATCCGCCAGCGTACCCGACTCCCAATACGTTGGCATCGGCAACTCGGTCGTGGTGGTCGCGAAGGAGAACTACGTCTATGCCAGAGTCGAGATAACTGTCCAACCGCTCGCGAACAATACGGGCGTAGTCGTTGTCGGCGGGCCCTTGGAGCCCGTGATACTCACACTCCCCAACGGCACCGCCATCAAAGTAACAAAGGACACGACCTACACGTTCATTCTCCCTAACGGGGTACTTTCCAACCCCGCAGTCGGGGCGGCGGGTCCTGGCTACGACGTCAGCCCGTCGAGTCCGCTGAGCGTGCAATTCGTCAGTGGGCAGAGCGCGACTTACGCCGAGATTGGCGGACCCATTCCCGGGATCAACATAATTCAATACACCCTGAGCGGTGACTACGGGGTTTCGGTCTCGGCGCTGGGGGTATCTCTATGAGCGAGGAAGAAACTGTGGTCGCGAAGGTCGGGGACCTCATGCGGACTCTGGACGACGTGAAGAGATACCGCGAGCTGGCCTACGCTATGGTTGACTTTGCGGCAATAATCGTCGTCTCGTTGATCGCCGTAATCGCGCTGGCGATGACCCAGAGCGTTGTCGACATCGCGTACGGGTTCCCGAGCTCGATCAACGGGCAGGCCTACCTGCTGTTTGGCCAACCGTTCGCCGCCAGCCCGTGGGTTCTCCTGGTCCAACTCTCGATTCTCATCGGAGGACTGTTGTTTGGAATCATGTGGGTCGACCGACGTGTCCGGCGCACGGAGGCAGGGGAATGGAGGGAGACATTGAACGAAGGCGTCCCGGGGGCGCTGAAGCTTCTTTCTAGCATCGAGTGGGATTCGCTCCTCGGGACGGTCAGCCTCGCAAGGGTTTCTTACCTCTTCTACGCGCTAGTCAAAGTCGCGGGGTATTTCCTGTTCACTTGGTTCCTCCTTTCGTTCGCCCTCGGCTTCTCAGGTCTCCTTACTCAGGTAGTCCTCAGCTTCGACTACGTGCCGTTTCTAGCCTTGACGATCGTCCTCCTCCTGACGAGGAAGAACATCGCGGAGGGCTTCCGCAAACTTCGATCGCTCGACTTACTCTTCTGGGACCTGCGGTGGTTTTCGTCTGAATTCAAGAGAGCAGAGTTCAACCAGGCCTGACCTCTACGTGCTGTCGCGAATAATCAAGGCCCTGAGAGACAGGGGGCCGATGAACAGGACCGCCCTCGCGACCGCCGCGGGGATCTCCTATGACAGATTCGTTATGTATCTGGACTGGATGATCTCGAAGGGTTTCGTGACGCTCAACGAGGACGGATCCGTCCACCTGACGTCCGAAGGGTCACAGGTCTATGACCAATTGGTCGAGTGGATCATCAAGCACGTAGGCCAGCTCCGCCTCCCCCGGACCCGGTCCGCCGAAGAGAATGGGTCGGCCTGGTCCTAGCTAGAGACGTGACAGCCGAAGAGGAGGCGCACGGTCTCACCATCGAAGGCACTCCAACCCTTTTAAGCCCTGACGGCATCGATTGAGGCATGAGTCGGAGGGACCCCGACGCGCAAGCAAAGGTGGAGAAGATACTCGCAGACTTCGACAAGTCGTGGGTCACCTACTGGGACTCGTACGTCACCCTTCAGGACCAGCTTTACGAGACGATCAAGGCTGCACGTGACGTCGCATGGCTGACGGCAACCGACCCAGAGAGGCTGAGCGAGATAAACCGGGTGCAGCGGGAGCTCTTCGCCACGATGCCGCGAAGGCTGGATTACATGCCCCTGGGCCAGGTGGCCCACGACTTCGACAGCGCGGTGAACAAACTCGGAGAGCTAGCAGACGCGCTCTCTGCTCAGCAGAGGATCTGCAAAGAACAGGAAGAAGCGATTCAAGTGCTCAGCGAGATAGTGAAGAGGACCAGGGAAGACCTCCTCGCGGTGAAGTCGTAGGCTCTTGAAATCCACCCGCCTCGCCTCCGCCGCAACAGAGGCGATGAAGCGCGCCTACGCGCCCTACTCGCACCTCAAGGTGGGGGCCGCGATACTCATGACGGACGGCAAGGTCTTCACCGGTTGCAACGTCGAAAACGCGGTCTTCGCCCACACGATCTGCGCCGAGAGGACGGCCATAGTGAAGGCGGTCTCCGAGGGCTCGAAATCCATCAAAGAGGTGGTCATCGCCTCCACCACCGAGGACCCGCTCTTGCCCTGCGGCATGTGCCTCCAGACGATCTCCGAATTCGCCAGAAGCGGGGGGACCAAGATCACCGCTATCTCGAAGAGCGGCAAGACCGAGACCTTCGACCTCGGAGCGCTATTCCCATCGGGAATCAGGGTCCATAAGACGATAAGAACGGTGACGGGCTAGGCCCATGTCGAACCCTTCGATATTGTAGAATCTCAATGTCGCGTTTCACGCGCTTTGGAGCAAGACCCGTACAGGTTCGAACTCATGGTTCGGTTAATATAACGGGACGGTCGCTCCTCGTTCGTGCACGGGGAGACCGAGCGAAGGGAAGCAATCTCGACGTACGCGATTGCGATGATACTCATAGTTGTCATAGTCTTGGGGACCGCGGCCTACATCCAATATGCGCCGACGTCGACGAGCTCCCCTTCGATATCCCAGGCTTCCAGCCTGTCTCAGAGCCAGGAGGCGACCACGGTCGCCAACTCGCTGATTCTGAACGGAACGACGAGCGCCGGTCTCTACAACGGACTGGTCTCCTTCAAGTACACTCAGGCGCCAACGTGCACTCCAGCCCTCTCGAACTACGCAACCAATCAGACTGAAGCCGCCGCTGCGGCGAGCAAGACTGGCTGCGAGGTCGGGGGCGGGCAGTCTTCAGCCGTTTCGGGCGCGATTCCGGTCTTCATCCTCGTGCCCGCCTACGCGGGGCTCTCGATATTCGGCGTGAGCGCTCTCGGGGCCACGTCGCAGGGATTCCCCATGTTCGACGGCCAGCTGGTCTTCACCCAGTGCGGAGCCGGAGGGACCATCTCAGCATGCGCAGACCATCCTGCCTTGCTCTACTCCCCGGTCTTCACCGAAGTCGAGCAGCATGTCGGCATCAAGACCGGATATGGCGGCCTTCCCGAGGGAGTGCTTCCGACGCCCGCTCATACGCACGTGGTGGGCTACTCAGGCGGCCCGAGCCTTCCGTGGGACGTCATCGCGGTGCTGGTGTTCGACCCGAACATCATGCCCAACGCCCAGACGGGTGAATGCCACCAAGTGGTCGATTCCAACCTCACCAATCCAACGGGTAACTGCCTCAATTCGTTCGCGGCCATGACTCAGGCCATGGGCACTCGGACCACGGCGACGGCCAACGCGAACGCTACCCAGAACAATCCGATCTACGACACCCTCGGTGGACCTTCGACCCAGATAGTCATTCCGGGCGTGACGTCCGTCAGCGAAAACTCGCCTGCAAACACGAACATCTTCCTCTACTTCAGCGTCGCACCATCAGATCCCTACCCCTAAGAAAGGTAAGCTCTGTTCTTTTGCTGGACGTCTCAGCGCCTTCTCATAAGGTCGGCGATGACGTGATCGAGCTTCTGGACCTCTGTATTGTGCTTCTCCATCTCCACCTGGTCGGCCGCGATTCCCTGCTTGTGGGTCTCGATGTTCGACTGGAGCGATGAGACGGTCCTGTTCGTCATGGTGATGTTGTTCTGCAGATCACCCATCCTCTTGTCCATCTCTGCCTTCTGCCTTTGTAGTTCCGCCAGCCTCTGCTGGCTCTCGGTCAGCTGCCGCCCGAGGTTGGCCATCTCGGCTTCCATCCCTCTGATCTTGTCGTAGTATTGCTTCGCCCTCTCCTCGCTCTGCCTCTTCCTCTCCCTTGCGCTGTCTAGCTCGTCGCTCACGACGGCTGATACATTCCCATTGTTATTTAATGCTGATACGGGCTCTTCTTTCGTCTGCTAATCGGGCCTTCACGGAGAGTGCTTCGGCGCGGATTGCCTCCGACCCTCTCTTGGAGCTTCGCCGGCATGCCGAGTCGTGCGGAGGACCTCCTCGACCTTGGCTTTCGATACAAGTTTAGAGTGGTACAGCGCCTCGACCAGGTCCTCGATGTTGGTGAAGGCGTTCAGTTTCAGGCCGTTAGCCAAGAGATTGCGCTTGCCTCCCTCGAGCCTGTCTACCATCACGGCCACGTCGGTCGTCTTGTATCCTTCCCTCCTCAATGCTGCGGCCGCCAAGGAGACGCTCTTGCCGCTCGAGACGAGGTCGTCTATTATCAGAACCCTTGACCCCCGCTCCGCGGCACCCTCCACGAGCTTGCCAGGGCCCCGGTTCCTCTCCTCCTCCTTCCGCACGTAAAGCATCGGTTTCCTCAGCATGACTGCCAGCGGGGAGGATACGGTCACCCCGGCTGTCGCCACTCCAGCGATCACGTCGTAGGCGCCTTCGCCGATCCCCTCCACGAGCTCAACGTAAGCGGCCAGCACCGTTGTGTAGATGTCCGGGTAGCTCGGGACCAACCTGAGGTCGATGTCGTAGGGGCTCTTCTTCCCGTTCGGCAAGGTGAAGTCCGCGAACCGCAACGCCCCGACCCTGAACAACGCCTCCGCGAGGGAACCGGCGCTCACCCTCTCAGATTCCGGCCTCTTGACGCTGGTTTGATCGTTCTTTGGCATCCGGACAGACTCGCACGAGCCTTGCCATCCTGCGTATTAAACCGCGTACGGGCACTCTCGCTGTCAGTTCGTGAATTCCGCTATGCAGATGTGCGGATTGACGGTCACCTTGATCTTCTTCCCGATTCGGTCCTCGAAGATGCCCTCGAGTGCCCCCGCATAGTAGGAGGACCACTTCGGACCCATCGTCTGCCTCAGCATGATGACATGCTTCTCACCCTCCGCGGAATGGTCGAAACTGAACCTTGAACCATACCTTGAGAGCATGCTCAGCCCCTCGATGGCGGTCGAGAGGTTGATCTTTGCGAACAGATACTCGATGTACGGGCTGAAGAGGTCAGCGCCCGCCCAGCGGCCCAGCGCTCGAGCCTCCTCGATGCTCTGGGTGTCCATGAGCTTGACCAACAACTCGGACGGAACCGACACGAGTCCCGTCTTGACCGACGCCTCGTCCCAATCGATGTATTTCCGCAGCGCTGTGCTCGCGAGCTGGTTCACGGAGACACCTTCTGCCTTGGCGAGCTTCTGCATCGCCTCGTCCAGATCCTTCTCGATCCGGAGTGTCCTCGTCGTGCTCAAGCTTGACCGATTATGGCTGCCCGAACTAATATGTGTTCGCGCTCGGGGGCGGAACGATAGTCATCCGGGCCCGTCCCTCTTGTTCCCGATCAGCACGGTTATGGGTAGAAATACGACCTCAAACCCTGATTATTCATATGCGACTTAAATATTCGTCTGTTGAGCCCTCCTCGACATGTGGTTCATCACCCTCGTCAAAATGAAGAAGGCTCCGAACGCACAAGAAGCCGAAGCCATGAACAAGATGATGATGGACGCTGCCCAGAAGATGGGCATCAAGATCCACCAGGGCTTCATGACCCTCGGCAGATACGACGCAGTATGGATTACCGAAGCACCCGACATCAGCGGACCCATGAGGATGTCGATGATGGGCGCGGACGGAGCTTCGGCGGAGACCCTCGTCGCGACTTCTTACGAAGACGCGATGAAGTGGATGAAGTAGCGCGAAAGCGCTTCCCGTTTTTGTCCTGGCCTACCGCTAGGTGTCGACGCGCGTCGGGGATGGATTCGACACCTGGGCCGTGAACCGCTTTTATAGCGACCGATTGCCTACCGAGTCGTGTTCTGCCCGAGGTGCGGCGCCGAGAACCCCGACAGCTCCGCCTTCTGCTTCAAGTGCGGCGCGAAACTGACGCCTGCGTCCGGACTACCATCCGCCTCGTCTCCGGTCCCGGCCAGCTCGACGGCCGCGTCTCAGCCCCCCGCGCAGCGCAAAGATCCGATCGTCGCAGCTGTCCTCAACTTCTTCTTCGGGCTGGGGTACCTCTACCTCGGGTATTCGACGGTGGTCGGGTTGCCCGCGCTCCTGTTCGTGATCGTCGCCATCATCGCCTATGCTCTGCTCGCTCTCTTTACCTTCGGACTCCTCACGTTCCTGTTGGCCATCCTGCTGGCATACGACGGATATCAGAAGGCCGTGGGGAACAAGGGCTTCATCGACGCGAAGTAGCGACTAAGATTTTTATCTTGGACCGGCCACGTCGGAGATACTTGGTCTTCCTAGCGCCCTACGACATTGAACTTGTGCCGGCGACAACGCAGGGAAGAAGCCTCGCCGCGCTAGCACTCCAGTCCCCTGAGTTCGCGCAGCGATGGCACCAGATCAAGTCGAGGGAATTCGACAGGGCCAGTTACAAGTGCGAGTTCTGCGGAGCCGACGGGAGACTCGACTGCAACGAAAGGTGGGATTACGACGACGCAAACCGTCGGCAACGGCTGGTCGGGTACGCGGTAGTCTGTCCCGAGTGCAATCTGGTCCTCCACATCGACAGGGCGATCCAGAGGGGCGGCATCGAGGTCGCGGTTGATCGGTTCACCAGGGTGACGGGGCTGACGGAGGAAGACCTGAGGGAGGCGACGTCCGATGCGCTGAGGAAGTGGAGGGAAAGGTCGCAGTACGAATGGACCGTGGACGTCAGCGGCGAGCCGCTCGCCCGAGGATTCCAGGACGCCCTCAATCCCTGGCTGCCGAGCCAGCGGGCAGCGCCAGCTCCGCGCAGGAAGGCCGTCCAGGCAACCAGCTCATTACGACCCAAGGTAGGGTCGGAGCCGGCCAAGCTCGACGTCAAGCGGGCCAGGAGCGTGAGGCCAAACCGCGTCAAGGCGGCAAGTCCACCGGCGAAGCCTACCCAATATCAGACGCCGCTCTCCGATGAGGAGATCTCGTTTCTTAGGAACCAACGGCTCGCCAGGATAGCGACCACCTCGGAGCGCGGAGTACCCGAGGTCTCGCCTGTCGGCTTCGAGTTCGACGGGAGATTCTTCTGGGTGGGAAGCCAGGACCAGAAGCTCTTCTTCAAGACTCAGAGATACAAGAACATAACGAGGGGGAACAAGCGGGTCGCCCTGGTCATAGACGACCTGCAATCCATGGCCCCCTGGAAGCCCCGCGGCATCAAGGTCAGCGGGACGGCCGAGGTCGCAGACCATGTCGGGCCCTTCGGCAAAGGAAAGTACCTGCGAATCTCCCCCGCGGTCACCGTCAGCTGGGGGCTCGAGAAGCCGAAGAAGGGAGAGTCAACCTCCAGAAAGGTCCACGGGCCGGAGGCCGCCGTTTCTCGATAGGCGCGCGGCGAGTCTAGTCTAAATACGCGGGGGAGAGGCTGTCAATCGTCGGACATGAAGTACACTCGACTCGGCGACTCCGGGCTCAAGGTGTCGCGATTGTGTCTCGGGACCAACAACTTCGGCGCGCAGCTGGACGCGGAGGCCACCGCCAAGGTCATCGCGAAATCCGTCGACGTGGGGATCAACTTCATCGACACCGCGAACATCTACACGGGCGGCCGTTCCGAAGAGCTGATCGGTAAGAGCCTGCAGGGGAACCGCGACTCCCTTGTGATCGCCACGAAGGTCGGCTACGGCGTCACCGACGGCCCGAACATGAGCGGTCTGTCGCGGAAGCACATCCTGCGGCAGGTCGAGGAGAGCCTGAGGCGACTGCAGACCGACCACATCGACCTTTACTATCTGCACGTCTACGACGACGAGACCGAACTGGGCGAGACGCTCAGGACGATGGACGACCTCGTAAGGCGGGGCAAGGTCTCATACTTCGGAATCTCCAACTTCACTCCCGCGCAACTCAGGAAGGCGTTGGCCATCTGCGTTGAGGGGGACCTGGAGTTGCCGATAGCGCTCCAGCCGATGTATAACCTGTTCGAGCGTGAGCCAGAGGCTGAGCTCCTCCCCTCCTGCAGGGAGAAAGGCATCGGCGTGGTCACATACAGTCCTCTGATGGGCGGCCTGCTTACCGGTAAGTACAGGAGAGGCCAGCCTCCGCCCAAGGGCAGCAGGGGGGACGCCAATCCGAGATACTGGGACAGAATCTCCAAGGGTGAAAGGTTCGCCGCAATGGAGAGGCTGAACGCCGTGGCAGACGAGGCCACGATCCCCCTCGGGACCCTGGCGCTGGCGTGGATACTGAAAAATCCGGACGTCACGGCACCGATAGTCGGAGCCTCCCTGCCCGAACAGGTGGAAGAAAACTGCCGCGTCTTGGAGCTCGACGTTCCAGCCGAGGTCTTCCTGAAGCTGGAGTCTTCGGCCGTGGGGGCTTGACAGCAGACCCGTCACGAATATATCGGAGGCCGGGGACCGCCGCGACGTGACACTAGACTCCAACTCAATCGGACTACTGAAGGATCTCTCCGAATCATTCGGTCCGTCTGGCTTTGAACGCGAACCCGCAGCAATCGTGAAGAGGGCCGGGGAGAAGTATGCGGACGAGGTCTCCTTCGACAAGCTAGGCTCGGTGGTCTTCAAGAAGCGCGGAAAGAGCGACTCCCCGAAGGTCCTCCTCGCCGGACACATGGACGAGGTCGGCTTCGTCATAACTGGGATCGAAAAGGAATCAGGTTATCTGACGTTCGCCCCACTGGGGGGTTGGTTCGACCAGGTCCTTCTGGGCCACAGGGTCACCGTCAGGACGCGGAAGGGCGACGTCACCGGGATAATCGCGTCAAAGCCGCCTCACCTGCTCACCAGCGAGGAGCGGGAGAAGGTGGTCAAACTCGACTCGATGTTCATCGACATCGGTGCTAGCAGCAAAGAGGCGGCCGAGAAGGATTTCGGCGTCCGCGTCGGAGATCCCGCAGCACCCCTTTCCCAATTCACCATGGTGAAGGGGAAGAACGTCGTGATGGGCAAGGCTTTCGACGACAGGGTCGGCACGTTCGTGGGGCTCGAGGTCTTGAAGCGGTTGAAGACAGAGAAGGTACAGCACCCGAACACCGTCTTCATAGCCGGAACCGTCCAGGAGGAGGTCGGCTTGAGGGGGGCCCAGACCGTGGCGAACATGGTTGAGCCCGACGTCGCTTTCGCGCTGGAGGTCGACATCGCCGGGGATGTGCCGGGAATCAGGCCTCAGGAGGCACCGACCCGGATGGGAAAGGGCGCGAGCATCCTCACCTTCGACGCCAGCATGATCCCCAACCAGGCCCTCAAATCGTTCGTGGTAGAGACCGCAGAGAAGGAGGGGATCCCCCATCAGCTTTCAGTGGTGACCAGGGGAGGCACGGACGCCGGAAGGTTCCACGTCAGCAAGGCGGGTTGTCCTTCAATCGTGATCAGCGTGCCCACTAGGCACATACACTCCCACTCCGCGGTCGCCGACCTTTCGGACATGGAGAACGCTGTGAAGCTCGTCCTAGCGTTGATCAAGAAGCTCGACTCGAAGACAGTGGAGAGCTTCGTACGGGTCTAGTCCGGGCCGCTAGAGCCTGACGCTGACCTCGACGGCGTCCGCTGGCCTTCCAGACGCATCTTTCGATTCGTGGTACGAGCTAGAGTATCGGCCTGACTTCCGAACATAGTCGAGGTAGTCGGTCACGTCGCCGGCCGCGGACCTGACATTATCTGCCACAACAACGCTCTCCGCGTGCAGTTTCGGCTCGGCGAGCCGAAGGTAGGTCAGGTACTCGCTCTTCATCGCGTCCAGGAAGAGCACGTCGAACGGGCCACTAAGCGTAGGGATGATGTCTCGCGCATCTCCGACCTTTACCGTTATCGAGTCTTTGAGGCCCGCCTTCGCGATGTTGGCCTCGGCGACGGCGGCGATCTTTCCGTCCTTGTCTACACAGACGATCCTCCCTCCCTTGGGGAGGAGCCGTCCCATCCTGATAGCGCTATAGCCAACGAACGTGCCAACCTCTAGAACAGACTTCGGCCTGTGCTCCGCCATGACCTGATCGAGGACCTTGCCTCTTTCAGGACCGATTACGATTGGGTACTTCTCGGGATGGTCCTCTATCTCCTTGAGGACTAGGTCTGCTTTACTCATAGCGCGGTCGTCTTCTTTAGCACGTAGTCGAAGTAGCGTTCTGCCGTCTTCTCCGAAACCCATTCGGCGCGCAACCGGGTCCTCTTCTCGGCCTTTCTGAGGGCCGTGAGCAGTGACCTGTTAAGATCCTTGGCGCTGGCACCTGCGATTTCAGCTCGCACCAGAAACTCTCCCTTGCCCCCATGCTCGCGTAGCGCCGGGGCCACGTCCTCCACCGTACCGCTCCTTCCGACGAAGCTTACGAGAACGGGGCGAACGGCGGCCGGTTTCTCCGTACTGACCGTGCAGACGAGTGAGAATGACCTGTCCGCCAAGTCTAGATCTGCCTGTAGGAGACGATCTTTCCGTCTCGGTCGTCAACGATTAGCTCCCTCCGAACCATTGCAACGTCGCCCACGTCGGCGATGACCTTCCACTTGGAGTCGGGCTCGATTGCTTCGACCGATGTAATCTTGGGGTTATCTGAGTTCGTCTCGTCCTTCAGGAACTTCTTCGAAAGGGCGATTATTTCGGGGACTGCCATTTTCATTTGGACACACCTGTTTGCGCTCTGCTTGCCACGAGGTCCGCATTTATGGAGATAAGCCTTGCCCAGACTCGGCCAGAGGCTAGGAAAAGAGCTGCTCGCCTGTGCCAAGAGCGCGAGATCCGCGAGGGGGCCCAAGGAATTACCAACTGAGGGTTAATCCGAGTCCGCATTCCTTATAATGAGAAAACAGGCAGCAGGTACTGTAGAATTGCCCAAGACCAGTGCCAAAGGCAAGGGAACCAAGGACGACCCCTGGTTGCTGAAGACACCTCCTGGCACCTCCGAGTTCAGGGCCTACCGCGACGAGAGCCTGGCGCCTCCCGCCTTGGTGGTATGGGTCGGCAAGACCGAGCTGAGATACAACCTCCGATGCCTCGACGACCTTCGGGCGGCGCTCACGAAACACGGGGACTGGATGCTCCTCGGCAGCACAGACGAGCAAAAGACGGCGGCTGATGGTACAGTCGAAGCGTGGGGCAGGTCTCCCAAGAACCCAGTGGGAGGATGGTACGGACTCAAGAAGGGATTGCGAGGAAGGTTCGCGATGTACGTGCCTCCCGTGATGGAAGCCCTGGGTACGGCTGAGGTCGAGCACAATCCGAAGAACAATCGGATGCGGGCCCTCTAGCTTCACCCTCCCGAACAGTACACGAGCGTTTTCCTCGGAAAATCTGGCTCAGTCGGAGGCGTCCCGTTCTCCGCTGAACTCTACCCACGTCCCGAGGCCTTCGGACGAAGCCCTTTCGTAGACGAAGTTGGCTGCGGCCAGATCCTCGATGGCGAGTCCGAGCGACTTGAAGATGGTAGTCTCCCGCCCGTTCGTTCGACCCGGGACCTTTCCAATGAGAACCTCCCCTATCTCACCCTTGATGTGGTCCGCGCCTACTGCACCCTCATTCATCGGCACCCGGAGGTCGTCCGCTTCGTTCAACGCCGACTCCCGACTGTCGACGAAGAGACTGCTCATGACCACTGCATCCGTGTCGAGTTCCCTGTACGGTGGTACCGATGCCCCGACGGCGTTGACGTGACTTCCAGGGGAGAGCCACGCGCCCTTCAGGATCGGAGACTTTGCTCCCGTGACGGTGCAGACAATAGCGGCTCCCCGCACAGCGGCTTCGGCGGACTCCTCGCTCCTGATCGCTACCGAATGTCGGCGTGATTCGCGCTCGACGAACCGTTTCGCGTTCTCTGGGCTCCTCGACCAGACCGCCACGCTCTCTATTCCCTTCCTGACGGCCAACATCGATTCAAGATGTGTGGATGCCTGGGTTCCCGAGCCGAGAATCGCCAAGTTGTGGGAGTCCACCCTCGAGAGTACGTCAGTCGCTACTGCGCTGGCCGCAGCCGTCCGGATCGCCGTTATCGCGCCCGCATCCGCAGCACAAAGGAGACGCCCGTGCTCCGAGTCGAACAGGAGCACGGCCCCCTGATGGGACTCGAACCTCGTCCCGTGGTTCCCTGGAAAGACCGAGGTCGCCTTCAACCCGATTATCCCTTCACGCCCCAGATAGCCAGGCATCAACCCGAGGATTCCCTTCTTGTCAGGCTGCGCCAGGGCGCGCCGCGGCGGAAAGACGTCTTCACCTCTCGCGTAGGCCTCGAAGGTATCTCTCATCACCCGAATGCAGTCGGGCATCGTAAGAATCTTTGAGACTTCTCTTGATCCAAGCATCAATGTCTTCAAAGTATCACATCAGGAAGCGACTTCGGAGAGCAGTCTCTGGTCGGCGTTGCCTCCACTGACCACGCAGACGACTGGCTTCGCGATCTCGTCGACATGTTTCGTCGCCGCGGCAAGAGAAGACGCCCCCGCAGGCTCCGCCACAGCGTGGCACTCCTTCATCAGATGCCTCATCGCCTCCTTCATCTCGCCGTTGTCGACCGTGTACGCCGCTTCTAGGAACTGCTGCAGCAGGGGGAACATGTACTCGAAGACGGTGGTGGAGGCGATGCCGTCCGCGATGGTGTGAGGCTCTCCGGTCGAGAGGGCGTGGCCCTTCGCGAGGGATTCAGGCAGCGGCGCCGCGCCCTCTGCCTGCACTCCGTACACCTTCACCTCCGGCCTCCTCGCCTTTACGGCGGTAGCGATGCCGCTCACCAGCCCTCCGCCTCCCACGGGGACGACGACGCTCCTGACGTCGGGGACGTCTTCAAGGATCTCCAATCCGATGGTCCCCTGCCCGGCCACCACTAACGGGTCTCCGAACGGGTGGATGTAGGTCATGCCGAGCCGCGACATCCTGTCATCCGTCATCGACTCCATTATCTCCATGTGAGGACGTCTTACTATCTTCGCCCCCATCGATGTCATCGAATCCACCTTGCGCTGCACCGCGTCCTCGGGAACGTACACGGTGCAGGCCGCGCCGAGCCTCTGTGCACACCACGCGACCGCTTGTCCGTGGTTCCCGGCCGACACCGCAACGAATCCCCTGCGCCGTTCCACCTCGGTGGTCCTGCTCATCTTGTTCCACGCGCCACGAACCTTGAAACTTCCCGTCCTCTGGAGGCACTCCAATTTCACGTACGTCTTCCCGTCATCGTAGCGAGATGACGGCACCGTCGGGGTCCTCCAGGCGATTCCACGTATCCGCTCGCGCGCTTCCTCAATCTCCTCCAATCCTACTCGCGGAACTGCGGGGCCCATGGGATTACCATTCGTTTGGGTCTGATGTATTAACGGCTTCTGCGCGCACCAAACCACTCTCGGGCCCGAAGTCTCCTGGCGTCATCTTAAATATCGAAGCGACGGCGTTACCGTATGTCAACTGTCGAGGTCAACGGCGCGAGTTTCTTCGTGGAACAGGAGGGGAGCGGCGCCCCCATCGTGTTTGTCCATGGCACCATGTCGGACTATCGCGTTTGGAGGAACCAGACCGATTTCCTGTCGAAGAAGTACAAGACGGTCGCTTACAGCCGGCGTTTCGCCGCGCCAAACAAGAACCCGGGCGACATCATGACAAGCACGGTGGAGAACAACGCCGCCGATCTTGCCGCTCTGATAGGAAAGCTCGGCCTCTCGCCCGTCCATCTCGTCGGCCACTCTTACGGCGGCTTTACGGCGGCCTACTTCGCGGCCAAGCATCCAGAGATGCTGAAATCGGTGACTCTCAACAACGCGGCGGTCGCCACGATGCTGATACGAGACCCGAACAACCCGCTCCAGCTCCTGTCCCTCCTCTTCAGGTCCCCGTCGGTGGCCACGTCGGCCAGGAGGCTCTTGAACGAGAGTAAGGCTTCCATGAAAGCCACAGAAGCGGGAGACGTCCAGAACGCGGCCACGATCTTCTACGCGGGACTCTTCGACAAGGGAACACCCGTGCCCCAACTGCCCGAGGAGTTCAGGAAGATGATGGTTGACAACGCCAAGACGCTGGCGGAGACGACGTCCAACTTCCCAAACTTCAACGCGACCGAAGCCGCCGGCATATTGACTCCGATGCTTGTGATACGGGGGGAGAACAGCGCGAAGTGGGACCTCAAGATAAGCGAGAGCCTTGCCAAGGCGACCGGCTGCGAGTCGGCCACTATCTCAGGCAGCGGCCACTTCTGCATGATCGAGAACCCGAACGAGTTCAACGACCGGGCCTCTGAGTTCCTGGCGAGCCACAGCTAAGCCCCGCCATCGTTCTTTTAACGGGATGGCCCGAGGGCTAGTCCATGGCCTCGATAAGAGTCAAAGATGTCGGGGGTGCGCCCGTGGTAAAGCCCGGGAACGAGTCTCCTTTCAAACAAGGCGAGTATTACGTCTTCGACGTGGCGGATGACCTGGCGAAATACTGGAACAAACAGAGCCCCGGCAGGAGAGAAGAGCTCGCGAAGCAATCGATCAAGGAGAAGAAGGACCTCCGAGACCTCCTCGACGGGTTCGTGCACAAACCAGCCCACGTGAAGTAGGCCCGACCCCACTTGCCGGAAGATACGGGGACGGGACGGAGGACCATAGGCACTCTTAATAGGGCCGCGATTGCGAACGGTTCGTCGTTTATATGAAGGAGGCCTTCCAGGCCCTGCAGAAGGTCCCGAAGCAGTGCCCTGAATGCGGCGAGACCGCGCAGCTCTATCGGACGCCAAAGGGGCTCCGATGCGGCAGCTGCGTCAAGAGGATGGATTCGTCAGGTCTCGGCTTCTTCTAACCCGCCGTCGGGATTCTTAATCTACCTCGATGCTTCCTTGGAACCGGATGCCTTCGATTACCATCGGGTCCAGGCGAATCAACTACGCACTTGTCAGGGGCACCGGAAGGCGTTACACGTACCTGAGGTTTCGACCCGACATGACCCTTGAGATCGTCGTCCCGAGGGGCCTGAATGTGGACGTGGCCCAGATGCTGCTGGAGAGGGAAGAGTGGATCGGGAGGCGCATGAAACAGCTCTCGCGTTCGACGAGCGTCTTCGATGGCGAGACCCTGTTGCATTCTGGTAGGCAATTGAAGGTAGTCTTCGAGCAGACCCCGGGAGCAGAGCAACTGGTTCCAGAGCTGGAAAGGGGTGTGGTGACGGTGAGGACGAGCGATAGGCCGAGGATAGCCGAACTAGTCCGCCGCTGGTTCCTCAAAGAATCATCCGCCTATGTCGTGAAGAAGGTACCCGAGCTGGCCGGGAAGCTTGGCGCGAAGTACAGCAGGGTCGACGTGAGGGAGATGAGAGATTGGGGATACTGCACCAGGCGCGGGCGCCTTTCATTCAGCTGGCAGCTGATAGCCCTGCCCGAGAGTCTACGCGAGTATGTCGTGCTTCATGAGCTGACGCACCTCGGCGAGTTCAGCCACTCGCAGGCCTTCAAGCAGAAGCTTGCCCGGGCATGCCCGGACTTCAGGGAGCGGGAGAGGGAGCTGAACCGCGTGTTGCCGTACGACCTAGGCCGTCGCGGAGTGGGAGCAGATCAGCAGAGGGAGGAGTGGGCCGCGCGTTGAAGGTGGAATACTTCGAATCGCCGGAGGAGTTTACCAGGTGGCTGGAGAAGAACCAGGCAAGAGCGACGGAGGTCTGGGTCGGGTTCCGGAAGAAGGGATCTGGCCTGCCGGGCATCAGCTACCAGGAGGCAGTCGACCAGGCCCTCAGCTTCGGGTGGATCGACGGAACCGTAAGGGGGGTCGACCAGACAAGCTACGCGAGCCGCTTCACTCCGAGGAGGCCCGAGAGCAACTGGAGCGCCACGAACGTGAAGAGGGTGGGTGAACTGAAGAAGCTCGGCCTCATGCGCGAGCCTGGCTTGGGCGCCTTCGAGGCCCGCGGTCGGCGGTCGACCAGCCGAAGGAAATCCGAATAGCGGGTGGACGGGCGTAGCCGCCTCTCAGGCGTCCTTCCCGACGGGCTTGCCTCTCTGCCCCCTGTTGAGGAAGACGATGGCGAGCACGATAACGACCGCTATGAAGCCGGCTTCCAAGATCCCCGCCACGAGGAACCAGAAGACCACGATCGCGGCCAGGCCGAGGATCCCCATCGACTGCTTTCTCGAAATCAATCAGACGACCCCTCGCGGTGAGATAAGTAAATGCTTTCACCTAAATAAGAGGCCCGCCTCCTAAGTCATTGTCGTGTGGTTCATCAGACTCGTCAAGCTGAAGAGTCCTCCGAGCAAAGAGAGCATCGCCCAGGTAGACAAGCTCAGGGCCGAGGGAGAGAAGTGGGGCGTCAAGTACCACCAGACGTTCTTCACTCTCGGAGAGTTCGATGTAGTCTCTATCATCGAGGCTCCCGACGAAAAGACCGCGTTGCGGTTCTCGATGATGACTTCCGAACTCGGGACAGCCAGGACGCTGGTAGCTGTTTCAAGGGAAGAAGTCGATCGCTGGATGAAGTAAGAACCGCCGGCGCTCCAAGACTCCCAGTCACAGGGGTCTATCGGTCGCTCGTTTCGAGAGGTTCGCCCGCACGATTATATCGGAGACGGCGGGTCTCACTCTTGTGGAAGACCACGCCCTCTACGCCGAGCTCGCGGAGTACTACGACAGGTTTTACTGGTGGAAAGACTACAGACGCGAGATCGACTTCCTGGTCAAGTTACTGGACCGATACGGGGTGAAGGGCAGGCGGATCCTAGAGGTCGCGTGCGGAACGGGAACCCACACGAAGCTCCTGGCCGCCCGCGGGTACAAGGTGACTGGCGTTGATCTGAGCCAGGAGCAACTCGCCGTCGCCCGAAGGAAGTTGAGGGGTCGGGCCGAATTCGTGAGGGGCGACATGAGAGACCTGGACTCGGCTGTTGAGGGGACGTATGATTGTGTCATCTGCTTCTTCAGCTCAATCTCCTACAACCTCACGGTCGCCGACCTGAGGAAGACGCTGCAGGGCTTCCATAGGCACCTCGAACCAGGCGGAATCACTGTCTTCGACACCCACTTCACGGGCGAGGGTTTCATAGATGGATACAGGGGCGAAGACATCTTCGACGACGGAAGGGTGATGGGAGCGCGCCTCAGCACCTCGAAGCGAGAAGGGCGCGTCGGGGAACTTTCGTTCAGCTACCTCATCAAGGACGGCAGGAAAGTGATCCAACTTCGGAACGACGTCCACCGGCTCGGACTCTTCAGGCGGGCCGACGTCGAGAAGACGATGAGGCATGTCGGGTTCCGCGACATCCTGATGTTCGCTGACTGGAGATTCGAGAGACTGCGAACGACGAGCAAGTTCAAGGACAGCATCTTCGCGGGTCGTAAGGCTCCATCCTGAGCGCGCCCTCAGGCGATGGGCGTGTGAATGGAGGCAGGAGGTGGGTATTAATCCGAAGGGTGAAACTTGTTCACAAGAGTGGAACCAACCCTAGACCCCTTGCGCATTAAGCCCTGCCTAGCCCCGAGAGACCAGCATGAGGTCCAAGAAGGGGAGAAAGGCCGCCTTCATCGTCAAAGAGGTCCCCCACAGACAGCAGCGGTACGAGACCGTCGGCGATTGGATTCCCGGTAACACCGTCGAAATAAGAGTCAGTTCGATGAAGGATAAGAGATACGTCTTCCTGGTCGCCCTCCACGAGATGATCGAATACGAATTGTGCGCGATGAAAGGTGTAACCGACGCAGAAGTGGTCGATTTCGACAAGGGGTTCGAGGCCGAAAGGAAGGCAGGGCTTCACGCCCCAGACGAGGAACCAGGGGACGACATCAGGGCCCCCTACAACGAGGAACATTCCTTCGCCACAATCATGGAGCGTACCATGGCCCAGAAGCTCGGCGTGAGGTGGTCGGACTATGAGAAGGTGGTCTCCGCACACGGCCGGCGTACGAAGGTCCCCGTCAGGCAGCTGCTTGGGAGCGGTGGCCCGGTCCTTCCGCGACGGGTCTCTTCATAGGGTCCTCCAAAGGCTTCCCCTGGTTCGGCCTACCCACGGTCTCATCCTCCCCGGGAAGTAACCTGATGATCATCAGCGTGGTCACGATGGTGCCAACGAGGGAGGCCAGCATCACCGAGTGGTATCCAAGGGTCTGGTAGATCGTGCCTCCGATTATGGGACCGGGGAAAGCCACGAGTCCTCGGAACGCCGCGAGCTTACCCCCGAGGCTACCCCTCTCTCCGGGAGGAGAGTGCTTCATCTGTATCGTCGACTGGGCCGGCACCCAGGTAGCCACAGACAACCCAAACACGACTGAGAAGACAACGAAGAGGGGGACCGTATTCGAGAAGTACCAGCCTATCATCAATACAACGCCGAAGAACTCGGAGAGGGCGAGGGACTTCTTCATTCCTATGCGCAGGAGGAGCCAAGTGGCGGGATATTGTGCCAGGATAATCGAGAGGTACCAGACCCCCACGATGAGACCTACGTCCGTGTTGGTAAACCCGAAGTGTTCTACGACGATCGCGTAGATTATCGAACTAGATATGCTGAACGAGAAAGAGTCCATAGCGAAGCACGCGAAGAAGCCCAGAAATCCCTCCGGCAGGGCAACCGCCTTCCTGAGCGAGAACTTTGGTTCAGAATCAGAAGGGCGCTCGGAACCAAGCTTCGTCCCAGTCTCTCCGAGTTCTCTGACATAGAGAGAAAGGTCGATCAGCTCGAGGGCGAACGCGATAACGAAGATAATGGAATAGCCTTCCAGGTCAGCGAGAGCGCCTCCGAACAACGCCATTGCGGCGGAGGGAATCGTGCTCAGAAGAAACACCACGCTGTACGCGACGTTCATCCTCTCGGGATCCATGTTCGACGATTCCGCCACGACCGCCTGAGAGGCAGGGCTACCTAGGACTGCTACTCCATACAGTACGAAGGCGACCGAGACGAGGAGCCAGTTCTTGGTCAGAGCCGAGAAGAAGAAGAGCCCCATGGACGCGATTGTTGTCACGCTCCCGAGCACGATGACCCGTTTGCGCCCCACGACGTCCGCGTACTGTCCCGCGAACGGCTGGACGAGCGACGGGAATAGGCCGCTGAACCGCCCCCCGATAGCCGAAAGTATCCCAAGTCCGATGAGGCCGATCCCGGTGGTGACTGTGAACTGCTGGAGGATCGCGTTGAGCATTCCGATGTAAATCCCGGATATGATGCCTGTGACCGCAATCACTCTCACGTTGCGGTCAAGGAGGAGCTCCCTGGAGATGCCTAGTATGCCTCTGCTTCGCTCGCTCAAGTAGGACTCACCACCGATGTTGCTTCGTAGGCCCGAAGAGCCGCCGTTCTGCCGCATTTCGTAACATCAATCGCGACCAGCCGCACCATGACTCTCCAGAATCGGAACTTTTTATTCACGCGCTCTCCGAGGTCGCAATTGACGGAAGGCGCGCCTCACCATTCTGAGGATCAACCCTTAGGAGGCAGCCTCTTGGCCCAAAGGAAGGATTCCCTGACTGATTCTCGCACCTTCTCAGGCTTCTCCCTCCACGACCGCGGGACGACCACGTACTCTTTCATGGGCCGCCCTGCCATCGGTGCGAACGGGCTCGCTCCATCCTCCTTCATCAGGCGCTTGCGACCGTCCTCGGGGAGTCGCACGAAGAGGTCCGCCCCGTACAACCCGGCGAACATGTTCGAGTTCACGAAGGCGGCGAGGTTGCCGAACATCGGCCTTACCTTCAGAGCAGGATCGTTCGGCAGGACCGATCTGAAGAACCGGTCGTCCGCATCCACCGAGCGAGGTACTTTCATGCCTATCTCCGCCATCGCCCCAAGGTTGTTCGTAATGAGTCTTGACTCGGACCCTCGTAAGGGCGGCCGACCCAGAGATAACAAGAGGGATTCGTCCCCAGAAAGGACTTAAGAAACAGCACGTGAACCTTCAAGTAGACTTCTGACAACAACGATGAGAATCACAGTGACCTGAGTGGCCAAGCCAAAGAGACGCAGAGGTAGGAAGAAGAAGGTAGTGAGGAAGCAACCGAGGTGCCCCAACGACAATACCAAGCTTCGACGCTCGAGCACGCCGGGCCGTTATCTCTGCCCGCGATGCGACACTCTTTGGACGATCGCAGCCCTGAAGTCCCACAAGAAGAGCCTTGAGAAGCTAAAACGAGAAGAGGAAAAGGCAGCGCCCGCTATGGCTTGAGCCGTCGGCGGAACGGGCTAGGTGGCCCACTACGGCCTAGGAACCCTTCATGTGATGTCCGGCCATCCACTTCTTCTCTTCTGCGTTCGGTTTCAGCGGATGGGCTACCGACCACAGAAAAGTGCGCGAAGTGGAGTCTCCGAGGTGCTGGAATCTACCTTTGAGGTCGGCCACAAGCCGCTTCTCGTCCTTGCCGAAGGATTCCAGATAGTTCTGGAACGAACCGAACTCCTTATGGATCTTCCGCACCTCCGCGGCGTTGTGAACTGTAGCCCTAATCTTCCTCTCGTTGCGGACTATGCCTGCGTCCACCACAAGTCTGCCCACATCATTCTCTGTCAGTTTCGCGACCTTGTCGGGTGAGAAACCCGCGAAGGCCTTCTTGAAGTTCGGCCACTTCTTCTCCACGACGCTCCAGTTTAGGCCCGCCGAAAAGATGACCTTGCTCATGCGCTCAAGATAACCGGCGTCGTTCTTCGGCTGGGTCGCTTTCCAGTCAGGGGACATGCGAGCTGGAAGGCAAGTTGCGGTATATATCCCAATCCCGTATGATTTGGGTCAAGATTTATACTCCGCCGACGTGAAAAACATCTCATGCTTCAGGAAGACAAGACCAAGTTGAAGGAGAGGCTGACCCCGATTCAGTACGAGGTCTGCGTCAACAAGGGAACCGAGAGGGCCTTCACCGGTGAGTATTGGGACAACCACGACGCGGGAGTCTACAACTGCGTCGTCTGCGGCGCTGAGCTCTTCAGCTCCGACTCCAAGTTCGACTCGGGCACGGGTTGGCCGAGCTTCTGGCAGCCCTCGAAGAAGGAGAACGTGAAGGAGAAGTCAGACAACGGCTTCTTCATGCGTAGGACTGAGGTCGAGTGCTCGGTCTGCGGAAGTCACCTCGGCCACGTCTTCGACGACGGTCCCGAACCCACGGGCCTCCGTTACTGCATCAACTCGGCTTCGCTCAGACACGCAAAGTCGGGCTAGCCCCGAGTCGAAGCCGTTCCTGCATTTTGTCGAGGAAATGCGACCCAGAAGTCTTTCATTGGATTGGATAAGTGGGGTACATGCAGCCGACTCCCGGCGCGTCCATGAGCCGCGCCCAGAAGCTCCAATGGTACGCGGGGCAGCTCATGAACGACGCGGCCGTCGCGGAGAAGGCCGGCGCGAATGACACGGCCGTGACCGGCTATCTCAACGCCTCGGACATCCTCCTTCTGCTTTCAAAGGTCGAACAGAACTACACCGCCTGGAAGAACTACACCGACAGGGCCGAATATTGCCATAAGAAGGCGAAGTCCCTGATCGCGCTGAAGCCCCAGACCCCCTGACCCGTGGCAGGATCCAACCCGCTCGTGGGCAGGCCGCAATACGGTACTCCGACTGAGGTTTGACTACTCAGGCTGTTCGACGTCTTTTGTACCCCGGTCGGCCCCTCCGGTCAGCACGCGGCACATCAGCATCTCCCCAGGGACGACCAGCATGCTCCTGTACATCATTAGGGCCCTGAACCTACCGTACTTCCTAGAGAGCTCCCCGTAGCCCGTCCGGACGAATCCCTTCGACTTGAAGAGCCCCGTGGATTCGACGTTGTCGTCCTCTGCGGCCGCGTAAGCCTCCGTCGCCCCTAGGCTCTGGAAGTAGTCCAACGAGTCCTGGAGCAAGGTCGTTCCCACCTTCCTCCTCCGGTAGGCCCTAGCTACCGCGATGTAGAAGACGTAGCCAACCGGCCCGTCCAGGACCCTAAGCATGACCAATCCGGCGGGGCAGCCCTCGATGACCGCCTTCCGGACAACTCCAGGCTCAAAGAGCGTCTTCTTCGCGTGTCTGAGATACCATCCTTCAAAGCTCTCTTCGAGAAGCAGCTCCAGCGACGCCCTCTCATTGGGAGGTACGTCGACGATCGAGACGTCGCCGACCTGAGAGGTCAGAGCTTGAACAACCTCCTCGAGTTGCCGCATAGTATTCTCTCAACGTCGCCCTCATCGACGTCGAGTCTACCGACGAGCCCGATGGTCTTCTCCTGGGTCGTAACTGGGTAGTCGCTCCCGAAGATGATCTTCTCTGCTCCCCCGGAGTAGTGGATGGCCGAACTCAGCTTCTTTGCTACCCACTCCTCGTACTTGTCCCCATACTTGCTGCCTCCGACCACAAGACCGGAGATGTCTGCGTAGAGGTTGGGGTGCTTGTAGGTCAGTTCCGCGACATCTTCAAACCACGGGTTCCCGAAATGGCACGCGACCATCTTCAGTTCAGGCCTCGAGTTGGCGAGCGCGTCGAGCGTCAATGGGTGCGAGTGGGCTAGGCTGCCCTCGCTGCTCGCGGTGTCTCCGGTGTGAAACAGGACGGGGAGGCCCGCGGACTCGGCATAGTCGTAGAGCGGTGCATAGACGGGGTCGTCGGCGAAGACCTTCACGTAACCCAGCCTGATCTTGAAACCCCTGACCTGGCGGTTCTTCCTCGCCAAGGAGAGGGCCGCGCTCACCTCCGCCTCTCCGGGTTCAACGGTAACAACAGGGAGGAGCAGTCCGCCACTCTGGGCACAGAGTCTTATGACGTATTCATTCGGGAGTGGTCCGCCTGAGTTCAAAGGAGGGCTTAGAAGCAAAGCCTTCACGACGCCATTCTCTCCCATCAGCCTGAGGAGCTCTGCCAAGTCGTACTTGAGCCCGTTCCTGTACGCGTAGGGGATCAGAGCGTCGTCGTTGCGACCCGAGAGATGTACGTGGGCGTCGATGACTTCACGCAATTCTGGTACCGTGGCAGGACGAATTCGAATAAAGCTTTGTTCGCAATGAAAAACTGCCGCGGGTCGCGGACAGGACCGCGATCCGCAACTGCCGCTCCTAGGAGTGTTCGCTCGGCACTATCGGGAGCTCGACCGGCTTCTCGCCCCTAAGGACCGAGACGGTGGTGCTCTTCCCCACGAGATCCCTGCCGAGAATCCCGTGAAGGTCTTGCATCGTCGCGGTGGGCTTGCCTGCGAGCCTCACGATTACGTCTCCCATGGCGAGTCCGGCTCTCTTCGCCGGGCTGTCCAGTTCGGCTGAGAGGACCATCAACCCGGATGCCTGGCCGACCTGCGATAGCTGTGCGACCTCGCTCGGGAGCTCGACCTCGTCGAGGTAGACTCCCAGGTAGGCCCTCTTCACCCGCCCTTCCTTGAGCAGGTCCGCAGCCACGGCCTTTACCGAGTCGACCGGGACGGCTATCCCTCTCAGGTTGAAGTACGCGACATCGAGGCCGACCATCTTGCCCGATGCGTCAGCCAAGGGCCCGCCGGAGTAGCCGGGGTTCAGGAGGGCGTCCGTGACTATGGCGTTCTCCAGCGTGTTTCCCCATCCTGAAAGCGACCGCTTTGGCGATGTCACGATTCCGGAAGTCACGCTCGGTTTGCCTCCGAGCGAGTTGGCGAATGCGAGGACGAATTGTCCTCCCTGGAGATTGCCCGACTCCCCGAGTTCGATCGGGGTCAAACCCGTGGCTTCTACCTTCAGGAGGGCGACGTCCGAGTCGGCGTCTCGCCCTAAGACCTTAGCATCGAGGCGCTTCCCGTCTTGGAATTCCACTTCGACCACGTCTGACCTTCCCAGGACGTGGGCTGCCGTGACGATGTGGCCTTCCGGGCTCCAGACCACTCCCGTCCCGCCGCGCCTTCCTCCCGAGTCTATCTTGACGACGGACTTCGAGACTTTGGCCGAGACGTAGGTCAGGGCGTTCGACAGCGATTCCAGTATCTGCATCGGAGATTGCATTTCGGTAGTCATTTTATCACATCATCACCATGGGGAGGCGTCTATTTGTTGAGTGGGTAGCCCCTCTGGCCGCTCACACCCCACGTCAGGAGGCTAGGCCGGGCGAGATCTCGAACGCGAAGACCCTTCTGCCTGGCTTCACGAAGAGCCTGGACAGATGGCCGACAAGCTCGTAGGAGGCTCTGACCGCCTCGTCCAAACCTGAACTGCCTCTCAGCCTCGCCTCGACCATCAGGGTGCCGGCCAGGAACCTAGCCTTCACCATCACCCCGCCGCTTTCAGTAATCCAGTTCAGGGCGAGCTCGTCCCGAGTCCGAGACAGCCCAAGCCATCGGAGACTCCCGAACCAACTCCCGTTGAGCCTAGGAAGAAGGGACTCTGGCTTGAAGCCGGCGGGCAGTAAGGTCTGAAGGAGCTGAACGGTCTCGCCTTCATGAGCTGCACGAACGACTCCTCCCCTCTCTTCCATCACGGCATAGCCTTCGGAGGTCTTCCTGACGACCCCGCCTTCTTCGAGCCTGTCGAGTGCGCGAGAAAGCGTCTCGGGGTGAATGCTGAGGCCACGGCGTAATCCGTCGAACGTGAACGCCTCGAGCTGCTCGGAACCTATGAAATCCAGAATCTCGGCCTCGCGCCCTCCCATGACGGGTGCTTTCGAATCCGATTCGTCCTTCAAGTCTGACCGTCTGCCGCGCGCCGATATTTCAATCTGCCTCGGGAGGCATCAGGATCCCTCCTCAGTCGAGCTGCTCCCAATCCTTTGGGCGCGGGCCGCGCTCGCGATAGTAGGCCCAGATCTTCTCTTGTAGGCCTCTGACGTAATCCTTCTCACCTTGGGAGAGTTTCGGATTCGAGCTCTGATCCTGCGGTCTCCTAACGTGAGCCGGGGTCCCACTCCAGCAGAAGAAGCCGCCGCCCGGGAATCCAGTGTCCTTCCGCACCACGATCGCTGCGAACCCCGGCCCGCCCATCTGGTGCTCTTCTTTGTCGATCTCGTCCAGGGCCGCGACAACGCTCTCGCCCGACGGCCCGCCCCGCGAGAAGCCGAACCTCTCCATCAGCTCGCCGTAGGTAACTGTCCTGCGCCCATAAGCCGCTTCGAGCAGAACCCGACGCATCTCCTCCCTGGTCATAACGCGATAACGTCGCGGCGTGTCTTAAACCGTTTCCGAGGGCGCCCTCAGTCAGAGCGATCCCATTCGCCCTAAGACATCTTCTTGACTGGTACCTGGATTTCGACGTTCGCCCAGGCTCTGGAGCTCTTCCAGGGGTCGCCCGAGTACACTTCGCGAGACTCTCCGGCCCACCTGTACTCTTTGGCCTTCTTCCGCCATTCCATCCAGCCCTCGAGGCCGTGGTAAATGACGCGGGGAGAAACCTTCTCGGGATCGAACTTTATGGTGGCGACTAGCGTCTCTGGGAGCTTCTTGATCTTGATTCTCTTCCCGGACCTGGCCCTGTCCCTCAGCTCCACACAGGCCTCCCACCGCCTCTTCTTGCTCGGGGTTTCTGGGCCGTCGTGTTCAAGGAAGAACCACTTCCCCGTCTTCATCTTCTTCTCTTTTGCCCACGCCATGATTTCGTAGAACTCGTCACGCATCATGTTCGATCCCCTGTACGGGCCCACGTAGGTGATGGAAGCGACGCTGCAGCCAGGGAACTTCTTAATCGAGAAGTCGACAACCATTCGTGAGTCTTGTGAACCTGATTTCTATTTAAGCGTGGGCGTCCGTTCTGTTCTTGAGAGCCTTCCCGCCCCGACACGAGGTCAGTAGATGCCGAGCTCTCGAAGGGTCTTGGCTCCCACCATCCCGTTTCTCCTCGCAACGCACCTGCCGCATAGGCTCCAACGGACCTCGGTCTCAGGCGTGGATCCGTTCTCGGTGCCAATTACGATACTGCAATCGATGCATTGGATGAGGAGCGTCTTGAATCGGAAGTGCCTGTCGGCGGCTCGGACCATGGGAATCGACGAATCGCGAGAAAAATATAACCCGTGTTGGTCTCAAGCGTTAGACAATTGCTTGAAAGGGGAGCCACCACGACTCGCCTTGGGTTCACGCGATCTTCGCCAGGTAGGTTAGGAATCCTACCTCGTAGAGCAGCGATAGCCACAATATCGCTATCCCGTAGCTGGGGAGCAGGAAGGTCAGCTTCGAGGTCTTGTGATGGAACAGGATGCCCCCGAGCACGATTCCCCAAAACCCGCCCGCGATGGCGACAGTCAATAGCGTTACCTCGCTGATCCGCCACTCGGAACTCAGCGCCCTTCCCTTATCGACTCCCATTGCGATTAACCCGACCAGACCGAACACAGCGACCCATTCGCCGAGAACGGCGAGGTAGACCTGGGGCAGCAACAACGCAAGCAGCGCGCCTTACCTAATTAACACAGATTGGGTCCCGTTGCGCCTCGCCTCGATAGGTCGCCAAACGAACCGGCGACGGGCCTTCCACAAAGGTTTTCTGAGGTCTCGGGACACCGCATATCCGATTGGACCCAGTCCTGGTCGCCGACTTCGTCGAAATCGCACTCGTGGTCGGCGTGACGGCAGTCGTCGGGTTCTCAGTAATCCGAATCATCAACGGGCTCGCAAGAAGGGCAGGCGCCTCCACCGCAGTTCTCCACGACATCAGAGACGTGATATTGGTCATCATGGTGGCAGTCGTGATTTCCGGAGTGGCGAGAGTAAGCGGAATTGCGTCCGAATTCACGGCACTGACCATCTCAGGCGTCGCGGGACTGGCCGTATCCCTGGCGTTGCAGAGCACCCTCTCCAACATAATCTCCGGCATTCTCCTCTTCCATGACGGAGTGCTGAGGCTCGGGGACGAGATCGAATATAGCGGCGTCAAGGGCACGGTAGATAGAATCGCGCTGAGAAACTCGTGGGTGAGGACTGCAAAGGGAGATATCGTGGTGATAAGCAACACGTCACTCGCCAACGGCCCTCTTACCAACTATTCAGTCAGGGAGAGGCTTGAGAAAGAGAGCAACAAGGGAGTCGAGCAACAGAAGCCAGTCACCTAGCGGGCTTGGTCTGACCCTGTAGCTCGGCCAACCAGGTCCAGCTGGATGCGAACTCATCTCTCTTCGGCTTATACACGGCCGCGAAGAACTCGCCGCCTGAAAGCAGGGTCTCCCTGTCGAATTGCCTCACGTAGTCGAGCGCTTCGTCCCAAGCTTTGTCGAACTTTCCCTTGAACCTGACCTTGACCTGTTTCTCGAACTCCTTACCCGTCTGGATCTCGCCCCCTATCGTGAAGTAGAGAACGCCTTCCCTCTCCTCCTTGAAGGCGGACTCGTCGCCCAACTCAAACATTCCCGACCCTTTCGATGTCCGCCTCCTCCCGGTGCTGTGACCCTGAGCTGACCCTCCACCCTTGAAGCCGCGTTTGGCCGCGGCGTAGAAGATGGCGCGGTTGAGTCCCCAGGAGTAGGCGGACTCGCGGGGGAGCCCGAGTTCGAAAGCTCTGGCAGCCTGGATGGTTGCCATGACTGCGAAGCGCCCGACTACCATTGCACTCCGTCGCTGGTTTGGCCTTCGAAGGTATTATTCTTTCGGACGCAGAATAGAGCAGCACGTCACCGTTTCTTTATGTTCGTGACGAGGAGCTTGAACTGTAGGGTCTTCCCAACCATTGGGTGTCTCCCCACGCTGCCGTACGCCTTCTCAGGAGGGAGGGTGACCTCCTTAGTTTCATTCACCTTCATGCCTACGAGCGCCTCCTCGAAGCCTTTGATCACCTGATGGGCACCGAGGACGACCTGCAATGGCTTGTAGTCTCGGGCGGGGGAAAACGTGCCCGCCTTGATTGCCTCCGATTTCATGCTCGTATCGAAGACCTTGCCTCCAGGGAATTTTCCCACGTAGTGGACCGAAATCGTGTCCCCGTTCTCCGCCTGAAGGTCGGCCAACCCAGATCGTCGAGCCTTCTGTCCCCGGGCCTATAACAATTCCGAGGCCTTGGCGGTCGAACCCTCGTCGAAGATCTGGCGGGTGTGGTGGGGAGTGCAGTGGGGAATTCCCGAAGTTCATCAACGGGATGGCTTTTCGACCTAGACGATGGAAACCATGTTGTTTCCACACTTGTTGCATCGGCAATGGTCGGAACCCAGCTCGTTGTACTTGGTGGTCCCACACCAATAGCACGTTGCAACGGTCGGCCTCAGAGTGTTCTTGTTCGTTCTTTCACCTCCACCTTGTCTTCCCAATCACCGCAATGGCCGATCATCGCGCTCCTTGTTTAGATGACGCATAGTGAATGTTTTGCAACAAGCAACTCAAATTGCCATAAACGGTGCGCCGATTCCTTCAAGAGGCTGATTCAGGCCAATCTCTCAGAGCGCTTTCTGTAAAAGAATTGACGGTATCATTATTTTAGCCTCGGCAACCACCGAAGGTCAACTTGCCGAAGCGCGCTTTCACTATTGACACGGGCTCGCAGAAACTGGAGGTGGAGGGCTACGAGCACATGAAGGTAGCCATCAAGTACCTGATGAAGAGAAGGCGGAGTCTCCTCTCAACGAAGGATCCGGCGAAGGTCGAGAAGCTGTTCTCCGACCTGCCGAAGCGGCTCTCAATCATCGGGAAACAGGTGACTAAGTCCTACAACGTCACCTGGGAGAAGGTGAGCACCGGCGAGTTCGCGGGTGCAAGGTTCACATTCACCCTGGAAGAAGCGAGCTAGGGGAGGACCGCGCTGGCCAAGGTTGCGAGACTGGGCGTCGAAATCAAGAGGGACGCGCCTGCAACCCTCTACCCCCTCACCGCTTACTTCAAGGGGTTCGAGAACGTGGCGGCTCTCAAGAGGATCTTCGGACCGCGGACGGCCGAAGTCCTGAAGAACGTGAAGGTCGAGTTCTACTCTTCGAAGTTCGGCTACATGGGCGTGAACGACGAAGACGGCCACGTGCTCATCAGCCTGCATCATCTCAGGAACAGCGAGTTCGAGGTCTTGTACCTGGACATCATCCACGAGCTCTTCCATGTGAAGCAGTTCATGGACGGCAAGAAGCTTTTCCTCGACGAGTTCGAGTACGTCGACAGCCCCGTCGAGATAGACGCCTACAAGTTCACAGTCGAGGAGGCGAGGCGGATTGGTATGACCGAGAAGGAGATAGTCGAATATCTCAAGGTCGACTGGGTGGACGAGAAACAGCACAAACGGTTCGTCAAGACCCTCGGATTGAAGCCCGGCAAGGGGTGAACCGAGCGGGTCAGAGAAGTTTATGACCCAGCGGAGGTCGCCGTAAGTGGGAGCGGGGACACAAGACGAACAAGAGACCAGGCAGCGGTTCCTACTCCGACGCAATCGAGAAGGTGCGCCAGGCGCATCGGGACACCATATCACCGGGCCAAAGCACCGTCGAGTGCCCGAAGTGCGGGACGAAGCAGGTCATCTCCGAAGCGCCAGGGATGCGAAGATGCCTGAAGTGCGGTTTCGAATTCAGACCCAGAAACCAAGATAATCGCGGCCGGATGACCTGAATCTAGATTTCCAGTGTTCGAGAGTGAAATCTCTTTATATAGCGACGAGCGTCGAATTCATCGATAGACATGGTTTCCGAAAAGATACTGCGATTCCAGAACAAGAATAGGGACCCCGCTCAGGTCGCTCAACTGATCGAGCAGCAGCTTAAGGCAGACGGATACAAGACTCAATCGACCGTCGCCCCTCTAGGCAACATAATTCAGGCGCAAAAGGCGGGCATCATGCGCGACATCGTTGCCGCGGACAGATGTTTCGCCTTCGTGGTTAGCGGGCAACCAAACGACTTCACGGTGCACATTGGGATTGGAAAATGGATTCAGAATCTGGGAGTGGCAGCGGTTGAAGCGCTACTTCTGTCAGTG
This sequence comes from uncultured archaeon, assembly GCA_963731775.1. Classification (GTDB taxonomy): domain Archaea; phylum Thermoproteota; class Nitrososphaeria; order Nitrososphaerales; family Gagatemarchaeaceae; genus DATJAJ01. The sequence continues at coordinate 119,200 of CAVSWV010000002.1, read as the reverse complement.
CTCTTCCTCGCTGTCGACGTGCCAGAGATGCTATGGACCGCGCACGTCGAGGGCATTCTAGCGAAACAGATCGTGCAGATAGTCGGCTGATTAGCTGCCTTCGGCGCGCGGGTGAGGACTTCGAGCTTAGGGAGACTACTGACTTTCGAGCGGCTTCCATGTGAGCCCGAGGATTCCCCCGACAATCCCCAGCAGCAGGCCAACAACCAGACCTTCGGTCAGGAAGATCGTAAGACCGCTGAACACGAGCACGAGTATCGACCCCGCCTTCACCCTCTGAGCTTCACCAGTGCGCTGGAAGACCCCTCCCAAGAGTATCGCGAACCCGCATAGCGTGTTGAGTCCTCCAATCAGCGCGAGCTCCCCTGCGCCGACCGCGGTAGACGCTGGGAGCAGCTGATTGGCGTCGGGCGAGGCAGCCAGCAAGATTACCCCTATGACGACGTTGATGACCCCCGCAGAGACGGAAAGGTAGGACGCGATCCTGAACCTCTCGACCATGCCCGACCAACGCTCGGAGCTCGATTATAAGAGCTCGAACGGTCAGAGCCCTTGCGTGATTATCCCTTCCAGGCCTTGGCCCTCTCGCTGAACGACTGCATCTCGTCCAGTGTGTTGGGGCATCGCCTGTAATGCTCTACTATCTCCCTGAGCGCCTCCTCCACGGGCGTCGGTGCGCCGGGGCAGAAGGAGTCCAGCTGCGACCGAATCTCCATCAGCGGCTGCCATACGTCCGACGGAATCACCATGGGGACCCCAGAGCTATCTTTTGCCATACCGAACGTTGCCACATGCAGAGTATATCTGGCTTGGCAAAGCCCCTGGTCTGCCACGAGCGCTTCCTAACCTGATGTCGTCGGCGATGATATGGAGCTCGCGGGGGCGTAGTATACCGCGTCGGTATTCATCGGCGTGCCGGAGATGAAACCACCCACGCAGTAAACGTATCCCGACAATACCCCACAAGTCGTCCCCACGCTCACGGGATATCCGCCCTGCTTCCAGGCGCCTATGCCTCCGGAGGAGACGCTCGCGTAGTACACCGACCTTGTGTAGGAGGCCGGGTTAGTACCCTCCTGCCCTCCTACGCAGTAGATGTAACCCGAGGAGAAGCCGCAAGCCTGTCCGCTCGCCTGCAGCGGGTAAGCTGTGGTCTTGGTCCACGCGCCCACGCCGTTCGGCGAGAGCGCTGCGTAGTAGTCCTGGCTCTGGGCGTTATCGTTGACGTCCGCGCCACCGATGCAGTAGATGTAACCTCCCGAAGCGAAGCAGCTGGGAAAGTACAGGTTCGCGGGGTACGACGTCGTGGCACTCCAGGCTCCTATCCCAGATGACGACAGGGCGGCGTACCACACCGAGTTGCTCGCCGTGGAGTCAGCGTTGGTGCCATCGGTCTCGTTGTTCCCGCCGACACAATAGATGTGTGCGAGGGCCGCGACGCAGTATTGGCTGTCGATCGGGATGGGAAAAGCCGTGGTCTGTGTCCAGTTGCCTACGGCGCCCCCGCTGCCTAGCTTGGCGTAGTAGCTAGAGGCCACGTCGTCGCCTGCATCGTTGAAGGTCCCCCCTGAGCAGTACACATAACCGGAATAGCCGACGCACGCTTGGCCGTCGATGTTGCTGGGGTAGGACGATGCGTCAGACGTCCAACCCGTGATGTTGGGTGAGGAGGAAGACACCGCAGAGGAGGTGTAGACGTTGCTGCGGGGACCCCCAAGTGCGTCCTGTCCCCCAATGCAATACACGTACACGGTACCGTTTACGCACTGAGGGCCGGCTACCCCGAGAGCCCCGCTCACCGAGAGGGGGTAATTTGCAGCCCTGCTCCATTCCGCGCTGCTTGGCGACGATCCGAAGAGGTCACCCACGACCGCAAGGACTAGGATTGCTACGATGACCACCACCAGGACGATGACGACAACTCTTGAGATCTTCAATTCAAACGGTTCCTTTGATTATACGCGTCTGCGATTCGAAAAGCAACGAGGATCTCACACGGCTACAGCCCTATGCTGTTGATCACTCCGCCAGAGTTGCCGTCGATGACCAGGACGATCTTGTTGCCCTTGTGGTCGTATCTGGCGAACCATATCGGGACGTGAAGAAGTTCGACGTCCCCAACATCTGAATCCGTGTTAATCGACTGGATCATATGGTACTTCGCGTGCGCTTTCTGCGACTGGAGCTGGTCGACCAGAGTCTTCGCCTGAGACTTGGCGACGTCCTCGCCTATGTCCCCGTTCAGGACTTGGACTCCCTTCGGGAGCTTCGTGATGTCGAAGAGGGTCCTCCCCTCCAAGTTGAACTGGTAGTCCTTCGGCTGATAGTCAGTAAGCGCCTTCAACGCGATCACCGGGAAGTTGTAGTTCTCGTCCATCTGCTCGGTCTTCCTCATCCCGCCGCCGTAGCCCATCCCCATCCCGAACGCCATTATCGGTATCCTCCCCAGCGAAAGCGTCCCGGGCAGGAGTCCTCCAAGCCCCAATCCGCTGAAGGCGCGCCTCCGTCCGCCGCCCCCCCCAAAACCGCCTCCGCGCCCGCCGCCCAGCCCTCCGAACACGATCCCCATCAGCGCAGCCGTCGTCGCCGCCTGTCCGAGCTGAGCCGCCTCGTTAGTAGCTACCACCGTAGTGCGCGCCGAGACGCCAACGATCCAGTAGGGCACGTATGAGAGGCTCATCTCCTCCTGCTTGGAGTCCTCCTGAAGGTGCCTGTGCATCAGGCCTTTGTCCATCAGCGGCTTGATCATCCCGTTCACCTGATCGGGGTTCGCTATCGTCAGAGGAAGCATCGTCTGTTTCTGGATGTTCGTCCAGCCCTGGTTCTGTAGGGTGACGCTGCTGCCGCAATACTCACACGTTATCACCATCTCCCCGAACTTCGGGGCTATCGGTGCGCCGCAGTTGGGACACTTGATGGCGGTCGCCCCGACCGGCGCCACTACGGGCGCGTTGGAACTGGCCGAGGCCCTTGCGGGAGCCGCGGCTGTTATCTTTGTACCGCACTTGTAACAGAATGCCGCATCGTCTGTCAGCTGCGCGCCGCAATTTGGACAGTTCAAGAGACACTTGACCCCTTAGAACTGTTTCCCGCAGTTAGGACAGAACTTCGCGTCCGTCCCCACCGGCGAGCCGCATTCCGGACAGAACTTCGGTTTCGCACCGCCTGGCGCCGCCACCATGGGCTGCACCTGGGTCGCCCCGCAGTTAGGACAGAACTTCGTGTTCAGCGGTATCAGGGACCCACAGTTCGAACAGCTCTTCGTCTGCCCACCTTGCGACATGCTCTGCCCCATCTGGCTTCCTATCGCCGAACCGGCCCCGATACCCGCTCCGAGCCCCGCGAAGGCGCCAGCTCCGCCGCCAGACGTGTTCTTGGCAGCATCGACGACCGCCTGGCCCGTCTGGTATTGCATGTAGTTCACCCCGAGCACCGACATCTGGGACCTCGTATCGATGGCCTGCTGAACCTCATCGGGAAGGCTTATCGTAAGGCCGGATATCTTGTTGATTTCTATCCCGTACTGACCCACGGCGTCGGGGCCGGAGGCTAGTACTGCCTGTTCTATGTTGGTGAGGCTCGCGGCCAGGTCGGTGACCTTCATCCCCTGCGCCTTCATCTTGCCCAGCGCGTTGTAGAGGAGTATGACGATCTGTTCCTTTATCCTGTCCTCCACGTCGCTGGAGGTCTCCGCGTCGAACGTCCCTACGAACTGGTTGATGAAGAGCTCCGGGGAGGATATCTTCCACCTGTACTCGCCGAAGACGCGCAGGTTGACGATGCCGAAGGTGGGGTCGGTGAACTGGTAAGGCTGCGTGCTCCCGAACTTCCCGTCGAGGTACCGCTTCGGGAGGTAGAAGACCTCCGCTTCCTGCTGGACGCCGGTGAAGAACTTCAGGAGCTTCCCGACGACCGGCGCGTTGATGTCCGTCAGTGCATACCTGTTCGGCTGATCGAAGTAAGTCAGCACCTTTCCGTCTCTGTAGAAGACCGCGATCTCGTCCTCCCTCACCACGATGTTGTCGTTGAGCCTGATGTTGCGGGGGACCTTCCAGAGAACGTTGTCCTGCTTGAACTGGTCTTCCCACTCGATGGTGGTCGAGCCGAGGACGCTTCCCCCGGTCGCCGGAATCCCGCCCGCATCCTGTTTCTTTCCAAACATTCTATCTCTTGCCTCTACTGTATCGCTATCCCTTCTATCGCTTCCATCCTCACGGTCCACTTCTGCCTGATGTCGCTTATCGATTGGGTCAGCTGCGCGAGCGGAGTCTGGACGGAGTTGGGGGCAGTCGGGTCGTATGTCACCGCTCCGGTAGAGGTCTCCAATTGCAGCACCGCGCTCACGAAGGCGAAATCATAGTCGTAAAGCTTGTTCAGCTTGTCCTCGTTTATGGAGATGGGCGCGACCCAACCCGAATATCCCTGCGCAGCGTGCCTGATCTCCCCGCTCAGCCCCTGAATCTGCCATATCACGGAGCCAAGGTTGGTCAGATTGGTGAAGTCGTTGGCCGAAACGAGGGCCTTCCGTAAGGTCTCGAGGTTGTTCTTGGCGTGGTCGAGCCTGTCCGCCATCTGGTTTCGTAGAAGCTCGTCCGAGACCCTGATGTCCTCCTTCTGCCTGTATCCGCGGAGGCCCGGGATGATCAGCTGCAGCTTCTTGAGGCTGCCTCTGTTGTCTTCCACGGTCTGGCGGATATCTGTGTTGCCCTGTGACATGGACTTCTTTCTCGCACGGACGGCCGCGCCGATATAAATCTTGGGTAGTTTCTGCGCCCTACTGTCCGTCTAGCGCGGTCTTCATCTTGTCCCAGTAGTTGTCTATCCAGCCTTGGGAGATGTCCTCGAAGTGCTCCTCGGGGACGTCTGTCTGCGTGAACTGCAGCAGCGAACCCGCCGGGGTCTTCTTCAGGAAAAAGGTGACGGTCGAATAGTGCCCCTTCGGCCAGTCGCCCCCCCTCCACTTTTGGACTATCTTCTTGTCGGGCAGGAGCGCGACGTTCCAGCCGTCGATCCAGCCGTCGTAAGCCTCGAACTTGCCTCCGACCCGCCTGCTTGTCTTCGCCTTCCCTCCAGTGAACTCCGAATGCTTCTTCGAGTCCATGAGAGCCTCGTAGACCGCGTGTGGAGATGCCGCTATCGAAACCGACTGCTTGATGGTCCTGGTCTTCATCCGCATTCGCGATTCGCCCCCCGACGTATTTAACGCGAGCGCCGTTGCGGGGCCTGGGGGTTTTTATCACCCCGACGCTCCCCTGGACACCGGTTGGCAGCCGAAGACGAACTGAGGATCGGATGCAGCGGCTGGTCCTACAAGGACTGGGACGGCATCTTCTATCCTAAAAGCCTCCCGCAGAAGGATTACCTGAAGTTCTACTCCAAGGTCTTCGACTGCGTCGAGATCGACTCCAGCTTCTACAGGGTCCCAAACGCCTACATGATCAATCTCTGGAAGAACAGCACTCCCTCTGGTTTCGTCTTTTCGCCCAAGCTCCCGAAGAAGATCACACACGAAAACAAGCTCGAGAACTCCCAGGGGCAGCTGGCGTACTTCTACAGCGTGGTCGGCAAGCTCGGCCCCAAACTTGGGCCCATAGCGATCCAGCTCCCGCCGTCCATCAAGGTCAGCACGCATTCCGAGATCCTGAAGGACTTCGTCTCCCAGCTCGACCCACACTTTCGGCACGCGATCGAGTTCAGGCACAAGTCATGGTTCACCCCCGAAACCTACCAGCTCCTGAGGAAGAACAAGGTGGCGATGATCTGGTCGCTGAACCAGTACGTCGAGACCCCGGCCGAGGTGACCGCCGATTTCGTCTACCTTAGGATGGTCGGTGACAGGGAAATCACTGAGTTCACGGGAAAGCAGAGGGATAGGACCGAGGACATGGCGCGCTGGGCCGACGCCCTGAGCGGGAAACTCGGCGAGGTCGAGGACGGGTACGTCTTCTTCAACAACCATTTCGCCGGCTTCAGTCCGGAGTCAGCGAACGAGTTCCGCAGGCTGTTGGGGATGATGGAGCTAGACTGGACGGCGGGCGAGTCGAGGCAACAGACCCTGTTCGGATCCTAGTTAGCAAATGTCCCGGGAAAAACGGGTGATCCTACACGTCGACCTGGACGCGTTCTACGTCTCCGTCGAGATGAGGGAGAACCCCGCCCTGCGGGGGCGCCCTGTTGTGGTAGGCGCCGACCCAGAGAATGGCAAGGGAAGGGGCGTCGTGGTCGCGTGCTCCTACGAGGCAAGGAAGTTCGGCCTCAGGTCGGGGATGCCAATCTCGATAGCCTATCGCCTCTGCCCAAAGGCGAGCTACCTCCGGCCGAACTGGGATCTGTACGAAAGGACCTCTCTTGAAGTCATGGGAACATTGAAGGCCTTCGCCGGAAGCTTCGAACAGGCAAGCATCGACGAGGCGTTCCTGGACGTCTCCGACAGGGTTGGCGACGCACGCGAGGCTGAAGACCTCGCGAAGAGAGTGAAGTCGGCCGTCAAGGAGTTCAACCACCTGACATGCTCAATCGGTGTCGCTCCGAACAAGTCCTCGGCGAAGATCGCATCCGACATGAAGAAGCCGGACGGTTTGACGATGGTTCCCTTCGGCGGCGTTGAGGCTTTCCTCGCCCCGCTGCCGGTCTCAGCCGTGACCGGAATAGGGCGGAAGACGCAGGAATTCCTGAAGGAGAAGGGGATTGAGAGCATCGGCCAGCTCCAGAAGCTGCCGGGAAAGCAACTCCTCTCATGGTTCGGCAAGAACGGCGTCTGGCTCTGGGGGGTCATACACGGCCAGGAGAACGTCGAGGTGAGGCAGCAAGAGCTGCCGAAGTCGCTCAGCGTCGAGAGGACCTTCAAGGAGGACACGCTCGATTTCGCCACGGTCATGAAAGAGGCGGACGACGCCGCGAAGGAGTTGATACGGAGGGTAAAGGCCTCGAATCTAGTGTACAAGGTCGCGGGGACGAAGATACGCTTCAAGGGCTTCGAGACCCACACTAGGGAGAAGTCGCTCGTCAGCTACACCGACAGCGAACAGACGCTGCTCGACGTCGTCGCGTCCCTGCTGAAGGAGTTCGAGCGGAAGGAGAGGCCGGTGAGGCTCGTGGGGGTGCGGGTGGCTGACATGAAACGGACCCGGACATCATCGGCGAGCCTGGACGAATGGACGGGCTCGGGACAGAGCACCGACTCGAGTTCGGAAGGCAGCCCCTAGCGTCTCTTTGCCCCTAGCGGCACTTCTGGTGACCTCTCTACAAGCCTGACTCTGAAGTCCACAATGGACGCCCCTTCAGGAGACAAGATGACGGGGTTCAGGTCGAGCTCGGTGACCTCCGGGAGGTCGCTGGCCAGGGCCGAGACTCTCAGTATCACGTCCTCAAGCGCGGCGACGTCGAGCGCCGGGCTGCCGCGATAGCCCTTCAGGAGCGGGAACGTCTTGAGCCCTGATACCATCTCCTCGGCGTCCTTGAGCGAGAGAGGGGTCAGCCGGATTGAAACGTCCCTTAGCAGCTCGACCAAGGTCCCGCCCGCTCCACATGCGATCAGCGGGCCGAAGACAGGGTCGCTGGTGATGCCGACGAGCATCTCCGCTCCCTTCGCAGCCATCGGCTGGACTACGAAGCTAGGCGACTGGAAGCCCTCTGCGACCAGCGTTGCGATCATCGTCTCCGCCTCTTTCTTCACCTGCCTTTTCCCTGCAAGGTCGAGCTTGACCGCACCCGCCTCCGTTTTGTGGAGTAGACCAGGTGTAACTGCCTTGAGCACCACCCTTCCACCAATCTCGGCTGCCGCGCGCCCCGCTTCTGCGGCCGACGCGGCGGCAATCGACCTTATGGTCGGGATCCCATAGCATCGGAGCAGCCTCTCAGCCTCGCCTTGAGGGAGCCAACCTGGCCCGTTTGCGAGGTTCTTCGCGACCAGGCTTATTGCCTCGTCTCTTCTGACGTCATCGAAGCTGAGGGCCTCGTCCTCGGGGCGGTCTAGCCACTTGCCGTAGTTCACGGCACACGCGAGAGCGCGAATGGCCACCTCCGGGAAGGGGTAAGAAGGCACCTTCACCCTACCGTCGGTGAGCACCTCCGCGATCCCGTGATAGGCCATGAAGGTGACGATCACTGGCAGCTTGGCTTGGAGATCTGCCGTGGCCGAGAGAATCTGCTTTGCCACGTCTTCGGGCTTGATTGCTATTGGCGGAACGAAGAGGACGACAAGCGCGTCCACGTTCGGGTCCCTAGCGACTGCCCTTATCGCCCTGCTGAAGTCTTCCGCCGTGGCAGAAGCGATCATGTCCACTGGGTTCCTGACGCCCGCGTCCGGGCTGAGGAAGCTCTTCAGCTCCGCCTCCGTTTCAGGCGCAAACTCCGGCACCTTGAGGCCGGCGGCCTCGCTCGCGTCCGCGGCTAGGATGCCTGCGCCTCCGGCGTTCGTGATTATTGCTACGCGGTCTCCCTTGGGGACGGGCTGACTGACCAGGAAGGAGGCGACGTCGAACATGTCTCCCAGAGTGTCGATTCTTATCACGCCAGCTTGCCTGAAGAGCGCGTCGACGGTCACGTCGGACGCGGCGAGGAGCGCCCCGGTGTGGGACTGCGTCGCCCTGAACCCGGCAGCCCCTCTCCCGCTCTTGACAGCAAGGATCGGTTTCTTCTTCGTAACCCGCCTTGCTATACGTGAGAACTTCCTTGGATTGCCAAAGGATTCGAGGTACAGCAGTATCAGGTCCGTGTTCTCGTCAGCGGCCCAATACTCGATGAGGTCGTTCCCCGAAACATCGGCCTTGTTCCCGACTGAGACGAAGGTCGACATCCCCAGCCCAAGTCGGTTGGCATGTTCGATGACTGCTATACCCAGCGCTCCAGACTGGGAGAGGAACCCGATGCGCCCGTACATTGGCTGTATAGGGGCGAACTGCGCGTTAAGGCTGACCTTCGGGTCGGTGTTGGCGATGCCCATACAGTTCGGACCTATCAGCCTCATGCCCGATTCCCTGCACGCATCGACCAATTGCTTCTGCAATTCAGCCCCCTTCTTACCTATCTCCGCGAATCCCGACGAGACGACCACCAGCGCCTTGACCCCCTTTTGTGCGCACTCCCTGACCACGGGGACGACCACAGCCGCTGGGACAACTACCAGGGCGAGGTCGACGGGACCAGGGCAGTCCAGGACGGAGCGGTAGGCCGTGACCGACTGCACCACGTCGGCTTTCGGATTGACCGGGTAGACCGGTCCCTGGAATCCAGCGTCGATGACGTTTCGGAAGAGCCTACCGCCGATAGTGTTCCTGTCCCTCGACGCACCGATCACAGCGACCCCCTTGGGGGTAAGGAACTTGCGCATCGCCGCGATTGCCGCGTTGGCATCTCGGCGGTCGAATGCATCGACGGTCTCCTTCTCTATCGAAGTGGGAAAGGTGACCATCACGCTCCCCGGCATGGTGCTCAGCGATGTCGGGAAGCCGAGATCACGCAGCACCTTGAGCATCTGGTAGTTGTCGGGGACGACCCGTGCCTGGAAGACATTGATTCCCTCACTCTGAGCCGCTTCCGCAAGCTCCCCGAGAAGGATCGTCCCAAGACCCTTGCCCTGAAATTCGTCCATGACGACCAATCCCACTTCGGCCGTCTCCTTGCCCGAACGGGAGAAGACCGCATGTCCAATCGCCCTGCCATCCCTTATCGCGAGCAGCGCGTAGTTCTGGGGGTCGGGTGACAACCTTCGGACGGCTTCCGCTAGCCCAATAGCTTCGGTGAACCGAGCGAACATTGTGCTCGCTGATAGGGACTTCACGAAAGTCACTAGGATGTCATGATCCTCCGGGTGGGCCTCGCGCACATGTACGATTGACCCGTCCTCCAGGACGACATCGGCCTCAAGTTCCTGGCGTTCAGTCAACTCTAACCCCTCGGCTGTCGCGGCAGTGAGCTCTTCCAGGCAAGCACGAGAGCATGTCTTCCACCTCGCCGCCTCAAGCAGCTTAAAAGAATGGGGACGATTCTCAAGAGTGAAAAACCGATGCGGTCTGAAGCAATTTCTCGGCCTAGCACATCGGCACGGGTGAATCCACCGGGATGAGGGCTGTTCTCGGGGTCTCCATCGAAGTGCTCCTCATGGCGGTCGTCTTGGTCGCTGCTACGCACTCAGGTCTTGGATTCCCGTACTCGCTCTTAGCCCTCATTCTCGCGCAGGTCCTCTCCACCTTCCTCGTCCACTGTCCGGCTCACTACGCCGTGGGAAGGCTTCTTGGAATCAGGTTCGACTCGATTACCTTCGGGAAGACGTCGATGTCCGCAGCGCTGCCCGTACCTCTCAGGCGCGCGGCGTCCTACTTGGTGGTGTTCTCGGTCAGGGTCAACAGGGGCTCCCTTCGCGACTCGACCCCGAGAAGGGCTAGAGCGATGTACTTCTCAGGTGTATCCGCGTCTGTGGCGTCTGCCTTCCTTTTCGCGATCTACGTGACGTCGACCGGCGCGTTCCTCTCGGCCTTCCTGTGCTTCGTGTTCGCGTTCGTCTATCTCGCATCCGACGCCATCTTCTCACCCAAGGTAGGAGACATCGCCAGGGCCAGGCGCCTTACCAAGCGCTGAAGGTACGATTCCGAAGAATCTAGACCGGCTCACGAGACTCCGTCCTTGTGCCTCCATAGGTAGAGGCACGCGATGGTGCTGTACGGGTGCCAAGGCTCGGCAATGCGTTCCATCGTCTCCCTGTCAGGCATCTCAGGGAGTCCGTAAAGTAACATGACGGCCTTCTGGATTCCAAAGTCGTCCACTGGCAGGATATCTGCCCTTCCGAGAACGAACATCAGGACCATCTGTGCGGTCCACGGTCCGACGCCCCTGACCTCGTCGAGCATCCTCAGTATCTCACCGTCGCTCTTTTCATGTAGGCGCCTGAGGTCAAGTCTCCGGTCGACGATTCTGCCCGAGAGGTCCTTTAGGTAGCCGATCTTCTGGGGCGAGACCCCCGCCGCTCTAAGCTTTGCAGGAGAGACTTTGTACAACTTCTCCGGAGTCACCCTGCCAGGCAAGAATAGCCGATTCACCCTCGAAGTGATCAGTTCGGCGGCATGCCCGTTAAGCTGCTGCGACAGGATCGATTCGACCAGCCCTCTGAAAGCCTGCCCTCCCGGCTTGAACTCGACCACGCCGTGCTTCTTCACGAGGCGTCCTATCTTCGGGTCGCTTGCCCTAACATGGGCGACTCCTTTCTCAAACAGTTCCGAATCCTTCAGCGAAGGATACACGGCCCTGGCGGAATTCGTCTCCCAGTAAAACCTTGCCTCAGTTTCCTGAACCTTACACACGCTCACGCCGACGAACCCGCAAATCGGCCGAGACCGAGGAACCCGACATCCATCTTTGTTCTGCCTTCTTCGACCAGGTCTGCCACGATCTCCCCCATCACGCTAGCGAACTTGAACCCATGGCCGGAGCACGCGCTGACCAGGAAGGCTCCGCCGAGGTCCGGGAGCGAATCGACGACGAAGTTGCCGTCGGAAGTGTTCGTGTAGATGCACGTGGTTGAGTCAGTCGGATCTGGGAAGAGGCCCGTCAACCTCCGCCGCACGAACTCTTTGACCGGCCGCCTGTCGCGCTCGGTCACAGTCCTGTTCACCCGATTGGGGTCCACGGTCTCCCCCCCGTGATGGACTGCCACCTTGACGCCGTCTCCGAAATCGGGAATCCCGTAGAAGAACTGGCCCTTCTCCTCCGACATGAAGATCGGCATCGAATCCGCTCCTAGCGAACCTTCCTTCCTAGGCCTGAACCAGAATGGGACCTGTCGTTCGCAGCTCAGTTTGACCACGCCGGGGAGAAGCTTCCCCATCCAAGGCCCTGGCGTGAAGACCAAGGAGTCAGCCGAGTATGAGGCAACATCCGTTTCGACTTCGAACCCGTCCCCGGCACGACGCCACCTTCGGACGCCCTCCCCGAACTTGAATTCGCAGCCCACGGCCTCCGCAGCAGAGACGTACTCCCCCACGCAAGTTTCGGGGAATAGCACCCCCGCCCCCTTCTCAAAGACCGCGACCTCGTCTTCGGCTACCTCGAAGAACGGATACCTATCCCTTACCTCCGCGTGAGAAAGCAACTCGTGGTCGAGATGGTGCTCCACCGCGCTCCTGCGTGCGCCCGAGATGAGGGGCGCGTCCGGTTCTCCTATCATCAACCCTCCAGTCATAGAGATGATTCTTTTCCCGGACAGCCTCTGCAGCGCCTCCCAACCCTGGAACGCCCTCCTGAGCAGGGGCACGTAGCGCGGGTCCTCGTAGTAGGCCGTTCGAATTATCCTGGTCCTGCCATGGGAAGACCCGAAGGGGTGGTTCAGCCCGAACTGTTCAAGGGTAACGGTCTTCAGGCCCCTCCGGGCCAAGTGGAAGCTCGCCGAGGCTCCCATTCCTCCGCAGCCGACTACGGCGACGTCGTATCGCCCCATCTTGTTCCCAACGGAGGCCGATGCTTAAGAGGGTTGAAGGGTGAGGCGGGTTAAGGCCCTCATGGAGCCGGTCCTCACGAGCTTAAATCGGCGAGGGGGTCAGGACGTGACATGGGCTCTGTCAAGAAAGGCGAGTGGAACTTCTTTCTCTCTAAAGGCGATAAGCCTGTGGGGGTAGTCGTCATCCACGAGATCTTCGGCTTCAACCCATACCTGGAGTCGGTCGTGAACAACTTCTCCAAGGACGGCTTTAGCGCCGTCGCGGTCGACCTTTATCGCGGGAAGGTCGCCTCCAGCATCGAGGAGGGCATGAAGCTGCGAGGCTCGGTCTCGCGTGCCGACCTCCTGGACGGACTCTCGACCGGTATGGAGCTCCTCAGGCGAGAGGCGGGATCAAAGAGGATCGGCTTCATGGGCTTCTGCATGGGTGGGGGCTTCGCCCTGCAGGGAGCCTGCGACCTCGGGGCCGACTTCGTCGTGGACTATTACGGAATGATTGAGAACGAGGAAGATGTCGCCAAACTGAAAGGCCCTGCCCTGTTGGTCCTCGCAGGCGAGGACGAAAGGATCAACCCCTGGGTCTTCCAGAAGCTCTTGCCCGCGGCAATGAAGCACAAGAAGCGGGTCGAGCTCCAGCTCTATCCCGGCGCCAGGCACGGCTTCCACCGGCCCGTTTGGGAGGGCCACAACCCTGCCGCGGCGGCCGACGCCTGGGAGAAGACGATCCACTTCATCTCCCAACTCAAGTGAGCCAATCCGGCTCGCCTAAACACCCAGGACACCTTGCAACCACGGAATCGCCACCGTGATGAAGCTCGGTCCGTGGTGGGCGAGAAAGTCGAAGGGTCCAGGGGTCTGGAAGCAGTTGCCCGACTTGACGGCCCGCAGGTCATCCCATCCGCGCGCTCTGAGCATGCCTTCGAAGTCTTCCCGGCCGAAAGTCTTGAACATCTTCGGTTCGTAGATGACAACGTCCGGGTCGGCGGCCCGAACTTCCCTCGGGTCGACCGTGAGCCATTCCAAGCGCCTGTCGTCAAATATCGTCGATGAGCCTAGGAAATGAATCGCGTCTGTGATGTAGCTGTAGGCCCCGAAGGAGACGGGGCCGCCTAGGTCTATCTCCACGTAGACACGCCTGGCACGTCCGCGCCGCGTTGATCCGAGCAGCCGGAGGAGCCTACCGGCTAGCTCCCTTGCTTCCTCCCGAGCGCCCGTCACCAGACCGACCTTCACCACCGCGTCGACGATCCCCGCCACCGAGACGGGTAACTCCAACGGGAAAGCGGGGTAGCTCTCCGAAAGCCCCATCGCGAATTCACGTTGGTAACCAGTGACGGTGAAAATGACGTCAGGCTTCAACTCATCTAGGATGCCCCGGCTGACCGAGTTGTAGCTCCCCACCTTTCTCTTCTCCCTCGCCTCCGTCGGCCGGGCGCAGAACGCGCTGACTCCAACCACCCTGTCGCCCAGTCCGAGCATGAACAGAATCTCCGTGACGGCTGGACTGAAACTGATGATCCTGGAGGGCCTGTCCGGCACCTCGACCTGCTTCCCGAGGATTTCGTTGAATAGCCTGGCCAACGTCACCCCAAACCGACAGCGCGGTATATCACGATGTCCGTTGCGGACCTTACCATCGGGTTATCAGAGGTCCGATTATAACTAACGTTAAATATCATTTCCGGTGACCACAGGACTGAACCATTTGGTCGATCGGAGGAAGCTCGTAACGGCCACGCTCCTCGGAGTCGTTATCGCCGTGGTCAAGGGGCCCTTCCAGTTCCCAATAACCGACTACCTGATCATCGTTGAGGCGCCAATCCTAGGCCTCAGTTACCTCCTCTTGGGGAGAGGAGGCGCCACCTACACCGGGATGGTGAACGGGATCCTTCAGTCAACCGTCAAGGTAAATTTCTTCCCGCTCGACTTGGTCTTCGCCATCTCCTACGGGATCATGGTGGACCTGTTCTGCGATCTGCTGAACGTGCGGAACAGAGAAAGGGTCAGCGCGCGACGGATGATCGCCGCGCTCGGCCTGGCGAGCACCGTTGTCGGGGTGGGGATAGCCTACGCGGTTATCTCCCTGAACATCAACCTGGGCACTTCGGTGACGAGCCTAAGTCAGAGCGAGCTCATCGACTTCGTCTACGTCCCGATAGTCATCTGGGGGATCGTGAGCGGCGCCCTTGGGGGCTACCTGGCATCGAGGGTATGGGAGAAGAACCTAAAGGCGAGGTTTCAATCCGACGCCACAGGTCTAACTCCGAAGTAGATTGCGCCGGCAGTTTAGGAGCGCGTTCGGCTCACCCATTGTCAACATTCTCAGATGAAAGGCCAGAAATCTGCCCGTCGATTTAGTACCGTCGTGGCTGAATCCGCGTCTCACCTAGCGATGAAGGCGATGGCCTTCCAGCAACTCTCGCGAGAAGGCTACGACTTGGTCTTCGAGCCCGTCTTCCCGCGTTCTTGGGCGCTGCAATGGTCTGGATACAGGCCCGACCTCTTCGGAGTCAGGACCGCAGGACGTTCTAGGGAGTACGTCGTGGTCGAATGCGAGACACATCCGAACACACGAAGGATCTGCGAGAAGGAGTTCTTCCGACTCGAGCTGCAGACTACGCTCGACGGGACGGACAGACTTAGACGTATCCTGATCGTTCCCCGCGGTTCGCTAGGGTCTATGGACATGAAGATGAGGATTGCATGCGAGATATGGCTGGCAGACGTCGACGGGCCGGCCCAACGCGGCGGCCTGGCGGTACTCGTGCACAAGGTCGCCTCCATCCCGAGAGCCGTCTGATCGTACAGCCTTAGTCGTCCTTGGTTTCCAGGTCTCTGACCACGCGTCCGGAGATCCTGTACAGCAGAGCATACAGGAACAGACCTAGGGCGACGAAGACCGCCCCCATCACGACGCCGAGGGTAACCCCCGCGCCGTAGCTTCCAAACAGTGTGAGAAGCCCAAGGGCTAAGATCAGGATTGCTGCTGCCCTGGATACAGGGCTTACCCTTACCGACAACGTCAACCGGTTCCAGCGCTCGCCGAGTTAAACCCTTGCGGGAGTTCTCCTTCCTTCAAACCATCATAGGAGCTCTCGCGTAGAACATGATCGCTCCGTCGACAATCATGAGTGCTCCCGCGAGGCGCATCCCGTTCCCCAGAGCGGGGTTCATCGAAGATACGAAAATGGGCACCAGCCCCATGACGATTCCGTAGATCGCCATCAAGAGACCAAAGGTGCTCATCCTCTCAACCTCACGAGGAATCGCCATCATCACTCCGGTCCCTATCACGATGGCACCTAGGGCGAGCAGCCCTAGCGCCGCAGGCGCGTCCCCGCCGAGCATCATTCCGGAGCCGCTTTGCAGAATCGAGTATCCGGAGAAGAGATCCAACGCTCCCGCGGCGGCGCTAAGCCCGATTCCGACGAGCGAGACGGCCCTCATTTCGTGCGCTTTTCTTCCTCTTGGAGCAGCTTGAAGAGCCGATACTTGTCCACCTGACCTGGGGTCAGCTCGTATCCACATGTCTTGCAGCCAACTCCCTTCTCGGTGGTATGGAGCGTGAGCCAACCGCACTTCGGGCAGCGCATCTCCTGTTCCCGTCGTTCGGTCTTCAAACGTCCGGAAACCTTCTGCCGCGTCTTTAAGCCTGCTGATTCTGTTCGGAGATGCGTTGTTAACTTATTTTGCTCAAACTGGCATCTAGATTTTAGCCTGCGGGATATAGCAACCGGGGACGCACTCTCTTCTAGAAATGTCATTCTCAGAGAAGTGGGAAAGGAAGGATCAAAGCGCTGGGTTCATGGACAGGTTCCGCGTGAGTGTGAGGCCAGCGGTGCCACTGAAGGTTCAGATTGAGGGTGCCAACAAGCAAATCCGGGTCCTCGTGTCCCAACTCGACGGAACGGTTAGCAGAATCAGACAGCGAGACGAGTCAATATTCAGGCAGGTAGTGGCATCGTTGGCCAAGCACGACAACGAGCACGCCATCGTATACGCGAACGAGCTCTCGGAGGTCAGGAAGATGGGTAAGATGGTGACCCAGGCCCAGCTCGCGCTCGAACAAATATCGCTCAGGCTCGGGACGATCACCGACCTCGGTGAGATTGCCAGCACCTTGGCGCCTGCGGTTACCGTGATAAGGTCGATGAAGGACAGCCTCTCAATAGCCCTGCCAGAAGCTGACAAGGAAATCGGAGAAATCTCCGGCCTGTTGTCTAGCATCCTCATCGACGCAGGGACCACAGGGGGCCTATCGCTGAACTTCGACGCTGCGAACGAGGAAGCGTTACGGGTGATGGAGGAGGCCTCGCAGGTGGCAGATGAGCGAATGAAGCAGAGCTTCCCGGAGATTCCCCAGACCGTAGCAACACAGCGCCAGCAAGAAGACCTGGAAGCATAACCGGCGTGGGATGCCGGTCCAGCACATCGGTCGAGTGAACCGTCGTGACCAGCCCGCCAATCCATATTAGACCCAGGCGCTCCGCCTCGTCCATGTTCAGACCGAGCGCGGGTCTCCCTCGGCTCCCCGTCGGCAATGGCAGCGAGAGGGGGATCCGACGGCGAAGCCAGCCGCCAGATGGGCAGGGCGGTGGCATCAGCGTGCTGTCGGTGATCGCGATAGTCGCAGTGATGATACTCCTCGTCGCCGCATTCATCTTTGTTCTTCCAAGCGCGATACCCGGGTTGACTGGAGTCGGCGGGGCACAGAGCTCCACCACCTCGACCGGCAGCCAGTCCTCGCTCACCGAGTCTTCCTCTCAGGGCGCCCCGCTCTCATCCCCAGTCATCCAGAACGCCACTGCGGACATCGCCTATCCCTCGGACTACCAGACTCTTTCGTCATACGCGCTGAACATAATCAACCAGGACCGGCAGGCATTCAACCTGAGCACAGTCGCGCAGAGTCCCAGCGCGGTGGCCCAGCAGCATGCGGACTCGATGTTATTCTACGGCTACTTCAGCCATTACGACACTCAAGGTCTCAAACCTTACATGAGGTACACTCTACTTGGCGGCGTAGGTTCCGTAGAGGAGAACATCGCCTTCATCGCCTGGAGCTCGCCCTACTTCACGAGCCCGAGCAAGGTCGAGAGCGCAATCGTCTCGCTCGAGCACTCCATGATGTACAACGACAGCGTCTGCTGCGGCAACGGTCACAGGGACAACATTCTGAGCCCACTCCACGACAGGGTCGCAATCGGGATAGCCTACAACAGCACCAAGATCTACTTCGTAGAGGATTTCGAGAACTATTACGCGAGTCTGAGCTATACGGTGTCGCAGGACACCGTCTCGCTGGTCGGGGTGCCGACGAACAGCTCGCTGCGCTCTCACGAGTTGGCGGTCTTCTACGACCAGACGCCGACCGCTCAGAACGCGACCTCGCTGAACTCCGGGCCCCGGGAGTATGGCCCTGGAACCTTGATAGGAGGGGTGCTCCCGCCTTGCGCCGCGTTCTGTCCATACTTCTCTTCGGGCATCACGGTATACGCCTCCGGTTGGACCTACAACTCCAGACAGATCAGCATAGCCTTCTCCCTGAGCGACTTCGTGCAGGAGTACGGGCCGGGGGTGTACACGCTCTACGCGATGACTGGTAACGATACGAGCTCGGCCCTGACATCCATCTCGATCTTCGTCAGCTGAATTATCGCGACGGTCTTGCGGCGCCTAGACTAGGCTCCCGCCAGCTCAGTCCGTATCTTTCTCGCTGTCCCCTCCATTTCGTCGGTGGTGAACCTCTTTCTGTCCAAGAACCTCCCTTTGTCTGCCATCCGGACCGGTATGACGTGAACGTGGACGTGCGCCACCACCTGGTTCGCGGCCTCTCCGTTGTTCTGGATCATCCTGAACCCGTCAGCCCCCATGGCTGAAACGAGCGCCTTGGAGAGCTTCGCGGCAACGGCGAAGAGTCCCCCTATCTCGGCCTCGTCCATGTCCCAGATTGTCTCCCCATGCCGCTTGGGGCAGACCAGGGTGTGCCCTTCGGAGAAGGGGGCGATGTCGAGGAAGGCGACGTACTTGTCGTCCTGGTAGACGAGATTGGCCTGCGCTTCCCCCGAAACAATCCTGCAGAAGACGCACTTCTCCGGAGGAACGCTTGAAGAGTTCACGATTCTCCTGTCCTCTTTGGCTTTCATTCCGCGGTGCCTCTTCCCCGTCAATTCTCTAAAGTTTTGCCTCGCGGCGACGCTTATTACCCCTAGCTGCCCGTCCAACGCGATGATCTGCGATAAGTGCCACGCCGGGCAGTTGCTGAAGTATGAACGCACGGTCGGAAAGGTAGGAGGGACCGTGACCATGACCGGCGTAAGGTGCGAGAGGTGCGGCTACACTCAGTTGGACAACGACGACGATATCTGGTCCGCCGTAGGCCTGTAGGTCATCGCGGCTTCGCGAGCGCTGACGCAACCCTGTTGTAGGTTTGGATGAAGTCGATCGCGAACTTGTCCGCCTGCTTCTCCGTGCCCCTCTGTTTTCCGCCCACCGACCTCAGGTGATGGTAGAACTCGTGGATAACGACGAAGGGGTCGTAGAAGTACTCCCGCTTCGCAACCAGAATCTCCCGACGCCCGACAGAATACACCGCCCTGACTCCCTTGGTCTTACCCTCTATCACCCCCACTCCAAGCCTAGGCCTCGTCAGATGGTAACGCTCGCACAGCAGGTCCAGCGCCTTCTCCGTCTGCGAATCCAGGATCATGGAGACTATCAGCGCCTTGAAAGCGTCCTCCCCGTCGATTACCGGGCCCGTGGCGCCAATCACATTTGGCCGTTCAGAATCAGATGGGTATAATGTGTTCGCCCGTCTCGTCCCTAAGCTGGCCCAGCCACTGCATGAAGGGAGTCCCGCCCGTGCCGCTGGAGTCCTTGACCTTCGTGTAGATGTAGCTCACGGCGAATTCGACGTGCTTCTGCCTGAACTCCATCATCCTCTCGAGGCATTGGTTGTAGGCCCTGATCGTCCTGGCCCTGCCGTGTTGCGTCAGGTATTCGCGCACTGGCCTCTGCGTCTCGTTCGCCTGGACGGCCTCGATGAATTCCTTGTGCGGTCGCGGCATGTAGTTCATCATGTCGGCCACGTAGTCGGTCAGGCCGGTCTTGGCGTGCTTGATTCCTAGCGCCGAGTCCAGCGACTGGATTATCGAGCTCTGCGCACCCGTCTCGCCCCTGAAGGTCGCAGAAGGCCCCAGCTCGTCGACTCCCTCGTACGCGATCTTGTTGAACATCTGGATGTACGGTCTGAAGGTGAACGCGTACTGCTCCGGGTCGTTCCCTTCAGGCATCCTGCGAAGCGTCTTGATGGTGTCCTTCAACGAGTCCGAGATAGACTCGAGGGCAAACTTCAGCGAGTCCTCGTCGCTCTTCAGCAGTGCCTGCTGGAGCCTGCCTATGCTGGCGATTGCGGGACCCGCCTCGGACTCGATCTCCACGTGGACCAGCACGAACCACGGCTCGTCCTTCAGATTCACAAACTTCTGGACGGTGTCCATGTTCCCGAGTTCCACGGGCCCGTCAGGGCGAAGCCTCCTCCAGTTGTTCAGAGCGTAAAGGTCGTATGAAAGGATCGGATGCTTCCTTCCCAAGCGCTTGCTGAGGTGGTTCAGGGGTACCGCCACACCCCTCGCGACCTTGTTCACCTTGGGCTCCTCCAGCTGATGCACGTAAGCACTGGCCAGGAAAGCGTAGATCCTGCTCGCCATCACGGCCTCGCCCTTCCCCAGGGCGTCCAGGAGCCGGGGTTCGATTGGTCGCATCTTCTCGACGGTGCGACGAAGCTTGTGATTATCCAGCAGATCTGGTATCTCAGTCCCAACCTCTTCGAGGTACTTCAGGTCCGGGTGAGCGGAGTCCCCGAAGGTGGTCGTCGGATCCACGGCTGACAGGAACCCTCTCTTCTCGCTCATATCGAATCCCTTCAGATCTAGCGTGGAGACCTGGCGTTCCATATTTTTGCGCCGAGTCTAACGTGATTTAAACACTTGTCATCGCTCTAGGTGTATTGCTTTGAGCTGATTGTCATGTTTCGTTGATTCCCCCATTCAATTCTGGTGGAAGTTCTTTCGAACCTATGACCCGAAGAAGGCACATCGCGATAAACGGCCCGCACGCAGCGCGGTTCAAGGGACCGACACCAGCATCTCTCTGGTGAATCCCGAGACCTGCGGGTTAGCAGGCCAAATAGAGGTCCGGTTCCACGAGGGCAGACCCGCTCATATGAGAGAATCTGAACGCCTGTCGTAATGTCAAGGCGCACAGGTGGGGTTGAAGTTTTGGTCATATCCGCACAGAGTCCAAGCGAGGACCGTTCCGTTCAAAGCCCTGATGGGGTCAGGTCCGCTACTGGCGGTCTGCCAGGAACCGTCAGAGTACAGCCATAGAAACCAAGAAGTCGTGCTGGTCCCTGGCACACCGTTCAGCCCGTTGACAAAGTGCTCCTGGTATGCTGGATACCAAGTCGCCTGGATTCTGTTGTCTAACAACACCAGGGTGGCTTCATACGCATTCCATCCCGGCTGGACGGCGGTATCGTTGTACCACGACTCCGTCCCGTTACCATAGTCGACAAGCATGTCGACGGAATAAACCGAGACGGACGCCTTCTGGCTCCTCGCTAGAGCCAGATACTCTCCCCAAAGACTAGGCAGCTCTCTGCTCGCGTTCAGGTATGCGGAGGAACTGGTGTTGAGGTTCGAGACCGCCTGCGCCAAGACAGACAGCGTCGCGTTATAGTCGCTCAGCGAGCTGTCGAAACCCCCGACGACAGAGTTGTACTTCGAGATCTCACCCCCGAGCTCGTTCGCATAGGAGGCGTTCGCGCTAGCCTCTTGTTGGTATTGAAAGAAGTACAATCCCGCCACGATAGAGACTATGAGCAGCAGCGCCACGAGCACCGCCGAGACTCCGATGAAGATGCCCCGTGACACCAACTCAGGCTCTCCCCCTGAAGACCTTCAGGACCAGCGGTATCGCGGCGGGGATGAACAGCATGCCGAGAAGGAAGTCCGACACTCCGTGTGCAAGGAAGAAAGGCCCTCCGCCCGCAGGCCCGAACTCCGTGAGGACAAACTCGTCGAGGGTCAGATGTGGCCCGAACGAGAGCAGCGCGGTCGCTGCGTTGGTCTCGAAGTCCCACGCAAAGGCGCAGATCGCCATGATTGCGCCGATGAACAGCGCCTTCGACGAGACCGGCTGCACGTCCCGCCCCCAGACTCTTGAAGCGCCCCATCCTGCCGTCGCGAAGAGCAATTCCCCTCCTACAAGAAACGGCGTGATGGCTCCTGCAACGCCCCAGGGGCTTACGAAGCTCCAGATTGTCTCCGACAGCAACCCCACCGCGGCTCCGATTCTGAACCCGAAGAGGAAAGCCGCCAGGAAGACTATCGGGTCGAGCAACTTCACGTCGAGGGCTCCGGTCAGAGCAAAATCAGAGCCGACGATCGTCGCAGTGAAGGTGACGATTATTGCAAGTGCGACCGAATGCCGCATACTGGCTGGATTATCCAGCCAGTATATAAGCGATGGCGACCAATGACGGAAGGTCAAGTTAAGGAAATCTGTTATAGTGCCCCGACCAAAGCCGGGGGCGGTTTGTCCATCTTTACCCCCTTGCTGCGGACGGCGAACCAGCGAGAGCGGGGCCCTTCTCCAAGCTTCACTCCCGCTCACCTCGTGCTCACGTTCTTGGTCATCGGCGATGCGGGTCTGCTAGGGCGGCAGACACTCGCAAGAAAGGTCGGATTGGGCGACGGTGCCGTCAGGACGGTCCTGCGGAAGCTGAAAGACGGGGGATTCGTTCAGGTAGGCGCATCCGGATGTGCGCTGACCAATGAAGGAGCTCAAGCGTACGGCGGAATCCGGCAGAAGATCACCATGCAGGTCGAGCTCGCTCCCTCAACATTGACCGTGGGAGACCGACAGTTCTCAATAGTTGTTCGGGAGGCCGGACCCGAGGTGAAGGGGGGCATAGAACAGCGGGATGCGGCAATCAAGGCGGGGGCCTTTGGCGCCACAACCTACGTGATCCAGGGGTCGAAGTTCACTGTCCCCGGCGGTTCGTCCGACTGCGAGCGCGACTTCCCCAGCGGAGTCTGGAAGGAGCTCAAGGGAAAGCTCAATCCCGCCGAGGGCGACGCCGTGATTGTATGCGGCTCGAATGACCAGATCGCGTCAACTCTGGGGTCGCTCGCTGCGGCTCTGACGTTGGTCTAGTTCGTTGCCGGAGTCCCGGGCTGCGCCGGCGGCGCTCCCGCTTTGTTTACCTGCCTGTTGATGGCATCCGCGAAATAGTGACCGGTCACCGTCACCTTCACATCTTTGACGCCTTTGACTTGAAGCAGGCCCTCCTTCAGGTCCTGGGAGATCTTGAGAGCGAAGACTGGGGGACAGTACTGGGTCGTAGCGTGGTATTCGACGTCAACCTTGCCGTCCTTAACGTCAAGCTTGTCGATTAGGTTCATCTCGACTATCGGCATACCTATCTCCGGGTCAACCACCTTTGAGACCTGGCGCTGGATTTCCTTGATATCGACTGCTTCGGAAGACATCCTGTTTCTCAACAATCGAATTCCGATATAAAAGACTGTCTGGGTCTGAACCCTAGCCACGTTGTAGGCTGGTTTGGAGGGCTTCAGAAAGTCTCAAATGATTGTCCTCTCGGTTCCTCCACGTGGACGCCTTCGATTGCGTCGCCTCAAAGCTCGACGTCCGGGAGTTCGCCAGGAAGACAGTTCCACGAGAGGTCAAGACGAGGATCCTAGAGGGAGCCAGGCTCACTGCGAGTGGGATAAACGCCCAGCACTGGCGCTTCGTCTTGATTCAGGACCCCAAGAACATCGAGAGGCTCGCCGCGGACAGCACCTCTGGGCGATGGGTAGCGAATGCCGACTTCGCGATAGTTGTCCTAACCAATCCGAAGTTCCCGTTTCACCTCATTGACGCGGGACGGGCCGTCCAGGACATGCAGCTGGTCGCTTGGAATTTCGGTGTCGCTTCTGGGGTCTACACGGGAGTCGACCGTGCGGGAATGACGTCGGATTTCAGCATACCAGGAGAGTTCAGCATCAGCATGGTCATCGGCTTCGGATATCCAACCAGAAAGCTGCACGGCAAGAAGAACCGGAAGCCCATCACGGAGATTGCCTACTCTGAGCGGTTCGGAAACAAGTTGGCTCTCTGAACCCGAATTCACTCGTGGAATCCCGCGACCAGGGTCTTCCATTGAACCGCCCCGTCGAAGGGCAGGTAGAGGCGCACCCTGTCCACCAGCCCGCCGTACTTCTCGACCACTCTTTCTCCCACCTCACTCCACGTCCCCTCTAACACGAACTCGTTCATGACGTCTTCACTTACCTCTGCAGGCATCTTGTCCCATTCGCCTCGCACTGATTGTTCATGGAGGCGATCGCAGATGTCCCCCCAGCCGTGAAGCTCCATGACGCGCCGGTAGGTCCTCGTCGACGCGTAGAAGGCAATCTGGCTCCTGTACGCTTCCCTGACGCCCCGGATCTCCGACTCGGTCTCCCCCACGGCGACGAACGCCGAGGCTGCCACTTGCAGTGAAACCCTCTTCCGCCCTGATCTCCTGAGTCCGCTCTCCAACGCAGGCGCGACTACCTCACGCAGGTAACGGCTGGTGTGCAACGGATGAACATGGAGGCCGTCGCCGATTTCTCCGACCATCCTGCACATGCCCTCGTTTACCCCTGCCACGAAGATCGGGATGGCCGGATGTTCGATTCGCGAAGGGCTGAAGAAGGGAGTCATGAGGTCCAGGGTGAAGAACTTCTCTTTGAATTCGAGCCTTCCTCCCGTCTGCCACGCTTCCCAAATCGCCCTCAGGGCGAGGACAACCTCCCTCATCTTCGGCGCCGGACACTCCCACTTCATTCCGAACCTCCTTTCGATGTGCCCCTTGACCTGGCTGCCGAGGCCGAGTATCATCCTCCCCTGAGAGAGGTTCTGAAGGTCCCAGGCCGTGTAAGCCAGCGTCGTCGGGCTCCGGGTGAACGCCAACGCGATTGAAGTTCCAATAGAGATGGTCTTGGTGTTCGCAGCCGCAAGTGCGAGCTGGATGAATGGATCGTGCTTGGTCTCGTTCACCCAGAAGCCGTCGAATCCGAACGCCTCTGCCTGCCTCGAAAGCTCTATTGCCTCCGACGGAGAATCGACGAATGTCTCCGCGTCTATCTTCAACAAGGCCCGTTGGGCCGAAGACCTCTTAAACCCACATCTTGTAATGTAGGATGAGGCAGCCCGGATGTCGCTTACTGGGAAGAGGGTCGCAATCCTCGTGGAGAACTTGTACGAGGAGCTCGAGTTTTGGTACCCATACTACAGAATGAAGGAAGCCGGCGCAGATGTCACGGTCGTGGGGACGGGCTCTAGCGACCTCTACAGGGGAAAACACGGTCTGGAAGCCGAACCTAATGTTTCGGCGGACAACGTCGACGCGAACGACTTCGACGCGATAATCATCCCCGGCGGTTTCGCCCCGGACTATATGCGGAGATACCCGGGCGTCTTGGAGCTTGTCAAGCGGATGGACGAGGGCCACAAGGTCGTCGCTGCCATCTGTCACGCTGGGTGGGTGCTCGTCTCAGCTGGGGTCGTCAAGGGAAGACAGGTCACCTGCTTCTCTTCAATAAGGGAAGACGTGATAAACGCCGGCGGAAACTACGTCGACAAGAGCGTCGTGAGGGACGGCAATCTCATAACCTCCAGGTTCCCCGCCGACCTCCCCGTGTTCTGCAGGGAGATAATCTGGGCGCTGGAGAAACAGAAACTGCCCCCAGTGAAGTCGAGATAGCTCTGGCTAGTTTAATACCGTTCTAGGGCAAGGACGACCGCAAATCCTCTTCATGGCTTACCTCCCGACCCTCCTCGGCCTCTTCACGGCGCTGTGCTGGGGGACTGCCGACTACCTCTCGAGAACACAGTCTGGGAAGGTGGGCTACTATCGGACTTCCGTCTACATGCACGTGATGACGACGTTCATGCTGCTGCTATTCATCCCCCTGCTGCAGCCGAAGTTGGTCTTCAGCCAGACCGCTCTGGCGGCCCTCGCGGTCTCCGGAGCAGTGAACTTCTTCGCCTTCCTCTTCCTCTACAGGGCCTTCTATCGAGGTGTGGTATCTGTCGTCGCTCCAATCGCATACACCTATCCCGCCGTAACGACCGTCCTCGCCGTGCTCGTACTGGGGACCGTCCTTACCTTCGATAGCGCCTTGGCGCTCGCCGCCATAATGCTGGGCGTCATCTTGCTCTCCACGAAGTTCTCGCAGCTCAAGAGGCGGGGCGGCGGGACGGGCCGCAGCAGTCTGACCGTTGGCGTAGGATGGGCAATCCTCGCCTCGGTCTCTTTCGGCGCGATCTACGTTGTGGTCGGCAACTACACCCCCGTGGTGGGCTACGTTCTCCCGTCCGTGATTCTCAGGGGTGTCGGGACCTTGACGGGTTTCCTCGTCGCCCCGATTCTCGGAGAGTCGGTGAGACCAAACAGGGCTAGCCTGTCGACGGTGATACTCGCGATGGGTGCACTCGAATCCTTCGGGTTCCTGTCGTTCAACTTTGGCATCTCACTGGGTGGAAGCTCCCTCCCGATCGTGGCCGCCATCTCCGGGATGGGCGGCGCGGTCGCGACCGCCTATGCCATCGTCCTGCTCAAAGAGCGGCTAGAACGGAACCAGGTCGTGGGAGTGGCGCTCGCCATCACGGGCGTCTTCACGCTCCTGTACCTGACGGCGTAGCCGACAACGCAAAATATGAGCACACCCGCGTGGAGAATGATGGATTACTTCTACGCCGTCCAGGAGGGGCGGGCCCGCGTTGGCAGGGCGGTAGAGCTGCTACAGAGCGTAGCGGGACCCTCCTATCCGATGCTGTTCCTGAAGCTGGGGCGAGCTGACTGGACGCCGGTAGGTGAGGAGAACCTCTACTCGATCTTGAACGGGAAGAACGAGACGGCCGCCCTGGTGGTCTGCGACTCCGAGGGTAATTCCAAGGCGATGTCACCCTGGGTGAGCCACGAGGAGGCCGAAAGAGAGGCGGGAAGTCTGCGCTCGATGGGCCTGTCGAGATTCGAGGGCGAGGTCAAGCTCCCGATTTAGGGCGCGTGTTTATTAACTAGGAAACGCAACGTGACAATAACCAAACAGGCCCGATCCGCCGCTTCCAGACCTTTTGAGAAGTTGAGAAGTCGCTCGGTTCGCTCTTGTTTTGATAACAAAATAGAGGTGAAGTGATTGGCAAGATGTTCGGTTTGCAAAGGTCACGCCGTGGCAACGTGCGCGGATTGTGGCTTGGTTGTCTGCATGTCGCACAGCACTACGATTTTTGACGACAATACCAGGGCAATGAAGGCTTACTGCGGTAACTGCACTGCAAAGAGGATGCCGGTCTGGGTAAGACGAAGGTAGCTTCAGGAGACGGTAAAGTACAGTCTCCTGTTGCTCTTGCCCTTGTTTTCGGTCCTTAGCGCCACGACCCTTCCTATCTCGCTGGTATTCTTCACGTGGACTCCGCCGTCAGCCTGAGTGTCCACGTCTCCTATCTTGACAATCCTTAGCGTATCGAGCGCAGGGGGAGCAGCGTTGGCGAGCTTGACGAGCCCAGGCATCCTCATGGCCTCCTCCCGCTTCATGAAGAAACTCGTCACTTCGAGGCTTCTGGAGACCGCGGCGTTGACCCTTTCGATGTAGTATGACATCTTCTCCTTGTCGAACGGCTCCAGGTTGAAGTCAACTCTCGACTCGTCCGGGTTGATTTGGTTGCCAGTTATCAATGCACCCGTCTCCGCGTTGACGACCGCGCTAATGATGTGAGCGCTTGTGTGCATGCGCATGATCCGGTATCTCCTCCCCCAGTCCAACTTGCCACTGACCTGATCGCCAACCTTGAAGACCGGTTCTGCGCGCATGGCATGCGAGACATCATCGCCCTCCTTCGTCACCTCGGCGACCTCCGCCGAGCCCAGCGTCCCCAGGTCTGAAACTAGGCCCCCGCCGCGCGGATTGAAAGCGGTCTGGTCGAGCACCACCTGGTTACCCGCGATGGAGACCACCCTGGCGTCAAACTCCCTCATGTACATGTCTTCCCAGTAGAGCTTGCGGGTCAATGGCTCACCTCAGGAGCAGGCGGGCTATAACGTTGAGCCGGCTCAGAAATTGGTAATCTTAGTCTGGGAGAGTTCCCTGGAGATCAGCACGCTCTCGCGCGCCCATGTGCTCTTGGTAATCTTCATCTTCGCCAGGGCGGAGTTCAAAGCGGACCTGAATGTCTCGTGGGCCTCGTAGGGCTGCTTCATCATTGACCTGATGCTCTCCCTCACGTTCCACACCCCCAGCGGCATCAGGTATCCTGGATAAGTCTCCCTAAGCACTATGGCCGCGGCCTGCCTGCCCTCCGCCTCCAAGGCCTCCCCGACGGCCAACCTCGTCGAGTAGTAGCAGCCGCCGACCTTGGCGTAGGTCTTCCTCCCGAAGAACTCCTCATAGTCCCCTATCATGTAAGGCGTGTTTTGGCTCTGATTCCACGTGGTATTCGGGAACCACGCCTCAATCCACTCGAACCTCCATGGCTCGGGAAGGAGAATCGAAACGTACTGATTGTCATAGACGCTGAAGCCGTAGACCCTATACTCGTCAATCGTTGGATATCCCTTGATCTTCTTTACGAGCCGCAGGCTGATGGCACTGTCGACAGCAGTGATGCTCCACCTCGTCGGCACGATTCGGCGTCTGGCCCCTTCGCCGAACATCCCCAGACTGAAGGCCTTCTGGATTCGCGTGACCAGCACGCCCTTTCTGTAGAGCTCCGTCACTGCGTCGACCGCCTTGAGGTCACGGTCGTAGAAGCTCGTCTCGATCCTCCTGTCCACGGAGGTGTTTCCGAGCTTAAACCTCTCGAGCGGGGCCGAGGGGCCATAGGGCTGCGTGTCCTCGCTGAGCGTGAGGACCTTCCGGGGCGCCTTGCTCAGCCTGAGTTCCGCGTCGACGGGCTTGCTCGACATCGCGAGTTCTTGAAGCGTGGAGAGGAATCTGTTCGGTTCCTTGGCGTCCACTACGTTGGCCCGCGAGTTGCCTCTGACCAACGAGTACCGATAATCCACGATCTGGTCGATGGGCCTTCCCAACCATTCCTCCGGCGTATCGAGGATCGAGGTATCTCCGAACTGTGCCGGGACCATGGGTCCGATGGAGACCTTCGGATATCCGAGTCTTCCGACGAAGACCCCCGGAGGCGACGACCCCTCGATATTCGGCGTCGAGAACGCCCCGAAACTCCTGACCATGGACTGTGCCTTCACGATGATCGGGCACCTCGGCTGGCTGCAGAGCAACTTTGCGCCCCGACACTGTAAGCACATCCAGGCAGGGGGGCTCTCGACGAGCTCGATCGACCTTCCGACCTGCTCTTCAAACCCGGTCACGCTCGACGGAATCACGTTGGAGAGCCATGTGATCCTTCTGGGCACTTCAGGTTAGATTTGCGTCTCGGCCTTCTTAAACTCCATTCCGATGCCAGTCGACCGGCGTCTATCGATAAATACGCTGGGAGGTTGACGTCCAGTCGATGCCAAGGTTCGCCCACATGTCCGACATTCACATCGGCGCTTTCAGGCAGCCCGAGCTGAAGCGGTTGCTGCTCGACGCATTCGAAGCCGCCATCGACCGGTGCATCGAAGAACGAGTGGACTTCGTGATAATCTCTGGAGACATCTTCGACTCGAACATCCCAGACCTTGCCTCAGTGCGTACGGCCACGAAGAAGATGAGGGAGGCGGGGGACAAGGGAATCAGGTTCTACGTGGTGTACGGCAGCCACGACTTCAGCCCGAACTTTGCATCCATCGTGGACGTACTCGAGAGCGCCGGGCTGTTCATCAAAGCCGAGCAGGCCCGCCAGGGCGAGGGGACACTCCGGCTCGACTTCGTGGACGATCCTTCGGGAGCAAAGATCTGCGGCATCTCTGGGAAGAAGCTCTCCCTCGACAGGGAGGACTACGACGCGCTGGAGAGGAGGACGCTGGAGGCGGAGAGAGGCTTCAGGGTCTTCGTCTTCCACGGAGCGATCGAGGAGCTCAAGCCGAAGGGCCTGGAGAAGATGGAGGCGATGCCCGCCTCCTCCCTTCCAGAGGGCTTCAGCTACTACGCGGGCGGGCACGTCCACAGTCGCAGGCTGGCCTCGCTGCCTGGTAGGAAGAACATCGCGTTTCCGGGTCCTCTCTTCGCCACGGAGTACTCGGAGTTATCGGTACTCGCCCACGGAGAGGAGCGCGGGTTCTACATAGTAGACTTCGACGAAGAAGACGTCAAAGAGATCAAATTCGTCCCGGTGAAAGTCTGCGAGATAGTCGAGCTCCACTACTCCGCGGAGGGAAAGAGCGGTGACGAGACCTCGAAAGGGTTGATGGCGCTCGCGGCGAGCTCCAAGGTCGAGGGGAAGGTCGTCCTATTGACCGTTGAAGGCCAACTCTCCGTCGGCAGGACCTCCGACATAGACTTCGCCGGAATGAAGAAGCGGCTCCTAGCCTCTGGCCCTCTGACGGTGCTGGCCAATTACAGCCACCTGACATCGAGGGAGCTCGTCAACAGGGGAGGACCGCCCAAGCCGGCCCAAGTCACGGAGAGGGAGCTCTTCGAGGCGAACATAACGCGCGTCAAGACTGAGGAGGGGGCTCTGCGCGGCGAACCGGGCGTAACCCTATCCCTGAACCTCCTCCGGAGCCTGAAGGAGGAGAAGAAGGAGAACGAGAACAGGAGCGAGTACGAGATCAGAATCGAGGGGGCCGGGCTGAAAGTCCTGGGGCTAGAGGGGGAATCGTGATGCTAATCAAACAGATCTCTGTCAAGAACATCAGGAGCTACAACGACGGTGACGAGGTGACCGTAGACGTCCCCGAGGGCGTGGTCCTCTTCGAAGGGGACGTGGGATCCGGCAAGTCCACACTTCTGTACGCCATCGAGTTCGCGCTCTTCGGATTCAGCGACCTCAAGGGGACGCACCTCCTGAGCGAAGGAAAGAATGAGGGACACGTGAGGCTGACCTTCGCGGCGGACGGGAAGGAGTACGAGGTCCTGCGGAGCCTGAAGCGGCGGGGATCGGATGTCGTCCAGGGAGATTGCTATGTTTCGTCCGAAGGGGGCAAAGAGAGGCTCTCTCCTAGTGACCTCAAGGAACGAATCGTGGCCGTCCTCAGGTTCAACGAGCCGACGCATCCGAAGGCAGAAAGCCTCGTGTACCGATACGCCATCTTCACGCCACAGGAGCAGATGAAGGAGATACTAACGGATAGCATCGACGACCGACTCCAAGTGATACGCCGCGTCCTCGGCGCCCAGAGCTATCAGGTGGCCGCAGACAACGCGGGCGTCGTCGCAAAGAGGATCAAGGAGACGGCCAACGGGCTCCTCAAGGCGACCGAGGACCTTGAAGAGAAGAAGGGCGAGCTCGAGGAGAAGTCGAAGGAGATTGCCCGGCTCGACTCGAGCATTCCCTTACTCGTCGCGGAAGACTCGAAAGCGACCAGCGAGGTGGACAGGTTGGAAGCCGAGTGGAAGACGCTCAGGGACAAGAAAGCAGACGTCAAGGCCGCTCTCGAGAAGGTACCTGTTCTGGAGAAGAGCATTAGGTCCTTAGAACTCGAGCTGAGAAGAGGCGAGGATAGCATTGAGGAGTGGGAGGACCGCCTGAAGAAGGAGCTCGTGCCCTCCATCAAAGGCTTCGGGGAAAGGACGGCGCCGGAAAGGAGTTCAAGAGCACTGGCGACGGAACTGTCAAGTGAGAGGAAGCGACTCGGGCACGCGCAGTCGAAGATGGGAGGTCTCATGGCGGAGCTGGATCGTGACCTGAAACTCACTCCTGGGGGAACATGCCCGGTCTGCGGACAGAAGATACCGCGCGACTTCGAAAGGTCAGAGCATGCCGACCTAGAGTACGCGAAGGCAAAGGCGGAGACCGAAGCTACCGAGGGGCGAATTGCAGTGCTTTCAGCCGCGGAGGAGGATGCTCGGCGCTACGAGCGCGACCTTGAGGGTAATGCCTCGCTTGTGAAGGAGGCGGCCAGACTTCGAAGCGAGTTATCGAAGATCCGCTCCCGCGACGCCGAAGTCAGGGCCGAGCTCGCGGAAGAGAGGGCCGAGATGGCAGTCGCACAGGCCGAGGCCAAGAAGCTGAAGGAGGTCTCGGAGACCATCGGTGCCTTGGAGTCAAGCCTGTCGGACGCTCGAAGCAGGGCGAGGAGTGCGAGCGATGACCTCGTGAAGTCGCAGACAAGAAGGGAGGGCGCCGAGCGAGAACGAGCGCGCCTTTCGAAGGAGGTCGAGCAGAAGGAGAAGACAAGGTCGGAAGCGCGGCGCCTTACGGCCTACCATAGGTGGCTGACGGACTTCTTCGGCCCCACGGTCGAACAGATCGAGGAGCAGACCCTCTCGCTCGCGAACGCCAGGTTCAACAACCATTTCCAGCGGTTCTTCACCAGCCTCGTCGACGACGCCGAGATGGTCGTGAGGGTCAAGGAAGACTTCTCCCCTGTCTTCGAGCGGCAGGGTTTCGCCCAGGACTTCGACGCGCTAAGCGGCGGGGAGCGGACGAGCATGGCAATGGCGTACAGGTTCGCCCTGAACTCGGTAGTCCGAGAGAGCGTCTCCTCGGACACGGAGCTGGTCATCCTGGACGAGCCGACCGACGGTTTCAGCAAGGAGCAGGTATACAGGATGAGGGATCTGTTGGGCGAGCTGAACTCGAAGCAGGTGATCCTCGTGTCCCACGAGAAGGAGCTCGAGTCGATGGCCGATCACATCCTAAGAGTGACAAAGGCGAACGGGACGTCGAAGGTCTCGGCGTCCTAGTCCCACGCCTCGAATCGAACGGAGATCCACGCGAAAGTTATTAGTCTTCGATGCACAATCGCCATATCGCCCTTGAACTGCTACAATCATCCCCACGTCGAAGCCGTGGGGGTGTGCTCGGTCTGCGGGCGGGGAGTCTGCAGGTCTTGCCAAGTGATAATGGAGGGTCACCGCTACTGCAAGGACCACGCCGAAAAAAGGGTCGAAGTGGAGGAGAGAGTCATAGGATTGCATCGTCGTGGGTGGGCGCTTTCGGTTGGTTCAATCCTAGCTATCACCCACGGCCTAGCAGAGATAGTGGTAGGCTTCCTGTTGATGATCTTGGGGATGTTCAACACCCCCAATCAGCCTTCGATTCTGACTTCGACGGTGGGGCCATTCCTGAATTATTTCGAGGCGGTCTTGCAATTCCCTCCGATCCAAACCATCGTGGTTGGTTTCGTCCTTTCGATACTAGGCATCCTTAACCTAGTTGCGGGTTACTACCTCTGGCGACGAAGCCGGGCCGGCGCAATCTTGGCCGTAGTAGACGGAATCGTTGGAGGGGCAGTCTTGGGGGCGTACCTGGTGATCTTCGCTCTGGCCGGGTCGTTCACCTTCATCTCCGTCGCGACCGCGGCCGTGGAGATAGGGGCCATCGGGTACGGATGGAACCATCTGAAACACGCTGTGAAGCCGGCCAGGAAGTCCGCGGGCGCCGCTCAACAAGGGAGGTCCAAGAAAGGGTCGGTCCCCGGGGAGGGGTTCGACCCCTCCGCCAGGGAATCGTAGACGTGTGTCGGCCGTAGTCCTCCTTCTGTTTTAGGCGGGATTCAGCTCAGCGGCCTACCCTGGTCTCCTGCAGGCGTTTCATTGACCACGTTCGGCCTTGCTCCGCACGGGTCAGCCGTTTCATCCCGCATCCCATCGATCTCGGGGTCGCCCCGTCACCGCGTTTGATGGGTCGGGTCTCGTTTCTGTTCTGGAGCCAACCGTCTCCGGCTGCGCCTCTCGGCGCCGTGCGTCCTGCTTTGAGGGAGGAACTTCCCCAGGAGGTCCCCGTGGCCCGTCCACCGACTCGCGCCTGCACTACGGCGGGCTCGCCGCCGAATTAACTGTTCTGGTTCTCTTGCTCGAAGAAGTGAGGGAAGTACTGCCTCTCTCTTGTGAGCACCTTGGACTCATCCTTCGCCTTCCTGTAGGCTTCGAGCGGTTCGGCGTTGAGCGTCTCGAAGGTCGGTCCCCATTTGTATATCGAGAGGTACCTCTTCGCCTCGTCGACCATCCCCAGAATGTACAGGGATGCCGCAACGGCCTCGACTGAGCTGAGGACATCGGGTTTTGAATAATTGATCGGGTTCCCCGCGAGGAGGAGCGGGAGCCGCCTGTGCTTTCCCCCCATCTTCTTGAAGAAGATCTCCTTGGCCTGGTTCCAGGACGCGTCGACGACTAGGAGGCCTTTGGCGTTCGCGTCGTCCGGAGAGAGCACCCGGTGAGCGTAGGGATTGAGGACCAGCGTGCTGTCTGACGCGTGGAACTTCCTTCCGACGCCCTTCGCGAGGTCCATGTGGATCATCTTCCTCGCGGTGCATTTCAAGGGGTCATCCTGGCAGAGCTCAAGCGCATAGATGTTTAGCAAGAGTATCAGAAGAGCCGCCGCGACGCGTCCTCCATATTAAGGGCTCGTTAGTCCACGGTCGAGGCTCACAACCTTTTTATTGCTATGTAACTACCTTTATGCGACAAAAGTTGCCAATGGCGTTCGTCCTGATTAACGCGGATCTAGGTGCGGAAGAAGAGTTGGTCAAGGATCTCAAGGGAACCGAGAACGTCAAAGAGGTTTACGTCGTCTACGGAGTCTACGACATCGTTGCCAAGATTGAGGGCGAGACTATGGAGAAGGTGAAGGAGACCATCACGTGGAAGATCAGGAGGCTCGACCGAGTGAGGAGCACCCTGACCATGATTGTGGTCGAGGGTTAGCCAAGCCAACGAGCCGATTTCCTAGGTTAAAATAATCCGCAACGCAGACTTGATTTCATGAAGTGCCTAGTTGGCATCGACGATACGGATTCGTCTTCTGGGTTTTGCACAACCTATCTCGCTTACCGGATGGCGGTTGAGCTGCCGCCCGTGGCGAGGGTTCTCCCATATCCAAGGTTGGTGAGGCTAAACCCGAACGTCCCTTTCAAGACGAGGGGAAACGCCGCAGTCTGCCTCCGCCTGGAGACGGAAGGGCCAGAAGAGGCCTTTGAGCGAGCGACCGTCATCGTGAAGCGCCTCTCCGACCTCGACCACGGGGCAAACTCGGGAATGGTCTTCGCCGAAGAGCCAAGGTCGTTGGTCCCATTCAGGCAGTTATACGACCGGGCGGTCTCGGGGATGGTCAACAGGCACTCGGTTGAGAACCTCCTGAAGGCCGAGGGGGTAAGGACCTTCACCCTCGGGAATGGGATGGGCTTAATCGGCGCGGCATCCTCTCTCGGTTTCGAGGAGGGCCGCGACCACACGTACGAATTGATCTCTTACCGGCTCAAGGAGTTCTGGGGGAGCGAGCGGATTATCGACGCGACCTCGGTGAAGGAAATGGATAGGAGGACGTTCCCGTTCACCTTCAACAACTACGACTACCAGAAGAAAAAGGTCCTGATTACGCCAGCGGGTCCTGACCCTGTCTTCTTCGGGATACGAGGTGCGACCCCCCAGGCGGTGGTGGCCGCCGCGAGGCTCCTCGAGTTCGACGAGCGGCTCGACGGCCAGATGGTCTACATCTCAAACCAGTACACCGACGCCCACGCACGAAACGAGTCATCCTGGAAGGTCTACTCCTCCGGATGGGTCGAGGGCGTGGTCAGATCGACGGAGGTTCGCGGCGGGGGTCACCTATACACCTCGATTCTTTCCCGCGGGAGAATCAGGCGTTGCGCCTTCTATGAGCCCACGGGCGACCTCCGACGGGCGGCTCTCCATCTGCGCACGGGGGATACGGTCAGGTTCTACGGCGGAGTGCGCAGACCCAGCCGGACTGAGGAGAGCGTCTTGAACGTGGAGAAGTTCCAACTCCTCTCGTTCGGGCGCGAGACGAGGACGAGCAACCCCAACTGCGAGGAGTGCGGCCGCCGCATGAAGTCCGAGGGCTCTGGCAAGGGCTCTGAGTGCAGGCACTGCGGAACTCGCCTTCCCGAAGGCGCGAGGGTCAACGTGACACCGAGGAGGACCATCATCCGGGGGACCTACGCCGCCTCTGCGAGGGCAAACAGACATCTCTCCAAGCCGCTGATCAGGTACGGGATGGAGAACGTCGATCCTGTGCGTCAGGAGATCGAGGGTTGGCTGGAGAGCTTCTCTACACCGATGCGAGAGCTCGCCCGAAGTCCGCAGTAATGTCCTCGATATCCTCGATACCGACAGCGACGCGGATTAGGGTGTCGGACAGTCCGGTCTTCTTCTTGTCGGCGGGCGAGACTTGGTGGTGACTCAGTACGGCGGGCTGAGATATCAGGGTCTCGACTCCCCCGAGGCTTGCGGCGAGGATAGGGATCTTCACCCGTTCGACGAAGCTCATAGCGTCTTCCAAGTCGCCGTCCAGTTCGAAGCTCAGGACCCCGCCAAACCCGCGCATCTGCTTCTTCGCGAGTGCGTGCTGCGGGTGGACCTGCAGTCCCGGATAGTTGACCTTCTTCACCTTCTGGTGCTGCTGGAGGAAATCCGCGAGTGCCTGGGCATTCTCATTCTGCGCCCTCACCCTGATGGCCATCGTCTTCATCCCTCTGAGCGTAAGCCAGGCAGCATGCGGGTCAAGCGTACCGCCCAATGTCCTCCGCATCGTCTTCACCATCGCCACCCGCTCAGTACTCCCCGCGGCGGCGCCTGTGACCACATCTGCATGACCGTTGATGTATTTGGTCGCACTATGGAGAACGAGGTCGGCTCCGAGTTCTATCGGCCTTTGGTTGATCGGCGACGCGAACGTGTTGTCGATTAGCAGGAGCGCGCCCACGCTGTGGGCGATCTTAGCGGCGGCGGCGATGTCGACGATCTTCAACGTCGGATTCGTCGGACTCTCGATGTAGACGACCTTGGTCTTCCGAGTAACCGACCGTTTCATCTCGCCCAAGTCCGTGGTCTCGACCAGCGATGTCTCGACGCCGAACTTGGGCAGGACCTCGGTGATCAGCCTGTACGCCTCTCCATAGAGGTCCCTGATTGCGACGAGGTGGTCCCCCTCACGCACAAAGGAAAGGATGGAAGTCGAGATTGCCGCCATTCCGGAAGCGAAGAATGCGGCGTCGTCCGCCCTCTCGAAGTACGCCAGTTTCCGTTCTAGCCGCGAGACGGTGGGGTTGTCCCAGCGGGAGTAGACGTACATGCCGTTCTCCCCGTGGACCGCCTTCGAGACATCTTCCGCCCTCGGGAACCCGAACGTCGCCGTCTGGTAGATCGGGACAGAGACGGACCCTCTCTCTTCTTCGGGGGATTCCCCTTCGTGGACCGACGACGTCGAGTCCTTTGTCATGGCATCAGGAGCTAGCGCGGCCGCTGTAAATAGGTAGCGAGGGGTGGATTCGAACCACCGATCTGCGGGTTTCTCAGAAGGGACTTATGAGCCCGCCGGGATAAACCTGGCTTCCCCACCTTTGTAGAGCTCATCGCTTCGCTACTTCGGTTCCTCGCCAAACCTGCGGGCCTGCGGAACCGTATTAAGTCTTACCCCGAGTTGGGATGGCGAACTCAGGCGAGGATCGGCTTCTGCATGCAGGCGCACCTGTGATAGCTGCAACAGGAGCACTTCACGCAGCCTTCCAACGTGTTGTGCCTGCAGACCTTGCATATGCAGGAGGCCATCGAACCTCGGCCGCCTATGCAGATTCTTTAATCTTATCGAAGATCAGAGTCTCCGGGTCGGTGCCGAGGTCTGCCCGGATGGTCTCCTTAAGGGCCAGGAGTCTCGGAACGTCGTGACCCTTCCTGACGAACCGCTGCACCTCCAGCTCGAACGGTCTGACCGTGATCGAGTCCACCATCTTATCCGCGAAACAGACCGTCCTCTGTTCGAGGGTGCGCGGGATGTAGTCAAGGTCGGGAAGTCCCAGCTTGCGCGCCTCGTCGGCGGATATGCCTGCGCCGACGTGCCTTCGCACTATCTCGACGACTTCCTCGTCCACTCCCTCCTGTTGGAGAATCCGTGCGCCCTCAAGACCGTGCATGACGGTCTGGACCCTGCTCCTCCCGATGTCGTGGAGCCGCGCCGCCGCAAGCAACGCCAACATGTCGACGCCCTTCCCACGCAGGACCATCCCGTCCGCCAGGATCTTCGAAACCGACGCGACCGTCAGGCAATGGTCCACTATCCCCTTTGCGCAGCGGTATTTCCCAAGAAGGGCCAGCGCGCCGCCCTCGTCGGGAATCACTTGAGCAGTTCCTCTTCCAGCTGCCTAATCTTCCAGCGAAGGGCGTCCTTGAGTTCAGTGTTGTCGAGCCGGTTCAGGGCCTTCGAGCAGGTTGGGCACTTGAAGAAGTTCTCCATCGCGTCCTCGAACGTCCTCGTCTGACAGGTAGGCGTCCCGCAGTGGTAGAACTCGTGGGTCTCCTCGAACTCAAGCCTCTGCTTGAGCCTGTTGAGGACCTTCTTCCTCTGGGTCTGTATGAACCCGTCCGTCTGGTCCCTCTGGGCCTTCCACCTGTAGACAAACCATCCTCTCTTCGGGTCGCGGACCCTGACGCCAGTGATCAGGCTCCTCCCGAACAGGTCATAGAGCGACTTCCTGACCGTCTTGATCTTCAATCCCGTCGCAGACGCTATCTCTTCATCAGTAGCGTTCTCGTTGTTCAGCAGGGCTCTCGCTACCCTGACGTAGTCGGGGCCTCCAATGAGGCCGGCAACCTTGACAAAAGTATCCTCGTATTCGATTTTCAATTTCTCACGACGTGCTTGCCCTTCGCAGTAGGCACTATTCGCATTCTACTTTTCTCGAAGCTCCTCTTAAGTTCTTCCCCGCCTTGGATGTCGTGGAGGGTTATTGCCAGTGCGGCTATCTCCGAGTGCGGCTGGGAAGTCACCGCAACGTTGTAGTCGGCGTTGTGGTAGACCCTTCCGGGGACCTTCGGGCCTCCAACCACGATCAAGAGCTTCGGAGACGCCCTCAACTCTTCAAGCCTGTCTTGAAGAGGAAGGCCGTACATCGTGAGGTGGACTATCTTCCTCCCGTCCGACCTGGCGCCCTCCATCACCTTCCTCCAAGGGACGTCTAGTATGACCTCGAACGAACCACCCCAGTCTTCGTTGACCTTCCTCACGGTCCCCACCACGTCCTTTTCCACGTCGGAGAGGTAGATGGCTTCCGCCCCCAGGGCTCTTGAGACGAGGCAAAGGTGAGTCAGAGTCCTATCGTCGCGGACAAACCTCTGTCCCACCCTGAGAACCCTTATACTTCTCTCAGTCTGCAAGAGTCAGACTACCCGCCCGTCGGTCACACCAACAGTCCGAAGAGACTGGGATCCGCGAGAAGAGTGCAATCCTGTTCTCCCGTGTTGCGTTTTATTTGAAGCTTCAAACCAAGGCCTTTCTCCCAGCAAAACCCTGTAGCAACCCCCCAGGCGTCGCTTCGACCCCGTCAACTTCTTATCTGTCGTGTGCTCGGGTCGCCTGTTTTGCTGTTAACCGACGAGCGGCGAAGGCTCTCGATCATGGTAGACTATCTCTTCGGGAAGGGGGTGAGCGCATCGCTTCCGAGAACTGGCATCAAGCTCGCCTACTCAAGGAAGTCGGGGAGGGTGAAGATGGTCTACCACGACGGGAAGCTCTTCGCGACCGTAAAACCCAGCGGCGCCATGGCACTCTCGGTCTACGGGGCTTCCCTCCTCTCCAAGAGCCGTCGATTTGGAGAAAACTACGTGCGGGTCACCGACGATGCGGCAGACTTTGTCAGGAACGGCAAGTCTGTCTTCTGCAAGTTCGTGACCTTCGCCGGCCGAAACGTGTATCCGAATGGAGAGGTCGCCGTGACCGACTCGTCGGGGCACATAATCGCGGTGGGGATGGCGCTCATGAACGGCAGGTACATGGCAGAATTTAAGAGCGGGGTGGCCGTTAAGGTGAGAGAGGGTTCGCGATCAT
Source organism: uncultured archaeon (assembly GCA_963731775.1). Taxonomy (GTDB): domain Archaea; phylum Thermoproteota; class Nitrososphaeria; order Nitrososphaerales; family Gagatemarchaeaceae; genus DATJAJ01. The sequence goes on along the minus strand of CAVSWV010000002.1, from coordinate 79,818 downwards.
GAAGATGGACAACAGACAGGCGAGGAGGGCGATGGAGAGGATGGGGATAAACCAGAAGGAGGTGGCCGACGTGGAGGAAGTCATAATCCGCACCAAGGACAAGGAGCTACACTTGACGGGAGCGTCGGTGACGGAAGTGAACTTCCAGGGCAACAGGATCTTCCAGGTCACCGGCGAGGTGGAGGAGGTCCAGAGGGAACAGAAGACCTACAACGAAGAAGACGTCCTTCTGGTGCAGCAGCAGGCTAGCGTTAACAGGGAGAAGGCGATAGCCGCGCTCGAGGAGTCGGATGGTGAGGTCGCCAGGGCCATCCTGAAGCTGACCTCGTGAGCCCGGGGCCAGATTGAGGGACAACCCCATGACGAAGAATTATTACTCTGTCTTGTTCCCGGAGCTAGGGACATGAAGTATCTCTTCTCCTCTGAGAGCGTGGCCGAGGGTCATCCAGACAAGGTGGCCGACCAGCTCTCCGACTCAGTTCTGGACGAGATAATCTCTCGGGATAAGGCCGCCAGGGTCGACTGCGAGTCTGTCGTTATGCAGGGGATGGTTGTCCTGACAGGTCAGATCACGACCACCGCCTACGTCAACATGAGACAGATCGTGAGGAAGGTCCTGAAGGACATCGGGTTCGACAACGCGAAGGACGGGCTCGACTGGGAGACCTGTGGGGTACTGGTCTCGATCGAGGAACAGTCTCCCGACATCGCGATGGGCGTCAGGGGGGTTCCCGAGGAGATGGGCGCGGGGGATCAGGGGATGATGTTTGGATACGCCGTCAGAGAGACCCCAGAACTGATGCCCCTCCCCATCACGCTCGCGCACAAGATTGTCAGGAGACTCGCCGAGGTCAGAAGGTCAGGCTCGATGTCCTACCTAAGGCCTGACGGAAAGTCTCAGGTCACTCTAGAATACGAGGATGGCAAGCCCATCAGGGTCGCTAGCGTGGTCGTTGCCGCGCAGCACACGGAGAAGGTGGGGATCGAGAAAGTGAGACAGGACGTCATCCAGAACGTGGTCAAACAGGTCGTTCCTCCCGCGATGCTCGACGGGGACACCAGAATGTACGTCAACTCCACCGGGAGGTTCGTGATTGGAGGAACGCTGGCGGATACCGGATTGACTGGAAGGAAGATAATCGTGGACACTTACGGTGGATTCGGTTCTCACGGCGGTGGGTGCTTCTCTGGGAAGGACCCCTCCAAGGTTGACCGCTCGGGCAGCTACATGGCGAGGTACGTCGCGAAGAACGTGGTGGCCGCCGGTTTGGCCGACGAATGCCACGTACAGGTGGCCTACGCGATAGGCGTTGCGAAACCCATCTCCTTCATGATAAACACGAATGGGTCGGGGAAGGTGCCCGACGAGAAACTCACCGACGCCGCCAAGGAGGTCTTCGACCTCCGCCCTGGCATGATAATCAAGAACCTAGACCTCCTCAGACCCATCTACAAGAAGACCGCCTGCTACGGGCATTTCGGGCGGGACGACCCCGACTTCACGTGGGAGAGGACCGACAAGGTCGATTCGCTGAAGAAGAGGCTGGCTGCGTAGGGGTCGCACTTCTCTCCAACCTCGGATTCTGCCCGCACCTGGTTCGCGCGCGAACCGTCGGGACCCCAGAATGTCGCTGGCTTCCCGATCAGCCGCTCTTCCACGATTTCCAGTCTCCGTCCCTGGCTCCGTGGACATTGATTACGTGGGATTTCAGTTCGCCCTCGGTTTCGAAGATGGAGCCGCAGTAGCACTTGGCCATCACGGAGCCGCCGCTCTGACGCACGAGACGAAGTAGATGGACGAACCGATCTGACGATCCGTCTCCTCGAAGAGACCTCCCTCCGCGACCAGCTCCCCGAGCGTCCCCATTTCCAAGAACTTGAGGTCGGCGCGGAGGATCCCGTTCTCCAGGAACCTGAGGAGCCTACCACGGGCCGACGAAGGCCGGATTTCCGCGATCAGCAAGAGGCCCTGGGGCTTCAAGATTCTCGCGAACTCTCTGACCGATTGCGACCTGTCGGAGAAGTGGTGCAGCGCGAGCGTGGAATAGACCTTGTCGAAGTACCCGTCGGGATATGGGATTTTCTCCGAGCTTGCGAGTTTACTCTCCACGGCGGGCAACTCCCGTCGGAGTTGATCGAGCCGCTTCTGGTTTGGCTCGATGGCGTGGACCTCACACCCTTTGGATGCAACGAGCGCCGCGATCTTCCCGTTTCCCGCACCCACGTCTACTATTCTCTCGCCTGCCCGAGGGGCCAAGAGTCTCAGGAAGATTGATCGATTTGTTTCCTTGTCCGCCCAGGCCAGTGTAGTCTCCCTATCCAAATAGCTCTCTCGAACTGAATCTAAGACTTCCTATTGACGTCGCATGGGGTGGCCATACGACAGATTGAGCCAAGATGGCTAACGAACGTTTAATTACGCAAAAACTTCGAAGTCAAGCTCGTCCGCAATGGCAGAGCTTGTTGAGGCTACGGTCAAGGCCCTGACGGAGTTCGAGGCCGAGCTTGACAGGATAAGGTCTGAAGCGATCGACGCCAGGAAGGCTACTACCAGAAACGCCTCCGATTGGGCCGCTCGGGCTAAGAGCGAGGCAATCTCAAAGGCGCAGGGGATAGCCGACCAGAGGGTTGCCGCAGCCAGGGAAGAAGCGGAGATCCAGGCTTCCGAGATAAGGAAGACTGGGGCGGAATCTCTGAAGAAGTTTGAGGAGTCTATCTCAAGCAAGAAGGAAGAGGCCGCGGGGCTCGTCACGAAGCGGTTGCTGGGTGCCAAATCATGAAGGTGGTGGCGATAGGAGGAAAGGCTTTCGTGACCGGATTCGTCTTGGGAGGCGTCTCAGGCGAGTACGTATCCAACGCTTCCGAGGCCCTGCAGAAGATTGAGAAACTCTTGAAGGACCCGAGCGTCGGTCTGATCATGGTAAGCGACGACACGGCGAAACCGATCAGGGACCAACTCACCGCTCTCCGGTCGAACCGGCCCGTCCCATTGATTTACGAGGTTCCGGGTCCCGGGAGCAAGGCCGAACGGGTCGAGTACAGGGCCATGTTGCGGTCGATACTTGGAGTCTGAATACAAATGAGCGAAGCCTCGAAGAACACGCTAGAGAAGGTGTCCGCCGAATTCGAATCGGAGGTTGTGGCCGAGCTTGACGAAGGAATGGCCCAATCGACGGCGGTGATAGAGGCGGCAAGGCGCGAAACGGCCGAAGCCGTAGCCAAGATACTTGAGACAGGCGGCAAACAGGCCGAGTCTCTCAAGCGACAGGTCGTGGGAGCCGCGGAGCTCCAATCAAGAGACATCCGGCTCAGGATCCTGGAGGATGCAATCAACGAGTCCTTTGCTCAGGGAACTAAGCGTTTGGCCCAAGTATCGCCCTCGCAATACGAGGATTCAATCACCCGGCTGATCAGGGAGAGCACGGAAGTGATCGGCCCCGCGGCCCAAGTGTGGTGCAACTCCAAGGACGGGAAGCTGGTCGCTTCGGTGGTGAGGAAGCTCAACAGAACTTCGATGAAACTCTCGATGGCCGAGAAGAACATCCAATGCATCGGCGGGGTAATGCTGACGACCAAGGACGGGACTGTAAGGTTCGACAACACGTTCGAGGCGCGGCTCGAAAGGATGCGGCCGGTCCTTCGCAAAGAGGTGGCCGACCTATTGAGCGGCGCCCAAAACTGAAAAGGTCTTCCGAACAATTATAAGCCCGAGATTCAGGACGTCAAACCGAGCGCCTTGCCAGTCAAGGGTAAGATCGAATGGATCTCTGGTCCTGCGGTAAAAGCGAGCGGGATGTCCTCGGCCAAGATGTACGAAGTGGTCCAGGTAGGCGAGGAGAAACTCGTAGGGGAAGCCATCAAGCTGACTGGAGACATCGCGTTCGTCCAGGTCTACGAATCGACATCAGGGTTGAGACCCGGAGAGCCCGTCATCGGGACGGGGCAGCCGCTATCCACTACGCTCGGTCCGGGCATGATCGGGACGATATATGACGGTCTCCAGAGGCCGCTGGACGTCATTGCGAAGAAGGCCGGCTCCTTCATCACCCGAGGCGTGACCGCGGATTCCATTCCGTTTGACAAGAAGTGGGAATTCGTCCCGCTCATCAAGAACGGAGACGAAGTTGAGGGGGGGACAGTAATCGGCATCGTGCAGGAGACGCCCCTGGTCGAGCACAGGATTCTCGCGCCCCCGACCCTCGCCAAGTCTACCGTGAAAGATGTAGTTGGGAACGGAGATTACACTCTGAACGACACGGTCTCGGTCGTCGAGGACAAGGACGGGAAGAAGCACGAGCTCAAGCTGTATCACAAGTGGCCGGTGCGGACTCCCAGGCCGGTGAAGGAGAGGCTTGACCCCGAGATCCCGCTGATGACCGGTCAGAGGGTCCTAGATTCTGTCTTCCCAATGGCAAAGGGAGGGACGGGCGCCATACCAGGAGCTTTCGGGACTGGCAAGACGGTGACGCTCCACTCCGTCGCAAAGTGGGCTGACGCGAAGGTGGTCTTTCACATCGGTTGCGGAGAGCGAGGAAACGAGATGACCGAGGTCTTGGTGGAGTTCCCAGAGCTCATCGACCCGCAGTCGGGGAGGCCCCTAATGGAGAGGACTATTCTGGTCGCCAACGTCAGCAACATGCCCGTGGCCGCGCGGGAGGCGAGCATCTACACGGGCGTGACCATGGCCGAATACTACAGGGACATGGGCTACGACACGGTCTTGGTGGCCGACTCCACGAGCAGATGGGCCGAGGCGCTCAGGGAGATCAGCGGAAGGCTCGAGGAGATGCCTGCGGAGGAAGGATATCCATCCTACCTCGCGTCGAGGCTCGCAGAGTTCTACGAGAGGGCCGGGAGGATGTCCGTTCTCGGCTCTCCGGAGAGGACAGGTTCCATCACACTGATCGGGGCGGTCTCACCCGCGGGAGGCGACTTCACCGAGCCCGTGACCTCACAGACGATCAGGTTCGTCAAGAACTTCTGGTCGCTGGACGCGAAGCTGGCCTACTCCAGGCACTACCCGTCGATCAACTGGATGACCTCCTACTCGGGGTACACCCAGTCCGTCTCGAAGTGGTGGGAGGAGAAGATTGACAAGGAATGGATGTCGGTCAGGAACGAAGCCTATGGTATCCTGCAACGGGAGGACGCGTTGAAGGAGATTGTCAGATTGCTCGGCCCAGAAGCTCTCCCGGACGAGGAGAAACTGATACTCGACGTCGCGAGGATGATTCAGATCGGCTTTCTCCAGCAAAACGCCTACGACACGACAGACGCTTACTGCAGCCCGCAGAAACAGTTTGTCATGATGAAGATGTTCGTGCAGTTCCATCAAGAGGCCCTTAAGGCGCTGAGGAACGGGGTTCCTCTCTCCAGCATCCGAAGCATGCAGGTGACGGCGAAGATGTTGAGGTCCAAGTTCGCGGTAAAGAACGAGGAGATGGACAAGATGGACGCCATAGTCGCCGAGATGTTTGCCGAGTTCGCGTCGTTCTCAAAGGTCTCTCAAGAGGTGAAGTCCTTTGGGTAAGTCGGATTCTGGTCTAGAATACAGCAAAGTAGCCGAGATTAAGGGGCCGCTCCTGGTCGTCGATGGGGTGGACAAGGCCGCCTTCGACGAGCTGGTGGAGATCGAGGACAACGAGGGGAAGAGGAGGCTCGCCAGGGTCCTCGAGACCGGGTTCGGTAAGGCCGTCGTCCAGGTCTTTGAGGGGACATCCGGACTCTCCGTCAGCGGGACCCGGGCGAAATTCCTCGGCAGGACCATGGAATTGGCGGTATCGGACCAGCTGCTCGGCAGAGTCTTCGACGGACTTGGCAAGCCCCTTGACGGCCTCCCGGAGCCAGTCGCCAAGGCGTTCCACGACGTCAACGGTTCCCCGATCAACCCCGAGCGGAGGGAATACCCGACCGACCTAATCCAGACCGGCGTGTCCGTGATCGACGGAATGCTCACGTTGGTTCGGGGTCAGAAGCTGCCGATCTTCTCGGGGGCAGGAATGCCACACAACATGCTCGCAGCCCAGATCGCGCGGCAGGCGACGGTGGCAGGGCAGGGAGAAGAGTTCGCGGTGGTCTTCGCTGCCGTCGGTGTCTCCCACAGCGAGGCAAGCTTCTTCCAGAGGACCCTCGAAGAGTCAGGAGCAATCCGGAGGAGCATCCTGTATCTCAACTTGGCAGACGACCCAGCGATCGAGAGGATCATCACTCCACGTGTCGCCCTAACGGCCGCGGAATACCTCGCCTTCGAACTGGGGATGCACGTCTTGGTAATAATCACTGACATTACGAACTATGCGGAAGCGCTGAGGGAGATATCGGCCGCGAGGGAAGAGGTGCCAGGTAGGAAGGGCTTTCCGGGCTACCTGTACACAGACCTCTCAACGCTCTACGAGCGGGCCGGCAGAATCAAGGGGATGAAAGGGAGCATAACGCAGATGCCGATTCTCACCATGCCAAGTGACGACGTAACCCATCCGATTCCGGACCTGACGGGCTACATCACGGAAGGGCAGATCTTCTTGGGACGGGACCTGTTCAGGAAGGGGATATATCCGCCCGTGTACGTCCTATCAAGTCTCAGCAGGTTGATGGGCCCGGCTCTCGGGACCGTGATAAAACGAGGCGGCGCCCGGCCTGACTACCAGGCGGTTGCGAACCAGCTCTACAACGCCTACTCGCGGGCGATTGAGCTAAGGGCGCTGGCCGAGATCGTGGGCAAGACTGGGCTGACCTCCTCTGATCTGAAGTACCTCAGGTTCGGGGACGACTTCGAGCAGAAGTACCTGAACCAGGGATACGACGAGAACCGGACCTTCGAAGACTCCCTCAGGATCGCTTGGGACACCCTCTCGCTGCTCCCGGAGAACGAGCTGACCAACATCAAGGAAGAGTTCATCAACCAGTACTACGTGAAGGGCAAGTCGGCTGAGTAGAGATGTCGGTAGCCTCCAGCGGGAACGTGCTTCCGACCAAGATCGAACTGATAGGAACCAGGAAGAGGCTCCAGACCGCCAAGCGGGTCCAGAAGGTGCTGGATGACAAGAGGGACGTCCTCCTAAAGCGGCTGGACGAGATGATCGAGCAGGCGAGCCAGGCGAGAGACGAGATATCCAGGCCCCTCTCGGACGCGTACCTCGCTCTGTTCGACGCTTACCTGAAGCTCGGACCTCTGAGACTGGAAGGCATCGCTTCCAACACCCCGCCCATGATAGAGGCCGAAGTAAGCGTGAGGAGGATCGTCGACGTCGACATTCCCTCGTTGAAGCTTTCGGAGAAGGAGATGGGCATGACTTACGGTTTCGCGGACACGAACATAGCTGTCGACAGGGCCTCGCGCCAGATTCGGAAGGTGCTCCCCTCGATCTTCAAGGCAGCGGAGTTCGAGAACGCGATCTTCAGGCTGGCCAAGGAGCTCGAGAGGACCCAGCGGCTGCTCAACGCGCTCGAATACATGATCATCCCTCGGTACGAAACATCCATCCGGTTCATACAAGCGACACTGGAGGAACGCGAGAGGGAGGAGTTTGCCAGGTTAAAGCACGTTAAGAAGGTCTTGGAAGCGAAAGCGGCGGCGAAGAGAGCATGAGCCAGGACCTGGCGGACGAGGCGTTCGCATCAGCGAAGGAAGAGCTCGAGAAGTCCCAAGAGCAGTCGGTCTCCGACGTAAAGGCGAAGGTCAGAAAGGCAAAGTCCGACGCCCTCAAGAAGCTGCAGGCTTAGGCTGCGCTCGCCTGACGATGACGACGACCACCTTGACCAGTATCCACAACGCGACAAGGAACGCGACCGTCGAGAAGACGATAGCAAGGATGGACTTCGAATATCCCAGGACTCCTCCCAGATAGAACCCGAGGTAGACGCCGAGGAGCACCATCGGGCCAATTACGAGGGGGGTGATCAGCATCACGAGGGTGACCGGGTTCCGCATGCTGTCGCCCATGCCTCAACCGCCAGCCTGCTTGTTTCTTATACCCGTCGCGACCGTTTGGCTCTGGGACCGCGCTACTCGCACTTGCTGTAGCCGCAGTTTGTGCACTTGTAGCAGCCGTTCTCGAAGATCAACGAGCTTTCGTGGCAGTCTGGGCAAGCAGACCCGCCCGAGGCAGCCCGAGTGTCCATCTGTCGGGGGGCGCCTATCGTGACCGGGACATTGGACAACTGCATCTCGAGCGCCTTCGCCACAGCGTCAGGGATCGAGAGCAGCTGCGTTCCCTCGTCCCAGGAAGCGTACTTGCCCTTTATCCCCTTGAGGGTGGAAATCGCGTTCTTGATGTCTCCTCCGTGCTGGAGGTAGAGGCTGATGAGCCTGCCGATTGCCTCTGCGTCGGCCTTCTCGTCGCCCCCAGACTTACCCAGGGTGACGAAGACCTCCTTCAGCTCGCCGTTTATCAGGTTCGAGGTGACGTAAAGGCCCCCCTGCGGCAGCCTGAGCTTCAGGGTCTTGCCCTCCATCATCCTGGGCCGCTCGAAGTGCGCCTGGGGCTCCTCCGCCTTCTTGGAGACCTTCTCCGTCTCGAGGATTCCCTCCCTGCTGCCCTCCCGGTAGACGGTCATTCCCTTGCATCCGCTTCTCCACGCGAGCATGTAGATCTTCTCGACCTCCTCCGGGGTGGTTTCCTCGGCGAGGTTGACGGTGCTCGAGATGGCCGTGTCGATGTGCTTCTGGATCGTAGCCTGCATCTTGACCCGCATCTCGGGCTTGATCTGGTGCGACGTTACGAAGTAGCTCGGGAGCGAGCTCTCGTTAGAGACCCTGTTCAACTCCATGTACTGTTTCACGAGCGGGTGGAAGACCTTGAACTCGCCCTCGCTGAGCGACTTGCTCCGCCTCGTGTAGGCGAGGGCAAAGACCGGCTCGACTCCGCTAGAGCACCCGGCCAGGATGGACCCCGACCCGACCGGAGGTATCGTCGTCACCGCCGCGTTTCTGATTCCCTGGCTGCGGATCTTCTCCTTCACCTTCTGGTCCAGCCTCTGTATGAAAGGCTGCGCGAGGTGCTTGTCCGCGTCGAACGCGGGGAAGCTCCCCTTCTCCTTCGCCAGGTCGGTCGAGTAGTCGTAGATGAGGTTCTTGATCCTCTCGAATAGGTGGTCGACGAAGCCGATCGTAGAGTCGTCATCGTACTTGAGGCCGAGCTTGATCAGCATGTCCCCCAACCCCGTTATCCCGACTCCTATCCTCCTGCTCCACAAGGATGCCTTCTTCTGCTGCGGGAGCGGGTGTCTGTCGGCGTTGTAGTCTAGCACGTTATCAAGGAAGCGCACCCCGTACTGGCACGCCCTCGCGAGCGAGTCCCAGTCTATGCTCGCCTTCTCGGAGAAAGGCTCTTTCACGAAGGAGCTCAGGTTGACCGAGCCGAGGCAGCAGCAGCCATAGCTCTCCAACGTCTGCTCGCTGCACGGGTTGACCCCTTCGACCTCCATCCCGTTGTACTCCGTCGTCGAGTCTCTCTTGATTGTGTCCCAGAAGAGGACGCCAGGCTCGTCCGACTCCCACGCGCCTCTGATGAGCTGCTTCCAGACTTCGCGGGCTCGGACGGTCCTGTTGACTTCCACCTTCTCGTTCTTGAAGTGGAGGAGGAAATCTTCGTCCCTCTCGACGGCCTTCATGAAGTCGTCGCTAATCTTCACTGAGACGTTGGCGTAGTTCACCTTCTTCAGGTCCCTCTTCACGTTGATGAAGTCCAGGACGTCCGGATGGTCAACCCTGATGGTGATCATGAGCGCGCCCCTCCTCCCGGCCTGCCCGATTGTCCCGGTCGTCGTGGAGAGGAGTTCCATGAAAGAGACCGATCCCGAGCTGTGGATAGCCGCGTTGTTGACCGGTGAGCCCTTCGGCCTCAGCACCGAGATGTCCGTCCCCACGCCGCCTCCGTATGTGTAGGTCCGCGCCGCCTCCTTGCAGAAATCGAAGATGGACTCTATCGAGTCCTCCTTTATCTTGAAGAAGTAGCAATTCAGCAGGGTTGACTTGCGGGGCTGTCCAGCGCCGAACAGAACGCGGCCGCCTGGGACAAACCGGTAGTCTTCCAGCAACCAGAAGAACTTGGTCGCCCACTCTCGTCTGTGTTCGTCGTCAACCTCGACCGTCGCCAGCTCCGTGGCCACTCGGCGCCACATCTCGTCGGGTCTCCGTTCGACCTGCTTCCCGGTCGGGTCTCGGAGGGCGTACTTCTCATAGAACACTCTCGATCGGAGCTCATCCCCTCCGTACGCCGCGAGCGTTTCCGGGGGCAGCTTCACTTCCGTGCTTTGTACTTCCCCGCTGTTCGGAGAGTCTCGTGGTTGTTCAACTATTGACGTCATAAACTAGCCGCATCCCATAGGTCTCTGCTATATATCTCCGACGCGGGTGATGCCACGTTGACAAAAAGCAATCTCTGACGCCTCCGAGCGGACAACATGAGACGGGCGAGCTTTACTCTTTTTGACATGTGGTGGGAAGCGGATCCGTATCATCGGCGTTAGACGGCGGTCGAGTACTGGATCGTCGCGACCGACTTGCAGATCTTGCACCTCGTCGCCTTGGGCGGAAGCTTCGCTCCGCAGTTCCTGCAGACGGATATCGTGCGGTCCACCTTGAAGAAGGGCAGCTTGGCTGACGCGTTCAGCAACATGTTGTAGACTCCCCTCACCTCGTCGGCGGAACCGTCAAGGGTGACCGAGAGCCCGCCCTGGAGTCCATCGGAGAGCCTCGCGATGTGGTTTATCTTCTCCTGATTCTCGAGGTCGCTGAGAACGAGACGGGGCGATTGAGAATAAGCCCCCTTCTGTTGCGGCATGATGTTGGCCTTCCCGTACTTCTCCGCGTCAAGGCTTGCCATCCTCAGCGCGCCATCCAAGTCAATCATGGCCACGCCCAATCTGTCGTTCTTGCTTGACTTCTCCATGGCGACTTGCGTGGCGGTCTGCACAATCTTGTCGACGAGCTCATACCTCGAGACTACCGCTGGGTCTCTGATCAGGCTCGTCAGCGTCTCCTCAAGCCCCACCATGTTCATGATCAGGGGCATGGTCTCCGTCGTCACCGCGTCTGCTCCTGACGCCAGTGCGGGAAGCAGTCCGCGCTTCAGCGTCTTCTCTATCATCCTCCTCCGTGTCGAGAGGGCGTCCGAGGCGACTCCGATCAGCAGCGCCAGCTTTGCCCTGAAGTAGGTCTCGTCCTGGTTCGAGTCGTAGGCTAGCCTGGGGAGGTTGAGGCTTAGATTGTGGAGCACGCTTACGTTGTCAGCCTGCATCTCCGGGGGGAGGATTCCCGAGTTGATTCCGAGGAAGCTCCGGTACTGATCGGACGAGAAGAAGGCGATCCTTCCCCCATTGAAGATTATCGAAGCCGCATCCTTCAGAGTCTTGGTCTCATCGACGCGGTTGGGCTTCGCAAGGAGGAGCCTGACGTCGGGCCTCGGGGTCTCCGCGACGAACGAGGCGTAGGCAGCGAGCGCGGCCTCGAGGGTCTTGTCCATCACTTCCCGTCCGACCTCATCGAGCTTGTACGGGTTCAGTTCGATGTTGATGGTCGGCTTTTCGAAGGATGCGAGCGGAGCCGTCAGGGCCTCGAAGAAACCCAGCAGGGTCGCCTCGAGCTCGCGCTTCGCCCTCGTCTTGCAGAATGGAGCCAGGTACTGGAGGAAGTTCCTGAAAGTAATCTCCTCCGACACCTCTCTGCTGAGCATCGTGGACATCGTCAGGACGATGTTGAGGGCCCTGTCAGCGTTCTCGGGACTCGGCATCATGGAAGCGTTAAGCAGTCGACCCTTCGGATTGAAACCCGCGCTCTTGATCGAGAGAAGGTCCACGAAGACCGTGTCGGGGGTTAGTCCCCACGAACCCGCGCTGGTCATATGGATGTCGCCGGAGAGATGGGCATCCGCCACGTCTCGCGGAAGCTGCTCGAGGAGGAGGTACTCGGAGAAGACCGCGTGGCCCGTCTGATTCACGAGCGATTCCACGTTGCCGCCGTCCTCGCCGGCTTTGCTGAGCAACTGGGTCACGTCATATATGGGCATGCCCAGCCTGGTCAGCTTGTGCCGGTACTCCTCTAGGCTGTGTTCGACGAGGAGGGCGTTGACTATCTCCCTGATCAGCGGGGCGGTGAGATACTGTGTCTGAAACTTGTAAAGCCTAGATTCCGTCTCACTTGTTATCCTCTGGGCGAGTTCGACGGGCATGCCGGCCTCTTTGACCAAGGATTGGAGAATCTTGTTCGCGTTGAACTCCTCCATGGTCTGATGCGAGGTCCTGACGTACAGCTTCCCGCTCTCCACCAGGGACTGATCTTCAATCTGGCGGGTCAAGTTGAGGACGAGCCTCCCCAGGTTCGTGACCGTGTACTTCCTCTCTTGGCGGTTCAGCTGGATGAGCAACTGCTTGACGAGCTTCCTAAGGTGATAAGCGAACTTGCCTGATTCCTTTTTGGACTTGAACCCAGCCAGAGTCTTCAGGGCGCTATAGGTGAGGGGGCCCTTGATGTTCAGTATCCGTAGGATCTCAAGCCTCTGGGGGGACGCAATGACGCTGTAGATCGTCTTGACTCTTCGAGGAGCGGCTTGCAACGCAGCGCGAGATATCGTTGTCAATTGTATATAACGGTGTCTTGACCAAATGTCAAAAGAAATTCGCAAAGGGGGCGCAAAGCCGCCTCTCAAGGTTATGTCTGGTGGGGTCGCCCGGATTTGAACCGGGGGTCTCAAGCGCCCAAGGCCTCTTCCAGGAGATTGAAGCCTAGACCAGATTGGTCCTACCACTGAGTCAGCGATAGTCTAGCCGACGACCCCACAATCCTGCTGGCTTCTCCGCGGTAGTTATGGATTCTGTGCCGTACTACCGTTGGGGGACGGCCTTCGAAACGAACCGACTTTCCGCCACGAAGAACCTCCAAGGAGACTCCATTCCGGACGACAGCCCGATCCTCGAGCTCGTTGCTATCTGCTGGCGCTCGCGACCCCGTCCTTCTATGAATAGCTCCCCAGAATTGGCGAGGTCAACCCCGTTCAGGCGGCGATCGATGTCGAGCGCCTGAGTCAGCTTACCTGGGCCGCTGGCCAGCTGCTCTAGCGCGCCTTTCCTTCGGTGTTTCCGCATGAGGTCGATGCCTTCAACTGGTTCGAGGGCCCGGATCAGTATGGCGCCCGGGACCCCGGCGGCTTCGGTGGTCACGTTCAGGCAGTGGTGGAAACCGTAAGTGAAATAGACGTAGGCGTGTCCAGCCTCGCCAAACATCGCGGCGTTGGCTCTGGTCAACCCCTTGAATGCATGGCTCGCCGAATCATCGAAGCCTCGATACGCCTCGACTTCCACGATCTTTCCGGCCATTCTTCTCCCCCGGGAGACCCTTACAAGCCTGCATCCGAGCAGTTCCTTGGCCAGGTCGACCGTGGAGACCTGGTACCTGGAGCGACTGATCCTCTCCAACGCCTCATCCCGGCAATACATTTTATATAGGCGCGCGGCCTTCTCAATCTAGGAATCCGGAAGCCGATTCCGGTTGCCTGCCCGAGACTTAATCGATTTGAACAGAACCACATCAGAGGAGAACTAGGTTGGGAAAGCGCAAGGTCCTAAACGAATCTAACCTCAAGGAGCTCGTGCTCCCACAGCAAGGGGAGCTACTCGGAAGAGTGAGCAAGATTCAGAGCGGCGACCACGTCATGGTGAAGTGCACGGACGGCAAGATAAGGCTCTGCAGGATCAGGGGCAAGATGAAGCGGCGCGTATGGATAAGGGAACACGACATCGTTCTAGTCGCCCCGTGGGACTTCGATGACGATCGGGCCGATGTCCTCTGGCGCTACATCAAAGCACACGAGGAATGGCTGGCCGCGAACAACTATCTCCCGCCAAACTTCTGAGCTCCGCTCTTCCGCGAGACGCCTGCATCCGTTAATTAGCCGAGGACTGGTCCCCTGCGCACCATGCGGGTTATAGCCGATTTGCAGCTCCACTCGAAATACGCCCTCGCCACCAGCAAGGACATGGACCTCGAGCACATGGCCGAAGGGGCCAGGGCCAAGGGACTGACACTCCTCGGGACGGGCGACTTCACCCATCCAGCCTGGTTGGCCGAGTTAAGGAGAAAGCTCGAGCCGTTGGACGAGAGCAACCTCTTCTCCTATTCCGGCATGACCTGGATGTTGACCGGTGAAGTCAGCACGGTCTACCAGCAATCTGGAAGGGTGAGGAAGGTCCACCACCTCGTCTACTCCCCAGACTTGGAGGTGGCGGGGCAGATTGGCGATGCCTTGCAGCACTATGGCGAGATGGCATCAGACGGAAGACCCGTTCTCTCGGGGATAGACTCCGCCGAACTCGTGGAGATCCTGACCGGGATCTCGGGCTCTGTCGTCGTGATTCCAGCCCACGCCTGGACCCCGTGGTTCGGAATCTTTGGAAGCAGGGGGGGCTTCGATTCACTCGAGGAGTGCTACAAGGACCAGGTCGACAAGATTTTCGCGATAGAGACCGGTCTCTCGAGCGACCCTCCGATGAACTGGCGTCTCTCGGCCCTCGACCGCGTCTCGCTCGTATCGAACTCCGACGCCCACTCTCCGAACCCTTGGCGCCTTGGAAGGGAGGCCAACGTATTTGAGCTCGGCCGCGTCGGCTACAGGGACGTCTTCGACGCGATCCGCGCGAGGGACTCGAGGTTCCTCTTCACGATTGAGGTCGACCCCGCCTACGGCAAGTACCACCTGACGGGTCACAGGAAGTGCGGGGTCTCGATGGAGCCCAAGGAAGCGACGGCTCTCGCCAACAAGTGCCCTAAGTGCGGGAGGAGGATGACCGTGGGAGTCCTGCAAAGGGTGGAGGAGCTGGCGGACAGAAGCGAGGGGCTCAAACCGCGAGGCGCAACTCCGTACCGTTCACTTCTGCCCCTGTACGAGGTAATCTCATTCGCGACGGGGGTGAACAGACTCTACTCCAACCCGGTGATCCGAGAGCAGGACCGCCTGATCGGCGCGTTCCAAAACGAGCTTAGGGTCCTCTTGGAGGCCCCAAGGGAAGAACTGCTCCGCTTCACATCCGAGAAAGTGGCCGATGCGATACTTGCCGTAAGAGAGGGCAGGATCAGCTTCCAGCCAGGGTACGACGGCCTTTACGGGATTCCGAGATTCGCCTAGCTCGCCCATTCTACCGCCGCTCATCATGACGACCTCAGAAGATTCATATACGAATATCCGAGAAGCCCGACCGTGTCGGTACCACTCGTAGACCCGAAACAGCTGAAGAAGATCCGGGTGCAGCTCGGTATGACTCAGGCGCAGCTTGCCAGGAATGCCGGGGTCAGCCAGTCGCTGGTGGCGAAACTAGAGTCCGGGCAGGTCGACCCGTCATTTACGACCATGAAGGCGATCTCCGAGGCGTTGCGGTCCCAGATTCGAGCGGAGGGCAGAAAGGCCTCCGATGTCATGTCGAACCCAGTCCTCTCCGCGTTGTCGAGCACGCCGCTTTCAGAGTGCATCAACCTGATGAGGAAACACGGGGTCTCTCAGCTACCGGTCTTCTCGGGCGGGAGGGTGGTGGGAGCAATCTCGGAGGGGCACATAGTCTCAATCATAGGAAACGCGGAGAACCCAAAGCAATTGATGGCCAGACCCGTCTCAGACTACCTCGAGCCCAGCTTCCCCATCGTCGACTCGGAGACGCCTATGGATGCACTGTACTCCCTTTTCAGTTTCGTCCCCGCGGTCCTGGTCACCTCGGGGGATGTCGTCCGGGGCATAATCACCAAGATTGACATCATCGCCGCTGGCGCCAGACAGTGACGTCATGACGCCCGCAGGACTCGTTCACGTCGTCTCGATGTGCATGTAGAGCAGACCGCCCAGAGTGTACCAGTGGAAGTCCACGCTCCCTCCGAAGATCGAGCTGTTGGACGGAATCGGCGCCGACTCGTTGAAGGAATTGGCCCAGACGAAGGTCGCGTTCTCGATATCGTTGGGGGCGGACAAGGGCGCGACCTTGAAGAGAAGCATGACTCCGTTCTCGGCAGGGTAACTCACACCTTTGGCTGTGAAGGCAGAGACGGGAGAGAAGGTGCTGTCGTTGAAAAGGTACTGGCCCACTACTATGCTAGCCGAGAGTCGCGGACAGCATGGCACAGGAATTGCGACTCCGGGGATGTTGTAGACGATCTCCGCAACCGAGGCTTCCCTTGCCATCTGCCCTTCCAGAGATTGGATCGTCGTGTACTCGAACGCTGAGAAGGTGGCTAGGACCAATATTCCGATCACGAGAGCGGCGGTGACTCCGTCCCTGGGTTGCATCGCTCCCTGAATCTCCGGCTTCGGAGTATCGGGGCGGCATGATTTGAACACAGAGGTAGAGAACCCCAAAGACGCCGCACGACGTGGCGCTATCCGTAGCCAGGGAGATGGAGGCGCTCAGGTGATTTAACGGCCCGGTTAGGGGTTCCGGGGTCGCAGGAAGACTCCATAGGCGATGCCCACCAGTCCCAGCACTACCATGGCAATTCCAAGGAGCCAAATCAGCTGAGCCTCCTGCAACGAAGAAGCTAGAGAACTGTTCAGGAAGAGTGTGGGCTCCGGGTTCCCGCTGGAAGTCCCTCACGCCACGGTCCTTCCGCATAATCTGATGTAGCTCATGGCGTCCTGCGAGGCGAGTATCGCGTATGCGCCGGAACCCACGAGCACCAGAGCGACGACGACCAGTCCCCACCAGGTGGGCCGCACTACAATCTCACATGCTTTCGGGCCCGCCGCGGTCTAATCAAAGAGGGAACACGATTTTCAGGCTTGGCAATGCGTCGACCAGCTCCTTCCCAGGGCGCACGAGACGTATGGGGACGGCCGGATTTGAACCGGCGGTATACAGGTTTCTCGAGCAGCTCCAATGCCTAATCATCCACGCTGCCGTGTCATCAAACCTTTGGTTTGACCACTGGAGCCTGTCGCCTTGCCTAGCTGGGCTACGTCCCCACACAGCCAACCCCGTGGCATTGCTGTGGCTTTAGAGTTTCTTACAGAGACAAGGACGGACAATCCGCCGTCGGTCAGCGTCGGCTCGGAGAGGGAAGCATGAACTTTCACGAAGGGCTTGTCAGATTCCAAGGCTTCCCCTGGTTAACGGTCCTGTCGGGGATGCGCGACTTCCATTTCTCAAGGAACGCAAGGTCCTCCTTCCGGCTTCGAAGATTGTCGGGAAGCATCACTGGGATCTCATCCGCTATCGGGTAGTACCTCTCGCACGCGCTGCAGAGGAGGATGCCCTCCCTGATAGTATCACCTTCCGTGTCGAACTCCAGCAGCTCGAGAGGATAGTGCTTGTCAATCGGGCAGGCGAGAATGTCGAGCAGGCGCCTTTGCATTCGCGGGTTCGCTATCCCCCCGACTATATTTGGATTATTTCGGCCTCGCGAGCGCGTTAAGCTCGTCGAAGGATATCGCCCCCTGGGTCAGGGCTTCGTAGGTGCCCCTCTCGAGTATCTCTTTCGAGGCGCGTTTCAGGAGCCCCATGGCGGCGTAGGATGCGCTGGGACCGAAGCTTAAGCGAGACACACCAATCGCCTCCAGCTCTCGCACCGGGGGGAGGTCCTTCCTCACCATAACATTGACCGGGAAGGCAAGGAGTTTCACGAACTCCGAGATCGCATCCTTGGCGACCATTCCCATCGGATAGACGCAGTCGGCTCCTGAATCCCTGTAAGCCTTGGCGCGTCTGACGGCCTCGTCGAACCTCGCCTTCTCATCGCCCTGAGCGTACCTCAACGCGTCCGTTCGCGCGTTGATCACGACAGGAACCCCGATCTTGTTCGCGAGGCTCCTGATTGCCCTTATCTTCTCCACCTGCGATTGCGTCGGGTAGAGGGCGTTTGTTCGGTGGATGAGGTCCTCGAGGTTTATTCCCACCGCGCCCGCCTCGACCACGCTCCTTACGGTATCAAGGACGCGATCAGTGCTCGGACCGAAACCGGCCACGATGTCGACGCTCAGAGGCAGGGCGATGACCTTGCTTATTCTCCTGATTGCCGAGAGGAACTCCTGAAAGTCGATTGACTCGCCATCGGGGTAGCCGAGCGAGACCATCATCCCCGCGCTCGACGTCGCTATCGCCGCAAATCCGGAATCCTCGAAGACTCGCGCGCTCGGGACGTCCCAGCAGTTCGGGAGTATCAGCATCTGCTTTCCGCGGTGTAGGCTCCTGAACTCCTCGGCCTTCTCGCCCTGTGACTTCAAACCTCCCGCACTCAGGATATGTCGCACTAGGCGGATATTAGTCTTGGCCGCGGCAAGCGAACAGAGCCTGCGAGGGGCGCCAAAACGGTTATAACGAGAGCCGGGCGGCCGTGGAATTAGCCGGCCATAGCGCGCGGGTCCGACCTGGACTCGTTCCGAACCCAGAAGTCAAACCGCGTGTCGTCACCGTGTTACTGAGTTCCGAAAGGGCTCGGGAAGTGGTGATGCCGGCGCCTATTGATTCAACGACGCGTTTGGGCCAATTCTCGCTACAGAACCTTTAAGTTCGGGCGGCTGCTGGCGACCTTTTGAAGACCGACTTTGGATATCGCCAGCCTTCCGCTTCAGCTGTTGGGAGCTTCAAGTCTGACCACTGTCATTTACATCGGAAGCTTCGTCTTCTTCCTCTTCTACGGCCTCTACGCGACCCGGATCCAGGTGTACTTCGCCCTTAACGACATCGGCCGAGGCCTCAATAGGCTCAAGGTGATGAAGGATAAGTCCAGGAAAGAGGCTATCGATTACCTCGTGAGCGTGGGCAAGGCGCCCACCGACCCCACGGACAGGGTAGACCAGTTCCTAGACTACGTTACAATCATGCCCGTCGACATCGACCCGCAGGGCCTCGTCGGGAAGATCGACCACGTGGTGACGACCAACAATGATCGCGTCAGGGCCGAGGTCTCCACCCTAATCGCGCAGAACAACCGTGTGACCGTCTCGGTCTCGGAGAACCTCTTGGAGGTGGCGTCCGCCCTGAACTTCATCCACAAGATCGTCAGACACTACTACCTCCTGGGGAAGAAGACCAACTCGTACTTCACGCTCATTCAGCTTCAGATGATAATGCCGATGATAATCCAGGAGGCCGACGCCCTCCTCAACGCGGTCGACTCGTTCAAGGTCGGCCAGCCAGTCGGTGACGGCATCGGACCCGTGGTTGTCTCCAAGTACATGCTCGGAAAGGAGAAACGCGTCGTGGCGAAGGACACGGTTATGGCGGTCTCGGAATACAAGGGCAGGACGCTATACGTCCTGAAGGCGGAAGGCCCTATGGCGTACGTCGGCCAGCCCGGAGTGGCCATGAAGAAGATAACGGACGAAATGGGCGTGAAGCCTAGCGCCATCATCATGATCGATGCGGCTCTCAAACTGGAGGGGGAGAAGACCGGCGAAATCGCCGAGGGCGTCGGCGCGGCCATCGGCGGCATCGGCGTCGAGAAGTTCCAGATCGAGGAGGTAGCGACGACCAAGAACATCCCGCTCTACGCCATCCTCGTAAAGCAGAGCATTCTGGAAGCGATTACAGTTATGAGGAAGGAGATCGCGGAGACCTCCGACAAGGTGATGCAGGTCCTCAACAGGGTCATCGAAGAGAAGACGAAGGAGGGAGACAGCGTAATAGTCGCCGGAATAGGCAACACCCTGGGCGTAGCGCAATGATGAGCTCAGTCCCCGCAGCCGACAAGAAGTCGAAACTGCTCGTATACACGATCGAGGAGTGCCCTGTCTGCGGCCAGAAGAACAAGAGGGCCTTCCAAGTGGGGGACTACATAACGAAGGATTCGACGAACTGCACGAAGTGCGGCAACCCGACCAGGATCAGCCTGGTCTACGCCGAAAGCACTAAGACCTCAAGTTAGAATCACGAGGCCGCCGTCGTCTATAGCGACCGTGTGCTCGAATTGCGCTACCTGACGACCGGAGGCTTCGACCAACGTGGGATAGGACCTCAGTATCCTCTTCTTCACCAGCTCCCCAATTATCGCGTTCAGTTTCTCCTGCCGATACCTGTCTGAATACCACCGCGGGGTGAACGGAAGCGTTCGCCTCTCGTCCCAGACCGTGCTTACGAAATCGTCTAGCTCCTTTGAACCCGTGTTCTTCCGCGTCGCGATGGAGAAGATCGTCTTGGTCGGCGCGTCGACAACGTAGCCTGCCGCGCTCTTCAGCGTCAGGAACGGCTCGATCGCGAAGACCTCTCCGGCCTTGAGCTGCTGCATGTTCGGCACGTAGACGTTCGGGATGCTCTTACCGGCGTGGACGACGTATCTTTCGATCGTGTGGCCTGTGAGGTTCTCAATCGTCTTGAATCCGTACTTGGCCGCCTCCCGGGCGACGACCTTCCCGATCTCCCCCGTCCTCCTCTCCTTCTTCGCGACCTCGATTGCTGCCGCCAGCGCCCTCTCTGTGGCCTCCAAGAGCGCCTCGTACTCCGGATTGAACGTCACGGTCACCGCGGTGTCCGTCACGTACCCGTCGATCTGAACACCGAAGTCCACCTTGATCACATCGCTTTCGGCGAACTTCGAGTCGTCCCCGAGGGGGGGTGCGTAGTGGGCGGTCACATCGTTCACCCCGATCCCGGTAGGGAATGCCGGCCTCCCTCCCCTGGAGACGATTTCGCGTTCGATGCGATCGCACGTTTCTAGGTATCCTGCGCCCGGTTCAACGATGGTCTTTACCCACCCTTTCAGATCTCTCGTAATCGCTCCCGATCTTAACGACTCATCTGCGATAGGCAAGTGGAAGCTTCACAACTCTTTTATTTCGTCCGTGCCGCCAGAGCGCCAGTTCGTGTTATTTCAATTGAATCCCATCGGGTTGTTACGCCTATGAGATACAAGGTGGTCGCCACTGGAGGGACCTTCGACCGCCTGCACAGCGGACACGAGGCGCTACTTTCGAAGAGCTTCGAGGTTGGGGAGGCCGTCGTCATCGGCGTGACGTCTGACGAATTCGTGGCTAGAGAGGGAAAGAGACCGTCCCAGATGTACGCCGAAAGGGTGCGGCACCTCGAGAGTTTCCTTGACAAGAACTTCCCCGGCCGCAAGTACGTCGTTGCGAAGCTCGACGACTATTTCGGTCCAGGGATCGCGTCGCCAGACGTCGAAGCGATAGTCGTGAGCGAGGAGACCGCCTCAAGGGTTCCAATCGCGAACAGGCTTCGCGCCGCCAAGGGGTATCCTCCGCTCCAGGTGATCACCGTCAAGTTCGTCCTCGGCGAGGACGGGACGCCTATCTCCTCCACGCGGATAAGGGACGGGGAGATCGACGAAAGAGGCAGGTCACTCGGTGGATTCCGAAACCGAGAGTCGTAACGACTGGGCTATCCGGTCGGAAAGGGATTAATCCAGCGCCTGAAGGGCAGAAGTATCTTGGAGAAAGACCTGCTGGATCCGTGGGGATCAGCTGCGGTCACCGACTACGGCCGGCTTCAGACGGAATTCGGCATCTCACCCGTGGGGCCGCTCGTGCCGCGGTTCGAGAAGCTCAGCCCGCACCTGAGCAGGGGCATCGACTTCGGTCAGAGAGACCTGGGGAGAATCCTCGACGCCATCGAGAACAGAAAGGAGTTCGCGATCATGAGCGGCATCAAGCCGACCGGGGTCTTCACCCTCGGGAACAAGATGACCGCGGACGACATGATATACTTCCAGTCGCTCTCCAAGAAGGCAACAGTCTACTACGCCGTCGCCGACGTCGAGGCGTACTGCGACAACGGAATCACCTACGGCGAGAGCCAGAAGCTAGCCGTCCAGAATGTCGCGGACGTCCTGGCCCTAGGCCTCGACCCTGACCGGGCGTTGGTCTACATGCAGAGTGAGGAGGTCCGGGTGATGCGCCTGGCCACGATCTTCTCAAAGGGCGTGACGCTGAACATGCTCAAGGCCATTTACGGGGAGAAACCAATCGGCCTCTACTTCTCGGCGCTGATACAGGCAGGCGATATCCTCATGCCTCAATTGAGAGAGTTCGGCGGCCCAAAGCCCGTCCTAGTACCGGTGGGCGCGGACCAAGACCCGCACATCAGGCTCTGCAGGGATCTCGCGGCGAAGTACCACGATGAGTTCGGGTTCCTCCTCCCTTCCTCAATCTACCACAGGCTGATGTTGAGCCTCACCGGAGAAACAAAGATGTCCAAGAGAGACCTTTCGACCTCCGTGACGTTGGAGGAAAGGCCCACGTCGGCGGCCAAGAAGCTCCTCAGCGCGTACACCGGAGGGCGCGCAACCGTTGAGGAGCAGCGTCGCCTCGGCGGCAGGCCCGACATCTGTCCGGTCTTCGAGTACTACAGCTTCCACTTCGCGTTGGATGACGACCATGCGAAGAGGGTCCACGAGGAGTGTCTGGGCGGCATCAGGATGTGCGGCGAGTGCAAGAACGAGGCCGCCGGGCTCGTCGAGTCCTTCCTCGTAGAGCATCAGAAGAAGCGGGACCGCATGATGAGCGACGCGAAGGAGCTGCTGGCGAAGAGCAAGAGCTATCTCGCTTCGTCAGGGAAGTAGTGGGCAGGCCATGTCAAGCCGCCTTCACCCCATGGAGCTCGCGGTCCTCAAGTCGCTTACGGGCAAGGGTTGGGTGGAGTTCGCCCCTTTGGTCGCCGGGAGCGGGTTGCAGGAGGACCAGGTCAGGAGATCCCTCGAGTGGCTTTCGTCCAAGAAGCTCATCGAGTCGGCGGAAAAGGTGGAGGGAGGGCTCGTCCTCTCGAACCCTAATCCGCCTGAACTGGCGCTAGTCGACGCGGTAGCCAAGGTGAAAGGTCCTACGAAGCTTGAGGAGCTGAAACGTTCGTTCCCCTCGAACGAGGAGTTCTCAGCCGCCCTCGGGAGAGCTAGGTCCTCAGGATGGATCACAATCAAGCAAGCGCCGGAGGGGCCGACCGTCGAGCTGGTTAATCCAGGTGGTCCTACCTCCCTCAGAGACCTTCTTGCCAGAATCGCGAAGGGAGTGCCAGATTCGGAGCTGCCCGCCACCGATCGCGCGCTCGTCACCGACCTTCTCAGGAGAGGCTTGCTCAGGAGAGACGAGCGGAAGTCGGTCTCGATAAGAATCACCCAAGGCGGCGAACAGGCGATCTCTGGCCGGACGCGAGAGGAGTACATCGAGAGACTCACGCCGGAGGCGATTGCCTCAGGCTCCTGGCGAGACAAGAAGCTGCGCCCGATAGACGTCGACGCCGAAGCTCCTGCCTTCCATCCAGGCCGGCGGCACCCCGTTCGCGATTTCATCAGAGAGGTCAGGGAGGTCTACATCTCGATGGGTTTCACCGAACTCGAAGGCAACAGCGTCCAGTCGTCTTTCTGGAACTTCGACGCCTTGTTCATCCCGCAAGACCACCCGGGCAGGGAGATGCAGGACACGTTCTATCTCTCAGGCTTTCTCGACAAGTCCCTAACCCGCACAGGTGTGTTCGACCGGGTCGCCTCGACCCATGAAACCGGATGGAAGACTGGGAGCAAGGGCTGGGGGTACCAGTGGCGGGTCGAGGAGGCCCGCAGACTCGTCCTCAGGACGCACAACACCGTCCTGACCGTCAAATCCCTGGCCGGCTCGGGCGAGAAGGAGACGCGGGTCTTTGCGGTGAGCAAGGTTTACAGGAATGAAAACCTCGATTACAAGCACCTCGCAGAGTTCCACCAGATGGACGGTATGATGGCGGGGGAAGGACTCAACATGAGGCACCTTATGGGCTTCCTAAGGGAATTCTACCTCAAGTTGGGGATGAAGGACGTAAAGCTGTGGCCGACCTACTTCCCCTATACCGAACCCTCGCTGCAAGTCATGGGATACTCGGACGTCGTCAAGGACTGGATAGAACTGGGAGGCTCGGGGGTCTTCCGTCCAGAGGTTACGAGGCCGCTCGGCGTCAAGACACCTGTCCTCGCTTGGGGCCCGGGAATCGAACGCCTCATGCTCCTCAGATACGGACTGGACGACATAAGGAACCTCTACGACGGCGACTTGAAGTGGCTCAGGAACAGGATGGAGTATGCCAGTAGTTACTCTTGATTTGGGACGCTTCTCGAAGCTCGTCGGCGCGGAGAGGAAAAGGATCCTCGAGAGACTTCCCTACATAGGACTCGACATTGAGAGCCAGGTCGGCCAGTCCGTAAGGGTCGAATACAGCCCGAACAGACCGGACTTCGGGACCGACTACGGAATCGCGAAGGCGCTGAAGGGACTTCTTGGGATCGAGACGGGGCTGAAGAGGTACCCGGTCCAACCGAGCGGATTGACCGTCTCGGTCGACCAGAGGCTTTCTGGAGTAAGGCCCTTCATCGCCTGCGCGACCGCCCAGGGACTGGACCTGGACGAGGAGGATATCAGACAACTGATCTCGCTTCAGGAAGACCTCCACAACGGCCTCGGGCGGAGGCGAAGGAAGGTAGCGATCGGGCTGCATGACCTAGACTCCGTCGCCGGTCCCCTCGATTACGTGGCTACCGAGCCATCTTTCAGGTTCGTCCCCCTTGGCGGCAAGAAACCACTGAGTCTCGGCGAGATTCTGACCGAGACGGAGACCGGACGGGCATTTTCCAGCGCGCTCACAGGTGCGAAGCGCTTCCCGGTCCTCAAGGATTCTGCCGGGACGGTCCTTTCTTTCCCTCCGATAGTCAACGGAAGCAAGACGAGGGTGACCGAGAAGACGACGGGCATCCTAATCGACGTGACCGGCACCGATTCGCGCTCCGGCGACGACGTGCTAGCCATACTGGCCACAACGCTCGCGGACATGGGCGGTAGAATCGGCACCGTCGGGGTTTCGTATCAGAAGGGGAGACGAACCACGCCGGACCTGAAGCCAACGAGCGTCCGATTCGACGCTGACCTCATAGCCCGTGTCACCGGGCTGCAGCTCAGCAGAAAGGAACTCATATCCTGCCTGCGTCGAAGCCGGCTTGACGCGGTGGGGAATAGGGTACTCGTCCCACGCTACAGGACCGACATCCTCCATCCAGTGGATGCGGCGGAAGAGGTCGCGCTCGGTTTCGGGATCGACAGGGTGGCGGCCGAGTACCCAGCAAGCAAGTCTCCTGGCGCCTTCAACCCCTTCGACGACTTCCTCGACAAGGTCGCGGACATCGTGTCGGGCTCGGGAATGGTCGAGTTGATGACCTTCGAGCTTGTTGACGAGCACTCTCTCTACTCGAATTTCGGCCGCGCGGCTCAGGGTAGGATCGTCGTAGAGGCGCCCCGGAGCTCGGAGCACTCCGTCCTGAGGGACTCATTGATTCCCTCGATGCTTTCGGTCCTCTCAAACAACACGAAGGAAGAGTATCCGCAGAGGGTCTTCGAGATTGGAAGAGTCTACCGTAGGGCCGAAGGGGGCGTGGCCGAGTCCTGGCACCTCGGGTGCCTAATCGCGCACGCCCAGGCCTCCTTCACCGAGGCCAAGTCGTACCTCGAGTCCTTCTGCAGGATACTTGGGGGTTCTCCCGCCGCCACCCGGGGCGAAACGCATTGGGCCTTCGACGAGGGTCGGTCGGCCTCCGTGCTGCTGGCGGGCATCCCGATCGGGGCAGTGGGAGAGGTCCGCCCAGGGTCGATCGCCGCCTTCGGCCTGGGAGTGCCGGTCTCCGGTCTCGAGCTGGACCTCACGGAACTGTACAAACACATAAAATAGCCCCAAGGCTCCCGGCGTCTCGACGGCTTTCGTTCAACAGCGCGTTAAACGGCCACGTGCGAAGGCGGAAACGCTTTGATGAGCGGGTGGACTACCCAGATGCGCGACAGACGAAGGCTGTTTGCCCGTTGAAGGGGTCCGGTGATGCCCTCCGCTTTGAGCAGAGGAATGATCCGAGCCTGTCAGAGACGGGCAACACTTACCAGTATGGTGGACACGATGAGAGATTCAGAAGCCAAGCGGTTTATCGACTTCCAGGCCTTCCTTGAAGGGTTGGTCCGAGAGCTGAACCTTCTTTCGGCGGAGGGTTGGGTGGTGTTGGTGGAGGGGCAGAGAGACTCGGCGGCTCTGAGGAAGCTGGGGTACCGGGGAGGCCTCCTGACCGGTTACAAATTCAAGAAGACCATCTCATCCGTGGGCGCCGGACCTCGGAGGGTCGTAGTCCTGACGGACCTAGACAGGGAGGGGAGAAGATTGGCCGGCCGCTACGCAGCCATGATGAGCCACGAGGGTTTTGAGGTCTCCATGGACCAGAGAAGGAGGCTCATGAGGGCCTCGAGGGGGGTCTTCCGCCATGTGGAGAACCTATCGAGGTTCGCAGATCTCCTACCGTAAGGGAGAATGAAACCTAGGGTTTATATTCCCGCGAATTTCGGGAATCTCCAAGTTAAGCTAATTACGCTTTAGCCGATAACACGAGATGAAAGCATTGCCAGATTCGGGTATAGTAAAGTACCTCGTAAGACTGAGGTTTGAAGTCGACGGCGTAGTGGAACGAGCGGACGTCATCGGCGCCATATTCGGCCAGACCGAAGGTCTCTTCGGGCCCGAGATGAACCTCAACGAACTCCAGAAGAGCTGGAAGGTAGGTAGGATAGAGATCAACCTAGAGTCGAAGAACGACAAGACTAGGGGGGAGGTCATCGTGCCAATGTCTACGGACATCGGCACTGCAGCCCTGATAGCGGCCGCGGTCGAGAGCGTCGACAAGGTCGGGCCCTGCAGCGCCAGATTCACGCTAGAAGCCATTGAGGACGTAAGGGCTACGAAGAGGAAGCAGATAGTCGACAGGGCCAAGCTGATAGTCAGAGATTGGAGCTCGAAGACCTCGAGCGAGGGCGACAACGTGCTCAAGGACGTCACGGAGTCGACCAAACGCGCGAAGGTGGTCAACTACGGCATCGAGAACCTCCCAGCTGGGCCTGGCGTCTACACCTCGGACCTGGTTTACATCGTGGAGGGACGAGCGGACGTGGTCCTATTCCTAAGGGCGGGTATCGAGAACGTGGTCGCGCTGGAAGGCACAAGCGTCCCAGATTCGATCATAGAGCTCGGGAAGAAGAAGAGGCTGATAGCTGTTCTGGACGGAGACAGAGGAGGAGCGCTCATTGAGAAGGAGCTCGCGCAGGTCGTCAGGGTCGAGAAGGTCCTGCACGCCCCCCCGGGCCAGGAGGTCGAGGAACTGACCCCGATAGATGTCATCAACATGCTACGCGGAGAGGGAGCGGAAGGTCAAGCCGCCCGAACGCCGAGAGAGAGGCCCTCAGAGAGGGCGGCAGAACCAGCGGCACCAGATGAACCGATAGTGGAGAAGACGCGGGAGATGTATCCAACCTTGAACGGAACCCTAGAGGCGGTGCTTCTGGACGAGGCCCTGCAGGAGGTAGGACGGTTCCCCATCAGCGAGCTGGTGCAGAAGCTGGAGACCTCGTCAGGTGCGCACTTCCTGGTCTTCGACGGGATTGTCACCCAGCGGCTCGTTGACTCCGCCACCAAGGTCGGGATCAAAGGGATAATCGGCCACAGGACGGGCGAGTTCCGAAGCGTGCCCGAAGACGTTCGAATCGGAACCTTCAGGGACATCGGGCTCGAGTAAAGCTGACGGTTGATAGTAACTAGCTTCAGTCCGAAGCACGGGGACTGCTCGCTCATCATAGAATCAGCCGATGACCTCTGGACGCTCCTCCGTCTCATCGGCCACGGTGACGTGCTGGTAACCAAGAGTTCCAGGGTTTCAAAGAAGGAGGACGAGTTCTCGCGCCCCGACAAGGGGGAGCGCATCAAGGTCACCATAGCCATGCGGGTCGACGAAGTTCACCTCGACAGCAGCATAGAGAGACTCCGAGTCAGGGGCACGATCGTAGAGGCCAGCGACGACAGCGTCAGCAAGGCGGGGTCGCACTCCGTTTCGCTCTCCCCGGGTCACTCGATCACGCTCCGGAAGGAGAGATGGAGCCCCATCGACGTCAGGCTGGTCGACTCCACGAAGTCGGACCAGAAGAGGTTCGTCATCGTCGCGGTCGACAGGCGAGAGGCAGGGGTCGGGACCCTCAGCGGGTCGCACCTGGAAGTCCTCACGACAGTCGAGTCAGGACTGGGGGGGAAGATGTCCGACGAGCAGAGCTCGAAGCCCTACCTTTCGAAGGTAACGGGCCTTGTCAAGCAGGTCTTCAAGGATGGAGACCTCGTCGTCGTCGCCGGCCCCGGACATACCAAGAATACAGTCGCCAATATGGTGGGACAGGGGGTGAAGGGAGCGAGGGTCCAACTAATCGAAGGGTTCGATCTCTCGGGGACGGACGGTGTCAGGGGGATAGCGAAGTTTCCGGCATTTCAGGAGGTCGCCGCTGGTTCCGTCCTCGTGGAGATGCAGCAGATGGTCAGCGAAGTCGTCAGAAGAATCGCGTCAGGCGATACCAAGGTCGCGTACACTCTCCCGCGGGTTAGGCAGGCGGCACTCGCTGGCGCCGTGGAGTCTTGCGCGGTCTCCGACGACGTCTTCGCGGGCAACGTCAGTGAGGAGGAGCTGGTATCCACGCTGAACTCCGTCGACTCGCAAGGCGGCAAGGTCTTTCTCGCCGACTCGTCCCTGGAATTCGGGAAACAAATCTCATCCTTCGGAGGCATCGTGGCCCTCCTGAGGTATCCGGTCAGATCTTGCCAATGAGAGGAAACACGAACTCCGACAGTATCGCCAGGACGATTCCTCCCTTGATGAGGTCTCTCCCGAGTCTTCTTTCCAGGTGCGTGTAATAGAGTAGCACCCCCATCAGGAGAACCGAGATGTAGGCCAATCTCGCGAGCACTATCACAGTCGAATCGATGGTGCCGAGCACCGTGGTCATGAAGCTCGTGAACTCCTGAGCCATCTGCCCGATGACTCCCCCGATGTTCTGTGACTGGGTAGTCGTCGTTGTCGTTGTGGTCGAATTGGTGACCGGAACGAGCCTCACCACGACCTTGGTTAGGGTCTCTATCATCCCCAGACGAGGCGCGTGGAATATTTAACCAGCTACGGCCGTTTCTAAAGCGAACCCAGAACGAAGGGGTAGGCGGTGACCGCCAGAATCAGTCCCACCAGCAAGAAAGTGGTGACCAAGGTTATCCTCATCGCTCCCTCTTCGGAGATCTTTCCCTTCCCCAGCGCCTTCACCGCGATGAACCACGCTTGGCCTCCGTCGAGCGGATATATCGGCAGCGCGTTGAAGATCGCGAGGTTGAGATTGAGGAAAAAGATCCAGAAGAAGAGTGAGGCGACCGCGGGAGCGGCCGTCCCGATCGGGGAGGTGTAGAGTGCGGCGAGTCCGCCGAACGGAAGGGTACTCCCGCACGCGAAGGACGGCAAGCAGAAGTACACGACTGGGTCAGTGAAGAGAGCCCCCGCGTACCCCGATACCTCTCCCCGCAGGTCGGAGTATCCCAGGCCCGTGGTTCCCAACAGGTAGGTGTAGTTCTTGTAGAAGCTGGCGTTCGGAAGCTGCAGATTGAACTCTAGCGTTCTCCCCTGCCTCAACACCGTTACCGTTATGTTCTGGCTGGGCTTGTACCACGAAGCGCCCGAAATCTGCTGGGTCGAATTGATCGGGACTCCGTTGACAGCGGTTAAGAAGTCCCCAGGCAGTATCCCCTGAGTATAGGCCGGGGATGGGTTCGAGACGTTCACCACTCCAACCCCGACGGTGGTTGGGGTCATCGAGGAGACCACGAGGATCAGGAGAAGGAGAGCGAGGGCGGCGGCTACGAGGTTCGTCCCCGCGCCTCCGGCCAGCACCCTCTCGGAATCTCTGGCCCTCGCAGTCTGAAGGGCGTTCTCGTCAGGTTCGACGAACGCGCCAAGAGGGATGAAACCGAATAGGAGTATCAACCCTGAAGACTTGACAGGCATGCCGAGGCCGCGCGCGATTACCCCGTGCGCCCCCTCATGCACGACTATCGCTATCACGATTGCGATGTAGCCGTCCAACCACGGGATGTACGGATTCAAGCCGGGCAGCCCGAGTATCACCCTCGGTCCCAGATTCGCCACTGCATGCGCGACCGACGTCCCCCTCGGAGATAGATACACGCCAAGATCTGAGAGAAACAGGAAGAATCCAAGGCCGGCGCTCACGGGCATTAGGTAGAGAAGGAACCAAGCAACGGGCCTCGTCGTCCGGATCCCCCCAAGCCTATCCATGATCGCTCCGAACTTCTTGGTCCGGATCAAGAACAAGACCCCGAACTGCCGCTGGACTCGCTTGAACTCCTCCTCCGGTTCCTTTTCCAACCAGGAATCGTTCGCCGTCGATTGCTTTGTCGCTTTAAGCATTCATATCCCACTTCGTTTCCAGATGCAGGATCCCGATGCAAGCGCAGGTCTGCAAGTGCGGAGGTAAGGTCGCCTACACCAGAAGATACTCAGGAGAGTCCCTCTGCGCCTCTTGCTTCTGCGACTCCATTGCCGAGAAAACGAGGCGCACCGTCTCCTCGTACGCGATGATTAAGCGTGGGGAGAAGGTGGGGGTAGCGGTTTCGGGCGGCAAGGACAGCCTCTCTCTCCTCAAGGTCTTGCACGGACTGAGTACGGCAAACGGCTGGGAGCTCGTGGCCATCTCGGTTGACGAGGGAGTCGAAGGGTACAGGGATGAGGCCATCGCCCATGCTCGGACCTTCGCGGAGAAGTTGGGTGTCAGGATTGTCGTGGTATCTTACAAAGAGCTCTTCGGATTCTCGCTGGACCGTGCCCTGAAGTGGGAGGAGAAGAGGGAGGTCTCGTCTTGCAGCTTCTGCGGGGTCTTCAGAAGGAGGGCGATAGACGAGGCCGCTGCCGTTGCGGGAGTGAATGTGGTGGCCACGGCCCACAACCTCGACGACTACGTGCAGACCTTCTTGATGAACCTGCTTCACGGTGACGTGGAGAGGATAGGCTGGCTGGACCCGTCCTGCTCGGACCAGACCTTCCCAATCCGACGGGTTAAGCCCTTCATGAACATCTACGAGGAGGAGGTCGCTCTCTTCGCTTACCTATCGGGCATACCTTTCCAGACTGTCAGCTGCCCCTACATGCACGAGGGCCTCCGAAGCGAGGTGAGAGACTACCTGAACGTGCTCGAGGCTAACCATCCAGGGATGAAGAACGTGCTCCTGCGATCGAGTCTGGAGGTTGTCACGAGGTTCGACAGGTCATCGGGGAAGCAGACGGTCGCCTGCTCCCAATGCGGGAAACCATCATCGTCTGGGCTGTGCAACGTCTGCAGGATGTCGGATGAGATTCAGCAGCACCTGATTGACTCCTAGCCCACCGTCGGAAGGACCCAATCGTGTCACTCGAACGGGCCGCTCTCAAGCTCTCCGCCTAAACAGCACCTTAATTATACCGAGTCGGTCCAGAGGGGCTGGCGGCGGGTAGGGTGCGGGGGTTAGCCGTCCCCGCTTGGCTGAAACCGGCTACACGCAGTGGCCAGAAACCTTCGGGTAAAACCACTTTCCCCACGACCCGCGACGGGAAAGGGAGATGAGTTCACGCCGAGGTGGGCGGTCATGAGGAGCAGTCCTCTCGAAGGAGAGGTCCTGACGCCGAATTGCCGAATCGGGCGAGGTCCGGGAGGGAGCAGCCCTATGGCAACGCGACCACGCTGTCTCGTCTACGTGGAGAATCCCTTCTCCGACGAAAAGGGCATGGGGGGAGATGGCGAACTCCGGAGGGGCCGCCGCCATTCTTTTCAACTTTTTTAACCGTCTAGGTCCGGCCAGAACACGAGCAGGGGTAGCCTAGAGTCCTAGACGGGGAGCCTGGTAAGGCGCAGTCGTGTCGGCGCAAGCTTGCTAAGCCTGTGTCTCTCACGGGACTCGTGGGTTCGAATCCCACCCCCTGCGCTCAAGGCTTGACTGATGGGCCCGCGTACGACGCTCTCGCGCCAAGCTGCTCCTCGATCCTCAACAGCTCGTTGTACTTCGCGGTCCGCTCTCCTCTCGCCGGTGCTCCCGCCTTGATGAAACCGCTTCCGACCGCGGTCGCGAGGTGGGCGATGAACGGGTCCTCGGTCTCGCCCGACCGGTGGGAGACGACTACGAGCCAGCCGGCCGCCTGAGCGGTGTCGATGGCCTCGATCGTCTCGGTCACGGTTCCCACTTGGTTTAGTTTGATCAGCACTGCGTTGGACGTCTTTTCTCGGATTCCCTTGCTGATCCTTGAGACGTTAGTCGTGTAGATGTCATCCCCGATGACACGAGTCTTCTTTCCGACCCTTCGAGTCAGGTTCGCAAAGTCTTGGAAGGCATCCTCGGCGAACGGGTCTTCTATCGTCAGGAGCCCGTACTCGTCACTCAGTGAGACGAAGAGGTCGGCGAGCTTGACGGCTGTGGCCTCTGTCCCATCGATATCGTACAGACCCGAACGAGCCCTAAGGAAAGCCGAAGCCGCCGCGTCGATTCCCATCCTGACGTCCGCCTCATCGAAGCCCGCCGATGTTATGGCCGACCTGATGGCGTCCAGCGCTGTCCGGGTCTTCGAAAGGGGGGGCGCGAATCCCCCCTCGTCGCCCACGTTTATCGCCGAGGGACCATACTTCTCCCTGAGGATGACCTTCAACGAATGGTACACCTCAGACCCAATTCTGATCGCTTCGCCGCAGCTCTTCGCGCCTACCGGCTCGATGTGGAACTCCTGAACGGCGAGCTCGTTGCCAGCGTGAAGTCCCCCGTTGATCACATTCATCATGGGCACGGGGAGGCGATATCCTCTGCCAGGTTTCAGATATCTGAAGAGAGGCTGACTCCTCGATTGCGCCGCCGCCTTGGCCACGGCCATAGAAACGGCCAGGATCGCGTTGGCGCCCAGCCTGCTCTTGTTCGGAGTCCCATCGATTCTGATCATCAGTTCATCGATCAATCTTTGGTCTCCGACTTCCATCCCCTCGAGTCTTGGTCCTATCTCGGTCTCGACGTTTACGACGGCCTTGCGGACTCCCCGACCCTGGAAGTCGTTCCTGTCTCCGTCCCTGAGTTCCAAGGCCTCCCTCTTCCCGGTCGAGGCTCCCGAGGGGACGCTGGATCGGCCGAAAGAGGAACCGGCTACGACGTCGGCTTCTACAGTCGGGTTGCCTCTCGAATCCAAGATCTGTCTAGCCCGCACCCCTGTAATGGCGAACTTTACCAAAGCTCGGCGAGGCAAGAGATCTTCGCCTGGCAGCGGTGCTTCGGCAATTAAACGTGACGTCATGGTCTCCGACGGACCAGGCCCATAGCCCGTCCAACGCTTAATAGCCGACGTCTCCGCTCGCGCGAAGAGTGGGCCGGTTGTCTAGCCCGGTTAGGATGTCAGACTGGTTCCATCACGCCCTTACACGGCGAAGGTCGGCGGTTCAAATCCGCCCCGGCCCACTTTCATCTCTGTTTGTGGGCCTTCGGCCGAGCAGCCAAGGCTTTCAGCTGCCGCAAACCTTTGGGCTTTAGCTCTGGGAGCTCGTATGTTCCTACAAGTTTGTCGGTGGGGCCCGCCTGAATTATGATAGAGACATGTGTCTTCCTGGTCGGGTTGAATGCTGAATGGATCTCTAGGGCCGGGATGTACAGAAAATCGCCCTCAAGCAACCTGACGGGATTCTGCTCCTTCCCGACGAAGACCACTGCGCCACCTTTGACCATGTAGACAGCCGACTCAACGTCATGGTAATGCGGCATAGTCCGCTTGCCGGGCGGAAGTACGTGCATCCCCATCCTGAAGGATTTCAAACCCACAGACTCTTCGTCGAGGACGAAATCATGGATCGGTCCAATCTCGGTGATGTTCTCAGGCGCATGCTTGATCTTCACCAACGGTTGCCAACACGGAAGATTTGACTTAAATCTGTTCGTCCCCCCGGCCGGCTCGAAATCGTTAATTCAAAGGGGTCGCCTCTTCTGGCGTGCTCGAGAAGGTCCCATACAGGTATCTTCAGGCTATGAGGTCGTACCGCGCTTCTCCGTCTGGTCTCAAAGCGCTGCAAGTGCGGAGATTCAGGAGGCTTCTGCTAAACGCGTATCGGACCGTTCCTTTCTATCATGAGTTGTACAAGAAGGAGGGCATCGACATTGAAGGTATCCGCTCGGTAGAGGACCTTAGACGTCTTCCACTCTTGTCCAAGAGGGACCTCGTGGCCGGAGGGGTCTCATTGCTCCGCCCAAACTCGAGGCCCGCTCTGCAGAAGAGCAGCACTGGGACGACGGGTAACGCCGTCTGGATAACATGGTCTAGCGAGTTCGTCGGAATCAGGGTGGCTCTCATGTTACGAATGTTGACGCTCATGGGAGTCCGACCCTGGACCAGACTTGTGACGGTGTGGCCTCCCAGGTCGTTCTGGGGGAGGTCGATTTCAGACCGCGGCGTTCGGAGACCTTCTACGGTCATCGACGAAATGAAATTCGGTTCAAGTCTCCCAAAGTTCATTCCCACCTTCAAGGCAATCGAAACCGGTGACCGGGACGAGCTTCAGGATGCCCTATCCATGGGCGCTCTTCATCCGCGCTACATCATATGCGCCCCCACGCGCCTTTGGAGATTCGGGCGGATACTCGAGAGGGAAGGGAAATGCTTCGAAGTGAGCGGGGTCTCATGTGCCAACGAGGTCGTCTCTTCGACACGTATCCGCCAGATTGAGCGACTCTTTCGCACCCGGGTCTTCAGAGCCTACGGCTCTGCCGAATTCGGCGGAATGGGGGCTGAATGTTCCGCCCACAACGGGATTCATCTTAACGAGGACTTCTTACTGTTCGAGTTTCTCAAGGATGGAGATCCTGTTGGCCCCGGAGAGGAAGCGGAATTGATAGTTACTTCTCTGAGTAATCTCGACATGCCGCTGATAAGATACCGGTTGGGAGACAGAGCCCGGCTTGGTGATTACGATAGATGCGAGTGCGGGTCCAGCCTGCGGCGGATCAGCGCCCTCCTAGGAAGGGGAGATGCTGGCCTGATGACGGCTAGAGGCGACCGCATTTCTCAACTGGCCGTCGCCGAGTTTCTCGAGACGAGGTTCGGATTAGGGGAGTATCAGCTCATTCAACGGAGCCTTAACGATTTGTCCATCAAACTAGGAGAGGGAGAAGACCGAGATCCAGAAGGGTTGAGGCGGCTCGAGGAAGGACTGAGCGAACTGGTGGGGACGCAGCTGGGCTTGGCGGTAGACGAGCTGACCACAAAGGATACTTGGGCGAAATTTCAACCGGTCATTAGTTCTATCTAGCACGTTTCTATCCGGAGCCAAGACGTAGGGTGCCCGGTTCGATTCGTACGTGTTCACACCCGCCTGCGAAGAGCCGCTCTAACAGTTATCTATGGAGCTCAGGCCGTCGATGAAAGATGCCGAAGTTCAGGCACGTAAGCTGGAGCGACTACGGGAGACTCTCGGCCGAACTGGTCGAGAAGATTCGCCCCTCCAGCCACAATATCGAGCTCGTCGTTGGGATCGCAAGGGGAGGGATACCAGTGGCCATGGTCATCTCGGACGAGCTGAACCTGGACATCGACATAGTCAATGTGAAGTCGTATGAGGGGATCGCCAGCAGAAGACCACCGAGGATAATCTCCACTCTGACCGAGAGCATCAAGGGAAAAGAGGTTCTGCTGGTCGACGATCTCGTTGACGAGGGCGCTACGATGCAGATCGTGGTGAAACACCTCCGCAAAGGCAGGCCGAAGTCCCTGCGGACCGCCGTCCTCTTCAAGAAGCCATGGAGCAAGTTCGAGCCCGACTTTTACCTCGAGACGCTGGAGGAATGGGTCGTCTTTCCCTGGGAGCACGGCGAGGTGCGAAGGATCCTCGCCAAGCAGAGACGTAGGGAATAGTCCGCGGCGCCGGCTCTCGGTCGAAGCGCATGTTTTTGAGTGAGGTCCGCGAAGTTGCGCCAATGAAGGCCGCAACGAGCCGCCACACCCCGCGATCGGAGGACTATCTCGAGGTGGTCTACCAGCTCATCCGCGAGAAAGGATATGCGACTACGTCCGACATCTCGTCGCGTCTAAACGTCAAACCACCCACCGTCTCAAACATGGTGGGCAAGCTGGCCGAAAAGGGGTACCTCCAGCACGAGCGGTATCGGGGCATGAAGTTGACCCAGGAGGGAGAGAGGCTGGCAAGGTCGGTGATAAAGCGGCACGAGGTTATCGCAGAGTTCCTCTCTCTGATTGGCGTAGACGAGGGGATCGCCTACGAAGACACCGAGGGAATCGAGCACCACGTCCAGCCGCCGACGTTTTACAGGCTCCGGAGGACAGCCGAATATTTCAGGAAGAATCCTGCTGCGTTGGCCGCCCTGCGCGAGTTCATCGATTCCGGGGACTAGCCCCCTCCCCGGTCAGGAGCGAGGAGATTATCCTGTGGGTGAGCCCCCAGATAACGAAACCCTCGATGTTGAAGGACGGCAGGTCGGCCAAGGTCCCGACCCCGGCCAGCCTGTAGGTGCCTGAGGACGCCGGGTTGAGGAAACTCTCCCACGGAATCCACCTGAAGGATGAAACCTCCGCGTTGGGGACCACTTGCACACTCCCGTCGATCTGATAGACCGAGGGGACCACATCCATCTTCCCCGTGTGAGTCCTGAAGGGGCGAAAGTACCCCAGAAAACGCGAGGCGCGAACCAGGTCGACGCCCACCTCCTCCAACGTCTCCCGAACGGCCGTGTCCCTCAAAGAGACGTCGGACTCCGTCTTCTTCCCGCCGGGAAAGGCGACCTGGCCGGACCACGGATCCCCTGGTCGTTCTGCCCTCTTGATCAGGAGCGTGCTTGCTTCAGCATCAGCAGTGACAAGAACTGCGACTCCCGCGAGCCTCTTCGCGTTCACAAGAGGCTCTCTTGAATCGAGCCTGCTCGCTATCCTCGACAGGATGTCGTTTCCCAACGCCTACTGACCAATTTTCTCATTGCAATCTTAAATATCCATCGCAACTCAGACGTCACAACAAGGAGATTTGAAAGAAAGTTGGCGAATTCATCTGTCAAGTCAGAGAGCCTGATTGCGAGAGTAACCGACGAGAACTTTGCAGAGCTCAGCGGGGGCAGCAAACCGCTGGTCCTCGACTTCTGGGCATCGTGGTGCGGACCCTGCAAGGTGATGGACCCCGTCGTCGCGAAGCTGGCGGAGAGGTACTCCGACAGGATCGTCTTCGGCAAGGTGAACGTCGACGAGGAGATGAACCTCTCGTCCCGTTTCCAGGTGCTGTCAATCCCTACGTTCATGCTTTTCAAGAACGGGCAGCCGATGGACGCGGTGATTGGCGCCGTCGGAGAGGCCGCCTTGGAGCAGCTCCTCAAGAGGGGCCTGAACTCCACATCCCACTGACGCGCCATCAGACAACTCTCTGACTACGTCGTACGCGTCAGGAGACTCGCGTTCCGTCGAGCAGGAAGATGTCCGCATCAGCAAGGGCGATCTGGCCGGAGGAGAGCACAGGTCCGAACTCGAGCGACTTGGCCCTGTTTATCGGGTGCCCTCCGACCATCCTGTTGAACGGGGGCATCACCACGAGCCTGCCCGCCCCCTTCTTCTTCGATTTGTAGCCCGCCCTCTCCATCAGCTGCTCTATCCTATAACGACCGAACACCCATACGGACTCCCGATAGGCGGCGTTGAAGACATCCCTCATCTCATAGGTGAAGTGGGAATGCCCAATGACGAGGCTCCCTGTGGCGATTGCCTCCTCGGTCGGCCAGGCATGCCCGTGGGCGGCGCCTACGCGTTGCGCGCCGTGTCCGAGTACGACGCCGGAGGAGGGGTGCAGCTTGACCCTCTGAGGCAGAAGGGTCTTGATGTTTCCGTCGTGGTTTCCAGGTACGACCTCCACCGAGGCGAACATGTCCAGCATGGTGTCGAAGAACCAGGGGAGGACGCTCCAGTCGATATCCTCGACCTTGCCCACAGAGTGCTTGACGTCGCCCAGGATTAGTATCCCCTCGATCCTGTTGGTGTCGGAGATGCTCTTGATCCTGTCCACCATCTTGACCGAGTACGCCGGAACCCTGAAACCCTTCTTCGAGAGCTCCTTCTCCAGGCCAAGGTGGAGGTCTGAGATGAGAAGCACTGTGCTCCCGGGCTCAGAGAAGATGAGGGCGGCCTCCCCCGGGACTATCTTCAGCAAACTCAGGCTACGAGAGGGAGGATCTCTCCTCTAATGTACGTTTTGAACTCCGGAAGTTCCAGCCTGCTGAAGATCGTCACCACGCAGTTCCTCGTGACTCCAACCACGTAACCGTACTTCTTCGACTTGACCACCGTGTACCAGAGCTTGCCGTGCTCGAGATATTCGTTGTAGAGACTCGTCACGCCGAGGCCGGAGCCGTATAGAGAGAGCTTGCTGATGTTCGGGATGTCGACGTCGTCGAAGAAGATTATCTTCGTGTCGTCGAAGTTGTCTTCGTGGAACTTCTTGAGCGTCTCCGGTTCCATTCTGGCCTCGACTATCTGCCCAAGGCTCAGGAAGACCGCCTTGCTCAGCTCGTTGGCTATGTTGTTGGCCCGGGCCTTCTTATCGAAGACAGTCAGGAAGAGCCTGTCTTTGTACACGTCGAACTTGAAGGGCGCCTCGTACGTCCTTGCCACCGGGACAGGGTTGCCCCTGAGTCTAATGACGAAAACGGCGTCGAAAGAGAACGTCCCCTCCAGCTCGTTCCTGCCCACGACGAGGTCCCCCACCTCGGATACCAGCTTGAAGTCCTGGCCCTCGACGCTCTCGTCCTTCTCGATCCTGAAGGCCTTCATCTTCTGGGCGAGCACGTCGAGCTCGTACTTCTCCTTCACCAGGAAGACCTTTCCTGCTAGGACCATTCCGCCCTGACCCTCCCTTCTCGCGTTAAAGGAGTTTCCGCGTCAATCGGACCAAAACTGGCGGGTTGTGATGAACCTGATCTTGGCCTCCAGCAACGTCTTGTAGAAGCTCTCTTCATCCTCGTTCATCTCGGCCAGGATGCGGGAAGCGGTCTGGGGGCCGATTCCATACACCGACTGCGCCACGACCGCCTTCTTGCCGTACGAGAGCACCAAGTCGGCCCCCCTCCTCGCTCGCGCCAGCTTGTCGCGCTCGTCCTCGTTGAGCTGGGCGTGCGATACCCGCTTCCGCAGGAGCTCCAGCAGCTCCCAGTTGCCCCAGAAGCAGGGGGCGAGTAGCCCAGACCCGCACGCCGTACACGACGGTTCGTCGGCAAGATCGCCAACGACGGTCGTGCCCTGGTCGGCCCCGCACTTGATGCACAACAGGCCCACGTCGGTCCCGAATATCGTCGCCTTCATCCTGAGGTAGGATGACTTCCCGAGGGAGTCGGGGGCCACGGCCTCAGGCACCTCAAGGTAACGGTAGAGAAGATGGTAAGCGATTGGGGTGGGCCTCTCAGCGGCACGGAACGTCCTCACGGATATGGCGCCGGCCGCAGTCATCGCAAGGACCTCCTTCGCCCGCGCCATGTCGATCAGGTCCCTTCCAGTCTCCTGCAACGCCTCGTCGAAGATCGGGGTCTTCTCGAACCTCGTAGGCAGGGAACAGAGGTTCGGATGGGCGATGAGCTTGCCCCTCTTGAGAGCCCCGAACCGCTCTGCGATGAACTTCACCCTCGTTGGGAATGGAAAGTTGCGCTGAGCGGCGACCGCGTATGTCCTCTCCAGCTCCTCAGGGGTCAGCCCGAAGAGTTCCTTCGCTATCGCGTCCAGGTCCAATTCTTCGGTATCGCGGGTCAGCTCCATCAGCAGCCGGTACCCGTCAAGCCACCAGACCCTAACGAGTCCCCTGCGGGAGAGAACCTCCTCGAAAGTATATGCGAAGGTCCGGTTCACGGACTCCCCGAAACAGAGATGCACGATCAGGTACTTCCCGAACCCTTCGAACAAGACCAGGTTGTCCGACGGCACCGGTGCCCCCATCTTCTTGTGTTCCTCTATCTCGTCGACCACCAGAGCCTTCGCCGCCGACTCCGACGGGATCTGCCTGAGCACCTGGTGCAACCTCTCCTCGCCAGAGTCCAACGCCTCCGAGATCTCCCGGCGCATCCTCCCGGTCGTCTGCGCCAGCCCGAACGGGATGGAGAGCATCTCGCCGTCCCAGCCCGGGACCGCCGCCAGGGGGTCATCGACGGGGGTCACGTAGATCTTCCTGTCGTCGGAGATCTTCTCTATCTGCCAGACCTTGCCCTTGCAAATGAAGTGCACACCGACCTTCGCCTTCAGCATGACGAACTCCTCTCCCAGGATCCCGACCGTCTGGTTGCTCGTTACGTCGAGGGCCAGATAGCGGGTTTCGTCAGGAATCATCGATAGGTTCTCGAAGTAGTACTCCCTCGTGGAGCGCGTCCTGATCAGCCGCCCGCCATCCTTCCTCAGCTTCCGCAGTTCCTCCATGTAGTCGACGGTCTTCCAGAACCCTTCCTCCCGCAACGTCGAGAACGGGCTCGCCCTCCTGATCTCGGTCAGCATCTCCCGGCCGTCCATGGTCTCGGTATCCATCAGGTAGCCGGCGACCTGGTGGGCGAGCACATCCAAAGAGTTCCGGTAAGGCCTCGTCGGCTCGATGTTCCCCGCGTTAGCCTCCGCTATGCTGGACGACGACTCCAGTATGTCGTCGGCCGACACGGTCACCAACAGGCCCTCGGATGTCCTGCCCAGCCTGTGGCCGCTCCGCCCGACTCTCTGGACCAAGGAGGTCACCTGCCTAGGCGACATGTACTGGACAACCAAGTCAACCGAGCCGACGTCTATCCCGAGCTCGAGCGTTGAAGTGCAGACGAGCGCCTTCAGGCTGCCCGCCTTGAACGCCTGCTCCACCCTCTCCCGCTCATCTCTGGGCAAGGAACCGTGATGGACTCCCACGTCCCCCCTCAGCCTCCCAAGCTTCTCCCCCAGCATCTCGGCCAGGGTGCGGCTGTTCACAAAGATGAGGGTCGAGGAGTGGGTCTCGATCAATTGGTCGATTCGGGCCAACCTCGCCGCCAGCTCTGGAGCCGCGTAGGTCTCTTTCGCCCGCGACTGCGCGGAGGGGTCTGGGACGGGATATTCGATCGAGTACCTGAACTCCTTCGGCACCGCCGCCTTGACGACCCTGTGCGCCCTGCCCCCGAATAGGAAACCCGCAGCCACCTCTGGAGTCCCGACGGTCGCCGAGAGGCCAACAAGCTGGTAGCCAGGCGAGATCCTCCTCAGCCGCTCAAGCCCGACGCACATCTGCACCCCCCTCTTGCTCTCGACGAGGTTGTGGAGCTCGTCCACGACGACCGCCTTCAGATTCCTGAGGTTCTCCCGCATCTTACGGCCCGGCAGGATGGCCTGGAGAGTCTCCGGGGTCGTCACCAGCAGGTCTGGGGGGTCCCGCGATTGCCTGTTTCGCTGCGAGGTCGGCGTATCACCGTGCCTGATGTCAACCGTGAGGCCCAGCCTCGAGCACCAAAGTTCCAGCCGCCTGAACATGTCTCTGTTCAAAGCCCTGAGGGGGGTGATGTAGAGGAGCGATATTCCGTCTCCGTGCCCTTCGGTGACGAGCCTGCTAAGAAGCGGGAGTACGGCCGCTTCCGTCTTACCTGAGCCGGTGGGGGCAATTATCAGGACGTTCTCGCCCCTCGCGACGTAGGGGGACGCCTGCTCCTGCGGGGGAGTGGGCTCCGTGATGCCGGCCTCCGAGAGGACGCTCCTCACAGGTTCGCAGAGATAATCGAAACCCTGAACTTCCTTCAAGGACGAACCAAATGATCAGGTTCCGTCTTTTAAGCCCTTATGTCCCGCGATTTTCTCCAAACGTGCGCAACCTCTAAATGCCACTCGTCATCGCATTTTCGAGCAGTTGTCCCGAAGAGCCACAGAAGTGTCGCAGGAGACCGAGCCGGTGGTCACGAACATCAAGGAGATAATCCTCGAGAACTTCATGAGCTATGAGTACGCGAGAATCCCTCTGAAGGACGGGCTCAACCTCATAGTGGGCCCAAACGGCGCTGGAAAGTCCTCAGTCCTACTCGCCATCTCTGTCGCCTTCGGTCAGGCGTACACAGAGAGGTCGCGGAAGCTCTCCGACCTGATCAGGCGGGGGAAGGACATCGCCAGGGTCTCTTTGATCTTCGACAACAGCCCGAAGAAAGGAGCCA
The DNA here is from genome assembly GCA_963731775.1 of uncultured archaeon. Taxonomy (GTDB): domain Archaea; phylum Thermoproteota; class Nitrososphaeria; order Nitrososphaerales; family Gagatemarchaeaceae; genus DATJAJ01. The sequence goes on along the minus strand of CAVSWV010000002.1, from coordinate 37,869 downwards.
GACCGATCCCGTATTCGAAGGCGGACACTTTCATGCTGAGCAGGTATCTGAGGCGCGACGGTTCATACTGGTTCGAAGCCGACTACAAGGAGATAGACAAGAGCGAGGTCGTTCGCCTCCTGAAGGAGTTCGGAATCAACCCCGACAACCTCCTCATCATCATGCACCAAGGGATGATCGAGGAGCTCGGGGCCGTCACCCCCCAGGAGAGACTCACCATGGTCGAGGAGGCCGTCGGCTTTGGAGAGTACAGGCAGAGGATCCTCCAGGCAGAGCAAGACTTGAGCGGGCTGATCGGGGAGGAAAGCTCGCTGATGCAGCTGATAGAAAACGCGAACCAGGCTCTCGAGTACTGGAGGCAGATTTACGACAGGTACATGGAGAAGAGGAAGCTGCAGGAACACCGGGCTCTCTTGGAACGGGAGCTCCTCTGGAGCACCGAAGGGAAGCTCTCGAAGGCGCTCGAGTCCACCGAGGAGAGGATTTCTGGGAAGACGAGGACGCTCGACGACCTGAAAGAGCAGCAGCGCGACGTGGGCGAGGAGTCCGAGAAGACCCATAAGTCTCTGCTCGACAAGCAGGTCGAGCTCCACAAGCTCTACGGGGCGTTGGTCCGCGCGGAGAAGGAGAGGTCGAGGGACGAGACCACCAAGCAGATACTGAAGTCCACCGAGGATGACCTCCGGGGTCTCTCGACCGCCCTGGACGAGTTGCTTCTGCCGCAGAAGAACACGAAGAGACTCAGGGAGCTCGTCGATTACATGACCAGGAAGGCCACCGCGGGAGAGGAAGACTCCGCCAGGAAGCAGGGCGAGCTCGAGAGGGAGGTCTCTTCGCTGCAGCCAGAGATAGGGCGCACAGAGGAGCAGATAAGGCGCATGACCGAGGACTACATCTCGTTTCGGGTCAAGTTCGAGGTCCTGGCTTTCAGGATCAAGTCGACCGAGTCGGAGCTGAGGGAACTCGAGAAGAACGCGCGGGAGTATCGGGAGGAACTGGACAAACTGAAGCCGGCCCTCGACAAAGCCCTGCCGAAGATCGAGACCACGAGGATGCCTTACGAGGTCTCGGAGGAGTTCAAGCTCGTGTCGGCGCACCTGCAGAAGCTGCAGGACGTCCCGGACGACGCAGAAAAAATCTACAAGGACTACTCAGGCAACATAGAGGAGCTAAAGGTGAAGCTCGCCCAGCTCCAGGAGAACAAGAAGGCGATGCTCGCAGAGCTCGAGACGAGAAAGGTCGTCTGGAAGGACGCGATGAATAGGCTCGTCGTCGAGGTGGACCCCACCTACCAGGCGATCCTGGCCGCGGCCGACGCGACGGGCTTCATCAAGATGGACGAGGCTGGTGACATCGAAGACGCAGGAATGGACCTCTACGTTGGGTTCAGGGGAGGCCCCCCGACGACCCTCGACCCGTTCACCCAGAGTGGGGGCGAGAGGTCAGTCGCCCTGATGGCGTTCATCCTCTCTTTGCAGTCGAGGATCGTCTCGCCGCTCAGGGCGATGGACGAGTTCGACATCCACATGGACCCCAAGAACAGGGAAGCGATGTTCAAGATGATACTGTCGCAGATGCGTAAGAGGGAGGCTTCGCAGTACATCGTCATAACTCCCTCGGTGCTGACGGTCTTCGACAAGAGCGCGCACGTGATCGCGGTGCAGGCCGTCCACGGCGGCTCCGAGGTCAAAGAGCTGAAGGGGAGCTAGGATGGACAAGAAGAAACTCGAAGACGTGCTCAGGGTCATCGAGCTCTGCCGGAGCGTCGAGGGTTCGAGCGCCAACCCTTTCGACGTCGACATAAGGGAGAAGATCGCCCTCCTCAAGGAGAGGCTCCCCGAGTGGGAGTTCCTCGACGACCTCCTGCTCGACTCAGAGGCCATGCTCGAGCTGACGCAGATAGTGAAGCTCCAGGACGAGTGGCTCAAGCACAGGGCCTCCTCACTCTACATCGACCCTCTCCTGATACAGCTGAAGGTGAAGCTACTCAGCAAGGAGGAGCTTATCGAGGCCTTCGTCAAGAGCTGGCACCCTCTCGCCCAGATCGACCAGCTCTCTCCGAGGGGCCTCGAGAGGGCGTTCGTCTATTGGAGGGACCTGGAGCCCATGTCGGAGAGGTTCAAGGAGGAGTTCGGGAGCTACGGGGTGAAGCCCGGTACCCTCGACTTCCAGGACTTGGTGGACCTCAAGGTCTTCACCCAGGAGCAGTTCGACCAGAGGCTCAACGAAACCTACGACGAGCTGCTCGGGAGGTCGAAAGGGGAGTGGATAGATTACCGGGACTTCATCCGTGACCCTGCCTTCGAGAAGAAGGTAATCAGGGCCTACCTTCTATCCTTCATCATTAGCGAGGGGAGGGCCTCCCTGAAGACCGACCCGCTCACGGGGAAGATCTGGATCACGGCTGAGGAAAAGAAACTGGGGGGCACGCCGAAGTCGGTGGCAGTGTCGGTGACCGGTGAAAACTGATGGAATCAGGCGACAGGGCGCTCCTGGACCGCAAGGTGCGGAAGGCATTCCAGGTTCTCATACTCCAGAGAGGACGGAACCCAGGAGTCAAGGGCTGGGAGCTCAAACGGCATCTCGGAAGGGACTACAGGAAGATCCTCCAGGTGCTTTCTGAGGACATCTCGCCGATGGGACTCGAAGTCTTCGAGGTGAAGGGCGCCGACGAGACAGACGACACGACCCGGTTCCTGCTTCGGTTCAGGGATCCCCCGACGATAAGCGAGGCAGAGACGTCGGGGATCAGGATCGACGACTTGGCGGTCCTAGCCGCCTCGATCTCGTTCGTCAACTCAAAACAGGGGAGAGCCGGGAGACGGGAGCTGGAACAGTTCCTCAGGGACAAATTCCCGAAGTGGAGGGTCGAATACTCCCTCGACAGATATGTGAAGCGAGGCTATCTTGAACAGGACGATAAGGCCCTCTTGCACGTGGGTTGGAGGACGAGGGCGGAAGTGGACGAGAAGACCCTGATGACGATGATACTATCCCGGGGTTCCCACGAAGTACCTCCGCCGTAGGGCCTCGCGCTCGCCTTCGATGGCCAGGTCGATGAGGTCGCTTCCCTCCTTCTTCCTCTTCTCCGCGAGTGCAGCCGCATCCGAGAGCCTGATACCTCGGCCTGCCATCAGTACGTCGAAGACGTGGCCGTACTCCCTCCGAAGATCCGCCGACCTGCGTATCGAGTCGATGAGCTTCAGCTTCCTCCCCACGAAAGTCGTCCGGCTCCGCGCCTTCATCGCCAGGGAGAAGACGCTCTCGACGGACTCCCCCGAGATGCCTATCGCCTCCTTTCCGCAGTTCGGGCACTTCTGAAGTCCTTCGAGGTCGACCACCTTCTTCAGCTCGACGTAGTTCCAACAGTCCGTGCAGACCGCGACCATGAAGGTGTCCATCAGGCGCGTCAACGTCGACTGGCGGAGGAGAGCCCTCAGCCTCTGGGGGGAGATGATGTCTCCGCGCCTGCTGATCTCCTCGACCCCTATCCTCGCCACCGGAGAGAGCCCCTCGAACTCGAGCAACCTGACCCCAATCGCGCCGGTCCTGATCTTGGAGAGGATCTCGGCGGAGCTTTCGACGTCGAAGTCGTCGTGGAAGATCATGCTCATCGCCTCGTCGTGTACGGGAGTGTCCCTCATCGCCTCGATCAGGCCCGATATCGAGACGCTCGCGTAGTCGGCGTCCTTCGCGATCGCACCGCACTTCTTCCCCGCGTGGATGAGCCGCCTCTTGAATATCCCGGACCGTTCCACCGCCTTCTCCGCCAGCGCTCTAAGGTCCGACCCTGGCAGCTCCATCAGGACCGAGTTGACCGTCGCCGGCGAGACGTCGCTCTCTATCACTATCCTGTACGGGTCCTGGTGGACGGCGACCGACTGGCCTATCCGTTCAGAAATGAGATGGCCTATCACCCTGGCCAGCAGCCGGTTGACCTTGTGCCCGAATGACGACTGGATTATCACATATCTGTCCCATCGCTCGATCGTGACCAACTGGTCAGATGGGACTGGAAGGCCCGCGGCCACCTGCTCCGCGACCTCCTTCAGAGCCTCAGAGAGGAAGTCCTTGTCGGCTGGATATCCCCGGGCCAGCCCCTCGAGGTATTGGTCCACCGTCCCTCCCTCGATTGCCTCTGCGTATCCCCTCCTGATCTTGCCGACCTCCAGTCCTACCTCGAGCGGGACCGGGATCTCGTCCCCGACCCAATTCGGCACCGCCCCCGTCGGGTCGTCCTCGGGCTTTACGTAGACCTTGTTGCCGTATATCTCCTCGATCTTCCAGCACCTTCCCGCCTCGACGAACTTGACCCCGACCTGGCCGTATTCTGAGACGAAGGCCTCGTCAAGGGCACCGACGAATGAGTTCCCATCGATCACCAGATACTGCCGCTCGTCGGGGATCATCGACAGGTTGTCGAAGTAGTACTCGAAGAGGGGCTTGGTGTCCCTCGCCCGAAAGATATTTCCCTCAGATTCTGCGAATTGTGCCAAGCGCGGGTATCGCTCCCGCATGTAGCTGAGCACGCGCACGAGGGTCTCCCCGGTCATCTTGGCGTAGGGGTAGCTCCTCCTGAAGAGCGCGAGCATGTCTTCAAACTTCCACGAGCTCCGCTCGACCAGGAGGCCCGCGACCTGGTGGATGGCGACGTCGTAGGGAAGATCGACCGGCTCCAGCGGCTCCAAAGCCCCTATCATCGCCCGTCGGCAGAGCACCGCGGCCTCCAGCGAGTCGTCGGAATCCTGGGTCACGATGAGACCGCTCGAAACCTGGCCCACCCTGTGCCCGCTCCTGCCGATCCTCTGGATCAACCTCGTGACCTGCCTCGGGGAGTTGTACTGGATCACGTAGTCAAGGAACCCGATGTCTATTCCGAGCTCGAGGCTGCTCGTGCAAATCACGCCGTGCAGCTTGCCGTCCTTCAGCTCTCTCTCGACCGCCTCCCGCGTCGCCTTCGACAGAGAGCTGTGGTGTATCCCGATCGGGAGAGAGGGGTCCCAGACCCTGAACCTGCTCGCCAGAGCCTCGGCCTCGGTCCTCGTGTTCGTGAATACCAGAACGGCCCGGTACTTCTCCACGTTTTCCCTGATTACCCGCATCCTGGCCGCCACGTCGGGGTACGAGTAGATGGCATCGGCCAGCTCCCTGTCGGCCGGAGTCGCCTTCGGCGAGACGACCTTGAGGGAGAGGCTCTTCTCGACAGGAACGCGAACCACGGCACAATCCCTGCCCTCTCCAACAAGAAAGTGCGCGACCGTCTCAGGCGACCCGACCGTGGCCGAGAGGCCGATCACCTGAAAGTCACCCCTGGTCACCTCCCTGAGTCGTTCCAATCCGACCGCGAGCTGGCTCCCCCGTTTGTCCTCAGAGAGCTCGTGGACTTCGTCGACCACGACCCATCTAAGGGTGGCGAGGTTGTCTCGAATCCTCCTCCCGACCAGCATGATCTGCAGAGTCTCGGGGGTCGTGATCAGTATGTCGGGCGGCGCCATGCTCATGTTGGTCCTGTCCGCCTGGGAGCTGTCCCCGTGCCTCACGCCGAGCCGGATGTCGAAGCGCTTGCACCACCATTGCATCCTCTCGAGCATGTCCCTGTTGAGGGCCCTCAGCGGGGTGATGTACAGGAGCTTGGTGCCCTTCTCCCTGGAGTCGCCTTCCCGTATCATCGAGTCGAGGATAGGGAGGAACGCGGCCTCGGTCTTTCCAGTGCCCGTCGGGGCCATCAGGAGCGCGTTCCTGCCCGCCCTCACCAGAGGGACGAGCTTCATCTGGGGGTCGGTCGGAGACGTGAACCCCCTTTCCTTGAGCGCCTCCACCAGGGGGGGTGAAAACAGCTCGAAAACGCTCTCTTCGGTCAAGCGGAAGGGCTCCAAAAATGCACTGCACCTGCCTGTATGTAAAAGTGCGCTCAGCCTCCATCGATTTTATGGCGGGTTGGATGGGAGTTTATGCTCCCAGAGGCTAAACGGATTCTCAAGTTATCGGTTGATGTGAGTTGTGGGTTCAATTCCCATGCTATCTTACGCCGAAGTCGCCCACCTTGGCTGAGTAGACAACCAAACAGCCTTTATAATCGAATCTCTCAAATTAATTCTAATGGTTCGATACCGTGCTAGGTCCTTCTTGTTGCTTATCATGTTGGCGTTGGCGGTCGTTCCGTCTTAGGCAATCACTTCAAGGGCTTCAAGCACTACTCAAAATCAGATCTGCCAACCATCCACAAACATCTCCATTCCAGAAGTTTCCGGCTCAACGGCGATGTCTTTGGCTAATCGATCACCTCAATTCTTGAATGACGTTTCAGGACAATCATATCACTTCAGTGGGGCAGCCGTGTCATGGAATTGTGGCGTTCCTGAAAACATCGATGCCAACTTCATAGCTACCAACTCTAGTGGATTCAAAGAAGACGTCGTAGTGGTTGACAACATTTCTAGTTCCTATGCGCCAACCGCTGTATCTGGTGTCTCCATAATGCCATTCGTATCACTTTCTGTCGGTGGAGGTGGAGCATATTCACTAACCACATGGTCGGGTTATCAATTTTGCAACGGCTATAAGTCCGGCGGCGCCTACTGTGCCAATACCCCCAATCAATTACAATCTGTGATTGGGTATTTCGTTCAGCCCAACGTTTACGTGCCCACAGGTTCTAACCAACCTGGATGTGGGACCGTATATTGTGACCTTGCTGTATGGACAGGGTTGGATACGTATGCACCCGGCGGGCTATACATTTTGCAGACGGGAAGTATCGGCTATACACGTCTTTGCCCACTTTGTGTAACAAGTTATAACCTCGTTTGGGAGGATTTGGAGAGCTCTAGTTCAGGGGCAGTGTATTGCACCGGTAGTCTGGGCGGAGGAAACACGATTATACCGGAGGTGTTGTTATCGTCATTTACCAACGAGTATTATGTCTCTACTACCGACACTACAACAGGATTTTCTTGCACCTCTAATCCCTATCCATACACATGGTCTCACACACCATATTGGGGGGACTTCATACTTGAAAGGGCACCTTTCCATGGGGGTCAGGATTTGGTGAAATTCCAAGACTTTTACTTCCAAGACAAGATACAATATGGTGGTTCCTGGACTCCGATTTCGAATTACTACAACGATTTATGGTATGACATGGTGTATATGCAGAATTCCGGTGTATACAACCTCTGCTCTGGAATTTGGACACCACCTTCTAGTTGCACGGCTTCAGTTCCAGCTGGGTCGTCGGGATACGGCGAATTCTACAACACTTGGATAAGCAGCCAATACACGTGATAGAACTTTGAGAGTCCTTTGGAAGGTTCTAATTGCCGTTGTCGTCATTGCAATCATACTCGTGATCGCTTACACTTTGTACCAATTCGTGACCGGTCTCTATGGAAGTCTGCCTCTGGCAAACCATTGAGAGCGCGAAAAAAACGACCCATTAAGTTACCAGAACTTCCAAACGCCAAACTACCCTTAAATAACAGAATCCTATAACATAGGTGATAATATCACGATAAACCCCTACGAGATCGTCTCGAAATCTGCCCTGCCCGCGCTAAGGGCGATGGTAGCCAAGAGGCTCCAGGAGAAGTATCACCTAACCCAGCAGCAGGTAGCGACCAGGATGGGTGTGACTCAAGCGTCGATAAGCAACTACTCCAGAAAGGCGAGGGGGGTGATGATCAATCTGGAGCTCGATCAAATCGTCGTCAAGGCGGCCGACAGGATTGCGGACATCCTCGCCTCGGAGGACAGCGACCAAAGGGAAGCGATGAGGAACATGACCGAGGTCTGCGACTACATCCGGTTCAGCCACCTGATGTGCACACTCCACCGCGAGCTTGAGCCCGAATTCCAGGTCGAGGGCTGCGAGGCCTGCGAGGGCGTCTTCTCCGGAAAGGAATTTGAACGTCTCAAAGTGCTAGCCGGGCCTTAGATTGCAAGTCCAAGCCAAGCCTGAGTGGCTGACCGTCCCAGCCCCGGGAGGCGACAGTTACGACGGGCTGAAGGGCCTGTTCCACAAGCTTAACCTCCACACGGTCTGCGAGGAGGCTCACTGCCCGAACGTGAGCGAGTGCTGGGGGGGCGGAACCGCGACCCTGATGCTCATGGGAGACGTCTGCTCAAGGGCGTGCAGGTTCTGTATGGTCTCTCCAGGCAAGCCCAACGGCGTCCTCGACCCGTTCGAACCCGAGAACGTCGCCACCGCCTTGTCACAGATGGGGCTGACCTACGTCGTTCTGACCTCCGTGGACCGCGACGACTTGCCCGACGGCGGGGCCGCGCACATAGCCAAGACGATCAGGTTGGTGAAGGAGAGGACACCTGGGATGTTGGTCGAGGTCCTGATTCCCGACTTTCAAGACGACCTTGACTCGCTGAGAGCTGTAGTCGAGGCGCGGCCCGACGTGGTCGCCCACAACATCGAGACCACGATGTCTCTCACCAGAAGCGTGAGGGACGGCAGGGCAGGCTACTGGCAGTCGCTCTCCGTGCTGCGCAACCTGAAGAAGCTGAGCGGCAAGGTCTACACGAAGTCTTCAATCATGGTGGGGCTGGGAGAGACCGGGGATGAGGTTTCGCAGGCTATGTCACACCTCAGGATGGCCGGCGTGGACTTCCTGACGGTGGGACAGTATCTCCGTCCATCCGCCAGGCACATCCCCGTGGTCGAGTACGTCACTCCATCGAAATTCGATGACTACCGAAGGATGGGGGAAGAGAAGGGATTCAGATACGTGGCTTCCGGCCCACTAGTAAGGAGCAGCTACCGCGCAGGAGAGTTCTTCATCCGATCCGTAATCGAAAAGGGGGCCAAATCCGACGGCAATCTTATATGACCCAGGGGGCCGAAATTAACATTGACAGAATCCGAATTCCTGAAGGATCTCAGCGCGGACGTGAAGCCGCGAATCTTCAGCGAATCTGACCTCAAGATAACCGACATCGAAGACGTGATGTACAGGCGGCTGACCAGCGAAGGGGAGCTCCTGGGCAAGGAACCCGCGCTCAGCCAGGAACAACTCAAGAGGATGTACGAGCTGCTGATCTCCGGAAGGCACTTCGACGAGAAGTGCACGAACCTCTCCACCCTTAGGGAGATCGGCACGTACGCCCCCTGCAAGGGGCAGGAGGGCGCGCAGGTGGGATTCGTCTCCGCGCTCGAGAAGGGTGACTGGTATGTCCCGATGTACAGGGACAGTGCAGGAATGCTTGCCTTCGGTCTGAATGGTGAGAAGCTGCTTCAATTCTGGGGAGGGGACGAGAGAGGCATGCAGATGCCTGAGGGATTGAACATGATTCCGGTCGCCGTGCCCGTCTCGACGCAGATTCCACACGCGGTCGGCGCCGCGCTGGCGAGACGCCTGCAGGGCGACAAGGCAGTTGTACTCGTGTCGACCGGGGACGGCGGGACGTCGAAGGCCGATTTCCACGAGGCGCTCAACTTCGCCGGAGTCTACGACCTCCCCGTCGTCTTCGTGGTTGAGAACAACCAGTGGGCGATCTCGGTCCGACGTGACAGGCAGACCGCATCCCGGACGATAGCCCAGAAGGCGCTCGCGTACGGGTTCGAAGGAATCCTGGTCGACGGGAACGACGTCATCGCGTCGTACGAGGCCACGAAGTACGCCGTCGACAAGGCCCGCCGCGGGGGAGGCCCGACGCTCTTGGAGTTCAACACCTACAGGCTCGGCCCCCACACGACCGCGGAACTGGTATCCAACAAGCTGAAGGACCAGGACGAGGTGGACGAGTGGGAGAAGAAGAGCCCGATCCACCGCCTTGAGAAGTATCTTCGGGCCCGGGGCATTCTTGACGACCAGTACGAGCAGTCCGTCCACGAGCTGGCCGAGCGGAAGACCGCCGAGGCCGTGAGGGCCTACCGCGCGATCCCGCCGGTTGACCCTAGGGAGATGTTCAGGTTCATGTACGACAAGCCTCCCCAGGCCCTGCTCGACGAGATGGAGGACGCCTTCGGGAGCTCGGAAGGCTTCGAGGCCGCGACCGCTCCTCCGGAGCCCGCGACCAGAGGGGGCAAACCCGGAGTAAACATCAGGAATGCCGTTAACATGGCGTTGCGCCAGGGCATGGCTCGGGACCCCAAGATCGTGATCTTCGGGGAGGACGTGGGCAAGAACGGCGGCGTCTTCCAGGTGACAAAGGGTCTGCAGGACGAGTTCGGTTCCGACCGGGTCTTCGATACCCCCCTTGCAGAACTCGGAATCGCGGGAATCTACGTCGGGCTTGCCATCGGCGGGATGGTCCCAGTCTGCGAATTCCAGTTCGAGGGGTTCAGTGTCCCCGCGTTCGACCAGATCTTCGGGCACATAGCAAGGATGAGGAACCGGACCAGAGGGACCTACACGATGGGAGGAGTGGTTAGATTTCCCTACGGCGGAGGCGTAAAGGCACCGGAGCACCATTCCGATTCTCCCGAGGCATATTTCGCACACACCCCAGGTCTAAAGGTGGTAATCCCATCGAACGCCTACGACGCAAAGGGTCTCCTTGCGTCGGCACTGCGCGAGCCGAATCCGGTCATATTCATGGAGCCCAAGAGGTTGTATGACGCGCCGAAGATGGACGTCCCGGAGGAGGAATACCTGATACCTATCGGAAAGGCCAAGGTCGTCCAGCCTGGGACGGACCTGACGCTGATCTCCTACGGCGCCATGATGGTCCCCACCCTCCAGGCCGCCGAAGCCCTGCGGACCGAGAACGCGCTCATCGCTGAGGTGATAGACCTCCGCACCATATCTCCTATTGATTACCCCACAATCCTAGCCTCGGTCCAGAAGACAGGAAAGGTCCTGATCGTCCACGAGGCGCCTCGGACGCTCGGGGTGGGAGCAGAGATTTCGGCGACGATAGCAGACAGGGGCCTGGATTATCTCCGCGCACCGATCAAGAGGGTGACAGGATTCGACACAGTGATGCCGCTGGCCAAACTAGAAGGCCAGTACATCCCAAGCAAAGACCGGATTGTCAAGACCGCCCTCGAGCTAGCGAGATACTGACTCGAAAAGCACTAATATGATGCGCGGGCCGTCCCCCGACAGGCGGCTTCCCATGACCTTCGAATTCAGGTTGCCAGACATCGGCGAGGGCGTCGCCGAGGCGGAGATTCTGAAGTGGATGGTCAAGGAGGGGGACAGCGTGAAGGAGGATCAACCGCTAGTAGAGGTGATGACCGACAAAGTCAACGTTCAGATCCCATCCCCCAGGACCGGCAAAGTCTCAAGGATTTCAGTGAAGGAAGGATCCGTGGCCAAGGTCGGCGAGGTGTTGATGACAATCGAGGAGGAGGGCGGGTCCAAAGCACAACAGTCGGTCCCCGCGCCGCAGGCTCAGGCTCCCGTTCAGGTCGCCCCGGCACCGCCTACAACCACCGCACAGCCTTCGGCTGGCGTCCTAGCGACACCCGCGACGAGACGCCTCGCACGTGAGCTTGGAGTGGAGCTGGCTAACGTCAAAGGTACGGGCCCGCAGGGAAGGGTAACTGACGATGACGTTAGGGGAGCGTCGCAACGGAATCAGGCCCCTGGCACTCCCGCGTCGATAGAGCCGCGGCAGCAGCAAGTGACTCCGCAGGTTCGAGCGGCTTCTGCCCTTGAAGAACTCGTCCCGCTTCGTGGAATGAGGAAAACCATAGCGGAGAGGATGCTCAAGTCGAGCCAGACCTCAGCGACCGTCACGCACGTCGACGAGGCCGACGTCACCGAGCTCGTCCTCCTCCGGGAGGCGCTGAAGGGGAGCGCGGAGAAGCGGGGAGTCAGGATCACCTATCTCCCGTTCATCATCAAGGCTCTAATCCCAGCGCTAAGGGAGTTCCCATTCGTGAACTCGTCCTTGGACGAACAGGCGGGGAACATCGTCTTGAAGAGGTACTACAACATCGGGGTGGCGACGGACACGGAGCAAGGCCTGATTGTCCCAGTCGTGAAGGATGCCGACAAGAAGGATATCTTCACGCTCGCGGCGGAGATAGAGCGCCTTGCCGAAAAGGCGAGGAAGGGCCAGCTTGGAATCGACGAGGTCCGCGGATCGACGTTCACAGTTACCAATGTGGGATCCATCGGGGGGCTCTTCGCCACACCGATAATCAATCAACCCGAGGTCGCCATTCTGGGTACTGCGAAGATCGCGAAGCGACCAGTCGTGCGGAACGGCGCGATTGAGGTTAGGGACATGATGTACCTGTCCTTGAGCTTCGACCACAGGGTATTCGACGGGGCCTATGCCGCCAGGTTCACGTCCAGGGTGATAGAGATTATCCAGGACACAAAGAAACTGCTCTCTGAAGTTCTGTAGCTCGAAGCCCTTCGCAAGGTTTAAGCGGGATTCGGCGCGCGGCGACCCAGAACAAGATGAGAGATGCCGACGTGACGATCATTGGGGGTGGCCCTGGGGGATATGTCTGCGCGATTCGCGCGGGCCAACTCGGCCTGAAGACTGCCATCGTCGAGTCAGACAGGCTGGGAGGCGAGTGCCTCAACTACGGCTGCATCCCTTCGAAGTCCCTGATAACGGTCTCCAAGCTCCTCGACAGGGTCAAGGACGCGGAACGGTTCGGGTTGAAGTTCTCGGGCGTCGAGTTGGACTACGTGCAGATGCAGAAGTGGAAATCCGAGGTGATAGGCAGGCTCGTCTCCGGAGTCGAAGCCCTCCTCAAAGGCAACCACGTGACGATTATCAAAGGCGACGCCGAGATACTCAGCAAGAATCTCGTCGCCGTAACAACTACCTCCGGCCGTGAAGAGATAACTACGAAGAACATCGTGATGGCTACAGGCACGCAGGCGGTCCCGCTGCCGGGAATCGAATTCGACGGAACCTTGGTGATAAGCTCCAAGGAGGCCCTCGAGCTCACCCAGGCTCCGAAGCGCTTACTAGTGGTGGGAGGGGGCGCGATAGGTCTGGAGTTTGCCTGTATGTATCAGAAATTAGGGAGCCAAATCACACTGGTGGAGCTGATGGGCCAGCTCCTGCCGGGGAGCGATCCCGACCTCGTGAGGCTCGTACACAGGAAGCTAGAGGCGCGTGGAGCCAAAGTCTACGTCAGCTCCAAAATAGCGAGTCTCACAAAGAACGGAGCAATTGCGATCGCCGAAGTGGAGACTCCAGCCGGCAGGCTCACTCTGGAGGCCGACAAGGTGCTTCTGAGCGTAGGCAGGCGGACTAGGACAGAGAGGCTGAACCTCGGCGGGCTGGGCGTGCAGTCCGACGCGAAGGGTTTCATTAACACAGACCAGCACATGATGACCAACGTTCCCGGAATCTATGCGATAGGCGACATCGCAGGTCCGCCCCTCCTCGCCCACAAGGCTTCCAAGCAGGGGGTCGTAGCGGCCGAATGCATAGCTGGACTTCCGAGCGCCGCGGACTGGAAGGTTATCCCCGACACCGTCTTCTCCGACCCGGAGCTCGCGAGCGCCGGGATGACCGAAGCCAGGGCGATCGCGGCTGGTTTCCAGGTCAAGTCGACGAGGTTCCAGCTCGCCAGCCTCGGAAGGGCGCAGTCCACGGGCGAAACCGAGGGTTTCGTCAAGATAGTGTCAAGGTTGGAGGACGGACTCGTGCTCGGCGTCCAGATTGTCGGCGCGGACGCCTCGAACCTGATAAGCGAGGCGGCCCTGGCTATCGAAATGGGCGCAACGGTGGAAGACATTGCACTGACAATCCACCCTCATCCGACTCTGCCCGAGGCCATCATGGAGGCTGCTGAATCGGCGTCGGGGCACCCGATTCACCAGCTCAAGATATGACCGGCCTGCTCTTCGACCTGGGCGTCGGCGACTACAAGGAGACCTTGGAACTCCAGAGGCGGCTGGCCGTGCAGCGTGCTTCGAACCTGATTCCGAACTCCTTCGTCCTAGTGGAGCACAACCACGTGATAACTCTCGGCAGGAAGACGACCCCTTCGAACTTCCGCGCCCAAGACATACCGGTCTACCAGGTGGAGCGCGGAGGCGACGCCACCTACCACGGTCCGGGCCAGCTTGTCGGGTACCCGATAATCAAGTTGGAGGACCACGACGTAAGGCGATTGGTGCGCGAAATCGAAGCCTCACTGATCGAGTCCGTGGCGGCCTTCGGCATCCACGGTGAGACTAGAGAAGGTCACCCCGGAGTCTGGGTTGAAGGGAAGAAGCTCGCCTCGGTGGGGGTGGCGGTCACGAACTGGGTCTCGTACCACGGCTTTGCTCTAAACGTCAATACCGAGATGAGGTACTTCGAACTGATCAGGCCATGCGGCCTCGACCCATCTACGATGACCTCGATGGAGAAAATCCTGGGGAGGAGGATGGAAATGGGGGAGGTGAAGGCGGAAGTCCTGCGGCAATTCGAGCTGGCCTCGGGCGAAGATTACACTGCCAGCGAGCCAAGGGAAGAAGCCAGAGCAAGGCTAAGCAACTCAAACGTTAAGTAGACCTGACAGGGTCGCAATTCAAGATGGCCAAGACCCCGGCCAAGATAACCTACGTCACATTGTTCGCCGACGACTCCATCCACCCGAAGTACGAAGCCGCCTTGAGACGGTTCCAGAGGAGACTGGGGGGCCATTATCCCATGCACATCGGCGATAAGGAGGTCATGGCTGAGAGAGAGTTCGAGCACAGGAGCCCGATAGACACCTCCATCGTAATCGGCCACTTCCAGGTCGGGACCAGGAAGCACGCCAGGGCAGCCATAACCGCCGCGGACGCAGCGTCTTCCGCCTGGAGCTCCATGCCCTGGAGGGAGCGGGTCAGGGCTTTGAGGAGGACCGCAGAGGCGATCGACCGCAGAAAGTTCGACATCGCCGTAAGAATAACGTACGAGGTGGGGAAGAACAGGACCGAGGCGCTCGCGGAATGCTGGGAAGCGATCGACGCGATAAACTACTACGCCAGGGTCATGGAGGAGCACGAGGGGTACGTCGTCAAGATGGGCCAGGGGGGCCCGGGAGAGACCAGCAAGGTTGTCGCCAAGCCTCTGGGCGTCTGGCCGGTGATATCCCCCTTCAACTTCCCCTTCATGTTGGCGAACGGAATGGCACTAGGCGCGCTGATAACAGGAAACACCGTGGTCCTCAAGCCAACCAGCGAGGCTCCGCTGACAGGCCTCATGCTCTATGAGGTGTTCAGAGAAGGAGGGGTACCCGCTGGGGCGGTCAACTATGTTACCGGGCCGGGCTCGAACTTCGAGAAGGAGTTCGTATCCAACCCGAAGGTGGCGGGAGTGGCCTTCACAGGCTCGAGGGACGTCGGGATGCGGCTCTTCCATGAGTTCATGACAGAACAGCCCTATCCGAAGCCGATGGTGCTCGAGATGGGAAGCAAGAATCCGACGATCGTCACCTCGAAGGCCGACATCAAGAAGGCCGTGGAGGGCACAGTGAGGGCTGCTTACGGCTACTCAGGGCAGAAGTGCAGCGCGACCTCGAGGATATACGTCCAGTCGGCGGTCAAGTCGAAGTTCCTCAAAGTGCTGCAGGAACGGATCTCCATGATCACAATGGGCGACCCGAGGCAGAAGGACGTCTTCATGGGGCCGGTAATCAACGAGAAGGCGGTCGAGAGGTTCGAGGGCGCAGTCGCGGAGGCCGAGAGGTCCGGAGGCAGGTTGCTTACAGGGGGGAGAGTGGCGCGCAAGGGAAGGCTCGCCAGGGGTTTCTACGTGACTCCGACCGTCATCGAGGGCCTGCCGGCGGACCACAGGCTCTTCAAGGACGAGCTCTTCTTGCCGTTTGTGACGATAGACGAGGTCAAGTCGCTTGACGAAGCGCTAAGGAAGGCGAACGAAACCGAATACGGGCTGACCGCTGGGATCTTCTCGAGGGACAGGAAGGAGGTCGAAGCCTTCATGGACGGGATACATTTCGGGGTCGTCTATGCCAACAGAACGGGCGGATCCACCACCGGTGCCTGGCCAGGAGCGCAGTCCTTCGTAGGCTGGAACGCGAGCGGCTCGACCGGGAGAGGAATCGGGGGGCCGAACTACCTGGTCACCTTCCTACGAGAGCAGACCCAGACCGTCGTGAGCTGAGCGACGCGGCAATGGCATTCATCGCGAACTGACCCCTGTTCGCGCACCCGTCATCCAAGACACCGAGAATCTAGGTCGTCGCGTCCCCGCGGTTGGGTTTCAGGTTACTTGAGAGGCACGTAGAGGCTCGAGCGGCTCGCGCCTATCCCTGGCGTCCCGTGGACCACCTTCTTGTTGGTGATTACGAACTCGCCCAGGTATCTACCAATCATGTCCGGCTTGATTTCGAGAGCGACGAATTCCCTGCCGTTATGGACTCCGATCGTGAGGCCAACCATGGACGGGAGGACTATCATGTCCCTAGCATGCGTCCGGATTTGACCCTTCAACTTTCCTTCCTTGGTCGAACGCGCGTCCTCCAGCAGCTTCCGCTTGTCGTCCGATACGCCCCTGTTGAGCGAGCGCCTGGCTCTGGAAGGGAAGAGCTGGAGCAGAGTCTCCGTGCTCATCGAGTTCAGCTCCTCCAGGGTGTGCCCGCGGTACTTGAACTCCTTCGGCAACTATCTCTTTACCTCCAAGTTGGCCCTCGCGATCCTCTTCCGGCCGGTCTTCCTGGGCGCAATTAATCCTACCTTGCGGCCTGGCGGAGCGTTCCTGGATGTGCTGGTCGACTTTCCGGGGTGCTGGTGCCTGCCGCCCCCGAACGGGTGGTAGACGACAGCCATGGCGATTCCCCTCATCCTGGGGTAGACTCTGCCTGAGGCCCTCATCGCGTGATGCCTCGCTCCCGCGGTCAGGAAGGGCTTCTCTTTCCTCCCGCCGCCGGCTATCTCCCCGATCATAGCCCTGCACTTCTCGTCCACGAGGATGTTCTTGCCCGAGGGCAGCCTGAGCATGGCCTTTCCGGCCGCCTTTGAGAACAATACGGCCGAGCCGCCAGAAGCCTTGACGAGCTTTCCCCCGTCTCCGGGCCTGAGCTCGATGTTGCAGATGCGCGTTCCCTCCGGGATGCTGCCGAGCGGCAGGATATTGCCCTGAACGGGGTTGGCGGTCGAACCGATCACGAGCTCTTTGCCTACCGAGAGCCCGGCGACGGCCGGCAGGTAGGCGTACAGGTCGGTTCCATACTTGATCTGTGCGAGCGGGGCGCTCCTCCCCCTCTCGTCCAAGATGGAGGTGACGACCACCTTCCGTTCTTCACTGGTCGGGATGTTGGGATACCTCGTATCGGCGATCTTGCCCTTGCTCGGGGCTCTGAACTGGATGCCCGCCTTGCCGCGCCTTCGCTGAAGTATTCTCTTTCCCATTCTTAGACCAACCCCAGTCTCGTGGCTAGCTCGGCGGCCGAGTTCTCCGGCACGAGGCGGACGAACGCCTTCTTCCCCTTTATTGTCCTCGACGTGTTCACGTCCCTCACCTTGACTTCGTAGAGCGCCTCAACGGCGTTGGCGATCTGTGTCTTGGTAGCCTTGTCCTCGACGATGAAGCAGAGCTTGTTCTCCCTCTCTATCTGGTCGAAGGTCCTCTCAGTGACATACGGCCGCTTCAGCATCTTCTGAGCGTCTTCAACTCGCAACTGCGATTACCTCCTTGCCTTGCGAAGAGATCTGCTCCAGAGCGGACTCGGTCCAGAAAGTCAGCCTGCCAGGAACGCCGCCGGGCGCTAGCTCCAAGATGCTCAGGCTTGTGACCTCCTTGACATCGACTCCGGGAATCCCGGAGGCCGCCTTGCCAATACCCCTGTCGTTGGTGACCACGACCAGTGGTCCGACCCTGTTGGTGTACACTCTGCCCCTGAGCCGCCCCTTCCCCGTATTCCTCCTTATCCCGTCGTACAGCCGCCCGAGCTCCTGCTCAAGGCCGGCGCTCTCGAGGAACGAGACGAACTCGGAAGTCTTCGCGACGGCCTCTATGTCGTCCAAGACGACTAGGGGGAGAGATATCTTCTGGACTCTATGTCCGCGCGCCTGTACCGAGGCCAAGTCCGCGGTGTAGGCCACGGCTGACCAGAGAGCGCGCTGGCGTTCCTTCTTGTTGATCTTGAGGTAAATCACCTTCTCGGACCTCGGGGGGTGCGGGAGCCTGCCCTTCACCGTGCTCGCGACCCCGCCCGCCATTCCGGACCGGGAGTATCTCTCGCCCTTCACGCGCGGAATCCTTGATTGGCCCGTACCCGTGGGCGGGCTGTGGGTCTCTGCCGACGTCCTCTCCCCCGCCATGGGGTCCCTCCCCTTCGGCTGGAAACCATGGGACCCGACCAGCCAAAAAACACGCTTCACCAGGTCGGACCGCAAGGGCGCGTTGAAGGCGTCGGGCACGTCTATCTTCTTCGCTGATTTGCCGTCTAGGCCGAGAACATCCGCCTTCATAGAATCCTACACCCGGGCCCTCGTGCTGACTTCTATTACCTGAGGAACCAGCGTCTTGGCCGGCTTCCTGCGGATCGGGTACCTCAGAACTACCATCCTTCCTGCGGGACCCGGTACAGAGCCCCTCAAGAGCGCGTACTCCCCGCCCACCTCTCCGAAGTGCATGAACCCTCCCGCGGGCGTGATCGGGCGCTCCTTCGCGTTTCCGATGACCATTATGCGCTTGCCGCTTTCGGTTCTCTGATGGAAGCCACGCTGCCCCGCGCGGGCAACGGTATACATCACGGCGGCAGGGTGCCACGGACCTATCACTCCTACGGCCCGCACGCTCTTCCTCGACTTGTGCTGCTTGCGCTTGACGCCGAACCTGGTTATTGGGCCCTCGAAGCCCTTGCCCTTCGTGATTCCTGAAGCGTCGACATACATCCCCGGCTTGAAGACGTCCGAGAACTTCACGTTCTTGCCGAGCATTCCCGACGCGTATTCCAGCTGCGCCTTGACGTCCCCGCCACCGACCCCGACCTCAAACTCGATCGGCTTCTTCTGGGAAAGCCCCACGTTGCTGGGCGTCAGAGAGACCAGCGCCGCCACGCGTGCGACGCTTCCCGGGGGCAGCTTCGCCGCTGCTCCTTGGACGTCTGCAGCCGCCTCTGTAAGCGGGACGTCGTATCCGTTCACCCTCCCGTATAGCCTCACCTTCTTCACCTGCACCTCCGGAATCGCCAGTACGCTCGTCAGGTTGAAGAGAGGCTTGCCCGAGTTCGGCGTCCGTTCTCTGTCGTCGACAGAGATCACGTGGGCCGTGCCGGCCTTGAAGGTCGGGAATCCCAAGAAAGTCGGCTTGTCAGCGGAAATGATGGGCCAGTTCCTTATTCTAGGCAGCAGGCTCTTGGCCCGTCCTCTGGGCCTGTACGCAAGACTGCCTCTTCGCGGTGCGGAATGCTTCCGGTGACCCAATTCACAGTAACACTTTCCCGAACCCCGCTTTCGCTTGAGCCTTTAAGCTTTCTTTTCAGACGGCCAGGGTATTGACCAAGTTGAGGGCCGCGAAGATCGCTTCCTCGGTCCTGACGGTGACCACGTGTTGCTCTGAAAAGAGGTTCACGACGAAGTTTACCTTCTTGGTCAGGTCGGGCCCGACGATGTCGAAGAGGCCCTTGGAAGGGGACCCGAAGACGATCATCACCGACCCCGCCTTCAGAAGCGATTCCCTCATCTGAAAGACCTGCGACTGCAGGGTGTTCCCGAACCTCGAAGTGGCAATCTTGAGTCCGAACCGCGCGTCCGACATAACCTCGTCCACGGTCATGCTCTCCACCGTATAGCCCCAGTATTGGTGCGCGTCTTCCCTCTTCACTAGCTCGGCGGTGAGTGGGCTCTTCGAGACGACCCGAACCGTGACCCTCCTGTTTGCGCCCGTCTTCTCGGTCAGCTTGAGGCTCTTGTCGAGACCTACGTCCACCGTGCCATCGGTGTTGGTCACGCCCTCCCTGACCTCCCCGACTGTCAGCCTCTCCATCTGGACCTTCGGCTTGTGGGAAGGAATACGCAGCGGGGGGAGAAGTCCGGCGAATTTAAGCGCTTCGTCCATCGAGTACAGCCTCCTCCTGAGATATTGGGGCGTCTCCAGATACTCCAGGACCTTCCTGATCAGCTTCGACTCTCCTCTTCCCCTGTCGTCTTTGAAGAGCTCGATCACGTCGACCCCGTAGATGGCGCAGGCCCTAGCAATTGTACCCAGCTTGACCGTCTTCTCACGGAGGGAGTCCTTCTCCTCGAGCACGGTGTCAGGGAAGGCGACGGCGAGCCTCTTTCCCAGGAATCCCAACGGCAATCCTTCGGGAACGAGTTAATTCAGCGTTTCCTTCGTAGGGGCCTCGAAGGCTCAACAGCCGATGTCGGGTATCGACGTCGTCGGAGTGAGCAGAACCCCGACCCTCCAATAAGTAGATGAACGGTGGTTCGACAACGGTTGGAACCATGGCCGATCCGAAAGGCGACCCATCCAAGCCACGCCTAAACTGGGTCTACGCAACCCTTCCGGTGGCCCTCGCCACGGGTCAGATTGGGACGATCGTGCAGCTCCACCTCATCGACTTGGATGGACACACTCTGGGGACAATCTACAGCGGACTGGCGGTCGCATTCTTCAGCGCGGTGAGCATCCCGGCAGCCATCTTCTGGGGCTACATCACGGACCGGCTGCACGAACGAAAGGGGCTGATCGTCGCCTCATATTTCGTCATGGCGATGGTCCTTCTTGCCTTCTTCTTCGAGCAGGACACCGCCGGTACCATCGCCGTCTACTCCGTCTTCTCCTTCATCTCCGCAGCCTCAGCGACACCCCTGAACCTGCTGATCATGGAAAACGAGCCTAAGAACGCCTGGGCGGACACTTTTGCAAAGCTATCTTTCGCGTCAGGGGTGGGTATCAGTATCGGATTGGTCATGGGCACCGTTTGGGTTACGCTCTTCCCATTGATCTACCTCGCCTTTCCCCTGGCGTTGGCTTCGGCCGCTTCCGCCGTGCTCTCCGTTTCGATGATGACGGAACCAACCTTCGTCCTGGAGCGGGAGACCATAACAAGAAGGGGAGCCAGTCTGATAAGCAGACTCCGATCCCTGCCGCTCTTCTTCATCGCGGTTCCGAGGCCTTCCGACTTCAAGAAAGTCTTCAGGGGACTGAGGTACGGGATCACCAGCTATGTCCCGCTTCTCTACGTTTCGATCGTGCTCTTTGCGCTCTCTGGCGGGTTGTTCAACCCTTCATGGGTGCCAGCGCTTTCCTCGTTCGGGTTCGGTAGTGGTCCCATCCTCCTCGTCATCCTCGTCACGAACGTGATTCAGACGATTGTCTTCGATTACACGGGGAAATTTCTCGCTCGCAGGTCACTCATCGATGCTTCGATCCAAGGACTCCTCCTAAGGGGCAGCTGCTATGTCTCTTTGGGGATCTGCGCGGTGGTCGTCGCGGGACCGTTCTACGTAATCCCCGCTCTGATATTTTACACACTTGCATCTGGTGTCGGCTACGCCGTTTACTCCACCGCCTCCAACACGATGATCTTCAACTCGATCCAGAACAGGAGTCCCGGTTCTGCCCTCGGCGTGTACAGCGCCGTGGTCGGAATCGCGACTACGGCTGGATCGCTGGTGTCGGGGTTTGTTTCCGTCTATTTCGGCTTCGACACGACCTTCATCGCTGCCGGCCTCCTCGCAGGGGCGGCAGTCGCGGTCCTGTTCAGGATTAGGCGGCTCGAATCCAACCAAGGGGCTCCCCACCCCATTGGTTAGACGGACGGTCGAGCCCGCCTCGAGTCCCTTCCGAGACGTTCAAATCACTTGTACGTACGTTCAAAAACGAAGCATCAACTACGCTCCGCGCGAATACACCTCGAAAAGGCATGTCAACGAACAGCCAAACGAGGAAGGTCGGAGTCATCGCCGCGGCAACCGCAATTGCCATCATCGCACTCATGTTCGCCTACCCCGTCATCGCGAGCGCCGCACTCGCCGCGCCCAATGCCGGCGACCAGGCGACATCAACAACTACGAGCACTTCGGCGACGACAAGCCAGAGCACAACCTCGACCACCACCGTGACAATCCAGCTCCCTCAACCTAACTCTCTCACCGTCGGTGAGCAGATCACTCTCACGAGCACTCAAGGTGAATACAGAAACCTGACAACCACGGTGCCGCCCAACGCGGTCGGAAAGTCTGCGGGCGCCGCAATCCGCCACAAGGCAGATGTGAGCCCCACCGCGGTGGGGACTGCTGCGGGCACCATAACCTTCGCCGTCACCGGAGTCCTGCGGGAGGGCTACACCCTTACCCTGAGCTCGGGTACACTATCCCTCGGCGCCATTAGCATCTCACTTACAGGAGGCTCGGCCGTCATGGGGCTATCACAGTCGGGGGTAACGGGGTCTGGCACTGCCGGAGTCGGGGGTTCGATGATCTATCAGGGATCGTCACACTCGGACTTCTGGGGTAACACCTACAGCACCTTCTCTCTCGACCTTCAACTCGGCGGAAACGAATACCTAGTGCAGCTACTTGTGACCGTGAGTCACTCGTAGGTGCACCACCCTTTTTTCTTAACACAAGCACTTCCGAGATGGAAGCACGAAGAATCAGACCTCGGGAGACTTGGTGGACCGGGGGGGATTTGAACCCCCGACCTCTACCAGTCTGGGCATTTGCTTGCCAAGATAGTCTTAGGCGATGTGAGTCCTACCAGACTAGACGACCGGCCCTTGTCTTTCAGGCTCGAACGAACTCTATCTTTAAGCCTTAATGGTGGGCATGGGGTAAACTGGTCCTCGCCAGTTTGGCAGCCCACAAGCCCGAGGAGACGCCCACCTCAAGCGCAATCTTCATGGCTCCAAGACCCCGCCCCAACCTGCCGTGATGGGTTGCAACGATGAAGAGGCTCGGCTAAGGCTTAATTGCCCTGTGGCCAAGCAGCCGTTCGATGTCCATCCCCATCGACGATTTCAGCAAGATAGAGTTGAGGGTTGGAAAGATAGCGGCCGTGGAGGACATGCCCCAAGCGAGGAAACCGATGTACAAGCTGATGATCGACTTCGGCGAAGGGACCCTCAAACAGTGTGTCGGAGGGATCAAACCCTTCTACACAAAAGAGCAGCTTCTCGGGAAGAAGGTCGTGGCCGTGGTCAACCTCCAGCCCAAGTCCGTAGTGGGCGTGATATCCGAAGTTATGATGCTCGCGGCATTCAACGACATGGAACTCTCGCTCGTGACCCCCGACAAGGAGATGCCGCTCGGGACGAGGGTGGGCTGATGAATGGCCCCGCTGTCGCCCTTCGTCGCGTAGGCCCGGCACATCATGAGCCTTGCCTCCGCAGCCCTCTCACGAAGAGAATTGATTGTCAAGTGCGGCGGCCGGGATTTGAACTCCCGGACCCCTCAAGAGGTCTCCCGGGTTAGTAGCGTGGCAGGCTACTGTCCTAGACTAGGCTAGACGACCGCCGCTCTCGACTCGACGCTCAGCACAGGCCATAAGAACTTTTTCAGTCGCGAAGAGACTCCCTTGGAGAAGGCGGTGAGATTGGGGGCCACAATACGGTCGGATTTGGGCAAAACCACTAATAATCGAGGGAGGCGTTCCGAATCATGCGGCAGGCGAGCAGAGGGAAGAAGGAGGGTAAGCCCGGGCCGCGTCGACGGACGGTCCTGGCGGTCGTCGGCGTCCTGGTACTTCTCATAGGGACCGCAGGCCTGCTCTTCTATTTCGATTCTGGCGTTCCTTCGGGCGTGAAGATGCCCTCAGCCGGGAGCTCTACAGCTCAGGCGAGCCTCGACTCGTCCAACTACGTGGTCGAGTACCAGATTGCCCAGCACGACACCCCTAACGACGTAGCTGTCGCCCAAGATGGCGAGGTGTGGTTCACGATGGGTAACGAATCGTTGGACGTCTTGAGCCCCTCGAACGGAACGGTGAGGACCTTTCTTGTCCCTGGCCAGGGAAACTCGACCCTCGTCTCATGGGGAATAACGGTTGGAGCCTCCGACCAAAGAGTCTGGTTCACCGACCAGACTGGCAATGCGGTGTGGAGTTTCGACCTCGAGACGACGACGTTCACGAGATACCAACTGCCAGGTCCGAGGAGCTCTCCTTACCAGATCGCCGAAGACCAGCACGGCAACGTCTGGTTCACCGAGGTTGACGGCGGTAGGCTGGGAGAGGTCACCGCGGCTGGCGCGCTCCGAGAGTATGCCGTGCCGCTCACGCCTTCGTACAACCATGCCACCGCGAGCACCGGTCCCGCAGGCATAGCGATAGCCCCTGATGGCACGATCTGGTTCGCCGAGGTATACGCGAACTCAGTAGGTTCCTTCACTCCGTCGAGCTCCTCCTTCCATCAGTACGACCTGAACGGCCACGTCGACGCGCCGACTGGTGTTGCGGTGGACGGGCAAGGGAGTATCTGGATAACCCAGCACGGAGCCAGCTTGGTATCAAGGTTTGACCCGATCACAAACCAGACCCTGACAATCTCCACATCTCTCGTGGGCACTCAGACCTCTCTCCCTTACTTCGTCGGGGTCGACCAGCACGGCAACGTCTGGTTCAATGAGCACTACGGGAACGCGATGGCGAGATTCAGTCCGAGCAACTCGAGCCTGGTCGAATACGAGATCCCGTCCCGGGTAGCGGAACTAGGGAACATCAGCGGAGCGGTCACGATGGCGCTATCCACGCAGGGCAAACCGTGGTTCACAGAAGCGTACACGGGGAAGATTGGCACGGTCAACACCTCGAAGCCAGCCAGATTGGAGGTGAAGTTGGGATCCTCATCGAGCGCAGGATCCACGTTCACTGTTTCTCCCTCAAGCCCGACCTCCATACCCTTGACCGTCTCCATCTCGGGCGCTGGTAGGGTCTCCCTCGGCGCCTTCGCGGCGGAACCCCAGAGTGTGAGCGTCGGTTTCGCATTTGCTCCGACGGGAGGGACTGGCAACTTCTCGTCGAGTCTCACGATCTCACTCGAAGCGCAAGCAGCCGACGTGACTCAGGTTTCCTTCTCCGTGACCGTAAGCGCAGAGGCCCCCGGGATTATCTCGTCGCAGGTCATACAGTTACAGACCTAGAGACGAGGTTCGGTCCCTCGCTCTGGTGGCGTAGGCATAGTACGCTATGTATCCGACAGAAGCGAAGGCAACCGCTATCAGTATTGCATTGGACAATGTCGCAGCGGAAGTTGACAAGACGCTGCTCCACAAACTGCCGGACGAATACCCCGCGTAGATCAGAACGGCCGACCAGATGAAGGATCCGACAAGGGTAGTGATGATGAAAGGTTTCGCTCCCATCTTGAAGACTCCCGCTGGAATTGAGATGATCGATCTGAGCCCCGGGATGAACCTCGCAATGAACACTCCCCAGTATCCCCTCGAGTTCATCCACCTTTCGGCGCCATCTATGGACTCCGGTTTCACCCCCACCCTTCGAAGCAGACCGTCGACGAACGGCCTTCCCAGTTTGAGAGCGAGGGCATAATCGGCCAGAGCCCCCACTAAGCCGGCAACGGTGCTCACCATCACCGCGAGCGCGAAATTCATCGTGCCGAGATAGACCAGATACCCGGCGAAAGGCAGCACAACCTCGCTGGGAATCGGGATCGAGGCGCTCTCGAGAGTCATCAGGATGAAGAGACTCGAGTATCCTTGTTTCGAGATCGACGCGATGATACTATCCGAAGAAACGAGCGATGAGGATAGCGCCCTCCCGATCATCGACTCGAACGGCAGCTCCGCGACGTCGGTTATGGCGATTATGCAAAGACAGAGCGCCGCCACGGCAACGACCACGATATACCTGCTCCTGGGGATGAAGGAGAAGCCGAATTGGGCCGTCCCGTTCATACGGTTGGTGGGTCTCTGGGGCTTAAAGCAATTGCTTGATGGAAGGTCCCAAGAATTTATAGAGCAGACAGCCCCGTAGAGGCTGTGGACATTCGAGAGGTCGTAGGAGAAAGATTCGGAGACCCGCAAAAGTGTTACGGGCATTGCGACCAACAAGCTACTCTGCGTTTCCTGGATGGGGACGGGATGCTGCTGGCGGGACTTGCATGCCCGGCAGGATACGTGTCGAGGCTAATGGCTTATGGAGTCACCGTCGACGTCCCTCGATTCAGGGACCGCATCGCCGCCTCTGTCGGTTCCTCCGACCTTCGAGACGAAGACATCCGGAAGGCGAGCAGGTACTCTTGGGATCTCGACCTTCCGGGCGCGCCTCCTGGCAAGGTCCTTGAGGTCGCCTATTGGACCCAGAACTACCGAAGGACCAAGAGCGATGATCCGAACCGGGTTGCGCTCTTCACCTGCTCTCGCTGCAGCGCTCTCTTCCGGCAGCCTCTCTCTAGCTCGGCAGACTTGTGCGAGGCTTGCGCTCGGCGCCAGGGTTAGTGAGTGGGTGCCGGCGCCTGAGCCGACAGATCCTGGAATAGCTTGCTCTTCAGGAGGTTCTCCAGCGCTCGTTTCGTGTATGCAATGCCCTCAGAATATCCGGTCAGGACGTGTTGGAACCTCCCGTCGTCGAACTCAAGGAAGACCTGGGGAATGATGTAGTCAGGAGACCAGTCGCCATACTTCTGCACCAACCGGTCGGCCACCCTCACGTCGTCAGTATCGATGTCATGGAGCAGGCACGGCACGCCCAATTCCCCTGCCACCTTCTTCATCGGGTCGACGGTGGTCGGAACGCAATGAGGGCACCACTCTGCATAGACGACGTGGATCGCCTTCAGCCTGCTCATCTTAGATTTAGGAAGCCACGCGCGGGTTATTTAATTCACCGTTGACGGCTCAGTAGACGAAGGCTTGAACTTTGTCCCCGGTAAACCGCTCGAGGAAGCGGCGCAACTCCGTCCTAGTCCCGAACTCGCGGGACTCTAGCCGTCTCCCGGGGGACTTCTCCTTCCCCACTTTGATCTCGTAGACCATCGCGGCATAGCCATTGGGTGTCCTCGAGAGGAAGACGAAGCACGGCACGCCATCACTCAGGCCCACGATTCGCACTCCCGCGTCCGAATCGAGCAGGGCGACCTCCCTCATCAGTTTCGTGAACGAATCGACGGTCTTCTCGTAGAACAACCGAACTCCCCTTTCAATTCGAGCTTCAAAAAGACTAACATACCCACTGGCTACCCTCGGTTTCCGCCGCCTCATGGCCAACAGACTCAGGCTCTTTGACACGATGAGGGGAAGAAAGGTACCCTTCAAGTCGATGGAACCCGGACGGGTCAAGATGTTCGTATGCGGTCCGACGGTCCAAGGACCCATGCACATGGGGCACGCCAGAACGTACGTCTTCTACGATGTCCTGGCGAGATACTTGGGTCACCTCGGCTACCGCGTCACCTATGTCATGAACATCACCGACGTCGACGAGAGGGTCAGCCAAGAGGCCGCAAAGGTCGGGAAAGACCCGCTGCTCCTGGCGCGGGAGATTGAAACAGGATTCCTCAAGGACATGCGCAACCTCGGGATCAACACTGTAACCAGCTTCCCTAGGGTCTCAGATTACATCCAAGAGATGAAGCGCCAGATCTCGACCCTCATTGAGAAGGGTTTCGGCTATCCCGTAGACGGATGGGTCTATTTCGACACGTCGAGGTTTCCTGACTTTGGCAAGCTATCGCACCAATCAAAGCGAGAACTATCCCTGAGGCCCCTGGAGCTCTCTCTGCGAAAGAGGAACCTCCTGGATTTCTCCCTCTGGCGACCGGAAGTCCTTGTGGAGGGCCGCTGGAAGAGTCCTTGGGGCCAAGGCTCCCCCGGGTGGCACATCCAGGACACGGCGGTGACTCACTCGCTCCTCGGGTCGTCGTACGACCTTCACGGAGGCGCATACGAGCTAATCTACCCTCACCATGAGGCCGAGATAGCTCAATCTGAATCGTTCACCGGAGTCAAGCCTCTCGTGAGGCATTGGGTCCATACCAGATTGGTTCAGATGAGCGGCGAGAAGATGTCGAAGTCCGCTGGCAACGTCTACACCGCCCGCGAGGCCCTCAAGAGGTATAGCCCCCGCGAGATAAGGTACTTCTTACTCTCCAAGCACTACCGAGAGGACATGAGCCTCGACGGAATGGAATCGAAGGCGGTTGAGTTTCGCGGGCTCCGATCCAGAGTGTCAAGATTAACGAGGGGCGCATCAAGAAAGAGAGGGTCGGGATCCGGCGATGCATCCCTGGAGCCCTTCTTCGAAGCGATGAACGACGACATTGACACGCCGGCCGCGATCGGACAAATCAGGGAGCTAGTCTCACTGCTCGCAAGTTCCAAGACAACCGCCCAACGTCAGGAAATCCTAGACGCGCTCGAAACGTCTTCACACATCCTCGGAATTGACCTGCTTGGCGGAACCTAACAGGAGAGAGATGGAGCTCAATGAGCTCCAGTGGTGGTCCAACTGGTCCGATGCGACTCTGTACGGTGAAAACTCATACCTGCTGCATTCTGATTGTTTCAACGAGTACTTCTTCAACCGGGCAGGGTTTCTCGATTGCGAGGCTAAAACAGCCGAGGTGGCGGCGATAGAGCGGGAGTTCGCTAATCGGGCGTTGGCCCCCCATTTCGTCGTACCAGAATCCTGCAATGAAGTTATCGCGAGTCTCAAGCGGTCGGGCTACACTTCGCTCGACAAGATGGCGGTCATGATGCTCGGGGGACCCAAATTCAAGACGGGCCAAGGCGTCGCAGCCAAACGAATCGACGCGGGCGGGATCGATGGCTGGTGCCGGACTTACCTCCTCTCATTCTACGGTGAAACAGCTCTCCTACCATACGTCTCTGGTATCGCGGGGCGGTTAGTCGACAAGAGGGAGGTCGCTCTCCTGGCGGGAATGGTGGGCAATGAGACGGCGGGAGTCGTCGCCACCTTCCAGAGCGGAGGCTTGGTGGGGGTCTACTGCGTCGGCACATTGCCCAAGTTCAGGCGGATGGGTGTGGCAAGTGCGCTTCTCGAGGCGGCCAACGGCCTCGCTAGGTCGTCCGGCAGCCGACTGATCCTCCAGACCCTCATCTCGGACTCGGCAGAGGACTTCTATGTGGCAGGCGGGTTCAAGCGCATCTACATCAAAGACGTGCTCCGGAAGGAGGCTTCTAGTTTCACTTCAGCGTCAGGGGGCCGCTGAGTTGGAGTTCGGAGTCACCATAGAGAGGAGTTCGCCCGTCGGCCTGCTCCCCTTCAAGGAGATCTTCAAGGGATTCGAAGGGGTGCCCGCTGTGATGAGAACCTTCGGTCCCACAGCGGAGATCGTCCTCGGGGAGCTCATGGTCGATGTGCAAGATTCCAGAGGCTATCTCCACATTGACGACGAAAGAGGATGTATAGTGATCAACATGCGTTACCTGAATGAGGGAGAGGACAGCTTCCTGTACCTGGACGTGATTCACGAGCTCGTCCACATCAAGCAGCTCATGGAGGGCAGGGAGCTGTTCGACAGGAGCTACGCGTACGTGGACAGGCCGACCGAAATCGAGGCCTATCTCGTGACAGTCCAGGAAGCGAGACGAATAGGCTTCACCGATAGGGAGTTGGTTGACTACCTGAGGGTCGAATGGGTTTCCGAAGAGGATTTCCATAGGCTCCTCGCAACCTTGGGAGTGGAAGAATGATTCCGCCGGAGACGCTTCCGCCAGGGCAGGTATGGGGTAAGAGGTTCGTCATCTACGCGGCGTTGGGTATCCCGAAGATCGACCCGAAGAACTGGTCCCTAAAGGTGGACGGTCTCGTTGAACGTCCTCTCGAATACTCCTACCAGCAGCTAACCACTGGGGAGATGGTCCACTACGTCCGGTCCTTTCATTGCGTAACAAAGTGGTCGATAAAGGACGCCGTCTGGGACGGGGTCCCGCTGCGCAGATTGGTCGAGCCGGCGGGGATAAAGCCCGAAGCCGCATGGGTGATGTTCCATTGCGCCGACGGTTACACAGCGCCGATTCCGGTCGAGGACGCCCTGCAGGAAGACGCGATACTCGCCTTCAACGTGAACGGGAGGCCTCTCAGCTACGACCAGGGTTTCCCCGCCAGGCCCTTCATGCCGAATCTTTACGGATGGAAGAGCGCGAAATGGGTCAACAGAATCGAGTTCATCCCGGAGTACCGCGACGGTTACTGGGAGATGTACGGGTACCATGAGCGGGCCAACGTGCTCGAAGAGGAACGGTTCAAGGGGCACAAAGGCACCCCTGTCAAGAGGACCGCGTACGGGACTGCCTAGAATCGGGCGGGTCGGCTCTCAGCCGGAACGCTGCAACTCTTCAAGGATCTCTTTTGCCCTGTCGACCCTGATCTTCCGCTCCTCGACCATCCGCGCGGCGACCAGGTCCACCATCTTCCCGCTTGCCCCGGCCGCGACCGCGATGTTCCGGGAGTGAAGTTTCATGTGTCCTCTCTGTATTCCCTCGGTCGACAGCGCCCGCAGCGCCGCAAAGTTCTGCGCCAACCCCACCGCCCCGATCACCTCCGCCAGCTCGATTGCCGTCTTTACCCCGAGTATCTTTACCGCCGCCTTCGCCGCCGGATGCGTCTTCGCGGCGCCCCCGACAAGTCCTACGGCTACTGGCATCTCGAGGGTCCCAACTAGGTCCCCGTCGGCGTTCTTCTCCCAGGTCGACAGCGGCTTGTATGAACCGGTGCGCGACGCGTAGGTGTGCGCCCCCGCTTCCAGGGCCCGAACGTCCTGCCCGCACGCTATCGCCACAGCTATGACGCCGTTCATGATCCCCTTGTTGTGGGTTGAGCATCTGTACGGGTCAGCCTCCGCGAAGGCGTAGGCGTAGATGACACCGTCAACCGCCTCTTCGCCGCCGATGGCCTCCTTCTCGAAGACCGCAGACGCGCGTATCAGCCTCCTGTCGGCGAGGTTGGAGATTATCCTGAGGAATACCCTGCCGCCAGTGAACTCCTCGACCATCGGAGCAACGGCTTCCGCCATCGTGTTCACCGCGTTCGCCCCCATGGCGTCTCCAGTGTTCACGATCAGTTCCGCGACAATCATCTGTCCCTTCAGAGTGGAGATGACGCGAGCAGTCAGGTCCTTCGCGCCCCCGCCGAGCGAGACTAGCATCGGATCTTGGTCGTTCGCCTTCTTGAGGATCTCGGCCTTCCTCTTCAAGAGCCTCATCTTCGCGCCATTCGGGTCGGCGAGGCTCACGACCTGAATCTGCCCGATCATGACGGGACCCGTATTGGTGACGTTGAACCCTCCCTTGACCCTCGCCATCTTCGCGGCGTTGCTCGCCGCTGCAACCACCGAGGGCTCTTCAATAGCCATCGGCACTAGGTACTCTTTGTCGTTTATCCTGAAGTTCGTGGCGATTCCCATTGGCACGGTGATCCCGCCGACGACGTTCTCGATCATCCTGTCGGCGACATCGACCGGGAGCCCTCCTGTGTTCGATATCGCTTTGGATTCGTCTTCGCCGAGGCCCGTGAGCTTCCTTACAAGGCTCATCCTCTCTTCGACGCTAAGCTTGTAAAATCCTGGGATCTCGGAGGTTCCTTCCAATGGCCGTCGTTCGCATCTCCGCAGTTGCCTATTTAATCGAAGCGAGCAGGTTCGTACGTTCGCTCGACATTAAACGAACCAATCGTGCAATAGTTAGCATCCACCAGCTGATTTCACCGCTTCTTGGAGGTAACAAGAAGTAAGATTGGGGACGAGTCTTTGATAGAGTGAACTGTAGCCACTCATATACTCCTTCATCGTTTAAATCCGTGCCGCAAGCCCGCTGCCCAAACCGTTCTCACATTCAACTTCGAACGCCGCATGACCGCATCCCCCTAATTCTAAACAAGATGCTCTATTCGGAGGCTTTCGACCTCAAGGCCAAAGACGGGATGGGTGCAATCAGAATTGCGGAGATCCTTTCTCGTAGATACTCGCTAGGGATTTCGCCAAGAACAATTGGGCGATGGATTGCAGGCGACAGGCATCCGCGCGTTGGTAACGCTTTCCAGGATGAACCGACCGCTGAACTGAGCTACGTGATTGGCGCGGTCTATGGCGATGGGTCCCTCGTGCCTAGATCAAACGTGGTGAAGATTGAGGTGACAGACAAAGAATTTGCGGAACGCTTTAACCAAACCATTTCACACCTTTTTGGTCGGGACATACAGAATCGAATTCTGATTCGTTGTTTCTCTTCTCTCCACAGGTTGCCTCTCTACGTGGTGAAGTACGCCAGTAGTCAACTCATGCTTCTCCTTCGGCGCCCTATCGGTGAGCTGGACCAATTCATCCGGGCATATCCGCGAGAGTTCCTGGCTGGCTTCTTCGACGCCGAAGGATATGTTTCCGTCAGCGCCAGAATTAAGCTTTCAGTCGTGGTGGGCGCGGAGAATTCCGACCCCGCTCTCTTGTCTCTCGTAAAGTCAGTGCTTCACGACAATCTAGGTATCGGCTGTACGCTATTCATGAAGAGACCTGAAAAATCCAAGAAAACCATCCGCGGCCAAACGTTTGAAACCCGCCATCCTGTTTATTCGCTTCTAATGAGCAAGAATCATGATGTTGCAAACTATCTCACAAACGTTGGATTCTCTATACCTCGTAAGATGGAGAAGTTACGAGATGCCGTCTGGCTTCTTGAAGAGTTCAGCCCAACAAAAGCAGCCAGCTTTTGGATTCTGCTGTATGAGAAGCGCTCCAACGAGTGGATAAAAAAGGGGTCGGCTTGACCCGACCCGGCTTAACGGATAGCATATAATTAGTGGTTCGTTTGGGTGGATTTGGGCTAGGGGCCAGAGTCTTTAGTCCGAGCGATTGCGGGCCGGAGAATCCGAAAGGAATTCGGCTAATCGTCTAGCTCGGTCTAGGATGTCACATCCGGCATCAGGCTCTGACACGGCGAAGGTCGGCGGTTCAAATCCGCCCCGGCCCACTTCCGCTTCCACGAATCCTGGTTGCGATCCTGTACAAGCGGTGTAAGGTGACCTATCCAGTTGCACAAGGTGGAGGGACGATTTATCAACGTAAGGAGGCTCGATCGGCTGGCCATAGTATTCCCATGTATGTCGGGAATCCCCTTCAGGAGACTGCGCCAATCCTTATTACGTAAAGGTAGGTGGTTCCTAATGGGGAAACTCAACGAATCGAGGCCTTCTGGTTCTCTCTATCCTGATGATCATAGCGGGGCTCTACGTCGGGAGCTTCCTGATCGTCCTCGGAGTCATCCTCTTGTTCCCGGCGCTTCTGACGACTCCGAGGCCTGGTCCGACCTCAACAAGAGGCTCGACGACCCCGCGCGCCAGAATCGCATCTCGTCCCCCTCCGCCATCCCAGGGATCAACCATGAAATCGATGTCTGACGCCGCCGCACAGACGGCAATGCCGCAGATTTCGGCCCCCCCGTCGTCGTATTACTCCGCCCGAGACTCGGCGCCCAACACGTCCCTCTTTCCTACCACGATATTCCCGGCACTCAGCGCGCCAGTGCAGACCGGACAAGCAAACCCTGAAGCCATCAAAGCTGAGAAGACCGATTCTAAGGACGAGCTCTTCGAACTGGCCATCATAATGCTTCTTCTTAGATCGTCGTCCTAGGGGACGTAGATGTTCAGCTCTCGGGCGACCTTCCTAAGGTTCTCTATCCTGTGCGGCAAGGAAGGATGGGTAGAGAAGAGCTCCACCAGTGAACTTCCCCTGAACGGGTTCACTATCCACAATGAGGCGGTCGCCGGTGCCGGGCCTTTCTGGTTTCTGGGATTCGGGCTTTTCGTCTGCACCTTCACGGATATCTTCTGGAGGGCCGAGATGAGGCCGGCCGGATTCCGAGTGAGCCTCGCTCCGTAATCGTCGGCGTTGGTCTCGTCGTCCCTGCTGATTCCGAGCCTGACGAACGTGGCCCCGAGCGGCACCAGTATGGCCGCCACCAAGAGCGCTATCCCGGAGTTCCCGTTCCGGTTGTTCCCTGTCCCGGCTCCCAGCCACATGGACCAGAGCGCGAGGGTCCCGATGTAAGAGATGGCCCCGGCCATCGTCGCAGCCACGGCCGACATGAGGACGTCCCTGTGGACGACATGACCTATCTCGTGACCAATCACAGCCTCCAACTCGTCCGGCGTGAGGGTCTGGAGTATGCTATTGGTGGCGCAAACTACGGCCTTGTTGGGCCCCCTGCCGGTCGCGAAGGCGTTGGGTTGAGGCATGTCAACAATCCCCACCCTAGGCATCGGGATGCCAGCCTTCTGGGAGACGTTTCTGACGACCCTGAAGAGGGTAGGGTTGTCGCTCTCTTGAATGATCTTCGCCCTCGTCATCCTGAGCACCAGGGAATCGCTGTAGTAGTAGGACACGAAGTTCACTACTCCAGCCAGAACGAGCGCCAACCCCATGAACAGTATTGGGTCCCCGAAGACGTACGCCCCCACAAGATACCCGACCAGCAGCAACAACCCGGTAAGGACCGCGAATAGCATTGCCATCTTTGCATAAATCGATGCCGACATAATGCGTCTATCTTCAACGCGACCGCGCCTGTGTAAATACTTTTCCGGCCCAACGCTATGCATAAATTCATCCGAGCGTACATTTGATTATAGATTCCCATGGAATCAAACGATGACGACGAAAGCAGGGCGAAGGGAGGGAGGAGGAGCTCCCCGTTCGGGAACTGGCCGCTCACCGACATAGACGGGTTGATGGACGAGATGGAGAAGGCGTTCTCGGAGCAGTTCAAGGAGTTGGAACGCGAGCTGCCGAAGAACCTCGTGAGGAAGAACCAGCAGTCAGACGGGAGCACGAAGAAGGAGATCGGTCCCATCGTATACGGCTACTCGGTGACGATAGGCCCAAACGGGAGGCCGGTCGTGAGAGAGTTCGGCAACGTCCGAAGGGGCGAAGGCAAGCCCTGGAAAGCGCTACAGGAAGCGAGGGAACCGCTCATCGACGTCGTGACAACGGGAAAGGAGGTCCGTGTCATCGCTGAGCTGCCAGGCGTTCGAAAGGAGGATATCGCGGTGACTGTGAACGAGAAGAAGGTCGTGATCTCCGTCGAGGCGCCCAATAGGAAGTACTTCAAGGAGCTCGAGCTTTCAGCCGTCGTCGACCCTTCGGGAGCGAAGTCGAAGTACAACAACGGCATTCTCGATATGACGTTGCCACTCAGGTCAGCGGGCGGAAACGGCGTCAGGCTGAAGATAGACTAGCTACTGATAGGGCCCGCCCGAATGGTTCGCCTTGGCCAAGGCGATGGCGTTGAGAGACGCATCCGCGAAGTTCTTCTTCTCCGCGAGCGACTTCGCGAGGTGGTCGGCGCTGATGATTCCCACGAGAGTTCCCATGTCATCGATCACCACGATTCTCCTAATCCTGTACTCTGACATGAGCTCCGCCGCTTCGGTGACGGGCGCGTACGGCCTTGCCGTAATCAGCGGCGTGGACATGATGTCCAAGACGAGCACTTTCTTGGGGTCGAGTGCATCCGCCATCACCTTGGCGACAAGGTCGGTCTCCGTTATGATCCCCAAAGCCTGCTCCGCGTCCACGACGACCGCGTAGTGGATTTCACTCTTCGCCATCTTCCTCGCGCATTCGGCAGCTGTGGCCTTCGAGTCAATGGTCTGCGGTTTCCTATTCATCAAGTCGGCGACCTTCTCCTCCGCCTGGGTCATGCCCTAAACGCGAAAGACTAGGCTTAATATATCAATTGCACCGAACTCGCGACACAATTGGCGGTAACGGCCGTCAGCGTCCAGCATCTCTCTAAGCGCTATGGCGCCCTCACTGCCGTCGACGACATAACCTTCGACATCCAGAAAGGCGAGATCTTCGCGCTCCTCGGTCCCAACGGCGCGGGTAAGACCACGACCGTCGAGATCCTAGAGACAATCCGGTCGGCCTCCTCGGGACAGATCAAGGTCCTCGGCGAGGACGTCACCGACGCCAGAGGGGCGTCAAAGGTGAGGCCGAGAATTGGCGTGCTCCCGCAGGACTTCAACACATGGGAACGCCTCACGGTCAGGGAGAACCTCGAGTTCTTCGCCGGCATGTACGACCATTCGGTCTCCGTGGGGGACCTCATTGAACTGCTCGAGCTGAAGGACAAGGCCAACGCAAGGTTCTCGTCCCTCTCGGGAGGCCTAAAGCAGAGGGTCGGGGTAGCCGCTGCCCTCGTGAACGACCCGGAACTGGTCTTCCTCGACGAGCCCACGAGCGGAATGGACCCGGAGGTGAGGCGGTCGACGTGGGCCATGATACAAGGTCTGAAGTCGAGGGGGAAGACCATCTTCCTGACAACGCATTACATGGAGGAGGCAGAGCGTCTTGCAGACCGCATCGCTATCATCGTAAAAGGGAAGATAGCGGCGTTGGATACCCCACCGGCTCTGGTGAATAACTTCGGAGGCGGGCGGACGATGGTCTTCAAGGACGGGGGAGACGCGGCGTTCGGCACCCTGAGGCGCTTCTTCGAAAACGTGGCAATGGAAGGCAACGACGTCGTCCTCCCGTTCGAGGACATGCGAGACATGCAGGTGGCGCTCACGGCGCTCGTCGAGAGGGGTATTAGGCTGGAGATTGCGGTCCGGACGGCGACGATCGAGGACGTCTTCCTCAG
This sequence comes from uncultured archaeon, assembly GCA_963731775.1. Classification (GTDB taxonomy): domain Archaea; phylum Thermoproteota; class Nitrososphaeria; order Nitrososphaerales; family Gagatemarchaeaceae; genus DATJAJ01. The sequence goes on along the minus strand of CAVSWV010000002.1, from coordinate 1,435 downwards.
GATAGCTGGCTACAGGTTGACCGACGGTGGAGAGACGAAATGAGGATCACCGTCGTCTTCGGGGCGATCACTAGGAATTGGTTGAGAAGCCGAAGGGGGCTCTTCTTCTCGTTCCTTTTTCCGGTGCTCTTTCTGCTGGTCTTCGGCGCGCTCTTCAGCAACACAGGGAGCGGCGCCTATTCTCTAACCGTCCAGGACAAGGACCTGGTCGGGGGGACGCCATCACCACTTTCGCTGTTCTACATCTCGGAGCTGAACCAAACCAGGGTGATCTCTGTATCCACCATATCGCCTACGGCAAACGTTACATCGTACATCGTGAATAACACGGGATTCTTCGGAAGCGACCCCAGGGTGCTCGTGATTCCTGCCGGATTCCAGAACGATGTCAAACAGAATATTTCAGTCGACCTGACCTACATTTCATCGCCGAGCGACCAGATTGGCTCCCAAGTCGCGGGAGTAATAGGCAGCGTCTCGACGTCGTTCAACTATCTGCACTCGGGCACCCAGCCGCTCCTGGGCCTGACAAGCGAGTCATCTTCCACCGTGCCTCTAAAGACTATCGACTACTACGTCCCGGGTTTGATAGCCGCCTTCATGATGACCAACGGAGTGATTGGCCTTACCAATGTGGCAACCGAGTTCAAGCGCACTGGGCTCACGAAGAGACTCTCGGCTACGCCTCTCACAAAGATGGAATGGATGCTGGGCAACGTCCTCAGTCAGGGGGTCCTGGCTATCATCCTGGCGGCGGCGATGATAATCCTCGCGAAGGGTCTCTTCCAATCTGACGTCTCTGTCGGCGCGGTCACGGTTCTGGCGCTGGTCGTGGGAGCCGTCGCCTTCGCGGGAATCGGGATGACCCTCGCCGGACTTGTGAGCGACCCCGAGTCGGCTGTGGGCTTGGGCAACGCCATAGCATTCCCTATGATGTTCCTCTCCGGGACCTTCTTCCCCCTGGACCTGGGCCCGCCATACCTCCAAACGATATCGAAGATACTCCCGCTGACGTACTTCTCCAACGCGCTTCGCGACTCGATGACTGGGGGTAGTGCTTCGGCGGCGTTGATCAATATCGGAGTTTTGGGGGCATTTGCGGTGGCCTTCATCGCCATCGGGGCGAAGTCCACCACTTGGAAACAGGACTAACACCGGCAGGACCCTCGTTTCTATCACCCAATCTAGGATAGAGTGGACCGGGGGGGAATTGAACCCCCGACTTTGAGGAGCTTGCGCTCTCTCCCGCGTGCAAGGCGGGCGTTCGTACCGCTGAACTACCGGCCCACGAGGTAGCCAAGGCAGGGTCGCTTCTTATCTTCTTCCCACTGAAAAGGAATTATAGCCATCGTGACGCGTCCCCCTCACTGGGCCGGTAGCTCAGCTTAGCTAGAGCACTCGACTGATAATCGAGAGGTCAAGGGTTCGAATCCCT
>CAVSWV010000001.1:0-113194 GCA_963731775.1 uncultured archaeon | reverse complement strand
ATATCTGACTAGATGTCCGAGTAGAGGTAGAACTCGCTCCAAAAAGCTCCGTAGGATAGCCTGGCCAACTTCTGTTCCGTTGCGTCTCGTCATGGCCATTCTTCTTGCTTTAGGCTGGCGTTCTTTGTCAGCACGAAGCGCGGCCTTCGAAGAGGTCGAGAGCCCAAGTCCCTTCCGGCCCACAGTTCCAAATAGCTCAGAATGGGCTCTGTTCCTATGTTTGATGCCATTTTCGAGCTCCCATAAGGACCCGGGAAAATCCTGAGATTCGAACCCTTGACAGCGGGTGAAAATCCCGGCGGCCGCAAGCCTATCCAATTCCTGTGCCGTTCATCGTCGATTGGAAGCCCTTTCTTGTCAAGACTTCGAACAATCGGTTCCTGTCTGCTTCAGGCGTTGAACTGGTAACGTAGCAGTGCGACCCCCGATGCGAATGCCTTGGCTTCCAAGAGCTTCATCTTAGGCTTGGACGCCTCGGTGAAGAAACGCTTCCCGTTACCGAGGAATATCGGATAGACCATTAGACGAAGTTCGTCCGCAAGGCGATGCTCTATCAACGCGTTCGCAAGTCGAAGGCTGCCGAAGACCAGCAGGTCTCTTCCTGGCTGCTTCTTGATTTCGAGTATCCCCTCGACAAATCCGCCCCTGACAAGGCTGGAGTTGTTCCACTCGACCTTGTCGAGCGTGCTGGAAACGACATACTTCGGCAAGCTGTTCATTCTCTTCCCATAGCCGTCTGGGTCGCCCTGCTGGTTTGGCCAAGCCGCAGCGAAGCCCTGGTAGGTTACCCGCCCGAGCAATAGGGCGTCGCTATTGAATAGCTCATCGAGCTTGAACTTCATCTGGTCTTCAGTGGGCGGGAACTGGAAAGTCCAGCCCGGTTCACCCATCACACCGTCCAAGGAGGCGAACTCGGAAACTACGACTCTCAACATGCTTCGCCCTGCTCTCATTCCATATAACAATGCGTGCTGGACGTGGCGACGTTGTGTTCAATTTCTGGACACGCACAGTTCCCTTCTTAATCAAATCAGTAATTGTGGGCTAAAAGAAGAAAGATGATAATGAATTTTATAAGGTGCTGAGCGGCGCCGCACATTGTGGAAGACATGGTGCCCCGCCCAAGGAAGCCGAATGCCGCGCTGGGGCGCTTGGAAAGGCTGATCGGCGTGTGGAAGATCGAGGGGCGCAAGTTTGACTCTGACCACGACAACGTAAGCGGCCAGGTCACGATTGAGTGGCTCCCAGGCGGGCTCCGTTGGGGGCCAAAGAAAGACGCAAGTGAACACCTACGACGCAGCCATGACGCACATCCAGTCTGCGGGCCCATGACTGCTAAAGTAACTCAGCCGGCTCTGAAATAGAACACCAACACGATTTTGAGTGGCGCATTAATATCGATCGCGATGGTAGAATCACGTTGACGAAGTCTGCGCACGACAAAAGCAGGTTCCATACGGATAACCGGATGAATCCCTTCCGGCCCACTATTCTACATAGCCCAGAATGGACCCCGTTAGTTGTTTGCGATGATTTCCGAGCTATTCTATATGTCCATCCAAACACTCCGGATCCGAACCCCAGACCCTAATTGAAGGTACTTCGAAGTGCATGAGATATTGAGCTCCCACTCATACAAACAAGGATGCCCAATGCCGAGAATCAGACATAACGCAGGCTGCGGACCAACTTCTGGCGGCATCCGCTCCAAGGTCACCCAGACAACGTCGTCCCTAGTCTTTAGTTAATCAAAAGGCTAAGTATTCGAACAAACATGCTAAGTGTGACCTCCGGTGAAAGCACAAACGATGTCAGCCCAGAAACACACAGCAGGAAGGCGCGGCAAAACGATGGGCCTTGACTCGTTGTTCTTTGCGCTGTCTGACCCGACGCGACGTCGAATCCTTGAAGGGCTCGCCGAGAAGGAGATGTCTGTCACTGAGATTGCCGAGCCATACAAGATATCCCTTCCGGCGATTTCGAGGCATCTTGACATACTTGAGAGAGGAGGATTGATTTCACGGGAGCGAAGGGGACGGACCATCCTCTGCAGCCTAAATCCAGTATCGTTGGTTTCCGCCAGAGACTGGATTGACCGGAATAGAAGGCTGTGGGAAACCCAAATTGACTCCCTCGGACAGTATCTCGATGTCCTCAAGAGCAAAGGTGGTCGAATTGGAAAGAGCACCTGATGGGAGACAAAGCATCTCTGTCAGTCGTATTTTCCCCAACAGCCCTCAGGAGGTGTTCGACGCCTGGACGACTCCGGAAAAGATGAAGGGATGGTGGAAGTTCGGCGATGACTGGACCACCGATGAGGCTTCAGTGGATTTGAGGAAAGGAGGGGAGTTCCGCATAGGGGCTACTCACCAGAAGACGGGGGAGGTGCTCTCCGTGAGAGGGGTGTACTACGAGGTCGTGCCATCACGAAAGCTCACCTTCAGTTTTATCATCGAAGGGCAGATCGCGACGGCGGACGAAGAGTTAGTCACTGTCGAGTTCCACGATTTCCACGGAGACACTCGAATGGACCTCACTCATACGCGGATCAAGAAAGACGGTTCGGCTCTATTGCGCAAGCGGGGATGGGAGAGCATGCTCGCCAACCTCAGCGTGCTCCTTGCGGGGAGCCGCCCCTCCGCCGACATTTAACTAAAGTGTTAAATATATCTTGCTCGCTCGGATTCGCGCAAGAAAAGGACCAATGACCATCAGCCTAACGATTTCGGTTACCATAAACCGCCCTAGAGATGAGGTTGCAGAGTTCGTGATGGATCCAAGGAACGACCCGGATTGGCTAAGTGGAATCGTGAGCGCCAAGGCGTTGGACGAACTGCCTCTCAAGGTGGGGAGCAAAGTGGAGAGGATGGCGAAGTTCCTAGGGCGGCCGATGGATTACGTCACCGAGGTCGTCGAGTATGACCCGCCCCGGACCCTCGTGATGCGCACGGTCAAATCGCCCTTCCCGATGAAGGTGAGATACGAGTTCGAGGAGAAGGAAGGAGCGACCCTAGTGAGGAACGTGGTTGAAGGTGAGCCAGGAGGATTCTACGGCATCGCCGGCCCCCTACTCGCAAGGTCGGTGAAAAGCTCAATCAAGAAGGATTTGAATGCGCTAAAAGGTCGTCTTGAGAGGGGTCCGGCCAAGTGATTGTCGCGGCAGCCGTGCTCCCGGAGGTTGCTTGAAAAATTGAGCATGCCCCATCCCAGCGAAGAAGCAAAGACCTTCTTCAAGTCGATGGTCCCTACCAAGACAGGAGTCACTCAGAGGCCTATGTTCGGCAACAACGCAGCCTTCTCAAATGGATACATGTTCATGGGGCTGTTCGGCGACGACCTCTTTCTGCGCCTGTCCGACGAGGACGCCAAGAAGCTCTTGTCCTACGAGGGGGCGTCTCTCTTCGAGCCCATGAAAGGGAGGCCGATGAAAGGCTACTTCGTCATCCCGAAGACATGGTGGAAGAAGCAAGAGACAGTCCAGAAGTGGGTAGCGTCGTCTTTGGTCTGGACCAACAAGCTGCCCCCGAAGAAGCCTAAGAAGTAGCTCGAACCCTTGTGGCTCTGGGCGATGGTTTCACCCCTTTGCAAGGGTTAGGCCCCTTCCGGCCCGAACACTTTTGACCTCTGTCGGCTAGAGGATTCAATGCCGCATCATTCTCGGGTCTGCGAAGGCTCGAACGTATTCGTCTTCACACTAACCTCGAGCAAATATGGCGGCACGCCTCAATCGAGCGGCGAGCACGCAAGGAGTATGAGACTCGAACCCGAACGGAGGAAGGCCCGGCCGGAATCGAAGCTACCGGTATGGCGAAGCTCAGAAACAAAATAGATGTAGTGGCTAACTGCTACATACTTCGACCTATGAAAGTTAAGTTCTATCCTATCGGAGAATGTGATCCTGAGTCAAGAGTCTGGACAGGTGATCACGGTTTAACACCTCGTCAAAGGGTACGGAGACTTCGTCGCCGCCAACGTCACGGCGGGCTTTGCCTTGACAGTTACGGTCTAAAGAGTCCCAAGCGTTAGATGCCGAACTGGTCTTCTGAAGAAGTATAGCATTTAGATATCTCTTCAAGCGGACGGGGAAAGGATGGTCAAGCCAGGAGAGTCTGTTCCGTTGCCGGGGAGCGATCGGGCCCCGTTACCCGGGGCCACAGAGTCGGGCAAAGTCGACCCGGAAGAACGCATCCGAGTTACCATCGTCGTTCGCCCGCGCCCAGAGGCGTCGAAGTCTCCAGACTACGAGGAGGTGTCGGCGCATCCGCCGCGGGAACGGACCTACCTCTCCCGCGATGAGTTCGAGGGATCGCGAGGCGCCTCTCCGGATGACTTGGCCAGTGTTCAGGAGTTCGCAGGCGATCACGGCATCGAAGTGCTGGAGGTCGACGCGTCCCGCCGCGTGGTTGTAGTATCGGGAACGGCGGCTCAGCTGAGCGAGGCCTTCGGGGTAACTCTCGCCATCTACGACCACCCGAAGGGAAGCTACCGCGGCCGCACAGGAAAGATCTACCTCCCAGCGAAACTAGTTCCGATCGTGCGGGGCGTCTTCGGTCTCGACAGCCGCCCACAGGCGAGTCCACGCTTTAGCCGAAGCTTGCAGGCCCAGACCGTCTCCTACTACCCGCCCCAGGTCGCGGGTTTGTACAATTATCCGTCGGCTTCGGATGGCACCGGCCAGACTGTTGCTCTGATCGAGCTTGGGGGAGGCTACAAGGCCGCTGACCTCCTTGCCTTCTTCGGGAAGCAGAAGCTGAAGGTCCCGCAGATCATCTCCGTCAGTGTGGATGGAGGTCAGAATGCACCGACCGGAAATCCGAACGGTCCTGACGGGGAGGTCCTCCTAGACTTAGAGGTACTTGGAAGCGTGGCCCCGGGAGCGCGGATAGCGGCTTACTTTGCGCCGAACACGGACGCGGGGTTCCTTAATGCCGTGACTACGGCCATTCACGACTCCGGGCAAAGTCCATCGGTCATATCGATCAGCTGGGGCGGACCCGAGTCGACGTGGACGAATCAAGCGATGCAGGCGATGGAGGATGCCTTCGCGGACGCTGCTTCCCTCGGGATCACGATATGCGTGGCCGCTGGTGACAATGGTTCGTCCGACGGTGTCAGTGACAGTCTCTCCCACGTTGACTTTCCAGCGTCCGCTCCCCACGCACTAGGGTGCGGTGGCACTCGCCTAGAGTCCAGTGGCACCCAGATTATAGCCGAGACGGTCTGGAACGACCAACCCGCAGACGGCGCGGGTGGAGGCGGGGTAAGCGACTTCTTCCCGCTCCCCCCTTGGCAGAGCCCAAGTTATGTGCCACTCTCGGCAAACCCTGGGAGTCGCGCCGGGAGAGGCGTCCCCGACGTGTCCGGCGACGCCGACCCTGTGACGGGTTATTTCGTGTGTGTCGACGGGACGCAGACGAGCTTCGGAGGAACTAGCGCGGTGGCGCCATTGTGGGCGGGGCTAATAGCCAGAATGAACCAGGTTCTAGGCAAACCCGTCGGCTACCTGAACCTTCTACTCTACTCAAAGGTCCAGAGTTCTGGAGCAATACGCGACATTGTCTCAGGAAACAACGGAGCGTATCACGCAAAGATCGGGTGGGACGCCTGCACCGGGTGGGGGAGTCCAGACGGGGCGAAGATCTTGGCGGCGCTCGAAGCTTAAGCTTTCTAGAATTGCCCGTCCCGAGGGAGTTTGTTCTTTCCGAGACGCCCCCAAGAGAGTTTTCCGGCCCCTTCAATACTTGGGCCGGACTCTTTCTTGGCTTTAGAGCAGCGATGTTTCCAGGGCTTACACTATCGTAGCAGTTGCAAACCTTGGTCCCACGCTGGTGACCTTGATCTTCAGCTTGCTTCCTGCCTTCGCACCTGCGACGAAGATGACGAAACCGCCAACCTTGGCAATTCCATCTCCGCGTCTCGAGATCTCGGTGATCTCTACGTCGTACTCCTTTCCGACTTCTACCGGCTTAGGGCCGAAAGAATCCCGTGAGGGACCCCTGCTGCCGTAGCCGCCAGAGCCGCTGCCGTAACCTCGTCCTCCAGATCCGAAACTCATGTTTCGTTCTATTCCTCGAGAAGCCCTCTTACGAGCTACTATTTAAAGCGCGCATTCATACCGTCGAATATCCGGTCTTCTACGGCGATGCAACGCCACTCGAACCTTAGGTCCTACTCCAGACTGAGGTAGAGGAAGATCGTGTATGCGACAATCGTGAGGATGTCCGCCGACGGAACCAGGACTACGGGTCCTAGCGCTATGTCGCCTACAAGCCCGACGAGTATCGGGTGTGACAGCAGCGATTGAAGCATGAGCGCGACGAGAACGATGACTAAGCCGAGGGCGAAGTTTGCCCGGGTAGCCCGATACACTCTGAAGTACACTATCACGAGGGCCACCAGCAGGCTAATCTGGATTGTAGAGAGTAAGATGTGGAACTGCAGCAGCGGTTCAAGAGAGAATGGGACATACCTGAAGTGACCGAAATGTTCAGGCTCCGGCAGGAATAGAGATAGCAAGCCCCCCAATGCCGCGCCCACCAGCAGGACGACGAGGACCCATAGCTTTGACGTCCTCCCGGCTGGAACGCCCTGGGTCGCCACCAGATTCATCTCCCGCTCCCTCGCCTGACCTTAGTGAGTATCGTTTCAAGATTCTGCCAATGCGACTCCATGGCGTCCGAGACGAAGTAGACCTTCCCGTAGGCGTCTCCCTCCGACACGACCAGTCGGTTCTTCTCAAGGACCCTGAGATGGTGTCTAACGGTAGTGTAGTCCACTTGCAGGAACTGTGCGAGCTGCTGAGCGTTCCTCGGCTGCGCTCTTATGGCCGTCAGAATGAGGGTACGCGTAACCGCCCCGGCGCTGCCAGCGAACAACCACCAGAGGAGTCGCTCGAAGGCATCCAATGCGGACGAGCGGACTCTCGACGGGCGCATTAACGATATCGTTCTGGCTCGGGGGGGTGGAGCGGGCGACAAGCACGGATGAGTCGAACGGACGCTGCGTGGGAACTGGTCCTTGTTCACGTCCATTGATACCCCCGCAAGGAGTTATTATCGAATCTCCAAGAAGATTCCCAAATCATTAGAGAATCCTTACATGAATGAGCGCAGGGTTGATACGAGGCGGGCGCAGCAGGTTGGAGCGAACGAGATGGAGCAGGAATCAACTAGGGGCGACGTGGATCGAGAGATTGCTGAACTGACCGTTGGGATAATCCGGGAGGTCGGGAAGAGAAATCAACTTGAGAGGAGCCGATGGGAGTTGGCGGAACTATCGGCACAGCCTTCGGCAGATCAGGACGCGGAAGATTCACTTGTCTCGATGGTCGTCAAAGAGTGTGACAAGACGGGCGTCAGCAGAGAATCCGGGTTGAAGATACTGCACGCCATGATGTCGGACGCGAAGGACCTGCGCGGAGTGCCCGCGAGAGAGGTTGCGTCTCCAATGACGTCCGCCGCGAAGGCGTTCGAGCTCCAAGGGAAGGGCGTCAGGCTGATCAGGTTAGACATCGGCGAACCAGACTTCCACCCGCCGCAGGCCGTCGTTAAGGCCACGATCGAAGCGCTATCGGGTTTCAAGACCCACTACACCATGGCGAGGGGAATCCCCCCGCTCGTGTCGGCCCTGGAGGGCTACCTTGAGAGGAAGAGCCACTTTCGTGCGGACGTCAACCAGCTAATTGTCACTTCGAGCGGGAGGTTCGCGGTCTACGCCGCACTAGCGACCGTGGTCAAGGAAGGCGAGAGTGCGATCGTGCCGGAACCCAACTGGCCCGCCTACAAGGAGTGCCTCACCTTCATCGGGGCCAGGCCCATCGTGGTGAAGGCAAGACTCGAGAACAGATGGGAGATCTCGGCCGCGGACGTCGAAAACGCGATTCTGCCGAACACCAAGGCCATTGTGCTGAGCTACCCCGGAAACCCCACGGGAAAGATCATCGACAAGTCGATCTTCAAGGAGATACTCGCCGTGGCGAACCAACACGGCCTAACGGTAATCAGTGACGAAATCTACAACGAGTACTCGTACAAGCCATGCCCGAGCATCCTAGAGGGCGGGGCGGAGAAGTTCATTCTCACATCCTCGTTCTCAAAGACCTGGGCGATGACCGGATTCCGTATCGGATACGCGGTCTCTTCAAAGGAGATAATCGACAAGATGCTGAAGATCGTTTCACTGGTCGTAACCTCCGTCCCCGAATTCATCCAGTATGGCGCGATCGCGGCCTTCGACTCTGAGACGGAGGTGGAAGAAAACTCCCGGATAATGAAAGAGCGCATCGAGATGGTGGCGGGTCTATTCGAGTCCATACCCGACATCGAATTCGTAAAGCCCGATGGCGCCATGTACTACTTTCCCAGGTGCAAGCGGCCGGGCTTCAACGCCTCCGCCTTCGCAACAAAGCTGCTTGAGGACAAGGCCGTCAGCATCACCCCCGGCACCGCCTTCGGGGACTATCCGGAGTTCTTCAGGATCTCCCTCGGTCAGCCGTCAGAGATGCTGAGCGAAGGCGTAAAGAGGATCGGAGAAGCCCTCGGCTGAGTCAAAAAGTCTCCAGCAAACGTTAAAGCCAGACGTACCTGCCCAAAACGCGGAGTTATTTCCAAGTCATGTCTTCTGAAAAGAACCTGTCCGTTTCGGTTGTCTACGGCGAGGCGAAGGTGGAGTTCTCTGGGCCGCCTGAGGTCGTTATGAGGTCTTTGTACGAATTCGTAGCCAAAGTCATCCCGAACATCGACCTGGCGCGCACGATCAGCGTCAATTACTCCCTGAACGACATCATCCAGATGTTCAAGGACTTCATCAGGATGACGCCGGAGGGTCCGAGGGTCTGGACGCAGGAAAGAAAGCTGAGCGACAGGGAGGTGATCCTCTTGCAGCTGGTCGCCGCTAAGGCGGCGAGTCTCACCGGCCGTGAGACGTCTGACACAATGAGCGTCTCGGAAATAGAGGCTGCCACCGGCCTTTACCCGAAGACGATATCCTCGAGACTCAGCGAACTCACCAAGCAGACCTTCGTAGAGCGACTGGACGCCGAGGGTGGCGGAAGATATCGCATCGCGACCGTGGGGATCCACAAGATCGGCGAGCAGCTATCCAAGAAGTTCACCAAGTAGGCCCCCTCGGTCCAATCTGAGGGGTCTCCCAAGCCAGAACGCGTTATCTACTTCGCCGAGAGAGGCACATCCGTTGACGAAGTTCCCGCGCTTTTCGTTCAGCAGAAAGGAGAGCGAGATATTGGCGGGCCTCAGAGAGGACTTTGCCCTAGTCCGCGGCACAGTCGAAAGTTTTCGCCTCCTAGCCGAAGCCGTCGCCGAGGGACACGAGACGGACTCCTCCTTGCGCTTCGCCGAGGTACTGGCGGGAGAGGACAAAGCTGACGACTCCCACAGGAGTTTGAGCATGGAGATCGCGCAGGGCGCCTTCTTCGGCGGGGTCCGGGAGGACATCCTCAACATGCTTGAGAAGATGGACAACATAGCGGACAGCGCGAAGGACGCGGCGCGATTCCTAGAGTCTGAGGGGAATCTTGACTCCTTCGCCATCTCCGTGTTGAAGTCAGAGAACATGCGTCTCTTCATCCAGACCTTGGAAGCGGCGGTTGACGCCTTGGGGGAGGTGATCGCTGCCTTCGAGCTGGGCAAGAAGGAGATGCTTGCGAGGATACCAAAGGTCGAGCAACTGGAGGAGACTGCGGACACCTACAAGGACCAGCTGATGAAAGAGATCTTCTCTCCGGGAGCGGAGGGCGACCCGCTCATGGTAATACAGCTGCGCGATTTCATGTTCAGATCAGACGACATCGCGGACAACGCCGAGGATGCGAGCGACATCGTCCTAATCCTGGCAGCAAAAGGCTATGGTTGACTGGGTCCTACCTTCGGCAATCGCGCTGAGCTTCGTCTTCGGCTGGAACAACAGCTCTTTCCTCATCGGTAACATGCGGGGTTCAGGCGTGTTGAGCTCCCGCGGATCGGTTATACTCGCCGCCCTCGGCCTGCTCGCGGGAGTCCTAGTCGGAGGCCCCCAGATGACGAAGAGCCTTGAGGGCTCGGTCGCCTTGGGAGTGAGCCTGACCGGGCTGTTTGTCACCTTCGGAGTCAGCACGGGGCTTACGGTGGCCGAGACTGTGCTCAAGATTCCAGCGTCCTTCAGCGGTGTGATGGTGGGAAGTTTCCTGGGTGTGGCAGTAGCAGAAGGCGCAACAGTCAACGGCAGTCGGGCCGGGCTAATCGTCTCATTCTGGTTCGTCGCGCCCCTCGTGGCCATTGGTCTCGCCTTCGCGATTCACCGGCTCTGGCGGAGATCCACTTCTTCATTGAGCCTCATCGCTTCCGACACGGTCAACCGGTTCGGTGTGATACTCGGATCGCTCGCTGTCGCATTCGTCCTTGGCGCCAACAACATAGGTTTGATCGCGGGAACGTCTCTGTCGGGGGACGCAGGCCTTTCCGTGGCTGAGGTCGCACTGGTGATGGGTCTGGCGACGGTACTGGGCACGGTCCTGCTGGGAAAGGGGAGCGTCAGCGGAACAATAGGAGATAGGATGCTCTCTTTGAGTCCGAGCGGCGTCTTCGCCGTCTTCGCGAGCTCGTCAATATTGGTAGAACTTGGAACGCAGTTTCAGATTCCGATGTCAATAAGCCAGTGTGTCCTGGGTGGGATGCTCGGGACCGCATATTCGCAGGAGACAGCGACGGTGAACGGGAGGCTTGCCGGCGAGTCCGTCTCTACTTGGGTGATCGTTCCGCTCATCGCATTTGCGATATCTTACGCGTTGATGCGCTACTGATGCCTCTTTCCTTCTCTTCGAAGGCGAGCAGGGAAAGGACCGTGTTCCAATTCCTTGAGGTTGCGGGACATCCAAACTCTCTCTCGACCACAGCGTTGGGGTCGATCGCCTTCCCTGCAACTCGCCGATAGAGCGACAGTACGGTGTCTTGATGGAAGCCGACCAGCTTCACACGCCACTCCTTCGCGAATGGACGGGCGAGCGGAAGCGCCGGCCTAATTGATGGCGGATCCTTGAGGAAGCTGGCGTACCTTGTGATGCCCACGTCGGTTCTCGCACGTGCGAATGGATCTCTTTTGGCGAGATCCTGGATCTGGTCCAGGGCCCTCGTAATGATTGCCGTCTTGAAAGGGATGACCGCTTCCACGAGCGATTCAACCTGGTTCACGGACTCGACCCCTGAGACGATGAAGGTCCCAGCCGCCCCGTAGCTTACTGCACCAACGCCTTCTCTCCTCAGCCTATCGCACACCTCCCTGCTCTTGAACACGTGGTGACCACCTACGTTTGCGCTCCTCAGGAATGCCACTACTGGCACGCCCTGTAGATCAGCTCCCGGAGTTCGAGGCGCCGATGGGACGCTTCTGGACGTATCTGTAGTTCCTCATGCTCCCGTCCCTGAAGAGAAGGCTCTCCCTGACAAGGTCGACCAGGGTGTGCGCGACGGCGGTTCTATCATAGTGATATCCTCTCCTACTCATCTCATCGTGGACCTCGGATAGTGACTTGGGGGTGCCGAACCAGCCTTCCTTCCACATTCTTTCCAGAACGCTTCTGCACGTCTCGAATTTCCTCTCTTCGCGGGAATCTAGCGGCTGTTCAAGCGAGAGAGTCTCCTTGGACTCCAACCCGGCGAGCACGCTCTCTACCGCTTGTTGGACCCTGTCCTCCGCGCAGGTGATTTCAATTTCCCAAGCTCCCCTCTTCAGCTTAATGGTCACGGTACGTGGCTGGTCAGACAACTGAGTGTTGCCCCTGTTGCGCATGATGCCGCTATTTGAATGGTGGTCTGCCCCGTCGGGTAGGCCAACAATCCCAAAGCGTGACCTCCGAACGGTTAGACCATCGCGGCAAGAAGCTATTGCGCAACAACAACATGCGCAACACTTAATTACCTACCGTGGTATGCTCATGTTGCGCAAGATGGCCATAACAACAAGCCTCCAACCAAGTATCTGCAACAACCAACATCTCGACCTTCTCGATTCCGTCGCTCAGGAGTTCAAGGAGGGATTCGAGGAACTCACGGAGAATGCCGCACGGGAGCTCTCCGGAAAACACTTCATCTTCAGCAGATACGGCAAGGAGCTGTATCCGTACTTCGAGGAATCCGACGCGACTGTGGTCCCTGGGTGCATACTTCCCATCAAAGAAGGGCGACCGGTCGCGTCGGTCGACTCGACGTGCGTGCTATTGGGCGAGACGTCTAGAGGATCCCTCTACGCTGCCAGGACCGCCATCGGGGTCTCCCACGAGGGCTCGTTGAGGCGATTCATCCGGCTCGGCCCGATACTCGTGTACGCTTCTAGGGGGGGCCTCACGGGCATCAGCTCGGACCTCTCCTCACCCGAACTCTCCATGCTTCTTTCGGACCACTCAATCGCCGAAAGGGTCATCCGGAACACCATCGAGAGAAAGGTCATCGAGTCGCTGTTGGCGTCAGACGAACAGATCGTCGTCATGGCGGATGGCGCTCTGAACCATCCGTTCGGGCAGTTCTCCGGATCGCTCCCGTCATCGAGGGCCCGCAGGAACTGTCTTATCGGCTTCTCCAAGTACAGCAACCTCGTCTTCACCGAAGGCGCGATGGGTTCATTGACCAAGGCGAAGGGGGCCGCCTACCACATTGTCGACGAGGGGCCGGTCAAGACCGTTCTCGCAAAGTTCTCGGGGGACGGGTTCGTCTTTCGATTGGACCTGGCCGACCTGAACGAACCGGTAGAGACCACCTTGGGAAGATTGCTTTGGAACGATGCCTTCGCGGCGGGATATCCAGAATCCCTCAAGGCAGCACACCACCTGTCCGTGTTCAGCAAAGCCGAGGACCAAGGATTGAAGGCCCTCGTCGCCAAGCGATTCAAACTGAGGCAGTTGCCCACCTTCACTCTTCGAAATATCGCCCTAGGCAGCTTCAAGGGGGGCGCCTAGGACGAAGATACTCAAGAAGGAGGGCAACGACATCCTGGTGGTCGCATCCTCCCGTGAGCAGGTTCGCACCGGAGACTACCTGGTCGCCAACGAGGGCGCAAAGAGCCTAGTGCTTCAGATCTACGACGAGCGATACCTCGACATCGAGGGGATTGAGGAGGAGATTGCGCGAGAAGAGATCATGTCGGTCTCCTCGCCGGGGACCACCGAGGACCCGGTCGACTTGGGAACCATGTCTTCGCTGATTCGCGACATGAGGATCCTGGTGTGCAAGGCCCGGGGGACCATATCCCGAGGAAGACTCTCGCCGAGCGTGGACTGGGTTCCGTCGAGAACCGACTCCCGCGTCTCCAGGCTCCTAGTCAACGAACTGACCTCTAGCGTGGCGCCGCTCGGCAAGCGCTGGATAAAGGTGGGAACAGTCGATTCCACGTCAGAATTCGGGATAACCGCCGAGGCTCTCGACGGCCGGATAACGGTGATAACTGGCAGAAAGGAATCGGGGAAGTCTCACCTCTCGAAGATGCTGCTCCGCGGACTCATGGAGAACGGAGCCTACAGCATAGTCTTGGACCTGAACGACGAATACGGCTCGATCGGAGAGAAGCGAGACGGGAGCAAGACCCACGTCGCCCAGAATGTTAGGGTGATGCGCCCCGGGAGGGATATGAAGCTCTCTCTTGAGAGCGTGGGGCTCAGGTCTGTCACGTCTCTGTTGACCCACTCTCTCGAGATGCCCGGGACGTCGCTCCGTGAGTTCGTGAAGATATGGGACCATCTGGAGGGGCGCGGCGAGCTGACGCTCGCGAATCTGGAGACCGCGATTCACCAGTGGCGATGCAACGAGTTCGTGAGGGACGCCCTATTCGCCAGGTATCACACCCTCGCCAACTGCGGACTCTTCACCGACCTGCCGGAGAGACAGTTCGAATTGCTGGACTTCTTCGATGGAAAGGAGGGCGGGGCGCTGGTCATCTCGCTCAGCGGGGTCTCGCCCCTAAACCGCAAGATGACGGTAGAGCTGATCCTCTCCAAGCTTGTCGAGCTACTTGAGCAGAGGCGGATACCCCCTATCTTCCTCTTCGCTGAGGAGGCCCACCTGTACCTCAGGGACACCTACTGGGAAGACCTGATCACGAGAATGAGGCACTTCGGGGTCTTCACCGTATTCGTGACCAATCAGCCAGACGCGATCGACCAGAAGATCTACCGCCAGGTAGACAACATCTTCCTTTACAACTTCAGCAGCGACTCCGACCTCAATCTCGTGGCGCAGGCGTCGATGGCGGACACCGATACTGTGAGGGCGATCGTGAGGACCCTTCCACCTAGGATGTGCCTCCTGCTAGGCCACGCGGTCAACAACCTCCCCGTGATCGTGGCGGTCGACCCTTTTGACTCCCCAGCGAGCGGCACGACTCGCAGGTTCTTCTCCGAATCGCTTGAGGCCACGGCCGCCTGAGTCGCGAGAACGAGTCGCCCTTCTCCCGGCAGCGGGCGCAAACAATATCAGGGTGACCGACTCCACCGGAGAACGTGCAATCCGCTCCGGACGACCTGGCGAAGATACTCGGGCCGAGCGAGTCCATCGAGCTCTACATAGAACAGAAGATCTACCATCCTAGGATCAACATTAGCGGCGTGGTCATCACCAACGAGAGGGTCATCTTGCGCCATCCCCACGCCTTGGGCCTGAAGAAAGACTACACCGACTACAACTATCAGGACATCTCGAACGTGATCCTCGATAAGGGGATAATACGGTCGAAGCTCAAGTTCACCCTTAGATTCGGAGGAGACCCGCTTTCGCTCGACGACCTGCCGAACGAGCAGGCCGAGAAGGCATATGGTATCGTCAGGGAGAACCTTGTGAGGTTCCAGACGCCGTTCTCATCTGGGCAGCAGGGCGTGATGCCCTACCAGCAGGTCGCCCCTCCGGCGGCGCCGAAGGTCGGCTTCTGCACCAAGTGTGGGGCCTCGCTAGGAGCCGGGCAGAAGTTCTGCGGCAGCTGCGGGTCTCCGGTCTAGGATTCGCCCCGCAGCTCAGGCGACACAATCAGATTAAATACCCCGAAGCATCCCTCGGAATTCTATGCCCACCACTTGGGAGAAGATTGGACAGACAAAGGCGCCTCTAGCGAAGGCCTTGGATTACTTCATGCATCCGGAGAATCTGCCCAAGGTCCATCCCGAATTCGTAAAGGAAGTCAAGATCCTCAGCAGCGAAGGGGACACTTTCACGATCGAGCAGCACGCGCAGATCATGGGCAAGAAGCTGAGAGCGGTAAACAAGATGACCCTTAACAGGGCCTCCAACACCTTCGACATACAGACGCTCGAAGGCGACGGGAAGGGGAGCACGATAAGCATCGCATTGAAGTCGATCCCGACGGGCACGGAGCTCCACTACGCCGCGAACATGGAGCTGGGCGCGCTGGGATTCTTCGTCAAGGGTCCCGCAAAGAAGACCTTCGAGAACACAGTCGACGAGGATGCGAAGGCCCTGGACGCCCTTCCCTGAATGAGAAAGGCTCGGGGCTAGCGGACCGGACCGCGCATCGACAAATGTTTAAATCGACTTAGTCAACTGTCCAAATTGACGTGGAAGTCGTCGCGAACGACGCAGTGGCAAAGATTGCTGGAAACGTCGTCGCGAGCGCGGACCCCGGCCGGGCTCTGAAGGCGTGGCGCGAGAAGCTGGGGATAAAGCAGGTTGTCTTGGCTAGGGCCATGCACATCTCGCCTTCCGTCCTGAGCGATTATGAGAGCGGGAGGAGGCCCTCGCCGGGGGTCCAATTCGTCAGGAGGTACGTCGAGGCCCTGGTCGGGCTGGACGAGTCAAAGGAAAGGGTCGTGGCTAAGCTTGTGTCAAGCGACAAGGACGCCGCGATACTCTCCATCGGCGAGTTCCAGTCGCCGGTCGAGGCCACGCAGATCATCAAGGCGGTAAACGGTCGCGTCCTCGTTGGCGAGGCGAACGCGGTGAGGCTTTACGGCTACACGGTGGTGGACAGCATCAAGACGATATACGCGCTCTCTGGGTACGACTTCTACAGGATCTTCGGCGCCACCACAGAAAGGGCGCTGATCTTCACGAAGGTCGGGATGGGCAGGAGCCCCCTCGTGGCGATAAGGGTCTCCCAACTCAAACCCCGGATGGTCGTCATTCACGGGCCCAGCGAGCTTGACCCGCTCGCGGTGGACCTGGCCCGTCGGGAGGGGATTCTCCTGGCCCTGTCTGGGGCTGAGAGCGAAGAGTCCATGATCGCTGCGCTTAAGAAGGTTCACTAGCCGAGAAGGCTGACGAGAAGATCCGCCACCCTCACCGAGCCCTGATAGTCGGCCGGAGAGGTGCGCCTTCCGATCTTGTCGCGGACGATTTCGCCGAGCCTGTTGGAGTCCTCGAAGCAGTAACCGAGCGCCGCCGCGTTTCCCTCCTGTTCCGCGTGGTTCTTGATCGGAATCGCGATGATGGGCGTTCCGAAGCTCGCAGACTCGTCGATGGTGCTCTTGCCGGCCGTTGAGACCACGAGGTCGGCCGCAGCCACTAGGTCTTGGTTGTCCCTCTGCACACCGACGTCATACACCCGCTCACCTTCTGTCCTGCTTCCCCTGTTTCCGGAGATGACGAGATACGCGTCCGACATTCCGAATACGGCGGAGACTGTCTTCGTAAGTAGGTGCTCTCCGAGGCCACTCCCGCTCAAGCTGTAGAGAACCATCCTCCCCTCCTTGGGCAGTGCGAGGTCGCCCAGGACCTGCTCGCGCGACCTGGTCCTCGCCCTCACTATAGGCCCGACGAAGTGCCTGTTCGCGGAGTCGGTCCCCTCGTCCGGGATGATCAGCGCCGCCACTTCTTCCTGAAATCGCAGATACCAGTTCGAGACCCTCCTCTCGACCGCCCTCCCCAGGGGGGAGCGACCGAAGCCCAACTCGAGCTCGTCCGAGAGCAGCGCGTGCTTCCTGCCAGTCTCCATCGCGACCGAGACTCCTGAGAACTCCTCGTCCCCCACGACTAAGTCCGGTCGCAAATCCGCTATCAGCTCCGCCATCCTCGACTTGCTCCTCCGATATCCCATCCAGTACCGCAAGTACCACAGGGACGCGTCCTTCATGACTCCTCCTGACACCCTGGGGGAGGGCTCCGTGATGACGTCGTGCACTCTGAACCCGTAAGATGAGAGGAATTCCGCAGCGTTTCCCCCCGAGGCGAACTCGACGTCCATGCCTCTCCGTCCGAGCTCCTCGCCGACCGCCACAGCCCGGCTCGCGTGACCCAGGCCGATTGGACTTACTCCGTAAAGAAGTCTGGGCATGCCGGACCGATCGCTCGGTGAGAGATATTTAATCTGCCTCGGCTGCCATGGCGAGGTGGCTCGGTATCGGGCGATCTCAGAGAGCCTTGACGAACTCGGCCGCGCGCTGGACCTTAGAAGGAGGTCCGGAACCGGCTCGAGTGCCCTTCTCGGGCTTATCTTCCGGCTTAACGTCGAGATCGGCAAGGAGGCAACGTCTCATCCTGACGCCCTGCCCGCGTTGAAGTCAATCCAGCGCCTCGTCAACGCCGCCTCGATCTCGGTCAAGGCGGGTGAACTCTCGGAGGCCAAGGTCTCTCTTGCCACAGCCAAGGCGCAGCTTGAGGCGCTCTCCTCTACGGGCTGACCCACCGAGGGCGCGATCGGCAGGCCTGCAAACCCTTTTTACGCCTCCCAAGACCGTCGGCCGAAAGATTGGGCGTCACCTTCTTCGTAGCGCTTATCGACCTCGCCGTGGTCGTGGCCTTCGCCCTCTCTGCCATCTTTTTGAGGGCAGTGGACGGCCGGGGCTTCCTGGCGAGCTTCGCGGTCGGATACTCAATCCTGGTCGGAGGAGGGCCCGGGTGGTTCGCCATAGTCGCGGTCTTCTTCACTTTGGGGGTCTCCTTCACCTTCTACCAGTACGGATACAAGAAGAAGCTCGGGGGAGCGCAGGAGAAGGGCGGTGCGAGGAACTGGCCAAACATACTTGCGAACGGCGGCCTCGCTTCCCTATTCGCCGTGGGTGAGTACTTCCACGCCGGTCCCCTCCTGCCGGCCCTCTTCCTCGGCAGCATATCGACCTCGGCCGCCGACACGGTGGCGACCGAGCTGGGCCTCCTGCACAGGGGGGAACCTCGTTTGATCACCAACCCGAACAGGAGCGTTCCGCCCGGGACCTCCGGAGGGGTGACTTCCCTCGGGTTCATGGGCGCCCTGCTGGCCTCAGTCGTGATCGGCGTGATGGCGCTCCTCCTCCACGTCTTCCCCGTCGGCCCAATCGTGATTTTCGTCTGCGCTGTGGGCGGTCTGTTCGGGGCCGTCGTCGACAGTCTGCTGGGCGCACTGGTGCAGAGGAAGGGCTTCTGCACCGTCTGCCTGAAGTCCACCGAATCGCTCAGGCATTGTGGCGAGAAGACGACCTCGACGGCGGGCGTGCCTTTCATGGAGAACAACGTGGTGAACCTGCTCTCGACCGTGGCTGGAGCCTCGGCAGCGTTAGCCGTCAGTCTCCTTCTGTCGGTCGGCTAACCCGGTATTGGCGGATAGCGGACCAGCTCGGAGAGTCGGGTCCGCAGCTCGTCGACCTTGACCCGTTCTTGGGCCTTCGAGTCCCTCGACCTAAGGGTCACTGTCTGGTCCTTCGCGGTGTCGAAGTCGACGGTGACGCAATACGGGACTCCGACCTCGTCGGCCCGCGCGTACCGTCTCCCGATCGAGCCCCCGTCGTCGTAGAACGAGTCGACCGTGTCGAGGAGGCTCCTCTGCAGGCGGGACGCCTCCTCTGGTTGGCCCTCCTTGTTCACGAGCGGGAAGACGCCGACCTGCTGGGGCGCGAGGTAGGGCTTGAGCGAAAGGAGCTTCCTCTCGCCGTCGGTCTTCATCGACGTCTCGATGATGGCGTAGAGGCTCCTGTCGACCCCCATCGAGAGTTCGAAGACGTGGGGGAGGACCTTCTCTCCCTGGTCATCGACCGTGAAGTCGGTCCCGCTCGTCTCCGAATGCCTCTTGAGGTCGTAGTCCGTCCTGTAGTTGCACGCGACCAGCTCCAGCCACCCGACCGAGGTGCTCACCTCGAGGTCATACGCCACGCTAGAGTAGAACGCCCTGTCCAGGTCGGAGAGCTTTCTGAACCGAATCTTTGCCGGATCGATCCCGGCACTGACATAGAACTCCCTCGCCAGCCCCAGATAGTATCCGACCAGCCTGCTCGGGACCGCCCCCTTCTCTATCGCCTCCCCCACGCTCCATCTTCTTTCTGCGCCGTCGGGCAGCAGGAAAGTAATCTCCACGTCCATCGTCGCGCCGAATCTCGGGTCGTCCGCCCTCTTCGGATTGAAGAAGACCTCTATCTCCGCCTGGTTGATTTCACGGAGGCGTACTAGGCCCTGTCGAGGTGCGATCTCGTTCCTGAAGCTCTTCCCCACCTGGGCGAAGCCGATCGGAAGCTTGATTCTCTGAGTCTTGAAGAGGAGAGGGAAGTCGACGAAGATGCTCTGGCAGGTCTCAGGCCTCAGGTACGCGTCCTCCTGAGTCGCACCCACGCCAACCCTGAACATCATGTTGAACCGTCTTGTGCCCGATAGCCTCTCGCCGCACTTGAGGCACCTCACCCCGCTCTCCTCGAGCAGCCTGTCATACTCCGCGTCTGCGAGTTTCTCGGGTATCTGTGTGTGCTTCTTCTCTTCGATCAGTTTGTCCGGCCTGAATACCGAGCCGCACCTGGCGCACTTCACATATGGGTCGGTGAAACCCTCGATGTGGCCGGAGGCCTCGAAGACCTTCTTGGGCAGAATCTGCGTGCCATCTATCTCGATCATCCCGTCACGCTTGACGAGCATTCTCCTCCAGAGCTCGACGAACCTGTTCTTCATTGCGACCCCCAGGGGCCCGTAGTCCCAGAAACCGGCCGGTGAGTTTGGATAGGATTCTGCCGACTTGAAGAAGAACCCCTTCTGTTGGCCCAGCCTGATTACTTCTTCGAACGACATTCTCAGCATGACGCTCCGCCGGATGAGGATATATGCGATTAGCTAAGCCACATTACAAGTTTAATTGGCCTTGGCTGCGCCGCGATGCTCGAAGATGCAGCCCACCGAGGCCCCCGGGCAACCTCTGATAGAGGCCTGGGACGTCTACAAACAGTACGGGCCGGTCTCCGCTCTGTCGGGACTCAACCTCAAGGTCATGTCGGGAGAGATCTACGGGCTCCTTGGACCGAACGGCGCAGGCAAGAGCACGATGATAAAGATCATCAACGGATTGACTGAGCCCACCTCCGGCGGCCTGCGCGTCCTGGGCTACGATCCAAACGATAATCCGAAGGAGGTCAAGGCTCTGATAGGGTACGTCCCCGAAAACTCGATGCTCTACGAGTCTCTCTCGCCGAGGGACTTCTTCGAGTTCGTCGCTTCCGTCAGGAGGCTCGACCAGAAGGTGGTGAACGAACGCGTCGACCGGCTTTCTCTGGCGTTCGGTCTGGGTCCTTACTACGACTCCCCGATAGCGACCCTCTCCATGGGGACCAAACAGAAAGTCGCGATAATCGCTGCCTTCCTGCACGAGCCGCCGTTGCTCGTTTTGGATGAGCCGATGAACGGTCTGGACGCGAAGAGCAGCCGGATCCTGAAGGACCTGATCTCGATTCACACGGAAAGGCGGGACAGCGCGGTCCTCTTCTCGACGCACATCATGGAGGTCGCACAGAACCTGTGCACCCGGATCGGCATAATCTACCAAGGCAGGATAGTGGCCGAGGGGTCACTCGACGATCTGAGGACCAAAGCTACCGGCGGGGCGCAGGGGAGCCAAGCGACGCTCGAAGAGGTCTTTCTGAAACTGACCCACGAGGAAGAGGAGATCACGGAGACCGTGCGCGCCTTGAGGGAGGCGTTCTCGTCCCCGCAGGCCTAGTGGAGTAATTGAAGCTCCGAGAGGCTTGGCGCATCAGCAAGGTCCCATACAACGAGCTCACGTACAGGTCCACGGTCGTCACCAGGGGGAGCGCGAGGCCGGGGATCGGACGCTCCTCCGACCCGACGAAACGGGTGAAGTCTATCGTGAGGGGCGCCTTGATAGGGAAGGTCATCTTCACCTTCTTCGTCTCGCTGGCGTCGGGGTTCACCCTCACATCCTACATCTTCGACAAGACTCCCGCGTCGCTGGTGGGGTCGGTCGCCTTCAGCCTGGCGATCACGCTCGCCTACATGGTGCTCTACTCCCTCCAGGTACTCCCGTCATTCTCGGGCGCGGAGCCCTATTCGCTTCTGACGACGCTGCCGCTCGAATCTCGCGAGCTGTCGATGGTCGCCCTCCTGTCTTTCGTGAGGACGTTCGATCTGATAGTTATCGGCGCCATCGTGACGCAGGTGACGCTGGTGGGTTACTTCTCGGGATCGGCAGCGGCCGCCCTCCTTATGCTGACCGCATCGGTCGTGAACTGCACGTTCGGGGTGGCGATCTCCTTGTGGCTCTCGGGCCTCTTCTACCGGAACATCAATCGCGGCGGAAGGGGAAAGGTGGCGGCCGTGGCCCGTCTGGTCTTCCTCGTCTCTTGGGGATTCGCGGCCATCAGCATCGGGTTTCTGTTCAACTTCATCAGCTACCTGATTCCGCTCGTCAACGGGGCGGTGACGGGGAGCCTCTCCAGCCCGGTCGTGACCTTCGCCTTCGCCCTGGTCCATCCCTTCACCGCCGGGCTTGTGATCGCATCGGTCGTCTTCCCCTCGTTCTCGCTTGCCTCCCGCTCTTTGGGGGACGCTGTCATCGTAGCTTACGTGGCGTTCGTCGCCTACCTCTCCTTGGGGGTGCTCGCCGCAAGGAGGACGCTCTCGACCGTCCTGTTCGTGGCTCAGGGTCAGACCTTCGCCTTCGTCAGGCAGACGGCGAAAGAGTTCCTCCTGAGAGTCCGAAGGCCCGTGTCGGCGTACGTCCTGAAGGACTTTCGAGTTGCGTCCAAGAGCCCCTCAACGGCGTTCATCTTCGCCCTCCCGCTCCTCGAAACCTTGATAATCGCCCTCTCGCTATTCGGCCTTTCTGTGGTGAGGGCGACCTCCGTCCTGACCCTCACTGGGATCGGATCCGCGATCCCGATACTCTCGGCCGCCTCGCTCCTCAACACCGAAGGCTCTGGACTGGAGTACACGCTCACGTTGCCGCTGAGGTCTAGGGTCATAATTGACGCGAAATCGCTGGTTGCCACCGTCGCCTATCTGGCCGTGCCCGTGGCGATCGGTGCCTTCTTGCTAGCAGGACGGCCCACGTCCCCCTACCTCTTCTTGATCCCCGTCATCCAGGTGATATCGGTGTCGGCTGGGACGAGCGCGGCCCTCTCGTTCTTCATCCAGAGCTACAAGAGGGCAGGGAGCGGCGCCACCGGTTCAGGTTCGATAGAGACCCGGGGCCTCAGCCTCCTCTCGGGAGGAGATGTCGTTAGACTGATTGAAGCATTCGCAGTAGCCGGAGCCATCGTGCTCGGACCTTTGGCGGTCTACGCCGGGACTTTCCTGCTCTCCCATGGCCACCTGCTTGGAATCCTTGCCATGGGCTGCGTCGCGGCGGCAGAGCTCCTGGGGGTCCGTCTCTACCTCCGCGGGAAGTAGGCGCCTACGACTCGACGACGAATTTGTACCCGTATAGGATCTGCCCCGAGTCCCCGTCCACCTGTGCCCTACGGACGACGGCACGCAACTTGGCCCCGGTCTTGACCGCCTCGTCCGGCGAGTCCACGATTTGGGTGAGCACCCTGGCGCCGTTCGACAGCTCCACGACCGCCAGGAAGAACGGGGCCTGGGACTCGAAGCCCGGAAGGGTCTCGTGCAACTGGGTGTACGTGATGACCTTGCCCTCCTTCGGCATCTCTTTGTCGCTAAGCTTGTCGGAGCCGCAGTTCCTGCACCTGTAGACAGGCGGGAAGAACTCGGCGCCGCACTCGTCGCAGGCGTTCCCCAGGAGCCTGTAGTACCGGTCCCTTATCCTCCAGTACCGGATAGCCAATCTACCTCGCCCTCCCGAAGACGTGGACTGCGCTGGTCGTGTCCACTCCCCCGATGTTCTGGGTGACGCCGAAGTCTGCCCCCTCCACCTGGTTCTTCCCGGCCTGGTCTGTGAGCTGGAGGTAGGTCTCCGCTATCTGATAGACGCCCGTCGCGCCGACGGGGTGGCCCCGCGCCTTTAGCCCCCCGAACGTGTTGATCGATAGCGCCGAGCCTCGGTTGAACTTGCCCTCCCGAGCGTCCTTGGAACCCATCCCTCTCTTCGAGAATCCCATGGCCTCCAGGGAGAGCGCGCCGACGACGGAGAACGCGTCGTGTACTTCCGCGGTCTTCAGCTTGCTCGTGGGAACCCCCGCCGACTTCATGGCTTCCCCGAACGACTCCTCCGTCGCCTTGAAGCGAAGCATGTCCTTCCTCTCATAGACGCTGAATTCTGTTGTCGACACCTTTCCGCTCATGATCTCCACGAGCTTGTCCCCGGCCTCCGCGGCCTTCCTGTCTCCGACGATTAGGACCGAAGCCGACCCGTCGCCTACTGGCGCGCAGTCGAATAGTCTCAGCGGGTCCGCAATCATGCTCGACCTGGCAACGACGTCGGGGGAGATGGCCCTCCTGAACTGGGCGTGCTCGGCGGTCACGGCATTCGCGTGGTCCAGGACCGGGATTGAGCTGAGGTCGTCCCTGCTCACATCTTGCTGCTCCATGTAGTACCTCGCCAACAGCCCGTTCAGGGCCGCGAAGGTCGCCCCGACGAACGTGGTGTACTCGGCTGACTCAGCCATCGCCAGCGCCTGCGAGACCTCCTCTGGTTCGAGGTCCCTCATCTTCTCCACCCCTACGACCAGCGCGGAATCAAGAGCGCCCGCCTTTACTAGGGAATAGGCGACATTGAAGGCGGACGCCCCCGAGGCGCAGGCAGCCTCAACCTTCATCGCTGGGACTCCCTCGAACCCGAGGGCACCCGCGAGCAGGGCCCCGAGGTGCTCCTGCCCAGACCCGAGTGAGCTGAACATGTTCCCGACGAAGATTTGCTGGGGCTTCACCCCCGGGGATCCCCTGAGAGCCTTTGTCGAGGACTCGACAGCCAGGTCTAGTATGGAGTCCGTCCAGCGATCCCCAACAGTCGTGAACCCCACGGACGAGACGTACGCTTTCACTTTCGATGTCCCCTCGCTAGTTGTGCAGCTTTCCCCGGAACTTCGCGTAGGTCGCGTAGTCTATCTTGGTTCCCGAATCCATCATGGACCTCACCGTGCGATTTCCCTTTCTCCTCGCGTCGAGCGCCGGGAGGACCTCCAGACAGAATGCGTCCGACCCGGCTCCGGAGCCGAAGCTAGCGACGAGGATCTTGTCCCCCGACTTGGCTTCGTCCAGTACAGCGGCGAGGCCCAAGGGTGAGCTCCCAGCGTAGGTGTTTCCTATGAACGGATTGAGCAGGCCAGTCTTGATCTGATCCATGCTGAAGCCGAGCCTCGTCGCCACCTCTATGGGGAACCGAGGGTTCGGCTGGTGAAAGACGGCGTACTTGAAGTCTGAGGGAGAGTGTCCGGTCTCGGCGAAGAGCGTCTTGACCGAGTTCTCGATGTGGAAGAAGTAGGCCGGCTCCCCCGTGAATCTAGAGAGATGTCTTGGGTACCTTTCGTGGGCCCTCCGCCAAAAGTCGCCGGTGTCAGAGACGAATGAGGTGCTGCACTCGATCGACACGATGGAGTCCTTGTCCCTCCGCCCCAAGAGGTAGGCGGCTCCGCCGCTCGCTGCGGTGTACTCAAGGTCGTCGCCTGGCCTTCCTTGTGCCGTGTCCATCCCGATCGCGAGACCGTTGCGAGTCATGCCGGATCCGATCAGGCCGGTCACGATCTGTATGGCCTCGGTCCCAGCCTTGCAGGCGAATTCCAGGTCCGCGGCGAGAGTGTGGTGCTGTCCCAGAGCTTGGGCGACAATCGTGCTTGTGGGCTTGACGGCATAGGGTTTCGACTCTGTGCCGACGAAAATGGCTCCCAGCTCCTTCACGCCGGCCATCTTGATCGCGGAGTTGGCGGCCTCGATTGCCATCGTGGCCGTATCCTCGTCCATTGAGGCGACGGCCTTCTCGATGTTCGGACCCGAGCCACCCCCCTTCCACACCCTGGCTATCTCCGCCGTCGGTAGCCTGTAGCGCGGGATGTATGCGCCGTAGCCCTGAATTGCGACAGGCTCTCTGCTCTTCATGACGTACAAACGAGAGTCAAAAGTGCCGACTTCGGCCGCTAGATAAAGAATTAGTCAAAGGACCCTGCTAGAGATAGACAGTTGTCGATATTCGCGGCCGAAAACTGGGGAGGGCTACACGGCCTTGATTTGCTTGACCACTGAAGGTCTAGCCTTTCTGAAGACCCTGTAACCGCATATGCACTTGACTTCCGGCAGCCTGGACAACTCTTCCTGTGTCGTCTTGGTCCCGCATCGGACGCACTCGTAAACGGCCCCCGGGAAGACCTTCTCAGGCTGTTTTGGTTCTTCGGCAGCCATCTAGGGGAACCTGCATTTGCTTGTATTTCTGTTTTTCTTAGGCTCGACTGCCTGCCCTCGACTTGCGCTCGAGGAGGGACTTGACCAGGGCCAGCTGGTTCTCGGTGACGACCTGCATTTCTCTCAGTATGGCGTCCCTCTCCGGCTGGGGAACCTCCGCTATCTTCTCGGCGAAGAGCTCGCCGAAGGTCCTCGACCTCTTCACAACGATCGAGCTGAAAAGCGTGGGGGTCATGAAGTCGAACATCAGGTTGATCATCGCCCGTTCATTCCTTCCGGCCGACCCGAGATGCTCCTGGAATCTCTCCAGTTCCTTCTTCCCTTCGGGGGTTATGGTGTAGCCCTGCGTGTCGTCTTCAGGCTTCATTGCTTTCACCAGCCCCTCCTTGACCATGCTCCGGAGGAGCGGGTAGACGGTGCCTGGGCCCGGCCTCCAAGCGCCATCCGTCTTCTCGTCGATGATGCGCATTACCGAGTACCCGGTCTCTGGGTTCCGAGAAAGGAGGGAGAGGACGTATGATCTTAGGAAACCCCTCGGCACTGTCTGTGGATTCATCCGCCTTTTGGTTTGCTCCAGAGGCATTTTCCGCCCCAATGCATGCTCGGAATATATAAAGCAGTCGGAAAGGAATCCTCTTAGGATTCTTGTATGTATTACGTATTAGATATATTTATAAACGGAGGGCGAGGGGTTCGTTCCGCGAAGTATTGTCGGACATTATCACGGTCAAAGACTTGGTCGAGGTCTACGGTGATGGAACCAAGGCTGTAAACGGCATTTCCTTCAACGTCGCGGAGGGCGAGTTCTTCGGTTTCTTGGGCCCGAACGGGGCGGGGAAGAGCACGACGATCAAGATCCTCACCACCCTGCTGAGGAAGACCTCGGGCCACGCGGTCGTCGCGGGCTACGACCTGGACCAGCACGCCAACACAATCCGCAAGCTCATAGGCGTCGCGAGCCAGGAGACGGTAAACGACAACGATCTCACAGCGACCGAGAACTTGATGCTCCAGGGGCACCTCCAGCAGATGCAAGGTGAGGAGCTGAAGAGGCGGGTTGACGAACTCCTGGGCCTTGTCGGTTTGGCCGACGTCGCCGACAAGCGCGCCGGTCACTTCTCGGGGGGAATGAAGAAGAGACTGGACCTGGCTTCTGCTCTCGTTCACAGACCAAAGGTCCTATTTCTGGACGAGCCTACGACCGGATTGGATCCGCAGTCGAGGGCTTCGATTTGGGAGTACTTGGCGAAGCTGAACAAGGACGAGGGGATGACGATCTTTCTCACTACCCAATACATGGAGGAGGCGGACAGGCTCTGCAGACAGCTTTACATCATCGATCACGGTTCCATAATGGCCAACGGCACTCCGGCCGAGCTGAAACGACAGGTCGGGGCCGACTCGATAAAGCTCAGCCTGGAGAACGGGGGCTCAACGGCGGAGCTAAACCAGAGGGCGAAGACGCTCCTGACCGCGATTCCGGGTATCGAGAGCGTGCTCGAGTCCGACGAGGGCCTGACGGTCTACGCGAAGAACGCCGGCTTCATAATCGCGGACATCGTCCGGGCCTTCGACAGCAACAAGATTCACCTCGCTTCCGTCAGCTTCTCTTCGCCTTCCTTGGACGACGTCTTTCTGCAGCACACGGGCAGGAGGATCAGGCCAGAGGAGCTCAATGCCAAGTCCTCCTCGTTCTCGCGATTTGGCGCCGCAAGGAGGCCGGTCAGAGAGTGACTCTCTTCTCAGACACGCAGCACCTCTTCGTCAGGGCCTTGAAGAAGCTGATCAGGACGCCAATCCTGGTCTTCTTCTCGCTCTTCCAGCCCGTCATCTTCCTTGTGCTCTTCACTCAATTGTTCTCCAAGATTGCATCTTTCGGGGGGTTCTTCCCACCCGGGATAACTTACCTAGACTACGCGACCCCGGGAATACTGTTGCAAAACGCGTTCAGCAGCGCGCTCCAATCTGGGACATCGGTGGTAGACGACCTGAATTCGGGGTTCCTCCAAAAGATGTTGGTCACCCCGGTGGCCCGGCCTGCGATCCTACTAGGAAGGCTTACGAGCGACGCGGCTAGGGTGACCATGCAGACGATCATCATCCTGGTGCTCGCCTACATACTCGGCTTCAGGGTCGCAACGGGGATCGCAGGGATAGTTGGCATTGTCTTGATCATCGCATTCTTCGGGCTGGCATGGTCGGGAATCTCGCTGGCGTTGGGAATCAGGACGAGGAGCTCGGAGACCGTGTTCGGTTTCGGCGGTTTCCTGACGTTTCCGCTCCTATTCATGAGCACGGCGTTGGTCCCGGCCACAGTGATGCCTAGCTGGATGCAGTCGGTCTCTAGTGTCAATCCGATCAGCATCGCCGTCAACGCGGTGAGGGATCTATCGCTAACTGGCTTCTACTCGACGGGGACAATCCTGACCGCGGTCGGCGTCATCGCGCTCATCGCCGTTGTTACGCTGGGGATAACGCTCTACCTCTTCAGGAAAGTCGTTAGTTAGTCGTGGTCAGGGCCGAATACCTTTCTGACCTTTGTACCCGCAGCTAAGTTGCAGCTGCTGTGACCGACAGGATGGGAGGCAAGAACTCGGTGATCCGCGACCAGCTCTCGCCCGCGCTCCTCGTCGCGTAAAGCTGCCCCGTGTTTGTGCCGAAGTAGACGCCGGTAGGGTCTTCAAGGTCATTTGCCATCCCCTCGCGGTACGTCCCGAAATACCCCCTCGAGGGCAGCCCCTTCGTAAGGCGACTCCAAGGCTCTCCTCCCCAGCGCGTCCAGACCGCGAAGCGGCCCTTCGGCGGGATTCTGTTCACGTCGGCTTCTTCAGGAATCGCGTATATTTTCGACTTGTCGTTCGGATCGAGCGCGATGGAAAAGCCGAAGGTGGAAGGGAAGTTGTCTGTTATCTCCGTCCAATCCTTCCCGTTGCTTGTGGTCCTGAAGACCCCGCAGTGGTTCATCTGAACCAGGGTATCGGCGTCTCCTCCGACCCTGAGGAGCTTGTGCACGCACTGACCGTAGACCGGGTACTTGTCGGGCAGGAACCCTGCACGAACGTGCTTGTTCTGGAAGTCCCAACTCTTGCCTCCGTCCTCGGTTCGGAGGACGCCCACGGCGGAGATCCCGATGTGGAGCGCCTTGGGGTGTTTAGGATCGGTCTGTATCGAGTGGAGGCAAAGGCCGCCTGCCCCAGGAGTCCACTTCTTCCTGGTGGGGTGCTGGAGCAAGCCTTGATTCAACCTCCAAGTGTCGCCGCCATCGTCGCTGACAAAGAGGCCCGCCGGCGCGACACCCGCGAACAGCCTGTCAGGTCTACGCTCGGTTCCAGGCTCGATGTGCCATATCTGTTCGACAGACAATCCCGAACCCTTCGGGTATCTCGGGTGTTTCTTGCTCTCTTTCCAGGTCTCGCCGAAGTCCCGGCTCCTCATCACTCTGGGGCCCCACTGGAAATTGTTGACGCTCGCGAGCAACAACTTGTTCCTTGAATCGTAGGCCATGTGGAATACCTCGCTTCCTTCAAAGATTGGGCCGCTCATCTTCCAGGACCTTCTCCCGTTCCTCGACCTGAAGATGAAGGCGCCCTTTCTGGTCCCCACTAGAATCATGTCTTCTGAAGGTTTTGGCATTCCCTACCCTCCCGCCACCGACTGTATGATGAAAACCTTGTCATGATCTTCCACTGCCACCTTGACCGGATCGTCCTCCACCCGTTCCCCGTTGAGGAACACGTTGACATATCGCCTGACCCTGTCCTGGTCATCCAGAATCCTCCTCTCCATGCCAGGATAGAGCCTCCCGAGCGACTTTATCACGTCGTCTAAGTTGCCGCATTCCTCGACCGTCACCTCTCGCCTGCTTTGGGAATACTGTACGAGCGGTTCGCACAAGAGCACCCTGACGCCCATCGACAGCGCATTCCTCCCTCGATTATTTAAGAGGAATCGAAACGCTCTCCCAAGAGTTAACTATCCGCGAAGCCGTCAACCGGACGGATGGTCTTCCTCTCGCCCGGAGACATCTTCGGCTTCCTTGCGATAATCCTGATAGCCGCCACCGCCGCCCTCATGCTCATGAGGAAGCTCGCCTTGAAGCGCCTCGGCGACCTCGAGTCCCTGAGGCAGCTTCACGTTCTCATCGCCTTGGCGGGAGGGCTCTTCATGGTCCTCCACATCATCATCTTCATCGACTCTCCGCTCGGCTTGCCAGTGCTCCTCGGCTACGCGGCGACTGGCGGAGCCCTGGTGGTCTGGCTGACGGGGAGCGCCTTCCTAGCCCGGGTGAAGGATTCTTTGTTCTACCACGGGTCCATCTCGCTGGCCGCCGTCTCATTGATGCTGATTCACGCGTTCGGTTCCGGAGGCAACCTTCCGGATGAGTTCGCCGAAGTAGTTCTCGGCGCCACAGTCTTCGTTCTCCTGCTCGGTGCCTTCGGCCACCTCGTGAGGATCATCCCTCGGGACGCTGAGAGAAAGTGAACCGCCGCGATTTCCTGAGGAGGGTCGTCGCGGCATCGGTCTTCACGGCCGTCGCTGCTACGGGCCTGATAGTGCTCTCGGACATGATAAGGCGCAATGAGGCAATCCAGGAAGCGAGCCTGGTCCAGACGACGCCGACCGCAACCTCGGCACAGCTCGCCCCCTCGGGGTATCTGTTCCTGACAACCCTCTCGACACTCGGCACGCAGCCCTTCATCTATTTCGAGCATCCCTCGTACGGAAGCTCGATTCTTCTGAGCTTCGGAGGTCAGTGGAAGGCATTCAGCGCCATCTGCACCCACGAAGTGTGTACCATCCAGTTCCCGGGGAAGACCCTCTACTGTCCCTGCCACGGCGCTACCTTCGATCCAAACACTGGCGCCGTGCTGTCGGGACCGCCTCCGCGGCCACTCCCAGAGTATCAAGTCCTCATCCAAGAGGGGGACGTCTTCGTATCCTCTGAAGCCATCTGACTGTCAGGAAACGGCGGGCTCTGAGCAAGGGATAAATACCCCAAATATCGGATTTTCGATATCGTCATGTGGTCTAGCACCTCGAAGAGGAGTCACAGAGGGTTGCGTCTCTGGATGCTACTGAGCTTGAAGACTTCGGCCAAGAATGGAGCGGAGATCATGGATTCGATGGAGGGTTCGAGCCAGGGTTGGTGGAGGCCCTCGCCTGGGTCTGTCTATCCGCTCCTACAGACAATGACGTCAGAGGGGCTACTGACGAAGCGCCCGGACGGGAAGTACGAGATCACGGAGACCGGTCTGAACGAGGTCAGCTGGGTCGGGGGAACGAGGCGCGCACAGCCGCGAACCGTCGAAGAAGTCCTAGTCGAGCTTTCGAGTTATGTGGCATATCTGGAGGACCTGAACAGCACGGACCCGTCGAGGGTCGCGGAACAGGCGGCGAAGCTAGCCGAACTCTGCAAGAGATTGGAATCGCTGGATGGGGCAAAGGATGCCTGACGCCAATCCTCCGGGAGGGAGAAGGTCCCCGCCCATTCAAACGGACCCGAGTCACACGAGGCCCGCCAGTCAATCTTATAGTCTAGAGTCTGCACGCGCCACACCGATGACGGGCTCGGAAAGGGATGTCTCCATCCGAAACGAAATGCGGGGGGCCCTCGCCCTCTGGACGCTACAGCGAATCTCGACCAGGCCGGCCCTCGGAGACGAGCTGGCTGCCGAATTTGAAAGGCAGGCGGGGGGAGCCTGGAAGAGGGCCTCCGCGGCGTTGCATCCGGCCCTCACTAGCCTAGTCGGGAAGGGCTACGCTGAGCAAGAAGCAGGGGGGGTCGACGAAACGGCTCGGAGATACCGCGCCACGAGGAAGGGGTTGGCCCTGCTGCGGGAAGTCATCTCTCCTATGCCCCAAGGAGCCCTCGGCCTCGACGATATTCACGGTCTCATCTCCACCACTCTCGGACCCCAATCGGTCTCCGCTTACCTCGCGGGGGGCGCGAGGTTGCAGCTCGAACTGGCGAAGAAGGTGATGGAGAACGTTCGCGGCACCGCCTCCCAGACCGGGGCTCGTAGCCAACTGCAAGAATATTCCTTGCAAATGGAGCGGCATTTGGGCGGAATCGGGGGAACGTCCCGGCAGCCCAGAATCGGGGCCAGGACCCAGACGAGGAGGACATGGTGAAGAGTCCATGATGACCAAACAGCAACCAGTGCCGACAGGGACCGGTTCCGAGATCGTGCGCGTCGAAAACCTGAGCAAGAGGTTCGGGAAACTGACGGCGGTTGACAGCGTCAGCTTCGAAATAAGTGAGGGAGAGATTTTCGGATTCCTGGGCCCGAACGGAGCAGGCAAGAGCACGACAATCAACATGCTCACCACTCTAATGCGGCCATCCTCGGGCAGGGCGGAAGTATGCGGCTACGACATCTTCAAGCATCCAAACGAAGTGAGGAGGAATGTGGGGGTTGTGCCCCAGGACTACACGGCCGACGAGGACATGACAGGCTACCAGAACATTCTCCTCTGCGCCGGCCTGTACGGCCTTCCGAAGAGCGACGCCGAACCGCACGCGAACGAGTTGCTCTCGTTGGTCGAGCTCCAAGACGCCAAGAATCGGAAGGTGAGCACCTATTCAGGAGGGATGCGAAGGAGGCTAGAACTGGCTTGCGGCCTGATCAACTATCCGAGACTGCTCTTCCTCGACGAGCCTACACTTGGCCTCGATGTTCAGACTCGTGCCGCAGTCTGGACGTACATCAGGAAGCTGAAGGAGGAGTACGGGATGACGCTCTTCGTCACGACCCACTATCTCGAGGAGGCCGACTCCCTCTGCGACAGAATCGCCATCATCGACCATGGCCATATCATCCAAGTGGGGACTCCGGCCCAGCTCAAGGCAATCGTAGGCGGAGACGTGATAATCGTGGGCGTGAAGGAGGCGGAACCGGACCTTTCGCCTGAGATTGCGAGGCTTGCTCTCGTGAATGACGTCAAGAAGACCGGCAACGATTACCGCATCAAGGCCGAAGATGGGGAGGAGGCCACGCCAGTCATAATGGACCTCTTGAGATCGAAGGCACTCCACGTCACGAAGATCTCACTTACTCGCCCGACCCTGGACGAGGCGTACCTTGAGCTGACGGGCCGTACCCTCAGGGAGGAGGAGACAAACAAGTGGAGCATGATGAGCCAACGACGGACGATGCGGACGGCGAGATCATAGGAGGGGCGGATCGAGACTTGGTTCAGGACGGGGATTCGGCCCCGGACGCTTCAACCGTGGTTCTCTCGAACTCGGCGAAGACAACGACGCAACTTGCCGAGGAGGAACGGGCTCCGCCCATTACGCCGCGGGAGCGGGTGAAGATGGTCTCGCCGAAGCTGAACACCAGCCCCACCCACGGGCTCTGGGGGCTGACCAACAGGGATCTCAGGAAGTGGTACACGAACCCGTACCAGTTGATCATCTCGCTCATCCAGCCAGTCATCTGGCTTGCTCTCTTCGGCAAGGCTCTGAACTTCAGCAGCTTCATCACCGCCGGAGCCGGAGCCGGCGCCTCGACAGCCCAGGTGAACGCCCTACTGAAGAGCTTCTTCGGCACAACGAGTTACTTCTCCTATCTGGTATGTGGAATGCTCGTCTTCATCGTCCTCTTCACGTCGGCCTTCAGCGGCATGTCGGTGGTCTGGGACAGGAGGTTCGGCTTCATGAACAAGGCCCTGAGCACCCCGGTCAGCAGGGGGGTGATAGTCATGAGCAAGATCCTGCAGAGCGTTGGAAGGTCACTCATCCAGGCCGCGGTCGTCCTCGGCATAGGAATCGTGCTCGGGATGGACACCAGCAACCTCAGCGTTCTGGGGATAGCAGGAACCTTCGCCATCATCTTCCTCGTCGCGATGGGGCTATCTGGGCTCTTTGTGATGCTCTCCCTGAGGTCGAGCGACTGGCAGACACAGATGGCCATAATCAACCTCCTGAACCTGCCTCTGCTCTTCGCAAGCAACGCTCTTTTTCCGGTTAAGATCATGCCCAACTGGCTGCAGGATGTCGTCAAGCTCAACCCGGTGAGCTACGCCATCGACGGAATACGCCAGTTGCTCATCGGAGCCATAGGTACGAACGCGCTCTGGCTAGACTTTAGCGTTGTGATCGGGTTCGCGGCGTTCTTCTCAAGCGTCGGCATAGTCATGTCCTGGAGACTGCTAAAGAAGTAAATCGGCGCGACTAGAGTTGGATCGCTTTCGGGTCAGGCGCGCGACGACGAGGGACGTCGAGGTGCTCGTCCGCCAGCGGCATAACATGTTCGTCGAGATGCGACACACCTCTCCCGAACAGAGCGAAATCGGTGACAGGAACTTCCGGAGGTGGCTGCGCCGGGAGATGAAGGCGAAGAGGGCGAAGTTCTAGCTAGCCGTCGACGAGCGGGGCCGGGCCGTCGCCGGAGGCGGGTTATGGCTAAGGGAGGCCCACCCCAGCCCCAGCTTCGCTGGCGGCAAGATACCATACCTGATGTCGATGTACACAGAGCCTCAGCAACGGGGTAAGGGCCTCGCGACTCGAATCGCGACTGAGGCGATGAAGTGGGCCCGCAAGAATGGCTATCCGAGAATGACCCTCCACGCAAGCGACTTGGGAAAACCGATTTACTTGAAGCTCGGCTGGAAGCAGACAAGCGAGATGCGGTTCGACATCGAGCCGCTGGGTTGAGCTAGGTCCTTCCCTTCTCGACCCTGTGTACCAGAATCTTCGTCCTGGCGACAGTATCCGGATTGACGGACATCGAGTCTATGCCGAGCTTTACGAGATACTCGGCCAACTCGGGGTAGACCGAGGGTGCTTGCCCGCAGATTGAGACAGTCTTTCCCTTCGAGTGGGCGGCCTCGATCAGCATCCTGATTGCCCGCTTGACGGCCTCGCTCCTCTCGTCAAAATATCCGAGGTTCGCCAGCTTCGACGAATCCCTGTCGATTCCCAGGACCAACTGGGTGAGATCGTTGGAGCCGATGCTGAATCCGTCGCAAAGGTCCGCGAATTCCTCCGCCATGAAGACGATCGAGGGCACCTCGGCCATCAGCCACACCTTGAAGTCTGGTCCCCGGGTGAGGCCCCCCTTCTCGATGAGTTCGAGGCACTTCTTTACTTCCCACGTGGTGCGGACGAAGGGAAGCATCACCCAGACGTTCTTGAGCCCCATTCTGTTGCGCACCTTCCTGACCGCTTTCACCTCAAGCTCGAAGGCCTTCTGGTATTCGGGCGCGATGAAGCGGGAAACGCCCCTCCAGCCTATCATGGGGTTGGCTTCCAGGTCCTCGTACTTCTCGCCGCCCTCGAGCTCCCTGTACTCGTTGGACTTGAAGTCCGAGAAGCGGACGACCAGAGGCCTCGGTTTGATCTGCCTCGCCACGGTCGCGATTCCTTCGGCGAGCCTGTCCTCGAAGACCGACGACCTCCCGGTCTCCATCAGGTGCAGGGGGTGCTCCCCGATGTGGCTCGCGATGATGAACTCTACCCTCATCAGACCGATCCCGTCGAACGGGATGTCCGCATAGTCTTCCATCTTCTCGGGCACGCCCAGGTTCATGTAGATCTTGGTCTTCGTGGTTAGCCTCCGGGCCTCCTCCAGCTCATTCGAGACCTCGCTGCTTGAGACGGTCGAGGCGACCTTTCCGCTGAAGACGATCCCGCGCGACCCGTCCACTGAGACGACCGCACCCTCGTGAAGCACCTTGGTCGCGGTGCCGGTCCCGACGATGCAAGGGACTCCGAGCTCCCGGCTGACGATTGCCGCGTGGCTCGTCATGCCTCCCTCCTCTGTGACTATGCCCGCGGTCTTCAACATCGCTGGCACGTAGTCGGGGGTCGTCATCTTGGTCACCAGCACGTCTCCCTTTCCCACCCGCCCCAGGTCCTTCATGTCGAGCACGACCTTGACCCTCCCGGTCCCAATCCCCGGGGACGCGCCGAGGCCCTTCAGAAGGGGCGTGAGTTCGGAGCGCTCGCCTTCCTTCCCGGCCTTCGCGAGAACTGTGACGGCCCGGGTCTGGACGAGGTAGATCTTCCCCCTCTCGACAGTCCACTCGAAATCCTGCGGGTATTGGTAGTGCTCCTCCAGCTCCACGGCGAGCTGGTGAAGCCCGGCGAGCTCGTACGAAGACAGGCAGGGTTTGTCTCTGAGGTTCTCGGGGACAACCGCGTCCTCCAGGCCCGAACCCTTTGCGATCGCGACTTTCATTCTGGACTTCCTGCTTATCCTCTGAGTGACCAGCTTCCCAGTCTTCTTATCCAAGACGAAGGTGTCGGGAGTCATGCTTCCAGAGACGATCTCCTCTCCCTGCCCGAACCCGCCTTCTATCACGACTTGCTTGACGTCGCCAGTGGTGGGGTGCACAGTAAATCCGACGCCCGCTTTCTCGCTCATCACCTGCTTCTGCACCACAACCGCCGTCGGTATCGACTTGAAGCCGAATCCCTTCTTGGCGCGGTAGAACGCAGCTCTTGCGGTGTAGACCGACGCCCAGCACCTCTTGATTGCCCCCAAGAGGCCCTCCTTTCCTTTCACATTGAGAAGCGTAACCTGTTGCCCGGCGAACGATGCCTCCCGAAGGTCTTCCATCGTCGCTGAGCTTCTGACCGCCACGGACATCCTGATTGTCCCGCATCTCCTGCAGAGCTCTGCGTAGGCCAAGGAGATCTCCTGCGCCAAGTCCGCGGGCATCTTTGAAGACTCGATCAGGCGCCGGATCTCCGAAGCGCCCTTGTCCAGCTTCGCGACGTCGTCGTAGTCCAAGGCCGCGAGCATCTTTTCGATCTTGCCTTCCAGCCTATTCGAAGCGAGAAACGTCTCGTACCCCTTTGTGGTGACGACGAAGGCGGGGGGGACCGGGAGATGGGCTCTGTACATCTCGCCCAGATTGGCGCCCTTCCCGCCCGCGAAAGAAGTGTCGTGCTTGCTGATCTCATCTAGGAACTTGATGAAGCCTGAATCCAACGCGTTCCGCCTCGAACCCCAGGCGGATTTAAGGTGATTCGACGGATGTTAGCAGGGGGCTGTAACCGAGCCGCTCTCTCCCTAGGCGCCGTCCGTGCTCCGAGAGTTGTAAGTGCAGAGCACGAACTGTCACACTCCGTTGTAGCCGCTCACGGTCGAGGAGGTAGCGGAGCCTGTAAGCGCGCCGAAGGATTCAGCCGGGTTCGTGCTGGTCGTTTAGTTCGTTACGTGCTGGGTCTCGGTGATGTTGATGCTCGGGACTGTCGAACTGACGACCGTGTTGACAGAGAGTATGGCGTAGTCAACGACGTGACTCAGCTACGGCTGGGGGTAGAACTCAAACGCCGCGACCACGATTATCAGAATCGCCGAGACGAGGACGACCGTCCCCCAGGGCCTGACCTTCCTGCCCTTTTGCCTCCGCTCAAGCTTGACCAATCGAAGAGGCGCCAGCGATTCGTCGCATCTAGATTTTCGCGTCGCAGCCTCCCCGTTCGGCGGCTCCGGATGCCGAGGTCAGGACTGCCCGGTCTGTCGAGCCCGGGGTCTGAAGATAATTTCCTTCAACCTCCCGGCCATCGAGATCGGGTCCGGGTTCTGCCACACGTTCCTTCCCACGGCGAGCCCCGTGGCTCCAGCCTCCATCACACCCTCGACCTGCCCGAGGAAGTCATCGTCCGATGGCGCCTTCGGGCCTCCCGACATGAAGACCCTCACGCCGCAGGCCGACTTCACCGCCCACGAGAAACTCCGGGGATCTCCGGTGTACTTGACCTTCGCTGCGTCAGCCCCCAGCTCCAGCGCCACGCGGGTCGCGTAGGAAACAATCTCCTTCGACGTGTCTTCCTGAACGGCTGCCCCCCTCGGGTACACCCACGCAATCGCCGCGATTCCCCTCTCGTGCGCCTTCTCCTGGATTCTGCCGAACTCCGCAAACATCTCCGACTCGAGCGCACTGCCCACGTAGATTGTGTAACCGACACCCTTCGCCCCCAGCGAGATGGCGTGCTCGACGGAGCAGACCTGCCGGGAGATCGGCTCTCCCTTCGGAAGGCTGGTCTTCCCGTTAAGCTTGACTATCAGCGGCACCTTCCCAGTATAGAAACGCTCGGCCACGCCCTTTTGGTAGACCACGCCGTTGAAACCGCCCTTCGCCGCCAGCTCCATTATGTAGGCGGGGTCCACGTTCCGGCCATCGAAGTCGGTGGAGGGTCCGTGCTCGAGCCCTTGGTCATAGGCAAGCAAGAGGCTCCTCCCGTCCTTCAGGAAGGGCGCCATCCTGTCCTGAGTCATCGGAGACGCAACCTCGGCACTCGTTATTTAACAGTATTCGGCTGTGAGCCTCCTTCACCATTAACCCTAAATGCGCGCCTCAAGCCCGATGCGTCGGTTCCCGTTGAGATTGGGAGAATTCCTGGCGGAACGGTCCCCCGAGGAATTCGGGAAGGCGACGAAGTCGATAGCCGAGGGCTGCATCAATGTCTGGGAGAACATACCATTCAAGACGGGTCTGCTTCCGAGCACGAACCCGTCCGGGGAGAAACAGGCCGCACTGGACGTCTTCGCGAACGACGTCTTCGTCCAGGGTCTCCTCTCGACCGGCGCAGTGGCCGAGGTCTCCTCTGAAGAGATGGACTCGAAGGTATCAGGGAGGGGCTCGCTCTGCGTCGGCATGGACCCCCTCGACGGGTCGTCGAACGTGGACACGAACAACCCGCTCGGAAGTATCTTCGGCTTCTACTCCCAACCCCTCCCTTGTTCGGGAAGGCGTCTGATAGGCTCGGCATTCGTCACCTACGGGGCGATGGTCACCTTGACGCTCTCTTTCGGAACGGGCGTCGACAGGTTCGTCGCAGTCAGAGACAAGTCAGAGTACGAGTTCGAGCTAATGGACGAGAAGATTCGAATACCGGATACTCCCGAGGTCTATGGGTTCGGGGGGCAAAGAAAGGACTGGATCGATCCGGTCCAGAGGTTCGTCGCCTCAATCGAGGAGAGGGGTCTGAAGACTCGATATTGCGGAACCTTCGTGGGGGACTACAACCAGGTCCTCAAGCGCGGCGGAATCTTTGCTTATCCCGCACTCAAGGACCGGCCCCAGGGGAAGCTTCGGGTCCTCTTCGAGACGGCCCCGATGGGCTATCTTACCGAGCAGGCGGGAGGGTATGCGTCCGATGGTCGCCGCTGCGTCCTCGACATCGAACCGAAGCTGCTCTCGGAGACCTCCCCGGCATACTTCGGGTCGGAGCCGCTCGTGAGGGAGCTGGAAGCTCTCGTTTCGAAGGGATAGTTCTCTTCCAGATTGGACTACGGCCAGATCCCTAGCGTCTTGATGGCCTCGGCGACGCGGCCGACACCGACCATCAGGGCCGCGGTGCGCATGGTCGTTCCCTCCTTCTTCGAGGTCGCGTGCACGTCCCTGAACGCCTCGGTAATCTTCTGTTCCAGCTTGGAGTTTACTTCCTGCTCAGGCCAGCTCACTCTGTTCAGGTTCTGGACCCACTCGAGATAGCTGACTATCACCCCCCCGGAGTTCGCCAAGATGTCCGGGATGAGGAAGACGCCGTTTGATTCCAGGACCCTGTCCGCCTCAGGCGTGGTCGGCCCGTTGGCACACTCCACCACCAGCTTGGCTTTCATGCCCTTGGCCGTGCTCGCTGAGATCGCGTTCTCCAGTGCCGCGGGACAGACTATATCCACCTCGAGCTGGAGGAGCTCCTCGTCGGTCACCTCTTCTGTACCGGGCATCCCCACCACCGATCCGGTCCTCGCCTTGAATTCGAGGAGTTTCTTGGGGTCGATCCCGCTCTTGCTCATCACTCCGCCTCTAGAGTCACTCGCGGCGACCATCTTTGATCCCATCTCGCCGAGCAGGTCAGCATAGTTTGCGCCCGCATTCCCGTAGCCCTCGACCGCGAACGTCGTCGATTTCAGGTCCCAGCCCTTGGCCTTCGCCGCCTCCCTGGTGCAGAACACGGCGCCCCTCCCTGTGGCTGTATCGCGCCCCAGCGAACCGCCGATCGCTATCGGCTTTCCGGTGACCACCTCTGGAACCATGTATCCCTTCATCGCGCTGTAGGTGTCGACTATCCATGCCATGATCTGTGCATTGGTATACACGTCCGGGGCGGGGATGTCCTGGTAAGGTCCGATCACGTCCGCGATCGCTGCCGCATAACGCCTGGTCATCCTCTCTATCTCAGGCTGCGACATCGACTTCGGGTCGCAGACGACCCCTCCCTTCGCGCCCCCGAACGGGATGTTTGCGATGCTGCACTTCCAGGTCATCCAGCAGGCCAGCGCCTTCACTTCGTCCATTGAGACGTTGGGGTGGTATCTGATTCCCCCCTTCGATGGGCCTCTCGCGTCGTTATACTGAATCCTGTATCCCGTGAAGACGTTCGTCTCACCGTTGTCCATCCTCACGGGCAGGGAGACTTGCACGATCCGCTTCGGCTGGGAGAGTATCTTGTGAATCCCCTCGTCAAGTTTGAGGTGATCGGCGGCTATCTTCAACTGTTCCAGGGCGTTGTCGAACGCGTTGGGGCTTGATTGGCTCATGAGGGCGCGCCTTGAGTGGCTTATTTACGAGTTTCGAAGTGTTTTCCCGAGAGGGGGGTCAAGAGTTCGCGAATCTTTGCCTCCCAGTCCGGCGCGCCAACTATGCCGCTGGCGACCAGCACGCCGTCGGCGCCAAGTTCGAGTGCAACCTCCACGTCGCGCGCTGACACGATGCCCGCCCCGCAGAGTACCCTGCCCTTGAACCCCGACCTTCTTGCTGCGGCGACGGTGTCGGAGACCAGGGCGGGTTTAGCCCTGGACACCGCGATCCCTGACCCAATCAGCTCCGGCGGCTCTATCGAGATGTAGTCCGGCCGCAGGGCCGCCAGGGAGCTGGCCTCGCCGATGCTCCTGGCGCATATGCACAGCCTCAGCCCGACCTTCCTCGCCCTCGAGGCCACCTCGGCGAGCGACTTCCTGCCGAGCCTAGCTTCACTGTGGTTCAGAAGACTCCCGACAGCGCCTGCCGCTTTCACGGACTCTGGGATGACGGCTCCCGTGCTCCTGCCCTCGTCGCCCAAGTCGAGAGACTGGCTGAAGACCGGCAGTCTCGTCGCTGACGCGACGGCGCCGAGCATAGGCTGGGGCGGGCACAGTATGACCTCGACCCTCTTTCCCTTCGACGCGCCCTCGGCCGCCGCGGCGAGCTTGAGTGAGCCTGCGCCAAGGATCCTGCTGTAATTCTTGAGGTTGATGACCAGCGTCTTCAAGGGTCGACGAAGGTGCTTGGAGGAATTACTGGATATAAGTCGTCGCAATGACGCCTGCTTTGCGATTCAACCCTGCGAGAGTCTTGGATCAGACATCGTCGTCGTCAGAGTCTTCTTCCCAGCCGTCGTCGTCCAAGTCCTCGTCAAGGTCGTCGTCGAGCTCCTGGTCTTCCTGGGACAAATGAAACCGCGACCGCGATTCCAGATATGCTATTAAAGCTTGCTTGGCCCGAACCGAGATCGAACTTGCCCGCGTCAATCCAGCCTATGAGCAGCATCACGGCGCGGAGCGCGGCCGGGCTGGTGAAGAAAGGGGGGCTGCTGGTCTTCCCCTCCGACACGGTCTACGGTCTCGGTTGCGACCCGATGAACGAGGCC
Organism: uncultured archaeon; assembly: GCA_963731775.1. GTDB lineage: Archaea > Thermoproteota > Nitrososphaeria > Nitrososphaerales > Gagatemarchaeaceae > DATJAJ01. The sequence continues at coordinate 72,145 of CAVSWV010000001.1, read as the reverse complement.
GCTGTCGAGAGGCTCTTCACCGTCAAGCGCAGAGAGGCCAAGCCAATCCCGGTTCTCTGTGCCGACCTAACGTACGCCGACCGACTGGTGAGTCTCGACCCGGTGGCTCTGTCTCTGGCGCGCAGATACTGGCCTGGTGCCCTCACCGTCGTGGCCCCGATGATCCGAGAACTACCGTTCCAAATCCATCAGGGCACGCGGACGCTGGGAGTTAGAGTGCCCGCGTCAAATCTATGTATTCAGCTCATCGCTGAATCTGGAGGATACTTGACTGGGACGAGCGCGAACCTCTCCGGCAGGCCGGCCTGCAGATCCGCAAGCGAGGCTATGGCGGAGCTGGGCGGCGAGGTCGACCTTATCCTGGACGGGGGGACGCTTGCCGGCAAGGAGTCGACGGTGGTAAAGGTGACGGAGGGCAAGCTCCTGGTCCTGAGGCGGGGGGCGGTAGAGCTCCCGAGGGACCTGATCGGAGACGAGGGCTGGTAGTTCCCGGCGCGCCCCCGCAAACGGGCGGCGGACGAGGACGGCGCCTCCTCAGATTTTTAAAGGGAGGCGGCAGTCAGGGTCTCGGAGAAGGAAAGGGCAGATGAACCTCATCGTTACGTCGGCTAAGGGACTGGAGGCGCGGGCCTCGGCCGAGTTCAAAGAGATCGCCCTGCTCTCCGGGATTAGGAAGGTCTCGCTGGAGCGTTCCGCCTACGACGGAGTGGTGGAGGTGGATGTCGAGAACCCTAAGGAGCTGCTCGCCTTCCTGTCGAACTTCGTGAGATCCGAGCCGTTCAAGGTCAGATACATCATGCGCGTCATACCGGTCGACAAGGTGGTTGACACGAAGATGGATGAGATTACGCGCGCGGTCAAGGAGCTCGCGCCTGGGATAGCCGATGGCGAAACATTCAGGATCACTATAGAGGCGAGGGACTCGCCCTACACCAACAAGCAGCTGATTGACGCCGTGGCCGACATCGTAGAGCGCGACGTCGACCTCGACTCCCCGAGCAAGATTGTCTTCATTCAAGTCTTCGGCGAGTACACCGGACTCTCGGTCGTCAGTCCAGACGACGTCGTGAGCATCGCGAAGCTGAAGCGCGCGTCCTAGGCCCTGTTCGAATCGAGCAGCGCGGCGCGCTCGACTCTGCCGAGTTCCTCTGTGGAGAGCGCCTTCCGCGGAAGTCGCTTGCCAGCGAGCGAATTCTCAATCTCTATCTTGCGAAGATCTCCGGCTCGGCCGAGCAAGATCAGGATGTTCCTCTCGCCCTTCTTCGCTCCGGCTGCTGCGATTGCCGCCGCGATCTGGTTGTCCCCGGACAGCCGCAGGAGGAGGTCCATCTCGAGCCTCCTGGCGAGGAGCGTACCCTTCAGTCTAGCGTGGATGGACTGGGCCGCAATCAGCTCGACGAAGGTCTCGTTGTCAGCGGACGAAAGCGCGGCAACCTGTACACCCACGGAGGGGTACTTCGCCGAGAGCCGAAGTTTGAGTTCCTCGGCTGCCTGTTCCGCCTCCAAGACGTAGCACCTGGATTCTGGGTTGATGGGGCTAGCCTCCGTGAGAGAAGGGAATCAGCACGACGCTGTCGCCCGCCTTGATCTTCCTGTGACCCGAAGCCGGGAGAAACGCGTCGCCGTCACCAACCATCGCGAGGGTGTTGAACTTGCTGAAGCCGGGGTCCGTCTCCTTCGACATGCTGCGGAGCCTGTCGACCAGCTCCGACGCCTCAATCTCTTCGACGTCTAGGTTTACTTCTCCCGAACCCACGCTGGACTTGATGTGGCCCAAGCATCTTACCGTTATCATCGCTGCCCGAAGACCAACAGCCTTTCCTTATACTTTCTTCCCCCATAGACCGAGTCGGGGGGCAGCAGCCTAGGGGTCCTCTCAGCCAGCATCCTCGAAAGGATCTCCTTCGGAGGCTTCGTGTGTTTCAACTCTTCAAGCGGGAAGTCAACCCCGACCGGCCTCGGGTCCACGATATGCATCGTCGTCTTGAAGGGGTACAGCCGGCCCGAGAGCGCCGCGTCGACCACGTCTTGCTTTGTCAGCTTGGGCACGAGGACCAGCGCACTCCCCTCCTTCTGCAGCGCGACGTCGACCTCGTCGTCGCGGACGAAGTCTTCCTCCCAACCGAGAGCGGCAGCCACGGCGTCAATCTTTCTGACGATGTTGAACCCGGCGAGAGTTCCTTCTCCAACCGCCGGCGCGCCGTAACAGTCTCCCGCGGTTACGATGGCCAGATTCAATGTGCGCGACTCGATCCCCTCGAACGCCTCGGAGAGCCCGATCCTCCGGCTGATTCCGAGATCCGCAAGCATCTGGGAGAACATCCGTTGGTTGGTGACCCGAAACGCCCTGACCCATCTTCTGAGCTCCACCGATTGTGAGCTGTAATCCACCAGGCAACAGACGGCGTATTCGAGCTTCATCTGCCTGAAGGCCCACAGCCGGTGCATGCCATCGAGAACGACGCCGTGCTCCCGCTCAACGATCAACGGGTCTTTCTGGATGCCGTCCCTGAGAAGCTTCTTCAACTTCTGTTCGGCGTGGCGGGGGATTATCTCTTCGTGAGGGAGGAGAGCCGCGACCGGTCTCAGAGCGACCTTCGCTTCCCCGCCATCTGGCAAAGGCTTACTCCGCCTTTACTTCTTCAACTAACTCTGGTTCGGCTTCTTCCTTGTCTTCCTTGAGATACTTCGCGAGATAACCGGCGATGTGATTCCGCATCTGCTTTGATGGGACGACCGCGAGTTCGCCGAGGACCTTCTTGTTCTCCTCGAAATCTGATCCAAAAGCCTCAGGATACCTGCGAAGGACTTCTTCGGAGATGCTCCTTATCTTGTCCATTGTACAACTACAGCCCCATTTGTCTTACATGATTAACCTTTGCTTGGTTCCCCCAAGTAGGCGGAGCCGTTCCGACAGACCAGCTCCGCTACTTCCTCGAACGGGCGCCTCTTGATCTCGGCTATCCGGAAGACGACGGTCGGAACCATCGTCGGCCCGTGGACCCCCCCGAGGGGCTTGAATCCCACCGGTCCGTCGCTCTCGGTCAGGATGAGTTCGTCGGGGTAGGCGTCGGCGATTCTTGCGGTCCGCTTCGAGTATAGAATGGCGGGGCCAAAGGAGACGTAGAAACCTCGCGAGGCGGCCTCCGTGGCCAGGCCCTCCTCGTCGAACCAGTGTAGGAGGACTCGACCGAGGCGGTACGAACTCAAGCGCTCCAGACATTCGGCGGCGGCCCCTCTGGTGTGGACCTGAACTGGCTTGCCTAAGGCCTCAGCGACCTCCAACTGGCGTAGGAAAGCCTTCATCTGGGCCCCCCCGGGGGAGGTATCGGAGTACTTCGGGTCCAAGCCGATCTCCCCAATGCCCGTGGCCCGAGGGGCTATCTCGCTGACGAACGTGGTGTCTCCAGCCAACGCCTCCGAGGGGTGCACTCCCACAAAGGCGCGAGTCGTTAGGGGATTCAGCTGGGCCAGCTCCAAGCACCTCGAGGACGTATCTCTGTCGACTCCAGCTGCCAGAAGCAGTGTTTCCGATGCAGATGCGAAGGCCTGCAGGCTCCAGACCTCCGGATAGTCAGCCAAGTGGACGTGGGAATCTATGAATCGCACGCAGGTACCGAGCGCGAAGTGATATTTTAGCCCACTCCCAGTGGGCAAGACACGAATAACGTCGCTACGCACGGTAAGCGTCGTTTTTATACTTCTTTTCGGGTTTGAGGAGTATAGCCACTCCATGAGAGCGAAAAGGGCTCTCATTCGGGCTATTTTCACCAAAGGTTTTTATCCCAGCCGATTAGACCACTAAATACATGTCCAGTTCCGAATTTGGACTCGCAGCCGTCTACCGCGTCATAAAGAAGGCGGGCGCCGAAAGGGTCGGCGACGACGCGGCGGTCGAGCTCAGGACCGAGTTGGAGTCCTTGGGCCTCCAGATAGCCAAACAGGCGGTGGAGCTTGCCGCTCATGCGGGGCGGAAGACAGTCAAACCTTCTGACATCAAGTTGGCCGTAAAGGCAGTTCTCAAGCAAAACGTGGTCTGATTCGTCGGCGCACACTGCGAACAGCCCATCGACCCCACTCAAAGCTTAATTCGCGTCGTTGGGGGCGGCTGACCGTCTGCCCCGGTGGTGTAGCCCGGTCAAGCATGCTAGCCTCTCGAGCTAGCGACGTGGGTCCAAATCCCGCCCGGGGCACATTTGTTTCGATTTCGGTTCAACGATTGCTAGAACGACCACGCGATAGAAATATATCTTCCGTCGATTTCAAAACATCGCTTGAGAAGGCGCGAACTTGTCCTCGACTCGGACGCCCACCTGTTTTGCTTGTGCATCTCGCCCGTTCTGATTGTTCTCGCGTTGTCTCCCATGGTTGGTTCGGCGAGCGCGCAGACCCCTGCTTGTTATACCGAGGGCTGCGGCCAGACGCACTATGCCGCCGAAGTATCGGGAATAGCGTCCAGCTCCCTGTCTTACAAATGGACTAACAGCAACACGTGCGGATCGTTCGGTCCGCTCCCCTCATTCCCTGGTCAAGCCTTCTGGAATTACACCTTCGGAACCAGTGGTGTCCGCAACAATCTCTACTGCAGCAATCTTGATGGCACGGTATCCGTGACGATAACAGACACCTCCCCCGGCGCCAACTTCGTCGTCACGTGCACTGACCCGAACGGCGCCAGCGGCGCCGATTTCTCCACCGCAGGACCGAACGGAACGACGACCTGCACCTACCCCAATGGCGAGGCACCCCCATCGCGCAACGCTCTATTCACGGTGGGTGACTTTTACGCGCAGGTGACCATTGGCCAGATTGGTTCAGCGTCATCGACGAGTCTATCCTCGAGCACCACCTCAACCTCAGTGGCGACGACCAGTCCAATCGTTGCATCCTCGACGGTTTCCGTGACCTCGTCATCAGTCTCTAGTGTTTCTACCTCCAGCGGCTTTTCACTGACCACTGATGATGAGATTGCAGGCTCGGTCATAATTGTTGTCGCTCTCGCTGCTGCAATGGGCGCATGGAGATTCGGGGACTTCGATTCCGGCCTCCCATTCTTCGGATTGTTCGGCGAGGACCCACCGGGTCCCGATGTTTATTGGCCGCTCTTACAAAAAGGCAAGTACGGCGACCCGACTCCCATGATTAAGGGGGGGGAATACGTCGGTGACCCAGTAGTGAGCATCAGTGGAATTGATACCACGGCGTCCTCCACGGACGAGGTGGGATCCGTGAGCGGACCCGCGACCCAATCCACAGACAGCACAGCCCAGACCACGACCGATAACCCTAAACCGTCCGGTGGCGCGATAGGCGACCAACTTGTAGCCGCCGTCCTCTTCCTGTTCAAGAGTAGTCCGCCGTCTCCTAGCATGCCCGAAGACGATACCGAAGAAGAAGAAGAGGAGGAATCAAGCGAGAGCGAAAGGGCTCCCGGTGGAGGAAATCCGCTTGGTGACCCTCACGAATACGACCCTTGGTCTTTGAGGCCTGAAGACGATCCGATGCACTTGATGGTCAAGAAGAGTAGTTACCACGAGCTCAACGCGTTGGGACTTGCATGGGCGATGAGTCTGCCCGTGCCCATGGATGAGGACCTGACACACGTAATCGATTCCCTCGACCCACCCTCTATCACAGGCATCGACAACGTCCCGCTCGAGGGTATGTAGATGGTCCGAAGACTCCAGCGGCAGTGGCGCAAAAACTTATCAGCAGAGGTGTGGAGAAAGGTGGTTCCATGAGTTCCCTCGCCTCGAGGCTGGTCGGGAGGGGCGTCTTCAACCCCGACGGGTCGTTTGTCGGGCGCATTCTAGCTATCAAGGAAGTTGCAGGAGGCGTGGGCCCGACCCTTCTCGCGAGGAACACGAAGGAAACCGCTTTTGAAATAGAGTGGAGCCGGGTTGCAGGCGGGAAGGATATCCTCGTGCTGAAACCTGGATTCGAAGCAAAGTCAGCCAAGTCATACAGCCTCCCGATGGACGCAAGCGTCCGAAGAGGTTGGGACGTTGGGGGGTTCAAAAGTGCCCCAAGACCTCAGGGAGAGCCTCCCATCTGTCCGACCTGCGGCAAGAAGACAAAATGGATCAAACGGTACGGACGCTGGTTCTGCCAGAACGAGAAGAAGTATCTCTAGCCGACCAGACCGCCACCGACGAATAACGCTAATAGGGCGCGGCGTCCGATGGGCAATGGTCGTGAAGACCCCAGCACAGCGCCTGCGGTCAGTCCACCTCGTGCTGGGGCTCGTGCTGCTGGGGGCTTGCTTCATATCATCCTCTACCGTCTCCAGGCCGGCGGCAGCGCAGGATCTCTACTGTGGTACCGCAGGCTGCGGCTACACGCACTACGGCGCCGAAGTCGGGGGGGTATCGGGCAACTATCTTACCTTCTCCTGGACGAACAGCAACATCTGCGGTAAATTCGCGCAGCTCTCTTCTTTCCCCGATCAGGCCATCTGGAACTACAGCGCAGGCGCTGGTTTTCCGTGCAGTAGCCTCAACGCCACCGTGTCGGTGACGATAACCTACACCTATCAGGGGGGAAGTTTCGTGGTCAGTTGCTATGACCCCAACGGTGCCAGCGATGCCAACCTCACCATCGCGGGGCCCAATGGAACGACGACCTGCACCTACCCCAATGGCGAGGCACCCCCCTCGCGTTATGCTCTATTCACGGTGGGTGACTTTTACGCGCAGCAGTTCCTTACCCAGACCGGTTCAGGACCACCTGAATCAGCAAGCTCCACTTCATCGATCGCCAACTCTACCACTCAGAGCCCAAGCCCAGGTCCAGGCCCTTCGCAGACCATCGCCTCGTGCAAGCCCAATCCTCTCGCCCTGAACGCCACCTCCATCTGCACCGCTCAGGTAACGGGCGACGATCCCACCGGGGCGGTCGTGTGGAGCCAGACGAGCAGCGACGGCGGCCTCGTGACCTTCCTGGCTCCGACCAACTCGACCTGCGCGCTGGCCGGGGGTGTCTGTGATGTGAAGGTCAATGGGACGGTCGTTGGTTCCGTAACGGTGCAAGCCCAGTATGAGGGAGACGCAAACAACCTCCCCAGCGCTGGCTCGACGCTTCTCCTGGTCAACTCGGGAATTACTTCGACCGGGCTCTCGAGCCTTGAGTTGGGGCTGGTCGCCGTGGCAGTCATCGCGATAATGGGTGTGGTTGCAGCGGTCCTTCTGATGCGCAAGAAGGAAGCACCTCAGACGCCCTAGAGGCGCGACGGCCTCGCAGCGGGCTGTGACTGCGCGCTCGGCGACTCATCAAGCGAAACTGACGCTGAACCGATCACTGAGAATCTAGTCGGTAAGCGTAACCGCCTCGGCGAGACGATTGGTTTCGAGATCATCACTCTCGGTAAACTCAACAACGAAGACATGAGAAAGTTGCCGGAAGAAGCCAGAGTCTTGCTCAAAGAAAGTGCGAATAGGTTGTCTATCGTCAGTCGCCCGCATAAATGAACAGAAGCAGCATCTCTTCAATTCGAGCCGGTCAGAGTATGGGTTTGTACCCATTTTCGGTCTAAATCCCGCCCGGGGCAATCCTTTCACGAGTTGGAGCGATCAGGCGGCCATGGATGGGCGTTCATGGTCGAGGACCCTCCTCAACGTGAGCGCTTCCGAGAAGTACGCGGAGAAAGCAATGATGAATCCTAGAGACATGACTAGCGAGTAGAAGTTGTCTTGGCTCGAGAACGCGAAGTCTCGCCCTGCCTGGCCGGCCGCGGTGAGGGCCGCGAACCCTATCACCGACTCCAAGACCGGGAGGATTTCGCGGGTCAGGATTGAGACCGCAAGAATCGCCAGGCCGAATGCGAGCGCCAGTATTCCGAGGGAGTAATGCAATGAAAAGATAGTGTTCGAAGAATTGTAAGGCGCAGTGAGGTATATGTTGACTCCCATGCCGAAGGCGTACAGAAAGGCCAAGAGGACCAGGGTGAGCAGAATCAGGGTCTGGAGAAGTGTCAGGGTACTCGGCCATTCTTGTCCAGTCTTGTCAGGAACGGCCCTCATGTCCTCTAAGTCTCACTTCCGTTTATATTAAGTGACCGTCGCACAAAGCTGGCAAGACGACGGACAGCTCAGTCTATGCCGGGCCGCAACGTTTTAACATTCAAGCGAACAAACACGTTCTAGCTTGCAGTTTGACGTGGCAATCTTTCTCACCGCCCTCGGGATAACCGCACTTGAGCTCGTGGAAGCTGCGGCGGTTGGCCTCGCCCTGTACGGCGACACGAAACGCCCCTCGGCCTTCCTCTACGTCGGGCTCGGAATCGTTGCGGTCTTCGTCCCGATGTTCTTGCTTGGCGCGCTGATAACCCTTCTTCCCGACGTGTATGTCAGACTGGTGGGCGGTGTGCTCCTCCTCTACTTCGGCCTCAGGCTAGTCAAGAGCGCTCGCAAGTCGGTGCTGCGTAGCCGCAAGGGAGGTTTTTCGCAAGCCCACTTTGAGAAGGGCATCATGGCCACCGGCTTCTCCGTCGGGGCGGTCGAGGCGTTCGAGGCGGCTATAGTCTTGGTCGCGCTCCTCCCAAACAACTTCCAGTCGACCGTCCTCGGAATGGGCGCGGGAATCTGCGTGGTCGTGGCGGCGACCTATCTCTTGAAGACTCAGGTCAGGAAGGTGAAGCAAGCTAACATGAAGGTCGTGGTGTCAGCACTGCTATTGTCCTTCGCAGTCTTCTGGTTCGGCGAGGCCTTTGTGGAGGTGAACGACATCGTGCTTGTTCCCCTCTTCGTAGCCTTCGCTCTCATCGTTCATAGGATAGCAAACAGTCCATCGACTGACGCCGTGCCATCCGAAAGCGCGCCCGCATGAGTCCGATTCTCTCAAAGCCCGCGGAGTCTCTACCAGTCGCCGATTCCGCTTCGAACCTTGGAGATGTAGGACAGCTGGAAGACCGTCAGGACCACCCACAAGACCAAAAGAGAGACCACAGCGAACTAGGCGTACCGGCCGCGAACGAAGATCATGTTTGGCAGCACCAACGCGACCGCCACGGGTCCGACGATCATCCTGGCGATCATGATGGTCAACACGTTCCCCCTGGTCGCCCAGTACCCTCCCTCCGGGCCCCCTCCCCCGGATCGCATCCTCTGTTCTGCTTGCTGGAGCGCTCCTCGTTCAGGTAATGCTTCCCACCCGCCTCGACGAAGATCCCGGTCGCCCCACGCCCCCTCCCCATCGCGTCTTCGAAACGTGGCGGAAGTCCGAGTTCCTGTGCAGTCAACGCCCTCCCTGGGCTCGTTGCGGCTTTCTCCCGGAATCTGGCCACGAGCTCCCGAATCCTCCGTCTGCCTGGGCCTGGTTGGTTTGACAAGCCTCGGTCGGGCGAGGAGAGTTTACCTTAATCTCTTCCTGCCCCTCGGCTAAAGCTCTCCCGGACTCGAAGCCTTCCCCTAGGGGACACAGGGTCTCGTCACGGACTCATTCAAACAGCCCTCCGATTCTTGTTGGATGCCAAGATCCGTCTGACGGTATCGTCATCGACCTGGTCGAAGTCCTCGTAGAATTGCCCGATCGCGAAGAACGGTTCGGGCGTGCTAAGGCAGACGACGCGGTCTAAGATCTTGGAGAGCTCCGCTACGGTGCTCGCTGGCCCCACGGGCACTGCAAGTATCACGGTCGAAGCCTTTCTCCTCCTCACTGATTCGATCGCCGCCCTGATCGTGTAACCGGTCGCGATCCCGTCATCGACGAGGACGATGACTTTGCCATCAAGGTTCGGATACGCGCAATCGCCCCTGTACTCCTTCATCCTTCTCTGAATCTCTCTGACCTGCTTGGCCGACTCTTCTCGGATGTATTCTGCGGTAACCGCCAGCCCGCGCACGAGCTCGGCGTCAGTTGTCACCAGGCCATCCTGTGACACAGCGCCAATGGCCAACTCGGGATCGCCCGGAGCGCCGATCTTCCTCGTTATCACCAGATCCAAGGGCGCGCCCAATGCGTCGGCGATCTCTTTCGCCACGGTAACGCCTCCACGCGGAATCGCCAGCACCACGGCCTTGCTCCCGTCGATCTTCAGTAAGACCAACTCTTCGGCGAGCCTTCTGCCGGCCTCCGTCCTATCCTTGAACAGCTTGGTCCCTCCAGAAGGGCGAGATTTGGACTTCCATGCGGGACTCTTCCACGAAGTAGCGGTCGCGAACGCTTAGCAGCCGAATCGCCCCTGGTCGCTTCTCTTCCCGACCGTGCTTTAACGCTTCCCGGTTTCGGGCCCTGGGCGCCGTTCGATAATGCATAAGATTAGCTTCGCCAAGGCATTGCGGGTTGGCACGACCCACCAAACCTGCGGACTTCTGCCTCTACAGCCTACTCTCTGACCCGAGTCTCTCCCCAGACGGAAAGCGGCTCGCGTTCTCGGTCCGGAAAGCCGACATCGCCGAAGACTCGTACGGCTCAGATGTCTACATCGCAGACACTGACGGAAGTCGCGTCGCCAAGTTCACCAGCGGGGGGAAGGACTCGAACCCGATTTGGTCTCCCGGCGGAACGCACATCGCGTTCACATCAAAGCGGAGTTTCCCTAAGGATGAGAAGGGGGCCGCGCTCTACGTGATAGCCTCGGCGGGCGGAGAGTCGACATTACTCTTCAAGAGCAAGGAGGGCGTCGAGAGTCCCGACTGGTCCCCCGACTCGAGCACCGTCTTCTTTCTGTCCCCTGTCGGCGAGGAGGAGAAGGACGACGTGAGGGTCATTAACAGGTTCGGATTCTGGTTCAACGGGGTCGGATTCACTTACTACAAGAGGAAGCACCTATTCTCGGTGGGCAGGGGCGGCGGCCAGGCCAAGCAAGTCACCAAGGGCGATCTCGACGTCTCCGCGTTCGCGGTCTCTCACGACGGCAGGCGCGTGGCCTACCTGGCGGCCACGGACGACCTGAAGCCATACCTTTCTGACCTCTTCGTCCTGGACTTTAGCAGCGGAACCTCGAAAAAGCTCTCCACCTCCAACATGGAGCTCGGGTCGTTGGCCTGGAGCCCCGACGACAAGCAAATTGCGGTCGTCGGGACGGACATGCCGCGGGGCTTCTCGTCGAACACCCACGTTTGGGTCACAGGCCTGTCGCAGCCAAAGCTGAAGAAGGTCGAGGAGGTCGACAGGAGCAAAGGAAACGGTCTCAACAGCGATGCCCGGGCCGGCGCTCATGGCCCAAACAAGATTCTCTGGGATGGTGACGGCATCTACTTCGTGCAGCAGGACGGGCCCTCTGCCCACCTCTACAGAACCAAGCCCGGCAAGGCGCCGCAATTGGTCCTCGGGGGCGACCGGAGCGTTGAGGGGTACGACGTGAAGAAGGGCAAGATAGCCTTCTCGGCCATGGACGCCTCGCACCTGGAAGAGGTCTTCTTCAAGGAGAAGAAGGACGAGCGGGCCCTCACTTCGCTGAACAAGGCCGTGTATTCGGAGCTCGACGTGGTCGCCCCGAGAGCCTTCAGCTTCACGGCCAGCGACGGCCAGGTGGTCGAAGGTTGGGTCATGATCCCCAAAGGTGCCGCCGGAAGAGTCCCGACCGTCCTCTACGTCCACGGAGGACCGAAGACAGCGTTCGGGAATTCGTTCATGCACGAGTTTCAGGTCTTCGTGGGCGCGGGTTACGCGGTCGTCTTCATGAATCCGAGGGGGAGCGACGGCTACTCGGAGGGCTTCGCCGACATCAGGGACTCCTATGGTAAGAGGGACTTCCAGGACCTCACTGAGGGCCTCGACTTCGCCGCGAAGACATTCCCCCAGGTCGACGCCCAGAACGCCGCCATCGCGGGCGGATCATACGGCGGGTACATGTCGAACTGGGCCGTCGGGCACACCGACAGATTCAAGGCCGCCGTGGCCGACCGGAGCATCGCGAGCTGGATCAGCATGTGGGGGGTGTCCGACATCGGGCCGCACTTCACCGCCGACCAGATCGGGGGCGACCCTTGGAAGGGCGTCGAGAAGCTGATGGAGAACTCTCCACTAACATACGTCCCGAACGTCACAACCCCTGTAATGCTCGTTCATTCGACCGAGGACTACAGGTGTCCTTCGGTGGAGGGAATCCAGTTCTTCGTCGCCCTCAAGAAGATGGGCAAGGAGGCCGAGCTCGTCCTCTTCCCGGGTGAGAACCACGACCTCTCTAGGACCGGGAAGCCGAAGCACCGCGTGTCCCGACTAGAGCACTACCTCAGGTGGTTCGACTCTCATCTGGCCAGGCCCGCGCCGACCGCTTCGGCGTAAGCCTCAACTGTCCACGGGCCCCTCTAAGCTTCCCTCCATCTGTTCGAGGTAGCTCTTCATCTTGCGGTAGGCGTCCAGGAATTCCAGCCCTCGTGTGGTGGCCCCGTATGTCACGCCCTCTTCGTTCGTCTGTTTCCTGAGCAGGCCCGCTGCGCAAAGGTCGTTCACCATCTTCTTCAGCCGGTCTATCGGAACCCCCACACCGTATGACATCTTGGTGATCCTCACAGTTCCGTAGACCGTCACGACTTGGAGTATGGTCCCGTAAATGTCGACCTTTGTCCTGTTTCCTTCCTTGCTCAATCGCGCACCTCCATGTCACCGGATCAATGCTCGTTGTCTACTTAGCTACAACGGGGCCGGAGGGAGCTTCTCCACCCGCTGTGCCGGACTTTCCTGCCTGAGCTCCTCCCCGGTCAGCGCTTCCGTGTAGACCACCTGACCCACAGAACAACCTCTACCGAAGTCGGCTCTCCTCGCGAAGACCTTGCCCGCCCTCACCTCCCTCTCGGCCGATAGTTCGTCCGCGTAGACGTCTTCCACCCTGGCGAAGCTTCCGATTTCTATCCTCCTTCCGACCAACACGCCGACGCACCTGGAGTCCCTCCCGAGCTCGACACGGTCCGCTTTGAGTCCGAGTTCAGTCTCCAGGCCGCCGCCGACATTCGCGTCACCCGATAAGACCGCCCTCTTCGCCTTGAACCTGCCGCCCGCGTCCAGGTCCACGGCGGTGACCTCCCCCAGCACCTCGGCGGATCCCCCCGAACGCAGATCGCCGGCGAGGGCCACGTCCTTCCCCACCCACAACGTCCCCCCCACGTCCACATCGCTCCCGGTCAGGTTTCCTTCCACCTCGATCACCCCGCCCACATCCACCTCGGCGCACCGAAGGTCCCCGCCCGCCCTGACCCTCCCCCCGACGTCGAGGCGCTCCCCCTCGCTCTTCGAACCAAGTTCGAGGCGACCTCCCACGTCGATGCTGCTGAAGGCCAGCTCCCCCCTAACAGATATCGAGCCGCCGACGTCGATGTCATCCACCCTACCCCCCCCGATCTCGGCGGTCCCTCCGACGTCTAGGTCCCGGATCTTCACGCTTCCCAGCGCCACCAGCCTCCCGCCGGACGCGACCCGGTCGGCTTCGAGCGCTTCCTTGACTTCCAGGCTCCCCCCGACCTCCGCGTTCCTGCAATATAGTGAGCGCGCGGTGAGCCTCCCCCCGACCTCGACCGCCCCCGCCCTGATCGTACCCGTCGCGTCGATCTCCCTGTCCACGTCGATGTCTCCGTGGACCACCAGGTCGCCTACGACCTTGAGTGTGCCCTGGTCCCTGAAGAGGCCCTCGCCCCTTACCCTAAGGGAGCCGCACTCGAAGTCACATCTTATCTCGGCGTCTCCTTCGAAGACCGCGCGTCCAGTCACCACGACGGGCGCCCCTCCTTCCGCCTCGATCACCACCCTGCCGCCCGCTGTCAGGTCTCCCTCGATCCGGCCTAGCCTTATGGTCTCGCCCTCGGCTATTCTAGTTCCCGCCACGAGACGGAATTGGGCTCGAGTGGGATTAAAAGCGTCGCTCACAAAGTGTGACTCCGAGCCGGCCGGAGCTCGGTTCCCCCCAGGCGGGTTTATTACGGCTCCGATGGCGGAGCCTCCCGATTCGTCGATTGGACGGCCTGACCTTGGGGGTTTTCGGGACGGACGCGCTTGCCAAGCAGGCCTTCGAAGCGGCCGTGGCCAAGAAGAGCGAGGGAGAGGGGGTAACCGTCTACCACAGGCTCGACTCCGGCAGGAGGGTCTCCCTGCTCGACGATACGGGCTATCCTGAGAGGATACAGGGATGCTCGGGGATCGCCTCGATCGTGGACCACGCCTTGTATCTCTTCCCCAAGACCGGGAAGCTCTCGGCCCCCGACGGCGAGCTGGCGGTGCTGCTGCAGAGCTTCAAACTCCCGGGCAGCATCATCTCCGTTGACAACTCCTCGTCCTCCGACCTGGCAAGGTCGAGCTTCAGGGGTACGGCGCTCGAGTCCTACAGGTTCGAAGAGAGGCCGGTTGGCTCCAGTATCCTCGACGTCTCCGATGTCGTCCCTAGGGTCGACCTTCCACGGGCCGGGACCCTGATCTACGTGGACAGGGCCTTCAACGTGAAGGGCGTCGGCACGGTGGCGCTTGGCTTTGTGCTTTCGGGGAAAGTGTCGGTGCACGACAAGCTGCGCCCCCTTCCCCTCCCAAAGGACAAGTCCGCGGAGGTCAGGGGGATTCAGATCAACGACGAGGACTTCGAGAGTTCGGGGCGCGGGATCAGGGTGGGCATCTCGCTTAGGGGGGTCGACGCGAGGGACCTGGAGCGGTGCTCGTGGCTGGCGGACGACTCGTTCGAATTGCGGGACCGCCTTACCCTAGAGTTCGAGAGGTCGCCCTTCTACCGTCAGCAGGTCGAAGGCCGGGAGATGCACCTGCAGCTCCCCGGCGAGCTCGTGACCGCTTCCTTCTCCGAAGGTGAAGCTCCGGGGCAGCTGACTGCCGCGCTACCGTTGGCGGTCCCGGTCTGGCCGGGTATGAGGGCGACCGTGGTCGACCTCAACGGCAAGGGCCTCAGAGTCGCGGGCGGCGGGGTCTGCAAGGTTTAATTGCCCGCCCGCATCAAATGAGAACATGCCAGAGTATGAGAAGGCGGTTCTTGGCGGAGGCTGCTTTTGGTGCACCGAGGCCGTCTTCACCGAGCTGAACGGGGTGGTCAGCGCGGTACCTGGCTATTCGGGCGGCAGCATTCCAAATCCCACATACGAGCAAGTCTGCACTGACAGGACTGGGCACGCAGAAGCGGTCGAGGTTACATTCGACCCCGCGTCGATAAGCTACAAGGAGATCCTCGAGGTCTTCTTCACGACCCACGACCCGACGACGATGAACAGGCAGGGGAACGACGCGGGCACGCAGTATCGGTCAGTGGTCTTCTACAAGGACGAGAAGCAGAGGGCCGTCGCCGAGGCGGTCATGAAGGAGCTCACGGACGAGAAGGTGTTCGACCGTCCGATCGTCACCCAACTATCGCGGCTCCAGGAGTTCTACCCCGCCGAAGACTACCACAGGGACTACTTCCTGCGGAATCCGACCCAGCCTTACTGCCGCGCGGTCGTGGCCCCGAAGGTGGCCAAGTTCAGGGCGCACTGGCAGTCCAAACTGAAGAAGCTCCCTGCGGCGCCATAGAGTTATATCCGTGGAGGGAAGAAAAGGGGGGCGCACGAGCATTGATCTCCTCGGTGAAGTCGGAAGGGAAGCGGCTCTTGACGGACATAATGACGCAGCTCATAACCACCCTCTTCTCTCTGCTCACCGCGCTCCAAGAAAAGAGCCTGAAGAAAGTGGTCGACCTTTTCAGGGACGGTTCGCCCGTGGAGCTCCTGGTGGACGACGTGGTGGCTGTCGCCTGTTGGGCGCTGGTCGTGCTGCCGATGGTCATAATCCCGGTCTATTACCTTGCCGTGACGCTCGGTTGGTTCCCGTCTCTTACGCTAGGCTGACGCGGCTGTAGCCGTGAAGACTCGAGTCCTAGGCATAACCGGTACTCCGGGGACTGGAAAGAAGACGGTCGCCCCCATGGTCGCGAGGATGCTCCGCGTCCCGTGCTTATCGCTCAACGATTTGGCGTTAGAACACCGTCTCGGAAAGCGAAGCCGAGGCGAGATCTCGGTGGACCCTGCCGCCCTCAGACGAGTAATACTCTCTGCCCCAGCCAGGCCCTGCGTCTTTTACGGCCATCTGCTCCCCGCAGTCTTCGAGCGGGGCGACCTGGACAGGGTAGCTGTCCTAAGATGCGAGCCGACGCGCCTCAAGGAGAGGCTTCTCGAGCGCGGGTACAGGGGCGTCAAGCTCAGGGAGGACGTCGAGGCCGAGCTGATCGGAGTCTCAGCCTCGGAGGCCTTCGCGAGGTTCGGCCCCTCGAAGGTGTGCGAGTTCGACTCCACGACCGCGGACCCGCAGGTTGTCGCCGAAGCGGTGGCGTCGTTCGAGACCAAGGGCGTCAGGGAAGCGCCCATCGACTGGGTCGCGAATTACGACTCAGCGGTGAAGCTTAGATCTTTGCTCTCTGGCGCCACCGACGGTCCGGGGCGTATCTGAACCAGGATCGGCTTCTGGATCCTCGAGAGGCTGACGACGGCCTCTCCCACGCCCAGGCGGGATATGTGCTCCCTCTGCTCGCGGGTGAGGCCAATCGCGTCTCCCACCAGGGAGAGGTCCTCAGGCCAGGCGATTCTGTGTATCACGCGAACCCCCGAGTTCTTGATCACCTCCGACGCTACCTGAGTAGGAAACTGGGCGACGAAGAGCATCGCTTCCCCAAACTTCCTGAGCTCGGAGATCATCCGCTCCCCGACGCTCGGAGGGTCCTCCGCGCGCCTCGCGGGGGCCACGTTTCGGGCCTCTTCCACGACCGTGATGTGCTCGAGCCCGCTCTTCCTCCGGATGCGGTGTTCGTATATCATCTTCATCATGATATCCGAGAACACGCTCCTCGTCTGGCCGTCGCGCATGTGTCCCAGCTCCACGCAGACCACCTTCCCGAGGAGCTCGTCGACCGTGAACGTGCTCGGGACGTTGAGGGCTCGGCCCGCCTGCCCCTGGGTGAGAGGCACCAGCCTTCGAAGCAGAGCTACCTTGGTCTCGTTGTCGTAGGCCGAGCGGAGGGGATACCTCTCAATCTCCTTCACCAGCGAGTTGAGGAGCGGGACCTCCTGCTCTCCGCTGTCCGAGATGCACTTCTGCATTGCGTTCCTGAACATGTACGCCTGGGGATGGGTGAAGTGGTAGATGTCGGTGAAGATGTCCGTCACCATCGCAACGTGCTCGACCTCGTCAGCCTCCGGAGGCGGCCCGATCGGGTTCATCGCGAAAGAGTCCTTCCCGGGAGAGAAGACCTGGCCTCCAATCCTAGAAATCGTGTCTCGGTACTCGTTGTGCCAGTCAAGGACCAATGCGGGCAGACCCATCTCGGCGACCTGCCTGACGATGGTTCCGGCCGTCGTGGACTTGCCGCTGCCCGTCATCCCCAGTATCGCCACGTGCCTCTTCAGGTCATCCAGCTGGAGACGGAAGTCATGGTACTCCCCTCCGTCGGACCTTACCGAGCCGAGCAGGATTCCCGTGCGGCCGGACTCTGTGGAGTTGGGAACGTAGAACTGAGGCGACGAGCTCTCCGTTCCGGCGCTGGGGCTCCTCTCCTCGAAGGCACCGAGCGTGCTCACCACCGACGCGCTCCCGACTTGTGGCAGGTTCGGCTCGTTCGGCAGGAACAACGTCTTGATGAAGTCCCTCAGCTCGTTGCGGTTGAGTCTCCTTACCGCCGCGTTCGGGAGAGCGACCGTGAGAGTCGCCGCCAGGACGCTCGCCCTCTCCTCTAGGACGTGAAGCGCTTCGTCCATTCCCTTCGTCTTGGCGTCCACCCAGGTGCCCACGACGAGGTCGAATTCGAAGAGCTCCTCCCCTTCATCCCCGTTGAGGGTGGGCGTCATCATTGACAGGTACAGGAAGGGGACGCCCGCCCTGTAGAGACCGTCGAAGAGCCCTTTCATGCGCTGCTGCTGGAGAGTCACCCTGATAGTGGACGCGTAGTCGAGCCTGGGCTCCTCCGTCCCGTCCGTCAGCTTGACCCGCATCATCGCCATCACCCTCTGCCTGCCCCCGTTCGCGAGCGCGACGTACTTCGCGTCGAGGATCTTTATGGAGTCCAACCGGAGCGTTTCGGTAGGCCTCAGCTTCCAGGAGATCCTCGATATCAGCCTGCTTTCGTCTTTTCCCAGGAATCTCACCAGTTGAAAAGCGAGCTGAACATGTTCCCGATCGAAGTCGAGATCTGATTCCAGATGTTCGACGTGAAGCTTGCGCTCTGCTTCAGGATCGACTCAATCCCGCCCACGAGCAGTGAAAGGGCGACCAAGGCGACTGAGAGGAGCAGCGCTTCCTCGATGAGCTGTGCGGCTCTCCTCTGTCTGTGGAAACGTTCCGAGACTGTCATCGGTGAAGAGTCGTCTCAGCTATTTAATTCCCCACAGGCCCACCACTTGCACGACGGAGAGGGGGGAGATTGCTTCGACCGCCAGCGCATAGACGACGAGCGAGATCAGGACGTCCGCGTAGAAGCGCCTTCCCGACATGAAGAAACCCAACATCCCCGAGCTCATCGTCGTCATCGCCGCTCCCGACCAGAGTAAGACGGCCGCATTCACTTGAGGCGGCGCCTGGGTCGCGAAGTTCAAGCTTCCGACGAGGGGGCCCAAAGACGCGAGCAGGGCGACGACGGCGCCCATGACCGCGGACATTATGAAACCCCTCGTCTGCATCACCTTCTCCTCCATCCGCCTGGTTTCTCTGGCCTTGAGCCGGCCCTCGAATATGACGGAGAGGTCCTCCCCCTTGCGGCCCAAGACCCTCGCGCTGGCGCTGGAGGAACCCGCCATAAGACCCGCCAGCATGCCGAGTTCTCTCGACTCGTCCCCAGCGAGCGGCTCGAGCGCGGTCCTGACCGGTAGTCCGAGGAGAATCCTCTTCGCTACCTCTCTGCCTTCGCCGCTGCTCTCCTTGAACGTCCTGACGAGCGAGCACGCCAGCCCCTCCCCTTCGCTGACGGAGGAGAAGACACGACGAAGCTCCAGCATAAGGGCGAACCTCCTGTTCATCTCAGTATCTCCTTCTCAGAAGATGAGAAGTAGAACGCGATATCGAGTATCGCGAACTGCGCGATCAGCAGTTCCCCAAAGCTCCGCGGATCTTCTTGATGTGTCAGTACCGCGAACAGAATCAGCATTATCGGGGCGAAGAAGGCGACGGCCATGAAGAGCGGAAGTTTCGATTCCTCCGCCAGCGACGAGGCTTGGCTTATTCCGCTTGTCTCCTCGCCCCGCTCAGCGATCAGCGAAGGTGCCATCGATCCGATCGAGCTTAGGACGTTCCTGGCAGAGTATGACGAGAGCCTCCCCTTCGCCCGCTCCAGGGCCTCGGAGGGTTCGTGGCCCAGCAGGACGTCCCTCTTCGCCCGCGCCAGCGTCGCCTCTATCTCCGTATCTCCAGATGTGAGCAGGAGAAGAGACCGAGAGCGAGAATGGGTGGCTTCGTAGTTAGCCGAACCTGACGCCGCCAGCACGGCCGCTTCCTTCGACTGCGAGAGCGAGGCGGTGTCGAGGATCCTCCTCGGCATCGAAAGGATTACGTAGCACGAAATGGCTGAGACGAGGAGGGCCACCCCAATCGCCCCGCCGCCGAAGACGCCTTCGGTGATCACGAGTACCACGGAACCGGTCGCGGCGGCGAAGGCGACTGCGATCGCCAGCAGCTTCCGGGGGTCAAGGGAGAAGTGCTCCCATGAAGCGACTTTCAACTGGCGATCGCGGCTCGTTCCAGTCCCGCGAGGTTCTCCGTGACCCTGTCGACGAACTCTTGCCCGGTCTTTCCCTCAGGAGGCGCGATCCTCTCCCAGCTTGCGGTCCGCTGGAGGTTGAACGAGCGGTCCCTCTCGTATATTCCCCTCACCTCCGGCTCCCCTCCTTCTGAAACGACTCCGCAGATACGCGACACGAACCTCAGCGGCCGCAGCCTGTCAGGCCTCCTCATCTGCACCAGGACGCCCAGGTCGAGCAGGCTCTGCCTCGGAATCCCGTGCACGTTCGTCCAGCGCCGAAGCGCTTGTTCGATCGAGGACGCGTGGAAGGTCTGCATCCCCCTGACCCCTGACGAGAGCGCATGGTAGAACGCCCTGCTGTGCTCCTCCGATTGGATCTCGCTAAGTATCACGAGGTCCGGGGACCTGTGCAGGACCTTGACGATTTCGGCGCCCTTCGTTCTGAGGTAGAGGTCGTTCCGTTCAAAGGGGTCGACCTTGATCTTCATCTGATGGTACCCTCTATCCAGAAGGTCCCTCGTCTCCACGGCGTCCTCGATGTAGACCCGACGCAGCTTCGGACTCAGCCGTTCGTCCAGCGCGTTCAATAGCGTCGTCTTGCCGGTCCCGGTCTCGCCTATGATCGTGACGTTGCCTCCGAGTTCCAGCCAAGCGACGAGAAAGGCCGTGGCCTCTGAAGAAAGCGCGTTCATCTTGATCAGCTGTAGGATCGACAGCGAGGTGATGTTGAGGCGCCTGACGTCCAGGGAGAACCTGTTGACAGATATGGGCTCGAGATCTAGGGATATCCTGAGCCGAGCCCCCGCGATTTCAAGGTCGTTCTTCAGTGAGGGTGTGGCGTAGTCGAGCGTGTACCCTCTGAAAGTGTCGATGTGAGTCTCGAGCGCCTTTCGCTCCCTCTCGGTCAGGACCATGGAAGTGTCGCACCGCCCTACGTTCGAGTGGTCTAGGTAGACCGGAGACGAATCTGAGTCGACGTAGAACTCTGTTATGAACTCGTCTGCCGCGAGGGCGAGAATCCTAGAGAGCCCTATAGCTTCGTAGGCAACGAGTTCGGAGAGCGCCTTCACTCGGTCTGGGGCAGACGGGACCCTGGCCAGGCTCTCTGCAGCCAGCTGCCGGAGGACCTGAATCAGCTTAGCAAAAGTGAGAGGCTCCACGCTTGACGGGTCGAAGGCCTCCGTGACCTCATGGACGACTGACCTCAGAGCGAGCAAGGCAGAGTCCGCGAGTTCGACGGAAATAGAATACCATGTTCCGTCTCCCCTCCTCGCCACGGAATAGGCGAAAGGGTACCTGTCGTATCTCAGAGCGGCGTCGGCTTCCGGCCCCCGAAAGAGTTCGATGAGCAGCGGCGGGGGGTCAGGCGACCGCTTCTTCCTGGCAGCGATTCGGAGCAGCGCCGCGGAGATGTTGCCGTTCATTGTTCCCTCTAGATGAGCGGCCTTGCGAATAAAAGACCCGCGTTGTCGCTTAAATCCGAGATTCCACTCCCGGTGCGTTGACCGAGATTCTGGAATATGCCCTCGTCTTCGCGACCTCGACCATAGTCGTCGCATTCTCGCTGGGCTTTTACTCTTCGTACTCGAACACGATAACCTACTCGGAAGAGCGAGCGACCTTCGCCTCGGTTGTCACGGTCGCAGTAACATCGATCGAACACGGAGGGGCGAACGTCACCCTGGACTTCAACCAGGCGACCCTCTCCTGTTCCGGGGACGAACTCTTCTTCGTGTCCCCCTCGTATTCCTCGTCCTTCGCCCTTCCAGCCGGCTGTGACATCCCTTCTGAGGCGCTGACCGGAATTCACACCTTGGTCTTCTCCACGAGAGCCGATCAGATGCAGGTGGTGGTCGACTAAAGGATGCCCGCCTCTTCGGTCTCCTCCTCGGTCTCCTGGGGGGTCTACCTGGTCGCCTCTCTCGCGCTCGTCACCGCGCTCACGCCTGCGATTCGGGGGGTTTCGCAATTCTCGCAGGAGGCCGCACTCGGCACGGTCGTGCAGGGCGTCGCAAGCGTAGTCAACGGCCTCGAGCCGGGAATGGCCGCCTCGCTCGTCCTCCAGATACCCGCCGCTAACGCATCCGTCCGCCTCGAGGGACATACGGTGGTAGGTACTCTTGGTGGTATACGCATTTCCCAGCCCTCGAGCTGGGCGCTCCCAAACACGACGCTCTCATATGGAGTCGTCTACACGCTGACTATCGAAGAAGGTCGAGTTGAGGTCGCCTAGATTGGCAGAGGCGGAGGTCTATGTCGACGTCGCGATGATGTACTCTGTCCTGATCGTGCTGGTCATCGCCGTCCTCGCCGTCATTGTCCCGAGGCTTGCCGGGCTTTGAAAATCCTCGACGTCTCGACTGCCGCGGTTGTGGGGATCATCTCGATGGCGGCCGTCATAGCATGGTCGCCTACGCCGTACGCCGCCGCCTCAAGGGTCTACTCCCGCGAGCTCCAGCTCCGCGACTCCCTTCGGGAGATAGTCCTCGACAGGGGGTTGGTGTGGATTCAGGACGCGAGCATTTCGAGCGTCTGCGGCTGGCTGTCCGCGTTGTCCAATTCGACGGTGACCTTCTCGGCCTCCGATTCTGGGGTTGTCTGCGCGATCGGGCCTCCGCCCGGCTACATCTACGCGAATCTCACGGCGCCATTCCCGACTCGGACGGTCGTCTTCGAGGCATGGAGCGACGCCGGGCGATAGGAGCCACCCTGGCTTCGATCGTGCTCTTCGGGTCGCTGGTAACATCGAACTTCGCCCTCGTCTCGGGCTCCCAGGAGCACCTCCAGCTCGTCTCCGTCTCCGACCAGGAGGACGCGCTATACTCCCGGGCCTCGGTCGCGCTGGGAACCTCCGTCCTCGCAATCCTCGACAGTCTTCAGGAGGGTCTTTCGTCCGGGGCGTTCCCCTGCATCGACGCTTCTTCGGCCCTCTCCCGGCTGGTCGAAGCCCAGGCGATTAACGTCGGTTCGAACTCCTTGGAGGTCAGAGCCGTCGCGCGGACCTCCACGAACGGAGCCTCATCGGACAATCTCTCCTCGCTCGCTCCGTTCGCGGGCTTCGTCCCGGGCCGCCTCGACCTTTCGGTGTACGTGACCGAGATCGGCGCGAGCCCAGGCGGGCTGGTATCATATCACAAGACGGAGGCGCATTCACTCAACATCCCCATCCACCCGGTGCTCGCCGCCTCTCTCTGCCTGGCCTCCGCCTCGGAAGTGGCGAGCGCTCTCTCAGACCTCGGTCAGGGGATGTGCAACTCGACCTCGCTAGGCGCCGCGATGCTCTCACTCAGGGCCGCCCTCGCCAGGTCCTCCTCGCTCCTCGGGTTCTCGTCTTCGCTATCCTACTCCATGGAGGCGACCCCCTCATGTTCCGTCAGCTATCGCCTGGTCGTCTCTCAGGAGGGCGTCGCCGGCCCTCTGGGCCCGTTCAGCTGGTCTGTGGACCAGGCTGGATCAGCATCCCCGTAGGCTGCTGTTCCAGTCTCGGCAGGACCGACCTGAATATCTCTCCGAACTGTTCCCTGACGGTGTACTCCGCGACATCGACGCAGTCCGCGACGTCTTTCTGCGTCAGCATCCTCCTCCTGGACTCCCTCTTCGCCAGCAGCGTTTCGCCCGCGTAGACCGCTGTCGCGGCCAGCGCGCACGGGCTGTGCCCTCCCCTCGCCGACTCGTCGGTCATTCTGAGCGCCTCCAAGGCCGCCTCCCGAAGCTTGTTCAGGTATACGGTCTCGTTCGCGCCGCACGCCCTGAGGCTGGTCGCCAACGCCGCGTCTGACGAGAGGCGCGCGATCACCCTACCGACGTACTCCTCCGGCCGCCTGGCGCCAACCTTGATGGGCGAGTTGAGTGAGAGCTCGATCAGGGCCGACATCTTCACCCGCCTCCCCAGCAGCCTGTGCGCCTCCACGATCTCCTTCACCCCAACCGAGGTGACCTGCTCTATCTTGCACGCGGTTATTATCGCGTACGCGGACAGCGCCGCCGAAGTGATGTCGTTCCTCTCCCGCTTGACCACGAAGAGCTTCTTGGCGATCACCGTCGCCTGGCCGACGACTATCTTCGGGACTGGGAGCTTCTCGCACACCCTCTCTATCATCTTCACGCACGAGTACTCAGTGCTACCCTCCTTCCCGGTGTGGTCCGATACGAGCTTGAGGTATCTGAAGCTCGAAGACGCCGCGGAGAAACCCTTCGAGAACCTGCCTTCATAGCCGTACTCGAGCGGACCCATGTATCCTCCCAGCGTGTGTCCGGCATAGTCGGCCGCCTGTGGCGGCCGATCGGAGTGCCCCTCCAGGACCTCCTTTCCCGTGACCACGCCGCAGGACCTGCAGACCAGCTCGTCTCCCGCGTCTACTATCTCGCCAGAGCATTCGGTGCACCTGCCTACCTGTGTGGACGTTAGCATGCCGATGAGTGGGGGAGTTCTGATTATCTTCGGGCTGCGCTACAGCCGCACTTCGCATCTAGATTATCGTCGCTTGCGGGATGCTTTGCTCCGCGGAGGGGGGGTGGGTTCCTCGAAAATGACCCGCCAAGAGTTAAAAGGCTTCGAGACGGCGTCGCACAGGTTTCCCGTGAAACGACTCCAAAAGCTGGAGAGGGTGAGAGACATCCACGTCCCTCCCTCAGAAGACCTGGTCGCGTTGGTCGACCAGATGGGCAGGTCGGGGGGCTTCATGGCGAAGAACCTCTGGCAGGCCGCGAAGATAGTGGCGGAGATGTCGAAGGACGAGGGGTGCACGAAGTTCCTCTCCTTTCCGGCCGCTCCGGTCGCCACGGGCCTCAGGGGAGTGATCGCCGACATGGTGAAGGAAGGGATGGTCGACGTGATAATCACCGCCAGTGGGACGCTCGACCACGACATCGCCCGGACCCTCTCGGACTACTACCACGGCAGCTTCGAGCTGGACGACTCGGTTCTCCTCAAGGAAGGATATCACAGGCTGGGCAACATCCTCGTCCCCCTCGAGAATTACGGCCCGCTCATAGAGAAGACGATGCAGCCGCTCCTCGAGCGCCTGTACGAAGAGGGGAGCAGGAGCATCTCGTCCGAGGAGCTCTGCGTCGAGATTGGGAAGAGGCTCGCATCGCGCGACTCCCTCCTCACTTGGGCGCAGAAGAGGGGCGTGCCCGTATTCGTGCCGGGGGTCATGGACGGCTCGGTCGGGAGCCAGCTCTGGCTCTTCGCCGAGAGCCACCGCGACTTCAAGGTCGACGTGATCGCCGACGAGAGGAGGCTCTCCGACCTTGTGAGCGAGTCGAAGCGGACAGGGGCTCTGGTCGTCGGAGGGGGAATCAGCAAGCACCATCTGATCTGGTGGAACATGTTCAGGGGAGGGCTCGACTACGCGTGCTACGTCACCACCGCGATGGAATACGACGGGTCCCTGAGCGGAGCGCAGGTTAGAGAGGCGGTCTCCTGGGGGAAGGTCAAAGAGCGGGCGAGAAAGGTCACACTCTACGCCGAGGCCACCACGGTCTTGCCCATCATATTCTCATACGCGCTGGCGAAGAAAGGATCAAACCGGTGAAGCCCGTTTTCGAGGGCGGACGCGAGTCGGTCGAAAGCTTATAAAACGAAATCGGAAGCAGCCAAGAAAAGTGCAGGGATTGCAGGGTTTTCTGGCTAAGGGGGTCTCCTAGACGGCGACAGACTACTCCCTCGTCGCGCTCGGCGTGTCGTTCCTGGCGCTCATCTACGCGCTTCTCCTCTTCCTATATCTGAGGAGGCAGGACCGTGGTTCTCCGAAGATGGTCGAGATCGCGGACGCGGTGAGGGAGGGTGCCGCCGCGTTCCTCAACCGCGAGTACAAGGTCGTGACCCCAATCGCGGTGGCCATAGCCGTCCTCATCTACGTATTGATCGACCTCCCGAACTCCACCGGCGGGACCACGGCTGCCGGCTTCGTCATAGGCGCCGCCCTCTCAGCGCTTGCGGGCTACATCGGAATGGCGGTGACTGTAAGGACGAGTTCCAGGACCGCACAGGCCGCGAAGAAGGGCCTTGGGAGCGCTCTCACGGTCGCCTTCAGGGGAGGCGCAGTGATGGGCATGACGGTAGTAGGATTCGACCTGCTGGGACTCTCCGCGTTCTACATCGCGTTCGGCGGCTCGATCGCCGCCAACCCTGCGACCGTGGCCGGGCTTGGCTTCGGCGCCTCGCTCATAGCCATGTTCATGAGAGTCTCCGGCGGGATCTACACGAAGGCCGCGGACGTCGGGGCTGACCTCGTCGGGAAGGTGGAGGCGGGCATTCCCGAGGATGATCCGCGGAACCCCGCGGTGATCGCGGACAACGTGGGGGACAACGTCGGAGACTGCGCGGGGATGGGAGCTGACGTATACGAGTCCTACGTGGTCACCTCGATAGCCGCGATCATTCTAGGCGTCTTGATCTTCCTCGACAGGGGCACGCTGAACCTGCCCTCCGACGTCCTCTCCGTGATAGGCTCAAACCAGCTCCTGCTCTATCCGCTCCTGCTGGGTGCCTCGGGGATCGTTGGGACGATCTTCGCCAGCTTCTACATACGGGGATCGATAAAGTCGAACCCGCTGGGCGCCCTCAACACCTCCCTGATAATCGCCGCGGTCATCACCGTAGTGCTCGATTTCGTCCTCGGCCAGTCCCTCTTCGGCGGCTCGGGTTTCGGCTACTACCTGTTCGCCAGCGCGGTGGTCGGGGTGGTAGTGGTCATCGCGATAGAGAACGTCGCCAACTACTTCACCTCGTACAATTATTCCCCTGTCAGACGCATCGCCGAGGCGAGCCAGACCGGGGCCGCGACAAACTTCCTGGCCGGCTTCTCAACCGGCCTCACCAGCACAGCGCCATCCGCGGTCGTCCTGGTGCTCGCCATCATAGCATCGTACTACCTGGGCTACTCCGGGTCAGGAGACAGCCAGCTCATGGGAGTCTACAGCACCGCCATAGCGACCATGTCGATGCTCTCGCTCACCGGGATAATCATGTCGATCGACTCCTTCGGCCCAATCACCGACAACGCCAACGGCATCGTCGAGATGGCGGGGCTGGACGAGAGCGTGAGGACCGTCACCGACGAGCTCGACGCTATCGGGAACACGACCAAGGCCACGACGAAGGCCTTCGCCGTAATGTCCGCTGCGCTGGCCGCGGTGTCAATCTTCGAGGCCTTCCAGTCCGAGGCGAACCGGCAGATCAGCCTCCACAACCTCTTCAGCAAGTACGGCCTTGCGCCGGGCGGGACGCTCTCGTTCACGTTGACCGACCCGCACGTCGTGGTGGGCCTATTCATCGGAGGCCTGCTGCCGTTCTACTTCTCGAGCTTCCTGATCTCCGCGGTCGAGAAGGCCGCCTTCAAAATGGTCAACGAGGTCCGGAGACAATTCAGGGAAATCCCGGGTATCATGGAGGGAACAGCGAAGCCCGATTACGCCCGTTGCGTAGACATCAGCACGGCAGCCGCCATAAGGGAGCTAGCGAAGCCGGGCGCTTTGGCCATAGTCACTCCTCTGGCCGTCGGGTTCATTCTCGGCCCTCTCGCCCTCGGAGGGGTATTGATAGGGAGCGTCGTATCGGGTGTCTTCCTCGCGTTCCTGATGACCAACGGCGGTGCGGCGTGGGACAACGCGAAGAAGTTCATCGAGACAGGGCAGTACGGGGGGAAGAAGTCTCCGGCGCACAACGCGGCCGTGATGGGGGACACCGTCGGCGACCCGTTCAAGGACACGGCCGGACCGGCAATCAACTCCCTCATCAAGGTCCTCAACACGATATCGATAGTCTTCGTCTCGGCTATCGTCCTCTACGCTCTATTCGTCTAGGGCCGCTGACTGGTCAGACGTTCTCTGCGCCAGCGGTCGGGTTCTGCTCAGCGGCGATTCGGGGAACTTGAATCTTGGAGATTATCTCGACGAACTCCGCGGCCAGCCTCTCCCTCACAATCTTCATCTGTCCCGCCTCCGCCCTCTCCGACTGCAGCCGCCTGAGGCGTTCCCCGAGTGACTCCACGTTCCTATAAGTCTCGGCCGAGGCCTTGCTCTCGGCTGTCCTGGAATCCTGCCTGCGCGCCGCTTCCTCTTCCAGGGCCTTTAGTTTGGTCTCTAGCAATGCTATCCTCTCGCCTAGAGGGTCGGCTTCGGGGCCCGACCTTCCGAGTATCTTGCCCAGCAGCGAGCCCTTCTGCTTCGGCGCATGGCCAGGGCGCCTCGACTTCCTCGCTTCGGCCAGTTCCTTTGAATATTTCTGATATTCGTGCTTGATCGCCTTGTCTCTGGATCCAGAAGACTTCGGGACCCCTTTCGCGGTCGTCTTCGCGGCTTCGAGGTCCTTCTGCGTCTTCGCTATCTCGTCGTCGAGTTTCGTCATCTCGGACGAGCTCAGGATTTCGGGCGTCAGCTCACCCCGTTTTCGGTAGTATTCGGGAGGAAGCCTAGACGCGCCGAGCTTCTCCTGGAAGTCGTCGAGCATCACGTTTAGGTTACCCAACCAGCTCTGAAGCCCGTAGCCGCCGGGCTCTTCCGATAGCCTCTGTTTCCCGAGGTGCTCGAGGGAGATTATCGTCCTCGCCTTCGCCTCCTCAAGGTCGACCTTTTCGGAGTCGTCCCTGATTTTGGACTTGTGGAAGTCCTGCTTCTTTCTCTTGTCTGACTTTTTCGCCGGCGAACCTTTTCCCCCGGAGAACGACCCTCTGGGAGAGTTACCGTAGCTCATGTCTTCTCGGCCCGCCCGTAATTTGCAGGGGATTTAACCGTTCGATGTTGGAGTTGAAATAACGCCGCGCGTTTCGAGGTCATGGTTGATCACGTTGAGAAGCCCTATCGACCTGTCTGGGAGAGAAATGAGCTATACGAGGAGGTACTCAAATTAAGGTCCCAAGGCCTGAGTTACAACAAGATAATTTTCGCTGTAGAATTGACAACAGGCGTCAGGTTGAGGAAATCACACGTCTCAGATTGGGTCAACGGAAAACATAGACCTTTCGGATACGTCAGGCCTTTCTCGGTGCGGCCCTCGGCGGAGTTGGCATACGTCGTCGGAGTTAAGATGGGGGACGCATCAACGAGCCTCACCGGCGACCACAACCACAGGATCAAGCTGAGGGTGACGGCCAAGGACTTCGCCGAGGAGTTCTCACGCTGTTTAGGGATGCTGCTCAATCGCGAGCCTCCAAAGGTGAAGTGGCATGAGAAGACTGGACTGTGGCACACCGAATTGAACAGCGTATTGTTGCGGAGGTTTCTTCTGCAACCGATTGCTTCATTAGAAGTTGCAGTTTCACACTGCGGGAATTGCAAAGGCGCTTTTCTTAGAGGATTCTTTGATTCAGAGGGTTGCATGCACGAAAGGAGTCTGACCGTCTACAATGGAAATCACGATTCTCTCAATCTGGTTCAAGCTGAACTGCGATCATTGGGGATCGATGCAACCGGTCCTCATCTTATGCGAAAAAGGGGTGGGACAGTCCTGATAAGGGGGGAAGATCTATCATCGCAACAAAGACGCCACGTATCTCCACATTAGGAGGGCTTGTATGGCTCTTTTCGAGGAGCGCGTAGGTTTCACAATCGCACGGAAAAGGAGCGCATTAGAGAGATCTCTAATCAAGTCCACTTAGGACTCGAAACATCACTGGAACACATTTCAGAGCCTATTTCAAGCTCTGAGTTTAAAATGGGGTAAGAATCGAACTAATGATTCAGAGGTGGGAATGGGATTCGAACCCATGTAAATGCGCTGGCTGCCTGGTGGCTGCAGGCGCACGCGTAACCGCTCCGCCATCCCACCACAACAGAGCATGCGCCGGCTCGGTAGATATGCCTTGAACCGAAGCCTGTCGTCGAGCGCCGGAGCCACCCTCCGAATCGGTCAGGAATAATCCGCGTTCTCAAAGCTTATAATCGTCGTGTGGGTTGCGCTCGTGGGCTCGTGTTGGTTTCGTCCGTACTTTCTGCCCAGCCTCCGACCGTTGCCACTTTCAACTCGCTCTATTCCTGGTACCTTGACATTGGCGTTATCGCCTCCATAGTGGTTCTCACCATGCTGGTCGTCTTCGCCGTGAGGTACCGTGCCCGTTCCACCGACAAGGGACCGATCACCCACAAGACCGAGGGTTGGAAGATAGCCCTGGTGACCGTCATCATCAGCCTCTCGCTCCTGACCGCCGTCGAGTACCAGACCTTTCAGAGCTTCGGCAACATAGAGATCCCCCATTCGGGCGACCCGGTCACGATCATGGTCACCGGCTTCCAATGGGGTTGGAACTTCACATATCCGAACGGAAAATACGACGTGGGCAACCTCAACGTGCCGGTCAACCAGACGGTGATCCTCAACATCACGAGCAGAGACGTCTTCCACTCCTTCGGGATCTCCATGTTCGACGAAAAGGAGGACGCCATACCGGGGAAGGTGAACCAGCTGTGGTTCCAGCCAACTCAGATGGGCTTCACAATTGACGCGGTCCGCTGCTTTGAGCTCTGCGGGGTGGGGCACGCCTTCATGATAGCGAACCTCACCGTCTGGGACGATTCGACTTGGAACAGCACGTGGGGCAGCACCCAGTGAGCGACTCAGACACCGAGTCCTGGCTGAGGGGCTGGCTCTTCACGACCAACCACAAGAAGGTCGGGTTGCTCTACCTCTTCTCTGCCTGCTACTTCGGCTTCATCGGGGCGCTGCTGGCGCTCATGATGAGGGTGCAGCTATCGGTGCCGAACAACGCATTCCTCAACGCGGTGTACTACAACCAGGCGGTCACCATGCACGGTCTGATCATGATATTCTGGTTCCTCTCGCCGCTTGCGATCGGACTGGCCAACTACTTCGTCCCCCTCCAGATAGGCGCGAAGGACATGGCCTTCCCCAGGCTCAACGCGATGAGCTTCTGGCTGTTCCTCGGCGGCGGAGTCCTTGCGCTGATCAGCTTCTTCGTTCCGGGCGGCTCGGCGAACGCTGGTTGGACCACGTACCAGCCACTCGCCACCACGGCCTTCGAGCCTGGTCCGGGACCGACGCTTGTGTACCTCGGCCTCGTGATGCTAGCCGCATCCGTGACGCTGGGAAGCGTCAACATCATCGTGTCGATCTTCTGGCTGAGGGCGCCGGGCGTCTCTATCATGAAGATGCCGATGTTCACGTGGTTCATGCTTTTCACGATAATCGCCATGCTCTTCTCCTTCCCGACCCTGATAGCTGCGTTCGCATTGGAGTCCTCTGACAGGCTCCTAGGGACCGTCTTCTTCTCCAACCCGGGAGTCGAACCCTCGATTTTATGGGATAACCTGTTCTGGTTCTTCGGCCATCCCGAGGTGTACATCGTACTCCTGCCAGGTTTCGGGGTCGTGGCCAATGTCATCCCGGCCTTCACCGGCAGGCCCCTCGCGGCCAGGAACGCGATTCTCGTGGCCACGGGGCTGATCGTCCTCCCGATCAGCTTCGGTGTCTGGATGCATCACATGTTCCTCACGGGGATTCCGGTCTCGCTCCAGGGGGTCTTCAGTGTGGCGACCATCGCGATCTCGATACCCTTCGACGTGATCACGCTCGCCTTCATCGAGTCTATGTTCAGGGGGAGGATCCAGTTCAAGGCTCCGTTCCTCTTCGCGCTCGGAGCGATCGTCCTCTTCATCATAGGAGGGATCATGGGGGTCTTCTTGTCATCCCCTGTCCTCGACAGGGTCTTCAGAGGCTCCTACTTCGTTGTCTCGCACTTCCACTACGTCATGGTGGGGGCAGCGATCTTCGGCCTGATCGCCGGCATATACTACTGGATACCGAAGATGTCCGGACGGATGTACAACGAGGGCCTCGCGAAATGGCACTTCGTCATCTCCTTCATCGGCTTCAACATCCTCTACTTCCCGATGAGCCTACTGCTGGACATGCCGAGAAGGATCTTCACCTATCAGAACCTGGGCAACTGGCCGATGCTGAACGGGATAGCGAGCATCGGCGCCTTCGTCTTCGCTGGCGCCCAGATCCTGCTGGCATACAACGTGATCAAGACGTGGTTCCGGGGTCCCATCGCGCCCGCCAACCCTTGGAACTCGGAAGACCTCGAGTGGAGCTCAGGGGCGGAAGGGATGACCCCCGCGCTGGGAGCGGACTCTGCGCCTATCGGCGGCTGG
This sequence comes from uncultured archaeon, assembly GCA_963731775.1. Classification (GTDB taxonomy): domain Archaea; phylum Thermoproteota; class Nitrososphaeria; order Nitrososphaerales; family Gagatemarchaeaceae; genus DATJAJ01. The sequence goes on along the minus strand of CAVSWV010000001.1, from coordinate 40,413 downwards.
ATCGGGCAGCTCCCGAGCGCCCACGCAGCGGCGGCGGCAGCGCAGACGCCCCAGACGTATGCGGGTGCCCACCACCTCAGCAGCAGGCCGATCCAAATCTCCGTCGGCGTCACGCTGTTTCTGCTCGGCGCCGCGCTGTACCCTGACATCCTCGCTCTCCTCTCTATGCTCGTCGGATTCCTGCTCGTAGGTTATGCCGTCGTTAGCTGGGCGGTGGACGACATCAGAGGCAAATTCCGCATTCCTGAAGAGGAGATTGGAGACAGGTGGCCGTTCAACGCGGTGACCAAGATGAAGCTTGGGATGTGGGCGTTCCTCTCCTCGGAGGTCGTCCTATTCGGCTCGTTCATCGGGGCCTACATCTTCATACGCGCCGTAGCGGTCCCGAACTACCCGCTACCGGGTTTCATACACAACATCCCCCTGGGGACCCTGAACACCATGATTCTGGTAACGAGCGGCCTCACGATGGCGCTCGCGGTCCAGGCGATAAGGCGCGGAGACCAGCGCCAGCTCCTCATCTGGCTGGCGACAACCTTCGTGCTCGGCTCGACGTTCATGGGTATAAAGCTCTCCGAGTGGTCCAACCTGACCTCGGCGGGATTCACGATCTACTCCGCGAACCCGACTATCTCGCTCGCGGCGAGCGCTTACTACTTCCTAGTGGGCCTTCACGGCGCCCACGTGATCGTCGGTCTGCTCGTGATGGTCTATCTGATGAAAAAGACCGTCAGCGGGATGTACACCAAGGAGAACCACGAGACCATAGAGAACTTCGCGCTCTACTGGGCATTCGTGGACATCGTCTGGTGCTTCATCTTCCCGCTCTTCTACCTCCTCTGAGGGATAGGGCTTGAAGACAGAAGTCCTCGTTGGCGTTTGGGCGTACATGATGCTGGCGGTCACCGCGGAGGTCACCGCGTTCTATCGGTTCTCTGCCGGGTCGACCCTGACCGCCATCGTAGCGCTTCTGGCCACAAGCCAGGCTGTCGCCGTCGTGATCTTCTACATGGATCTCAAGGACGAGCCTGGCTCCATCCGGCTCTTCGCGTTGATTCCTCTGATGTTCCTTTCGGCTTTGCTGATCGCCATGCTGGCGGCGCTTGGATAGAGTGGGATCATGGAAGTAGAAGAGCCGAAGCCCAACTCGAAGTTCCTTCTGTCCGTCGGGCTGGTGATGATACTCGTCGGGGCTCTCCTCGTCGCCGAGTTCGCGCTCAAGTTCCAACCCAAGCTCGGAGGAGCCTCCAGCTGCGGAACCCCGGGCGCGTCGACGACGTGCATCGCCATGCCGAACGGGGCCGGCAACGACCAGCTCAACTTCAATCCAAAGAGCGTCAAGGTCGTGCTCGGCACCAACAACACGATTCTTTGGCAGAATGAAGACGTTGTCGGGCACACAGTCGTCTCGAAGACCGTCCCGAGCGGGGCGGCTTCATTCCAATCCGTCACGATAAACCCGGGAGCGAGCTATACTGTCACTCTTACGGTGCCAGGGACCTACGACTATTATTGCAGCATCCATCCGGGGTGGATGCAGGCAAGTATTATGGTCCTGCCCGCGGGCGGATCGACCTCCTCCAACTCTTCCTCCTCCTCTCAAGGTTAATTAGACCGTCAAGTGGCGTCGGTCGAGGGTAACCAATAATTGCCCGAAGAAACTGACGAGCCGAACGTCTTCCCTGGGAACTGGGACGTCGTCTCCGAGACCCTCTTGAAGACGTACGAGCTCTGGTTCCCGCAGAACTGGAGCCCTCTTGAGCTGCCGTGGGAAGAGTGTGACGCCTCAAACTTCTCAAGAGAGCAAGGGGTCGCCCAGGCCTACTGGCTCGCCAAACTCGCCCTGTTCGAGAAGTCGGGCATCGGCGCCTTCGGGCTCGCCTCGGTCCAGGCAGCCACCCACAACTACGAGGACCCGACAAAGAAGTTCCTCTCGGCGGTCGCATTCGACGAATGCAGGCACGACGAGGTCTGCAGGAGAGCCTGCGCGAGGGTCTGCCCGGGATTCCCCTACAAGTTCAAACCGCAGACCGAGCTCGAAGAGAAGGCCCATCGAAACATCACCGCACTCTACGACAACGGCCGGCGATACTGGTCGGCGTTCCAGTCCGCCTGGGACAAATACCCGCTCCCGCTCATCTTCTCGAGCTTCTTCTTCGCCGAGATAGGTGCCCAGCTGATCTTCAAGGAAGTCGGGGAGCGCTCCAGCAACAAGGTCTACTCAGGCGCGTTCAAGAACATCACGAAGGACGAGTCGAGACATCTTACGGGAACGTTGGCGATGCTCGACAGGCTCGCCTCCACGATGACCCCACAGGCGAAGATGACAATCTCGCGACAGCTCAAGCACGGCTTCATCTACCTCTCGCCCCTTCTCTTCAAGCCCATGGAGGACTTCTGGAAACTTCCCGCCGACTTCTTTGAGTGGGATCAGAAGTTGGAGGGACTGGCGGCGGACTCGGGCCTGGGCGTCCCGAAGGTGGAGGAGAGGTCGAGCGCTTGGATGACCGCGATAGAGAGGCACCGCTCGAAGATCGAGGGCCTGGGCATCCCTGTCCCCGAGATCAAGGAGATAGGGGTCGAAGGATTCAAGGTTGACGTGAAGAAGGGCGACGAGATCATAGCGATGCCGCTCTAGTCGGTACCCCTTCCTTCAGGAGCAGGACAGGCAGCGCGATTGCTATCGTGAGGGTTCCTCCCACGAGCCAGCCCATCGAGTAGCCGGAATTGGCGGCGATGTACGAGAAGAGCAGCGGGGGGAAGAAGGAGCCGAAGAGAGATATCCCGTTCACCCACGCGACCGCGAGGGTGTCGTACTCTCTCTCGCCCTGGTTGAGCTCTCGTGCGGCTGCAAAACCCACCGTGAAGCCGATCCCGGTAGCGACTCCTCCGATCGTTGTCCCGACGATGGCCGCGGAGGCGCCTCCCGCCGAGCAGACGAGAAGCGCCGCCCCCATCGCCAAGTCAGCGAGCAACAGGAGCTGTTTCGGCTTCTTCATCCTGTCGTACGCGCGCCCTCCAACCAGCGCGAAGAAGATTGGAACCACCACGATGAGGTCTGCGATCGCACCGGCGTTGAGCGCGCTCATCCCGAGATTCTGCAGGTAGTAGACCATGAAGCCCCCCACTATCGTGTTGCCGCAATCGAGGCTGAGGAGACCGATTCCTATCAGGATCAACCTCCTGTCTCCAAGCACCTTAGAGAGGCTGGAGCGCCTTATCTGGAACTTGGGCGCGGACTCGGCAGCGGGGACAAGGAGGAGCACGAGGGGGAAGGTAGCGAGCCCCAGCAGGCCGCTCGCGCCGAGGCTTAGCCGCCATCCGACCGCGACGGCGAGCACACCCCAGAGGAGCCCGAAGATGCCGCCAACGTCGAAGGCGGAGTTGAGCAGCCCAACCCCGAGGCCGGAGTCCTCGCCGCGGATGGACGAGGTGACTATCACGACGGTAGGGGCGAAGCAGAACGCCATCCCGGCTCCGACACCGAACCTCATCAGCGCGACGTAGCTCAGACTCTGCCCGAGGGCGCTCGCCAAGGCGCAGCCCGAATACGCCACTATTCCGATCAGGACCACGCGCTTCGCCCCCCACCGCGCGGCCAGTATCCCGCCGGGGACCTGAAGGAGGCCCACGCCCAGGAAGAAGCTGGCGGTGATTGCGCCAAGGCCGGTGACGCCGTGGCCCAGCTCCGCGGACATCGGTTGGAAGACGGCCCCGATGTTGAGCCAGTTGATGGCGTATATGATCCTCATAACCACGACACTTCCCAGTAGCTTCGACGTTCTTCCGTTCATACGAGAATCATGCAGGTCAAATCATTCGAATTATAACCTTGTCCCGGATCGACCCCTATTCTCGTCTCTTCCGACGTCAACTCTGCGATACCCGCCGAAAGGGAGCTTTGAAGTCCGATTCGAGGCGCTTCGTCTTAACGCAGCCATTCGCCAAACCGCGGCTCGGTCGGGAGCTAAGTGCGGGCGTCCTTAGATTGCTCAGGCAAGAATATTCTCACGGTTGGGGTTCGATTTGCTGACAGATTCCCGCGGATTCTATTTCGTCCAACCGCGGCGTCCTGCTCTTGGAGGCCCTATTGGCCTGTAGGGGGTGATTTTCGACTAAAAAGCCTCAATTCTTGGCGTTTGGCTCAGGTTTATATATCAAACGGCCTCCGTTAGGCGCGAGGAAATCGCAAGTGGTAACAGGCTACTGCGTCTACGAAAAGAAAAAGAACAGGGAGATTAAGAATCCCAAGCAAATCAAACTGAAGAACGGGCGCCCTGCAGTAAAGGGCACTTGCGGCTCGTGCGGCAAGCCCATCTTCAGAATCGGTAAGCTCAAGTAGATTCTATCTCCCGCTCCTTATTTTTATCAGCTAGCTTCTTGGGGTGATAGCGCAGATGCCGCTTCGTCTTTACAACAGCATGGGACGGAAGCTGATGGTCTTCAAGCCGCGGAGCGGGAAGACGGTCAGGATGTACACATGCGGTCCCACCGTCTGGAACTACGCCCACGTGGGCAACTTCCGCACTTTCATCTTCGAGGATGTTCTTAGGCGGTATCTGAAGTTCAAGGGGTTCAAGGTCATCCACGTGATGAACATCACCGACGTCGAGGACAACATAATCAAAGGCATGAAGGAGTTCCACATGAGCCGGAAGGAGCTGACAAGCCACTACGAGAAAGCCTTCATGGACGATCTGGCGTCTCTGAATGCCGAGAAGGCCGAGTTCTACCCGAGGGCGACAGAGAACATACCGGAGATGCTGGCCCTCATCGAGAGGCTCATGCTCAAGGGTTACGCGTACAAGAGCCCAGACGGTTCGGTGTACTACGACATCTCCAAGTTCAAGAAGTACGGGAGGCTCTCGGGCGTGGTTCCCAGACAGCTGAAGACGCGTGCGCGAGTTTCGAGCGACCACTACGCCAAGGAAGAGGCGAACGATTTTGCCCTTTGGAAGGCTTGGGACGCAGAAGACGGGGAGGTGTACTGGGAGACTGGGCTCGGCAAGGGGAGGCCCGGCTGGCACATTGAATGCTCAGCCATGTCGATGAAGTACTTGGGAGAATCGTTCGACATCCACACCGGCGGGATTGACAACAAGTTCCCGCACCACGAGAACGAAATCGCCCAGTCGGAGGCGGCCACCGGCCGCAAGTTCGTCAACTATTGGCTCCATTCCAACTTCTTAAGCGTCTCCGGAGCAGAGATGCACAAGTCTTCGGGGAACTTCATCACTCTCAGGGAATTGCTGGCCGGGGGTTGGAACCCGCGGACGGTCAGATTCTTCCTTATCTCCACCAGGTACAGGGACCCGGCAGACCTGAACGACGAAGCCCTGAGACAGGCTGACGCAGGAAGGTCGAGGATCCAGGAGATGCTTCGAAAGATCTCTGCGATCTCCGTTCCTGGCGAGCCCGGGGCGGCCGCGCCATTGGTCAGGACCATGATCGAGGGCTTCACATCTGCCATGGACGACGACCTGAACACCCCGCGGGCGCTGGCTGCCATTTTCGACTTCGTCAAGGAAATCAACGTCCTCCTCGAAGGTAGGACTCTGCGATCAGGGGACTCGAAGGTGATTCAGGACGGACTGAAGGAGGTGGATGGCGTCCTCGGCGTGCTTGAGTATGGGGCGGAGGCTCTTCCCGAATCGGTGAGAAAACTCTTGGCGGAGAGGGACGACGCTAGGCGGAGGAAGGACTTCGCCACATCCGATAGAATCCGGGACGAGCTCCTCAAGACAGGGATATTCGTTCAGGACACCCCTTCTGGCACGGTCTGGAGAAGAAAGACCGAAGGTTAACAAGGAGCACGCTGTCGCTCAACTTCGCCAAATCTCCGCCGTATTATCCGCCGAGAGGGCAACAGAGGGTCATGGACAGCTCCGTCGAGACTAGAACCGAACAGGCAAAGGAGTTCAGTTCAGCCTCCATCAGGGGTCCGATTGTGCTCCGCCATCGAGACGAGAGGCTCGCGGTCGATTCCGACGGATCGGTGGCACATCTCGAGTCGGTCTCAGAGCGCCGGCTCCTATTCGGCAGGGATGCCTTGAATCTCTTCAAGGTGCAGGCCGGGATAAAGGTGCGAGCGCAGAGACCCGAGTGGAGATTCGCGATCACGCCAAGGGCCATCACCTTCTCGGGACGCGTCCTCGGCGCCCTCGACATCACTCAAACGATCGGGTTCCTGGAAGGCACTCTCGGGATGTCGAGGAGGGCCCTCCTCAGGAACGCGGGAACTTCGGCCCTCAGGGTGAGGCTAATCTCCCTCCACGACCCAACAAGCGCGAACTTCCGCGCGGAAGGCGACCCGTGGGGATCGATCGGTCTCAACGCCTTCAACAGGACCGGCCACGTGGCGATGGACGAATTCGCAGACCCACCGAGCGCGAGGGTGATCGGCTCATATCCAGGTCCAAAATCGATCTTCATGTCCACAGACAGGGCGAAGGTCGGAGACGTCCTTCAGTCAGGCGAGTTCCCGGACCCGACGACGGGACTCTCCGGTCAGGTCGTCTTGCTTCTCATGCACGAGTTCGACCTCGCTCCACAGGAGTCGCGGAGCGTCAACACGGTCTCCGTCTTCAACCCTTCGAAGCTTGAAGAAGCTCTCTCCGAATTCGACCGCGCCGCGGGCCCTCCGGCTCAAGCGCTGGCCAAAAGGCCGGCGTCAGCCTGCTCGAACCCTATCGTAGCCTCCGCATTGGGTTGGGCCCGGGCGGGGCTCGAGGGCGCGGAGTTCGAGGTCGACCTCTTGGAGAGGCTCGAGAGCCTCCCTGGCTTGACATACGCCAATCCCGAGGCAGCCCGGAGGCTCATCGAAGGGACGAAACAATTGGTCCGTCGCGACGGCTCGCTCCCGCATTCGCGAGCGAGCACCGAACCGGGGTACCTGGAGTCCGCCCTGTACGCAGCATACGCATCGGAATTCGGCCTCCTTACAGGGGACAAGAAGCTCGCCAAGTCGCTCTATTCAACGCTGAGGAAGACGGCGACCTTCCTCGCCGGTTCCGCCGAGAGGGACGTCCTGATTGCAGGGCCAACCGCCCCCCAGGGGTGGCGCAGGAGGCTCGGACGCGGGTTCCCTTCCGGAGAAGTGGCGGAAGTGACCCTATCTGTGATAGCCGGCCTCGCCGCATTCTCGTCCCTCGCACGGATCGCCGGAAAGTCCGAGGACTCGGCCCGTTTCAGGGAGAAAGCGGAGCTCATGGCAAACTCCCTCGGCCGAAGACTCGTCGACGAGTCGGGATACCTCGCGTTGAACGTCGACAGCAGGGGCGCGGTGCAGAAGGCGGAGACCATCGACCAGGCAGTCGGCTCGTACAGGTACTCCCTTGGAAGGGGCGTGTCATCGGGAATAGTGCACAGGCTTCTGGACAAGGACTTCGAGACGGGTTTCGGTCCCAGGACGGTGCCGACCTCAAACCGGATCTTCTTCAACTCGAGTTACGGCGACGGCCAGCTGGGCGGGTATTGGACGAGGGCAGCCTTGGCGCACATCATCCTCTCTTACGCTACCGACTATGCTGGTATAGGCAGTCTCGGGCTGCAGAAGGTGAGCAAGCTAGTGACTGAGGACGTCGTAGGTTTCGGCGGGGTGCCAGGCAGCTTTCCGAGGTGGATCGACCTCGAGAGGCGCGAGTCGAAGGGCAGGGGCTCCGACCAGGTCTCGGCATCCCGTTTCGTCGAATCAGTCGTCAGGGGCGAACTGGGCCTCTCAAGGGATAAAGAAGGCATCCGCATAGATCCTCCTCTCTCATCGAACTTGGCGTGGCTGATGGTCGACGGCATTTGGCTTGGTGAACAGGCGACAGTCTTCGTGGGGAGGTCGGCCCAGGGACGGTTCGTTCTTGCCAAGTCGTCGAAGGTCCGCGTCGAGGGAGGCGAGAGCCTGTCAGGGTACGAGCCGCTCAGTGAAACTGACGCCGCTCCGTTCGTCGCCACCTTCTACGGTCCCGGCCAGTATGTCTGCGCAGGAAACTCGTCGGTCCGCCCTGTCCACACGAACGTCTCCTTTCAGCCCCGCGACCCGGGCCTGCTGAAGCACCTGAGCGGGCACCTGGAAGAGCTCGACCAGAGGAACCTGACCTGGCAGCGCTCGGCCAGCATCAGAGTGTCGCCCAAGATGACGATGGAGCTCTCGCTGGGCCCTGGGGAATGGAAGGTCTTCAGAGTCTCAACAAATTAATAATCTGATTCCGCGGTGTGCATGCCGCTTTGGGTCATGTCCGCGTCACGGCAAACAACGGGATCCATGTCGAATACGGCTCCGTTCAGTTCATGCTTGATCCGAGGAACCCCTCGGAAGCCGACTACACCTTCGTCTCCCACGCGCACATAGACCACATGCACAGCCCGTCAAGAAGGGAGAAGGTGATCGCGTCGAAGGCCACGAAGGAACTGGCTCTTGCCCGGGGCTACGACCTCGGCAACGTCATGGAAGCGGCCCAAGACGTCGAGCTGCTCGACTCGGGACACATACTCGGCGCGAGGTCGATAAGGATCGGGGACGACGTCCTCTACACAGGGGACGCTTCAGGAAGAGAGCGTGGCTTCCTCGGGAAGTGCAAGACAAAGAGCGCTCGGATACTCGTAATGGAGACGACGTTCGGAGTCCCCGAATACATCTTCCCGCAGACCGCCAAACTCGTCAAGGAGGTCAACACTCTGATCGGCGGGGCGTTCGACAAAGGGAAGCCGGTCGTCCTGATGGGCTACCCGCTTGGAAAGGCCCAGCTTCTATCCTACTTCTTCTCGAGCTGGAGCCCCCTCTACTTCCATGAAAAGGTGGAGAAGATGAACGCCGTCTACACCAGGGAAGGGGTCTCCCTCAAGAATGGGCGGACCTTCGACCCGGAGACCGATCTCGAGAGAATGCCGCAGGGCCCGTGGGTGATGGTGGCCCCTCTTTCAAGCGGCCGGAACCGGGTGATGTCGACCCTGAAGAAGCGGTACGGCGCCGTCTTGGTCGCGTTCAGCGGTTGGGCTGTCGGAGAGGGCTATAGGTACTCAATGGGGGTGGACCACGCCTTCCCGCTCAGCGACCACTGCGACTACGCCGAGCTGGTCAAGCTGGTCCAGGACGTCTCCCCTGAAATGGTCTACACGACCCACGGCTTCACGTCCGAATTCGCAGGCGACCTGAGGAAGATGGGGTTCACCGCGCGGACGCTTTCCGCTCACCAGAGCTCGCTGACGGACTTTCTAAGATCGGACTAGAATCTCATTAATAGGCCAGGCCGGGGCGCGGCAACGTTCGTGGCCTTCCAGGTGAGGAGCATTCAGTGAGAGAGGATTCCGCAAGGTCTGACAGTTTCATGCTGGTGGGGAGGGTTGGCGACTGAACCTCCTCGGCTTCTTCGTCAACAGGCGCAGCGTCCTCTACGCCGGAACAGGGGCTGTCAATGCAGTCATGATAGCCGGCTGGCTCTACGTCCTCACCCGATACTTCGCTGTGGCCCTCGTCCTCTCCGCACTCATTGCCGTGTTAACTTCAATCTTCACGGACTTCACCTGGAAGTCCCTCGTGGTCTTCCGCACTCCGCTCCTTTCTAGGGAGAGATTCGGCAAATATTTCGCCACCGCCTCGCTTGCCACCGTCATCCAGTATGTCATCACCATCCTGCTATCACCCTTCATCTTCTATTCGTTTGCCTACATCATATCGGTCGCCATTGGATTTCTCGTCGCCTACACAATCTCAACGCTCTGGATATGGAAAACCGGTTCCCTCTCCTGACAACCGCGTCATTCGTGGCGCGCGACCCTCTGTCGCCGATTCATCGTCGGTAACACGTTGGTCCGTCCACCCATCTTACGGTCACCGTGGGGACCGAAGGGAGGGCAAGGACAAACCTAGTAGACGTCGAGATAGATCGGCTTCCCGTCGAGGTCCTGCTCGGCCCAATTCGGCCCTTCGCCCTTCTCCTCTGATACCGCGACGTCCTTGACCCTCACCAGGAACGCCAGCTCCTTCGAGAGCGGCGCCAAGAGCTTGACCTCTTCCGCGTCGAGCCCTGCGACCGTCGCCTTTGTGAGCACCGCGGTCGGAGAGAACCCCCTGGTCTTCCTCAGAGCTTGCAGTCGCCTCGCCACGTCCCGGACAAGCCCCTCGGCGATCAGTTTCTCGTCCCTCGTCTTCTCGATGGCGACGAAGATCTTGTCCCTCTCTGCCACCTCGAATCCGGCCGAGGGTGCAATCTCGAGCTCGAAGACGTTGATCGGGACCTCGACGTCCCCTGAGTCCAGACTGACCTTGACCGGGTTCGCGGCAATGTACACCTCGACCGCCTCCGTCCCCTCCAGCTCAGCGAGGTTGGCCAGGACCCTACCCGTCCTCTCCTTGAAGAGCGAACCCACCTTCGCCCTGTTCGGTACAAGTTTGAACTCCGCAGGGAACGCCTTCGGGGAGGAGGTCACGTCGACCATCCTGACGTTGCAGAGGTTTGCGACGACCTCCCTTGCCCCGTATGCCGTCTCTATGAGCCTACCCGCAACGAGGACCTTCTGCCCGCTGAGCGGCCACCTCCTCTTCAGCTTCGCCTTAGTCCGGGCGGAATTGCTCGCTTCCTCGACTTTCAGGGCGAACTCCACCGTCTCTTCGCTCTTCCTCGACTCGAAGGTCTCAAAGCCGCCGAAACCAATCGCCAGGAGGGGCGTCTCCCACGCGCTCTCCCGCGCCAACGAATGCTGGTAGAGATACTCGGTGACGAATGGAGATACGGGATGGAGCAGCACGTCCACTCTCTCAAGGAGGTGCCCCAGCACCGCGTAGACCGCGAGCCGCCGATCGCGCTCGTCCGGATCGTCCTTCCACAGATCAGACCTAACAAGGCGCACGTATGTCTGGCTCAGGTCGCCGATGACCAGGCCCTCCAGACACTTGCAAGCCTCGTTGTAGCGCGCCTTGGCGTAGGACTCTCGGACCTTCGCCTCGGCCGAGGAGAGTTTCGAAAGGAGCCACTCGTCTATCACGTTCAGCCTCCCGCTGCCCCTCGCCCAGGACACGTCATGCTTCGAGGGATCGAATCCGTCGAGGGCGCCGTTCTGCAGCAGGTAAACGTGCAGGTGGTAGAGCGTGTTGAGTACCTGGTAGGGCCTGGCGGACATCTCCGCCATGTCTAGACTGAGCGAGTCCTCCGGGGAGCTCTTCCACGTCAAGTAGAACCGGGATAGGTCCACGCTGTTGTCACGCAGCAGGTCGAGGCCCTGGATGGTGTTCCCCAGGCTCTTGCTCATCTTCCTGCCCTTTTCGTCTAGGACGTGCCCCTGAAAGAGGAAGGCCTTGTACGGGGCTATGGGCTTCTTAGACATTATCACGTTCAACACAAGGAGAGTGTATGCCCAGCCCCTCGTCTGGTCGATTCCCTCAGTCAGGAATCTCGCCGGGACGAGCCTCTCGTATTCTTCGTCTGTCTGCGAGGAGTAGGGAGCGGATCCGCTGTTGTGCCACGTGTCGAGCACGAAGGGCTCCCGCACGGCGTTCGATCCGCACTTGCCGCACCTTAGTATGATCCTGTCCACCCACGGCCGGTGGAGCTCGAAGTTCTCCCCGTCCGGCAGCTCGACCGCTCTCTCGATTATCTCCTTCCTCGAGAAGACCGCGGTCTTTTGCCCGCAGCTGCCGCAGGCCCACACGGGAAGGGGGGTCCCCCAGATCCGCTCGCGCGTTATGCACCAGGGTGGCGACTCGCGAAGGAACTCGATGAAGCGGTTCTTCGGGGCTTCGAAGTAGTACTCGACACCCTCGGCGGCCTCGACGAGACTCTCACGGATCCTTTCTACCCAGTAGAAGTACTCCCGCCTCGCCAGCCAGACCAGCCGGTGTCCCGACCTCCAGCAGACCGGATACTCGTGCTCTATCCGTCCGTAGTGGACCAGCGCTCCAGCGCCGCGGAGCTTCTCCAGAACGACGGCGTCCGAGTCGCGGGCGAACATGCCGGCGAATTCGCCGGCCTCCGAGGTGAACCTCACCTGGTCGTCGAAGGGAGCGAAGACCGGGAGCTGCCATCTCTGGGCAACAGCGAAGTCGTCCTCCCCGTTCGCGGGAGAAGCGTGGACGAGCCCTGTCCCTGTCGACGTATCGACGAACTCCTCAGCGAAGACCTTGTGAATCTTACCCTTTCTCCTGAGCCTCTCCAGTCCCGGTATCGCACCGAGAAGGGGATGCTCGTAGGAAATGCCCTCCAGCTCGCGTCCCTTCACCTTCTTGACGGTCTCGCCGAACACCGCCCCAGCTTCCGCGAAGAAGGCTGACTTCCTCTCGGCGCCCACCACCCACGTCTCACTCCCCACCTTCACGTATTCGTAGTCGGCGTCGGGCTTGACGGCGACTAGTTCGTCCGTCACGAGAGTGAAGGGCATCGTCGTCCAAAGCGCGAGAAAGGTGCCGTCTGATGCCTTCACCTTGTAATACAGGCTCGGGTCCTCGAGAAGTTCGTAACCGCCGAGAGCCAGCTCCGCCTGGCTGAGCGAAGTCTGGCAGCTGGGGCAGTATGGGACGACCTTGAACCCCTCTCCCAACATCTGCGATTCCCAGGCCACCTTGAGATACTTCCACTCTCGTTCTATGTACGCGTCCCTGTAGGTCATGTAGGAGGCCTCCTGGTCCAGCATGAGGCCGAGGAGGTCGTCGGCCTCTTCCCAGACCTTGCGGTACTTCGCGATCAGGTCCTTGCAGGCCTGGACCAGAGTCTCCACCCCCACCTGTTTGAGGTTCTCCCATTTGTTCCCGGTCAGTCCCAGCTCCTTCTCCGCTTGCAGCTCGACCGGAAGACCCTGCGTGTCCCAGCCTCCTCTGAAGATGACGTAGACCCCGCTGAGGGTTGAGTAGCGGTAGTAGAGGTCCTTCATCATGCGGCCGCGCACGTGACCGATGTGCGGTTGGTTGTTCAGGGTGGGTGGGCCCTCGACCCAGCCCTCAGGCCGAACATCGGCGAACTTGCGGGCCAGTATGCCCTTTACGTCGACTTCTTCGTAGAATCTCCGTACTCGGGACTCGACTTCCTTCCAATCGTAGTTCGCGCTGAGGGCGGAGTCAGGAGCTTCGCTTCGTCCTAATTTTATAACCACTCAACGCACCTCGATATTTGCTGGGGCCATATTTTAACCATCCGCGCTATCTTCCTTGCCTGAGCCTCTCCCCCAGGATGGGCGGAAGCCCTTCATTCACTATCTTCCTTGCGGCGCCCTCCCGGTCGTACTCCAATCTCCGCTGGAGGACCTCCACCGCGTCTCCGTTCACTTCAACCACCGCGAAGCCGCACCTTCTCTCGCCGTCCCTCGGCTGCCCGACGGAGCCCGGGTTGAAGACGATTCCCTCAGCGCCCCTCCAGACGAACTGATGGTGGGTGTGGCCGAGCGCTATCAAACGCACCCCCATCTTGGTCAGGTAGTGCCCCATGAGGGCGTTGTGCGTAGCGGGCTCGACGTACTCCCATAGATTGTCGTCGGGGCTGCCGTGGGTGAGGTACGCCTCGACTCCCGAGAGGTCAACCTTCAGACTGGTAGGCAGGGTCTCCAGGAACGCCAAGGACTCGGGGGTGAGCTGGTTCCTCGTCCAGGCGGCTGCGACAGCCGCCACCGAGTTGAACCCTGCCATTCTTCCGGTGACCACCGCTTGGTCGTGGTTGCCCCGGACAGATACGGCTCCGCTTTTCTCGAGGAGTGAGATCACTTCGTTCGGGCTGGCCCCGTATCCCACTATGTCTCCCAGGCAGAATATCCTCTCCCCCCGCAGCTCCGACAGGACCGCCTGGAGCGCTTCTAGGTTGGAGTGGACGTCGGAGATGAATGCGAATTTGGCCATCGCTGTTTCCCGGTGCGGGGCGCTTTCTATTTCTGCTTTTTCCGAGCCTCGGGCCTCCGATCCTCAACGACACGATGAAAGGAAATATTGTTAATCTGCTTGTGAACAACTATTCACTAGACTCCATTAACAGACTTTCGACACGCGTGATATTCGAAGCTATCATGTCTGCGTTTGCAGGAAAATGGGAAAAGCAAAACAGCCAGGGTTTCGGAAACAAGGTCAAGGATTCCGTAAGGAATCCTGGTCCTCTCAAGCCGAGACTCGACGTAGCCATTCGACAAATCCAAGTCCAAGTCGCAAAACTCGACTCCACATCCACAAAACTCAGAGAGAGAGACAACTCAATCTTCGGAAAGGTCGTCAGCTCTCTACAGAAACACGACACACAGCACGCATCCGTCTTCGCGAACGAGCTAGCCGAGATCAGAAAGATGAACAAGATGGTCACTCAGGCTAAACTCGCTCTAGAACAGATCGTGCTCAGACTGAACACAATCACAGAGCTCGGCGACATCGTCGTCACTCTGACTCCAGCAATGGCAGTCATACGCAACGTCAAGCAAGGCTTGGTGGGCGTATTGCCAGAAGCTGAAAGCGAAATAGGCGAAATCTCTGGTCTGTTGAGCAGTATCCTGGTCGACGCAGGGACGGTGGGTGGGTACTCACTGAACTTCGAAGCTGCGAACGAGGACGCAGAACGCATCATGGCGGAAGCGTCAGCGGTCGCAGAACAACGCATGAAGGAGAAGTTCCCAGACATACCCGCAACACTCCCCTCTGCGGAAGCCGGGACAGAAGGAACTACATACTAGTGAGACGGGAACCAAAAAGTTCCCGGACTCCCTTTTTGTTTTTGAAACTCAGAAAGAACTCTGTACCACCTGTATGGCATACCGCTAGAAACATACACAACCATCTGTGGAGGCAAGACACCAGCCGCGCGTATGCCACCTCAAACCAGGGGCAACGGGAGAAATCGACGCCTTTGCACTCGATGAAGTGGATATTTCCTGACTGGTAGAAGTCTTTGCTGCTGGGTCTCCGTCTTGTGCACTCTTTTTCACGGCATTATCCCAAAAATGTTGACCTAGCTGGTGATTATGCATCGGCACGACTTAGCGTTCGTAATTGTCATCCAGGGACCCATTGCGCGCCATAGGTCTCCGAAGAGAGGAAAGTATCAAGCCTAAGGTCGCGTCGACGATCAAAGAGATAGAGCTGCACAGGAGGGAGCTGGACAACCTCAGGGCGAAGCTGGTCCAGCGGAAGAAGACACTCTACGAAACGGCGTCGCGAGCCCTCGCCGCCAAGGAGAAGTCGAAGGCTTCCGTCTACGCGACCGAGTGGGAGGAGCTCAGCAAGGTGGTCAAGGTAGTTGACGCGAGCGAGCTGGCGCTGACGCAGGTCATGCTTCGGCTGGAGAGCATCGTGGATGTCGGCGACGTCATGATGCACATGAGCCTCGCCTTCAAGGTTCTCAGGAAGGTCAACAAGAGCGTACAGGGGCTGGTCCCCTCGCTCGACCAGGCGTCCAGCGACATCAACAACACGTTAACCGAGACGATGGCTCAGATGGGCAACTTGTCCCCGTCGATCGCGCTGAACATCCGCACGGAGAGCGGCGAGGAGCTCGTCGAGCAGGCGCGACGGCTTGCCGAACAGCGAGGGGAGGAGATGAGACGGACGCTCCACGTCTCCCCCAGGGCGATCAGCGAGTCCACGCAGGGTCTCGAGGGACGCGTTCCAATCCTGGCGACCGGCGACGATTCCGAGGAGGAGGCGGCGATGCTCGGCGTGCTATACGGCAACTTGCCGGCGAAGGGAGACGGCGATTCCGAGGAGGAGGTCCTTCACTACGCCACAATACACGAAGGGAATGTCGACATCTCCGATGCCTCCACAGTGCTGAACCTGCCTTCGGACGAGGTCGAGCAGGCGATGCTGAAGCTCTTGTCAGAGGGGAAGATCAAGGTCGCGCCGCAAGGGGTTAGCCAGACTTGAGCGTTGTAGCCGCCAGGGAATTGGAGGACGACGCCAAGAAGTACGCCAGCGAAGCCATCAGACTCGATTCCCAGGGGGCGCACGGGATGGCGATCCAGATGTATCAGAAGGCCATTTCGACGCTCGTGAAGCTGGTCCACCTCTACCCCGACTACCGGCTCAACAAGCAGTACACAGAGAGGGCCATGGCGTACCAGGAGCGGGTGAAAGCCATCCAGGCCGCGCACGGGCTCCTCCCACGCGACGAGCCCTCCGATTCGGAGCATAGGGGGGACATCATCGCGGGCGGGCCGGGAGGGACGCCAGGCGCCCAGGGACCCCAGGTCGTCCAGCAGCTGAAGGCCTCCTTCAGCGACCTGGTGGTGACCGAGAAACCCGACATCAAGTGGGACGACGTGGTCGGACTTGAAGACTGCAAGTCGGCTATCAGGGAGTCCATAGTCTTCCCATTCTTGAGGCCTGACCTCTTCAAGTTGGGGTGGCCGAGGGGCATACTCCTCTTTGGCCCTCCGGGGTGCGGCAAGACCATGATCGCAGCCGCCACCGCGGCGGAAATCGATGGCTACTTCATTTCAGTAGACGCGGCCTCCATAATGAGCAAATGGCTAGGGGAGGGTGAGAGGAACGTTTCGAAGCTTTTTGCGAACGCCAGAAAGATGCTGGTAGACAACAAGCCAGTGATAATCTTCGTCGATGAGATTGATTCCCTCCTCGGCACGAGAGGGCAGGAGGTCGGGGGCGAGGTAAGGGTGAGGGACCAGTTCCTAAAGGAGACGGACGGTCTTAACGACAAGGGAAAGAACCTCCACATGTACGTGATTGGGGCCACCAACAAGCCGTGGGCGCTCGACCCGCCTTTCCTCCGGAGATTCTCCCGAAGAATCCTCGTGCCCCTGCCTGATTCCGAAGCCCGAATGGCCCAGTTCAGAGCCTACACGTCGCCATTGAAACTTGATGAAGATGTCAGCATCGAGGCGTTCGGAAAACTTAGCGAGGGGCACTCTGGAAGCGACATCAAAGACATTTGCCAGGCTGCCCAACTCAAGGTCGTGAGGGAGCTCTTTGAAAGCGGGAAGGCCTTGGAGAAGGACACTCAACCGAGACCAATCACTCTCGCTGACTTCAAGGAGGTCATGAGGACGAGACGACCTAGCGTCTCGGCGGACATGGTTCGCGCATACGCTCAGTGGTCTGAAAATTTCAAAGCCGTCTAGATGGTTGTCGTCCCAAGCTGGGGGCGGCTAATATACAGTCCCAGTAGATTTACGACGGATGGACGAGACTAATTCGAACGGTCCAACCGCCGAACCGAGAGCTCCAGTGAATTGGAGCTACGTCTCAGGCTTTTTTGATGGTGAGGGTTCGATCAAGTTGGAAAAGAAGTCAGGGGCAAACGTGCTTGGGATCGGAGCTCGAATGGGACAGAAGTCCCGCCAAGTGCTCGATCAAATCGGACTCTTCCTTAGCGAAGAGGGCATCCACTCCTCGGTCTACAAGCCTCTGAGGGGGATATGTAGCCTCGAAGTGATAAGGTTTGATGACGTCCAAAAATTTCTCGCTAAGATTGACCCGGTGGTCAAACGGGAACAGGTTCAAGCCGCGTTGGCCTATCTTGAGGGAAGAATCTCGGGGGATGAGCTGATCTCCCAATACGACTTTGAGTTTCGGAGCGGCAGAAGGAAGAAAAGCCCAAAGGGCCGCGACGAACTCCGATTCCCCATGACGAGAGCGGAAGCGCTTAAGTTCTCATCCGAGAAATCTCGAAAGGCGAGAAGTGACGCCATCCATGAGGCGTATCTTTCGAGATTAGGCGGCCGTGTGCTTGTTCTTCCCTCAACCTTTGACGTGTCCGACATCCAGAGGGCTTTTCAGCTCTCCAGGGGGAGAGCGCAGAGCCTTACGAAGCTTATGGAAAGGGAAGGACTCGTCAGTCTTGAATACAGAAGGGTGCCTCCTCGATTTCACAAAGTCGTTTGTACGAGTCTTATCTGATATCTTGGACGCAAGATGACTTGAAGCCAGTTGGGTCAGGTCAATCTTTAAGTCCGTAGAAGCAGGCCCGTCACCAGATGCGAGAACTGCTCTCCCCCGACCGACTCAGACAGATGATCGGACAGAGGGCCGAGGTCGTCGGCTGGGTCCACGACGTCCGCGTCCTGGGCGGAATCAGCTTCGTTCTCCTCAGGAACAGCAAGGGGATAGTCCAGATAGCCGCGCCAAAGAGGGCCGTCCCCGAAGCGCTCTTCGAGATGATTGGGGGGCTTCACCAAGAGGACGTCATCTCTTGCGAGGGAACCGTAAAGGAGAGCAAGGCGGCGAGGCACGGTCTCGAGATAGTCCCAGATCGGATCAATATCATCGCCAAGTCCGCTACGCCACTCCCGCTCGACCCGAGGGGGGTGACACCGGCGGGTCTGGAGACGAGGCTCTTCTGGAGAACCCTTGATCTCAGGCGCCCCGAGTCGAGCGCGATCTTCGAGATTGAGGACGCGATCGTGCGAGGCTTCGAGGGTTTTCTCCGTGAAAACGGCTTCATCAGGGCGTTTACGCCCAGCATACTCGGAGGGATCTCCGAAGGCGGGTCCGAGGTCTTCAAGATCGACTTCTACGGCAAACCGGCGTTTCTGAGACAGGACCCCCAGCTCCACAGACAGCTGGTGATAGCCGGTGGCTTCGACAGGGTCTACGACTTGGGTACGAACTGGAGGGCCGAGCTCTCGCGCACGCCCCGGCACCTGAGCGAACACCGGACCATCGCGCCCGAGATGGCCTTCATCGCCGACGAGAGGGACACGATGAGAGTGCAAGAGCAGATGGTCGCGAGTGGCATCAGGGAGGTCCTCTCAAAATGCCCAGGGCAGCTGGCCACCCTGAAGGTCGAGGTGAAGGAGCCAAAGCTTCCTTTTCCCGAGCTGGCTTTCCCGGAGGTGTATGAGATCCTCGAGTCTCTCGGCCGCCAGCTCCCTCGCGACGAAGATATCGACCACGAGTCGAGCAGATTGCTCTCGGATCACGTCAAGAAGGAATACGGGTCCGACTTCTTCTTCCTCAACAGGTTCCCCTCGAAGGCGAAGCCCTTCTACGTCATGAAGGTCGACGACCAGCCCGAGTTCGCAAGGTCTGTCGACCTAGTCTACAAGGGGCTGGAGCTATCGTCAGGGGGGCAGCGGGAGCACAGGCACGATAAGATCGTCGCGCAGATACAGGAGAAGGGAATGGACGCATCCGCGCTGGCTTGGTTCACCGACCCGTTCAAGTACGGCGTACCGCCTCACGGAGGCTACTCGTTCGGGATCGAGAGGTTCACCGCCTACCTGCTGGGCATCGAAAGCGTGAAGGAGGCCGTGCTGTTCCCGCGCGATCCAGAGCGCCTCTCTCCTTAGGCTCAGTTCCTGAGCATGGGGTCGCTTTCGGTCTCGACCGCCAGGTGGATCCCTCTGATCTGTCCGACGACGGCCTTCAGCTTCTCCGAGTCGGGCTTGTGTCCATCTTCCCGGGAGTGCGCGACTATCGCCTTCGTCAGCTTGCTCCCGTCGGCCATCCAGACGGTGTTGACCGTGAGTATCCTCGTCGGATAGAAGAGGTCCTCGAGGAACCTTCTGTCGGAGGACGGTGACCCGACGACCCAGACCCTCCCCTTCAGCGCCTGCTCGAGCTTGGCAACGGTGGCCGGGTTGGACCTGACCGCGGGGAGGTCAGCCTGCTCGAACTCCATTACGTAGTCGCCTCCAACCTCAACCGCGCGCAGGAGGCTTATCTTGTTCAGCTCCCCGTTCTTCTCCGCCAGCCGCACCAGCGCCTTGGAGGCTTCCACGTCGGCCTGGGAGATTTGACCGGCTTTCAACTTCGATTCGCACTTGGCGCAGAGGATGCCCGTCTTGGCGTCGAATGTGCAGATCGGTAGTTTTAGCGCCAAACTCTATTTTAGGGCGAAAAATCGTCGGATAAAAATATGGCTGCGGCATTTCGCATGGCTTGGTAAGGATTGGCCGACGAGGAAGAGCGTAGCTAGACTGTCTTCTTGACTCCAGGCGTCAGAATTCTAAATAACTTCACGATTA
Organism: uncultured archaeon; assembly: GCA_963731775.1. GTDB lineage: Archaea > Thermoproteota > Nitrososphaeria > Nitrososphaerales > Gagatemarchaeaceae > DATJAJ01. Next base: position 20,541 of record CAVSWV010000001.1, on the reverse strand, counting down.
TATATCCTGAGTCTCGGAATCGCGTCCACGTCGCGGATAACTCGTTTCGTTGGCGCGGTGCTCTGTATTGCAGGCGGATACTTGATTGGCTTCGGAGCGGGAGCTCAAACGGTCCTAACGGAAGTTCATAGTGCCGTCTATGCGGCCACGAAGTTCGTTCCGACCTTTGGACAGGAACTGGCCAACGAGCTATCAACCTACGAGGGGGAGTACCTAAACCAAAGTGAAGGTTTCTACATCGGATTCGGGGTCGTTGTCCTTCTTATCGGGTTGTTGCTTGTCCTTAGGGAGGGCGGTCCCCCCAAGCGAGATTTGACGTCCTAGGATTGCGCTTTGCCAAGACTGGCGTCATAGCCTTCATCTGCTGAAGAGAAGCGAATTCCTGACCAGTGTCGCGCACGGTCAATTGCCGATGTCCATTGGTTCGCAGTAAACTCTGGAAACCCTCCACAAGAAGTCTCGGATTGGCCCACTGCTAGTGAAACAGAGGGATGGTCTAGACTTCGGCGTAAACGAACATGGTCAATCTCCGATAGGGCAAGTTCACGACATGTTGACCCTACGGCTACGCTTTACCTCTCGAGCTTGATCTCGATCGAAGAGACGTTGTTCATCGTGCCCGTCTCTATGCTCTTGACCTGTTCGGTGTCGATGGCGATCTTCTTGACCGAGACGTCGGTCGCGAAGCGTTTGGTTAGGATCTGCGCGACGTCAACCGCGGTGGAGATGGACCTGCCCCTGGCCTTAATGGTGACGCCCGAGTTGGCGTTCTGAAGGAGAGTCAGACAGGCAAGAACGTAGTTCAAACGGCGGAATGAAGCTGAGCTTCTATTCCTTTACCGGTTTCTTACCTATGAAAATTGTGTTTGGCTCCCTGTGCGTTGGACTCGTTGTTTGTTCCATAAACTCCAGGCGATAACTCGTGTGTATTTATGGAAAGTGGACGATTGGTCTATCGAGCGGAAGGCCACGACCAGACGCCTCTTCTGACTCTAGTCGCACCAAAAGTGACGAAAGGGTGAGTCCGCAATCGGACCGCAGGGCCACTTGCAATAATGCAATCTGCTTCCGCTATAGTTTTTTCATTGAAGAGACGCGGCCGGACTCGTTGGAGTAGAGCAACTGCAACTATTCCGGTCAATTGTTTGCTCCATCTCGGATCCATCTTACCTGTCAGGGTATTCTTCGAAAGAGTTGGTGCCAGAGGGACCTTCAAGCCGCTCAGTAGCGCGAATCTGGCAATCAAACCTCTGTGCTTCATCTTTACAGAGATGTATGCAGTCCAGACAGGGGCTTCGCTCTCGTATCTACGTGAATAGTAACCGATGGCCGCTTCTGTGTCAATGAGGGTAGCAATGAATTGAGCATCGACGTCGGAAAGTCTCCCTATGCTTTCGAGCTGCGTACGGGAGCGTGAGAAGTCTTCTTTTCTTGGGCCTAACCTCCTTTTGCGGTCATTAGGGACGATCTCAACAAGACTCGAATTCAAGGTGAGGATTTCTTACAGGGGTGTCGTACGGCACTCAATCTCAAGTCGGCTTTGAACTTAAGCGCCCCTTTAGTTTCTGGGAGTATCGCTACCTTTATCGCCAGTCGTTGATTCGAGTTTGGCGTGCGACTCTTCGAATATCAGGCCAAGGAACTTTTCACAGAGTATGGCCTTCCCATACCGCGCTCCGTCTTAACGCAGAACGTCGAGGAGGTCTTGGCCGCCTATGGAACGCTCAATCACCCTTGCGTCCTGAAGTCCCAGGTTCTCGCGGGCGGCAGAGGGAAGGCCGGGGGAATAGCCATTGTGTCGGACGAAGCGAGCGCGGCCTCCGAGGCCAAGAGAATCTTCGGACTCGCGATAGGCGGCGAGACGCCCAAGACGATCCTGGTCGAGGAGTCGGTTCCCCACCAGAAGGAGATGTACCTCTCCGTCACCCTCGACCGAGGCGAGCGGTGCTACGAGGTTGTCGCCTCAAAGGCGGGCGGAATCGAGGTCGAGTCCGCCGAGCGGGGGGTAATCCGTAGGCTCCCCCTCACCGGCATCTCCGAGGCTATGGCCAACGACGTGGCGATAGAGCTCGGGCTTGGGGGGGCGACCTTCCGAGATTTCGTGACCATCCTGACGGGGCTGGAGAGGCTCGCGCGCGAGAAGGAGTGCGAGCTGGCGGAGATCAATCCCCTCGCCGTCGGGGAAGATGGAGTCCTACTGGCCTTGGACGCTAAGGTGATAGTAGACGACAGCGCCCTCTTCCGACATCCCGAATTCTCCAAGATACATCCTGAGGACGAGTTCGAGGGGGAGGCCTCTCGCGAGGGATTCGCCTTCGTTCGACTCGAAGGAGACATAGCAGTGGTCGGAAACGGCGCGGGTTTGGTGCTCTCCACCCTGGACCTGGTAGGCGATGCCGGCGGCCACCCCGCCTGCTTCCTTGACCTAGGTGGGGGCGCCCAGAAGGACAGGGTCGAAGCGGCGCTGATGCTTGTCAACCGCCTGCCTAACGCGAGCAGAGTCTTGGTCAACATCTTCGGCGGCATCACGAGGACGACTGACGTAGCCGAGGGCGTCCTCTCCGTCCTGAAAGGAGGGATGTCGAAACCAGTCTTCGCAAGGATCAGCGGAGCGGAACAGGAGGAAGCCATGCGCCTCCTGGCCGGAACCCCGGTGAGGCTCTTCAGAACTGCGCCGGAAGCAGTAAACGCGGTGGTGAACGGCAGATGATGAATCCTGGCAAGGACGACCCAGTCATCGTTCAGGGCATCACGGGCAGATACGGGAGTCTACACACTAAGCTGATGCTCGAGTACGGGACGAAGATCAAGGCGGGGGTGACGCCCGGCAAGGGGGGACAGACCGTCGAGGGCGTTCCCGTCTTCGACTCTGTCGGAGAAGCCGCGGCTTCATCGGGCGCGGAGATTTCGGTCCTCTTCGTCCCCGCGGGTTCCTTCCTCACCGCTGCAAAGGAAGCCATCAAGGCCGGCATCAAACTGCTCGTGGCGATTACGGAGCACATCCCGGTGAGGGACACGCTCGCGATGCTCGAGCTCGCTGAAGCAAACGGAGCGACCATAGTCGGTCCGAACTGTCCTGGCCTCATAGTCCCGTCTGAACGCGTCAAGCTTGGGATCATGCCGGCGCCCTCGTTCTCGAGCGGGCGGGTCGGACTCTTCTCGAGGAGCGGGACCCTAATGTACGAAATCGCGGACCAGCTCTCGCGGGGTGGCCTCGGCCAGTCCCTGGCGGTCGGGATAGGAGGGGACCCTGTAACCTGTACTACAACGAGCCAGTGGCTTGACCTGGTAGCCTCGGATCCGGGGACAGACGCCGTTGTCGTGGTCGGAGAAATTGGGGGCGACGCAGAGGAGCGGCTGGCGAGGCACATCACCGGGACCAGTTTCAAGAAGCCCGTGGTCGCCTATGTCGCAGGAAGGTACGCGCCGAAAGAGAAGAAGATGGGCCACGCAGGAGCGATAATCTACGGGAACGTGGGAACGGCAGAGTCGAAGATTGAGGCTCTGAGGGGAGCAGGGGTGCGGGTGGCTCTGACGCCATCCGAAGTTCCGGCCTTGCTGAAGCAAGCGACAGGTTGAAAAGGGGAAGTGCGAGGGGAGGCTGAACAACTTTGCCCATCGCCGACGCTGCCAAGAAGCAGATCGCCCAGAAGAGGCGGTTGTTCTTCAAGGTCTGCCTCAGATGCGGCGCCAGGAATCCCATCGACGCGACCAGGTGCCGGAAGTGCAGGACAGGCGACCTGAGGCTCAAGAACCGCTCCGTCGGCCTCAAGAAATAAACACCAAGCATAAATCCGCAGCAGTTCTGCCGTCAACGTCGGGCCGATCGTCTAGCCTGGTTTGGACGTCAGAGAAACATCTCCGTCAGGCTCTCACACGGCGAAAGTCGGCGGTTCAAATCCGCCTCGGCCCACCATTTAACAGCCTGAGATTCGCGTCGGTCAGGGAGACCAGTCCGCCCAGTCAATAAGTGCCCCCCTTCTTTCCATGAGATTATGTCCTAGCTAGAAATCAGGGATCCCCGATGTTCTTTTTTTCTAGAGAGAGGCCGTTACGGAACTTAACTGGCACAACTCGATGCGGAGATCCTTTCGGCAGACGCAGCAACGACTCGAGCCTTCTCCGATTTGGCTCCAAACTTACTCTGAAGGGCGGCGTTTGGACGTGCACTTAGTCAGGAAGTCGTACTATTCGGCAAGGTTGTAGAGCTGAGGTATGTGCAATGTGTGTATTGCCCATATCCGTCGAGTCCTGTACCGTTCAGGCTGGATTGGGCCGCAGTGGACAGAGTGGTCACGACTTTTCCAGGAGTACCGGCTATCCTCGTATATGTGGTGTAATTCGACGTTGACGTCTCGGTCACGTTAAGCGGTATGGTGGAGGCACCAGATACAGAATTGATTGAGATTATCCCGTATTTGAAGACCCCGCAGGTGACAATGTGCGTGGTAAACTCCGGCCGTGGATAGACTTCATATGCTCCGACGATAACAAGTAAGACAAGAACAATGGCGAGTATCTCTCGCCACGGTTTTCTCGGACCACCTTGCCTAGTGGGGCGTGTGCTCAATTGCTTCAGGCCATGCGTCGATGCTGTTAAGAGCGTAGCGGTGCGTTCTCCTGGTATCCGCACCATGGCGAGACTGAAATGACGGACTCTCGCTCGGTCCTCTCGGTGTGTTTCGCACAAACGACACTTAAGACTAGGAATCCGTCAACGGCTTGCGCAATCTTGAAGCGACCCTCGACAACGGACGGTTTCTCACCGAAATTGGTTCTTCTGGCGACGGGCGTTTCCTTCTCCGGCTACTCGGCCTTGTTCTATTACTCAATCGAAAGGATGAATCTCGGCCTGTATTCTTCAACTCTCCCCTTCCCATTGGTGGTGCTGCTGATTCTGAGCTCCTCCGTCGAGGCCGCTCTCAGCGTGAATCTGATTGTCTCGGCGATCAGAACCTATCTCATCGCTGCAGGCCTTTCAGGGAGTGCGGTGACCTTTGCAGCGGGTCTGACGGTTGCTAGCTGCGCATGCAATGTTCCCCTATTGGCCTCGCTTCTCTACTTCCTAGGCGCCAATACCCTCCAGGTGAGCGCCGTACTAGTCTTCCTGGCTGACTATCAGCTGCCCATCGCACTGGCGTTAGTCCTCGCCAACGGCCTCTTGTCATATCTCACATTTCGTCGGCTGGTTCTGCTGGGGGGCCGTCTAGCTCCTGACCGTGAATTGAAGTAGAATAGCGGCACCCCATTCGTCCCCTGCCACTATTGTGTATACTCCTGGGGTGAACGTCTGGAAGAGTACTGGTGATCCTGTCGTAAAGGTTCCGTCAATTGTAATAGTCTGGCCGTTATCGAAAATGAGTCCCGAGCTGGAGCAATGAATAGTCTGGCAGCCGTTGAGAACTGTGGTATTGCTGTTGGGCTCGTAAGCCCAGTATCTAGCTGTCCAACTAGGCGGGCAATGGTAAAGCACAGAGTAGTTGTCCAATTGGAGCGGGATTCCGCCGGTTACGTTGGTCGGACCGTAGGCACCTCTAAGAACATCGAAGCTGATTGGTTCATTCTCAAACGTGCACGGGGAGATCCCGATTCCGAGATTCCTTGTCAACCACGCGGACGCTGCGGAGAGGTTAACGAGGGAGCTAGTTGGATTCACCTCATAAACGTCGACCAGGAGAGATTGGCCGCTTCTGATATTGGTTGCGTTGATTGAAAGCCCCAGTTGCAACCCAGAAAGTGACCCGGCTTGAGACTTCATTCCTGTTCCCAATATGACCTGTGTGGTCGACGATTCGGTGCGGGCCGGGGGCTTTGAGGCGAGAAATGCAATCGCCACCACCGCAAGAACGACCAGCAGCGCGACAGCGGCTACCGCGATGAAGCGCCTGTCCATCGAGACGGTGTAGCTCCCCAGATTAATAGGTCTGTTTTACCTCAGATGAGCCCCTCTTTGGGGTGACCAACGAAACCCTATCTTCATTACTTTCGAGACGGTTCAACGACAGACTCGTGAGCTCGAAACAATTGGGGCGAGAAAGTGCAAATCCAACTTTGCGCCAATGAGGGAGAACTAAAATACTAGGTTGAAGGCAGGTAGTGATGAATGCGGCTTCAGCGTCAGGGGATTTCTACAGCGGTCATCGCGATTGTCGTCGTTATCATCATCGTTGCTGCGGGAGCCGGAGTGTTCCTTGCGACCCGGTCCTCAACGAGCACAGGCAGCCAGACGACAACCACTACCTCGCCTACAACTACCTCGACAAGTTCGTCTTCTTCCGCCACGTCATCTACAGCGGGTTCGGCGTCGACGGGCAATAATTCGGCCGTTTTGGCACAGATAAACCTCTTCGTCCAAGCGTTCAATGACAGACAAGTGGAGTCTCTTGCGAACTTCTACACTTCGTCCTCGATAGACAACTGGATTGGCACAACGGAAGGGTTGGGCGGTGTGTATACAGGTCAAGGGAGCATACGAATCCTGTATTCGGCGTCGATTGGCCACACCACTGTCTTCGATGCAAAGATCTCCAAGCTAAGCATGGTGACCCTCCCGTCTGGCTTCGTGAATGCGACTTACGCCATGAACCTCTTAGGGGCAAGTCCAGCCCTAGGGAATATCACAGCCTCGGTGAATGTTGAACAGCAGTGGGAGAATCAGGGGGGGACGTGGTACATCAATTCCGAGCTTTGGAACTACAAGACTTTTACCGCGTCAAATCCCTTAACATCCACTGTATTCCCGCAATGGGGTCTGCAAATCTCAGGTGAGAATCCAAACCTGGCCTCCGAGCATGCTTTCGAATGGCACTTTGCGCCGTACCTAGCCATCGCATTGTACGCCGCAATAGTGCTTTCAGTGCTTGCGGCCGTGCTCATTCGAAAGCCCAAGCCGAAACCAAATTCACCTTAAGATCGACCAACGTACGTGATCCTTCGAAGCCTTCCTCTCCACGAGGCAATGCTTTTATCGACTCATGCGGAGCAGTGCGTGTTGCGACGCACCCCCACGGTATCCACTTCAATTAACTGCGGCCGGGGGGTAAATTCATGAATTCTGATGACGTTGCCAAGAAGTTCTTCATGGCGACGGCCCTCAATGGCTTCCTGGCCTTTATCTTCACAGTTCCAATCCTCGACCCGTCCCTTTGCATCGCTACTCCGCCTGGACTCTTTGGATGCAAGGCGACCATGGACATCAACTGGCCTGGAACTTGGGTACTGGTAGCGTGGCTCGTGTTCGTTTCCGTAGGAGTCTTCGGGATGCTCTTCTGGGGTACAATGTACTACTTCAGAGGCAAGCTCACAGGAAGGACAGCGGTAAGCAGGGGCCTAGCCTGGCTCCACCTCTTGATCTTCGAGATTGGAGTCCTGGGAGCCACCGGTCTGATGGCGGCAATCGGATTTGTCGGAGGTAGCGCCCTGGCCCAGGGCTACGGCGCGCCGATAGCTTCAGAGTGGATTGCAGAGAACATCATACCACCTCTTCATCTGATCCAACATCGGTACTGAATGACATGCCTCCGGTGGTGGAAGCGGTCTTCATAGGAGTTGCCCTATTGGGAGCTCTCATCGGCTTCATTAGCCTTTGGCGGATGAAGACCCAACCCGCCGCCGCCTGACGGGCGAATCAACGAAAGGCGAGAGTTGGTTTCTGCCGCAAGACCTTCACCGAAGTCTACGGCGCTGAACTCATTTCGTGTCTTTCAGTATTGCGTCCATAGAGCAACCCAACTGCCAATAGGACCAAGCTTCCGGCAAGGGCTACAACTACGATCTGCTCCACTTCAATCTCCTGAGGATAGAACGGTATCTCTACGTATGTCATGACGAGGAACAGCGTGCTTACGAGCGTGGCGAGAATGCCCTCAAAGACGATGTCCTTTTGCAAACCTACCCACCGATTCAATCACCGACCCGAAAGGTTCCTTATTAGTGTGTTTTTCGGCTGAGCAACCGATAGATCAGTAAAGCGCCCGCGACCGATAGCGAGCCAGCAGCGGCACCCTCTAAGTAAGGAAGTGATTGAGACGGTCCCGCCGGCGTCTTGACCAAAGTAAGCGCATCGACAAATCCTGAAAAGACTGGTCCCCACCTAGACGAACCCGTGTCGGTAAGAAAGATTGCGGTGTTACCCGAGACATCTTGAGCGATCGAGGGCTGAATCAGCAGCTCACCGCCTATGTTCTTTGAACTGATGTACCAGCCGCTGTCTGATTGAGCATCAGTAGAGTCCCATTAAGAAGAGAGACATAAACGAGCACCGGCGCTAACCGTCAGCCCACCGCGGTACGGCTCGTTTAGAATTGAGTACGTCCACTTCACCCCGCCAGTCGCGGCGCTGACAGCCATCACGGTCGAGTTGATTGGCCCATCATTGACGATGGTCTGAATTACGGTGCCCCAGTCGAATTCCCAGGTTGCATAGTCGAAGCCCCCGACTGAGGACGATCCTACATCTTCGATGTTGAACAGTTTCGGCTCATTGTAAGTAACAAGGTAGAGCGAGTTCGAGACGGGATCATACGCGATGTCAGAAGACCACCTGCACCAGGTTGTCGATCTTGGCCCCGCACTTGACGCGAGTCTCGCCCACGCTGGCGCGGTCCACGCAGGCGTTGGCCTGGAGCTCGACGCCGTCCTCCAGCACCGCCGGGCCGGATTGCGATCTTATCCGCCACGCGCCCTGATTATCCTTGGCAAATCCGAAGCCGTCGCCACCGACCACCGCCCCATTTTGGAGCATGACGTTGTCGCCCAGCCGGCAGTATTCGCGCACCACCGCATGCGCGTGCGCGAAGAAGTTCTTGCCGATCCGCGCCCCGCGATAGATGACCACGTGCGGCAGCAGCACGCAGCCTTCGCCGATCTCGACGTCTTCATCGACCACCACGTAGGCGCCGATATGCGTGCGCGGACCGATGCGGGCGGTGTCGTGGATGACCGCCGTCGAGTGGATGCCGGGCGCGTAGCGCGGCGGATGATAGAACAGCTCCAGCGCCCGGGCGAACGCCAGGTAAGGATTGGCGCCGCGCAAGGTCGGCGCCGGAAGCGCGGGATATATCGCTATTCGAGGCCTGTTGAACGTGGTTGGCGGCTTGAACCTCAACGGTACAAAAAAGAATAAAAATGAATAGGAAAATGGCGAAGATCTGCGCACTGGTCCAGCGACGAAAAGAGGGGGCCCCGACGGATTGAATTGGGCTGTGGCATAGACCAGTACCGCGAGGCGGAGACGTCCTCAAGGTGCAATCTCCCACTTTCGTAACACCCAACTTCCGTTTAGGGGCCTAGTGAGAGGGCCGATTCAGGAGCCGGAAACAATGTATGAGTATGAAAGCATGGCTTTGAAAAACGAAACCAGCAACTCGAAAACGTAAACCAAGTTGAGACCGTAAAGTTTCATTTGTATCTTGTCAACTTAAAAGCCACCAGGCGTGCGCATTTTCTTATTGGCATCGGAATGAGCGCCTAAGTGAATGCCAGAAGCCTGGGACGTGGGGAGAGGGACCTCAGCGACAACATCGAGGATAAGGCAGAGCGAATGGTAGAATCATAAGCATAGTGTTCGGGGCATGGGAATGCGATTCTGCAGTCGAAATTGGGGTAGAGCATTTTCCATCGACGTGGAAAACGGAGAGCCAACGAGTTTGTACGCGGGCTGATTCTTATGAAAGATGCGAGCGTTTTCGACCGCTTTGATTTCCGCACATTAAATCAAAGAATCAAGGCTAGCCAGTCAAGTGAACGTGCCCGGGCCGCTTGCGTCCTTATCGGCCCGGGCGGATTAATTATTCGGAGCAGTGATCGGCTGCGTGGAGACGATCAGTTCGTCGTACCAGGTGTAAGCCGTCGGCCCGGCGCTGATGGTTCCATCTGCGGCTGGTCATGTAGGGCAGCAGCGTGACCATGTCGTAGCCCGGCAGGCCGGGGTCCTGGTTCAGCGTGTGATTGGGCATGTTGACCCATTCCTGATATGGCTGCCCGCCCACCGCTACCCAGGCTTGAATCGTGCTGTTGGGCTGTCCCCACTGCCCGATGGTCACTTTGTAATAGAAGGTCACCCAGGTGTTGGCCGGATACATGAAACATGAGCCAGCTACATTATTCGCAGCTCTGATAGTGACAGTTGTAGCTGACAGCCGTAGGTGTGGCGGCTTGCTCGTTCAGGTAATCGCCATTCCCTATCGATGTCTGGAATATGTCTTGGCCGCACTGGCTATACATGACCGGGTAACCGTTGTCGTTGTCGTTGACCGTGGTCAGCTCTTCGTTGCCGCAGGTGGACTGATCGTTGGAGAAGATCTCCTGCTTCCAATAGGTGGTACCGCCGCCGATCTGCGGCCACACGTTGCTCAGGAATTCCGGGGAGAAGCGTTGCCGGAACTGCACGTAGAAGGTCGAACCCGGCCTCATAAGCCTGGGCCTGGGTGGGCCCGTCCGATAGCGCTGGAGGTGAAGAGTTGCCGCCAATAGCCCGCATTTGAGTCTTCCATGCCGGGAACCGTGAACATCATCGAGCCGCCGCCGGAAGCGGAGACCGTCGTGTCCTGCGTGGGATAGGTGTTCAGATCGGAGACATAGGGTCCCGAGGCCGGCCAGACTGCGGGGGTGAATACCGAAGCATCGTCGAATCCCTGGCAGACGATCACGCCCGTTGCCGCACAGCGATTCTGGAAATCCTGCAGCGGCGAAACGCCCGTGCTGGAAACCGTTACGTTCACGGCCGTGGCCGTGCCGACGTTGTTGGACGGATCCCAGGCCTCGGCTGAAAGTGTATGTGAACCATTGGTTGCGGTGGTCGTATCCCACGAGATGGAAAAAGGACTGGTTGTCACTGCAGAGCCGAGGTTGGCGCCATCGAGCAGGAATTGCACCTGTGCGACGCTGACGTTGTCCGTCGCGTTCGCGCTCACCGTAATCGTGCCTGATACGGTCGAACCATTCGTAGGTGCAGTCATGGTGACCGTGGGAGGCGTGATATCGGTGGTGCTGTTGGTAACGAAGGCGAAGTCTGTGCTGATCGATTCCACTCCGCTGGCGTCCTGGGAATGCACCCGGTAGTGACAAAGCGTACCGGAAGCGAGGCCGCTCAGGGTCACGGAGTGGCTGGTAACCAGAGTTGAATTCAGCGTCGTGAGCGCCCCATAGGACGTGGTCGTGCCGTACTCCACCTGTGACGTTGCGGAAACATCGGTCGTCCAAGTGATCACTGCGCCGCTCGTCGTGATGGAGTTAGTCGTCACGCCGGAGATATTCGGGCCGCTCGTCGATGAAGTGAGGCGCAGAGAGTAGGCGTTGGACGAAATGTCGTTGATGACTACGAAGACGCCCAGCGCTGGGGAATACTGGAAGCGGCCGAAGGTTCCGTTGGCCTGCATCGAAGTCGGACCGCCCGTGTACTGCGTGATAGCGGTGCAAGCGTTGGTGTCCGGATTGTAGGTGTACGCCGTGTTGCCGCCCACCCAGCCGACTTCCAGCTTCTGCACGGGATCGTAGGTGAAGCCGGGCGATTTAGCGCTGACCAGGGCCGAACAACCTGAGGCGGCACTGACGTTCGTAGCCGTATAAGGAGAGTTGAGGCTGACCGTGTTAAACGTCCCGCTGCCACGCACAGGTAGAGCCGCCGTCCCGGATCAATCACGGTCGTGCTGTTGTCGGTGCGGCATGGGGCCGGCAGCGTGGCTAAATCCGTTCCAGGTATTGCGTCGCCGGAATGTATTGCCAGAAAATGCCGGTGTTGGCCTCCACCTCGTAAATCGAGTCGGTCACCGAGTCATAGGCGAACTGCGGAATGCTGCCGTTTTGCGCCGAGTTCGGGTGATTCGACGGGAGTCTGCTGCGACCAGCTGAGCGTATTGGGATTGAACTGCCACTGGCCGTCGCTGAAATTGCCGCAGGGCGACAAGCCCGCGCCGTACAGGAAGTAAGTGTCCTGCGTGGGCAAATACCACAGCCCATTGTAGGTGTGCCGCGCGTTGGGCGTGCCATCGTTGAAAGTTTCCGGGCAGCTGCCGACATTGGAGATGGCCGATCCGTGCGAAGCATCGTTCACCAGCACCGGGGCGATGGGGTTGGCGTTGAAATCGATGGCGTAGATCTCGTTGCCATACTAGCCGTTGTGACCGCCGCCATGGATGATCAGGCGGTTTCGCTTGGTATCAAACAGAGCGCCGCTCCAGTCGGCCATGACCGCTGTGCAACCTTCGATCGCCTGAATCTCCGGATACGTCGGACAGATCGAACTGATCGCCGTATTGGGAACCTGATACCAGCCGAGACTCGACGGAATTCCGCCACCGCCGCCTGTGCTCACCGTGAAAGCTGATGCCAGTGCTGGCCTGGCCGCCCACCGTCACGACCACATTGCCTGTCGTCGCTCCCGTCGGTACCGGCGCCACAATGCTCGTCGCACTCCAACTCGTCGGCGTGGCTGCCGTGCCGTTGAAGCTCACCGTGCTGGTTCCTTGCGTCGCGCCAAAGTTCGTCCCGCTGATCGTCACCGAAGTGCCCGCCGGACCCGATGTCGGAGACAAGCTGGTGATGCTCGGAGCCGGGACAGTCACCGTGAAGCTGACGCCATTGCTGGCTTGGCCGCCGACCGTCACGACCACATTTCCTGTCGTCGCTCCCGTCGGTACCGGCGCCACAATGCTCGTCGCGCTCCAACTCGTCGGCGTCGCCGCCGTCCCGTTGAAGCTCACCGTGCTGGTTCCTTGCGTGGCTCCAAAGTTTGTCCCGCTGATTGTGACGGAGTGCCCGCCGGACCCGATGTCGGCGACAGGCTGGTGATGCTCGGAGCCGGGATCGTAACCGTGAAGCTGACGCCATTGCTGGCTTGGCCGCCGACCGTCACGACCACATTTCCTGTCGTCGCTCCCGTCGGAACCGGCGCCACAATACTCGTCGCGCTCCAACTCGTCGGCGTGGCTGCCGTGCCGTTGAAGCTCACCGTGCTGGTTCCTTGCGTCGCTCCGAAGTTCGTCCCCATGATCGTGACCGTCGTGCCCGGCGGTCCCGACGCCGGCGATTCGCTGGTAATCATTGGCACCGGGTTTCCTATCGTTCCGGCAGGCTTGAATGCCGCCATCGCTGCAATCCAATCGCTTGCGGGCGATAACGTCCACGTGGCGGCGATAAGGCCTGCTGAATCCTGCAGCAGGTCTTCGTCTGCGTATGCGGCGCCGTTTCCGAGCGCCACACGTTCGGTGAATCCCGCACCTGGCGTGAAGGTGTCGCCGTGACCGATCGCGTCTTCCACGCCTGTGCCAAAGATCAAGTCGTTGTTCGTCGTGCTCGTCGCCGCGCCACTCGAAGGTGGCTGCTGGCCCGTCCAATTTGTCCGGCCACGACGTTGAGACCGGCGATTCCGCTGTATTCATGAACGGCGAGGGCAAGATACGCCACCGGACTGCTGAATTGCACAGTGACCTTCGTCGCGCCCCCGACGATATTCACGGCGTACAAAATGGCGCTTCCTTGATCATGCCTGGAATCCCAGGTTTGGATCGCCGGAAGAAATATGTCTCCCTGAGTATCTGTGGTGGTGATTATCGGATTTGCGTTTCCGTACGTGATGCCAATAACGACGGCGTTGCCACTGGTTGTAGGAGAGGCGAAAATCGCCGTAAACGATGTGTAGGTCTTGCTCGTTATGTCGCTGTTCGAAGCCTGCTGTATTGAGCTGGGGCTCGCGCGTTTGCGAATGAAACCGAAACTATGCAAATCACCAGAAAAAGGACGCACTGGCGAATGAGGAAACCCGAATAAGGTTGACCAGGGAAATGGTCGACATCTCGTTATTTTTTTCCATGTCATTGGACATGCCTCATGCTGCCATTACCACGGAATCAATGCTGTACAGGCTTCGCCTTCTGGACACGCTTTCCGAACATGTATTCTTCCTTGGTATGTACTCCCAAATGGTCCGGGCAGTACCCGTTACTAGGGCCTGTTTCAACTGCTGGGCTTGCTGCTGATCTATGTGTTCCTTGGCTGGAGCTTTGGGCACTCCGCAATGTCACGTATGGGACACCAAAAATAAGGCGTCCAAAGTCATGGCAGAGATGGGAAGGAAAGGCGGCAAAGTCAGAGGCAAGCGGCGCCTAGAAACGATGACGCCACACGCACGCAGCGAGGCAGCTGCTCATGCGCTCGTGCAAGACTCGTTCGCGGAGCCGATACTACGCACCACAAGCCTGATCGGCGGTCTCAACGATGGCGGCTTCATAAGGTTCATCCGAATCGTAAGTAGGTCTCAACTGGCAGCCTCCGCGACGGTCAACTCTTCTCAGAAGCTTATAGACGTATGCTGGGATTATGTCTGTCCAATAAGCAACAGAAAGCAACAGAAATGCCTACTGTCCAATTTTGAACACTGGCACAGAACTGTGAGACGATTCGTGAGTATGGTCGATTTCAGCGTCTGTCGGCCACGATTTTTGCTGGCTCTAACCTCCGAAGAATGCCGCGTCGAATCGAAACTCGACCGGAGTTGGGACCGAGTATTTTCCTTTCTCAATTCTTCCGGTGTATCAAAGAGACCGATCGAATTCCGTAAGAAGCAAACACTCTTCTCCCAAGGCGAGCCAGCCACGCACGTGTCAATGGCCTCAACGCTGCTGCGCTTTCGCAATCGGCACACGTTTCAGATCATTGATCGTCGCGCCTACCGGGCGCTGCGTGGTAAGGATTTGCGCCTGAGACCCCAACCAGCCTTAGTATCGAGCAGCCGATTAGAGCACGTGATCGCCAGTGAGGTAGTCTGGTGAGTTACGTCAACCGCCGTACTGCAATTGTATTCGTGCTGGGGCTTGTCGCCACTGCTGCTTTCGCCGATCTTGCCGACGATTTCGTGCCGCTGCGTGATGATCCCGCGATTCAGTACGCGACCCGCCCCGCTTAGGTTGCTGTTGCTCACACTAAGTGAGTTAAAGGGTTCCCATTCCCATTTCAATGTTTTCCAGTCACTTCGGATGAAAGACGAGATACTGCGATCAAATAGTTTCCCGATGCTCAATCCTCAACTCTATTGGATCGGCACCACATCTACTCCGACATCTCAGCGTGTGCCTCGCACCACCCAGCAGAACACCATGGATGGGACTGACGTCGCTATAATCGCGCCCCCATGCGACCGTAATGTGACCGTCCGTGGGAATGCAATTGTTCGTGGGGTCGAAATCGACCCATCCGGCGCCTGGACACCACACCGAACACCATGCATGTGACGCATCGGCGCCCACCGAACGCGGCCGGCCAGGCGGTGGCAGCGTTCGCAGATAGCCGCTGATATAACGGGCCGGCAGGCCCAGCGATCGTATGCAAGCAATCTGCAAATGAGCGAAGTCCTGGCATACGCCGCGGCGCTTTTGGAAGAACGCCTGGACTGGAGTGGTGACCTCGGTAGCCTTGGTGTCGAATCGGAAATCCCGGTGTATTTTTCGCATGAGATCGAGAATCGCCTCCAGCAATGGACGACCTGCAGGAAACGCGTCGCGCGCGTAGTCGGCGAATTCGCGACTGGCAGTGACGCGCTGCGAACCGAAGACAAACTGGTATGCGTCCAGGCCCTCCTCCGTATGGTCGCTGACCAACGACTCCACAACACTCTCCCATGGGGGAGATCCGGAGAAATCCGGCCGCTCGATACTGTGCACTTCCAATTCGCTGCTCGCCTCGACGATCAGGCCGTCATGCGGTTCTTCCAGGGTGAAGAACATCTGGGTATTGCCAAAATAGTCCTTGTGAGTGGTGGTGATATGAGGCGCAGGCAGCACGGATATCTGAGTTTTATGGCACACCTGTCCCGGGAGATTGCGAGGAGTGAGGCGCACCAAATGATGCGACACAGACACCGGGTCCTCGTAGTCGTACGTGGTTCTGTGCCGCACTCGATAGATCATGCGATCCGCTCCGTCTCGGCATGACTGAAGTAAGAATGGGTGACGGCATTCGACAAGGACGGCAAAGCTTCCTCCAATTCTTCGAGGAGTGCATCCAGCCGTTCGCGAAAGCCTGACGCTCCCGGTTCGCAAAGCACGCGAACATCCGAATGAAATAGGTCTAGTGCCGCATCTTCCAGACATTTTTGTTTGCTAAACGGCCATCCGGCCCCGGCTGGCATTCGGGACAAACTACGGCAATGCTCGAAGAGATCTTTTGCCTGAAAGGCAAGGGATCTCGGATTCACTTCTTCGTTCATCAGAAGATCGAGCACGGGCGCGGGTTGCAGAATGGTGAAGTATCGCGACCGGTAAGCAATCGAATTGTCGGTCACCTCAAGCAGCATCTCCAGCGCGGGCCATGTCTGGAGGCTCAGCGGCACAATGATCTTGCGGAAAAGCTCCACCAGATGGATGGAGCGCTCAATGCGTCTCCCGATGCTGAGAAAATGCCAGCCGGGACCTCGCGTCATATTCTCAACTTCGATTCCGCGCAGAGCGGCAAGGATTCCGATGCAGCCATTCAGCACGGTTAGCGCATCTCCCACCGAGACATATCCCCATGCAGAATTGTCAGCGGCACGGGAAACGGAGCTAAACTGGTTCACAATCCGAAGCAGATCGCTCGAAAGCCGGTCCCGCACCTGTGCCGCGGAACGTACAGCCCGATTTAGAATCGCGGTGAGGCTATCGCCACGCTGTTCTTCAAAAATTCGAGAGAGAATCTCTTTTTCCAAAGCACGCTGCTGATCGGGATGAGGTTCGGGTTCGTCCTTCGAAAGCCGCGCGTGGGGAGACTGCAAGCAATCGTACATCGTAGTAAGAGATTCCCATTCAGACTCGGCCGCCGCTCCCGACTCTCCAGTCAGACGGATCAGAATGCATCGAAGTACGCGGGCCAGATGCTCGCTGCGTTCGGCGTAGCGACCGAGCCAGAAGAGGTGGTCTGCGGCGCGGCTGGGCAGGTCGCTGACAGACCCGCGAACTAAGGTCACCGGGACGTCACGCGGAGTCTGCAAACTGAAGGTGTCCACGGGGCCGTCCGAGAGAACCCATGTGTCCTTACTCCCGCCGCCACGCTGCATCGAGACGACCGGCGTGTCGATCGATGAGGAAGCGCGCGCCAAGCCACCGGGAATTACGCTCCACGAATCGCCCTCCGCCGCCAGATACACGCGCAGAACAACGCGTCTAGGGGTGAGACCATTTTCTTCCGACCAGACGGGTGCCGTGGACAAACTCAACAACTCCTGTCCGGCAAATTCGTGTGGGTTCCTTTTATTCGCTCGATCAGCCGCGAACGACCGTCAGCGGAAAGCTTTCCGCCAAAAACAGGTTCCATGCCCTTGGAGGGAAACGCGGGCTTGATAACCAGATGATCCAGATTATCGAGCACGTAGCGGAGCGCGCGCGGCTGTCCGCACCACCACGTCGCGGCCGCCGGGAGCTTCAGATCCTCTCCCAGCATTCGCCGGCAAAGGCCGGGGAAAAATGGCATGAAGGCTGACGTTTCGATCAGGCCGCTACCCAGCGCATTGGCCACCGTGACGTTGCCTGCTCGCACCGCTTCCACCAGCCCGGCCACGCCAAGATAGGAGTCGGAGCGCAATTCGATTGGGTCGCAGAAGCTGTCGTCCAATCGCCGAAGAATTACATCCACCTGCTTGAGTCCTTCGAGCCTTTTGAGAAATACGCGGCTATCGCGCACCGTAAGATCGCCGCCCTGAACCAACGTGAAGCCGAGATAACGCGCGAGGTAGGAATGTTCGAAGTAGGTCTCGTTGAATGGTCCGGGAGTGAGCAGGACAACGCGCGGATTGTCGCGGGTCCTGGGCGAAAGACGGAGCAACGTTTCGCGAAAGGAACGGAAAAATGAAGCGAGCCGCTTGACCTGGAACTCACGGAACAAGTCAGGAAAGGTTTCCGCCATAACGATGCGATTCTCGAGCGAATAGCCCGCGCCGGAAGGTGCCTGCGTGCGGTCGGAAATTACCCACCATTCGCCATCCGGCCCGCGCGCCAGGTCCACCGCGAGCAAGTGCAAGTACGTGTTACCCGATACAGTCACCCCATGACACGGCCGCCAGAAGCCCGGGTTCGCGAATACCAGAGCCGGCGGAATTTGGCCCCCGCGAAGCAACTGTTGCGGGCCGTACAGATCGGCCAGAATGAGGTTCAGCAGCCGAGCGCGCTGGATCAAGCCTGCCTCCAGCTGGCTCCATTCCGACGGCGGGATCATCAGGGGAATGGCATCCAGATTCCACGGCCGATCCATTCCCAACGGATCGCCATAGACATTGTACGTGACGCCGTTTTCCCGAATTCGCTGCCTTGCCGTTTGCCAGCGGCGGCGCAATTCTTGCGCGCCCAGTGCCGACAACGAATTGATGAATATGTCCCAGTGGGGGCGAAGAACGCCGGGCGCGGCGGACATCTCGTCGTAAACCCCGGCGGTCTGGGGATAGCCGGTGCTCAGGAGTGGCCCGTTCATAGTGTCTGCGGAAATGTTCATTCGCGCTCAGCGGGAAGGGCTTGCCGAACTTCGTGAGGGGATCTCACGGCGTCCGCCGCAAATCCAATGTCAACGGGAACGCGGGATTGCGCTCTTCGCCTGGGATCGCCATGATTCCCGGTGTATGCCCGATATCGCTGAACCGGGCCAGACGCCGACTCTCCGCCTCGAAGGCATTAACGGGAAACTGCGCGTGGGCTAGTCCGCCAGGATGGGTGACATGATACGTGCAACCCCCGATCGAACGTCCCGACCATGTGTCTACGATATCAAACACCAGGGGCGTGTGCACCGGGATGTTTGGATGCAGGCACGATGCCGGCTGCCATGCGCGGTAACGCACGCCAGCCACGAATTCGCCCTCCTCGCCCGTGGAGTGCAGCGGTACCGGACGGCCATTGCACAAAACCGTGAAGCGCGAATCGATCATTCCCGACACCTTCACCTGCAATCGCTCCACGGACGAGTCCACATTGCGTACGGTGAGGCCGCCGGAGGCTTCTTCTCCCAACACGTGCCACGGCTCCAGGGCGTGCCGCAACTCCACGCGTATGCCGCGCCTGGTCACCGAACCGATCACTGGAAATCGAAACTCGAAGTGCGGCGCGAACCATTCACTCTGAAACGCGTAGCCGGCTTCGCGCAGATCTGCCATCACATCTTCCCAGTCGAGTTGAACGAAGTGCGGGAGCATGAAGCGGTCATGCAGCGTGGTTCCCCACCACACGAGCTTGCGCCGGTAAGGAGTTTGCCAGAAATGCGCGATCAGCGCCCGCACGAGCAGTTGTTGGGTGAGACTCATGCGTGCGTGTGGAGGCATTTCGAATGCCCGCAATTCCACCAGGCCAAGCCGCGATTCGGAAGCGTCGGGCGAATAGAGCTTGTCGATGCAGAACTCGGCACGGTGCGTATTGCCGGACATATCGGTTAGAAGATGCCGGAAGACGCGATCGACCAGCCACGGCGAGACGCCGGGAGAACCCTTGTCCGGAATCTGGTCGAACGCAATTTCCAGCTCGTAGATGGAATCGGTACGCGCCTCATCCACACGGGGATGCTGGCTGGTGGGTCCGATAAACATGCCCGAGAACAGGTACGACAGCGAAGGATGGTTGTGCCAGTAACCGACCAGGCTTCGCAATAGATCGGGACGGCGTAAAAAGGCGCTGTCCGCCGGAGTAGGGCCGCCGATCACGATGTGGTTGCCCCCTCCGGTGCCGGAGTGCTGTCCGTCCAGCATGAATTTCTCCGTGCCCAGGCGGGTCTCGCGCGCAAGAGCGTAGATCGCCTCGGTGGTTCGCACGAGTTCGTCCCAGGATTCGGCCGGATGAATGTTCACTTCGATCACGCCCGGATCCGGGGTCACCTTGAGCACTTGGATTCGCGGATCGAAAGGGCAGTCCGTAGCCTTCCAGCATCACCGGCATGCTGAGATGAGCCGCTGTGTCTTCGATCGCCGCCACGAGATCCAAATAGTCGGCAACATACTCCACCGGCGGCATGAAGACGAACAGCTTGCCGTCCCGCGGCTGCATGCAGAGTGCTGGCCGTGCAACCCATGCCGCAGACTCACCTTTCTCCGGCGGTTTCGCGCGTTCCGATGCCGGTTGCCAATCGTCCATCACTGGCGACGCGGTGAAAAGGTCCGGTTTGCGCGCCGGCCTTTCGGGAAGCTTGTCCCGCTTCGCAAACGGATCGGGGTCGAAGGAATACAGAACATCTTCCGGCTTGGTCCAGGGAAGAGACTCGAGCGGCAGACGGTATCCGATCGGCGAATCACCCGGGATGAGAAACATATGTTCCGACGTGAGAAACCAGGGTTGGCTCGTCCAGCGGGGCATGCCGTGTCTGGTTGCGATCCGGCGCAGCGGAAGGACGTAGCCGATCAACTTACCCAATCCTTCTTCGAAAACGCGGGGCACACGCTTGCGCTCGATCGGATTTTCGAGTTTTGGATCGAGCGGATCGACGTTCACCGGAAGCCGTCGTTCTTTCCAGAGATAGTAGAAGCTGTCCTCATACGCCGCCATCGCGACCGAGGCGTCGACTTGCAGGCGGCGGGTGAGTGCCTCGAGAAACCGCCGCGCG